>CAVWUT010000011.1:0-280406 GCA_963758285.1 Terriglobia bacterium | reverse complement strand
CAAACGATAGACCGATCCATCCATAGTTCGGAAAACTCCGTGATAGATGGAAAGCCATCCCTGGTCCGTTTTGATCGGCGGCGCGCCGGGACCGATCTTCATTTCATCCCAGTGATATGGTTCAGGCTTCATGATGAGCTGAGATTGGCCCCAATAGCACAGATCCGGAGAATAGGAAATCCAGATTGACCAGGGGGCGATTTCCGAATGAGGACGGTCAAGCCGGGCATAAAGCCCATCAAACTTCTCGGGAAAGATCACCACATTCCGATAATCCGCCTGGGTGATTAGGGAAACTCTTTCCACCTGACTGAAGTCCTTCGTCTTGGCCAGGGCGATCCGCACTCCATTTCGCGAGTAGGCGCTGTAGGTGATGATGTACTCCCCTTCCAGCCGAGTCACGCGTGGGTCCTCCACGCCGAACTCTTCATCGGCGGCAAAAGGGCTGTCCCGGTCAGGAATCAGAAAGGGCTGTGGATCGGCGGTGAAGCGGAATCCGTCGGGACTGCGTGCCAAACCAATGATGGACCGTCCGGTGCGGAGATGGGAGCGGAAAAGCATGATGTATTGGTTCTCATGCTTCACAACCGCCGCGTTGTGAACGGTTTCCACTGGGTAGGGGATCTCGGCCTTGGTGAGGATGGGGTTGTGGCGGTATCGTCTGACAATGTCCGGCTTCATGGTCGTCCCTTCGCTTCCAGATCAAAAATCGTTGAGTAAACCCGTTCGTATCCCTCCACCATGGTATCGATCGAAAAGTATTGCCGGACACGGCTGCGGCAGGCACGACGATCGATTTCAGAAATTCGTCCAAGGGCCCGAACTGCTTCAGCGACGTTGTCAACCAGAAAACCGGTCTGCCCGTCCTTGATCACCTCACAGCAAGAGCCGAGGTCCATCGCGATGACGGGCACGCCAGCGGCATTGGCCTCGACCAAGACAAGTCCGAATCGCTCCGGGATGGTGTTCAGGTGCAGTAGAGCTCGGGCTCGGGCAAACAGTTCATTCTTGCCCGGCACGCCCACCGGTCCGATATAAAGGATGTTTTGATCATCGAGATGGGGTTTGACCTGCTCCCGGAAATAGGCCTCATCCTGGATAATACCAGCGATGATCAAACGCAATCCGCTCAGACGAGCAACCTCGATGGCCAGATGAACACCTTTATCCGGATGGATCCGACCGAGGAAAATCAGGTCATCACCGCTGGGTTCCTGAAGCGGGTACAACGAGAGGTCGATGCCGTTGTAGACTGTCGCCAGGTAATTTAGCCCTGCGGCTCGATCGGAGTCGCTGATGGAAACAAAATATCCGTCACGATACTTCTGATAGACGGGCATGATTTTGGCTGACGAGAATCCGTGGATGGTAGTCAGGACCGGTGTCTTGACCAGCCGGGTGTAGGTCAAAGCCATGAAGTCGTAGTGGCTGTGGATGAGGTCAAACTCAGCCGCGCACTCGAACGCTTCGGAGATGTGAAGGTATTCGGCTACTTTGGGATCGACGGCGGAATCCTCTTCATACCCCTTGTCCACCACGGCATGCAGGTGAGCGCGGGTCACAGAATCCCTGCTCGCGAACAACGTCACATCCCAGCCACGGGCGACGAGCCCTTCGGTGATGTTGCTAGCCACCGTTTCCCAGGCGCCGTATTGCCGAGGAGGCGTTCGCCAGGCTATCGGCGACAGGACAGCCACTCTTTTGTCGGGCTTTCTCATACCGTTCGACGATATTTCCTAGTGCATGGCAGCCAGCACTTCACCGAGGGGAACGGTAGCGAAACCGGTGGCGTGGTCGGCCATGCCATAGGGAATGATCAGTTCGCCGTTGTGGAGGAGAGCGCCACAAGTATAAACGACGTTCGGCACGTAGCCTTTACGCTCCTTTTGGTCCGGTTTGAGCAAGGGTTCGCGGAGACGACCGATCACTTTGCCGGGATTGTCGTGATCGAGGAGGAACGCGCCGATGCAGTACGTTCGCAGGGGGCCGACTCCGTGGCTGAGGACCAGCCAGCCTGCTTCGGTCTCAATGGGGGACCCGCAGTTCCCAAGCTGAACCAGCTCCCACGGGAACATCGGTTTAAGGAGCACCTTGCGTTCATGCCAGAAGTGGACGTTGTTGGAAAACATGAGGTAGATGTTCTCGTTGTCCTGGCGGGAGAGCATGGCATAGAGGCCGTTGACTTTCCGGGGGAAGATGGCCATGCCTTTGTTTTCCGCGGCCGGACCGTTCAAGGTGATGAACCGAAAGAGGAGGAAGTCAGAAGTCTCCACCAGTTCTGGCAAGACCACCTTGCCATCGAAGGCCGTGAAGGTGGCGTAGTAGACGTGGGTGCCGTCATCGTTCTGGAAACACACGAACCGGGCGTCTTCGATGCCGTTGCGTTGCGACGGCGTGGCCGGAAAAATGATGCGTTCACACAGCCGCTGTTGGGGCTGGAACTGAACCTCGTAATTGGACCGGGCCAGCATCAAAATTCCCCGGATGACGTTCCGATCCGACAGGCGGGACTGCTTCACCTCGGCTTCGAGATTTGCGCGCAGTTCTTCCAATGCAAACGACTCCCCAAACTTGTTCATAACCCGGCGCGTGAATTCGTTGGTCAATCCCAGCTCAAAGAGTTTCCGCTCGAAGAGCGCCTTCTCGTAACGGGGGTTCGGGATTTGACGCGGCTCGGTGAGGAAGCCGGTTGGGGGTAGGACCTCGATCCGCTGGTCGACGTGGATGATACCCGTCCGAAAAGTGATGGAGGAGATGTGTCCCTCCCCGGTGGCGCGCAAGCTGAGGATAAAACGCAGAGCGCCCGGAGGCAGGTCAGACTGGTCAGGGTGCGGGACGATGGACGGATTGAACAGGGCTGCGGATTCTAAGGAGAATTCGCAAACGAAATAGGAGCCGATCAACAGCTTTCTTTGTTCGGAAATTTTCTCATCGGTCAACAGGAGATCTCGGACCTGTTCGAATCGTTCCAGAAAGGATTTGTGGATCTGCTGGTGTCGCTGGGAGAATTCGGCGGATACTTCGTCCAGGAGAGGGCCGACTCGGTTTTCCGGGAGCGACATTATCCTGGCGATAATCCTGCCGGCCCGCTGGGGATCCTCCGGACTGAATGGCCGCAGAAGAACGCGTGACTGGTCAGGCCTGAGGACCGTGGCCGTGCGTTTGACGTGAATCGAGTTGGCGTTCATGGACTGGTTATTCAACAGAAACGAGACCAGAGGCCGCGATTACTCTTAGGCGGCGATCGGTTCCTTAAAACTCGTCAGCATATTTTGCGCCAAGCGCATCTCCGCCAACGAAAGCAAGAAGGCCAGGGTTGATTCCGCTCCCTGGTTCCGGTTGACCCGATCCACGTGCAACCCATCGCGGCAGCCGCCTGTTTTGGGAGAGCAGAGTTCCAATCCGAGATCGTTCCAGCCGATGAACCAGTCGAAGGCGCGTTGCGCCTGCTCGTACCACCAGAGGTCCGATGTGGCGCGATAGGCTTCAAGACAGGCTGAGACCATTGCTTGCGCCTCGATGGGCTGCTGGTCAAAGTTGGCGCGCATGCCGCCGCGGTGATAAAATCCGTTGGTGCCAATGGGTCGAAAGTGACCCTTCTCGGAGATTTGCAACTCCGTCAGCCAGCGCAGGGCTTGCAGGCCTCGCTCAAGCACCGCTTGTTGTCCGGTTGCACGTCCGCTCAGAATCAAGGCGTGTGGGAGCTTCGCGTTGTCGTAAGTCAGATCCTCTTGAAACCAGCGCCAGTCCGGCTGGGCGGTCCTTTCGAAAAGCTCCATGAGCCGGGAAGTGAGTGTCTCACGGGTTTGGTTGACCAGGCTGTCACCGCTCAACCGGCGCAGGTATTCATCAATGCCGATAAGGCCGAACGCCCACGCCCGCGGCGAAGTGAACTCCGTCAGAGCTGGCAACGCCAGCGCGAAGAGTTGTCCAGCCATGATCTGGAAGCTCCGATAAGGCGAACGCCCCACGCCCACGCCCAGCGCCCAGAGCGCTCGCCCTTGACAATCCTCTGACCCTTGTTCGTCGAGCCAGCGGCGGTCGAAACTCATGTGGTTGTGGAAGCGTTTCACTCTGAGGTCGAACGCGTGGTGCAAGAACGCCGCGTAGGTTGTGGCCAGCGTCCGCACGCGCTCTGGCTCTTCTCCCAATTCACTGAGCAGTACCGCGAGGATGAATGCGCGAGCGTTGTCATCCGTACAGTAGCCTTCCGAAAAATTCGGGACGGTCAAAATGGCATGCTGGAAGATTCCGGTCGAATCGGTCATCCGCGAGAGATGACTCAACTTCAACTCCGGCAGTTCCCGCGGCTTTTGGTCGAGCGTCTTAGCGGCGAGAGACTTTCGAGATCGTGCCGCCCCCTCGATTTGTGACAACTCGAACGAGCGCATATAGAGCCGTGCCACGTTGCTCCAGACCATCTCACGGCCCAGCTTGTAAGCATTCTTGCGAATGGCATGCGAGCGGGTGTCGTCGCGCAGCAAACCAATCACCTCGCGGGCTATGGCCGGGGCGTCGCCGAACGGCACCAGCACGCCGTGGTCTTCCGCCAACAATTCTGCAGCGTGCCAGTACGGTGTCGAAATTACCACTTTGCCCGCACCAAACGTATAGGCTAGCGTGCCCGACGTGATCTGCGCTTCGTTGAGATAAGGCGTGATGTAAAAGTCTGCGGCGCCGATGAACTCCTTCAGATGTTCAAGTTCTACGAACCGGTTGTAGAAGATGACGTTCTTCTCGAGTTTGTTCTTTTTGGCAAGGATTTCGAGGCTGAGCCGGTAGGCTTCGCCATGCTCGCGTAGTTCGTTGGGATGGGTGGCGCCCAGGACAATATAAACAACGTCGGGAAACTCCGCTAAAATGTGCGGCAAGGCGTCGAGCACATATTCGATCCCCTTGTTCGGCGAAAGCAGCCCGAACGTGAGCAGCACCACCTTGCCTTCCACACCGAACTGGTCCTTGAAATCGGTCGGATCGACAAAACCTACGTCGGGAATGCCATGCGGGATGAGATCGATCTTGGCCGGTGGTGACTGGTAAATCTTCTGCAACATCTGTCGCCCCCGGTCAGCCATGACCACGAGCCGGGTCGAGAGCGCGACTAACTCGTGGATTACGCGCCGTTGGTCGGCTTTCGGCTCACGCAAAATGGTATGAAGCGTAGTGACAACGGGCATTCTCAATTCGCGCAGGAGTGCCAGGATATGGCCGCCGGCCAGCCCGCCGAAAATGCCGAATTCGTGCTGCAAGCAGACGATGTCCACGTCGCTGATGTTGAGGAAGTCCGCAGCACGTAGATAAGACGATAAATCCTGCTCCTCAATCTCGAAGCGAACTACTTCCGGGTACTCGTAGCCACCTGGAATGTCATTCACCGACACTGAGAAACATTGGCTTTGGGGATGCGCAGCTGCCACGGCGGCAAGCAGGTCAGACGTGAACGTCGCAATGCCGCACTTGCGCGGTAAGTGGTCGCCGACAAACGCGATCTTGCGAATTTTAGAACCTTCTCCCATTAGGCAGTCTTTACATTCCTCGCGCCCAGCGCTGCTATGCACAAGAGTCTGCGCGCCAACTGCAAATGTGCCGCCTCAGCCTGAGGAATCTACACTACCGGGCCTTGAAACTCCTTGGCAGGAGAGCGGGAAGGATATTCGCGCAGATGAGTGATCGTCTCGATGAGCCCACCAAGCTATCCCTCGGTATGGTTGCATCCCTGCAGAGCCCGCTGCTGTTTCACTGGCAAAATCATTGTACCTCGTATCGTGATTGGAGCAGTGATTCTTGAGCAGCCTGCTGGCGGCGCAATTGGCGCTGCTGGCATGCGGCCTCGAGTTTGCGATCGGGGAGGCAGCATGGCACGCATAACAAGCATCAACTCCACGAAAACCGAGAAGCGCCTGGGTACGCTCTGTTTGGCGATTTTCTTTCTGCTGAGCGGCCTCTGCTTCGGCCAAGCTGCGGGCTCGCCTTCGCCCTCGGGCGGTCGGCCCAAGACCCACGTCCCACCAATTGGAACCAATTCCACCGGCGGAATATGCACCGCTTCAACCCCTATGAGCGGTTTCTGACCGTCAACAACGTTAAGCACCTCGGCTTGAAATGGAGCTATCCCACCGGCGCGGTGGAGCTACGCGACTGGCAACGCTGACACTGCCTCGCCCGTAGTCGTTAATGGGGTGGTTTATCTTGGTGGGAGCGACAACACGGTTTACGCCTTCAGCCTGAAGCATGGTCGGGAGTAGTCAGGGGCAGCCTCCAAACGCCCCGGCCTAAAGATGCGCCGCTCGGGGTACACGTCTATAGCCGTGGGGTTAGCTTTGGAGAGTCTTTCCCGCAAAGCGATGATCGAGTACGTCGAGGAGGGTCTTGAAAACGAGTACTACACTGTTTGCCGATTGACCCCCAGGGGAGTTGATTGGCTACTAGTAAACCAGGGCCGCTTCCGCATGAGAAAAGACGAGGACGTTGAAGTGATAGAGGAAAAACCAGCATCGCCCATCTCCGATGAAGACATTCCTTTCTAGCTGGAACCGCCTCTAGAGCTGACCATCGGGCACCAGCGCCGCGGACCAGACGCGCCTCTTGACTTTGCACGACTCACCGCTCACGATGGACTTCTAAGCGGAGTTCATTATGCGACGAGTTGCCTTAGGCGCGCTTGCATTGTGGTTCTCACTGGTCCCTTCACTGCTCTCCAGGAATATTTCTCAAGAAGCAGTGCGGAACTCGGTCCAATCGGAGCGCGGGTGGCACCTACGGCTACGGAAAGGTGTGGCAGATCAAAAAGTAGTTACAACGGCAGGAGCACGGTAGCAGCGTAGTGCGGGCCTGTTTCTTGGGGAAAATTGCCTGGGGGTTGGGGTTGACGACCGTCCGAAGGCTACGGGGCCCAGTTCCTCCAAAATCTGCCCCGCTTCGGGCGGGGTACGCCGGAGTGTTTCTGTCGCAGGGTGGTATGCGGCGGCGTCTGGACTCTGCGACCCTCGGTACACTCCGTTCACCGCCAGGCACTGCGTCTGCGCCCAGTCTTGGGGCAGATTGTCTTTGGTGAAGACTTCAAGCGCGGCCCGATAGGCCTGCACTGACTGTCCCAGCAGTTCGGCGGAGGCCGCCCCCGCGCTTTGCTCCCCCTCGGTCTGAAGCGTGATGCCGAGGGTGTTCTGCGTCCGTGCCCATTCCAGGGGAAGAGCTTCTTTGGTGAAGACCTCCAGCGCCGCCCGAATGGCCTGTTCCGCCTGCGTCAGCGGTTCGGTGGAGGCCGCCCCCGCGCTTTGCTCCCCTCGGATCCGCAGCGCGGCGCCGAGACTGAGCTGTGTCATCGCCCAATCCTCAGGGAGCGCTTCTTTTTTGACGAGATGTAGGTGTTTCCGGCTTTGTCCCTGACGATATCGCCGGGGTATGCAATGAACGCTGACTTGGCAGTCCCTCCTGCAGGACCGCCACCGACCACAGTGTTTATGTCCTGTGCAATCGATGTTCCGGAAAACGAGGACATGCATGTTGCAAGTGACAACAGAAGCGTTCCGAAGCGAGCGCGCGGTTTCATTCTGCTTTCTCCGTTTCGTCGCTGCCGGCATGAGCCTTGCCTGGACCGTTCACCGCCAGCGGCAGCTATGGACTTCCTGATTCGAGTCCGGGAATTGGTTGACGCGTCACGACGCATGGCACGCTCAGTGTGATTTGGATTCTTGGTCTGGTACTCGGCGTAGTCTGGCACCGGCGCGCTCGATGCAACCGCTCAGATGCGATCACTTTGGATACGGTTAGTCTATTGAAATTTATGATCGCGCGGGCAAAAAGGGATCTGCGTATCGCACGGTGGCTCTATGCCGGTGTCCCCTGCGGCGCTGTGGCTGGCTTCTTAGCGGTAAAGCTTGCAGGCATCGGCGCGTCGCCGAATGCAATTGCTGTTCCTCCGCACCTGCACCTGATCGAGACGGGCGCTCGTGTAGCCGCTCTGATCGCCATGACGGTGATCGGCGTCATTCTGGCACGGTCCAGGCGCCTTCAGGTTCAGGAACTCAGCGAAAAGCTGAGATTAATCAAAGCAGACCTGTAAGATTTGCGTTGATGGCGCGACTGGAGTACTGACGGCTGGCCACAAATGGCGGTGCGATCTGTTCTTCAGGAGAAACCAATGCTCAAAAAACTCAATGCAAACATCATCGTTGCTTTATGCGCAAGCTGCGCCATAATCGCGTTTAAGTTCTACGAACGTCATGCAGCCTCGCCCATAGTGCCCGCAGGCGTGTTTTACGTCGCGGCGGCCGTGATCTGCTTGCCACGTGTCTTCTACGCCTTATTGCGGCACAAGGTTTGCAGAAATAAGGTGCTGAACATAAGCTAACTCCTCGTGTTTGGTGTCTTGTTCGATCCGGAAGCGATCCGTACCCCGTCCGATTGATCCTGACAAACGCGCCAGGGTCCAGGAACGTCATTGGGCGCATTTCGTGTCGGCAATCCGCTTGAGCAAATCGTCCCCATCTCGGACAATGACCCCCAAACCTGCTCTCGAGGAACGCGGGGGAACGCTCGAACGAAAAGCATATTGCGGAATATTTCGAGTGCCTGAGCGCAATGCGATCAGCCTGTAGAAATAGGCCGCGCGGCTCACACTAAGATGTTCGATCATGACTACCCATCACGCTTCGGAAGAAGAATAATACGCTGCAACCACAAAAGGAAGAGTCCGGTGTCCCGATGTCAGGACCGGTATGGAGTAATATTCTTTCCAGTGCCGCTTGACGTCTTCCACTACCATGTGGGCATCGAGCCTGCTCGCTCCTTCTTGGATGAGGGCGGTGATTCGGGCATCGACAATCCCTTCTATTTTGGCTCTTGCTATCGTGGTCATATCTCCCTCCCTTTTTCACGAGTGTTAGCGTGCACGACGACCTGAGCCGTGCTGCTCAGCCCGCGCCATGAACTCTTGGACGGCCGCCTTTGAATACAGATTGCGTTTTCCCAATTTCAGCCTCCGCGGACCACGCCGCGCCATGTGCCAGCGGCGCAGAGTTTTCACGCTGACGCGAAGCTGCGAAGCCAGATCGGCCTCGGAAAAGTAATTGTCTAGGATTTGCTGCGTGCTTTCGGATTGTGCGTTCATATCGGGCCTCCTTCCCAGATCACGGAATTGTTTGTTTTGGAAGCTGCCTGGCGGCATCTCGCGCGAGCGTTGCGCTCGCAAAACAATGAGGCTCCAAGGAGCCTCTCTCTATTCCATATCTGGGTCAGTGACCCTAACGAAAAAGCCTTACAGAGACATTCAAACACGCGCCCGGTGAGTTGTCAATTCGCAGGCTCACCTTGTTTTCACCAACCCAAGAGTGCTGACTTATACGGATACCGATGGAACCACCAAAACGGCGCAATGGGGCAGAATTGCATATTACCAGCATAAACATTGGGAATTTTGGTGGGCCCGCTAGGATTTGAACCTAGAACCAACAGATTATGAGTCTGCTGCTCTAACCGTTGAGCTACGGGCCCGCGAACCTGGCAGCCGTGGTGAAACCGCGATTTCAAAATCCAGCGCCTGAGGCGCTCTCGAAACGCCGCACTTGCAGCATGCCTGAAGGCATGCCCGGATACAAATGGCGTTTGTACCACGGGCTCCTCGAGGAGATGATTCAACTCTAGCGGAAACCAGCATGGACGGCAATTGGCAGCAACAGCGACAGGGCCCGCCATGATCTTTGGGGCGTGATTAAGTGAGGAATTTCAACTAGCTTCCAGCACGCGCGAGGACGCGCGCGCCTACATTGTTGGTTCTCAATCAGCCGAGCTAATCGCCTCTGCGGCAGGCACTTAACATCCTGCACGGCCAGTTCACCGGCTGCGACATGGGCGCATGGTCCGAATGGCTGCCTGCAAGCCTGCTTCCCCACTACTTGACGGCTTCCAGTGGCCACTTTCAAACCCCCTAAGCCCTTACCATCGATACGGTTATGGTCGTTACCGAAGTTTCCCAAGAACCCCCGTAAATGATTGTGAATAGAGAGATTAGCTGGTATTTGTTACAGAATGGGGCCGGTGAAATTCAGCACTAGCAATACGTGTGAGTGAGCAGATGACACAAGGTTCTCATTGGCAAGGTCTGACCTTCGGTGCCAAGGTTTTTATCAGCCTGGTCATCGCTTCCGGTACGGCGGTGCTGCTCTACGGCGCTATCCATCCGACCAGCAAGAACATCGCCGAGTTCATCTGTTATCTCGGAATCGCAATCATTGCGTCGCGGCTCAAGGTTGTTCTGCCAGGGATTACCGGCACCATGTCGGTCAATTTCCTGTTCATCTTGCTGGGCATTCTGGAACTGAGTTTTTGCGAAACGCTGATTCTGGGTGCTCTCTCGATCCTAGTCCAGAGTTTGTATCCGGAGCGGCCTTATGCCGTCCAGGTTTCCTTCAACGTATGCTCGGGTGCGTTCTCCACCGCGCTGGCTTACTATGTCTATCACAACGGGCTGATGAACCTGATGGTCAACAGCCGCCCGCTGCTGCTCGGCTTTGCGGCAGCGACTTACTTCGTCGCGAACACCGGATCCATTGCGGCGGTGATTTCGCTGACCGAGGGAAAACCACTCAAAAAGCTGTTCACTGAATGCTACCTGTGGTCGTTCCCCTATTACCTGGTGGGCGCTGGGATTGCCGGCATGATCGGATGGTTCAACCGGACCTTCTACTGGGAAACCTCGCTGCTGATGATTCCGGTGGTCTACCTGTTCTACCGCTCCTACCGTCTGTACCTGGGCAAACTGGAGGACGAGAAACGCCACGTCGAAGAAATGGCCACCCTGCATCTTCGAACCATCGAGGCCCTGGCGCTGGCGATTGAAGCCAAGGACCAGACCACGCACGACCACCTGCAGCGGGTGCGGGTTTACGCGGTCGAGGTGGCGAAAGAGATGACCATCAGCGCCTCGGATCTGGAGGCCCTGCATGCCGCCGCGCTCTTGCATGACATCGGCAAGCTGGCGGTACCGGAACACATCATCTCCAAGCCGGGTCGCCTGACTCCGGAAGAATTCGAAAAGATGAAGATTCACCCGGTAGTAGGGGCTGAGATCCTGCAACGGGTTCGTTTTCCTTATCCGGTGGTGCCCATCGTCCGCGCGCATCACGAGAAATGGGACGGCAGTGGTTACCCTCTGGGATTGAAAGGCGAGGAAATCCCGGTAGGAGCACGGATTCTTTCCGCCGTCGATTTCCTCGACGCATTGGCCTCCGACCGCCAGTACCGGCGAGCGCTTCCCCTGGATGAAGTCATGCAGCGTTTGTCGGATGAGTCGGGAAAATCCTTTGACCCTCGAATCGTGGAAATCCTGAAGAAGAGTTACCTGCGTCTGGAGAAACTCGCGGCAGCCAAGTGCCTGCACGAAGAGGCGCTGCAACTTTCGACCGACGTGAAAATTGAGCGTGGTCTGGCTCCTGCGGCGGGGTTCGAGGAGATCACGGTAAAAGAGGCGCCGGGCCGGGAAAATACGTTCCTTTCTTCCATTGCGGCCGCCCGCCAGGAGGCGCAGACGCTGTTTGAACTCAGCCAGGAACTGGGCGCTTCGCTGAGCTTGGGAGAGACGCTCTCGGTCTTTTCGGTCAAGCTGAAACCCCTGGTGCCGTATGATGCGATCGCGATTTACATCCGGCGCAACGAGGAGTTAATTCCGGAGTACGTCAATGGCGACAACTTCCGGCTTTTCTCCTCGCTGCGGATCCCGATGGGACAGGGTCTTTCCGGGTGGGTGGCGCAGAACAAGAAGCCGATCATCAACGGCAATCCTTCGGTGGAACCGGGGTACCTCAACGACCCCTCGAAGTTCAGCACTCTGGGCTCGGCGTTGGCAGTCCCGCTGGAAGGGGTTGGGGGAGTGATTGGCGTGCTGGCGGTATACCGCGGGGAGCGAGACGCGTTCACTTCCGACCATCTGCGCATCCTTCTGGCGATCAGCTCCAAAATGGCGCTGGCGGTCGAAAACGCCCTCAAGTACCAGCAGGCGGAAAGCTCGGCTACGACCGATTACTTAACCGGCCTGCCCAATGCGCGTTCTCTGTTCCTGCAACTGGATCGAGAGTTGGCGCGCTGCAAGCGCGACAAGACTTCATTGACGGTCATGGTCTGCGATATGGATGGCTTCAAGCAGGTCAACGATCGTTTTGGACACTTGGAAGGCAACCACGTGCTGCGCCTGTTTGCGGTTGCGCTCAAAGACAGCTGCCGCGAGTACGACTACGTGGCCCGCATGGGCGGAGACGAATTCGTGATGGTCGCTCCCGGCCTGCCGGCGGACGCGGCCAGCAAGAGAGCCGAACAATTGCGGCAACTGGCGAAACAGGCCGGAATCGATGTTTGCGCGGAGGATATTCTCTCTCTCAGTGTCGGACAGGCAGTCTTTCCGGACGATGGGAAAGATGCGGAAGAATTGCTGGCGGAGGCCGACCGCCGGATGTATCTGGAAAAACAGCAGCAGCCTTCGCGGAAGAACCGCCGGTTGCACGCTCGCCACAACTGCCGTCTGACCATCGAACTAGTTCCCGAGGGGGAAGGCTCCATCTTTGGCCATGTCACCGATGTCAGTCTGGCCGGCTGCTATGTGGAAACCAGCGTGATTCTGATCCCGGGCTCAAAGCTCAAAATCGTGTTTTCCGCCGACGACGGCATGAGCATCGAAGGCGCCGTTGCCAGGATTGACCCGGGACTGGGCGTCGCAATCCAGTACACCGAGGCTGGCCGCGAAGGCAAAGAGAAGATGCACCGCATCTTGAACTACGTTCAGAGCAAGACCAGTTCCGACGAGAACAACTACCTTGAGAAGTTAGTGAAGCACTGAAGCAGTTTTCCGGAAGTTACGAGAAGAGGCCGAACCACAATCATCCTGGGGAGAATGCTCGCGGGCAGAGCTATTTCCTGCCGGGATGGGCCTCGCCCTTGTCTGAAAAGAGGGAATAGGGCCACTGGGCGGCTTTGTTGGGCGATGTGCCAGCAGCGGCAGGTTGCGGCTCAGTACTCCAATCGGCGGGAGCAGGGTGAATCGACCAGACGTTGCCGGGCGTCTCCAGCGCCAAACCGATCAGAAAAAACTTTCCGTCAGTTCCCACTGGAACACAACTGACCACAGTGGCGGTGGTCCCGATTCCCCGTGGGAGTTCGTCCAGTGCGACCCGAAACCCAGGCTCCAAGGCTCTCCGGAGGCGCACGCCACAGCCTTGGGTGTTGACCACCAGGGTGTGGCAGTGTTCAGAGAAATGGGGCGGCGCGTCCAGGCTGCTAACCCGGATAGGAATCTGAGCGCGAACTCGCGTGCTTCGGCGGGTTGGCGCGCAGTCTTTGTTCGTTGGCATAGCTGTATTTTGCATTCTACGGCGGGCAGCCATGTCGAATTGGTGACAGTCAAGGCAAAGGAAAACCAAGGTAATCGCCTGGAGATGGGAGCAGAATGCGGCCTAATCTCGGGAAGCCAACCAACCGCCGACGTTTCAGAAAAAAGACAGGGTGCCATGGCGGCGGGCCCTTTGCAGGCAGAAAGAGAAGGTCAGAAGACCCACCGGCAACAGCACGAGTGAGAAAAGGAGAAGAAAGCTGATCTCTGGCGCCAGCGCGGAGAGGCTGGCGCCTTGCAGCAACGCCATCCGCATGGCGCGGAGCGAATGCGTCAGGGGAATCGCTGCCGAGACCCACTGCAGCGGCTTGGGCAACGTATCTACCGGAAACAGGGTTCCGGTCAAGAACCACGCGCCCGAGCCAAACAGCCAGAGCACGGCCGAGCCTTTCTGGATGGCGATCTGCAGCGCGGCCGCTACCATCCCCAGGGCGATCACAATCACCACAGAAAGCGCGAACACTACCAGAGAGCCGGGCAAGTTGGCATCGCGCAGGGAAACGCCAAAAAGAAATAGCCCCGCGCCCACATAAAGGAGAAGTTGGATCATGTTTCCCGTGAGGACAGACGCGGCGCTGAGCATCACCACCGTCGGCGCAGGCGTCGAGCAAGTCATCAGGACCTCGAGAGTACCGGTTTGCTGGGCATCCTGCACCACGCGGACGAACGCACCCATTCCCATGACCAGAAACGTGTACAGGCCAGTGCCGACAAGCAGAAACGGGAAGTACGCAACTCCGTCCGGATGGAAGTCGGGGCCGATGGCGCGCGCGAGGTAGTAGAAAGCGGCTAACTCGACGAGTGTTCCAGCCGCCGTCACCGCAAAACCCGTCCGGTAGCGAATTGCGGTGAGCAAGTCCCGGCGCAGGATCGCACGGAACTTGTCGGCTGTTTGGGCAAGGTTCATCGCCAGCCTCCCGCGGCCACTGCGAGTTCATCGGCTTGCGCAGTGACGTTCAGGTAGATCGTTCGAAGTTGACGGGTATCTGCACTGCTGTTGCTTTCGTGGTGGGCGAGCCGACCTTGTTGCAGCACGGCGAGAGAATCTCCCAGCGTGGATGCTTCTTCGAAGTTGTGCGTGGCAACGATCAATGTGGCGCCTGTATCACGCAGCTTCCTCATGGCGTTCCAGAAGTCGTTGGTGGATGCCGGATCCAGGCTGCGCGTAGGCTCATCGAGCAGAACGACGGAAGGCTGCTTCAGCAGCGCCCGCGCCACACCCAGCCTTTGGTACATGCCGCTGGAGAATTTCATCACCAGAGTGTCTGCCTGGTCGCCGAGTCCCACCTGCTTCAGGAGCACGCGAATTCGCGATGCCCGGGAATGCCGGGGAACATCGTCGATCGCCGCAAAGAAATCGAGGTTCTCGCGCGCTGACAAGCGTGGAAAGAACGAGCGTTCCGTGGCGATCACGAAACCAACCTTCTTGCGGACGGCGTGTCCGGCAAGACGCGTGTCCTGACCTTCAACAAGGACTCGGCCCGCATCCGGCAGGAACATGGTGGAAATCAGCTTCAGGAGGGTTGTCTTGCCACTGCCGTTCGGACCCAGAAGCGCAAGCACGCTTCCCGGGGCCACGGCGAGAGAAATGCCATCGAGGGCGCGGGTCTCTCCGATCGCTTCTTTGCCGAGCCAATTGAACAGGGCAGGCCGGTGCCGGAAGGTTTTACTGACGGACTCCAGGAGAATGCTGTCCATCTTTGGTCAACAGGAAATCGGCTGCATCGTCAAATTGTCAGAATTACCTGACGAAGCGCCTTTATTATAGGGTCGGCAGACAGGTTCACCTCCTGACTGCTTTTGTTCATCGAGAACAATTTTTGACTCTGAAAATGTCGGCAGCCGCTGAGCCGCGACCGATTTCTCCCGCGATTCGGGATTTTGCCGCACCGCGAATTGCCAGTCGAGATGCGGAATTTGAGCTGTTGGCGACATGTTGTGCGGCGACGTGGAATGCGAAAGAGAAGGAAAAGCTGCGGGACCTCCTTTCTTTCCCGATTCTCTGGGAACGGCTGCTGGACCTGGCCGAACATCACGGAGTTATTCCCTGGCTGTTTGCGCGGGTCGCCGGATGTTCGCAATATGTTACCTCGCAACAGTTCGCCGGATTGCGGCTGCGCTACGAGCAGAGCGCGCGCCGGGCTTTGTGGTTCACCCGGGAACTGGGAAGGATTCTCGATGGTTTGCACTCCGCGGGAGTCGAGGCCCTGGCTCATAAGGGACCAGCATTGGCTTTCATGCTGTATGGGGATGTAACCCAGCGGCAGTTCCGCGATCTCGACGTGCTGGTCCCGCCAGCCGACGTTGGCAGAGCCAAGGCGGTTCTCGCCGGGCTCGGCTATCAATGCGGCATTGAGCTCAGTGCAGCTGAAGAGCGCGATTACGTCAAATCCGGCTACGAGCACGTCTTTCATTCTTCGGAGGGGCGGAACCTGCTGGAACTGCAGTGGAGGATTCTTCCGCGCTTCTATTCCATCGATTTTGATCTGCCGGGAATGTTCGCGCGATCGAGGGAAATCAAGGTTGGCGATGTAGCTTGCCGGACTCTTTCTCACGAGGACTTGCTGCTGGCGCTCTGCGTTCATGCGGCTAAACATGCGTGGAGTCAGCTTTCCTGGCTCTGCGATCTCACGCAACTCGCCAGAACCAGCGACCTTGATTGGAGCGTCATTCGCAAAGAGGCTGAGCGCCTCGGAATTCTGCGCATTGTAGCGCTCAACTTCCGGGTCGCGGAGCGGCTTTTCAAGACGGGGCGGCCAGCGATGATCGAGCAAATCATGGAAGAGGACCGCGGGATCGCGGTTTTCGCCGATGAGGTTCTGAATAAAGTTCGGAAGAGCGTGTGTGAGAACACGGAGTCGATTGCCTACTTTCGCTGGGAGATGCGATTGCGGGAACGCCGGCAGGACCAGTTACGTTTTCTGTGGCGTCTGGCTTCCACTCCGGGAATTGGCGAGTGGCAGTCTGTAACGTTGCCCGGCCCAATGTTTCCGCTGTATAGGTTGGTGCGACTGGGGCGGCTGGCTGGCAGGCTGGCTGGCTCGCGTCAAGGAAACTCTGACTAAACGCCACACGGGCGTGGACGCCCGCGCCTACATGGGCAACTTAGTCGAGTTTTGCATTCTTGCGGGTTCGTCTCAGCCCGGCTGCCAGGCCCTTTTCGATCGCTCGTCTGAAACCGGCTTGATCCATCCCTTCCATCACCGCGGCGGCAGTTCCGCCGGGTGTGGTGGCCTCGCGAAGCAAGCTATCGAGTGATGCGCCCCCCTCGCGCCACGTGATGATTCCGTCGGCCAGAGCATGTGCCGCCGCGGTCAGCGCGGTTTTGCGGTCCAGGCCGAGTTCCTGTGCCGCCGCCGCGAGTACCGCCAGCGCGTGATATCCGTGGCTGGATGAGTAGGTCACGGTAAAGGCGTCGAACCTGGATTCGGGAATCTCCAGAACCGCTCCAATCTTAGAAAACAGCGCTGCGACTTCATGGCGGCTGGCAGCAGGAAAATCCCGTTCGAAGGCTAGCGCCGTAAGCCCTCGACGGTCGCGGCATACGGGACTGGGCATAGCCCTTGCCCACCCGACGGGAGGCCCCAAACCGGCTCGCAGCTTTGCGAGTGGGACGCCTGCAGCCAGACTCACCGCTGCCAACGGCCGGTCTACCGAAGAAATGTCACCGAGCAGATCGGCGACCGAGTCTGGGCGCACGGCGATAATCAACAGCTTCGCCTTCGCGACTGCTTGCTCGAGGTTTTTCTCGACCGTCACATCGTTGTTTTTTTGGAGATCGCGAAGTTTCCGGGGATTGCGGTCGTGCACGATGATCGGTTCGTCGTGTTCCGCTAGTCGCAGACCGGCAAGCAAAGCGCTGGTGATGCGCCCTCCGCCAAGAAAGACAGTTGCGTTCATGCCAGTTCCGCGCAGGCCCGGCCAGCGGCTTCGATCAAGGCTGCCACATCGTCTTCGGTGTGAGCCGTTGAGATGATCCAATGCAGGCCGTTGGAAGGAGTCATGTAGATTCCGTTCTCGATCAATCGGTGAACGAATTGCGAATAGCGCGCAGCGTCCACGTACGTGCAGTAATCGCGGTAATCGTGAATCGCTTCGCGCTCGGTGAAGTAGATCTGAAACATCGGCCCGAAACCTTGCACGGTGGCTTTCACGCCTTTACGTTTGAAAACCTCGCGCAGACCCACGATAGCGGCATCGCCAATGCCGTGCAGCTTGCGGTGAGCGCCCTCAGCAGACAGCAGATCCAGATTCGCTGCGATCACCTTCATGGTCAGCCGATGGCCGTTAAACGTACCGTAGTGCAGGACCATGTTCTCCCCCCAGCGCATGCGATCCAGGATGGCACGGGGCCCGGCAACTGCACCCACGGGAAAGCCCGCGCCGAGCGCCTTGCCAAAGGTGCTGAGGTCCGGCTGAATTCCGTAATACTGCTGACATCCGCCCGGCGCGTAGCGAAAGCCGGTGACCACTTCATCGAAAATAAGCAACACACCGTAGTCGCGGGTGAGATCACGAAGTTTCTGCAGATATCCGTCGCGCGGCAGGATGCAGCCCATGTTGGCCATGATCGGCTCGGTAATTACGGCTGCCAGTTCGGGTCCGTGCTGGCGCATGACGCGCTCCAATGCGGCAACGTCATTCCACGGCGCGAGCACGACATCATCGAAGGTGGCGGAAGGAATGCCTAGCGAATCGGGAATTCTGGCGGGATTGTCCCGACTTCCTAGTTGCGCGGGCGGATGGCTGTGAGCATTCAAGAGATAAGGGTCATACCAGCCGTGGTAGTGGCCTTCGAATTTCAGAAATTTGTTGCGGCCGGTATGGGCGCGAGCCAAGCGCAGCGCCAGCATGGTAGCTTCGCTGCCCGAGTTGGCAAAGCGCACCACTTCCGCGGATGGCAGCATGCGGCGGAAGAGTTCAGCGGCCTCGACTTCGGCGGAGGTTGCGGCGGCAAAATGCGAGCCTTGCGCCATGGCGTCGTTCACCACGGAAACCAGCCTGGGATGCGCATGGCCATGGATCAACGCGCCGAACGACATCATGAAATCGATGTACTGGTTGCCGTCGGCGTCCCAAACATGCGAGCCCTTTCCGCGTTCGAGAAAAATCGGGCCTGCGGGATACACGGCGGCTCCACGGGAAGGCGAATTCACGCCTTCCACCAGAGACTGCTGAGCACGCTCAAACAACTGCTGAGAGCGTGCATGATTTCGAGTTGAGGTCGTTTGCGTCATGATGTTCAAACCGAATTCCCCCAGGGGCTAAAGCCCGAGTTCGTTGTGCCGTCTTGCGGCACGACTGAAGTCGTGCCCTTCCCAAGTCTGAGTGAATCAGAATTTTTTGCAGCCTGTTAAGCCATGCCCTTCTCAACAGTGCCCGCGGTTTACAACTCCTGAACCTGGTCTAGTCCGCAATGCCGCCACCGTCCACTACCAGCGCCGCCCCGGTCATGAATGAGGAATCGTCCGAGGCCAGGAACAGCACGGCCTTTGCGATCTCCTCCGGCGTTCCAATTCTACCCAGCGGACGGGCGGCGCAGCCGGCGAGATAGCCTTCCCATTTCATGCCGCGCATTTGGGCGTCGGGCGGGAGCATCGGCGTATCAACATCGCCGGGACAGACGCAATTGACGCGAATTCCCTGCCGTCCGTGGTCGATGGCCATGGCCTTCGTCAGCAACACCACGCCACCCTTCGAGGCGCAATAAGCCACAGCCGAGTCGCCTCCCGCCAGCCCCCATCCGGAACTGTTATTGATGATGACGCCGCTGCCCTGGCGGATCATGTGCGGCAGGGCGAATTTCGACATTAGAAATGTCCCCTTCAGGTTTATATCCAGCTGAAGGTCCCATTCCTCTTCGGTGCAATCGACCACGGTATGCGCATAGAAAACGCCAGCGTTGTTAAAGAGAATGTCCAGTTTGCCGAAAGCGAGCAACGTCTTTTCAACCGCGCTGTGGCAATCGTGTGACTTGCTAACGTCGCCGCGGATGAAGAGGCCTTTGCCGTCCATGCTCACGATACGATCGACGACCGCACGGCCACGTTCCTCATTTCGCCCGGTAATCGCCACGCTGGCGCCTTCGTTCGCAAAGAGGAGGGCAGTCGCCTCCCCGATGCCAGAGGTTCCGCCGGTGATCAGAGCGACTTTGTTATTGAGGCGCATGGTTTGGTCCAGACATTGCGGTGAGTCTCTGGGGTGACGTAAGACACCTGCCCTACCCGGAAGCGGCCAAGCCACCGCCGTCGATCACCAACGACGTTCCAGTCACGAACGAAGACGCATCGCTCGCCAAGTACAGCGCAGCCTGTGCGATCTCTTCCGGTTTGCCGACACGACCGAGAGGGCGCTTTGCCGAATCCGCGAGGAATGCGTTCTCCGTTTCGCCGATCTGCTGGGCTTCGTTGCGCAGCATGTTCGTGTCGGTATCGCCGGGACAAATGCAGTTTACGCGAATGTTCTGCGGACCATGGTCGATGGCCATGGCCTTGGTCAGCAACACCACAGCGCCCTTCGAAGCGCAATACGCGGCCGCCCGCGCGCCTCCGGTCAGACCCCAGCCGGAAGAAGTGTTAATGATCGAGCCGCCGCCCTGGGCGGGCATCACGGGGATGACTTCCCGGCACATCAGGAATATGGCTTTGACATTCACGGCCATGACGCGGTCCCAGTCTTCTTCGCTGAGTTCGATCACCGACGCGCGACGGATAATGCCTGCGTTGTTAAAAAGAATGTGAATGGCGCCGAATGCGCGGAGAGTTTGCTCCACAACACGCCGGCAATCAGAGGCACGAGTGACGTCGGCAGGCTCGAAGATGGTGCGCCCTCCAGCCTGTGTGATCTCTTCCACGACTGCGTGGCCTCCCGGTTCGTTCACATCGGTGATCGTAACCGCTGCGCCTTCGCGCGCGAACAGGAGCGCGGTTGCGCGTCCGATGCCGGACGCGCCGCCGGTTATCACTACCACCTTATTTGCCAGTGCGCTAGTGCCATGTGATTGCAAGGAACTCATATGGAGAGAAATTTCACCGGCTGGCCAGGCCGCCGGCCGTTTCCCCGCCGTCGATGGTGTAGACCTGGCCGGTCATATAGCCGGCGTCGTCGGAAGCCAGGAAGGCGAACAGCGCCGCGATCTCTTCCGGTTTCGCGTGGCAGCGCAACGGAATTTTGCCGTTTACCTCCTCAAGCATCTCGTCGGTATACTCGGCGCGCTGCATGGGCGTCAGCACGTATCCCGGAGCGACGGCGCAGACGCGAATTTTCGGCGCAAGTTCCAGCGCCATCGTTTTGGTGAGTTCGATCACGCCGGCCTTGGTGGCGTTGTAGTCGGCGTAATAGGGTTGGCCCACGAATCCGTTGGTGGACGCAGTTTGCAGAATCACTCCGCTGCCGCGTTCCCACATGTGGCGCGCCGCCGTTTGGGCCACGTAGAAGACTCCGGTCAGATTTACCGCGACGATTTTGTCCCAGTCTTCGGGAGTGATTGAGAGGAATTTGTGGCGGATGCTGATGCCGGCGTTGTTGATGAGCACGTCCACGCCGCCCATGAGCCTCACGGCT
This sequence comes from Terriglobia bacterium, assembly GCA_963758285.1. Taxonomy (GTDB): domain Bacteria; phylum Acidobacteriota; class Terriglobia; order Terriglobales; family Acidobacteriaceae; genus DASVWZ01. Next base: position 259,468 of record CAVWUT010000011.1, on the reverse strand, counting down.
TCCTCGAACGCGGCCCGGACCTGCGGCAGGTTCGAGACGTCCGCTTGGACGGTTCCGGTCAGCTTCGGCAGAGATTTGCGGACATTGATGAGCCCGCCGGGATCGCGGTCGAGCACGACGACCGCGGAACCTTCCTCGAGAAAACGCTCTGCAGTGGCTGCACCGATGCCGCTGGCGCCGCCGGTGATGAGAACGCGTTTGGTGGAAAGGCCGCGCATGTCTCTTGCGAGCATAGTATCAATTCACCCCCGAGATCGCGGAGATCGCAAAGAAATTCTTAAGGGACCTCTGGACAATTATGTTGTTGGAGCAAGCAGCAGTACAAACAGCGGGCTTTTCGCGGGCGAGGGCGCCCGCGCCACACTTGATCAGAGGCTCCTTAATTCATCTCTCTGCGATCTCGGCGTCCTCGGCGGTGGACGATTTATCTAAAACGGTTTTCCGCGGAAGAGCCAGATTAACTCAACCACCAGGATAATGACGACCGTCAGCTCGAGGAAGAACGCCCGGCTCTGGTTGAACTGGTCGACCATGAAACGGTAGAGTGCTTCGGCGGTTTGCACCTTCTGCGTGACTAAGTCTTTATAGTCGGGGACGCCGACCTTGGCGGCAGCCAGCTTGTACAGGCGGGCCGAAAACATGTCGCTGAGGAACTTGATGGCATTGTCGGCGTGTTCGGTGAGTTCGTTCACATCGAGCAGCACGGTGTGGAGCTTGGTGGCTTCACGCGCCAACCGCCAGCGGGCCAGTATTCCGGTGCCTTTGTCCAGCGCGGCATACACGCGTTCCAGCTCGCGGGTCAGCAACTCGTCGTAGTGGCGGAATTCCAAAAGCTGCGAGTTGGCGTACTCCAGCAACTGGATGGCCGTGTCGGCGCCCGCCGCAGTGTCGTAGAGGAAAGCCGCATTCCAGCCGATGACGGCAAGGTCATTGGGATAGTAAGAGACGCGCGACTGCAGGATTTCGTTGCGTTCGCCTTCCGAGAGCTGCGCGGTTTCGCCGCGGACGATCTGCGCGATCTGAGCGCCGTGAGAAACCGCCAGTTCCGAGGCGATAGGGCTGCCTTCCACTTCGCGCAGATGAAAAATGAAGTAATCCTCGCTCAGCCACTCCGCATAAGGCTTCACCAGCGCAGGGGCGGCGCGTTCGAGTCTCTGGCGGGCAATGCGGGAGGCGTGGCCGGCGAAATCGACGTCCCAGACCCAGCGGCTGCCCAAGCGGATGAGCGTGTCCCAGTCGCCGGAAAATGGCAGCTCGAAAACGACGCTCAACACGCCGTAGTCGTAATACTTGATTTGGCCATCCAGCCGTTCGCCGCTTTCCAGTACCAGGGTCTCGATGGGCTCGACTACCGGCGGACGCTGGTAGCGGACGTATCCCGGCGCGGGATGCTTCATGCTGGGATGCGGTACGGTGCGCGCGCCGAAGATCTGGCGCAGTTGGTCGAGCCTGATCTCCTCACAAACATCAAACTGGATCAGAACGAGAATCGACCCCTGCAGCGGGGCGCTCACGCCCTGCGCCACTTTGGCCTGACCGGCGGGTCCGGCGATGGTGAGGGAGGGTTCGACCATGATTGCTAAAGCCCCTGAAAAGCGCGACGATGGTGGACCTGAACCACCGTGGCACGAGCGGGGACGCTCGCGCCTACACCGATCCCTTCCGTGCCTACATTGACTATTCTCCCAGAAGATAGCTGGTCTGGCGAGGGACGCGGAGAAGGTTCGTAAAATCAGCCACTTAGGAGGCTTGCCCTCGACGGCTTAAAGCCCACAATGCCAGCACGCCTGCGGTTGCCCCGGCCAAGCCTAGTCCGGCTCGTTTCATTGACTGCCAGACTTCGGCCTCCTGCCGCGCAACGCTCAGCCGTTCCGGATAAGGTTCAGCCGCCTCCTGCGCGGTTTCGCTAAGCGCCATCTGAATGACTTCCGCCAAGTGGAGAGCATGACGGTCCGTACACTGCGCGATCTGCTCGCGGCAACTGAAACCGTCGGCGATGATGAGGTGATCCGGCGAGGCGGCGCGGACGGCAGGCAGCAACTCCAACTCACCGACCGCCATCGACACATCATACTTGTCTTGCTCGAAGCCGAACGGTCCGGCCATTCCGCAGCAGCCCGGGGCTGGTGCAGAATAATCGATGCCCATGCGGGCAAGCACTGCCTCTTCCGCGGTCATCTTCATCACCGACTTGTGATGGCAATGACCATGCAGGATGGCCTTGCGAGGCAACTTGGGCAACGGAATCGTACGGTTCTCCAGAAATTCGCTGAGCAGGAAGACTTGTCGCGAAAGCTTCTGGGCGCGCTCGTCCTTGGGGAAGAAGTTGAGCAGTTCGTCGCGAAACACGGTCGCACAACTTGGCTCAAGCACGACGACCGGTACTTCGTATTCGATCTCGGGCTGCAAAACGTCAAGAATCTCAAGCAGCAGGGATTTTGCGCGATCGAGCATGCCGAAGTCGTAGAGTGGACGGCCGCAGCAGAGACCGGCGCGAGGAATGTACAGAGAGAAGCCGGCGGATTCGAGAACTTCCACCGCGGCGATCGCCGTATCGGGAAGGAGATAGTTGTTGAACGTATCCGGCCAGAGCAGCACCGGAGGGCCGTCCCCAACCTGGGGCACATGGCGCCGATACCAGCTTCGGAAAGTCCGAGGAGCGAACGCGGGAATGCTGCGCTGCTGCGGGATCCCGGCGACCAGCTTGGCAATATCGCGCAAAAACGGCAGCTGGGTAGTCAGGTTCACCAGCCCCGGCGCGTTCGACGCCAGCCTCGCCCACAGATCGATATTGCCGAAGGCATAAGCATTGAGCGGGCGGCGGCGCCGTTCATAGTAGTGCGAAAGGAACTCGGCTTTGTAAGTTGCGACATCGACGCCGACCGGGCAATCGCTCTTGCAACCCTTGCAACTGAGGCAAAGGTCGAGAGAATCCTTTACCGCTTCGTCGGACCAACCGTCGCGGATGACTTCGCCTTGCGTCATCTCCCAGAGCAGGTGGGCGCGGCCACGCGTCGAATGCTCTTCTTCTCCGGTGACGCGGAAGCTGGGGCACATCACGCCGCCTTCGTAGTGGCGGCATTTGCCAACTCCAACGCACCGTAGGGTTGCCTGGGCAAGGCTACCGTGATCGGCGGGAAACTGAAAGTGGGTTTCGGGCTCCCAGGGATGATAGTCGGCTCCCAGCCGCAGATTCTCGTCGAGCCTGTACGGCTCGATTACCTTGCCGGGATTCATTTTCCATTGCGGATCCCACAGCGCCTTGAACTCGCGGAACGCCTGCATGAGCTCGGGGCCATACATTTTGGGCAACAACTCGGCGCGAGCCTGGCCGTCGCCGTGTTCGCCGGAGAGCGATCCGCCATACGCAACGACCAGGTCAGCGGCTTCCTCCATGAACCTGCGGAACTTGGCAATGCCCTCCCGCGTTTCCATGTCGAAGCTGATACGGGTGTGCACGCAGGCGTGGCCGAAGTGTCCGTAGAGGACGCCGCGGTACCCGTAGTCGTCCATCATTTTGCGCAGGTCGCGCAGGTATCCACCGAGCTTTTCGGGAGCAACGGCGGAGTCTTCCCAACCTTCCCACGTGAGCGGCTCTCCCGGAACATGCGAGATGGCTCCGAGACTCGATTCACGCACTTCCCAAACACGCTTGGCTTTCTGCTTGTCCACGAACAAATGCATCAGCGGCGGATTTGGGTTTCGTGCCAGGGATTCCATCAAGCGGCGCGCTTGATCTTCGGCGTCGGCGGCAGTTTGAGCGCCGAATTCCGCCATGAGCCATCCGCCGCCTTCAGGCAGTAGAGCCAACCCCGCTGAGTTGATTCCCTTCCGCCGTGTGTACTCGACCAGGAAATCGTCGATGCCTTCGAGCCCGATGGGTTTGTGCTCCATGATCTCGGGCACGTGGTCGGCGCACTGATAAATGTCGGGATAGGCAATGACGAGCAGAACCCGCTCAGGCGGGCTCGTCACGAGGCGGCACGTGGCTTCGAGCACAGTGACGCAGGTGCCTTCCGAACCCACCAGCGCGCGCGCCACATGGAAGCCGTTTTCGGGAAGCAGATAATTCAGGTTATATCCGGAGACCCGGCGCGGAATGTTGGGGAAACGTTGCCGGACCAGATCGCCGTACTTGTCTCGAATGGATTTCAACCCCGCGTAGATTTCGCCGCGACGACCGCCGGTCTGGATGATTTTCTCCAGATCTTGCTCGCTGGTTTGGCCGACTTCCATGCGCACCCCATCGTAGGTCAGGATTTCCAGCGCTTCGATGTTGTCGTCGGTCTTGCCTGCCATGACCGAATGCACGCCGCAGGAGTTGTTGCCGATCATGCCGCCCAGCGTGCATCGATCATGGGTGGCGGGATCGGGACCGAAGGTCAGGTGGAATTTTTCGGCTACGTTGCGCAAGTGATCCAGAATTACGCCCGGCTGGACGCGAGCGATCCGCCCCTGCGGATCCAGTTCGAGGATTCCAGCCATGTACTTGGAAAAGTCGAGAACGACGGCGACATTGCAGCATTGGCCGGCGAGGGACGTGCCACCGCCGCGGCACAGGACGGGTGCGCCGAATTCCCGAGCGATGGCGATGGCCGCAATTACATCGTCCACATCGCGAGGAAGAACGACTCCGAGGGGAACCTGGCGGTAGTTGGAGCCATCGGTGGCGTAGAGGGCGCGGCTGCCGTTGTCAAAGCGCACTTCCCCGCGCACATGACCGCCCAAGGCTGCGCTCAAGCCGGAAGCATCGACACTCGCCGCCCTTGCCTGGGCGATTTCCGCCAAATCCTTTTGCATGGCCAGCCCGCCTGCTATCCGCCGGTACCGCCGGTGATACCTTTGCCGCTCACGTTGGTGATGTGAATCCGCGTGGCGCTGCCTTCAGAATCGACGGTAATGGTCACCATGCTGCCGTTGGCAGTGGAGACAATCGTGGCGTGGCTCTGGTCGGAGCTGGTCACGTTGGCATTGGGAAACTTCGCCCGGTAAAACTGAGCTACCTGGTCGACGGAGTCGTTGGTTTCGAACTCCGCCGTAACGGTGTGCATGCCCCCGAAGCTTGCGGACTTTCCGCTCACCACCCGCGCACCAGGATAAGCATCCACTCCCAGATCACGAATCGCGTCGTTGGGATTCGTGCTACTTTCCACGGCGCCGAACGGACTCACCACCCGTACGTTGCCGCCATTATTTTCAACCCGGGTGTGCCGGGCGATGCGCAAGCCCACATAGGTCACTACTCCAACCGCTACGATGCCAAGCAGTACAACCGCCGCCACCACAATAAGGATGATTTTCAGCACGCTGCTGCCCTGCGGTTGGGCCGGTGCAACAGAAGCAGGGACGGCCGGGGCACTGGAGGCAGCAGCCTGGACCGCGCCACACTTGGGGCAGAACTTCACGCCGCTTTCAACGTTGTTGCCGCAGGAATTGCAAAAGGCCATAGGGGATCTCCTGATTGTCAGCCGATGCGCGGAGTATAGCGCAAGACGGGGCAGGCACGCAGTGGCGGGTAGTTCTTTCGGAGTCTTTTCGGAGTTTGTCGGGATCGTGGGACGCTTCTTAACTGTTGAAACATCGCCGTCCGCTCATTGAAGGGGTCGTGAGTGTAATTGCCTTCCATGAGGAGGCCGGTCGGTGCAGGTTGGTTTTTCTTGGTTCTTATCTGTCATGGGTTCTCCCCGGCCGAGTTGTCCACTGTCGCCACCCTTCCGCCCGCCCTCGGAGTGAGCAATTCTTCGCTCGGTACAAGTTGGGTGTTCTCGTCTTCAGCCGGTGTTGCCACCTGGTGGGCAGGGTGGTCTCTAGGTGCAAGAGTTTTTCATATTGACAAGGATGTGCCAGCGGGTCAAAATTGCTGCCTCTGTTAACGCCGTGTGCCCCCCGCGGTGTTAACCGAGTGCAACCATACTTCGAGGAGTCAAGAAGATGAGACACATGAAAAGTCCGGGTAATTTGATTCCCGCGTTGGTGCTGGGCACGTTCGCGCTATTGGCGCAGGCGCAGGTTCTAACCAGAGCGGAGCTCTATACGCCTGGCTCGGGCAGTTCCGGAGAGAAGGTCTACGTCCTCGATACCGATAACCACCGCGTCCAGACGTTCAGCGGCAAAGGCGCCTACCGGAGCCAGTTCGATCACTCCTTTGATCTGCCGACCGGAATCGCCCTGGATGGCAGCGGGAACGTTTACGTGAAAGACGGCAACCAAAACTGTTGGGCAGATAAGTTCGACGGCAAGGGGAAGTATATCTTGCGATTTGGCACCTGTAGCCAGGGTAAGATTGGGCGCAGAATTTTTGACAATACGGGCAGGGTCGCTACACCTGCCACCGGGAATGTGTGGGTGAGCAGCCCCGACTATTACTACATGCAAGAGTTCGACGGCTCCGGCAAGTTTCTGAGGATCGTCTGCATGGCAAATGAGGGTGTACCTAATTGTCCCGTCGCCACCAGTTTTGAGGTGCAGCCGCAGGGTATCGCGGTGGACGGCAGCGGGAATGTCTACGTGACCAACGTTTATCCGTTCCAGGGCGGCTTTAACGTTGTCAAGTTCGACAGCCGCGGGACTTATCTGGCCACTATTGGATCGGCGGGCTCCGGCAACGGGCAATTCAACGATCCGGAAGGCATCGCGGTCGACTCGAGCGGCAACATTTTCGTTGCCGATAGTGGCAATAACCGGGTGCAGAAGTTCAACAAGAATGGCGTCTACCAGAGTCAATTTGGCTCTGGTGGCTCGGGCAATGGACAGTTTCAATATCCGGTCGGCATCGCATTCGGCACCGGGGGAGAAATTTACGTAACCGATGTCGGCAACAACCGGGTGCAGATGTTTAATAGCAAGGGGACGTACCGGGGCCAGTTCGGATCCTACGGACAGGGCAATGGAGAATTCTCCGCGCCTTACGGCATAGCCATCAGGAAATAACCCGAGACGGTGGACCAGCCGACTGAGAATCTTGGCCAAGCGCCCGGACCCCATGGGGGAAACTCCTTCTGTCACGCAAGTATTTAAGGCCTTTGGTGAAAAGGAATCGACAAGGCACGGCCCCCGGACTTTCTGCACCATGACCTGTCGATGGTTGGCGAAGCATCGCCATCGCACTCACAACTGTCAATGAGCGCTGTTGCCTTGTTAACATCAACTATGCCATCCGGTACGTACAAAACCAGGTTTCGTCCAAGGCGGACTACCTCCGGTTTGCCGGCGAATCCAGGCACGATCGCGAGAGGCAGCCAAGAGACATAGCCGTCAATTCCTAGCCGCTATTTCCACACGTCATTGCCGGTTCTACGGAGGTTGTGCCTATAATTGGGCGTCTTCCGAGTAGCATAAGCAAGAGCATGTTCTCTACCCGCATCCCGTGGTGGCTTTGGTTGGTTGCAGCGTCTTTTATCGCCTGCTTCGTGGTGGGGTTTCTCTATTTGCCTCTCAAACTTCCTGAGGAATCTGGAATCAACCTCGACTTTCGTGACAACCGAGTGGCGAGCGTGGCACTGGGAAGGCCCGGCGATCTGGCCGGAGTGAAGCAGGGTGACCGAATCGTTACTGTAGATGGCCGAGCGGTGCAAAACGTCATTGATGTCGGAAGCGCGTTGAGCAGCACGGTGTTCGACCATCCGGTTTCCATTGTGGTATTGCGCGGTGGCCAGGAAGTTCATTTGCAGTTGACTCTCAACCGGACACTGACGCAAGGTTTCACCGCGAAAGGATACCTTGGCTGGTGGGTGGAACTGGCCGTCAGCCTGATTCAGTTGCTGGTGGGGCTGCTGGTTCTTGTTAAGAGGCCGCGCGACCTCACGGCCGTGGCCGCCGGCATATTCCTCTGCAGCATGGGCACAGGCAATTCTTACTTTTTGTCCCCGCATGCCGGGGTGGTATGGAGAACCCTGCCACTGGCCATCCAGTGGCTCATTTTCCCGCCGGTGATACTCGGTTGCACTCCCTCACCGCTCGTGCCCATGCTGGCGTTTTCGTTTTCATTCCCCAAACCGCTGCTGCATCGCCGATGGGCCTGGACGATGCTGGCGGTGATCTCCGCGCCGCTGCTGGTCTTTGCCACCTCTCTCGATTACATCATGCTGTTTGCACCAACGCGCGCGGTGGGCGCTTTCCCGGATTGGCTGGGTACGATCATCGGGGTTGATTTCCTGGTTACCTTTCTGGCCCCCGTCGTGATCCTGGCAGTGAACTATTTCAGGCTCCGGGAAGTGAACGAAAGGCGCCGGATACGGCTGGTGGTCCTTGGCTTGCTGCTGTTCCTCGTGAATTTTCTTGCGTCTATTCTGTTTTCCTTCTCTCCAAAGACGTTTTGGCTTTCTACGCTTGCGATCTCACCGCTGGTGTTCGGCCTTTCGCAGGTTCCTTTCACAATTTGTGTGGCCTACGCGGTTCTTAAGCAGCGGCTGTTCCAGGTAAGTTTCATCGTTCGCCAGAGCCTGCAGTACGCGGTGGCGCGCGGAGCCCTGCTCATTCCCATCCCGATTCTGGCAGGAATCCTCATCTTCGACTTGGCTGTGCACAAAGACCAGCCATTCGGAGCCCTGCTCTCGGCGCACGGCTGGGCGTATGCGCTCATGGGAGTGGTCGGAATCGTTGCCCACACCAAACAGTCGCAATGGATGGAGGTGCTGGACCGCCGCTTCTATCGCGAGCACTACAACGCGCAGCACTTGCTGCGCCAGACGGTGGATGAGATTCGCGCCTCCTCCAACCTGGCAGAGGTTGCGCCCAAAGCGGTTGCCCGCATCGAGCAGGCGCTGCATCCAGAGTTTGTCTCAATCCTGATGCGCGAGGCTACCGAGCCGCTCTACCGTTGCATCGCTTCCGCCCCGCCTGAAGTCTATCCCCGCGGACTGAGCGCCGAGGGCAAGCTCATGGCGGCCTTTCGTCTTTTTGCCAAGCCCTTGCAGATATCGCTGGCGGAAAGCGGATGGCTCAAGCAGCAGCTTCCCTCAGAAGATACGAACTTCCTGCGGGATGCGCGCATTGACCTGATGATACCCATCGCGATTGCAGCCCACGGTCGCGAAGCGCTTATGGTTTTGGGCCCGAAGAAATCCGAGGAGCCCTACAGTAACGAAGATCAGGAATTACTTTCTGGGATTGGCAGCGCACTGGCTTTGTTGTTGGAGCGTCCCGTGACCAGTGCGCTTGGCGGGTTTGAAGAGTGTCCCCGTTGCGGTTTGTGCTACGAGAGCGGCATGGGCCGCTGCGCCAGTGAAGGTGCGCAACTCACCCGGATGCCCTTTGGACGGCTCCTGGCTTCGCGCTACCGGCTGGAGCGAAGGCTGGGCCGGGGCGGAATGGGCACGGTTTACAAAGCCACGGATACGTCCCTGGAGCGCGCGGTTGCGGTCAAGTTGATCCGCGAAGATCTCATCACCAGTAGCGAAGCGGCTGAACGCTTCCGGCGGGAAGCCAAGGCGGCAGCGGCGTTCGCACACCCCAATCTGGTCACCGTGCACGACTTTGGAGTGGATTCGGATACACGCGTGTTTCTGGTGATGGAGCTGCTCGAAGGCTCTACGCTGCGGCAACGATTCGAGCAGCAGAAAGAGTTTGCACCCCGGCAAATCTTGCAGGTTCTTGGAGGTGTGTGCGCGGGTCTTCAAGCTGCACACGAAAACGGCTTAATCCATCGCGATCTGAAGCCGGAGAACATCTTCCTGGTCCAAAGCGGCGAGGGTGAAGTGGCCAAGATCCTGGACTTCGGTCTGGCGAAGTTTCTGGTGTCTCCGATCGACTCGGCCGCCGCTACAATCGGCACGGTTACAGGTGTTCTGGTGGGTACGCCGCAGTACATGTCACCGGATCAACTCAACGGTGAGGCCCCATCGGTTGCGTGGGATATCTGGGCGCTGGCCGTCATTACCTACGAGATGCTCACCGGGACGCATCCTTTCCCTGCAACTTCCGTGGGCCAGATGCACTATTCCATCGTCAACGGCCGGTTCACCCCGCTTTCCACCCATTTGCCCGATGCGCCTGCTGAATGGCAGCAGTTTTTCGAGCGGGCCCTCAGCCCCAAAACCGGCGTACGGCCGCAGTCCGCAAAAGAATTTGTTTCCACTTTGGGAAAGGCATTTGCCTTCGTCGGGAAGAGCACTACGAAATAAACTATCCGTACAGGCAAGGCCGCTTTCTTGGACGCGTACCGGGCGATTCGTGGATGTTCTGCACTCGGACTTTTCGATTCGTGCGATGATCCGGCAGTTCCCGAGTGGCCGGCAAATCTGGCGCGATCGGGCCTCCTGGAATTACTTCCGAGTAGCCCGTCAACCTCCCGGAATAGGACGTCAATGCTTTCGATAGGATTTTGAAGTTTCCAGAAACAGATTTCTCGCTCGTTCACGAGCCGGTTGGCTCTATGGTGGTGGGGTCTCTCCCATGAGATATTGATCGAACCAGGCGATGGTCCGCCGGATTGAGTCAATCTGGTTCTCGCGCTTGACGAACCCGTGGCCTTCATTCGGATAATAGTGGACATCCACGACCCGGCCTTGTTTCTTGAGGATATCGACAACTTGTTGCGCCTCCTCCTTCGGAACGCGCGGATCATTGTCGCCCTGCAGCACGAGTAAAGGCGCCTTCTCGCTCCGAATGTAGGTGATCGGCGAGTCCTCCTCATAGACCTTGCGGTTCTCTTCGGGATTGCCCAGAAGCGCCTTCAGGTACTCGTCCAACGAGGGGTCGGAGCTCTTCAGCATGGTGGACCAGTCGATGATGCCGTATTCGTCGACGGCGGCTGCCCAGATATCGGGCGTCTTCCCGATGGCCATGAGCGTCATGAAGCCGCCGTAAGAGCCGCCGTAGATACCGATTTTCTTGGGATCGACGTAACCGGTGGCTTTGAGGAACTCTACCCCGGCAATCTCGTCTTTGAGGTCGCCGCCGCCCAAGTCTTGAAAGTTCGCCTTTTGGAAGTCCAGGCCGTAACCCGTGGACCCGCGCGGGTTGGGAGCGATGCAGACGTATCCGCGCGAGGTCAGCGCCGCCACATCGGTGTTCCAGTAGTCAACCATCTGACCGGTGGGTCCGCCGTGCGGCAGCACGAGCGCGGGATTGCTCCCGTCGCGCTTCAGATTGAACGGCACCCAGAGCAACGCCGTAATGATTTTTCCGTCGAAGCTGTTGTAGTGGACAATTTGGGACGGCGGAAGCGGGGTCGCACGCAAGCTGGCAACCGCAGAAAAACTCAGTTGGTCGGCATGGCGGCTGCGAAGATTGTAGACCCAAAGGTCGCCGGGTTGATTGGAAGCCTCGTGGGAAATGATGATGCGGTCGCTCTGCGGGGCGAACTCGTTGGAACTGCCCGAGAAATAATTCAAGCCGTGAGGCAGGTCCACTTTCTTGGCTTCGTTGGTTGAGCGATCGGCGATATAGGCATCACTCACTCCGTCTTCGTTGACGGTGTAGGTGTAGTGTTTGCCGTCGCGTGAAAAATTGCTGGAGGAAGCCTCCCATTTCAAGTTGGTGACCCAGGTGATTTTCCTGCTGGCCACGTCAAGCAAGGCAATGTTCATGTAGCCGCCCCTGGCATCAGAAGTCAGCAACAGCGTTCTGTCTTCGGGCGAAAGCGACGAGGCGAGATAGCGAATCGTGCCCTGGTGGGGCGTGAGATTCTCCGTCTTCCCGGTCGCCACATCGATGCGGTATGCGTCCGCATCGGTGAAAGGCGGATTCACGCGGCTGGCGTAGATGGTCTTGTCGTCGCTGCTCCAGGCCACCACGCTCCAGGCGTATCCCGGCTGCGGCTCATGGGTCAGCAACTGCACCTTGCGGGTTTTCCAGTCGAGCAGGGCAATATCATACTGCGAGCTGTCCTTGGGCTTGTAAGCGAAGGCAATGGTGCGCCCATCGTGGGACCAGCGCGGATCCTGCTCGCGAATTGCGGGCGTATTAGTCAGGTTGACGATTTCGCCGCCGTCGCTCGGGACAGCGTAGAGATCCCAGAGTTCATCGCCCGCGCGGTCCTGTTCGTAAACGATCCATTTGCCGTCAGGCGACCAGATGGGGTTGTACTGCCGATCCTCGGACTGGGTTAGCTGGATCGGCCATCCCCCGGAGGCGCTTACCTTCCACAGATTATAGCGACCGGCGATGTCACTGACGAACACGATTTGCTGGCCGTCGGGCGACCAGTCGGGAGCAAATACACTCCTTGTGTAGTAGAGGTCGTCGATCGGCGCAGGCCGAGCAGCCGAGTTCGAACGTCGAGACCACTGATTTCGGATCGGTGAGTTGGCGGTCATCGGGTCCGGTGGATGCAGCCAAGCAGGTACACAGGTTGCAGCAGATGACAACCAACAGAGTCGATAATTGGCGGATTCGCATATTGACCTCTTTCAAAAAGGGTCCTGAGCCTCGGGTGTTCAGCGTGTCGACCGCGCGGTGGCGCACGACCCGGGTCTCGGCGCTTATTCGAGTAAATGATATATCACGGATTTCCCGAACTTGAAAGGCCGTCGGCTGTGGAGCAGAACGCGGCACGTTCGGCTGAAGCTGCACAACTCCGGTTGGTCGGCTAACCGGAAGTTATGACGAGCCACTGGCACGCAAATCATCTCCAGTGGCGCAAAATCGCCATGCGCTCATTCACTGGGTTGTGAGCGTTATCGCGGTTCAGTAGGTCTCGAACGGATGCTATAGTGGATTGGGATTTTGGATCTCGCGCAGGTAAGTGACTGCAAGTCTTTGGAGCGCAAAGCGCACTACCCGTGATTCCGCATACTTGAGTTCTCGGCCCTAAGGTTTTAATTTTGTCTAAACGTTGCCGGAATTGCCAGCCGCCCGTAGAATTGCAATCAGAATCGTTCGCGTGTAGGCCCGTAGCTCAGTCTGGTTAGAGCGCTTCCTTGACACGGAAGAGGTCGATGGTTCGAGTCCATTCGGGCCTACCATGTTTTTCATAGGCATAGAGAGAATCCCCGAAATTCTCTAGCCCGTGCTCAGCCCGTGATTCCTGAATTTTTGAGTTACGGCTCGGGTCAGAATTTCTGTAAGCGTCTGAGCAACACACCTGTTCGACAGGCGGGGTCTGTGTTGAAGTTGTCGGATGACCCCAAGAACAGAGGCCGGCCCCTTCATGTGCCTATTGTCCCTATGAGCGTCAAGGTCCCGGTGGCACTATCAATGCTGTACATCGAGACGCTGTTCGAGCCGGAATTCGTCACATAGGCGAACTTTCCGGATGGATGGATGGCTATCGAGGTAGGAGATAGCCCAGTAGCTATCGTTCCTATGGGCGTTAAGCCCCCGGTCGTGGCGTCGATGGTGTACATCGAGACGCTACCGTCAGTGTCATAAGTCCAATTTGCCACGTAGGCGAACTTGCCAGCAGGATCCACAGCTATGGAGACAGGGTCTGTTCCTGCGGTGATCGACCCTGTAAATATTAGGGCCTCGGTCGTGGCGTCAATGGTGTACATGGAGACGTTGTTCGAGCCAGAATTCGTTACGTAGGCGAACTTACGGGACGGATGGATGGCTATCGAGGTAGGAGATAGCCCAGTAGCTATCGTTCCTATGGGCGTTAAGCCCCCGGTCGTGGCGTCGATGGTGTACATCAAGACGCTACCATCAGTGTCATACCCGGTCCAATTTGCCACATAGGCGAACTTGCCCGCAGGATCCACAGCTACGGAGATAGGGTCTGTTCCTGCGGCGATCGTCCCAATGGACGTCAAGGCCCCGGTCGTGCTGTTGATGGTGTACATCGCGACGTTGTATGGAACACCACCGCCCCCATTCGCCACATAAGCCAACCTGCCGGATGGATCCACGACCACCGACGAGGGAAGGCACAATCCCGGACAATTTCCGTTTATCGTTCCTGCGGAGGTTAAGGCCCCGGTCGTGGCGTTGATGGCGTACATCGCGACACTGCCATCAGCGCCATCCCCATAATCGTAAACATCCCCCGAATTTGTCACGTAGGCGAACTTGCCAAAAGGATCCACGGCCACGGACCCGGCGTTGACACCGGACCCGTAGTAGACACCGTAGCCGTATGTTGACATCGGTGGTCCTATGGACGCTAGGGCCCCCGTGGTCGGGTTAATCGTGTACATGGACACGTAGCCACCATTGCCATCGGAGCCGCCATCCATTACATAGGCGAACTTTCCGGCAGGGTCCACTGCGATGGATTGCGGATCAACTGCTCCTGTCGTAATGGTGAAGGTCAACGCGTTCGAGCTACCCCCGCCAGGTCCAGGGTTGAAGACTGTGACCGCGGCTGTCCCGGCTGCGGCAATCTCACTCGCCGAAATCTGAGCAATGAGTCCGTTAATGCTGCCATTACTCATGGTCGGCCGGTCGCTGCCGTTCCAGCGCACGACTGAACCGGTCACAAAATTTGACCCTGGATAAGGCCCAGCTACCTGCAACTGAAAGGACTGTTCTCCTGCGGGAATGCAGCTTGGATCGAGAACACTGATCGTCGGGACGGAGCTAAGGCCGCTGGCAATGGTGAAGTTAATCGCCTTGGAGGTGCCACCGCCGGGCGCGGGGTTGGTCACTGTCACGGCCGGCGTGCCGGTTGAGGCGATGCTGGCAGCAGGGATGGCTGCAGTCAATTGCGTGGAGTTGACAAACGTGGTGGCGGGCGCCGACCCGCCGAAGTTAACCATAGAACCTGCGACGAAATTTGTCCCATTGATCGTGAGCGTGAAAGCCGCACTGCCAGCAACGCTACTGTTCGGCGAGATTGTGGTGATTGTTGGAGTGGGATTAGATCCGCTCGATGACGGACTGGTGCCGCCTCCGCATCCGGCAAGGAACAAAAGGCTCACAATACCCCCAACTGCGAGCTTTCTCACTAGCACTGCTTCGCTTTTCATGGCGCCCTTCCGTTCCAGTTAGAGGCCCGCACTGTCGATCGTACCGCCAGAGCTTTCGCTCGACCAGCGTGCCCCTCTATTTAGGAAATCGGAAACGGCGGGCAAAAGACGACAGGGTGGCAAAAAAATTCATTGGGGCCAGGTCCCCGGCGAAGTTGACGGGTCGGTTCGGGACTGTCATGGCCCTGGCCCAAGCTGTTCTAATGCGTGGCTGCAGAGCGGAAGGCCGCGCGAGGAGAGACTTGGCTTAAGGATTGGCGAAGCAGAAACTGAGCATTGGGAAGCTTATCATTCCAGTGGTTCCAGAGTTCGGTCCGCTGCGTCTCAAGGAGGTTGGCTTCATCGGAACGGCCGGCGCGGCGCAGGAGGTGGGCGAGCGCCGTCCAAGTGCGCGAAATACAGGTGGCGTCGCGCAAATCGTCGTCTGGCTTGGGCCCCCACGCCCTAAGTTTTTCTAACAGTTGCTGATACATATCAATTGCCTTCTGCGTCTGGCCGGTGTCTGCATAGTGATCCGCCTGCGCTTGGAGAGCGTGATAAGCATCCGACATCGGTTCGATTTTGTCTGCCGGATATATGTGGGCCTCGCCCAGCAGTTGAAACGCTCGGTCGACTCGTTGCTGCGCCTCCGCCTTGTTGCCGATCCAGCGCACTGGATACGACGAAGCGGCGAGTAGCTCCGCCTCATCGTGCTGCGTGCTCGAATTGGCCTTCGCCTCTCGTATTCGCGCCATTGCCTGGTCATACACAGCCAACGCCTTGCGGGAATCTCTATGCCGCAGAACATTACCCGCCTCCAGCGCATAAGCCGCTTCAGCATGTCGGCTGAGATAATCGATAGCATCTTTCTTAGTCAGTTCCTCAGCGATATCAACCGCTTTCTGAAAGGCGGCCAACGCCTCATCGCTTCGGCCAAGGCTCGGCTCAGCATCGGCCCTGCCTAGAATCATGCCCTTCACCGTTAAAACGTTTCCCAGATTGATGAGCAGCGCGGCATGTCCATCGGCCGCCTGCTGTTCTTGTAGTTCCACTGCCTGATTCACAGTCTTGAGCGCCCCCTCGAGATCGCCCGACTGGCGAAGAGTATCCGCCAGCACGTCATAAATGCTTCCCTCCGCGATGCGCGCCGTTTTCACAGGCTGCGCAATCTCCAGCGCACGCCGACAGTATCGTATGGCGTCATCAAAGCGCCGGCAGTTCGCCGCGACGTTAGCAACGTTCGTATAGAAGTAAACCATGCTGTAGACATCACGAGGCTCGGTATTTCCGAGACTGAGAAATCGCTCGATGAGAGAAGCGGCATCCTTTGCGTAAGCCAAAGACTCCTCGTGGCGGCCTTCAGCATCGGCCAGCACCATGCGATCGTGAGCGATTGTCGTGGCGATGAACAGCGCCCGCCGGTTTTTCGCGTCATCAGCAAGAATCGCGTCAACGAACTTGGATGCCTGGCTGAGGCTCTCCTTGGCCTCGGCAAACTGCCCCAGGTTTGGAGAAGTCGGATCCCCCTGCGCATGCGCGACCCTCACATATGCAAAAGCGATGTCTAACGCCAGGTCCTTGTCGACACGGCCTTCGCTCTCCAGCGATCTCAAATACTGAAGCGAATCCGAAACCATCTGCATCCGAACCTTGGTCGAGCCTTGCAAACCTCGGATCCAGGCGTCGAGATCGATAAATTTATTCGCCAGCTGACGGACCTGCGCGAAACGCTGCTCGGCGATCTTTCGTTGCCGGTTCGCCACGTACAGACCGGTGGAGAGGCTGCCAATCACAAGCACAATGGCCGTGGCTGTAAGCGCCACCACGGTGCGGTTGCGGCGCAGAAATTTGGCGGTGCGATAGGCGAGTGTGTCAGGTCGCGCGCTAATTGGTTCGTGCTTCAGGTAACGCTGAAGATCGTCGGCAAACCCAGCGACCGAGGCGTATCGCTCTTGCGGATCCTTCTTCAGAGCTTTGCCAACAATTGTGTCCAGATCTCCACGTAGTTCGCGGCAGAGTTTATCTGGAGTGGTGCCCCGTTCTTCAGCGATGAGCTTGTTGTTGTCCGCAGTAATTGTGTCCGATGCGCGCGGCGGCTCACTGTCGAGCACAGCCTTTACCAGTTCCGCGGGGGAGTGCGGACCCGAGCCCGCGGGATGCCGGCCAGACAATAGCAGGTAGAGCAACACGCCCAACGCATAAACATCGGTGGCAGTCGTGACTGGCTGGCCGGTAAGTTGCTCGGGCGCAGCGTACTGAGGAGTAAGAGCCGAACCGCCTTCGTGCGTGAGCAAGGTTGCGGCACCCGTCTGGCCTTCGCCCTCCAGGAGTTTGGCAATCCCAAAGTCCAGCAGCTTAACTTCACCGCCGGTGGTGACCAGCACGTTCGAAGGTTTGATGTCGCGATGGACAATCAGATTCGCATGGGCGTGCGCCACCGCGGCCAGCACATCCAGAAACAGGCGAAGGCGTGCCTCCAGATGGAGCTTGTGCTGGTTGCAAAACTGATCGATCGTCGTGCCGTCAACGTATTCGAGGACGAGATACGGTTGGCCATCGGAGGAAATGCCGGCATCGAGAAGTTCGGCAATGTGGGGATGAGTGAGCCGGCCGAGGATGGTGCCTTCGCGCTTGAACCGTTCCTCCGTCGCGCGCCCGGCGAGCGCGATGTTCACGAACTTCACCGCAGCTTGCCGCTCGAACCTGCCGTCACTGCGACGGGCAAGCCAGACGCTTCCCATTCCGCCTTGGCCAATCTGCGAGATTAAGGTATACGGACCAAGCGTCTGGCCCGCGAGTCCTGTGGAGTTAGGCAACTCGAATCGCCCTTTCTCCAGAAAACCTTCCTGCGCCAGCACTCGGTGTTCGTCAAGAAGTGCTCCCAACTGCGCAGCCAGTGCGGGATTCTGCTCGCCGAGCGAAGCCAGCCACGCGGCCCGCGCCTCGTCGGGCATAGCGAGTGCCTGATCGAGATATGGACTTAGAGCCTGCCATTGATCGGGGCTAAGTGTGGACATCGTTATTCCTAGAGCGACAAATCGATGCGAAGTTTCCGATGGAGATAAATCCGCGCTTTCTCCCAGTTCCGCTGCACCGTACGTTCTGACACGTTCTGCAAGGCGGCGATTTCCACGAACGAGAAGCCGCAAAAGAACTTCAAATCGACGATCTCGGCGAGAGCAGGTTCCACTTTGCCAAGCTCGTCCAACGTTTCGCTGATGCGGACGAGCTCTCGGTGGTCAACTGGGTTCTCCATCGCTTTCGTGTCGAGCGAAGTAATCTCGAACAAGCCGCCGCGCTTCTGAGCGTGCTTTTCTCGGGCATGGTCGATGATGAGACCCCGCATCACTCGCGCCGCATACCCCATGAATCGCGCCCGGTCGGGAAACGACGGGCCGTCGCGCGCAGCCATATCCAGGTACGCTTCGTGCAGCAGGGTCGTGGCGCTCAGGCCAACCTGCAAGCCATGCCGAGCAAGTTCACTCTTGGCGAGCCGGTGCAACTCGGAATAAAGGGCAGCAAACAATGCGTCCGCGGCGGGCCTGTCCCCTTGTTCCGCTGCGACAATCAGCGAAGAGATTTCCGATCCCAGGTCCGCCTCCCGGAGCTGCGGGCTACCGCGTGACAGCACGCCCAAATGGCGATAGCTTCTCGCAGATCAGTAGGATAGTCAAGCCGCGCGTCAGACTGGTCAGAAGAACAGATCTGACGATTCCTCTGAACAAAGAAAAGGGAACAGCGAATCTCTGGAAGCAATCGCTCGATGGCTCGTCGGGTTACCGGATCACGAAGTTCACTTCGGGTCTAATTGTCGGATTCCATTGGTCCCTGGATGGCAAAACGACGGCCTTGTTGCAGCACGCACAGCACTTCGGACGTGGTTGTGCGGTTGTGCTGCGGAAAGTAGTCGATGGCCCGGCGCGGGCTCTGCTCGCTATGGAAAAAGGCGCGGAGGTGGTGGTGGTAATGGCGCTGAAGTTGGCTGATCCAGCGATTAGGCCAACTGAGAATTGCCCGTAAAGTCACGACGTCGAATCCCCTTAGACCATGACGCCGTGTTGAACCTGGCTGCGGACTCAACCTGTCAACCGTGTGCTTCCTCTGACGTTTACGAATTTCTCCCCCGCAAGCGCTAAACCCCAACAGAGGGATGCTGAATTCAATCCTGGTGAAAAAGGGAACCGCTTGGGTGCGCCCCTTCTAGCCAGCAAGCACCCTCCGGGGGACTCCGGCCGGGGGATCCGTGTTCGGGAGTTAAGCCCCCTGTTCTACAGAGGATGCCTTTGACCACGGCCAAAGGAGTCAGTTGACGCGCTTGAACGAAATCTGCTGCCCGAGTTGAGTCGGAGGAGTCAAAACAAGAGTCTTCGAGGAGAGACTCATATCGAAAACAATTATGTCCTTTGCGGCTACCATCTTCAAATGGTGTGAGTCAGGAAAGGAATAAGTCCCCGCATTCGAGCTGGCGGTGTCACCTATCACGACTGTGCCGTCTGGAAAAAATTCAATTGTCCGAGTGCCGTCAACCTGTTGCCACTTCCCAACTATCGCTCTTTGCGGACTTCGATTACATGCAACCGTGCACATGAAGAACACAATCAACACGAAAAATCGAAGAGGCGTGGAGCTATTCGTCATTCCAGACCATCAGTGCGGGCCGAATTGTAAGACCACGACTTGTCGCAAGTCAAAACCCTGTGGTGGCCTCCAGACCTTGACCCCAAACGGAGTGAGTCGCACAGAGTTTCTGGACTCTGGCTCGCAAGGCTAATCGTTATGGACTGCCATCTTGTGAAGCGTCCCTCCATTTACTTAATCTCCCCTTCGCACTTCTTAGCCCACCGCGTGTTCCAAAATCTTAGAACTTTATCGGCACAGTCTGGGGAGATCGGCATCAGGTGAGCGTGTAAGGCATGAACAAAGTCAGGTGGCTCATTCAGACATGCGTCAGCGATATTGCCCACCATCGTGTCAAAGGCATAACCACCATCCGCATGGACGCTCCGCTCAAATGTAGCAATCGAATCCTCGGTGAGGTGGGTGGCTAGATAGCACAATGCCAAATCACAGAGCACCCAAGCGGCGGAAGAGTCGTCGCTGTGCTCGACCGCTATTCTAAAACATTGAATCGCCTCTTCGTAGCTCCTAGCATCGGCCAGGGCGTTGGCGAGGTAGTGCCATGACATGTCGTCCAATCGGTCGTGCTGAAGGGCGGCACGATAAGCTGCAATCGCCTCCTCGCCGCTGGCGCACAAACCCAAGCTGAACCACATGTCTGCGTTGTCCTCAAGTCGAACTGCGACCCGGTAAGCCTTGCAAGCCCCTTTGAAATCATCCAGGTGGAAGCGAGAATGACCAAGCACGATCCAGCCGTCCACATTGTCGGGATTCTTAGACACGAAGCGAGCGGCAACACGTGCCCAGTACTCGTAATCAGCCCTTGTGAGCCACTCCGGACATCCGACTGGAATGAGATTAGGTCGAGGACAACACCGCGCTCGTTCAGCGATGACTGCCGTCAAATGCGCGTTCGGCAGAAGGGCAGCGCGAATAGCACTTCTTAGATTCATGCATCTCCGCCAGCTTCGATTCTAATGATAACGCTGCTCAATTCCGAACCAGGTAGCATAGTATGCCGAATCGTCATGGTCGCCCCACTCGGAAACCATCAAGACCCCGCGCGTTTCTTAAGGGCATCGAACAAGTTTCCGGCACGTTTCTCACAGCGGCATTTGTTGCACACATAATCGGCAACAGAAGATAATCGCCTCAAATTTCGCAAGGCCACCCTTCGCCCTCAGTTCACCAAGCCCGGCTTCATCATGGCTTCCATCATTTGATTCTGCGCCACCAGTTTGTCCTTGTTAATCGCGTGGGTGTAGATATCCAGAGTAGTGCCGATGTCGGCATGCCGCAGAATGGACTGTACCGTCTTGACATCGGTCTTAGTCTGGGTGACCAAGTAGGAAGCCAAGGAATGGCGAAGATTGTGGAAACCGAATCGGCGACGATCTTCTGCCGCGAGTATCCCTGACTTCACCGCCGCCGGACGCAGATAGTCCTGCGCCATGATTGAACCCGTGCGCGGCTTCCGGCCATGCAACCTGAACGAGGGAAACACCCAGTCTTGGGGCTTGGAATAGAGGGTTTCGTTTTGCCACTCTCGCATGATGTCGGCCAGCAGTGCGCCCATAACCACGGGCTGGCTGCTCGCCTTGGTCTTGGGTTTGCCAATCTGACCGTCAAGCCAGGTGCGCCTGACGTGGATCTTCTGATTTGGAAAATCCAGATCCTGCCATTGCAAGCCCAAGCATTCGCTGATCCGAAGCCCTGTTGCGGCCGCGAGCAGGGTTAACGTTCGCTCCAACGGAGGGAAGTCACTCACCAAGTGAAAGGCCTGCTCGGGGGTAAGGATTATTGCCTCATACTCACTGGTCGTCTTGCAGCGAACCCATTTCATCGGATTGGCATCTTCAGTGCGCGGAATTAGACCGTGCCGCTGAGCGTGCTTGTAGGCGCAAACCATAACCTGACGAATCTTGGCGCAACTGGGATTGGCGTAGTCCAATCGTTCATGGAGAGCCTTCAGCCAATTCTCCACCTCCAGTGGTTTGATGCTGACTGCGACGTTCTTCCCCCATCGCGGAATCAGGAAATCGTGGATGATGTGTCGATGCAAGTATGCAGTTGAGGGCGCACGTGCTGGCAGTTCGTTCTTGATGTAGTGGAGACTTATGTCTAAGAAGGTGATACGACCACGAGAGTTTGGTTCATTGATCTGCTGGAGCAGTCGCTGATTCTCTACTTCAGCCCATGCCGCACTTTCAGTTCTGAAGTCACGAACGAGTCCAATCGGGAGCTTGTGCTCTACGCGCTTACCATCCGATTCCCGGTTGACGTAGTATCTCAGCACCCAAGTCCGCCCAGACTTGCGGTCCTCGATACGTAAACACCCTCGTTGAAACCTTGCCATTTACACAAGCCCCAGTGCGGTACGACGTGGCACGCCAGCGGGTTTTTGTATAACGGGGTCGTTTTGGGAAGTAAACACATTTTTAGTCAGCTCATCGGCGAGTTCGCTCAGACGGAATCGCCAAACGCGTCTCGCGCCATCGCCGAGGGGATGGCCGGGCAACTTTGCTGCACGCGCAAGTTCAAGAATACGACGTCGGGTTAGGGATAAGAATTCAGACGCACGATCGGCGTCGACGAAAGGTTCCAAATATTCGGTAGCTGACATAGCGATTGCCCTCTACCGTGGGTTGTCGAAGTTGTAAGGCTACCTTCATTAGCGATTTGCGGGCTTCGACGGTCCTTCATTGTGAGGCAGGATTCTCTTTTGGAGATTGGTTCGCTGATGTTCCGCTTCTAGTTCTCGCTGGCACTGCAAACACCAGGAATACGCCGCCGCAGAGATCTGCCACTATGCAGTGCTTTTTTCTTGCGCAGCTGGCGAATGCTTTGCCCCACAAGGATGCCTTCAAGGAACCCTTAATTGCTAATCGTGATGCAGAAACCGTAACTTTCTCCCAAATGCGGGAAGGGCCTGCAAACACAGGGGATCGCACATTGCAAATGTCCACTGCAAAGTGAACCCCATGAAGACGCCTACCCGCCAGTCACGCTTTCCACTATACTGACCACGATCTGTCATGAAGAAGCCGTCGTTCCAGAGTCGTCTCGGTCAACACCAAAGGCAAGGAGCGCGCAGAACCGCCTCAGCGGACGCGGCGACGGACGCATTGGTAGACCTTCTTGGAATGGAGGAAGAGGACTGGCAGGAGTATGACTCGCCGGACCACCTGAAGCGCGGCAGTGACCGACCATTCCAACTACTCAAACCGTGGGATTGGATGCTCAAGCACGGAGTGATGTCCGAAGACGGCAAGCCGCGCAAACTGGAACAAATCACTTTGGAGCCGAACAATTTTGTCTCCGCGGAGGAGCTTGAGAAGAAGCACAAATACAAGTATTTCCCCGAAGAGGACAAAATCAAGACCGAGATCACCAGCGACACGCTGTTCTGGTATCCCAAGGGCAAGTACAACCTCTTAGATCCTGACCCCGATTCGCCCAACCATAGACCTAACCCCAAGTCGCCCGACCGGGAGATTGCTGGCATCTTGCTGAAAGGAGTTCTCTCCAAGGAAGCACAACAGCAAGCTCTAGAGGGTCTACAACAGATGGAGCCTTGGCCGCTGCCCACGCGCCCTGAGACGAAAACAGCCATTGAGCGTCAGCAAGGCTCTAACACACCGGGCGAGCACACGATGGGCTACAACGGGTACATGACCATCGAGCGCACCAAGGCCGTGCGAGAACATAAAGATGCATTCGCACATCTGGGTCCGCTGATATATGAGATGAATGACTGCTACTCTCGCGTTCTGCCCTTCTACTACAAAAAACAGAATGTTCCGAAGTCCTTAACAGGCCGTTTCGCGGAACGGGTTAAATTTCAGCAAAAAAGCAGCTACGACTATGGCGGAATTCTCGAAGACCTCCGTCAGCTAGCGACGACGGCGTTCTCTACGCTGGCGCTCCTCAAGAGTTGCCCGTCCTCTATTCATCAAGACGCGGGGAACGCCCGCCAGGAGCAGACGAGCTTCACTTGCCTAACATCAATCCGTCCGCCAGAAGGGTTCACCGGAGGAACTTTTTGCTTCATCGAGTACGGAATCAAAGTTCCAGTTCAACCAGGCGACATTCTCATTGCTCAGACAACTCGGGAGTGGCACTGCAATGTCGGACAGGTTAAAGGCGTGAAGTACAGCCTTGTGTGCTACTACAAGCGGGGGCTGGCGAATCCGATACTCGAACGAAAGAAGTCCACATTCGACAACCCGACGAGTTCACCCAAGAGTCCAAGGAGGCGGACCAACATCTCCCCTAAACCGGAATCGACCAAAGGCGGGCGGGGGTTCGGGGCGAAGCAGCATTCGAGGATGACAATTCTCACTTAATCATCCAACTCCGCAGCGGCCATCTCCTCATCCGTCATGAAGGTAGAGCGACGCGCCTCAGCATTTCGATTCCGACCGAAGTAGCGATCCAATTCCTCGTCTTGTGGATCACGAGGAAGACGAGCTGCGGCTCTCTGAGCCGCCTTCTTCTGTTCCTCAAGAATCCGGTCCAGTTCGGCCTGTGTGCGCCGTGGCGCGGCGGCGGAAGTCTCTCGTGATCCGCGAAGCGGTGCTTTTCCCTCAGGGTGCCGGGTGGGTTCGGGAGTTTCCGTAAACTCCCGATGGGGATCGGGGCGAAGTCCCGAGGAAGCGGATCTTGGTTTTGGTGTTGCTCCTTGTTCGAACGAAGTGAGTTGCTCTGTCTCATCTGGTTTGTGGGTGGTCCGGAGGGTGCCCCTCCGAGTTCCAGATGAGAGTTCCAGAGCATAAGTTCCAGATCCAGTTCCAGAGTCGGTAATCTGGAGCTGATTCTGATTCTCGATTACCGCACCGTCAGCTTCTGAATTACCGGACCGTGCTTCTGAATTACCGCACCTATTCAGCTCCAGATTACCGGACCTCTTGGCTGTACTGGCCTTTGCAGCCTTCCGAGCTTGTTCCGACTTCTTCGGATCCACTGCGTGTTCCATCTCCTGAATGAATTCCTCCTGCGGGTAGGCATAGACACGATAGTCCGCGCCCTTGTTGTCCTCCCGCTTCACCCAGTTGACGAACCCGGCCCGCTGGAGAGTCTTGAGATGAGCACGCACCATCCGATCTTCATAATGTGTGACCGCGCTGATTTGAGACACCGAGGCCGAACCTGAGACGAAGAAGTTCCCCTTCAGATCGTCCTTGGTGTAGTTGCTCATGTTCATGTACATCAACAGCCCGGATAGAACGTGCATGATGGGCCGGGGACAGTCTTCCGGCTGACACATGAGCATGTAGCGCATCACGGCGCAGCTGTGGAGTGTTTTCTCTGTCGGTTCTTTTTTCATAGAATTAGGCTGTCAAGGGCGGACTAAAAGTAGGCCGCAGGAGCGGAAGGAGAGTAGGCCACTACGCCTTTCCTGAAAGATCCATTCCCTCATAGCGGAGAGGTGTTCAGAGCGACCCGGAGCAGTCAAGGGCGCGTGCCTTTCGCGGCGTAGCGAACCCTTGACGGCGAGGACCGCTCTGAAAGAATGCGGCGGGAGGGAAAGGAGTCGCGCAGCAGGGGCTTTCCCAACCTCAAAGGGACCGAGCCGGGTCAGGAGTTCGAGGGCGAGCCGTGCTTGCGCTTGCTCTGTTTGAGGCGATAGCTCTCGCCGTTCATCTCCAGGATATGCACGTGGTGGGTGAGCCGGTCCAGGAGAGCGCCGGTCAGTCGCTCCGATCCCAAGACCTCCGTCCACTCCTGGAAAGGAAGATTGCTGGTCACCAAAGTCGAGTTGCGCTCATAGCGCTGGCTGAAGACTTCAAACAGCACTTCGGCCCCGGTCTTGGAAAGCGGCACGAAGCCCAGTTCATCGACGATCAGCAGTTCGTAACTGACCAACTGTTTCTGAAAGCGCAACAGACGTTTCTCGTCCCGTGCTTCCATCAGCTCATGCACCAAGGCCGCGGCGGTGGTGAAGCGAACGCGATGGCCACGCTGGCAAGCCACTAACCCCAAAGCCAGTGCCAGGTGAGTTTTTCCCGTGCCCGAGTTTCCTAAAAGCAAGACGTTCTCGCGGCGCTGCAAGAACTCGCAGCGCGCCAACTCCAGCACCAGGGTTTTATTCAGCGAGGGAATGGCCAGAAACTGAAAGCTGTCCAGGCTCTTGACCACGGGGAAACGTGCTTGGTGAATGCGCCGTTCGGTGGCTCGGCGCTCGCGGTCCACCAGTTCCAACTCCGTCATGCGCAGCAGATAACGCGGATAGTCCACGCTCTCGTCGGCGCACTGCCGTGCCACCTTGTCGTACTCGCGCAGGAAAGTCGGCAGGCGCAACAGCTTCAGGTGATGTTCCAAAAGAAGCTGCGGAGTGTCGTTCGTGACCGGAATGGTTGGGTTGCTCATGAGCCCACCTCATTCAGCAACGTCATGTAATCGACGGCCTGGGTGGTATGCACCTGGGGCAGCGGCAGGTAGGGGTACTGCAGGAGATCCAGTCGCGGCGGACGTCGCTCGATCCGGCACAGCAGCAGATGTTTCACCGCATCGAAGGAAACGGTTCCCAGATGCAAAGCGTCCTGGATCGCCTGCCGGACTTCCTCCCGGCGGAACGTCTCCAGCAACCGCAATACCTGCACGTACTCTCGCTTGCCCGGCTTGCCCAGCCGCGCTTCCAGCAGCCGCCGCAGTTGGGCAAAGCACTCCGGCAACTCCCAGCCGGCCAGCGGAGCGGCTTGGTCCAAGGCCCCGGTCTTCTCCTCCAGCAGTGCCAGATAGTGCAGCGGATCGAAGATCATGTCTTCCCGTTCATAGCTGCGGGGATGCCGGGCAATCACTTCGCTGCCGCAGGCAATCACCACTTCATGGACATAGCCTTTCACCAGCACTTCGCGATGCCCATAGGCGGTGGGCACCGAGTAATCGTTGGCTCGGTAGCGCACCAGAGATAACGAGCTGACTTTCGCCGTGCGCTTTTCACAGGCTTCATAGGGCACGGTCGCCAAAGGCAACAGCGCCGCACGATCGCGCTCGAACCGCTCCGCGATGGTCTCCTGGTGTCCCCTCATCCGCCGCTCTCGCCGTTTCCCGCATTGTTCCAGAAGGTAGGCGTTCAGTTCTTCCCAGCTACTCCTATGCGGCACTGGTACCAGAAAGTTCCGCCGGGCATAGCCCACCAGTCCTTCCACCGCTCCCTTGTCGTTGCCCTTGCCCGGACGCCCGAACTTCTCCGCGAACAAATAGTAGCTTTGCAACTCACAAAACGCCTGCGTCTTCTTCCGCTGACCGTCGCCCAGGATCTTGGCCACCGCCAGTTTCGTGTTGTCGTACAAAATCCAACCAGGCACTCCGCCGAAGTAGTCGAAGGCCCGCACATGCGCGTCCAGAAACGCCTCCGTGCTCTCGGCGGGATACGCCACCACGAAGCAATCATCCGAGTGCGGCAAATCCATCGCGAAGTAGTGTGCTTTCTGCTTCGCCCCGGCGATCACCACCCAGGCTTCCCCAAAGTCCGCTTGGGCTTCTCCGGGAGCATGCCGCAGCGGCACAAACATCTCTTGCTTCCGCACCTTCTGTCGGTGCACGTAGTCCTTCACCACGGTGTAGCCCCCCGGATACCCATGTTCTTCCCGCAAACGATCGAAGATCCGCTTCGCCGTGTGTCGTTGTTTCGGAGGCTGAGTCTTATCCTCTTCCAGAATGGCGTCGATCACGCCTAACCACGGCCCCAGCCTGGGCCGTTTCACCGGTTGTTCCCGCCGGTAGCCCGGCGGCACTGCGTAACGCAGCATCTTGCGCACGCTTTCGCGGGCGATGCCATACTCCCGCGCTACTGCTCGTTGGCTCTTCCCCTCGACAAAGACTGCTCGCCGTACACGTCCATAGAGTTCCACTGGGTACATCCCTCCGGTGTTTCACGACTCCTGTCGTTCCCACAACAGCAGCTCGTAAAACTGAAATCCGGCGGTTGGCCTAGTTTCCCTCCGCCGCATCACGCTTCCGCGGCGTGATGTGGCCTAGTATTGCAGCGGCGCTCTCAGCTCTTGCCATAATACCGCACAGGGACGGCGTCGAAAGCGGCTAACCAAGGGAATTGCCGCAATCGGTCGCGCGGGTTTTCGGCGAGGGCTCGCGCAGGGTGGCGAAACATCGCGATTTCACTCATCGACCCTCAAAAAGGCGAAACAAAGGCGCAAGCTGGTGAGAACGCCTGTTAGCGGAAGTTGACCGATCTTCCGCACGCTTATCACGGAATCTCCTTGACTACCGGGAGTACAATGTTCGCGTTCGACGGGAGGGATTCATGAAACCGTCCTCGCAGTCGCCTAGAATACCTTGCAGGCTTTCCGATTCAATTCATCGCCAACTCAACGCCTATGCTCTTGCAGCGAGTGCGGCGGGAGTCGGCATCGTCCTAGCTTCGGCCCCCACTGCCGACGCCAAGATCGTTTATCACCGCACTCACCGAGTGATTTCTCCTAATACCGTTTATCACCTTGAGCTGAACAAAGTTGGGGTGATCGACTTCACGATCGGTAACTCGGCTCATGTTTTAACCTCTGGGTCACAGCAAAACACACTTTGGGTTGGAGGCAGCCATAGCAACAAAGTAATTGCGGCATACTGGGACCCCTTTTTCGCTGCCTTCGCCCTGAAGCCGGGCGCTCGAATACCCGGCGCGAACCGGTTCTATAGCGGTGGGGCGATGGTTGTCCAAGCCGGCAAAGGCAGGTCCAACCGGGGCACGTACACTTCTGGGTACTGGGTCAACGTCGAAGGCCGCTACCTGGGATTGAAATTCCAGATCCGCGGCGCAACCCACTACGGCTGGGCGAGACTCGATGTCCGCGTTTCACAGGGACCCCCTTCGATTACCCCCACCCTTACGGGTTACGCCTATGAGACAGTGGCAAACAAGCCGATCATTGCAGGAAAGACCAAAGGGCCGGACGTAATCACCGTGGAGGGCAGTCTCGGAGCGTTGGCAGCGGGAAGAAAGTAGCAGCGCAGTCTGGTACTCAGACCTCTTTGGCAGATCATAACTGTTGTAACATCTCCATTACACGCAATATAAAAAGGCGCCCACTTTTGCGGTAGGTTGAGATTGTTCGCACCATCAACCTAGCGAAAAGGAGCGCCTTTTATGAGTCAAGAAAAGTATATCGGCATGGATGTCCACCAGGCAACGATCTCGGTTGCCGTCATGGATGCTCAAGGCAAGCTGATCATGGAATGCCTGCTGGAGACCAAAGCGTCCACGATCGTCGAGTTCATCCAAGGATTGCAAGGGACGCTGTCTCTGACCTTCGAGGAAGGAACTTCGGCTGCCTGGTTACACGATCTCCTGAAGCCCCATGTCAGCCGGCTGGTAGTCTGCGATCCGCGCAAAGCGGCTCTGTTGAAAGATGGCAACAAGAGTGACCGGATCGATGCGCGCAAGCTGGCGGAGCTGTTGCGCACCAACCAACTGAAACCGGTCTACCACGGAGAGCATGGGGTACGCACCTTGAAAGAACTGGGGCGCAGCTATCTGACCCTCACCCAAGATGTCACGCGGGTGATGAATCGGATCAAAGCTGTGTACCGCAGCTGGGCCATTCCCTGTGCCGGTACGACGGTGTACGCTCCCCGGCATCGCGACGAATGGTTGGCCAAGATCGGAGAACCGGGGGTTCGGATTCGAGCCCAACGGCTCTATCAGCAACTGGACGGGCTGCAGCCGGTGCGACTGGAAGCCCGACGCGAACTCCTGGTGGAGAGTCACAAGCATCCCGAGGTGAAGTTACTGCGCCAGATTCCTTCGATCGGTCCGATTCGGGCGGCCTTGCTGGTGGCATTGCTGCAGACCCCGCATCGTTTCCGAACCAAGCGGCAGTTGTGGGCTTACAGCGGTTTCGCGGTCGAGACTCACGACAGCGGCGAGTACCGCTGTGTGCGAGGCAAACTGCAACGCAACCGCGAGCGCATCACGGTGCGCGGGCTGAGTGCCAACTACAACAAGGATCTGAAGAATCTTTTCAAAGGGGCTGCCATCTCGGCCAGCACCCGTCCTGGCCCGCTGCGCGACTTCTATGTAGCTCTGCTGGCCAAAGGGATGCGGCCGACCATGGCCCGTCTCACCCTGGCACGAAAGATGGTCGCGATCACGTTAACGATCTGGAAGAAAGGGGTGGACTTCGACGCCAAACAGTTAAGTCAGCAAGCAGCTTGAGCCTCTCTGGAGAAGAGGGCTTCCATCTCGTAGATTTTCTCGGGTGGGGTCGCTCGGGTTTCCGGAGAGCTCGGTTCGAGGGGAGTATCAGTCGATGAGATCGGGCCCCGCGTGCTTCGGCACCGAGTCACACATTACACGCTATGCCCCCTCGGAGAACCAGAAATAGCCATAGGCCACGAGCCTCGGATAGAACCATGGTTGCCCTGGAGCACCAGTCCGGCTTGCCGCTCTTTCGAACTCGATAGCATCGCCACCCTCCGCTGAGGAATTTTATGAGCATGGACAACAAACCAAGCTTCTCCAAGGAAGCCAAACGTCAGTGGGCTGGATCTCGAGACCAAACCCTCGCCGTCCGGTCGAGGGAGAAGTTTTTTCTTGACATCCCTTTTTATAGAACTCAATGACCCCTGCAACGGGGGTTTTTGCTCAGGCGATATTGGCGCGTCCGAGTGCGTTTAACTAACTTCTTGGATTCAGAAATTGCATATTTTTCTTGACCGGGCAATGCGGGTTAGAAGCCCCAAAAATCCAGTTTTCGTGCCTTTATTTTCAGCGAGTTACAAACAGCCCAAAATTATGCACAGATTCGACTCTTGCACACCGTCCTAACCTGGAATCAGGGACAAAAAGAGCGGCATCGTTCGCTAGGGCCGAACTGGGCGCATTGGACAAAGCAGCGTTCGTCAGGGGCGTTCGTGTGGCAGTCCAGGCAAAGCACAGTGAGGCGAGCCGGTGAGCGAAGCAAGCCACGAGAGTAGGCGAACCGCTGTGAGGTGTTCGACAGCGCACGCTGAGGGTGTGGCAGGGCAGATGGCTCGCCTCATTTTTTCCGAGCAGACAAAACGCAACAATCTACCCATTCTGTTGCGTTATCCGACCGAGTGACAACCGCAACCGCTTTGCTTGCGCGTCTCCGCTTTTCGGGAGTTCGCAAGTATTGTTGCATTTTTCGATTTAGGAGGAAATCATGAACCGATCCAAGCTGACGTTTCTGACACCGGCTGAAGTGTTAGCCGTCCTGCGTACCGCCAAGCAACACCGCGTCCGGGATTGGGCCATGATCCTGCTGGCCTATCGGCACGGATTCAGGGCCAGCGAGATTTGCGCTTTGGAACTGAGTGACGTTGACCTCAAGAACCACAGCGTAGTAGTGCAGCGCCTCAAGGGTTCGCTGAAGACCACGCAGCCGTTGTACGCGCACCGTGGTCAGCCTTTGCTAGATGAACCAACGGCGTTGGCTGCGTGGATGAAACAGCGCCATGATGACGGCAGTTCGTTCCTGTTCACGAGTCAGAAAGGTGGCAAGCTGGATAGGACGCAGTTCTTTCGCGTGTTCCAGGCGATTGCTGAGGCCGCTGGCCTGCCGGTTGAGAAAAGACATCCCCATTGCCTGAAACACTCGCTGGCGAGTCATCTCGTGGCCAGCAACGTCAATTTGGCGCTGGTCAAGCAAGCGCTGGGTCACCGCAGTATCAGCAGCACACTGGTGTACGTGGGAACGACCGACGCGCAAGCTGCCACGGCAGTGCAGACGGCATTGATGGCGA
The DNA here is from genome assembly GCA_963758285.1 of Terriglobia bacterium. Taxonomy (GTDB): domain Bacteria; phylum Acidobacteriota; class Terriglobia; order Terriglobales; family Acidobacteriaceae; genus DASVWZ01. The sequence goes on along the minus strand of CAVWUT010000011.1, from coordinate 228,302 downwards.
CGTATTAGAGGCGGTAGGCTCGGTGAAGAGCCAAGCCTACCACCCGGTTAGGCAGTGTCCCAGAACGCTGGGAGCGCTTGGCGCTTTTCGGAGCGGTACGCGCAAAGACCGCAGAACATGATGAGTGTTGGCGCGTCTAGATTCAGCATCGGCCCCACGCGCCAACGAGGCGATGGTCTGCGCCCATTGAAGAGGGGCCACAACTTAGGGGGAGCGGTGCTCCATGCTGTAATAAAGTGCCGCTCCCCGTTTTGATCTCTAGTCCAGGTGTCCTCTCCAGGAGAAAATCGCACGTTGAGGTGTGCGTCGTCTGATCAGACACGCCCGTCTTGAGATCAAAAATCAAATAGCTTCAGCAACGGCCAACTCCACAAAATCGACGCAATGCCCAATTAGCTCATCGCGGGATTCGTCCCATCCCGGTACTGCCTTGAAAAGACCAGCATATTTATCCACCAGAGCGGCAACGGCCAAGAACCGCGCGGGACCGCGCTTCACCAGCATGGCCGTGGCTAGGGCTGATCTGCGCGTAACCGCATTCGTTGCAACTGGTAATTTGACTGTGCTTTCAACTCCGAAAACTTGTTCCAGAGTCGCAACCGTCTCAGCATCACGGACAAGATCGTTGTCGAAACCGGATGGGGGATAATGCGATGGCAGCGCGGATGTGTCGGTGACTACCTGTGCGCCACGCAGCAAAGTCTCACGGGTCTGTGCGTCACCAAGCAAATCGTCGGTATATTCCGGCACCAGAATGCCAGCGAGATTAAGATCTTTTTTCATGAATGGCCCGAAGTTGTTGACTGGCATGATTGCTCCTCAAGAAAATTTGTTTCCGACCGTTCCCACAGAACCGCTGTTCCAGTTGTTCCAGCACACCGCTCCGGCGGGAACTCCTGCATAAACCGGAGCCGTTGTCAGAGCAGGCGTTCCCTGCTGAGTCTGAGCATTTGGCGATTTTGACGCCAAGGCGCTTTGCGTCGCTGAGGTTGTGCGCCAGATATTCCGCAGGCCACTGCCATAACTAAAAGCTGCCCCTGGACTAGAAGCGAACGACTCCGCCAGAGACGGCTCATTACCCGGCAGGGCGCTGCACAGTGGCGGCAGATATTGAGGTGTCCCTGATGCGGGAAGCAAGACCGAGTCGGCATTTACTGAGAGTGTCACAATCGAATCCGCGCTTCCGCCTGGATTTGGAGGTGGTGGTGGACTAGTAGGTGACGCTGGTGTCGGGGCGTTGAACGACCCAAAGTTATTCGTGTTGAACGGATTTTCACCGGAACTCAAATTTACGGTTGTCATAAGCCCTCCGTTGCTCGCTGCTTGGTCTTAGTGAGATTCGCCAGCGCCAAAGAAAATCGCCATGTGGCGGCTTGGATTTTGTCTGGCAAGGACGTGTATTCCGCACGCAGTGCGAGCAGTTGACCACGGGCAGTGTCGAACTCTTCCTGAGCGGCCTGAAGGTTGAGATTAGTTTGGGGCATTGACAGCGTTTTCAATCACGACTCCCTTCAAGAGTTTCTTGACCTGTGAAGCCTGCTCTTTGCGCAGATAACCGTCGTTCCCGGTGTATAGTGCATTTTCGTAGTCGTTGCAGGCAGGACACTTGACCAAATCGTGTTTTTGGACTTCCGCGTTATGGTGCCTTACCAACCGGTCGGCAAGCTCCATCGTGATCCCGAATGGCTGACCGCCCTCACCACGACCATATGGGGCGTCAGCGTCAGCGTCGGCAGTTTCGGCTTCCTGCCGGTTGGCCTCTTCGAGAGCAGCGCGGGTCTGCAACGATTTAAAGGCGGCAGTCAGCGCGGAGGCTTGCGCAGAGGGATTTCCATCGGCAAGGGCAAGATTCCACATCAGGTCAGCGCGGCGTGCCCACTTGTGGCACTCTTCCGTCAACAACAAAGGTTTGTCGTCCTCCGGTTCCAGGTCGGGAGTTGGGGCATCAGGAACTGGCGGCTCTTCCGGCAAATCCCAAGGTGAGTGGCTACTCATGGGGCACCGTCGAATCAGCAAGGAATTTTCGCAGGGAGGAAAATCGGATTCTGAGGTGACCGTGCTTTTTCGCGGTCCTACTCGCCAAAATTTCTCCGCTGGCGATTCTTTTCCGAAGGGTGCTGTAGCTGATTTGCAGAAGCGCACAGCATTCGGCAGGGCGCAGTATGGGGTCAATTGCCAGCGTGCCCTTCACGTCGGCGACAACGCGGGCCTGATGTTCAACCGTTGCGCGGTAGCTACTGCGGGAACCGACAGGCCGTCCCGCTGCACGGGTTGGCAATAAGGCTGGGGCTAGGGTTGGGGATGGTACTTGTTCCACGATCAAAAACACTCCTGCCAAGAATTTTGCGTTGACAGGAGCCGCAATGCAGAAAGCTTACACGCGGGAGACGCAATTTCTCAGAGCTTACATGATTCGTGGAACAATTGCAATAGGGAAATTTGGGCTAATCGCGATTAACCGCACATGCAGGTTGCCAAAAGTGCCAAAAGGAGCACGTGCTGGTAACCGTGGACAGGTCACTGTCGGGATCGGGGGATCGGGAAATCGAGACTTCGACCGACACCATGAGAGGGACCATGGAATTACATTTCCAAGGGTCCTTGGAAATTTAATTCTGCATGAGACGGGCGCGGGCAGAGAGTATCGTGTTTGGGTTCTCTCTGTTCGATGTGTGTTGCTACCCCTTTTGTCACTTCTGGCACCCTGTCTGCGTATGTAGGTAGAGAAAGAAGGTTAGATTAGTAAAAAAATAAGTCTTTTTGGTGTTTTATATATACGAGTGGTGTCATATGTGCCAAAAAGAAGTGCCAGAAGTGCCAATTTTCCCGAAAGTGTTGTGCCGCTGGGGCTTTTGGCACCTTACGTTTGATATTGTCACTTGCCAGAAAGTGCCATAAACATTGCCGGGAGGTTACTAACCTTAGTTGACTTGGCACTTCTGGCACTTTTGGCACTTTGTCACCCTATTTCCATCTCAAAGTTTTCTGCCTGCATTGCACGATAAATAAGTAATTGACCGATTTGCGTTCTATCCAAAATAATCTTTAGTAGCGGCCCCGATCAGGCCACCAATCTTCAAACGCGGGTCCGGGACATCGCCTGCATGGTGTCCCTGCCCGTGCAGCCTTGTAGGAGGCGACGTGCCAGCATCTTTACAATCGCAACCTTACCCGCTCACCCCGGAAGAATGGGGGAGCGAATTTATCCGAGCCATCAAGGCGGATTTCCAGACCCACGATGACCCGCTCATCTCCAGGCTGTTGACGGATGCTGATACCCTGCATCACGTCGCTGACCACGTTCGCCGCTATGTCACAGACTTCTGGAAAGAGGCCAACGAAGATCGCAGCCTGTTCGGCGCGGAGATAAGGCATCAATTGCTGTCAGCCATCGCTGGCCAGAAGACCACGATCAAAATATTCGAGGCCGTCGCCGCTCGCCTGGATTCGGCGCAATTCGGCTCATCGGACACACTCAATATTGATCCTCAGCAAAGCCTGGAAACGGCCCGTGCCCTGCTTCGCCAGCTTGAGTTCATCCAGGAGCACGCCCCCGACGCTACTAACGTGAAGTCCATGGGGTACAAGGGTGACCTGCAAACTCTCTGCTCGCTCGACTGTTTTTTGCGTCACCGGCTGGGAGAATCATCGTTTGACACCCTTGCCACCTTGCTGGACTGCGGTCGCACCGTCGAAGGCCAGGAGCGGGAAGTCGAGGACGGCAAGAACCTCAAGAATCGACTCGACGGCTTCCGCCAGAAGAAGCCTTGGTTGGCGGAGCAAACCGAAGCCTCTGCCCACGCCATCCCCCGAAAATAACTCCCGCTCTTTGTCAAGGAATCCAAGTTCCCATTTTTCGCTGATTTGGATTCCGTGACTATCTTTCCCTCCTGTGCGAGTGTGGGCACAGCGATACCCGCGCATTAGGAGGTTTTCATGGATGACCGTATCTTGGTCAGCAAGCGGGAGGCTGCAAGGCTTCTCGGCATCAGCGTCACCAGCCTCGACTACCTAATCCGCCAGCGCGAACTGACCATCCGCCGTCTCGGACGGCGAACCTTGATATCGACCGAGAGCCTGCACGCCTATGCGCGTCACGATCATGCCCGCGTGCGGGAACTGACGCTGGTGCACGGGCAGAAAGAAGGATTGAACTAAAAGGATTTTGGATCAGGGCATCCCGACCAGCCACGGCAAGATGCCCCAAGTCTCAAGGTGATGGAAAATGCGAAACAAACATAGCACTTGCGCTGGGGCGAATTCAAGCCCATTGCTCGTTCCTGAATCGCTGACCGCATGGATCGCCGCCATTCTCGACGGCAAGCGCCGTGATTCCGGCAACACCTATACGGTCCTGGCTAATCCCGGTGATATCCGTCCCTGTATGTTCTGCAACACCCTCATCCTGCCCTGCGTTCTGGGAGACGGGCGCGAGTACGATGCGGAGGTCTTCAATGCCGATGACATGGAGTTGCGTGTCGATTTTCTAAGTCCGCACTGCTGCCCAGAAGCCGCGCGGCATGAAGACTTTCAGAACGCGCCGCTGGAACAGCCGGACGAGGTGGAAGAACTGTAGATGGACCGCGCCCCTTTCACCTTCGACCCGCCCATCCCGGTTGCCTCCGCTGCTGCCGAACTTATTGCGCAAGGTTGGAACGTGATCCCCGTTCGCGCTGGTGAGAAGCGCCCGGTCGGAGACGGCTGGGAGAAGTTGCACATCACGCGGGATGAGGTATCGAACTATTTCCATGACGGCTCGAACATCGGAGTGCTGTTGGGCGTTCCCGGCAACAATCGGGTGGACGTTGACCTGGATTGCCGGGAAGCTGTCGCTCTCGCGCCCGCGTTCCTGCCGACAACCGGCTGCGTCTCGGGCCATGCAAGCAACCCACGGAGCCACTATTTCTACCACGTCGAACCCGCCCCAGCGCTGGAGAAGTTAAATGACGTGAACCAAAGCAAGCTGCTTGAACTTCGGAGTGCTGATGCCGACCAAGGCGTACAAACTTTAGTCCCACCCTCGATTCATCCGAACCACGAACCCTATATCTGGTACGGATCGGAAGACCCTGCAAGGGTGGAAGCCACAATGCTACAGCGTGCGGTTCGCCGTTTGGCGGCTGCTACCTTGCTGGTGCGCCATTATCCCGCCGAGGGTGGACGCCATGACCTTGCGCTGGCGCTCAGCGGCTTCCTGCTGCGCAACGGCTACAGCGCGGATGAGACAGCGGAGTTCATGGAGGCTGTGGTTCGTGCCGCCGGGGATCAGGAATGGAAAGACCGCGAAAAATGTATTCAAACCACCATGACGGCTCTCGCGGAGAGCACGAATGCGACTGGCGGCAACCGGCTCCGGGAAATTTTGGGCCAAGGCGTCCTCGACAGGATCACGGGTTGGCTGGAAATCTGCGCTGGGGAATCGTCATGGCCAGAAGTGCTGCCCTTGGGCGCTGCGCTCCGTCCCGTCTCCGGGTTCGACCCCAGCTTTTTGCCACAGGTATTACGCCCGCTGGTGGCCGACGTTGCCGAGCGTATGCAGGTTCCACCTGACTTCTCCGCTGCCGCTGCTGTGATTGCTTTGGCAGGCGTGGTCAATCGCCGGGCATTCATCCGTCCTAAGGCTGAGGATCGCAGTTGGCAGGTGTACTGCAATCTATGGGGCGCGATCATCGCCCCGCCAGGGGCCATGAAGTCTCCCCTCATCGAAGCTGTCACCAAACCGCTGACCCGGATTGAGGCTCAGTGGCGCGAGGAATATGCAGCCGCCTGCACCGCATACGAACCCATCCGCGAGCGTCAAGAGGCCGTGCGCCAAGCCCAGCGGGAAGCGATGAAGCAGGCCATCAAGCGCAACGACTCCGCCCCGGCTATCTCGATTGAAAACGAGGTGCAGCCGCCAGTACAAAAGCGTCTGCTTTTGACCGATGCCACCTTTGAAAAATTGCACACGATTTTATTGGACAATCCCGCTGGCATCACCGTGGTTCGAGATGAACTGACGGGTTGGCTGGCCGATTTGGGCAAGCATGGGCGCGAGAGCGAGCGGGCCTTTTACTTGCAAAGCTGGAATGGCGTTGGCGGCTTCAGTGTTGACCGGGTGGGGCGTGGCTCCATCCATGTGCCTGCCGTCTGTACCAGCTTGCTGGGATGCCTGCAACCGGCCCGCGTTCGCCAGTACCTTTCGGATGCGGTCGCGGATACTGCCGGGCCTCAGAATGATGGCCTTTTTCAGCGGTTGCAGGTGATCGTGTGGCCTGATCTTCCGCAAGAGTGGGCCATCGTAGATCGTGAGCCGGATGCGATTGCGCTCGCCAACGTGGAACGGGTGTTCACCCGGCTGGTGAATCTTCCCGCTGATAATCCCGTGCAGCTTTACTTCAGCCCAGAGGCGCAAGAGTCGTTCTACCGATGGTGGACACAACTCGAACAATCACTCCGTGCGCCCGGCAACCGACACCCCGCCATGCTCGCCCATCTGGCCAAGTACCGGAGTTTGTTGCCCACGCTGGCGGCTTTGTTCGAGCTTGCTGATCTTGCAGTCCGGCATGATTTCAACCCCAGCCCGGCGCATCCCATAGCGGTCACCCTGGAACACACCGAACAAGCCCAGCGCTTTGTCGATTACTTGTGGAGTCACGCGACTCGGGTTTATTCGTGCATCGTTTCGCGGGAAACGTCAGCGGCTCAGGAGTTGGCCAATCGCATTGCAGCCGGGGAACTCCCTGCCATGTTCAGTACCCGCGATGTGTACCGTCATCATTGGTCGAATCTTGAGTCGCCGGACAAAGCCCGGCCCGTGCTTCGTTATCTGGAAGAGATGGGCTGGGTTCGGGAAACGAAATCCGAATCCGGTAAAGGCCATCGTCCCACGCAAGCATGGGAAACCAACCCGGCGTGCCGGAAGTCGGCGACGAAAGGGAAAGGAGAAAGGGCATGTTGATCCCAGATTCGGAACTGACACGGGTGCATGACGCTTATTTGCGCGAACAGGCCGCGCAACAGGCCACGGTCCCGAAGACCAAAGCGCAGATTCTTGTTGAAGTTGTCCAGGAAGACCCGACCTTGACGGTGAAGGAATTGGCGGAAGCCAGCGGAATGTCCGCGACCTGGGTACGCCGAACACTGAAGTTGGCCGGGATCACCTTGGCCAAGGCGGTAAGACCGAAGCGGACGAGGGTCACGGGCAGCACTCGTTGTACCCGTCCCGGTTGCGGTCATCCGCGCGGCACGACCCGAGGACGCCTGCATGGTTCACCCTCGCACTGTGCCGTTGGCAGCCTGCACTTCGATGCCGCTGACCAGCCGACTTACTGCGCGAAGGCACATTGTCTGGCCTACAACCTTATCAACGGCGTGCGGGTTCCGTGCGAATGCCCTGAATTTGTGGCACCCACGGCAGAGGTAAAACCATGACCTATTATCCGCCACCAACGACACCGCCACCCGATTGGAAATGGGGGGAAGAAAATTGGGCAAAGCACAGAAAGCGGATAACGCGAGAGCAGTTGTGGAATCAGTATGACCAACCGTGGCCCCAGCATTTGGAAGTCTGCCCTGTGTGCATCAAGCAGGCTCAGTGTGAGGAAGTTCTGCGGAAGCTGGATTTTGAACCATCTCCAATCTCGCTCTCGCACCGTTGCTCGATTTTTTGGGTCCTGTGGATGGACGGGGAAATAGAGTGCCGGGAAATGCGGCGGCTGATGTATTTGTTCTCCGGAGTTGTCGATTACGGGAAGGCGTCCCGGCTGCCATGACCACCTTTTGCATTCTTTGCCGCACACCAATTCCTGAGAGCCGCCAGCGGCGTAGCGCAAACACTTGTTGCTCTCAGCACACTGAGCTACTGCGTTCGCAGCGGCGTGCTGCACGTGCGGAGAGGTATTGCCGTGCTTGCGGTCGGGAAGCCCGGAAAGTGAAGCCTGTAGGGGCTGCGCTAGTAGAGCGCACCGAGATTTTGACGGGAGTCACAACGGATTGAGTGACGTTCACGAAATCATCGACGCGAAAGAGCTAGGACGCCGCCTGAGACGGCGAATTATGAACGGCGCGACTACAGAATCCGAATGGCTTACCGCTGGTGAAGCGGCCAGCTATCTGAAAATTGAACCGCGCACCCTTCTGCTGTGGGCCAGACAGGGCCGGGTGAAAGGGTTTGTTCTTTCTGGTACGCAGCGCATCACGTGGCGCTTTCGCGCTGCGGACTTGGATGCTACACTTGTGCCGCCGTCCGTTGCTCTCACGAACCGGAGGATCAGATGAGAGCACGGCAAGGAAGTGGCAGTATCGTACTCGACAAACGCATCAGGACTTGGAACTTCTTTTGGTGGGAGAACGGCAAGCGGCGCTCCAAGAAGATCGGGACCACGGGTCAGTACCCCACCAAGGCAGCCGCATGGCGGGCAGCAAAACCGCTACGCGATGCGGTTGAAAACCAAACACCGGTTGTCAACCCCAGCGGCCCATGTGTGAGCACGCTAGCTGAGCAGTACCGGGCAGAGAAGATGCCACAACGCTACAGTACGCGACGCGGTTACGAAGCCTGGATCAGCAATCACATCGTTCCGAGATGGGGCGCGTGCAAGATCACAGACGCACAGGCGCGTCCCGTAGAACTGTGGTTGCAATCGCTGACACTGTCACCTAAGAGCAAGACCGCCATTCGCGGACTGCTCCGCATCCTGTGGGACTTCGCCATGTGGCACGGTGACGTGCCGACACAGCGAAACCCAATGGAGTTGGTGGCCATCAAGGGCGCTACGCGACGCATGAGCAAACCGCGTAGTCTCACCGTGGATGAGTTCCAAAAGTTCATCATCCACCTTCGAGAGCCGTTTCGCACAATGGCCCTGCTGAGTGTCTGCTTTGGTCTTCGCATCTCCGAATGCTTGGCGCTGCGATGGTCTGATGTGGATTGGCTCAACGGGAAACTCACCATAGAACGTGGCATCGTTCGACAGCACCTTGACGATGTGAAAACCGCAGAGTCACGGAAACAGATGTCCACCGATGGCGGCCTGCTTGAAGTTCTGAAACGGTGGAAGCAGACTACTCAGTTCTCCGCGCAAGAGGATTGGATTTTTGCTTCTCCCGTACAGCTTGGCCGGTTGCCGTGGTCCTACCCGTTGGTGCTGCGCGTATTCGGGAAAGCCGCGTCTGATGCCGGTATCGCGCACGTCAGCACACACTCGATGCGGCACAGCTACCGGGCGTGGCTGGATGCGGTCGGAACATCCGTAGCCGTTCAGCAAAAGCTGATGCGCCACACGGACATCCGCACCACGATGAACACTTACGGGGATGTGGTCACCGATGAGATGTCCCGCGCTGCCTCGAAAGTGGCGGGGTTGGCACTCAACGGCAGGTGAAACGGCAGGTGTGATCTTGCAAGTGGTTGAAAACATGGCGGAGAGGGTGGGATTTGAACCCACGATACCCGTTAAGGTATGTCCGCTTTCGAGGCGGATCGTTTCAACCGCTCACGCACCTCTCCGCGACAAAAGCCCGCAAAGGCGTCGTTGGTCCTTCGTCGTTGGTCGTTCGCCTTTGGCTGTTAGCCCTTAGCCTTTAGCCTAAAGCCCGTCAGACGAGCGGCCAACGGCCAAAGCTAACGGCTCAGCGCCGACCACCGGCGAACAAATCCTACCGACGGTTCCTGAAGAACGCCTGCAGCAGTTCCGCGCAACGGCCCGCCAGAATCCCGCCCTGAACCTCCATGTGGTGATTCAGTTGCGGATGATTCAGCACCCGCAGCACGGAATGCACTGCCCCGGCCTTGGGATCGTCCGCCCCATACACCAACCGCTTCAACCGGGCCTGCACCACAGCGCCAGCGCACATCGCGCAAGGTTCAATTGTAACAAACAGCTCACAGTCTTCCAGGCGGTGATTACCCACCTTTTTCCCCGCCTCGCGCAGGGCGACGACTTCCGCATGGGCGGTCGGATCGGAATCGGCGATGTTGCAGTTCCATCCCAGGCCCACGATCCTGCCTTCGCAGACGACGACCGCGCCCACCGGCACTTCTCCGGCTTCCAGAGCTCGTTGCGCCGCACGCAGAGCCTCCTCCATCCAGAGTTCGTCAGAAGCCGGGGCCGGCTTGTCGACCGCTGGTTCCTGCCGGTCGGACGCCCGGTTCCGCATGCGCTTGGCTCGGGCGATGCTGGAGGCTGCGAGTGATTGCGCCATCTTCCTTATCATACTGCGGCTTCCTGATCGCTTCGTCCGGCCAAGCTGCTCTCCAAACGTCTCCGAGTTTGTCAGAAATCGACGAAAACTCCTGGCGGGAAACCGTAGACATTCAAAAAGATCGGCGCGGACCTTCTGATGCGGCCCGGGTAATGATATCCTTATGCAGTTATGGGGTTTCCCAGTTTGCTGCGCAAAGTTTTCTTCGTTGACCTGTTCAAGGGCATGCGGGTCACATTCCGCTACCAGGATCCCAAAGAGATTTATACCGAGCAGTATCCGCTGGAGCGGCCGCAGATCGCGGAACGCTACCGCGGCGCGCCCCGGTTGAACGTCAATCCTGACACGAATGAGACCATGTGCATCGCGTGCGACCTATGCGCGGTGGCCTGCCCCGAGAATCTGATCGTGGTCTCAAGCCAGCGCAATGAAACCACCCGCCGCAAGGAACTGACCAACTTCACCTACGACCTGAGCCGGTGCATGTTCTGCGGGCTGTGCGAGGACGCATGTCCGGTGGACGCGCTCGAACTTACGCAGGATTTCGAGCTGTCCGCTTACAGTCGCGAAGGCGCGATCTGGGACCGTGAAATGCTGGAAAAAGGCCCGCAGCCGACGGTGTATAAGAAGTAGCCGGTAGCTTTTGGCTCTTGGCCTTTGGCTCGAACCCGCGGGAAGAGATCAAACATCGCCAAGTCCCAAATGCCATCCTCTACCGATCCTGATAACTAGGAATTAAGAACCGCGAACTAAAGGAAAAGCTAAGAGCTGAGCTCCGGCTGCTGCTGGGTCATGCAGTGCATTGCACCAAACCCCCAAATGAGGTCGCCGGAATAGATACCCACCACGTCGTGATCAGGGAAGAGATCGGCGATGGCGTCAAGCGCGACACGATCATTGGGATCGTTGAACACCGGCACCAGCACGATGCCGTTCGCAATGTAGAAATTGGCATAGCTGGCCGGGAGCCGGCGGCCTTCAAAGACTACGGGGGCGGGCATCGGCAGCTCGATAATCGCCAGTTCATTTCCGTCCTGGTCAGCGGCGGCGCGCAGCCGGCGAATATTCTCCCGCAGCGGCTCGTAGTTGGGATCGTTCGGGTCTGTTTCCACCACCGTCACAACCGTGTCTGGCGCGACGAACCGTGTGATGTCGTCGACGTGGCCATGCGTGTCGTCTCCAGTTATGCCCGATCCCAGCCAGATTACATTCGAGATTCCCAGACAGGCCGCGAACAGCGTTTCGTAATCCTTACGCGCCATGGAAGGATTCCGTTGCTGCACTTTGCTCAGCAGACACTCTTCCGTGGTCAGCAGCGTGCCGCGGCCGTTCACCTCGATCGATCCGCCCTCGAGCACCATACGCTTCTTGCCGAACATGGGTTGCACCTCGCCAGCGCTGGCGGTCTGAGCCATCAGTGCGCCGAGCTTCGCGTCATGCTGATAATTTGGATACTTTGCCCAGGCGTTGAAGCGCCAGTGAATGGCGGCGAGGTTGTCCTCAGGTGCCTGGATGACGAAGGTGCAGCCGGAATCGCGGGTCCAGACGCGGTTGGTGGGCCAGCGGTGAAAGCGAACGTTGTCACTGAGCGCGTTGGCGCGGTCGAGAACCTTGCGAGCGCGCTTCTCCGAGGCTGCATCGTTAACGATCAATTCCACGCGTTCATGCCTGGCCAGGTGGCGGATGATTTCCGCATAGACCCAGGGGATCGGCTCGAACTTGCCCGGCCAGTCGTCCTTGAAATGCGGCCACGCCAGCCAGGTGGCGGCGTGCGGTTCCCATTCGGCGGGCATGCGAAAGGACTTGGACGCAGGTTTGGCGGGAGTGCGCGTCATGGAGTGTGTTTCCCGATCCCTTTCCCATCCTTTTCGCAAAGAACGCGAAAAAGGATGGGGCACCCGGTTTTGAGAATCTCTAGTCAATCATTCGATTCGTGATCGCTGCGTAGCTGTCAATGCGGCGGTCGCGCAGGAACGGCCAGTTGCGGCGCGTCTCTTCGATCAAGCGCAAATCGACTTCGCCGACCAATATGGTTTCTTTGTCGTGCGAACCTTCCGCGATCACCCGGCCGAAAGGGTCACACAAGAACGATCCGCCCCAGAACTCCAGTCCGGCGCCCGGAGCCGACTTGCCACGAATGTCGCCGGTTTCAAATCCTAACCGGTTAACCACTCCCACGTAAATTCCGTTGGCGATGGCGTGGGCCCGCTGGATGGTGCGCCATGCGTCATGCTGGGCCGTGCCGAACTCGGCTTTCTCCGCCGGATGCCAGCCGATGGCGGTCGGATAGAAAAGAATGCTTGCGCCCTGCAGTGCAGTCAGGCGCGCACCCTCCGGATACCACTGGTCCCAGCACACCAGCGTGCCGACGCGGCCCACGTTGGTGTCGAATGCGCGGTATCCCAGGTCCCCCGGCGTGAAGTAATACTTTTCGTAGTACAAGGGATCGTCGGGAATGTGCATCTTGCGATACAGCCCGCGCAGCGTGCCGTCGGCGTCAAATATTGCCGCCGTGTTGTGATAAACGCCAGCCGCGCGCTTTTCGAAAAGCGAAGCGACCAGCACGATGCGGAACTGCTTTGCCACTTCCGACAGTTTCTGCGAAGTCGGCCCCGGAATCGGCTCCGCTAGGTCGAACAGCGCCGCGTCTTCGCGCTGGCAGAAATACTGAGTCTGAAAAAGCTCCGGCAGGCAGACCACCTGAGCACCGCGACCGGCGGCGTCGCGCACCAGATCGATCGCGTGTTGCAGATTCTTGCCGGGGTCGGATGTCATCGACATCTGGATGAGTCCGACAGTGAATTTCTCCAGCGGCAAAGCGTCTCCCTCCTCAAAGTCAAAAAGTAGCATATCAGTTCCGAGGATTGCTCAGGCCACTTCATTCCCCGCGGTTCATTTATCACACCAGTTCCAGTAAAGTAGTGCTTACTGCCGTTTCACTCAGAAAGGAATCCCCGTCTATGCGGAATCGAATTTTCTTCTTGCTGGCCGTTCTGATCGTGCTTCCAACTTTTACCGCAGCACAGAGCCAGGCATCCCGCGATCTCAGCGCACAGGAAATTGTGGCGAAATGGCGGGACGCCGTCCATGCGAAGAAGGGGAGGCATTCCAAGCTTGCGGTGCTGGCCAGAGATTCGAACCAGGACGGAATTGCCGGCAGCGTTGAAGAATGGATCTCCCCGTCAGGTGAGTATCGCCGCACGACCAAACGCGATTACGACGGGGTGGAACTGGCCGCAACGCGGGAGTTTGCGAAACTCCGGGACTGGAACGGTTTGGTGCGCGACGTGCAGGGGAAGGAACTCAGCCGCTTGCGGACGGAGATATTTGAGAAGACTGTGACTGTCTTTGGGCCGCCGCTTCAGATGCCGAAGATCGACGTTTCGCAGAGCGACGACAAAAAGATGTACCTGCTTCGGGCCACGCCTCCCGGCGGCGCTCCCATGACGTGGTATGTGGACGCAGCAACCTGGCTTCCGGTGAAGTCGGTACGGCCCGGAGATGACAGCGAAATCACTACAACCTACGAAGACTGGCTCCAGACTGGCGAAATCTCAACCCCGCAGCGACTCGACGTCAGCGAGACCGACAAGCCGGACTACCAATTGAAGCAAGCCTCGCTGCGCTTCGAAAAGCACATCGCGCGTGGAACTTTTGAAACTCCCGAAGCGGGACCGACCGACGCTTTTCTCGAACCGGGTGCGCCGCCGATCCCCTTCAATTTTGAAAACAGCCACATCATTTTGAAGGCCCAACTGAATGGGCGGGACCCGATCTGGTTTCTGCTCGACACCGGCGCCGACGAGAACGTGATCAACACTCCGCGGCTGGCGGATTTCGGCCTCAAGAGTTATGGCAAGTCGATTACAACCGGCGGTGGAGGCTCCGCCGAATACGACTATGCCACCGGTGCAACCTTCAGATTGCCCGGCGTGGAGTTACGTAATCAGCATGTGGCCGTACTGGATCAAACCGGCCTGGAGCGCGCGTTAGGCATGCCCCTGGGCGGCATCCTGGGCTACGACTTCCTCAGTCGCTTCGTGATCGAGATCGATTACCAGAAGAAATTGCTCACGCTGCATGACCCTAAGACATGGAATTACTCGGGCAGTGGCTATATAGTGCCAGTGACTTTTGACAATGGGATCCCATTTGCCGATGCGGCGATCTCCGTGGCCACCAAATCCAACATTCCGGCGTATTTCGTACTCGACTTCGGCGCAGCGGACACCATGACCTTGACGTCGCCATTCGTCAAGGCAAATGACCTGGTGCGACTGGCGCAAACCAATGCCACCGTAAACCGTCCCGCCGGATTGGAGAATCAGTTTTTTTCCCAGAATAATGTTCGCGGCCATGTCGACCGGCTGGCACTGGGAAAAATGATTGTTCAATCGATCCCGGTGAACCTGTCGGTCAACACCAAGGGAGCTTACGCGAGTACCAATTTCTCCGGGACGATCGGCGAGAGCATTTTCCGCCGCTACCACGTGTTTCTTGATTACGCCCACAACCGCATTATTTTTGAACCGACGCCCGAAACTGGGTCGCCTTTCCCGGAACGCAAGACGTACGGGCTGACGCTCATTGCGTCTGGAGCCGATCTGCACACTTTTACCGTGACCGCAGTCCGTCCGGGATCGCAAGCAGAGAAGGATGGATTCAAGAAGGCAGATGTCATTGCAGCGCTCAACGGAACACCCGCGGCAGAGTTCACGTTAGGCGAATTACGCGAGCAGCTCACGCACGAGGGCCAGCATTATGATGTGCAGATCAGCCGCGCGAATGACAAAGTCACGATTTCGGTCGAAATCAAACTGATGTCCATGGACAGAGTTTAAAGACTGCGGAAGCCGCGCCAGGAATCACTCCGGATGATCCAGTCCGCAGCAGCGGAGCATTCTCAAAGCCCTCCCGACCCGTCGGCAATTCATTTCTCCCGCCACTTCTAGTAGAGTAGTGCTTCGAGAGAAAATTCGGAGAGAAGATAATGAAGCAGGGCAATCATGACGGATCGGGCATCGACCGCAGGCTCCACGATCCGATTGAAGACAGGCTGATTCCGCTGGAGTCTCTGGATCTGAATGGTGTTCGCTCGGTCGACGGCCTGGTGCGCGCCATGGCAAAAACGGCGTTTACCGGGCGCCAGGTGGGCGAGGCTGCCGACGTGCTTGAGGCCATGGCCCGCGATCAGGATTGCTTTGTAGTGATGACCCTGGCCGGCGCGATGACCGTCGCGAAGCAGAGCCTGATTATTGCCGAGCTCATTGACCGTGGAATCGTGAACGCGATCGTCTCCACCGGTGCGCTCATGGCGCATGGACTGGTGGAAGCCACGGGGCGGGCCCATTTTCGCTACAACCCGGATGTCTCCGATACCGAACTCTACGAGCAGGGCTACAACCGTGTATACGACACGCTCGAACCGGAACAGAATCTCGACGATGTGGAAGAAGTCATGTCGGAGATTCTGGAAAACTGGGACCACAACGAGGTGATGTGCTCCTACAAGCTCAACCACGCTATCGGAGCGCACCTGGCGAAGACTGCGAAAGATCAGCGCGGAATTCTGAAGTCGGCTTACGAAAAGGGTGTGCCTGTCTTTGTGCCCGCTTTCACCGATTCTGAACTGGGTCTGGACGTGGCTTTGAACAACCGCCTTCGGGAATCGACCGGACGCCACAAGCTGCGCTTCGATCCGTTCGAGGACTTGGAACATTTCGCCGCCACGCTGTTGCGGCAGAAGACGCTGGGAATTTTCACCATTGGCGGCGGCGTCCCGCGAAACTGGTCGCAGCAGTTTGGGCCTTTCTGCGAGTTGCGCCACCGGCGGCTGGGCGAAAATGTTCCGTTGAAGCGGTATCACTACGGCGTGCGCATTTGTCCAGAACCAGTCTACTGGGGCGGTTTGTCGGGGAGTCCGTACAGCGAGGCCATTTCATGGGGAAAGTTTGTGCCTCCGGCCGAAGGTGGAAGATTCGGTGAAGTGTTCCTGGATGCGACGGTCGGTTTGCCGCTGATCGTGGCAGCGGTATTTGAACGTTTAGGAAAGAAAGCCGCTCCGACCAAGAAGAAAGCCAGAGCAGCCGCGAAAAAGTAGAGCTAGAGTTCAAGCTCCCGCCCCGCACGGGCGGGACGCCCGCGCCAACATCAAGACGTAATTCTTAACTCGCAGTGTGCCGGCGCGCGCGTTCGGAGTTTCCGGTGAGCGGATCCAGTTGAATCGAATATTTCTGCTCTCGTGCCATGCACTTCTCGATCAGGGTACCAATCTCCGCGCCCTGTTTTTCCAAAACGCGAAGATGTTCGGAAGAAAATGCCTCCGGCTGAGCATGGTAGAGCGCTAGGACGGCAACGGTCTGGCTTGCGCCCTGCACGGGAACGGCGAGCGCTGACTGAAGAGGAATTGAATTCGATCCTTCCAGGTAACCAGGCTCAACCGACGGGTTGCCGTTCACCATGGGTTTGCCAGTCTCTGCCACCCACCCAGCGAGGCCCTGCCCCATTTTGACCCGGAGGGAAGAGAGTTGGCGGAAGTTCTCGCCGAGGGCGAAATGCGGGACGAGAAGGTCCCCATGGATCACAAACACAACCAAGGCATCGTACGGGATCGAGTGCCTTAGCCGAATCGCGACTGCGGAAAGCGTTTCCTGCAGACTCATCGATTCTTCTGGGATCACGCCGGATGTTCCCTCGCGTACCGGCTGCTTTCGCGAACGTTCCTGAGCAACGGGCCCCGTGGCTGCAAGCGCCGGTTCCGAAGCAAAGCCGGCAGCCGGCGCTGCGCCCCGCTCGACCTTCACGTCGGTCGAGAGCTTGGTTCGCTCCTCCGGTTCATGGCTCCGCGCCTGTTGCTCCAATTCTTTGTAGCGGGCTTTGAGAACGGCAACGACGTTCGGATCAAAACTCGCTCCCGCCTCTTGCTCCACGCGTGACATGGCCTCGTCCAGGGGCAAGGCGCGCCGGTACTGGCGATCGGAGGCGAGAGCGTCGAGACAATCCACGGCCGCGAGAATGCGGGCGCCGATCGGAATCTCGTTTCCCGCAAGGCCGTCCGGATATCCGCTGCCATTCCACTTCTCGTGATGGGAACGAACGATCGGAGCCACTGGATACGGAAAGCGAACCTGCTGAACAATCTCAGAACCCACGATGGGATGGACCTTCATCTTCTCGAATTCCTCCGGGGTGAGCCTTCCCGGCTTCGAGATGATGTGTTCAGGAACGGCCAGCTTTCCGATATCATGCAGCACCGATGCGGCTTTCAGGGCCTCCATCTCGTCCTCGGACAACCCCAGGTCCTTGCCCAACTCCAGAGCGTACACACGCACCCGCTGCAGGTGATCCCCCGTGGTATGATCCTTGGCCTCAATCGCCAGCGCCAGCGTCTCAATGGTGCGCATGTGCAGCGAAGCAATATCTTGCAAGTGCCGCTTTTCGTCCTCCCACCGGCCAAGGTACAGACGGTAAGAGCGATAGATGGCGTAGAGCGCGGGCGCCAGCAGAATCGACATCTCCCAGCCGGCAATGCGATTGACCAACTGGATGATTCCGGCGATCGCCGCACCGATCAGATAGTAAGGAAACGGCCAGGCATAACTCTCCCGCCATTTCTTGACAATGGGCTTTTCTTCCACCAAGGAGACCACCGTGGCCACCGGAAGCGTGTTCAGCAGGAAATATGTGAGGGTCGCCAGGAGCAGTGCAATTGCGGTTCGCCCGTGCAGCAAGAAGAAACATGCGCGATAAGTCCAATAGGCTCCCGTGATGGCGATCGCCACCTGGGAGAGATTGAAGAGGAAATGAATGACGTGCAACCGCTTGGTTGCTCTCCAGTAGCATTGCACGACCGCGGCGGTGATTCCCAGCACCAGGGTTTCCGGCAGCGTCATGTTGCAGATGCCGAGCAGAAAAAAAACAAAATTTACCGAGACCGTGCTCTCAAAGCCGGGCAGAACGGCTTTGAACCCCGATGCAATTGCGGTGAGCACCACATAGCAGGCAAACTCCAGGCCGTCGCTGCTCCGCCAGGAAAGCGCGCCCCACAACAGGCACACCAGACCCCCGGCGCACACCGCCGCAACGAACGGCTTCGCTTTGGGAGGAACTTCCGCCATCTTCGGCCCTGCGGGCCGCCCCTTTGGGTCTTCTTATTCGATTGTTCTTTGGATAGACCGGGAAAGGAAGAGAACCTAAGTAACCTGAGGCAGCAGAGTTTCGCCACAAAAACCAGCCTCCGGCGAGCCATTTTGTCCCATCCGCGCCAGTCTGTCCCGGATGGCCTCATCTCTAGGCATTGGCTCAGCCCGGCAGACAGAAAACAAAGGACTTATCGGTGTCCCAGATTGGTCGGCCGCGTGCCATAACTTAGCTGGGGTGCAGCCCCAGATCTGTCTCTATCGGAAAGACCTATGAAGAAAAGTTTTGTGTTGGCCCTGGTTTTGTTGTTCGCGTTGCCCTTGTCGTCCTGGGCAGACAACTCGAAGATTTCTCCCGACCTGCAGGGATATCAGTCCAATCAGCAGGTGCAGGTGATCGTGCAGTATGCGCCGGGAACGCAGATCAGTTGTAGCGGACTTCTTGGTTTGGTGGACTGCCTACTGAACGACATCGAAAAACTGGGTGGATCGGTCCTCGGCGAGTTGCCATTGATTAACGGCGTCGTCGCGGTGCTCGATGGCCCCGGGATTGTGAGCCTTTCGAATCAGTCGAACGTCGTATACATCAGTCCGGACCGGTCCTTGCAGCCGCTAGACAATAACGCGAATGGGGCAATCAATGCGCAAGTTGCCTGGCAATCGAATTACACCGGTTCCGGCATCGGAGTGGCGCTGATCGACAGCGGGGTGAACCAGCACCCGGACTTCTACAACGGGATTCTTCCCCTTTCGCGAGTCATGTACAGCCAATCTTTTGTGTCCGGAGACTCAAGCGCGGGCGACCAGTATGGTCACGGAACTCACATCGCCGGGCTGATCGCGGGCGACGGCCTGAGTTCAACTGGCCTTCTGTTCAGCCAGACATTTAAAGGAATCGCGCCGGGCGCCAAAATCGTCAACCTGCGCGTGCTCGATGCCAACGGCGAGGCGACCGACAGTGAAGTGATTGCGGCCATCAATCAGGCAATCTCAATCAAATCGGCCCACAACATCCGGGTGATGAATCTCTCGCTCGGCCGCGCTGTGTTCGAGAGCTACCAACTGGATCCGCTGTGTCAGGCGGTTGAGCAGGCCTGGAAAAATGGAATCGTGGTCGTTGTCGCCGCGGGAAATTACGGCCGCTATCTGCCCACCTCAGGGTACGCGACGGTGACGTCTCCAGGCAACGATCCCTATGTGATCACGGTGGGCGCCATGAAGCCCATGGGAACCCCCACGCGCACGGATGATCTCATCGCCAGCTACAGTTCCAAAGGCCCGACGGTGATCGACCATATCGTCAAGCCGGACATCGTCGCTCCCGGCAATTTGCTGATCTCCACCGAAACTTCGGGAACTACTCTGTACAACACCGAAACCAGCAATCTTGTTCCGTACAGCGATTACATGTATGGAGGCGGCTCATCGCCTTCGCCCTACTACTTCACGTTGAGTGGGACGAGTATGGCGACCGGGGTAGTGAGCGGAGCCGTCGCCGACCTTCTGCAGGCACAGCCGCGACTGACGCCGGACCAGGTCAAAGCGCGGCTGATGAAGACGGCTTACAAAACGTTTCCGCAGTCCAGCAGCGTCTATGATCCGGCCAGCGGAAACACTTATACGGATCAATACGACATTTTCACCGTCGGGGCTGGGTACCTGGACATTGCGGCGGCTCTCGCGAGCACCGATCTGGCAAACGGCACTGCGATGTTGCCGACCGCGGTTTACAATTCCTCGACCGGCAATGTAACGCTCTCCAGCGATCCGTCCGCGGTTTGGGGCACTTCGGCCGCGTGGTCCGGGCCTGCAGTGTGGGGCAACTCACAATTCGTCACTACGAATTCTGTGATGTGGGGCGCGGGGACCAATCAAGGCTCGTCCGTAATGTGGGGAGCAACTGCCCTGTGGGGTTCGTCGGTGATGTGGGGCGCAAGCTCGGATTCGGGCTTCTCGACCATCTGGAGCAACAGTGTTATGTGGGGCGCCAGCGGAGACTGGAGCAGCAGCGTAATGTGGGGCGCCAGCGTCGACGACGGGGAATAAACGGTGTCGTCGTCCGTGGAACGCTGCGGAGAAACTCTGACCTCGGCCCGGACTTGAAGGGGCGCGGCTTCAAGCCGCGCCGTTAGGTCGCTACAAATGTGTCCGCGCTTGAGCGCCTGAGGTGAGCTCTTAGCATCCTCGATCAGTTTCTCAGCGCCTGCCCTAATCGAAGATTAGAACCGCCGAGGCAATCACCGTGGTCCAAAGCCCGCGCTTGTCGCCCACCGCCGACTGGGTCACGTTCGCCGTGCGCACGATTTTGTTCGAGATCCGGTAGATTTCCTTTTTCTCGTCCCAGGAACGGTCAGGATCGAACTCCACGTTGAGCGTGGTGGCCAGCATCTCGGCCGCCAGTTCTTCCGCGTAGTCGCCCGCCGAGTTGTCAGTTTCGCCAAACGAGTGGTGCTCGCTCAAGTAACCGTAGGTATTGCGGTCGGCGGGAATCGCCACGCCGATGCTTGACGCCAGCAGGCGGTGCGGCTCGCGCGTGGAATTCTCGGCGACCACCGCAAATACCACCTCGCCCGGACTCAGGTACTTCAGTCCCTGAGTCCGGGGGACCAATTTGCAGTTTGGGGGGAAGATTGAAGATACCCGTACCAGGTTTTGCGCGGCGATGCCGGCGTCCCGCAGGGCCAGCTCGAAAGATGTCAGACGCTCGCGGTGCTTTCCTACCCCTTTGGTAAAAAAGATCCGCTTCGGGACCATATCTTTGCCCAATTCTCTATCTCCTTAGAGGTTTGCGTGAATGCCCGTCAAAATCTAACACACAGGAACATGACAGGAATATGAAAATTCGGTGACCTGAGAAAAAAATTTGGCGGGGACCCGGTTGGGGTCTCCGCCGCGGGACGAGACTGAGGCTACTTGGCCGTGACCGAGCTGACCTCGATAGTGTCGCCGTTGGCGTCGCCCTTGACGGTGGCTTTCTTGTCGGCAAGGCTGTCCAGGGTGGCAAGGGCCGTTTTGTCGGTGGTGTCGAGCGTGTAAACCTTGTCGCCGACCACCAAAGCGTATTTCGACCCTTTCTGCACGCAGGCCCGCAGGCAGCGCATGTTGTCACCCTCCATCATGTGCTTGGCCCCGCACATCGCGTCGCTGACCGTACCCGTGTAGGTTTTGGCTTTGGCCGCAAACGCGGCAGGGACAATGAGGCTGGCACTCAAAACCGCTGCCAGCGAAAATAGGGATTTCCTCAAACCACGATTCATGGGTTCCGCTCCTGAGAGAGTTTCCGCTGCCCAGCTTCTGCTTGAGGGCAGACGGCACATCGACTAAAAGACTCCTGAAAACTCAAAAGGTTACATATTTATCACCGGCTGGCGGACCGGATGGCGTCCGCGCCCTTGATCTTGACTGCGATGTCGATAAAAGCCAGCGCGGCGCGGCTCAGGGCCTTATCTTTCCGAAACACCAGAGCGAGGTCGCGACGGACCGTGGCGTCGGAAATCGCAATGGTAGCCAGCGCATTCGCCCGAACGTCTTCCAGTGCGTTGGAGCTGGCAATGAATCCCACTCCGGCATCGGCCGCCACGAAGCGCTTCAGCAGTTCGCTGGAGTCCAGTTCCATGGTATAGCGCGGCTTGAGCTTGCGTTCGTAGAAGAGATTTTCCAGAGCGTCGCGGGTATGCCCGGCCTTGGGCACGATCAACGGGAACTTCGCGGCTTGCTCGAGCGTAGCCGCCTTCGATCTCGCCAGGGGATGCTTGGGCGGAGCGATGATTACCAACTCGTCGCGGTGGATCAGCACCACCGTCAGCCGGTTATCGCTTACCGGCAGGGAAACTACGCCGAAATCCACGGAATTGTCGATCACCGACTCCAGAATCTTGGCATAGTCGGCCCGGCTGATACTTATATTGACGTCAGGATATTGCTTCTTGAACTCGGCAAATACTTCCGGAAGAATGTGCAGGCAAGTGCCTTCGTTGGCTCCTACCACCAGTTCGCCCCGGGGCACGCGCTCGGTTTCGGCGACGGCGGTCAGCATGGTCCGGCGCGACTCGATCATCTCTTCCGCAAACCTCTGGAACAGTTTGCCGGAAGCCGTGACCGAAACCTTGCCTCCGGAGCGGTCCAGAAGCCGGGCGCCGACTTCTTCCTCCAAGGCCCGGATTTGCGACGAGATTGCCGGCTGGGTGCGGAAACGCTTCTCCGCTGCCCGCGAAAAGTTCAGCAGCCGCGCAACCTCGAGAAAGGTTTCGAGCTGATCAAAGTCCATTGCAATGCCGAAATTGTAGCAGGCATAGGCATGCCATCGCCGTGTGGGCGGTTGCATCTTCATCTGACTGGAGAATTCACCACAGAGTCACAGAGAAGAAAATCAATCATTCTCTGTGTCTCAGTGCCTCTGTGGTGAAATCCTTCTAGAAGTGACCACGATCACCGCCAAAGATGCTCGAAAAATGAGAGACTATGCACCTCATAAATTCAAGCGCAAGGAGCTCCACTCATGGCTGACTCGAAAACGGTTCTGGAATTCGTCAAGCAGAACGGAATCAAGATGCTCGATCTCCGTTTCACCGACTTGCCCGGGCTGCAGCATCATGTGTCGTATCCCATCAACCAGTTGACCGAGGCCTCTTTCGAAGAGGGGTTTGGCATGGATGGATCGTCCATTCGCGGCTGGGCAGCGATTCACGAAAGCGATATGCTGCTGATTCCCGACCCGAATAACCATCTTCTGGATCCGTTCACCGAGGTGCCGACGCTGGTGATGGTGTGCGACGTCATCGATCCCGTAACCAAGCAGCGCTATGACCGCGACCCTCGCTACATCGCCAGAAAGGCCGAGATTTACCTGAGTTCAACCGGCGCCGCCGATACCGCCTACTTTGGCGCTGAAGCCGAGTTTTTCATTTTCGACAATGTGCGTTTCGATCAAAAGGAGAACCACGGCTTCTACTTCATCGACGCTGAAGAGGGACGCTGGAACTCCGGGCGCAAGGAAGACAACCTGGGATACCGCCCGCGCTATAAAGAAGGCTATTTCCCCGTGCCCCCAACCGACCACTACCAGGACCTGCGCAGCGAGATGGTCATGACCATGCAGAACTGCGGGATGGATGTGGAATGCCATCATCACGAGGTGGCAACCGGCGGGCAAACCGAAATTGACCTGAAGTACGACTCGCTCGTGCGCTCCGCCGATCACATGATGCTGTACAAATACATCACCAAGAACGTCGCCAACCAGTATGGAAAGACGGTCACGTTCATGCCGAAGCCGATCTTCCAGGACAATGGCAGCGGCATGCACACTCACCAGTCACTATGGAAAAACGGCAAGCCATTGTTCTCCGGCGACGGATACGCCGGGCTGTCACAAATGGCGCTCTACTACATCGGAGGCCTGATCAAGCACGGGCCGGCGCTTTCCGCCATCATTGCGCCCACCACGAACTCCTATAAGCGCCTGGTGCCGGGCTTCGAAGCGCCCGTGAACCTGGCTTATTCGCGGCGCAACCGTTCGGCGGCCTGCCGCATTCCCATGTATTCGGCATCGCCCAAGGCCAAGCGCGTGGAGTTCCGTCCGCCCGACCCGAGTTGCAATCCGTACATGGCATTCGCAGCCATGTTGATGGCCGGGCTGGACGGCATGGAGAACAAGATGGATCCCGGCCAGCCGCTGGACAAAGATATTTACGAACTCGAACCGGAGGA
Source organism: Terriglobia bacterium (assembly GCA_963758285.1). Classification (GTDB taxonomy): domain Bacteria; phylum Acidobacteriota; class Terriglobia; order Terriglobales; family Acidobacteriaceae; genus DASVWZ01. Next base: position 204,270 of record CAVWUT010000011.1, on the reverse strand, counting down.
ACTGGCCAAGGTGCCGTCCATGCCAGGATCGCTCGAAGACGCGCTGGGCGCGCTGGAAAAAGATCACGCGTTTTTGCTCAAGGGCGACGTCTTCACCGAGGAAGTGCTGGAGACCTTCATCGAGTACAAGCGAACCAAAGAGGTAGATGCCATACGCCTGCGCCCGCACCCGTACGAGTTCGCGTTATACTACGACATTTAGGATTAAGCATTTTGTTTGCATTTAGTTACAAACGCAACAAGACAATTGGCATACTTTTGGCATACTTGGTACAATCCGCTCAGGAGGCAACCAAGTATGGACGAATCAATCCCATCCAGCCGCACGATCACGGTCAAAGTGATCGTGCGCCATTCCTCGACCTGCAAGGACAAGAATCGCGGTAGCGAATGGCGGAAGTGCCGTTGCCGAAAAGCGATCTTGATTTATGACGGCGGTGGCTCTGGAGCCAATCGCCGGATCAGCGCCAAGACCCGATCATGGGAGCTGGCGGAAAAGACTGCGCAAGAGTACCGCGACGCTTACGATCCCGACAAATTAGAGTTGAAACTTCTCCGAGCTGAAAAAGAACGCAAGCAGGTTCGTATCGAAGATGCGGTTGCTCTGTATCTTGAGGACATGGTTTCGCGTTTGGGTGACAACGGTACAGTGGCAATGGCTCGATCCATGTTTGGCGACGTTGACCCGGAAACGAAGGCGATCAAAAGCAACGGACGATTGTTCGATTGGTTGGATACTCTCCCGACGTATCAGCGCCCAACCTACATCTCGGAAATCACTCCCGCACATATTGCCGGTTGGCGCGCTTCATGGAAATTCGGCAGCGATCTCACGGCGGCGAATCGTTGGTCAATGGTGAAGGGCTTCTTCAATTTCTGTGAGGCGCAAGACTGGATAGATGATAGTCCCGCCCGAAAGCTCAAACGAATCGTGGCGGAAAAGGGAAGTCGAACGGCAATCTTCACTGATGCTCAGTACACAAAAATTCTTGATGCCGTGCCCTTGTACGATCCCGAGAATGTACCAGCCGCTACCCGCAAAGCATGGCAAAGGCGATTGACCACATTCATCGAGCTTCTGCGCTGGTCAGGGATGGCTCTTGTTGATGCCGTCCAATTTCGGCCTGAGATCGTGGATGCGGATGGCGTATTGCGATATCGCCGCCACAAAACGGACGAGCTGGCCACCGTGCCGCTGCCAAAACATGTGATCGCTTTGCTGCGGGAGATTCCGCTGGAGCGGGATAGCGTCAGCTCGGATCAGCCTTTCCGTACGAACGTGGCCCTAAATTCCGATACAGCGTGTTGGGCGCGTAGAGTGCGAACCGTTTTTAAGCTGGCGGGGATCAATTCGGTCAGAACGGAACGTGGCAGAATGAGGAGTCCGCATCCCCACATGCTACGCGATACGTTCGCTGTCTGGCATCTACGCAACGGTGCGCGTCTTCGGACGGTATCGAAGATGCTTGGGCATTCAAAAACTACAACCACAGAGACCGCATACCTACCTTGGGTAAAGGAGCTTCAGGAAGCCCACATCGCGGATGCGCGGCGTTCACTGGAGCAAGGGAAGAAACAGTCGTAGAGAGATGTAACTGGCTGCTGAAACAGGTCAAAGCGGACAAGACTGAAAGTTTCGCTTGAATCAAGACAATTTGTTATGCTACTATTGAGTTACTGGATGTTTTGCTGGACGCAGCGAATGTGGCACTACGTTGCGAATAGGAAACCGGCAAAGCGGCGTGTCCAAGGTGTCCATAAGCAGGCAGCCAACCCAGCGCACGTGACTTTTGGTGTGCTGGTCGGGATTAACCCCATTCGCTAGGCTGTAAGGCGATCACCCCATAAGGGTACCGCATTTCCGATTATGAAGGAAGTGTGTGCCCAATGGCAGCCCTCGAACGGCATTTCACTGTTGCTGAAGTTGCAGAGCTTTGGCAGCTTTCCGAAGATACAATCCGAAAAATTTTCCGCGATGTACCGGGTGTGCTAAAGATCGGCGCACCTGAAAGCCGCTTCAAGCGTGGCTATTTAGTCCTGCGTATTCCTGAATCAATCCTGCAAAAAGTGCATGAATCCATGCGAAAGGCGGTTCGCGCATGAATGCCGCGCCCGGTGAAAACTTGGAAATTCAAGCTTTGCAAACCCGCGCTCTTGAGCTTTGGGAAATCGACAAAGCCAGCGCGCTTGAGCTTGGACGTGCCCTGATTGCCGTCCGCGCTGCCATGCTACAGCAAGGACATGGAGCATTTACCGATTGGTGGCGCGAAAACGATTTGGATGAAAATCGAGTTTATTACTGCATCCGCAAGGCGGAAGGAAAAATCCCAGCCACGAAAGAAGCGGCACTCGCATTCACCCTGAACGCACGCAACCTAGCCGTTGCTGGAATTGCGCCTCAGATAAATCAATTTGATGGCAAATTCAAAATGCCCGTGGTAAAGGTTGATGAAAACGGCACCACGGCAACCGACGGCTTTATTTTGGCACGCGTTTCGTTGCCCTCCGGGAACGAAAGCGTCCCACCAGTTAAGGTGCCGCATGGCGGCGATGAAGAAGGAACGGTTATAGCCATTGAAGCATATTCCGGCGATACGAAGAAATTCTTTTGGAAGGACGACCGGGCGTAACAGGCTTATGGGTTTGTAGCGGGCCACGTCGCTTCATTCAACGTGGCACTTGGGCAAAGCGGTAGGCCGCCGCCAACGGAAATTTCGCCCAAAAACAGAAGCGGGGCAACCACACTTAAAACGGTTGCGACATTTTTCTTACGGAATCGGAGACGGAATCATGGACGGAATCAATCAGTTTTCTTCACTATATTGCTCTGCCGAATGGCACATCGAAAAGCACTGTCCCAAGCTGGCGTCGTCTATCTACAACTTGGCTTTTCGTGTCGCATCCAAGAGCGGGCGCTTCAGTGTTTCCTACGCCCACCTTGCTGAATATTTCCATACCAACGAGCGCACAATCGGGCGCGCTGTTCGTGGCCTAAAGGACATTGAATTCTTCAGGCGGCTTTCTAACGAAGCTGGGCACACTTGTGTCTATCAGCCGGTACACCACAGGGATTGGTCGCAGTTGCACCCCGGAAAATGCTTGGAGCGCATCGAAAAACCCGCGTATTGGGAAAAGGATGTTTTGGGGCAGGCTTTGTTTGCGGAGTGCGATGGCCGCATCAAGTTTTTCTATCCGAATGTGCTTAAGGGATTGCGGGCCACGGGCTTTTCTGATGTTGAAATTGTCCAGCACATGAAAACCTTTCGGCGGCTGGACGCGCCGCCCATTGGGCAGCCGTGGGTACACGGCTTTGTTAGCCGTTTCTTTAAGTATCTGAAAAATGAAAGGGATTGATATGACAACCCCGGCACTTTTAGCACGGGGGGAGTCCGGCGCTTTTCGCCCTCCTGAGTTCCCGATACACAATCCCCGAGGAGTTAATCGACGATACCGGGCCGCTGTTCGCGGCTCCGGGCACATGGGTGGGGAACGAAAACCTGCGCGCCCAAAACCAGGGTAACACGTGGCTGCAATGACATGGCTGTAGAAACACATCCCGATTTCAAGCAAGCAGCCGTAGCACGCTTTCCCGGCGCAGCCCCGATTACTGGCACTGGCCGGTTTGCCGTTTTGTTCCGCTGCACGGAACGCCCCAGCGTGCGCCTGTTTGATTTCGCAATGGAATCACAGCAAGTGGCCGCAGAAAAGTGCAGCCACGCATTCTGCAAGATGGAGCACCGCGCTGTGGAGCTTGAACCAGTGCCGCCAAAAATCAGACCGACCTATCGAAGAATTCATGTGGATGACTAGGGAGAAAAAGTAAATGGAAACCTTGAAAGAAAAGTTACCACGCGGCACGTGGCTGCATTTGGGCAATCTGCCAAAAGGAACGACCGCGGAAGCTTTAAGTACATTTTTCGCTGATGCGGGCATGGACATTCCCGCAGAATGTTTCAGCATTCGTGATTACCGGCATTGCAGTTCCGCGATACTGGCCGTCGGCGCGGAAACAGTCCGCGTGCTTGTGGAATGGGCGCTCAACGGAGCCACGTTTGAAGGTCACGCCGTTGTGCCGGAGACACTGCGGGCCAAGCCATGAAATTTCCAACGCTATCACTGCCCAGCGACGTGAACTTGGGCGACATAGATTTCGCGCCGATTCGCAAAGCGGACAAGTCCGTCGATGACAGACACCATCGACCATACCGCAAGGCTGCTGTGCGCCCGCCATTCTGGAAACGCCCTGGAAAGCAAACCAACCGGCATAAAACTGCAACCCCGAAAAACGCTAGATAACAGCAACGTCCACACCCAATCCACCTTACCCACAGCAGCCCAGCGCTACAGCCCCGCCCTGCCACGTCCACGCACATGGCCGCTGTATCGGGCGACCCCGACCCGGACGTGCGCTACAGCCCGCCCCAGCGCCGCCTAGCAACACCCCGGACTTGCCTAGCAACACCCCGGACCGTGCGCTTGGTAACCTTTGGTCGCATACTGATAAGTCTTTTGCTGTCAGCGTTCGCTATCAAATCATGGCCGCAAGCCTCCGGCTCTAACTACCGTCATGTCTATGGCTTATGGGGAATGGGGGCATCGGTTTTAGCACAGCGTCTCATCCACGTGCGCGCGCTAGTTTTTCTTATGCATTCCCGGTACGAGGCCCCGCGATTTGGCTTTATTTAATCCCGATACCCGCCCCTTTCCGGGCGCAAACCCCTCGATTAGCCGCGATTGCCCCGCCTTTCAAAGCCGCAATGCGAAGCCGTAACAGCTTTCGGTTAAAGCCGAAAGGGGTTTCATTTTATGGACACACGCGAAGCAGGAGCTATGGGCGGACGAATCGGCGGTCGTTCCCGCAGCGAAAAGAAGATTGCCGCCGCGCGCACCAACGGCTTGAAGGGCGGACGCAAGAAAACTCCAGCCGAAACCACGGCCCCGGCCCGGAGTAGCACGCCAGCGCCCGCGCAGCCAACGCCGTTGCCATTCCTATTCACGCCCCGGACGTAGATGAGCAAACGAAAAGACCAATTCGATTTGCGCAAGAACTTGACGGCTGCCGAAGCCGCTGTGCGCGCAAAGCAGGAAGCTAAGGTTTTTGAATTGGGCTGGCCGCAAGCGCCTGAATATTTTTGGAACGATAAAGCGGCGTGGGCGGCATGGCAAAAAATTGGCGATGTGCTCTATGAAAAACGCCTGCTTTCCTATGCGGATGGTGATGTGCTGGCCACGATTGCGAAAGCCCACAAAAATGGTCAGCAGGATTTGTGCCGGAAAATATACCAAGAAACGTGGGGCAAGCGGGAGCCGTTTCCTGACCCAAAACCTGATTGTGAATTCAATCTAGAAAACTTCATTGAAGACGTTAGGCGGGAACGCGACACTTTCAGCGAAAGAATGCATCCCAAAGAAACCGTTTGCCGGTCCAACGGCGAACCTTACAGTTGGCCGCCGGAAAAACCGGCTGCGATTGCCCGGCAGTATGCGCTGGAAATCACGCAAGGCAGCCGCGTAGCTGGTGATCTCTTGCGCCGTGCGGCGGCGCGTTTTCTCACTGATCTTGAAACCGGGGCGGCGCGCGGACTGTTCTTTGATCCTGTGGCTGTGTTTCACATCTGCAAATTTGCTGAAAATTTCTGTGGCTTGAAACTGATGCCGTGGGAGGTCTTTCTGTTGGCAAATGTCTATGGCTGGAAGCGGGCCACGGGATACCGGCGATTCACCGAGGCGCTTGTTTCGGTTGCTAAGAAAAACGGCAAGACTGCCCTTGGTGCAATCGTTGGCCTGTGGGGTTTGGTCTGCGACCAAGAGAAATTCGCGGACGTGTTTTGCAGCGCGACGAAAAAGGAACAATCACGTTTGGTTTGGCGCGATGCCCGGCGCATGGTTTCCGAGAATCAGGAATTGCGCAACCATGTGCAGCGCTGGTCTGGTGCGCTTGCTGTCGCTGCTACCGATAGCTCGATGACGCCCCTAAGCTCCGACATCAAGAGCATGGACGGCACACGCGGTAGCACTTTCATTTGTGATGAATTGCACATGTGGGCTGACTCCGACCAGTGGCACAAGTTGGTCAAAGGCGGCGTATCGCGCCCACAACCCTTGTGCCTTGCAATCACCACGGCTGGCGAATCGAAGCACTGTTTCTGCTGGAACAAGTTCGACCTTGGCGAAAAGATTCTGCGTGGAATCTATCATGCGGACGAAACGTTCATTCTCATATATTCGATTGATAAGGACGATGATTATCGCGACGAAAAGATTTGGGAAAAAGCCAACCCCAGCCTTGGGGTAACGCTGAAGCCCGAGCACTTGCGGCAAACGCTGGCCGAAGTGGAACAAGACCCCAGCGGCCTAAGTGCTTTCTTGCGGTATCACCTGAATCAGTGGCTAGAGCCAACGCTGGGGCGCAAGGGCAGCATACCCGCGCCCAAGTGGGATGCGTGCGCTGGGCTGGATTTGATTGAGGCAACCAATCCTATGGACGCGACCGTGCGATTCATGGCGCTGAATTCTGATACCCGGTGTTTCGCTGGCGTTGACATTGGGCTGACCGGCGATACCACGGCTGTGGCTATGCTGTGGCCTCGCGCGCGCTTTGTGAAAGATGGCCCGTTGGTTGAAAAGAAAGTTGCGATTGTGCAGGTATTTATGCCCGAGGTTGGGCTGCTAAACAAAGAAAAAGAATGGGGCGTTCCACTTTCGCAGTGGGCGCGTGAGGGTTGGATTCAACTGCTGCCGGGCGATATAACCGACGTGCGCGAAATCAAGAAATACTTGACCGATTTGCACTTGAAGTTTGCTGTGCGCGAGGCTGGGTATGACCCTTGGCAATTCAGCGTGGCCGCAGCGGAACTGAATGAATCGGGCGTTGCGTGCATAGAAGTTCCGCAAGTGCCGTCGCAGCTAACCGCGCCCTGCCGGGAATTGATTGCGGCTGTTCACAATCAAGATTTTGTGCATTTCGGTAACCCCGTTTTGGCTTGGATGGCGGCAAACGTTGTGCTTGTGGAAAGTGAAAAGCACAGCGGCGTGCGACCAGAAAAGCTCAACCCGGCGGAAAAAATCGACGGCATTAGTGCCCTAGCGAATGCTTGGCACAGAATGCTAGCAGCCCCGCCACCCAGCGTTTACCTAGAGAGGGGCATCAATTTTTTATGAGGTTAACACGTAACTGAAAGCTGGAGGAAACAACAAATGGGAATACTAGACAATCTGCGAACTACGGCGGTAACGTTGCTGGACCCGCACTATCACGAAAACATCGCGGAGGCGCAGGCCATAAAAATGGCGCATTCTTCGCAGGGTGGCATCCTCGCAAACCAGTGGTACCGGCTATATAACGCGAACGGAAATTGCGTAGGCTTTTCATTTTCTTGCGCCTGCCGTCAGGAATTCCAAATGCTGCACGCGCTGGAATGGTTCCGTGATTATCAATGCCCGCAATGCAAAATGAAATTTGAGTTGCTGAAAGCTGTCGGGCTGACCGCAGATAGCCCGATAAAGGAACTGGAAAGCGCGCTTGCCAAGCTACCAATTCGCCCGCGCGCCGCTGGTACGCCACCCCGACCTCGCGTGATTGATACGTGGGCAGCAGACCAAAGCGATCCAGTGGAATATACCGGCATTTCAGGCGGTTTTGCTGGCATTGGCTTCGCTGACCCGTTTACCTCGGGGAAATAAATGCTGCGCTGTTTGCAAAGTTGCCACGAAAGCGGCTGCGGGCAGCCCAGCGTGCGTGGTTCCCGCTACTGCGAAAAACATGTGGACAATAATTTGCAACTAGAAGCCGAACGTGTGGCTAGCCGCGAACGCAAACGCGCCCTGCCTTGGAGCGGTTGGTATGACCGCTGGCCGTGGACAGGCCTGCATGGCTTGCGGGCCACAACGCTAGCGAAAGACCCCATTTGCAAAGCGTGCAATCGTGCGCCCAGCAGGATTGCCGACCACATCACGCCGCACAGGGGCGACTACAACCTGTTCTGCGATGAAAAGAACCTGCAAGGCTTGTGCGAAGCGTGCCACAACGAAAAGTCCGCGCGGGAACTAGCCACGCTGGGACCACACGCCGGGCACGCCCGCATCACTTGGCGCGGCCCGGCTGCTGCACAGAAAAACATTTCTACAGATGGGAAAACAATTTCCACTGACACGCCGGAAAGGCCCATATAGCGCACGGCATGTCACTTGCAACCATTCAGCCTATGGCTGCCACTACAGTTCCGCCCGGCTGGATGCTAGAAGCCCTCGAACGGGCCTGCACAACTTCCGAAAAGAAGTGTGAGGTTTGTGGCAACCCTTGGCCCCACAAGAATCCGCGCGCGAAGCTCTGCCCTGATTGCCGAAAAAGGCGTCGGCGTAGTGGTGAACGCCCCACCCGGCTATTTGTTTGTTTGAATCCATCATGTCAGATGCCGTTCGCGGCACGCATATATCATAAGAATAGTCCTCCTAAGTTTTGTTCTTTCGATTGCCGCCCGCGCATAATCGCTGGCAAGCGACACGTGCGCTTGCTCTTGCAGTTAAAGGAAGCGCGTCGCCTAAAGCGCATTAAGGCTTGTGTGCGCTGTGGTAGTGAATATGACCCCGTAAAAACCGGGACGCTGGCACCACAAGCCTGTCCAACGTGCTACTCAGTATGGAAAGAAGAACGCCGTGCTGCGCGAATAGAAAAAACAAAGGCGCGCCGGGCCGCATTAGTTAGCCCTTGCCAGCGTTGCGGCGAAGGGTTTACTCCATGTAGCGAACCATGCGGTCAACGAAGCGCCTTTGGGCCGCTTGGAAAATACTGCCATGATTGCCGGGCAATTGACGACCGCATCGAAAAGTACGGCACGGCATACGAATACGTCAATCCGTGCGTGGTTTTTCGGCGCGATGGCTGGCGTTGCCAGCATTGTGGCTGTGCAACCCCGGAAAGCCTTGTTGGAAATACCAAACTGCCAAAAACTCCAACACTAGACCACATTCTGCCTTTTGCTCGTGGCGGCGCGCACAGCTACGCGAATACTCAACTGCTATGCCGCGCCTGCAATAGCCGAAAGTCAGCAAGCATAAAATTGGAACCTAAGCTGGTGGGCGTTGTCGATTACACTCCCTTTCAAGTGGCCCGCAACCCCGCCAAAGCTAAATCGCAAAAACCAAAGAAATGCGCCTGTGGTTGCAAGGAAACGTTCATTCCGTTTCTTAACGGCAACGCCGAGTACAAATCTGGCCATTGGAATAGAACAACCGAACGGCGGGTGCACTTATCGAGAACCAACCGCCGCTATCGTGAACTGCTAGACCTTGGAATGCTGCCATACCGATTGCATGAGTTGGAATGGTATGTGCCTACGCCCTGCCCGGAATTTATCTCGTAACAGCCGCATGAAACGTTGCAGCAACCGCACAACGCGGGGCTGAATGCACTGCCGCAACGGCAATGAGGAGGCATCAAGTGGATATTCAAATTCGCAACATCCAAACGGACGAGCGCACTGTTTTTAAGCAGGTCGATCCTACGGTCGCAGCTTGTCTTTGTGCCGCTGGGATTGCCCAGCCATACGAGAAACCGCAACCGGCCACGGTAACCGCTACGTGGGGCACAAGCCTTGGCCGCAGGCGAAAGCGAGGAGCTGCGCCCGGATGCAGTGCTGCCAACCAAGCGGCTGGGGCAGGCTGCCGACAATCGCTTTATTGATACGTGGGCAAAAGAAAGCAGCGGGGATTATGAATATGAGAAGTCCAACCCTGCTGCCCCGTTGGTGGAAGGATATGATTACCGCGCGGCTTAAAATCTACCTCGTAACAGCTTGCTGAAATGTTGAGCCGCCAAAGCGGCTGATGATTTTGCGCCAGCAGAATGGAGAACAAATGGACCTCGTTATTGAAAATCCGATTACCAAGCAGCGTCGTGTCTTTTTCAAACTAGATGATTTGCTGGGAGCGATACTGCTACACGCGGGCTTGGCTGAACACTATGTGAAACCCGCCGAAACGGTTGCCGCAAATCCGTGGTTTGTTTCCAAGGGAAGATTTGGCGACACGCCAATGATCGTGCTGCGCCTTGGCAGCGAGGATATTTTCTACGCCGGAAAGCCCGAACTGGCCGGGGAATGGAAACCGCGCGGCGAAGCGCCACCGGCGCACGTCATCGCGCAGTACGCCGCCCTGTGCGCAGCGAAACCGAACCAAGTGTTCGTAGATTTGGGCTACAACGCCACGCTGCGGAAAAAGGATTAACAGCCGCCCGGTAGTGGGCAGGAGGAATTTATGGCAGTGAAAACGGAAAGACGAACTTTTGCGGGCACGGAATTACGCGCCTTGTCGAATATGGAAATCAGCGGGATTGCGGCTGCATACGGTGTGCTCTCGCATGACCTTGGTGGGTTCAAGGAAATCATCTCGCCGGGTGCCTTTTCCCGTAGCTTGCGGGAAGGCGCGGATGTAAAGGCAACATTCAATCACGATCCTTCGATCATTTTGGGCCGCACGAAATCCGGCACCTTGCAGCTTTCCGACAGTCCACAGGGGCTTCGCTGGGTTGCCCAACTTGATAAAGGAAGTCAGCAGCACAACGACATTTACCGAGCCATCAAACGGGGCGATGTCAGCGATTGTTCATTTGCGTTCACATGTCCGGCTGGCGGCGACGATTTTTCCGATTCTGGCGACGTTGATGAAAATGGCCGCAGCATAAAGCGACGTTGCCTGCGTGACGTAAATCTCATGGACGTTTCCGCCGTGACCTATCCTGCATACCCAACCGGCACGGGCGTTGACGCGCGCAGTGTTTCCGCGTTGCTGGCCCCGGACTATGTGTTGCGCCGCACGGTTGTGCTAACCGACGAACAGCGCCGGGCCAAAGCCGCGCGCCTTGGCAAGCTCATCGAGCTTGATAAGGAAGTTTGGTCAGCCGCAGAACGTGCGCGCGCTGAATCGCTGCGCGAACTGGCTCGTCGCATGGAAAGCGCCGCTGGAATCTCGTATGGGAGGAAATACTAATGTCAGCAGCATATCCAGTAACCACGGCAACCCTTGACCGCATTAAAGAACACCACCCACAGGGCGGCCCGCTTAAGGAATCACACACGTTTGTGTCCGTAGTGGCCTGCGCTCCGCTTGCGGAACAGATTGGTCACGAGGGCGGTATAGCCAAAGTTGGAGCCGTTTTGCTGGCCCGGCTGATTGCAGAGCTACAAGCGCGCTGCAAGCACTTGGAACAGTCGCTTGAACTGGCGCACGTGCGGCTGAATGCACTGGAAATCGCTGCCAGAAATTCCGGCACACCGGTACATCAGGCGAAGGTCGAAAAGCGAGGTTAAGGAAATGGCGCTCCGAAGTATAAAACTCGCAAATCTCCCAAGCAAGGGTGTGCCCGGAGATGTGTTTTGGACGGTCGATGCAAAACTCACTTACTGGGTTTGCACCGATGGGACTTTGATCTGCCTCAACGACCTCGCAGCCGGGGCGGCTAATGGCATCCGCACTGTTGGGGCGCAAGGTGCGCAAGGTGAAACTGGCGCACAAGGACAAATCGGTTTAACTGGAGCGCGTGGAGAAAAGGGCACTCCCGGAAGTGATGGTGCAACCGGCCCCGCTGGCGTGGATGGGAAATCCATTACAGGGCCAATGGGACCGCGTGGGGAAACTGGCGCGCCGGGCCAATCAATCGTTGGCCCCGCTGGTGCAACTGGCGCAACGGGCGCACAAGGACTAATGGGAGCCAAGGGAGACAGAGGCGACGTATTGATTCCGAATGATTCCGAACTTGCCGCCGCGATTATCACGCTGCGGCAAAAACAGGCACGCATCCAAGCGGCTGTGCTGGAATCAATGGCTGGGGCACAAAATCTGCGACCGAATGTGCGCGCACAAGTCCTCGCACATTTGGATGCGATTAAGCGTGAGGCCGGGCTTTAACAAGTTTTGCGGCAATGCCGCAACAGGTCATGCACCGGCCTGCGTGGGCGCGCGGTGCGGGGAAACTTTTTCCGCTACTCACGTTGCGGAACCTTCTTACCCTCTTTGCCGCGCCCGCACTTTAAGTTTTGCGAAAGGAGGAATAACAATGGCAAAACCGGACAGAGACTTAGCAAGAAAAGTTCGCAAGGCCCTGCGTGAAGAAATCAGGCTCCTGAAAGCGGAGCTGCGCAAGTGGTCAAATATTCGATAAACAAGTTTGTCATGGCGGACAAAAGCGCTGTGCGCCGCCAACCCACGGGAGGGTTATTGCCGCACGGCGAAATCGTTGGGAACTCCTACCCAGCGTCACTCCACACGGGCTGCTGCTAAACGGCGCAGCCCGTGCCCCATTTAACCCGTTAACACGCAACTGCAATAGCATGAGACGTTGCCAGCACGGGGTTTACATTCCGGCCTGCGAAGCAGGCGATACATCAAGTTACTGTTCGGGATGCAATCCAAATGGGGGGCCTACAGATCAGCGGCCCGTTCATTTTCCGCACCACCACAGGGAAGGTGTGCGCGCCAACAAAAAGACTTCGGACGGCTGCCCTGATTGCGGCGAATTGATTTTCTATGAAATAGAAAACGGCAAGCGTGAATGCTCGGAATGCGGGAGGGAGTACAAAATTGCCCAACGCCAACGATGATGACCTGCATTTCGACCGCTTTCAGTTCGCGCATTGCGCGATGCCGATTCGCCACGCGGAATATACGGCGGAGGGCTTTCAAGTAACCGAGGGTCTTGATTGGAATGATTACAGTCGCATGGGCGTTGATTCGCGCGCGCTGCGTAATCCAATGTGGACGCCGCCTTTCGCCGCAAGCACGCAAAAACTCCGCAAAGTGATTGTGCTCCGTGCGCAGCAGTACCTATATGGTGGCCGCGGAAAGGCCATGCCCGAAAAAGTAGATTGGCAGGAAGTGAATCAACGCGCCACAGCTAAGGCGCTTGCTAGACAGATTTCGCCCAGCGCCAGTGCCTACCAGCATCAAATCCTCGCCACGCACAAGAATTCCATTCGTCGCTTCACGTACATGGGGTTGCAGGCTGCCGTTGCCTACCGCGCCTGGCGCGAGGGCATGAACAGCGTGGCTATTGCGGAAACCTTGGGAATCGCACCGTGGAACGTTCGCCAGATTCTTTACGGGCTGCGAAAAGCAGCCGCGCGTTTGGGTTTCGATACCGGCGCTGCGCACAAGACTTGTGGGCACAAACTTGGCCCGCGCCGCCCGGCTAAGAAAATACGGCAAGCCGGAACTTCCCCAAAAGCCATTCGCCGCCGTGAAAAGATTGCAGCAGGCATCTGCGGAGAAGGCAAGTGTCAAAATAAGCGTTGGGGCGCTAGGCCAGAGTGCAAGAAACATATCGAGTATTACCGCGCTTTGCAGCGCGGCCCGATACGCGCTCCTAACCAGCGACAAGAAAAAGCCCGCTTGATTAGAGCGGGCCGGGCGCGCAGCGTGCCAGTCACACAGTGCTAGAATTTGAAACGAACTTACACCTGAGGTGAGGCAATGAAATGGCTGCTCACCGCTGCGGTTATTTGGTACTGGTGGCGTGTGTATTCTCTCTCGTTCAATCCAGACCAATTTCCGAATCGAGAGCACGCGCACACAGTCTGGGATAGAAGGGCGAATCGCTCCTTCTTTCTTGGCGCGGCCATTGTGACCGGGTTCTTGTACGTGGCGGGTGTGATTCACATCTGGTGGATTATCGTCCTTTCGTTTGCGGCCAGCTTTCTTGTTGTGATATTTGTGCAGCCTACTCTTGTCGGCGCAGTTATTCTCACAAGGGCCGGTCTGACGATGTTCAAAATCAAGACAGGAATTAAGCTGCGTACTCCCTTACTGGCACCGTTTGCTTGGACTTACTACCTAACGAAGCAGGATAGGCAAGAGGCACTGGCAGACCTCAAGATTGACCAACCAAAATAGCGAAAAGCCGGACGAGCCGCGCGGATTTAACTTTGCAGAACCACAGGAACGGGGCTTGGGCTTGGCGAATCCATGTTTCCGAATACTAGCTGCCGCATGAATTGGCGAAACTCAGTCCGACACTCCGGGCAGACTAGCGTCTGTCCATTTCGCGTGCGGTTATCGGCGTAAACCGTAACGGAAAATGAGTGACGGCAGCGGTCATTCGGACAACAGATTTTTTCCATTTCCACTTTGTGTTCTTTCATTTCCTCTTCATTGTCCCACAACCCCTTTGATGTTGGAGCACACCACGGTAACTTGGCCGCCGTGCGCTGGGGACGCGATACTGGCAGCTAGGAGTCAAGAATGGATAGGATACAGTTAGTGACAATCGTTGCAGCTATTCTGGCCAAGGGCAACTCTGGTCAGGAATTTCAGGACGCGGCCAAAGCAGCCGAGCAGTTGGTTGATTACATTCAATCTGGAAAACACAAGCCACCCTCGAAATGGGATGGCACCGTAAAGTGCATCTAGAACACACTGGCCGGAGGAACATCCACTGTGCATTGAGCGATCATTCCAGCAGGAGGTAGCACGCACATGACGAAACGGCTAGAAGATCCGCTTGCGTGAGAGTTTTTGGCATACTTTTGGCATACTTCCGCACAATTTGACCGATTCCTCCGATTCAGCCGGAACGCAGAATCAGTAACTTATTGATTGCACGCGCCGCCCCAGCATTCGCGTTATATTACGACATCTAGGAGTAAGGTGTCAGCAGTCAGGAGTCAGTCGTCAACAAGAGGCCGGCGCAAGCCGCCACGCCAAGCTGGATTGACAACGCTTCAAGGGCGTACTAGCTTCCCTCGCTAGAAGGGGAGGGACAAAGGAGCGCCACCTATGCCCAAGATAACGATAACGCTTGACGGCCGGGTCTTCAGGCGTCAGTACCTGATCTATGTCATCGAACTTATCAATGGCAGTGAGAAATACTTTTATGTGGGACAGACTGGCGATAGGAAATATACAACTGCTCGTCCGCCGGTACGAAGATTTATGGGTCATCTCGAAGACATCGGTACAAGCACTCCGTCGAAAGTCGCGGGCTAAGCCGTTTGGAATCAATGAATCTTGGCGACGCGCTTTCATGTCAATAGGTGGGCCGCAGGCCCATGGGAACTCAAAACCAGATATATCGGTTTGTTGCAGTTGAAATTTTGGGGATCGAAGAGGCGCGTCGGCAAGTAGCATTCACAGAAGACATAAAGCGGCGTGTTGAAGACTTGTTCGTGGACAGTACACTAACCATGCATGTCTATCACCTGGAACCATTCACTCCGGGGATATCGCACGTTGAGCACACCGCGATCCTTAAGAGAGTCGAAGAATTGGAGCGGCATGTTTTGGAAAGGTTCAGAAGTGCCGGCCTCAGTCTGGCCAACAGAAAATTTCACGCACCTAAAGATAGAGTACCGCCTTACCCTGAAGTATTCTCGCAATTGCTAAGTGACTTTTCCCTACCAAACTAAGGGATTGACCACAAAATGGTGCAAGGTGCCCCAGGTTCGCGCCCCTGGGTTTGAGCGCTAATCTGAGCACGGAACTGGAAGCTGCATCCTCTCAAAGGCGACCGGAAAGGATTATGGAGTTTGACAGGCACGGGTAACTGGCGGTTGGTTTTCCGTTATGACGAGCCGATGAACACCGCCAGCGATATCGACCTGATCGACTACCATTGAAGAGGCCGAAATGCCCATGAAGAACCCGCCCCATCCGGGCGACCTGATAAGAACCGAAGTCATCGAAGCCCTCGGCCTCACCGTGTCAAAGGCGGCGGAGATTTTGAAAGTACGCCGCGCCACGCTCCCCGACCTTTTGCACGGTAAGGCCGCGCTGACGCCGGAAATGGCGCTGCGCATCGAAAAGGCGTTCGGACCAGACATGGATCACCTTCTTCGGATGCAGCTAGCCTACGACGTGGCGAAAACGCGAGCGCACGCACGGGGCATCTCGATCAAGCGATATGCCCCGGCCTGAAGCTGGCACGTACCTTGTCACAGATTGCCAGCTACCGGGTTTTGGGCCCTAACCTGGGCGACCGCAATGCCGCCACTCCACTCGTCAACATCCGTGATTGACAGCGTCCACACCTCGGAACTACGATATCCGAAAGATATCTTTGTTCTTTGACAATTAGCTCATCGGTGAGGGCCGGACCATCCCATCGCAGCGGGAGTCGCGGTGTGGGTGGGACTGCGCCAGCTAACTCGTGTGCTTTCTAGATTTTACCCGCAACCCCTTTGCCATCTAGATCTTGCGGGAAAAATCTCCGTAACGTGATGATTCTACTAGACCGGTGGGGAGGGGGTATATCCCCTCGGAAGGCGATTTTCACGCGCCTGGGGCAGTTCAGCCGCCATCAAAATCGGCGGCTGCAGTCTTCCGCCAGGCACTCCGCTACTGCTTCAGCAGCTTCTGAATCGCAGACGTCACCTCAGCCGAATCCGGGGTCACTGCCGGCTCGAAGCGCTGCACTACGTTTCCGTTGCGGTCCACGAGAAACTTGGTGAAGTTCCACTTAATATCACCGGAAATCGGCGGAGCAGTTTCTTTGGTAAGGTACCGGTAGAGCGGTGTCTGATCGGCGCCCTTGACCGACACCTTGCCGTACATGGGAAAGGTCACGTTGTACTTGCGGGTGCAGAAGGTCTTGATTTCCTGGTTGGTGCCGGGTTCTTGTGCGCCAAAGTTATTGGCGGGGAATCCGACAACCACCAGACCCTGATCCTTGTATTTTTCATAAACCGATTCCAGCGCGCTGTACTGCGGTGTGTATCCGCACTGGCTGGCCACGTTCACCACCAGGATGACCTTGCCTTTGAACTCGGCCAGCGGCATGGGTGTGCCGTCAATGGACGGCAAAGTGAAGGTGTAAATATTGGAAGCTGCGAATGTGGTTGACGCCATCAAGATCACCAGTCCTGTCAAGAAATGTCTGCCCGCGATTGTTTGCCAACCTCTCTTCAGCATGTTTTCGTTCTCCTGCGGCACGCCATGGAATGCCAGGCAGTATAGCAGGAACAAAGGGACCGTTTGTCTGCCGCGAAATTCGCTCCTGGTCGGTTATACTGCCCCGGTTGTGGAAAAGGAATCTCCCGGAGGCTCCATGAGGCGGATATGGCTATTGATCTTTGTAATCGGCATGGGTTGCGGCGTCTTGCAAGCTCAGGATGTCTTAAAGGCACCGCCGGACGAGCGAATGTTTTTCCCGCACGATATGTTCTGGGGATACGGGCAATTTGAGCTTGCCCCGCCGCACAACGAAATCGATCCCAACCTGTGCGCCGGCAATGCCGGCTCGTACGGTGGCGTGAATGCGCCTTGCACATTATTCGCCCGCTACATGCTTTCGGGCACGGTGGAATTCCGCCCCTTTGGCCGCGGACAGTTCCGCCGTTTCATGTTGTTCGACGACCCTTCATTCCTATTCGGCAGAAATCTGCCAAAGACGCTTTATACCTGGTCCATGCAGCCCATTGGATTGGAGCACTCGTGGGGTGCGGCGGTCTACATCGGGAAGGGATTTGAAGCGCGGTTTACCCAGCATTTTCTCTTCGATCGATTCGGCGAGCGCGGCCACAATCTCGGTCCCGCGGACCTTGGCACCAACGGCCCCTGGGGTCGCTACAACGCGATCGGCGTTCGCAAGTACTTTGGCACGCGGAGATGGTGAGGCAGGAGAGAAAAGCGTACTTCGGGTGCTGGACTCTCAGCACTACTTACTATCGCCGTCTGGTCTTCAGCGCGTAATTGCGCGCGTCTCCAAATGCGGTGACGCTGGCGTGGGTGATCGAGACCCAGCGCTCTAGCTTGTGATGTCCAGTTCGATGAAACCAGTAAGCGACACCGGCCGAGGTGACAGTCGCGGCGGCTTCCAGGCTGGCGAAGCCCGCGGAGTTATCCACGACATCCTGAGGAAGCAGGATCTCCTTGCGGCCCCGTGCCTCAAAATTGCGAGTGGAGGCGTAATCCAACCCCCGGAGTACCGCAATCGTGGAAAACAACTCGATGTTCCTCCGGTCCCAAAATGCATGCGGAGCATCCGGTTTCGGCTCGGACGGCAGTGCTACCAGAGCGGTGGTCGAAGATTCGGGTGACACCACAACCGCCGCACTATGCAGACCCAATGCGCCAGCGGACGACTCCGGCGATACGGCCTGTTGGGCTTGCGCCACGATGCAGAGCAAGCACACTGCGCCACTGCCGCCGAACAAGCCGAACCATGCATTCTTTAAGTGAACACCCCGCCGACGCATTTATTGCATTTTATCCGCATTGGCGGTCAGTGGGAGTGCGCCGGTCGCGCATTGTAGCCGCGATCGCGAGTCTTATCTGTGACGAGGCTCACACCACAGAATCAGCGCGGGTCAGGCGTCAATTTTCCCACGATACCGCCGCCAACCCTATATAATTGTGAGTTTTCTTCTTACCTTCCGGAGGACATATCATGGCGGCTTCTTACAACGGCGTTCCAGTGCCATCGAACGGAGCGCGAATTACTTACAGCAACGGGCACTACCAGGTGCCTGACAACCCGGTCATCCCATTCATTGAGGGCGATGGCACCGGTCGGGACATTTGGAAAGCTTCCGTGCGGGTGTTCGACGCCGGTGTGGAGAAGGCGTACCGCGGTAAGCGGCGAGTCGCCTGGTACGAAGTGTTCGCCGGAGAGAAGGCCTTTGCGAAATTCAAGAACTGGCTTCCCGATGACACGGTCCAAGCCGCCCGCGAATTTCGGGTGGCCATCAAGGGGCCGCTGACTACGCCCGTCGGCGGCGGCATTCGGTCGCTCAATGTAGCCCTGCGGCAGATTCTTGATCTCTACGCCTGCGTGCGCCCGGTGAAGTATTACAAAGGCACGCCCTCACCGGTGAAGCATCCCGAGCGCATGGATATCGTGATCTACCGCGAGAATACGGAAGATGTTTACGCCGGCATTGAGTGGGAGGAGGGCACGCCCGAAGTGGCCAAGCTGATCGAGTTCTTGAACAAGGACATGCTGAAGGGCGGCAAGAAGCAGGTGCGGCTCGACTCCGGCATCGGCATCAAGCCGATCTCCGTTACCGGCACTAAACGCCTGGTCCGCATGGCTATTAAGTACGCCCTGGACAGTGGACGCAAATCCGTCACTCTGGTGCATAAGGGCAACATCCAGAAGTTTACCGAGGGCGCATTCCGCAAGTGGGGCTATGAACTGGCCACCCAGGAGTTCCGCGACAAAGTAGTGACCGAACGCGAAAGTTGGATCATCGACAACAAGGACAGGAATCCGAGCCTCTCCATCGAAGAGAACGCGAACCTGACCGAGCCGGGCCTGGAGTTTGCCACCGAGGAGTTCCGGCAATCGGTCTACCAGGAGGTGCGCAGCGTACTCGACGCGATCTACGCCACGCACGGTAGAGGGGCATGGAAGAAGAAGCTAATGATCAACGATCGTATTGCCGATTCCATTTTCCAGCAGGTGGTTACCCGGGCCGACGAATATTCCGTGCTGGCCACTCCCAATCTGAACGGGGACTACATTTCCGACGCTTGCGCCGCGCAGGTTGGCGGGCTGGGGATTGCTCCCGGAGCCAATATCGGCGATGGCTATGCGTTCTTCGAAGCTACCCACGGTACCGCTCCGAAGTATGCGGACAAGGATGTCATCAACCCGGGTTCGGTGATTCTGTCGGGAGTGATGATGTTCCGCTTCCTAGGCTGGAACGAAGCCGCGGACCTGATCGAGAAGGGAATGGAGCGTACCATTGAGCGGAAGACGGTTACCTACGACTTCGAGCGGATGCTGGAGGGAGCGACCAAAGTGAAGACCAGCGAGTTTGCCAGCCACATTATTGAGAACATGGGCGCGACGAAGGCGAACGCTGCCGACTGAGAAATGAAGGCCTTTGGCTATTGGCTCTTAGCCCTTGGCTTCTAGCTTTTGTTTCGCTGGACAGTACTCCGAACATCAGCGAAGCGGGGCTACAAGCTAAGGGCTAACGGCTAACGGCCAAAAGCGTTTTTCAAAACATACATAGAAGAGAGGACATCATGCGCAAGAAAGTCACAGTGGTAGGTTCTGGAAACGTGGGCGCAACCGCGGCCCACTGGATCGCGTCCAAAGAGCTGGCGGACGTCGTACTGATCGACATCATTGAAGGTGTGCCGCAGGGCAAGGGTCTTGATCTTCTCCAGGCGATGCCGATCGAGAAGCGCGATTCCCATGTCACGGGCACCAACGACTACGCTGACACGGCAAACTCCGACATCATCATTATCACCGCAGGGGTTCCGCGGAAGCCTGGCATGAGCCGCGACGATCTGCTGAACATCAACTACAAAATCATGCAGGATGTGGTGCAAAAGGCTATCCAACGCTCCCCCGACTGCATCCTGATTATCGTCTCCAACCCGCTCGATGCGATGGCGCAGACGGCGTACAAGCTAAGCGGATTCCCGCGCGAGCGGGTGATCGGCATGGCGGGTATCCTGGATTCGGCGCGTTTCCGGGCCTTCATCGCCGATGAATTGAGAGTGAGTGTGGAGAATGTGACCGCGTTCGTGCTGGGCGGGCACGGGGACACGATGGTGCCGCTGCCACGCTACTCGACGGTGGCCGGGATTCCGATTACGGAGTTGCTGGACGCTGCCACCATCGAACGCCTGGTGAAGCGCACCCGCGACGGCGGGGCCGAAATCGTAAAGTATCTCAAGACCGGCAGCGCCTACTATGCTCCCTCGGCTGCTGCCACCGAGATGACCGAAGCGATTTTGAAAGACAAGAAGAAAATCCTGCCTTGCGCCGCCTATCTCGAGGGCGAATACGGCATCAAGGGATTGTTCGTCGGAGTGCCTGTCAAACTGGGCTCCAAGGGAATCGAGAAGATCATCGAGATCAAGCTCACGCCCGACGAACAGGCCCAGTTGAATCACAGCGCCGCAAGCGTGAAAGAGCTGTGCGCGGTAATCAACGTATAGCACCTTCGGTGTAGGCGCGAGCGTCCGTGCTCGTGCCGGGCTAGCACGGGCGAGGACGCCCGCGCCTACATCAATTCTTTACTGAATCTCAATACTCCCCGATCCGGTTTCCACGTGGACCGGCACGCCTCCGCCGTTTACTTTGCCGTGAATCTCCTTGCGCCCCATGGAACCCTGCACAGTCACAGGCTGGGCCACGGAGATCGATCCCGAACTGGTCCGTGCATCCAGGTCAAAGGCCGCGCCTGACCCCAATTTCAAATGAACCGTTCCAGACCCGGTGTGAACCGTCCAGCCTCCGGTTGGTTCGCCTTCGGCTTGAATGTCGCCGCTCCCAGCCGTTGCCTCCAGTGTGCCGTGTACTCCCCGCAGGTCCACACCTCCAGAGCCGGTGTCAACATTGACCGACCCGGGCGCCGTCTGTTCCAGGCTGATGTGGCCGCTGCCGGTGTGACCTTCGAATCCTCCGGCGATATCGGTGGCGTGAATGTCGCCGCTGCCAGCTTTGGTGTGGACGTTGCCCTTGACATGGTCGATCTCGATCTCGCCGGATCCGGTGTCTGCCCGGACCTTGCTGCCGATATCGGAAATCTTGAGGTTGCCCGAGCCGGCTTCGACTTCCGCCGTCCCGTGAATGCCATCAATGGTCTGATTGCCGGAGCCGGACTGCGAGTGCAGTTCCGTTTCCGCTGGTACGGTCAACTCGTAGCTGATGGAGATGTTCCGGCGGAGCTCCGGATCGTCGATATGGCCGATGCGAATACTATTTCCGCTTTGCTGAATAGGCGGGTTTGCCTCAATCCGCTGCACCCGGTCTTCGGCATCATGACCGAACCAGTTGGTCACTCTGATGCGCCCGATGACCTCGACCTGTCCCGATCCGCCGGTGCGAACCTGGATATTGCCCGAACCGGTGGAAACGTCAAGGTTGACCGGCCCGGAGACCTGAAGGGTTCGCTGAAACGAACCTTCAGCCGAGGCCAGCGCGGGAATCGACGCTCCGGCTGCCAAGACAAGAACTGCGATGAGAGTGCGATTTCTTGTAAGGATCATTGGTTTCTCCGTATTGAGCATTGACATACGATTGTGGCGCCACTCATTCAAATTGTCATTCCGAACGCCTGCCTTTGGCGCAAGGAATCTGCATTCTTCATGGGTCCAGGCAACTGCAGATCCCTCGCTACACGCGGGATGACAATCCGGTGGTTAGTTGATGCGGATGTCGCCGGAGCCGGTGTGAACCCTGAGCTCCGGCCCACCGCCATTAGCCTTGCCGTTGATCTTGCTCCGCGAGCCTCCCACTTTGCCTTGAACCACTGCCACGACCTGGCGACTGGTCTCAATCTCCCCGGATCCGGTGCTGGCGTCCAGATCGAAAGCGGCATTCGCCGGAAGCTGGAGATCCACTTCGCCCGAACTCGTCCTGATCTCCCATGCCGCGGTTTGCTCGCCTTGCACGGTAACGTCGCCGCTGCCCGTTTGCACCCCCAACCCGCCCTTCACGTTCCGCAGCTCAATCGAGCCTGAACCCGTGGTTATGTGAACATCTCCAGGTCCCTTGGCATCTACCCGGACATCGCCGCTTCCAGTTTCGGCAGTGACTGGGCCAGAAACATCGTAGGCTTCGACGTTGCCCGATCCGGCGTGCAGGCGAATCTCGCCAGTCGTATTGTGCAGACGCTGGTCGCCCGATCCGCTCCCCAGGTTCAGCTTGCCATGAATGTCTTCCACGCGCTGATCTCCGGAGCCGGTTTGGGTGCGGACGTCCGTGTCCGCGGGGACTGTGATTTCGTAGTCCACGGAGATCCCGTGCACGCTGATGTAATCAATCCGAATGCTGTTCCCCGACTGGTGAATTGGGGGATTCTGCTCAATCTCGCTGACTGCGGCATGGCGATCGCCGACCAGCCAATGATCCTCGACATAAATCTTTCCGCTGATGGTGACCGTCCCCGCCGGCCCGCTCCGAATGCTGACGTCGCCGGACTTGGTCAATGCCTCGAGGTCTACCGGCCCGGTAACTTGGTATGTCCGCTCAAATCTTCCCTGGATGGAAGCGAAAGCCGGGATAGCACCAAAGAAAACGGCAAGAATCAACGCAGAAACACAAGATACGGCCGTGAATCGAATCGGCTGCCTCATCGGTCCTCCTGTTAGGGTTACGAGATGTTGCTGCTGGCAGTTCCGGAAATCAGCGCCGGATACACCCTCGCCGTGAACGTGATGACGGAAGGCTTCAGCACCAACACAACAATAGACGCGCCAGACACGATAGGGTGAGGAACAAAGTCCGCGCAAAATCGAAGGGCACGGACGCGTGTCCGTGCCCCGGAAGGAGGAAAACACACCGCTTACTGCAAAACGATCTGGTCGCCTTCTTTTAACCCGCTGAGAACTTCCGTCTTGGCGCCATTGGAGATGCCAATGTTCACCGCCAGCTTGGTCTTGCCGTCCTTAGCCTTCGGGTCAGGAATCTCGACCGAAGCTTTCTTGTCCTTGTCGTAGATGAGCGCGCCTTCGGGAATCTGCAGCACATTCTTGTGCTCTTCCAGAATGATCTCCGCGTTAGCGGTCATCTCCGCCTTCAATTCTCCGCCCGGGTTATTGATGGATACACGCACCTCAAACGTGGTCACGTTGTCCTTCTCAACTCCCATGGGTGAAATCTTGGTGACTTTGCCATTAAACGTCTTGTCTTTGAAGGACTCAACTTTGATTCGGGCTGGCTGGCCGAGGTAAACCTTGCCGATATCGCTCTCATCGACCTTGCCCTTGACGTAGACCTCGCTGGTGTCGCCCAGCGTCATCACCAGAGTGGCGGAAGAACCCAGCACCAGAATCGAACTGACGGCGTCTCCCATTTCGACGTCGCGCGAGAGCACGATGCCATCGATCGGCGAGACAATATCGGTGTAACTCAGCTGCTCTTCCAGTTGTTTCAGATTCGCCTGGTCGCGCGCCATCTCGGCTTGCGATTGAGCGATCTTAGCTCTTAGCACGGTCACTTGCGCTTTGGAAACGTTCTGCTTGTTCAGCGCCATTTTGTAATTCTTGTCCGCATCGTCGAGGGCGGTTTGAGAAACCACGCCATCCTGCGCCATCTGCATAGCCCGGTCATATTCGCGCTTCAACAGGGGCACGTCGGGCCCCTCGGCATCCACCTTGGCGCGCTCATAGTCAGCCTGCGAACTGGCCAGGTTGGCTTCGGCGGCCTGGAGCGCGGCTCGGGACTGGTCGACCTGGGCTTCGATCTCCACTTTGTCCAACTGCGCCAGCAATTGCCCCTTTTTTACCGTGTCGCCATAATCGACGTACAGCTTCTTCACGATGCCGCTGGCTTTGGACTTGACCTCAACCTTGGTGATGGGAGTGACCTTACCAGTTGCCACCACACTCTTCGCCAAGTCGCCCTTTTCGACTTTGGCCAGCTTTGAGGGATCGATCTTGGTGCCGCCGCGGCTGAACGCATAGAGCGCAACCGCGCCGATCAACACCACTCCCACGACCACGCTGATGATTATGATCCGTTTGCGCCGCTTCTTCTTTCCATTACCATTGCCGTTCACTGCCGCCTCCTGCAAACCCTGGTTCTTGCTCTTCAACCTCTAGTACGCAATTCCTGCACAATTTGTTCCAGATTCTGACCTGGTCCAAGAAGACCAATGCCGATGCTCATTGCCTTAGACCGACGAAGTCGAGAAATGGAAGCAAAGCCTGGTCTGAACTTCCGGAGAGTTACCGTGCGGTACTCCAAAAAGGCCAAAAGGCACCTACTCCAACGCCAACCTTATTCTACTCCATAGGAGCTGGGAGAATCGCTTCCTCCTTTGAAATGTTAGAATTAGCCATCCATGATCGCCCTGGTGCTGCTGCGGGTGTTTCTGATCCTGTTGCTGGTTGCGGCGAATGCCTTCTTTGCCGCCGCCGAGTTTGCACTGGTCAGCGTGCGCGATACCCGCATCCAGCAGCTGATTGAGGCCCATCGCATCGGCGCCCGCACCGTTCAAAAGCTACACCGCAACCTAGATGAGGTTGTCAACGGCGTCCAGCTGGGAATCACGGTAGTAAGCCTTACCCTCGGCTGGGTCGGCGAACCCGTGCTCGCCCATATCGTGGAGACATCGATCGGCCAGGTACCATATGCCCTGCTTTACGCCCACGGCATTGCCATCGTGGTGGCGTTTGTTCTCATCACCTGCCTACACGTCATCCTGGGTGAACTGGTGCCCAAATCGCTTGCCTTGCAGCGCGGAGAGCAGGTGGCACTGGCGGTGGCCGCACCGATGGATGTTTTTCTCACCCTGACGCGCCCGTTCATTTTCGTGATGAACACGGCGGCGGGATCCGTGCTTCGCATGTTCGGTTCGCGGAGAGTACGCCAGGGGCCGGTGCACTCGCCGGACGAGCTTAAGCTGATCGTCACCGCCAGCCGGCAATTTGGCCAGATTCCGCCCTTCCAGGAAGAGATGATTCACCACGCGCTGGAACTGGAAAACATCACCGTGCGCGAGGTCATGGTGCCCCGGCCCGACATTTTCTCGCTTCCCAGCAACCTGAGTTTGGACGAAGCCCTGTCTCGCATCGTGGAAGAACAGCATTCGCGAGTGCCCGTGTATGATCCGCAGAGCGGGCCCGAGCATATTGTGGGTGTGCTTTACGCGAAAGATCTGATGCGCTGGATGCGCCTGCGGTTCACCTCCAACCCCGGCGCGTCGGTCACCGCCGCCAGAATTTCCAACATGAAGATCAACCAGATCATGCGCGACGTGTTGGTGGTGCCCGAAACTAAGGTGCTGACTGAACTTCTGGAGGAATTCAGAGACCGCAAGCGTCATCTGGCGGTTGTGGTGGACGAATTCGGTTCCACCGCAGGTGTCGTCACGGTTGAGGACATCCTGGAGCAACTGGTCGGCGAGATCGAAGACGAATTTGACGTTGGTTTGCCGCCACAGCCGGCGCTGGCCGACAATGTGCCGCTGCTGCTGGAAGGGTCGGTCGGCATTCGTGATCTCGAATCTCAATACGAACTGGAACTTCCGCGCGACGCGGGCTTTGAAACCCTGGCCGGATTTGTGCTGGCTCATTTGCAGAAGATTCCACAAGCGGGCGAATCCGTTAATTACGAAGGCCATCGTTTTACCGTCGAGGAGATGGAAGCCCACCGCATCGCCAAGGTGAAAATTGAGAGGGTGCAGCCGAAGGCGGCGGGAAAAGCGGGGGATTGACGTCTAGTAATTGGGTGATTGAGCAATTGGGTAATTCAAAACCGCAAGTTCACGGGAGACCGTGCAGTTGAACTTCTCAATTACTAAATTACTAAATTACCCAATTTCAAATGCTCCGCTACCTCTCCCAACGCGTGCTCTATACGCTGCCGGTAGTCTGGCTGGTGGTTTCGGTCGTGTTTCTCCTGATTCACCTCGTCCCCGGCGATCCCATTCTGCAGATGCTCGGCGAGGGCGCGCCCGCCACCGACATTCAGGCCGCCCGCCACGCTTACGGGCTGGATGTGCCGTTGGCCCAGCAATACTTTCATTATTGGAAAGGAGTGCTGCACGGCGATCTCGGCCCATCCCTGCGGTTCAATCAGGACGTCGCCACGCTGATCGCGCAGCGCTATCCGTATACGCTGGAGTTGACGCTGGCGGCATTGATCGTGGCCATCCTGCTTTCTGTCCCGGCGGGCGTGCGCTCGGCGCAACGCCGCAATCGTTGGGACGACCGGTTGCTGAGCGTGGTCAGCTTGTTTGGGTTGTCCTTTCCCAACTTTGCGCTTGGTCCCATCCTGATTCTGTTGTTTGCCGTCAAACTCGGATGGCTTCCCGTGTCAGGCTCCGGGACTTTTGCGCATCTTATATTGCCGGGAATTACCCTGGGAGGCGCGCTGGCAGCCATCCTGACCCGCATGGTACGCACTTCGATGCTGGAAGAACTGAACCAGGACTACATCCGCACGGCCCGCGCCAAAGGGCTGCCCGAACGAACCGTCGTCTATCGCCACGCGTTGCGCAACGCTATGATCCCCATCATCACCGTTCTCGGACTGCAATTCGGCGCACTGCTGGCGGGAGCCATCGTGACCGAGACAATCTTTTCCTGGCCGGGCATCGGGCGGTTGACGATCCAGGCAATCGGCAACCGCGATTATTATCTGGTGCAAGGTTGCATCCTGGCGATCGGATTGACCTACGTCGCGGTGAACTTCCTGACCGATTTGCTGTACTCGGTGGCGAACCCGAGGATACGGCAGTAAAAAGCTTCACCGCCAACTGCGCCAAGAAAACCGGCGAAGCCCGCCAGGAAGAGCCTGGGTCCACTTGGTGTCCTTGGCGATGCTTTCTATGCGTTCTTTGCGGTTCGAGGTTTTGATTTTGTCCGCTGCCGCCATCTCGCTGCCTCGGGCCGCCCGGCATAATCCGCTGGCGGCGATTGGTGTCGTATTGATCGCGGTCTTCCTGGTCTTCGCTCTCTTCGCCCCGTGGATTGCTCCGCAAGACCCGGCGTACATCGACTTGCCATCGCGGCTGTCGCCGCCGTCTTCCGCCCACTGGTGCGGCACCGACGAACTGGGCCGCGACATCTGTTCCCGGCTGATCTACGGGGCTCGCATCTCCATGCTGGTGGGCAGTTGCGTGGTGGCATGTTCGCTGTCGCTCGGGCTGATCATCGGGTCCATCGCCGGATATTACGGCGGCCGCATTGACCGCTTCGTCAATGTCGTCGTCATGAACGCATTTCTTTCTTTCCCTGGAATCCTTTTGGCGATCGCCTTCGTCGCCTTTCGGGGCCCCGGCATTTTCAATCTGGTGCTGGCGCTTTCTCTGGGCGGCTGGGTCGGGTATGCCCGGCTGGTCCGCGGGCAGGTGCTGGCGGCGCGCGAACGCGAATTTGTCGAGGCGGCGCGCGCCCTGGGCGCCAGCGATCTGCGGGTGATCGTCCGCCACATTCTGCCCAACATTATCCAGCCGGTGGTCGTGCAGGCGGCTATCGGCATGGCCGGCGCGATCCTCGCCGAAGCTACCATGAGTTTTCTGGGTCTGGGCGTGCCTCCGCCGACCGCTAGCTGGGGATCGATGCTGAATGACAGCCGCGCGCACCTGTTTGATACGCCGCATCTGGTGCTGTTTCCCGCGGCGGCGGTGATGCTGGCGGTGTTGTCGTTCAATTTTATTGGCGACGCGCTGCGGGATTATCTCGATCCACGGTCCCGGATCGAAGCGGGACTGTGAGTCGTCTGTCTGTTAAGGGCTACGTTGTGACGTCATTCAGTTAGAGACTTGTCATTCCGAACGCCCGCTTTTGACGCGAGGAATCTGCATTTTCGTAGCTGCAAGCAACTGCAGATTCCTCGCAACGCTCGGAATGACAATCCGGTTGACAATATCCTCGCGATTCTCACAAGGCGAACTTGAGGGCGAATGGGGGCGACCATGATTGCACGCATTTGGCGAGGGGTTACGCGCGAATCGGATAAGGACACTTACTTCGAATATCTGCAAAAGACCGGGCTGAAGGAGTACGCCGCCATTCCCGGCAACCGGGGAGTGTGGACGCTGCGCCGCGTCGCCGACGGCAAAGCGGAGTTCACGCTGATTACGCTGTGGGATTCGTGGGATGCGATCAAAGCTTTTGCCGGCGCCGATCCGGAGAAAGCCGTGTTCTATCCCGAGGACGACAAGTTTCTGCTGGAACGCGGACCGAAGGTGATGCACTACGAAGTGTTGTCCAATCCCCCGGATTAAACGCCGTTGAGGCTTGCCCGAGCTTCCAATTTCATCGTAATGCGATCAAACTACGCCAGCCTTGTATCTTTCATTTCCAGACGCGACTAGTATTGGGTCGCGTTTCGGCGGAGAGGTCGCCCCAGCCTTAGGCCAAGGTTGAGCCTGCGCGGAGAGTGGCCCCCGCCCCTCTCTTTTTGACGCCGTGGAGAATCGAAGGCCTTGTGAGCCTGCATGTTCAAGGTCGGCGCCAAGAGCTTGTCCGGGGCGGAAGCCGAACCGCAGATTAACTCTAGGAGGCTCTCATGCACAAGTCGTCGGCGGAAGTTTTTCTTAGCTGTGGAATCGATGTCAGCGCGGCCCAACTCGTCGTCGCCCTGCAGGGCGAAGGCCAGAAGTGGCTGCAACACAGTTTTCCCAACCGCGCTAGCGGGCACCAAGCGCTGATCCGGTGGTTACAAAAAACCGGAGTGCGAGTGCGGGTTTGTCTGGAAGCCACCGGTCGCTATAGTCTCGACCTGGCTCTGGCCTTGCACGCCGCATCCGGCATCGAAACGGCGGTGCTGAATCCCAAGGTGGTGAACCGCTTCGCGGCCACCCTGTGCCGCAGCAAGACCGATCCTGCCGACGCCCAGGTACTGGCCGAATATGCCCGTCGCATGCCGTTCCAGCGCTGGTGTCCACCCGGCGCTGCCGCTCTGCAACTGCGCACCCTCACGCGTCACATCGCGGCTCTCACCCGGCAGCACACCCAAGAGAGCAATCGTCTACACGCCCTCTCGGCTTCCGCTGCCGGCTCGGGTTGGGTGCGGCAGGACCTGAAACGCTCGTTACGCGATCTGGAGCACCGCATCGAAAAGATGCGCGATGCGGCGCAGACCTTCATCGAGCAGGACGCCGAACTGCGTCCGCGTTTCGCGCTGCTGTTGAGCATGCCTGGCATCGGCGAAACCAGTGCTCTCAGCCTGCTGGGAGAACTGGCGTTGCTGGCCCCCAGCCTCAGCGTGCGCCAGTGGGTGGCCCACAGCGGACTGGATCCCGCCCAGCACGACTCCGGCAGTTCCGTGCACCAACCCTCACGCATCAGCCGCGCCGGCAACCGCTACCTGCGCCGTGCCCTCTACATGCCTGCCTTAGTCGCGGTGCGCCACGATCCCCACTTGCGCGCCTTTTACCACGCCTTGCTCGCCCGCCACAAAGCCAAACTGCAAGCTCTTCTCGCCGTGGCTCGCAAGATGCTGCACGCCATCTTCGGCATGTTCCGTAGCCAGAGCGAGTATGACGGCTCCCGCTTGTTCCCTGCGCTTGAGCTCGCTCTGGCAGCCTAAAAGAGAGAGGTTCTCCTGCACCTCTCCAGAGAGAAAAAACTGCTTGACTCGCAAGAGAGAATCTCCGCAAAGTGCGCGGAAGGCTGGGGCACTCGCTGGTCACTGCCTCAGGTGACTTTGCGCACTGACGAAATGGTTTTGAGCGACTATCTTTCTCTTGTCTTGAAAACGGGGACTTCTCTTCAGGTTCGACATTCTGAGAGCAGATCCGTACGAGGAGAGATGCCATGATGAAAACGAGACTCGTGATTGCGGCTGTGATGTCGCTGGCGCTTGCTCTGCCGGCGTTCGGCAAGACCTCCAAGAGCACCTATCCCGCTGCTTGCAGCGAGCTGTGGGGCGCGGTCAAGGATACACTTGGCAATGCGGAGAACTACAACGTCGAGGAGAGTGATGACACCCTAATGACTGCTGCCTACAAGGTGAAGCACAACGTGCATGTCACCATTACCGGAGCGGTCCTGCAGCGCACCAACCACGTCGCCCTGGTATCGAAGGGTGCAGAGTGCGAGATGCAAGTCAAGTCGAACTATAGCGGATTTGAGCACGACGACAGCGGCGACTTCCGCAAGCGCGTGGAGGAATCCTTTGCGAAGCTGAAGGCCGCGCCCCAGCCTGCCCAGCCAGCGGCGGCAGCGCAGCCCGCTCAACCGGCGACTGCGGTCCCGCCTGCTCAACCGGCGGCTCCAGTCAAGTGATTTCGGCGGGACGGTGGCGTGACGCCCAGGCGGCGTGCCATCGGTGTGTCCATGGGCATCCAAAGCTGTCACGACTCATCGTCTGGATGGTCGATGGCGTGTCTATCGGGCAGCATGCGCTGATGCAGGACGCGGGAAACTAAAATGCCATCACGCGCTTGACGGTAGAACAGGGCGTGTTTGCCATGCTCATGCCGCCGCAGGCCGCGACGAACGTCCTCACAGGGTCGGCCGATCGCCGGGTTGTCGGCAAGCATCTGGCAGCAAACCTCAAGTTCGCCAAGGTACCGGGCGGCTTGGGCTTTGCCCCACCTCTGAAGGGTGTAATCGGCGATGCTGAGCAAGTCGGTCTCCGCACGGCGCGAAAATCGAAACTTAGCCACGGCCTAGCGCGACCCAGGGAGTTTGAGGGCCTTACGAACGCGACCGAAAACGTTGCCCTCTGCGATACCGCTGGCGTCGCCTTCGTCAATCGCCGCCCGTAGCGCGGCCAGCTTGGCTTCGTACTCTTGCTCCTCGCGCTCCAAAGTCCGCAGCCCGGCCCGCACTACCTCACTGGCGTTTTCGTAACGCCCGCTCTTAACCTTCTTGGCGACAAAGTGGTTAAGTTCGTCAGTCAAATTGACGTTGCGGGTGGGCATGGTGATGATCCCTTCTATGGATGATGTTCGTGACCCATCGTACCATGATTGGCAAAGATTGCCAATGCACAATTGTGGACGGCGACTCAGCCGCACCAGTCCGCAAGAGACGCGGAAGGCTGGGCCACCCCGCATTAGGAGCAATCCTCCACAAGTCCCTGCCGTAACCCTCTGTAAACACACCACATCCATTTCTTGACATAAATCACAAATTGCAATATAAATATGTCGATTAGTTATATGACGCTGGGCGAGAAAATCCGCTACCTGCGCGAAGTGGAAGGCTCGTTGCGCGGGATCAACCGGCCCATGACTCAGCAGGAACTGGTGCGCGCCATCCGCAAGGAACTGGGCAAGCCGATCAGCCAGTCCTACATTTCGCAGATCGAAGGCGGGAGCCGTCCGCACATGACGCAATCGACACGCACGCTGCTGGCGAAGTTTTTCAAGGTGCATCCGGGATTCCTGGTGGATGATCCCAAGGGTTATCACACGGATTTGACTTCCGACCTGCGAACCACGGAAGGGAAGCTGGACGTGTGGCTGCTGCAAGGCTCGGAGCGGTTTGCCAGCGATCCGGAAGTTGGGGACGTGCTGATCAAAGTGGCGCGAGAGAAAGACACTCGCCGCTGCCTGATTTTGCTGGGGGCGATTCTGGACACGCCGGGGTTGGCCGAGCGTTTGCTCGAAGCGTTGAAGCCGGAAGCGGCGCGAGCGCCGCAGAACGTAGTGACGGGCAGGAGGTGCACGCTATGACGTGGGCCACGTTTTATCTGATCTGCTTCGCGCTGGGTTTTACGTTCAGCATACTGTCGTTCCTGCTGGGAGGGCTGCACGGGCATACGCCGCACGGCCTGGGTGGTCATCTGCACGCCGGAGCTCACATGCATGTTGCACATGGCGGGCACGTGCGCGGCGGAAGGTCGGCGGGCTCGGTGCTGAACCCGGTGACGCTGGCGGCGTTCCTAGCGTGGTTTGGCGGAATTGGCTATTTGCTGACGCGTTTTTCCACGCTGTGGTTTGTGGTGGGACTGGGCATTGCTTTGTTGAGCGGGGTCACCGGTGCGGGAATTATTTATCTGTTTCTCAGCCGCGTGCTGACTGCGGAAGACGAGAACCTTGATCCCGCCGACTTTGAAATGACGGGAGTGCTGGGCCACGTCTCGATGCCCATACGGCAGGGCGGGACCGGGGAGATTATTTATTCGCAAGCCGGTACGCGGCGGACTTGCGGGGCTCGGGCGGAAGACGGAAACGCCGTCGCCAAGGGTGTGGAAGTGGTGGTGACGCGCTATGAGAAGGGAATTGCGTACGTCCGGTTGTGGACGGAGATGGCCGGCGAGGAGAGCGAGTGAGTTCCAGAGCGGTGGCGCGCGGGCTGACGGGCGAGGACGCCCGCGCCTATATCGACGAACGTTAAGGATTAGTGAAGATCGAATTCGTTCAATGCACTTCTAGGAGGCGATATGTTGGGTGGAACATTCATTGAGATATGGATCATCGTGGGCCTGGCGGTGCTGGCCATGATGTTCCTGATGGGCATGCTGGCGAGGCTGTATCGCAAAGCGGGGCCGCATGAAGCCCTGGTGGTGTATGGGTTTCGCGGAACCCGCGTGGTCAAGGGGCGGGGCACGGTAATTTTCCCCATGATCGAAAACTGCCGCGATCTTTCGCTCGAACTGATGTCGTTCGACGTGGCGCCGCAGCAGGATCTTTACACCAAGCAGGGAGTTGCGGTGACGGTGGAAGCCGTGGCACAGATCAAGGTGAAGTCGGACACGGAGTCGATCCTGACCGCGTCAGAGCAGTTCCTCACCAAGTCCGATCAGGAGCGCGAAGGACTGATCAAGCTGGTGATGGAAGGCCACCTGCGCGGCATCATCGGACAGCTCACGGTGGAGGAGATTGTCAAGCAACCGGAGATGGTGGGTGACCGCATGCGGTCCACCTGCGCCGATGACATGAACAAGATGGGCCTCGAAGTCATTTCGTTCACCATCAAGGAAGTGCGGGACAAGAACGAATACATCATCAACATGGGCAAGCCGGACGTGGCTCGCATCAAGCGCGATGCCGACGTGGCGACGGCGGAAGCGGAGCGGGATACCGCGATCCGGCGGGCGCTGGCGACTCGGGAAGCTGCCGTTGCAAGAGCGCAAGCTGATCAGGAACGAGTGCTGGCGGAAAATCTTTCGCTGGCCAAGCAAGCCGAAGCGCAACGCGACCTCGAGGTAAAGCGAGCGCAGTATCTGGAAGTGAGCAAGAAGCAACAGGCGCAGGCCGACAAGGCTTACGACATCCAGACCAACATCATGCAGCAGCAGGTTGTGGCTGAGCAGGTGAAGGTGCAGCAGGTCGAGAAGGAACAGCAGGTCAAGGTGCAGGAAGCCGAGATCAACCGCCGCGAGAAAGAGCTGATTGCGACGGTGCTGAAGCAGGCGGAGATCGAGCGTCAGCGCATTGAAACGCTCGCGGCAGCCGAGAAGCAGCGTCTGATCGCGGAAGCCGAAGGACACGCTTCGTCGATTCGCGCCCAGGGTGAAGCCGAAGCCGAGATCATTTTCAAGAAGGGCGATGCCGAAGCCAGGGCCATGAATGTGAAAGCCGAAGCTTTCCAGGAGTACAACCAGGCGGCGGTGATCGACAAGCTGCTGACCGGTTTGCCGGAAGTAGTGAGAGCGCTGGCCAGTCCGCTGGCCAACGTGGACAAGATCACGGTGGTCTCAACCGGCAACGGCGATGCTGCCGGCATGCACAAGATCACCGGCGACCTGACCATGATGGCCGCGCAGGTACCAGCGCTGTTTGAAACGCTGTCGGGAATGAAGATGGGCGAACTGTTCTCGAAAGTCCGCGCCATCGGCGACAAGACGTTCAAGCCGGACGTTGTGCCGCCGTCGAAGTAAGGGAGAAGGTACCCACCCTTCGAAAAAGCGCGAAGGGTGGGGCAACCGCAGTCACAGAGTGTGAGTTATGACGCGTTCATCTTTACAAATCGCTTTTGGGTTGGCGCTCGGGGCCGGGGCCGGCGTTGGTCTCGCCATGGTCGCCGGTCTTGGAGGACTCTGGCTGGCGATCGGCATTGTGCTGGGCGTTGCCATTGGAAGCTGGATGACGAAAAAGAGCAAGAGTCTTCCCGATCGTGCATCGAAGCAGTTCACCGAAGCTTTGAGGAGGTAGCCATGTCATCGAAACAGATTGGCATCCTGATCACGGTTGGCGCCTGCGCGCTGGCGGCCATAGCCCTCGTGCTGGGCTTGGCCGAGCGCGCAGTCGCGGTTGGCGTTGCCGTCATCGGAATCCTCATCGGGACCGGTGTGGCTCGCGGACATTTTGCGAGTTCCCACCCAACCGTAAAGAAGAACTAAGCAGTTTCAGAAAGAAGCTGACAGCCAAGACGAAGAAAGGAGTTTCACCATGGCATTACTAGAGAGGGTTTCCACGCTGGTCCGGGCCAATCTCAACGACCTGATCGACAAGGCCGAGCACCCGGAAAAGATGATCAAGCAAGTCATTCTCGACATGCAGAACCAACTTCTGCAGGTCAAAACGCAGGTGGCGATCGCCATCGCCGACCAGCACTTGCTCGAAAAGAAACAGAAAGAAAACGAAGACAAAGTGGCGGAATGGATGCGCAAAGCGGAACTGGCAGTCGACAAGAAGCAGGATGATCTGGCGCGCGCCGCCTTGCAGCGCGTCGAAAGCTACCGCAAGTTGAGCGACGGCTTCGCGCAGCAGGTCATCGACCAGAAAGCGCAGGTCGAGAACCTGAAGACCGCCCTGCGCCAGCTGGAGCAGAAGCTGACCGAAGCGCAGGCCAAGGCTGATCTGCTGATCGCGCAGCATCGCCGTGCGCGGGCGGTAGCCAAAGCCAGCGACGCAAAAGCTGCCGGCGGCAACGGCTCCAGTGCCGACGCCTTCGACCGCATGAAGCGCAAAGTCGAGCATTCTGCGGCAACGGCCCAGGCTAAGTCCGAGATGGCGGCCGATAATCTCGACGATCGTCTGGCCGCGCTGGAAAAAGAGGACCGCATCGAGCAATTGCTGGCGGAGCTGAAGACCAAGCGGGGGGCGTAGCGGCTTGCGTGGAGACAGCGGTATTGGCTGTGTCCACTCCGAAAACCCGGCGAAACAAGGACTGCCATTGCCAGTCGGAACATTGGATGTTGGGCAGTCGTCGGTACTGTGCTGGCGACGAACCGGGAGCAGTGCTGGTGAACGAACGGATAGCAGCCAAGGTGAAGGTCAGGAATCTACAAGCAATGGTAGGGTAACGCATCATCGTTCCCCACCCTTCGAAAACCCGCGAAGGGTGGGGCAGCCGCAGTTTGGAGATCTGGGGATGGACAGGATGCGCGGCTTACGCCTTATGGAGCGGCGTTGAGATGAGTGCTTGAATGATTCGAAACGCGCAGGATTTCCCGAGCGACTCCCCAGAACCATAGCAGGAGCACGATGGACAGAAAGCACGCATATCTCCATCGAAACAGCAGAAGCATTTGCAATGGCGTGAGAAACAACAGAAACACCGGCGCCAGCAGCAGCCACTGCGTGCTTCGGGGGGTCGAACGCGTCTGGAGATAGTCCAGGATCAGCAGAACGGGAATCAGCCCCAGGCTCAGTTCGTAATCGTATTCGTGATAGCTCACCAACAGCGCCGCAATTAACGCGAGAGAGAACTGCAGCGGAAACAGTTGCTGGTCGGTGCCCAGCCTCCACAATCTGGAGCACGCCCAGAGCATTGCGAGGGACAGCGCAACGACGGCGAACATGAAAACATGAGATGTGCCGGGCGGCAGCAGCACGTATAGAAGTCCGCGAAGATTCGGCATGTTTTCCGGGGCAATGACGCCGGTACCCACACGGTTCTCCACCTGCAACAGGTACGAGGGATAGGCCAGTGCTTCCTTCCAGCCGACCACCGCAATTGAGAGCAGCGCCATGAGCATTGCCACGGCTGCCGAGCCGGCGAGCAGCCGCCTTCGTTTTCGCAGAACGAGGACGAACAGAAAGGGGAGCACCAGGTG
Source organism: Terriglobia bacterium (assembly GCA_963758285.1). Classification (GTDB taxonomy): domain Bacteria; phylum Acidobacteriota; class Terriglobia; order Terriglobales; family Acidobacteriaceae; genus DASVWZ01. The sequence goes on along the minus strand of CAVWUT010000011.1, from coordinate 167,969 downwards.
GAAGCGAAACAAGCCCAGCCCAAGCCAGCAGCCGGCGGCAAAGTCAGAATGCCGTTTCATCGCGGCCCAGGCCAGCGCGTACAGCAGCAATAACGGCAGGATATCCTGGCCTTGAAGCAGTGCCAGGAACACGGGAAAAAAGCCCAGTCCGACCACCAACCACAGAACCGCCGGCTGAGCTCGAAGACCCGGCAGATGCGCGCGCATCACGAACAGAGCGAGCGCCAGCAAGATCAGGTTCAGGATGTCCCAAAGCAGGTAGGCTTCAAAGTAAGGCACCTTGGCGAATGGAACAAAGAGCGCTGCCTCCACCGGGGGGTGGTTATAGGGCATTGGCCCTTTGCGGGTCTCAACCTTGGAAGCGAACTCCCGCTGCACCCGGTACTGCAGGTCATTGTCATACAATCGTGCGCCTTCGCCCTGAGAAAGCAGCTTTCCGGCTGTATAGAAGATGGTGAAGTCCGGGTACCCCACCTGGAGCCGATCGCGCGCTTGCCACCACAGTGCTCCATGGAGCAGTGACATGGCGGTGACAAAAGCCAGCGCCAGCTTCATGCCTCGACTCGTGCCGGTGTTTGCGATGACGGCGGTCCTCCGCGGGGTGGGATGGTCACACAGCATTGTAACGTGACCGAGCCCGACGAGGCTCCGAACTGATTCGGTTGGCGGTTTACGCCTTACGGAACGGCGCTGAGATGTGGACTTGAATGATTGGAAGCGCGCAGGATTTCCCGAGCGACGCCGCAGAACCATAGCAGGAGCACAATGCTCAGAAGACACGCATATCTCCATCGATACAACAGAAGCATGTGCAATGGTGTGAGAAACAGCAGAAACGCGGGCGCCAGCAGCAGCCATTGCGTGGCTCGGGGGGTCGACCGCGTCTGAAGGTAGTCCAGGATCAGGAGAACGGGAATCAGCGCCAGGCTCAGGTCATAGTCGTATTCGTGATAACTCACTAACAGTGCCGCAATTAACGCGAGAGAGAACTGCAGCGAAAGCAGTTGTTGGTTGTTGCTTGACCTCCACAGTCTGGCAGTCGCCCAGAGCATTGTCAGGGACAGCGCCACGACGACGGCGAACATGAAAGCGTGAGGTGTGCCAGGGGGCGCCAAGACGTATAAAAGCCCGCTAAGATCGGGCATATGTTCGGGGGTAGTGACGCCCATCCCCACCCGGTTCGCCAGGTGCAACAGATACGCGGGGTACGCCAGTGCTTCCCTCCAACCGACCACTGCCACCGAAAGCAGCGCCATGAGCATTGCCACGGCTGCTGAGCCGCCGAGCAGCCGCCATCGTCTCCGCAGAGCGAGGACGAGAAGAAAAGGCAGCACCAGGTGGAAGCGAAATAATCCCAGCCCGAGCGAGCAGCCGGCGGCAAAGTCGGAGTGCCGTTTCATCGCGGCCCAGGCCAGCGCGTACAGCAGCAATAACGGCAGGATGTCCTGTCCCTGTACAAGCGCCAGGAATGCAGGGAAAAAAGCGGGTCCGATCAGCAGCCACAGGATCGCCGGCTGCTCTCGAAGTCCCGGTAGATGCCGGCAAAGCACGAGCACAGCCAGAGCCAGCACGATCAGGTTTAAGAAGGCCCAAAGCAGGTACGCCTCAAAGTAAGGCAGCTCGGCGAATGGAACAAAGAGCGCTGCCTCCACCGGAGGGTGGATATAGCGCAGTGGCCTTTGGCCGGTCTCGACGTGAGGCGCGAACTCCTGTTGCGCCCGGTACTGCAGGTCATCGTCATACAACCGCGCGCCTTCGCCCTGAGAAAGCAACTTCCCGGCCGTGTAGAAGGCAGTGAAGTCCTGATGTCCCGCGCGCAGTCCTTCGCGGGCATTCCACCAAAGCACCGCATGGATCGTTACCAGCGCGATGAGGAAAGGGATCCACAAACTGCTGAGTCGTTTCGTCGAAATTGTCGCGATCGCGTTCAGCCTCCCGGTGGACTGCAGTCAAGACCGCATCCCCTGATCGTCCACATGTTCCCGTCAAGGCAATGCGCAAAAGTCATCCCGCCATTACACTACAGAACAAATGCCTGAAGAGGAAGGGAAACGGGCTTGGCCTGGGAGGCTCCCCGGCCACTTGAGGGTCGTGCTAATTGGCGCGCTGCTCTTGGTTCCTTGTTTCTGGCAATCCCGCATTCAAGCGGGGGATCTTGCCAGCCACGCCTATAACGCCTGGCTGGCCTCGCGAATTTCTGAAGGCCTGGCGCCGGGACTGTGGATCACCCGGCAATGGAACAACGTACTTTTCGATTTGATGCTGGCGTTCTTGTACTCCCACATCGGACTGGCCGCAGCTCAGCGGGTTGCAGTTGCTGCCGCGGTCCTGGTCTTTGCTTCCGGCGCGATCCGCTTCATCTCCCGTGGAAAGAATCGGAATCCGTGGTTTGTGATCCCCTGTATGGCGATATTCGCCTACGGCTTCACTTTTCATCTCGGTTTCTTTAACTTCCAGATCGCCATGGGAATCTGTCTCTGGTATCTGGCGATCTTCCTGTCGGCGGGTTGGCCGACCCGCCTTCTGTTTGCGCCATTACTGCTCTTGGCCTGGATCGCCCATCCACTTCCGGTTGCGTGGGCCGTGGGTTTGGCAGTCTACGCGAGCATTGCCGAGCGTCTTCGGTTGCGGCAGCGAAACCTGTTGCTGGTGGCCGGACTGGCCGCTCTGGTGGCGGCACATTTCGTTCTAGCCCATCGCTACCAAACCTTTTGGTCAGTTGGGCAGTTTGTCTTCGTGGCGGGGGCAAGTCAAGCGCAGCTATTTGGCGACAAGTACGTTGTGCCTTTCGCCCTGCTGCTGACCGTTTGGGTTTGGCTTTTGCGCCGTTTCCTAAAGGAACGGACCTGGCCAAACCTGCGCTCGGACATCTACGTTCACCTTTGGGTTCTTACGGCGGCGGCAGTGGTGATCGTCCCCGCCGCGATTGCATTCCCTCAATATGGGTTGCCATTCAGTTACATCACCAAGCGCTTGTCTATGGCGGCGGGAATTCTGCTGTGCGCGCTGCTATCGCAAGTGCCCCTTCGAAAGCTTGAGAAGCTCGCTCTGCTTAGTACCGCGATCATCTTTTTTGCGTTTGTCTTCCACGATGCGCGCAGGTTCAACCGGATGGAAGATCAGGTGGATGCGGCGGTAAGAGCCTTTCCAGCCGGGGCCCGAGTGATCGGAATGTTCCTGACAAATTCCACTCGTGCCAATCCTTTCTGGCATCTCGTCGACCGCGCATGCATCGGACACTGCTTCAGCTACGGGAACTATGAACCAGCCTCGCGGCAATTTCGGATACGCGCAGCCCCCGGGAACGGGATTGTGCTCAGTGACTACGCCGACGTTTTCCAGATCGAATTAGGCACATACCGCGTGCAGGCTAGGGACATGCCGCTTTATCTCGTCTATTCGTGTGGATCGGTGCATGATCGGGTCTGCACTCGTGAGTTGCACGCTCGAGAAGTGATCGGGGATGTCCACCAGGAACACTGAGGCGCTTAAGAAGGCGTATCGGTATTTCAGGGAGCATCAGTAGGTCAGTCCCGATGCCCACCGGAGTGAACTACCGGACAAGTGCTCCTGAACGGACCCTCGGCAGACTCCTGAGAAAACCAGAACTGCTGATTCTCACGAACCGTAGGTACCGAACTATCAAGTCACCAATGGCCGACAGTCGCGTTGACCGACAGCAACGACGCCCCGCGTGCGAGATGTCCAAGCGACAGGGGTTGAACAGTCATCACGTCCGCACCTTTGGTCTTTCCAGTGATGATTGGTTTATTGGGAACGGTTTCGTACGCGTAACCCGTGAGGTGACCTACGATATCCCGTTTGCCGCCTTTAAATGGATCAACCGTCAGCCGAGCCCAACCGTAGTGCATGCGCCCGTTGATCTTGAATTCCAACCCGAGATAATGGTTCTTCAGGCCCTTTCCCTTTCGGGCCCATGCTCCATAGGGGTACGTCGGACAAAATCCGCTGCCAGGAATCCAACAGTAGGCCGCCAAAGGGGCCCCATTGCGATCGAAACGTAATTGCTTTCCCACGGAGACGCCCGCCTTGAGTGCCCGCGGCCACCACTGGCCGTCAAAGTTATAGCGTGCGACCTTTCCGTCAACTTCGTAACTATCGATCCCCAGAACGCTTCTAAAAGTCTTCCCTATCCCGGTGTGGGTGTCTTTGAAAAATCTTAGATCGTTGATGCCATCGTGATTCACGTCGATCGGAACCACATCTCCAGCGGCGATTCTTATATGAGCCGGCGTATACACGATCTTTGCTTCGGCCGGGTTCGGCGGTGTCAGGGCCAGCGCACTTACACCGACAGCCGTCGCTCCGAGGGCATAAAGATTAATGTCGTGGGTTAGTGACGCCGAAAGTTGTCGAAGCTTGCGTGGAGAAGACGAAGATGCTTTCATTCAAGCCTCCTCCCCACATCACCCGAATTGTCGGCTCCAAAGGAAGGCTTGTCAAATGAAACGATTGCCGATGACATTGGCGACTTTCCCTAGGTGCCAGCCGCCGGAAGCGATACACTTTTCTGGATGCGGGTTCTGGGGATCGATTGCGGTACGGAGTGTACTGGCTACGGCGTAGTTGAGCTTGGCCCCGACGGCACTCTCCGGTGCGTGAGCTATGGGGCAATCAAGCTGTCTCCGCGCGAAGCCATGGCTGGGCGTCTGGCAACCGTTTTTGATCGTCTCGGCGTGGTCATCGCGAACCACCAGCCGGACAACGTGGCCATCGAAGACGTGTTCTACGCGGCCAATGCCAAGTCGGCAATCAAGCTGGGACAAGTGCGCGGAGTTGCCATGCTGGCTGCATCCTCGGCCGGATTGAAAGTGGAGGAGTATTCACCTCTGTCGATCAAGTCGGCGGTCGTGGGCTACGGAAGGGCCGAGAAACAGCAAGTTCAGCAGATGGTCATGCGTCTTTTGAACCTGCCCGAGGTGCCCGAACCCAACGATGCCGCCGATGCCCTGGCCATCGCCATTTGCCACCTTCATACCTCCGCAACTCAGGAACGGCAACAGGCGGCAGCCAAGTAGAAGTTCAGCAGAAAGGCTGCCCAAACTGGCATAATCTCTTCACGGTATGATCATTTCCCGTAGCACTGGTGCATGCCGAGTCGCGGTCTGGGTGATCGGTGGTTTGCTGCCCTTGCTGTCGCTGTCTTTGATCTGCGCCCAGCAGGCCACTCCCGTAGTGACCTTCACCTGTGACTTCCCAGGCTCGGATCCCGCACATTACGAGGTTTCGGTCTGGTCCGACGGGCATGGCGCCTACAGCGCGCGGTCCAAGCCTCTGTCCTCGTCGGATTCTGATGTTTCCACCGATCCACCTTCCCCGCGCGAAGCGTCCGAGGTCTACCGCGCTGATTTTTCCGTTCCCCAATCCACCGTGAGCCGGATTTTCGACCTGGCCAAACGGGCCCATTATTTTGAAGAAGACGTAGACTCCGGGAAGAAGAAACTGGCCTCGACCGGCGCTAAGACTCTGAGCTACAAAGCCTCCGGCAAAACCACGCAGGCGTTGTACAACTACTCTTTGAACCCGGCCGTCCAGCAACTCACAGCGATCTTTCAGAATCTGTCGGCGACCCTGGAGTTTGTGCGCCGACTCGAATACGACCTGCGTTATCAGAAACTGGCGCTGGACGAGGAACTGAAGCGCATGGAGGAAATGGCTAGTGCGGGCAGCTTGACGGAACTTCCAGCGGCGACGCCTATTCTGCGGAAGATCGCCGATGATCCCGCCATCATGAATGTTTCCCGCAGCCGGGCGCAGCGACTGCTGGCGCGGGCTGCCACGGAGGGCAAGTGACAACTGCGGTTTGAATGCTGGCAACTGAAGTACCCGAAAAGTGCTCTAATAGGGTAAGCAAGAGACTTTGGGGGTGCAGTATGTGTTTGCCTAACCGTCTCGTCCGCTTATTTCTTCTTTCCACCGTCGTCTACGCCCTGCTCGCGATTCCGGCTCTTGCCGATTCGCAGGCCAGGATTGTCCGGCTCAGCGACGTCAAAGGGGACGTCCTGATCGATCGCAATGCAGGGCAGGGAATGGAAAAAGCGTTTCTCAACTTGCCCATCATGCAGGGAACCAAGATCCAGACCAAGAGCGATGGCCGCGCCGAGATTGAATTCGAAAACGGAAGCACGCTGCGGATCGTTCCCGAGACGGTGGTTGAATTTCCCCAGCTCAGCTTGCGCGATCCGGGAACCCGAGTTTCCTTAATCCGCCTGGAAAAGGGAACTGCCTATATCAACTTCGACGGCAGCAAGGACGATGATCTTTCTCTGGGCTTCGGCAAGGAAACGCTCACCCTGAAACACGCCGCTCACCTTCGCATCGTGGTGGGTGAAAGCAATGCCACGGTGGCTGTCTTCGCGGGCGAAGCGGAAGCGAGTGGACCGTCCGGCCCGGTCGAAATCGCGAAGAATAAGACTGCGACCTTCGACTTCAAGCACAATGATCGTTCCACTCTGGCCAGGAGTGTTGAGCCCGATCCCTATGACGCATGGGATAAGGAGCAGGGCCAGAATCACGACCGTTACCTGATCAGCAATTCCGGGATCAACTCAGGTTCACCGTACGCCTACGGCAACAGTGATCTCAACTATTACGGTTCTTATTTCAATGTTCCCGGCTACGGCACTTTGTGGCAGCCCTACATGGTGGGCATGGGATGGGATCCGTTCATGAACGGCGCCTGGGTTTTCTATCCCGGATATGGCTACGGTTGGGTTTCTGCTTATCCATGGGGCTGGACTCCGTATTACTACGGCTCGTGGGCGTACGTGCCAGCCTACGGTTGGGCATGGCAGCCCGGCGGCACCTGGGCAGGCTGGTCGGGCCCTCGCGTTTCCAATCCTCCCGCAACCTTCCGTTTGCCGGAACCGCCGACCAACGGGGGCGGCAAAACGATCGTCGTGGCTCGCGGTCCGATGCCCAGCCCGCTGAACCGGTCAGGGAGCAAGCTGCAGATTCCGGAGAACTCCGCTGGCATTGGCATTCCGCGCTGGACCATCAGGAACCTTGGCGAGTTATCGCAGACCGTACAGAAATCAGGGTTCGCCACCACGACGCTGCACAGCGAATCGTTCGGCAGTCCGGGGGGCTGGTGGGGCGGTGGAAGCACTGCGGGACCACGCGTTACACCTGGGTACGGTATACCTGCCAGCCCGCACCCGGCGGGAGTGACCGCAACAAGCCACTCCAGCAGCGGCGGCGCTCACCCGAAGTAAACTCCGGAATATTGGCCGAGCGCCTGGGTTCTGGATTTGCTGGATCTACCGCACCACCACGCCCGCGTAGCCGACGACCTGGTCTCGGTCGCCGGAGACGTCACCGGAAGTCGCGTACTTGATCAACTCGGCCGATTTCGCCCCGAGCTTTTTTGCCGCGGTCAGCATCACGACCGCCGGGCCAAAGCCGCACATGCTGATGTCTTCCTTCATCACTACGTCGAACAGTCCGCGTGGATCGAGCGCGAGGATGCGCTCGATGGCCTTGTGATCCTTTACCCGCGTGATGCGGTCGCTCTCGTAATGATTCATGTCGCTGGAGGCCACGATCAGGATAGGGCCGTCTTGCGCCTGCACCGCTGCCGCGACTGCTTCGCCTAATGCCTGGAGAACGTCGAACTGGCCGGTACCCAAAGCGATCGGCACCAAGGTGACGCGGGGATTCCTGGTTTGCAGGAAGGGCAGTTCCACTTCGATGGCATGTTCGGCGCGATGAGCGGCAGGGTCTTCGCTGAGGCGCGGGAATCGCTCTTTGAATGCGCAGGCAAGAGGCGCGTCGATGGCGACCGCGCCCAACGGCGTCTCCCACGCGCCGTTGCTCATGATGGAAAGTGGCATGCCCATCCCGGTGTGGTTGGGGCAGAGCACAAGACAACGCTCGGGAACTTCCAGTGAAGCGAAGACGGCTCCGGCAACGGGCCCCGAATAAATGTAACCCGCATGAGGGGCGATGCACCCGATCGCGGGGAGTGGCTTAGCGTTCGGCGAGAGATAGGACTGCACGGCGCTGGCCAGAGTCTCTCGGTCTCGCGGATAAAAACGCCCGGCCACGGCGGGATGGCGGATGGTGCTCATGGGTTTACGGGACTATGTTACGCCGATCGGAAGGGCTGCGCTGTGATGGGCGTGCGAGGGGTTTGGTCCCTAAGCCCTAACTTACGATGTTTGGGCTCGGAGTCGACGTTTAGCGGGCAATGGTGGAGAGCGGGATGGTAGCTGTCGGGTAGCCGACGACTCGCCAACTGGCAGGTCGATTCCGGGTTTGTGAGTGAAATGGCGATATTCCCCCGATTGACCTAGGCCAGCCCATTCCAGGGACAGAGTTGCCGTCCGCAGGCGCAGTCGTAGACAGGCTCCCAACCTCTACCAACAAGACCGGGTTTCGCCAATCCATCACATCGAACCGTGATAACGGCTATTGCAAAGATCAGCCAAAAGAGTAGACTTTTGTGCGACAGATCCTTCCGTCTCTCCGAAGAGACGCCCCGCCAGTTGAGACGCCCACCCCCTGAGACGAATGACCCGAGCGACCGGGAAACGCATTTACGTCAGACCAATTCATCTGGTGGAGGTTCGTTATGAAACGAATCAGCATCTTGGTTTTCATTCTCTGTGCGTGCTTCGTGTCCGTGGCATGGGGGCAGCAGCCAGCGGGCAAGTGCATCAACAACTGGAGCGAGTTCCACCGCACCAACATGAAGCGCTGGAACCCGTGCGAGAAGGTGCTTAACGTCAAGAATGTTGGGAAGCTCCACAAGAAGTGGAGCTACACCACGGGCTACTGGGTGGATTCCTCGCCCGCCATAGTGAATGGGGTGGTTTATGTCGGCTCGGAAGACAACAACGTTTACGCGCTGAACGCCAAAACCGGCGCCAAGCTGTGGAACCCATACGTCGCCACCTTGTATTCCTCGCCCGCTGTGGCAAATGGGATGGTGTATGTCGGCTCGGGTAACAACAACGTCTACGCGCTGAGGGCCAAGACCGGCGCCCAGCTGTGGAGCTACGCCACCGGCCTCGCAGTGATTTCCTCGCCCGCCGTGGCAAATGGCGTGGTTTATGTCGGCTCGTATGACAACAACGTCTACGCACTGAATGCCAAAACCGGCAAGAAGCTGTGGAGCTACCCCACCGGCGAACCTGTGCGGTCCTCGCCCGCCGTGGCGGATGGGGTGGTTTATGTCGGCTCGTATGACTTCAACGTTTACGCGCTGAACGCCAAGACCGGCGCCCTCCTGTGGAGCTACCCCACCGGCGGTTGGGTGGACTCCTCGCCCGCGGTGGCGCATGGAGTGGTGTATATCGGATCGTACAACGGCAACTTGTACGCGCTGGACGCCAGCACCGGCGGCCTGCTGTGGAGCTACGCCACCGGCGTTTTGGAGTCCTCGCCCGCCGTGGCGGATGGGGTGGTTTATGTCGGCTCGGAAGACAATAACGTGTACGCGCTGAACGCCAAGACCGGAGCCAAGCTGTGGGGCTACACCACTGGCAACTATGTGATGTCCTCGCCCGCCGTGGTCAATGGGGTGGTTTATGTCGGCTCGTATGACTTCAACGTTTACGCGCTGAACGCCAAGACCGGCGCTCTGCTGTGGAGCTACACCACCGGCGGCCCGGTGGTGTCCTCGCCCGCCGTGGCCAATGGGGTGGTTTATGTCGGCTCGTATGACTTCAACGTTTACGCCTTCGGCCTGAAGTAGGGTCGGGAGTAACGTTCGTGCAAGCATTCGGAGAAGCGGAGAAAACCAATGAAAAACTACAAATCGACAACGTTCATGCTGGCGTTTGTGCTGCTGTTCATCGTCGCTGCGGCAACTGCGGCCGATGCGCCAAAATTAACCTTCAAATTCACTACCGTTGCGATCAAGGGTGCGCAAGACACGCGTGTATGGGGTGTGAACAACGCTGGGGTGCTGGTTGGGAACTACGTCGACTCAGCAGGCACGACCCACGGCATGAAGCTGGTGGGCGAGAAGCTGACCACGTTGGATGATCCCAACGGGACCAACACCACGTGCATCGGCATCAACTCAGGCAACGTGATCGTCGGCTACTACACAAATTCCAGTGGCAATACGCAGGCGTTCATCTATCAGAACAAAACATTTAGCGACATGGGACCGAGCGGCTCCGAAAACTCCTCAGCTTGGGGCATCAATGACAGAGGAATGGTCGTTGGGGAGTATCAGGATTCTGGAGGGGTGTACCACGGTTTTAAGTGGAACGGGAAAACCTATAAAAATCTGTACGTCCCCGGCTCGTCATGGACTGGCGGGGATGCGATCAACAACAAGGGAATAATCGTCCTTCAATGGGGCGACCCGGCTGGGCACTGGGAATCGTCGTTCTACAACGGAAAGAAGTACACGACGATTGACGTGCCCAAAGCGGTGAACAGCTACGTGCTTGGCATCAACACCGACGGGGATGTGGTTTACGGCTGGAGCGATTCCACAGGCCTGATTCATGGGGCACTGTGCACAAAGTGTACGTCTTCGGGCAGAAAGTACTACAAATTCGATGACCCCAAAGCGGTGGGGACTGAAGCCGATGGTATCAACGACCACAAGCTGATCGTCGGCACCTACGCTAACAAACATTACGTTCGCTTTGGATTCAAGGCCACGTACTAGCTGTCCGCCATGTACTATGCGCACTTGCCACCGAACCGAATGACCCGCTTGAGCCAGACAGGCTTGAGCGGGTTTCTTGTTGGCCCTTCCCGGTGACGCGGATCGCCGTCGCCTGAATCTCGACGGCTAGAACTGTACAGCACCGTGATGGGTCAGTTGATGTGAGCAGGCAATAGCACTCGCGACCAGGATTGCCTATGTTGGATTCCGGCCGGATCACGGGCGATTCGGAAGGAATTTGTCCTTCAGTCACGGTCATTGGGCAACATCTCATCCTTGCCTGCTCGCCAGCTTCCGAAACACCGCCGCGCTTTTTTCCAGACTCAACTCTTCTGCCCGAACCGTAGGCTTGATGCCCGCTTTGGCCAACGCTTTCCGCAGCAGTTCCGGATCATATTCGGACTTCAAATTGTTCCATAGCGTTTTCCGTTTTTGCCCGAACGATTGTTTCAGGAACGCAATGAACTCTTTCTCCGGCACCTGCAAATTCTCGATGCGAGGAAAAATCGTCAGACGCACCACGGTCGAATGCACTTTCGGCGGCGGCGAAAACGTGCCCGGCGGCAACGTGAACAGCTTTTCAATTTTGCTGTAAAGTTGCGCGGTTGCCGAAAGCAGGCCGTAATCGCTGTTCCCGGGCTTCGCGGCCAAGCGGTCGGCCACCTCGCGCTGCACCATCACCAGAATCGTCTCGAAGTACTTACGATATTCGAACAGGCGCAGCAGGATGTCCGAAGTGAGGAAGTAAGGGATATTGCCCACCACGCGAACCCGCTCCGGTTGGTGATTCAATCCGGGGCGGGTGCTGCCGGGCTTGGGCCCGAACAGGGTATCGAAGTCCACGGCCAGGATGTCACCCTCGATGACTTCCACATTCGAGGTCAAGGCGAAATTCATTCTCAGCTGGGCGGCGAGCACGCGGTCAAGTTCAATGGCGATGAGCCGGCGGGTGCGGCGCGCCAGCAAGGAAGTGAGGGCTCCGCGTCCGGGACCGATTTCGAGCACGGTGGCTTGTGACGTATCTCCCAGCGCTTCCACAATGCGCACCGCGGCCGAGTGGTCGGCGAGAAAGTGCTGCCCGAGCTTCGGTTTTCTGCGACTGGGACGCGCGGCTGAGACCTTCGTCACATTGACCCTCTTTCTTCCCGATGAGTAAACTTGCTTCTTGGCCCGCGAGTTTGCCGGTAGGGCATTGCTGGCAAGCTGACATTATCATAGACGGGTGGGACCGCGGGTTTTGCTGGGAAGGAGCCGTCTTTATGCGTATTACCTTTGCTGCGTCGGAGTGCGTCCCGTTTTCAAAGACTGGAGGGCTGGCCGATGTGGTGGGCGCCTTGCCGCGCGCGCTGGCGGCGGCGGGACACGAAGTCAGCGTGTTCGTGCCCCTGTATCGCCAGACCAAGCGCACCGATTTGCAAACCGTGGTCGGCAGCATTACCGTGCCGTTCGACGACCACTACCGTTTCTGCTCAGTGGCGGCGGCGCGCAACGGTTCCGGGGTCCGCTACTACTTCATCGAATACCCGCCATTTTTTGACCGCGAGGGGCTATACGGGGGCGCGAGCGGCGATTATCCCGACAATGCCGAGCGCTTCGCGCTGTTCTCGCGCGGGGTGCTGGAAGCTTCGAAGATTCTAGGTACGCCGCAAGTTTTTCACTGCCATGACTGGCAATCAGCGCTGATTCCGATTCTGCTGCGCACGCAATATGCGGAGGACCCGGCGTTCCGAGACGTGGCCACCGTCTTCACCATTCACAATATGGGCTACCAGGGCCAATTCTCGCCGGATACGCTCCCTTTGCTGACTCTGCCTTGGGACTTGTTCACGATTTCCAAAATGGAGTTCTTCGGGAATGTGAACTTCCTGAAAGGCGCGCTGGTGTACTCCGACTTCATCACCACGGTCAGCCGCAAGTACAGCCAGGAGATTCAGACTACGGAATTTGGTTTCGGACTGGAAGGCGTGCTGCGAGACCGCGCGGCCACGGTGACGGGGATTCTCAACGGCGTGGACTATGACGAGTGGAGTCCGGATACCGACAAGTACATCATCTCCCACTACTCTCCGCAGGATCTGAGTGGCAAGGCGAAATGCAAGCGCGACCTGCTGGCTGCCTTTGGGGTGAGCAATCCCGACCTGCACTTGCCGGTCATCGGGATCGTTTCTCGGTTTGCCGCACAGAAGGGCTTTGACCTGATCTCCCAGATTATGGACCGACTGGCGCGCGAAGAGATGATCGTGGTGGTCCTGGGTACGGGCGACAAGCCCTATGAGGAGATGTTTGTTCGTCTGCAGAAACAGTTTCCCAGCAAGATTGCGGTTCGGGTTGCCTACGATAATGCCCTGGCGCACAAGATTGAAGCCGGCAGCGATATGTTCCTCATGCCTTCCCGCTATGAGCCTTGCGGATTGAACCAGATCTACAGTTTGAGATACGGCACGGTTCCCATTGTGCGCGCGACCGGCGGATTGGATGACACCGTTGAGCCCTGGGATCCGCGCACCGGCAGAGGCACGGGGTTCAAGTTTTCCGAGTACAGCGGAGAATCGTTGTTGTTGACCGTCAAGGAAGCTTTGCGCGCTTTCCGCGACCAGAACTCCTGGCAGCGGCTCATGCGGAACGGCATGGCCAAGGACTTCTCCTGGAATGCTTCGGCCAAGGAATACGTGCGCGTCTATGAGAAAGCCCGGCAATTGACGTCCGCCCCGGCGCTGGTGGGCGTGTAACTGCTACTTCTTCGGCTTTGACGGGTCGGTTTGGCCATCGCTCCCTTGCGTTTGTCGCGTACGCGCGACTGGCGTTCTCGACCATCGTCCCGGCGGCTCTTGGCTGGTAAAATCCAACTGCAGCTGCCGATATGCCCCGCACCATCTTCCACGTCGATATGGACGCGTTCTTCGTTTCGGTGGAGGAGTTGTTTGATCCGTCTCTGAAGGGCAAGGCGGTGGTGGTCGGCGGGCAGCGGCACGAGCGCGGCGTGGTTTCGGCCGCCTCCTATGAAGCCCGCAAGTTCGGCGTGCACTCGGCCATGCCGCTGCGCACCGCCGCCAAGCTTTGCCCGCACGCCATCTTTGTGGACGGCCACTCCGGCCGTTACCGCGAAGCTTCGGAAGGTGTCTACCGTGTTTTGACATCCTTTTCGCCGATGGTCGAGATGGCCTCGATCGACGAAGCGTATCTCGACATGACCGGTACCGAACGGCTGCACGGTCCGCCATTGCGCGCCGCTCACGCGCTGCACCAGCGTATGAAGTCGGAGACGGAGCTCAACTGCTCGATTGGAATCGGCACGTCGCGGCTGGTCGCGAAAGTCGCCTCAGCCAAAGCCAAGCCGCATGGAATTCTGTGGGCGATTCCGGGCTGCGAAGCGAGGTTGCTGGCGCCTCTCGATGTCCGCGACATTCCTGGCGTTGGCAAGGTTACCGAGCAAAGCCTGCATGCGCTGGGCATCCATCGGGTGGGCGATCTTTCCCGCTTCGACGAATCTTTTCTGCAGGAGCGCCTTGGGAAGTGGGGGCTGGCGCTGGCCGGCAAGGCGCGCGGCGAAGATGCCGGAGGATGGTTCGACAGCGAAGTCGGCGCGGACAGCGATCCGAAGTCGATCAGCCATGAGCACACTTACAACGAAGACACCGCCGATCCCGAACGCCTGGAGTCCACGCTGATGCGCCTGTCGGAGATGGTTGGACGCCGCTTGCGCGAACACCGGCTCTATGCCCGGACGATTCAACTCAAGCTTCGCGACAAGGATTTCAAGACCATCACTCGCGCTCACAGCCTGGCGGACGCGACGCAACTCGACACGGAAATCTTTGAGCAGGTGCGCGCGCTCTTTTACAAGAATTGGCGCAAGGGAGTCAAGATTCGGTTGCTGGGCGTGCAGACATCTTCTTTTGAAGCGGAGCCGGCCCAGGGAGATTTGATCGAAGGCGGCCGCCGGCAACGCTGGCAGCAAGCCTTGTCGGCTGCCGACCGCTTGCGTGACAGGTTTGGCGAATCCAGTGTCACCCTGGCCACCGGATTGAAGGGCGGATTCCGCGAGCGTACGCATGAGAATCCGGCGGGCTTGCCGGGGAAAGAGAAAAAGCCAGAGTAGGTCAAGCGGGTGCCCCATCCTTTTCGCGCGCTAATGCGCGGCGGCGAGGAGCGATCCTACTCCTGGCTTGTATCCGTAGAAATCGGCTAGGGTGTGCAGATGCTCGATCAATTGCTCGTCGTAGCGCTGCTTGAGCGAAGCGGTCACGAGGTTGTGCTGGGCGTTCGGATCGTGGCTCAAATCGAAAAAGAAGCTCTCTGCCGGAGAAGCATACGCCGTATACAGAAACCTGCCGTTGTCGGTCAGTAGCCCGTAGACGGCGCGCTCATCGGAAGCCAGAAACAGTTCGTCACGCTGGTAGTCTTTCAGTTCCTGCGGCTGCAAAACGAACAGTGGATGGCCGAGAACCGCGCCGTGCAGGATTGGGCGATGTCCGAGCAGGTAGTAGAGCGAAGGCGTAATGTCGGTGAGCGCGGAAAGGTGGGTGTCGTCGTAGACGACCGCACCCCGCATTTTGGCCGGAAGATGAACCAGCAGCGGCACGCGCATGATCTCCGGATAAATCAGCAGGGAATGGCTGGTGCGCCCGAATTCGCCGGTGGCGTCACCGTGGTCTGAGGTCACGATGATGATGCTGTCGTCGTAAAGCTGATGGGTTTTGAGATAAGCAAAGAACTTGCCCAGACAGTCATCCACCTGATGAACCTCATAGGCGATGCGGTTGTTAAAGCCAGGCCGTATTTGCCAGTTCGCGTCGGTTCTGGGCGGCATATCGTTATTCGCGAACTGATGCACGTTCTTGGGCTGCGCATAGAAGAGCAGCGGCTTTTTCGCGAGCCCGGCGTCGAGGTGCGCCTCCGCCTGCTGAATGGTGGAGCAGACCTCGAAGTGGTTCCACAGCTTCTTGTCGGTGTCGAGCTTCACCAGATCGTCAGACGGGGAAAGTAACTCGCTCAGAACCTCGTCGTAGCTCACTATCATACGGTAGCCGTCGGTGCGGGCGAGTTTTTCCAGGCTGTTGACTTTGGCAAAGGGCTGGATGTAATGAGCGTGCAGCAGCATCGCGCCAGCCCAGATGGTGGGCTCGGAAAGCAACGTCCCCGCGTACTGGGTGTAAACGTTGCGCACCGCCAGACTTTCATGCGCGAAGGCGTCGAGGTTCGGAGTGAAATCCACGCCGGGGTTATATGCGCCCAGGTAGTCGGGGCGCAGCGAGTCAATCACGAAGATGAAGATGTTTGGCCGGGCGCCGGGTGAGGCTGCGAGTCGGTCGACCAGTTGCAGGTCGGTCTTAGCTTCGGCATCGCGGATGTTTGTATATTCGCGCAGAATGCGGCAGAAATCGTCGCAACGCTCGTTTCGCGTATTGCCCAGGATGTGATGTGCGAGCTGAAAGGAGGCGTCCTGAGCGGCGTAGTCTTCCAGGGCGCGGGCGACCTCGTCGTCGGTCGATCCCAGCGGCTTCGCCCACAAAATCTCCGTGGCTTGCAGCGCTTTGTAGGCGACGACACTGAACAGAAGCACGGCGAGTATGGCAGCGACGGAGTAATCTGCGCGAGACGGCCGCAGGCGACAGAAGCAAACACCCAAAGCGATCCAGAAGATCAGCGTGAATGTGCCTTGCAGCACTCCGTTCCAGTCACCTCCGCCGATCAGCGTGGGCAAGGCCAGGGCAAAGATTGAGAGCCCGACAGCGATTATCGCGGTGAGCGTCCGGCTCAGTGCTGGCGAGGTTGCTTGCGTTCTCGATCTTGACGTATGCGGTAGAGTGATCCAGCCTCCCCACAATGTAACTGCGATTGCCAGAGTGGCGGCGTAAGCTTGAGCCGTCCAGCCCCGCAGACTGAATGCGCTGTTCAAGAACCGCGCGAGGATTGTCCACAGCACGGCGAACGCGAGCACGCCGATCACAGACAAACTTACTGTTGCTGGTTGCCGCAGTCGCCGGCTGCCCAGGAAGATCAAGTTCAAGAGGGAGAAAACGAGAAGGGCCACGATTACATGTGAGAACACGCTCCATGCGGTCAGCTCGGCGTCGCGCCAGCCAAACGTCAAGGTGTGAGCGTCGTGATGCGCGTGCAGCAGGAATCCTGCGACATAGACTAGCGCCGCAGTTGAGGAGATCGCAGCGGCGGTTGAATAGGGAAGCAGGAACAGCTCCGGATGGTGAAGTTGGCTTTTTGGCCAGCGGCGGACGACGGTACAGCCGGCAACCACGATGAGTGGCGCAAGCGAGATCAGGCTCCAGGTGTAGGCGCTCCAGTTATCCTCAACTCGCGGCAAGAACGGGTGAACCAGAAGAAAAATTCCGTAGCCAAGCAGAAGGCCGGCAGGGGCGAGATCTGCCGCGCTCTTGCGCTGGGGCCACTCAGCCAGGAGCACGCCCGCCAGACCAACCAGAAAGAGGATCCCCTGATGATGCGCGAACCACGGCATCCATTCATAGGCCGGAGACCGGATCAGCTCAAAATAGGTGTAGGGAAGAAACGCCAGCAGGCAATACACCGAGGTGAGAACCATGTAGATTCCCCAGTAGAGCCGGGCGATGGTGAAGAGCCAGTTGCGCAAAATGGGCCGTTGTCAGTTCAAGGATTCGCCGCTAAGCAAGGCTAAGATTCAATTCTCGGTCCAACTCGGGTCGACCGCAAGGTTCCCAGAGTACCCTTGCCGCCGAAGCGGTGCGCGCGAGATCCCTCGCTCCGCTTGAAAAGCGGCTTTGCTCGGGATGACGCCCACAACAAGGAACATAGCTTCAGGGTCGGTCAACAAACGTGCAGAAGCACGAAAGCCGGGAAACCGGAATGGCATCCGGTCCCGGCCTCGCTTTCTGCAACGTCGGTTAGGTTCTCTGCGTCTAGCGTGTCCCCGGATTCAGCGGCGCATGGTTCGCGGTGCTGGTTTGATCGGTGGTCTGATCCGCAGGGGTGGCGGCCGAAGCCGTCTGGTTGGCCGGAGTCTCCGTCGCATTGATGCGGGTGAGACGCGGGAAAAAGGGCGTGACCTCAAACGGCATCTTGTCGCGGGCCGTAACGATTGCCACGGGAGCGGACTTGCTCAGCTCCACTTTGCAATCCCAGGCGTTCAGCTTGACGCGTCCGCCCAAAGGCAGCGCGGCGATCTGATCGAGCTTCTTGTTATCGAGAGCCGGGCCGGTGGTGGTCAGCGCGGTCAGCCGGACCAGCGTGCCTTTTTCATCGGTGAAGCTGTTGCCGAGGTGCGCGGTCAGCAGCGCCGACATCTCGGGGGCGCGGGCGGAAAGTTGCTTCAAGTACAGGGAAGCAACGTCCAGCTTCTGGGTATATGGAGAGGCTTTCAGCAGTTCCATGGCTTTGGCATCCGCTGCGGTCTCTTCGTCCGGATTGTGACGAAATCCAAAGTTGTGATAGGTCGACTCGTCGGAGAACAGCATGCGGTCGTTGAAGGCGAACTTGCTGCCGAGGTTGTGCCCCAGCGCGATGTGCGCCAGTTCATGAGACAGAACCGCGGCAAGGCTGCCCTCGTCAGGCAAGGTGTCGATCAATCCGCGGCTGACTATGATGGTGTTGCCCACGCTGAAGGTTTCCAGCGGAGAAGTCAGCATGACGCGGGCGCGAACCGGGCGAGCCAGTTCAAGATTGTTGGTGACGATCAGGTTGTTGATGACGGTCGAGAGAACCTTGTCGACTTCGCCTTCGGGAGCCACGAGTCCGGCTTCCTGCAGGCGCTGCACCACGTTGTCTTCCGCTTGCTGCTGCCACTCGCGCTGTGCTTCCAGAGGCGAGGCATCGGCCGTGGTGGGGCTTTCGTCCTTCACCGCGTCCACCTTTACGTCGGTGAGTTCATCTTCCTTGCCGAATTTCTTCAGGTCGTAGCCCCAGATACGGCTCTGCGCCTTGAAGGCCATCCTGTCTTTGGAGCCGTAGCTGAAGTCGCCTTCCTCGCTATAGATGTACGCGGGCAGCCAATAGCCGGGGACCAGGTTCAGCCGCCAGCTGTCCATGTGGAAGAAGTAGGAATTCTTGGGGCGTGGGGCATAGGTGCCGTTCAGACGGACGATATTGTAGTCCTTGTCTTCCACCCAGACGCGGCCCACGAAGCGGCCCTTGCCGGAGTTCTTCTTGGGAGTGACGTCGAAGACGATGCAGCGCACGTCGCCCAAGAACTCGCGGCGGCTATAGTGGAAATCGTAGTGCGCACGGTCGAAGTCCTCGCGGTCGGCAAAGATCATCCAGGAAAAGCCCATCGGCCGGTACTCGAACTTGAACATCTTGGTCACGCCGCCGAGCAGGTTCTTCTCGAAGCTGGTGTCCTTGGTCAGGTAGTCGCGTCGATCGACGGCTTCGCCGAGATCCAGACGGCCGAGGAAGTAGTGATCTTCCTTGGGCACCGCGCCCAGTTCGGCATCCGGCTTCAGATTCTGCAAGTAAGTTTCGACCAGCGGCGTCCGGTTCTTGAGGAAGTCCATCAAGGCATGTTCGCGCAGGATGGTGCGGTCGACGACCTGGTCCATGGTGGTGGGCGGAGCCTGCGCCGGGGTGGAAGGCGCAGAAACTGAAGTGGCCGTCTGCGGCGCGGCTGGCTGCGGCGTGGCGGACGGTGATTGATCCGCGGTCTGCTGCGCGATCGCACTCAGCGACAGCAACAGCACAAACCCGGTGAGCATCGATTTCCAAGTAACCATAACTAAGTTCCTCTCTGTTTCTTCAATACGCCAACTGGAAAACCACATGTACGATTGCCGTGGAGTCCACGGGCGAACCATTCTGCATGGCCGGTTTGAACCGCATCTTGTTGGCGGCGGCGATGGCGGCCTCATCCAGGCCATGTCCCAAGCCGCGCACTACGCGATTCACATGCAATTGTCCGGCGGCACTGAACAAGACTTCGAGCAGCACTTCTCCCTCGAGCTTCAGTGCCCGCGCCTCGTCGGTATAAACCGGATGAGGCTTATAAAGGATTTCCACCTGACTGGTGGCTGCCACGGTGTCCGCCTGGATTGTTTTGGCGGAGACGTGAGAAACTTCCTGCGAGCCGAATCCAGAAGTCTGCACGGAACCGTGAACCCCGTTGTTGTTGCTGAGGGCGATGCCGTTTCCGAATCCCGCGCTGGCGATGGTTCCTTGTATGCCTTTGGCTCCGCCGGCTCCGTTTCCAACGCCCGGACCGGACGGCAGATCGAACGAGCCCACCTGGGTAGCGGTCAGGTGTGCGCCCTCTTTGCCTTGACCCTTCAAGCCGTTGGGATCACCAAATCCGCCGGTCTGCACCTGCTGAATGGGGGCGTTGACGGTGGCGGGCGCCGAACTGCCAAATGCTCCCGTATACACGATTCTTGCCGGCATCGCGCTGGAGGGAGACTGCAAGACCGGCGCGGCGAACTTGGCCTCTAATTTCGGAGCTTCCTTTTCTTCCTCTTTCTTCTTTTGCTTCGCCAGCTCTTTCGGTACAAAGAGCTTGGCGGTGAGGACTGGCACTACGGGCTTCAGCTTGGCGACCAGCTCGTGATGTGGGACCTTCTTATGAGCCAGCGGTTTGGGCTCCAGATCGGGCCGCGGAACCAATTCCGTGACAGTAAAGTTTTGTCGTAACCGGAGCTGGTCAGGATACAGAAACCCCACACTGATCGACAGCAGAAGGAGGAGAACAATCGCGCCATAACTGGCGGCGAGAGTGCGCCAGTCGATGTGACGTTCCGGCAGCAGACCAAGCTGAAAGTCAGACCTAGGCATCCATTTGGCTCCAGGGGACCCGCGCATGGGGGTGGTGCACGGGTGGAGTCTTTAAGCTAAGGGAGAACGGACGATGGGTAAACGTGTCCGCCGCCTCTGTACTTCGGTAACGAACGGAGTGCCGAATAGGAAATCGGGACTAGCAGGGGCAAGCGCCTGAAAAATGAGGTGTCAAGGCTGCCGACGCCGGGCAAAGGCAAAGAAAACCGGAATTCCCGCCAGAATCGCCAGGGTGCCGAAGGCGGAGTTTCTCAGGTTATCGGTGAATGTGTAATAGAGGAGCAGCGCTGAGGTGGCCACGAACAGCGCGGGCACAAACGGATATCCCCACACGCGATAAGGGCGGGCGGTTTTGGGCTCGCGCCGCCGAAAGATGAAAATGGTGCTGCCAGCAATCATATAGAACAACCATTCCGCAAAGATGGCCAGCGAAAAGAACTGCCGGAAGCTGCCGCCAATCAGCAGGAGCACTACCGCGAGAATTGCCTGGACCACAATGGCAGCCGAAGGGGTGTGAAACCGCGGATGCACTCTGGCGAGGGCAGAGAAGAAATAGCGATCCCGCGCCATTGCGAAAGGCACGCGGGCTCCGCTCATGATGGTCCCATTCAGAGTGACCAGCATAGAGACCGCCATGGCTGCGGAGACGATGCTGGCTCCCAGCGGGCCGCGCACCAGGCCGATCGCGTCGGATGCGGGCCGTGGCGAAGCGGCGATGGCAGCGGCGGGAAGCACGAACTGGACCGCCGCGTTGACCAGCATGTACAGCACCCCGACGACGGCAACGCCAAGAATGAGAGCGATTGGGATATTGCGCTCGGGCTGCCGGATCTCCTCCGACACCATGTTCAGATCGTTCCAGCCGTCGTAGGCCCACAATGCAGCCACCAGGGCAGCCATGAATCCGGCGATGCCGCCGCGGGCACCGGCAAAAGTTTCCGCGAAGTGGCTCCAGCTTCCAGCGCAGAAGCTGAAGCCGATCCAAACGATCGACAGGATGATGCCTACCTTGAGGATGGTGAAAATCAGCTGAAACTCTCCGGCCTTCTTGATCCCGAGGTAGTTCAGGAGCGAGATCAACACCGCCGAAGCGATTGCCACGAGCTGACCGTAGGTGACCGGAAACGGCTGAGTCATGAACTGGTTGGAGAAGAATGAAAACATCGAGAACGTCCCGAGGATGCGAACCAGGCCAGTGGCAACGGTCGCAATGGAGGCCGGCTTGGCGATCAGAAACCAGGTCCAGGCGTAGAGGAATCCGGTGAGAGGTCCGTAGGCGTCGCGAACGTAGACGTACTCGCCGCCGGCCTGAGGCTTCATCGCGCCGAGTTCGGCATAGGTGAGCGCGCCGAAAAGGGACAGCATGCCCCCGACGATCCATGCCAGGTAGACCAGGCGGGCGGAGCCAACCGCTTGCATCATTTCGGCGGGAACCAGAAAGATGCCGCTGCCGATAATCGTGCCCACCACGACCGCGCAAGCCTGACTGACGCCAAGATCACGGGAGAGACCGGGATGCGCTGCCTGAACTTTTGTCTGCATGGGCGAGTGGAAAGTATAAGCGAAGCAGGGCGGAGAGAGCGTTAACCACAAAATCCGCGAAGGGCTCACAGGGCGCGAAAAAATTTTCTTAACGCTCGATCGTCGCCTCTCGCTCTGAAAAAAGTTGTGAGGCGGTGTAACCCACGCAGAACGTGACTACGGTGCCGATCATCACCCACCACGTCCAGGGCACTGGCGTGTCCAGCCAGAGGTAGAGTTCGGTTGCAAACCCAAACAACATGCCAATGATGGCGCCGTTTTCATTACTTCTTTGAGTCAGCACTCCTAGCAGGAACACCCCGAGTAAAGCTCCGTAGGCAACCGAGGCAATCTGCAATCCGACTTCGACTACGCGTCCGGCTCTGTGCAACGACAACACCGCGAGAGCGAACAGAATCAGAGCCCAGACAAAGGTTGTCATGCGCGAAAGCCGTAGTTGACGCTTTTCATCGACGTTCTTCTTGAGCCGCAAATAGAAGTCGACCATGGAGGTCGAAGACAGGGAATTGAGTGCCGCGCTCAGGTTCGACATGGCCGCGGCCAGGATGGCGGCGATCAGCAAGCCGGAAATCCCGTGCGGCACGCGGCTGACGATGAACGTGGGATAGATCCGGTCGGCGCGTCCGAATGCGGCGGAAGGCAGGTGGTAATAGGCGAACAGCATCACCCCGACGATCAGGAAAAGCGCGAACTGGATCAGGATGGCTATGCCGCTCGACAGCAACGCAGCTACGGATTGCTTCTGGCTACGCGCCGCCAGCAACCGTTGCACTATAAGCTGGTCGGTACCGTGGCTGGCTGTGGTCAGGAACGCGCCGCCGATCAGCCCGGACCAAAATGTGTAGGGGAGCCAGAAGTTGGGAGAGAAATCGAAGACGCGAAGCTTGCCCGAAACCGCAGCCACGCTGTGAATCGCTGCCCATCCGCCCGGAACCAGGTGAGCAATCGTAAACAGGCCGACCACCGTCCCGCTGGTGTAGATGACGGTCTGGACTACGTCGGTCCAGATCACCGCGGCCAATCCGCCCTCGAAAGTGTAAATCATGGTGAGCGCAGTGATGATTGCAATAGAGGCAACCTCACCGGTACCAAGCGCAATGGCTACGACGATGGAAACCGCGTAGACTCGAACGCCTTCCGCGGCGGCGCGCGTCACTAGGAAAAGCCCGGCGGTCAAGGACCGGAGGCGCTTGCCAAAACGGTGCTCGATCAGCTGGTAGGCGGTGAAGAGATCGCCGCGGAAATAGTGCGGCAGGAGAACAAAGCTGATGATGACGCGTCCGACGAGGTAGCCGAGCACCACCTGAAGAAATCCGAGGTTGGTGTCGTAAGCCAGCCCGGGAATGCTGATGATGGTGAGGGTGCTGGTCTCGGCTGCGACGATGGAAAGCGCAATCGCCCACCACGGAATATTGCGGTCGGCCAGAAAGTAGTCGCGCAATGTTCGCTGGCGTTTGCGGAAGCGCAGCCCGAACAGCGTAATCCCTGCGAGATAAAGCGCGATGATGGCAAGGTCGAGCTTGTCCAGCATGGGAATGGTGTCTTTATAACAGAATGAGGTGCTGCGGCTGTTATGTCGGCAGGTATCCCTAATGGTTCTGAAAAGATGATCCGCGGTTCGCACTCTGTGATAGAACTGGCTCGTGGATTACTTTCTGGCGATTGATGGAGGCGGCAGCAAGACCTCGTGTGCGGTCGGGGACGAGACTTCGCTGCTGGGCAGAGGATCGGCGGGCGGCAGCAATGTCGTGCGGAGCGGAGAGGAAGCTGCCGGCCGGGCATTGCGCGGGGCGGTCGAGCAGGCCTGCGCGTCGGCGAAGATTCCACCCGGCCAAATCAAGAAAACCTGTGTCGGACTATCCGGAGGAGATCGTCCGGAGACCGCCGAGCCGGTTCGGCGAATGCTCGCGGAGTTTGTCTCCGGGGAAATTGAAGTGGTTGGTGACATGGAGATCGCCCTTCACGCCGCGTTCGGCGCCGGAGCCGGGGTCATCGTCATCGCAGGAACCGGCTCAATCGCGTTTGGGCGGAACTCGCGGCGACGCACGGTGCGGGCGGGAGGCTGGGGGCATGCGGTCGGCGATGAGGGCTCGGGGTACTGGATTGGGCGTTCTGCGGTCTCGCACGCGTTGCGGGTATACGACGAAGGAGAGAACCCAGCCCTGCTGCAGCGCCTGATGAAAGCTTGGGGGGTGGAGTCCCGCGACAAACTGATCATGGCGGCGAATGCGAGCCAGGCCCCGGACTTCGCAACTTTGTTTCCGGTGGTTGCCTCGGCCGCGGATGCCGGCGATTCCATTGCCCGGTCGGTGCTGGCCCAAGCGGGAGCCGAACTGTCCGGGATCGCGAGGATCGTGATTCGCAGGATTTTTGCTGAAGACGAAACCGTCCCGGTGGCCATGGCAGGCAGTGTCTTCGGTAATAGCGCGCTGGTGCGGCAGGTTTTCTACAATGGTTTGCGGTCGGAGTATCCCGACGTGGCGCTCAACCCAAAGGTCGTGGAACCGGTGCTGGGTGCGCTTGATCTGGCGCGGAAAGCGACACTGCGGGCGACCGGGGCATAGTTTCAGTCATGGCTTCTCGTGATTCCGCGGCGGCGGGTGCTTCTCCCGAGCGGTCCCCCAATCTCGAACCGGCCATTCGCAGTAACGACACCGATGGGCTCAAGTCTGCGATCTCCGATCCAGCGTTCACCGAGGATCTGGCGCTGGCGCTGCTCAAGCGAACAGATATCCCTCCCGAACTTCTGGAGTTGCTCAGCAAGAAAACCGTAGCTAAGAGCCGCAAGGTGAGGCGTGCGCTGGTTAGCCATGCCAGGACGCCTCGCTACGTCTCGATCGCATTGGTTCGGCACATGTTCACGTTTGATCTGATGCAGGTGGCGCTGACTCCGGTGGTTCCCGCCGACGTCAAGATCGCCGCGGAAGAGGCGCTGCTGAACCGGTTGGAAACAGTCCCTTGCGGCGCAAGACTATCTTTGGCGCGGCGCGCATCTGGACGGGTCGCTGTAGCGCTGTTGCTGGATGCGGAAGCCAGTGTCTGCCACGCGGCGCTGGACAATCCCAGACTCACGGAAGCCCACGTCAGCAAGGTCCTCCTGGCTCCCGCGGCCAGCGTTGCTTTGGTTCACGCGGTGTGCGCCCATGCCAAGTGGTCGCTGCGCCGTGACATCCGCGTGGCGCTGCTGAGAAACGGAAACACCCCGGTTTCGCGGGTGCTGGAATACGCTCGGGGATTCTCTCCGGCGCTTCTGCGGGAGATTTTGTCCAGTTCGCGGTTGCCGGCTGCGGTAAAGGCACAAGTCCTGGAAGGGATCGCGGAACGTCCCCTTGATTAATTCACCCGAGCATCCTGCCGAATTCATAATAAAATCAAAGAAATGAAGTCAAAACCGGTTCCTCCTACTGTTGCATACTTCTCCATGGAGATTGCACTAGATCCCAGTCTGCCCACATATAGCGGAGGTCTGGGAATTCTCGCCGGGGACACGCTTCGCTCCGCTGCTGATCTGGCCGCGCCCTTGGTGGCGGTCACGCTCGTCTATCGCAAAGGGTATTTTCGCCAGGTGCTGGATAAAACAGGCAATCAGTCGGAGTATCCCCAGCCTTGGCAGCCGCAAGAGACCTTGAAAGAGCTGAAGGAGAGAGTTTCGGTGCGGGTGGAAGAGCGCGAAGTATGGATACGAGGCTGGCAGTACACCATCCAGGGCGTGACCGGCGCAAGCATCCCCGTGTACCTGCTTGACACCGATCTCCAGGAAAACTCCGAGTGGGACCGCACGATTACCGACTCGTTATATGGCGGGGACGATCATTACCGCTTCTGCCAGGAAGTCGTCCTCGGATTCGGTGGTTTCAAGCTGTTGCAGAAGCTCGGCCACAACAGCATTCAGTCGTACCACATGAACGAAGGCCATTCCGCGTTGCTGGCCCTCCGGCTTCTGGAGAAACGGCTGGATCAGAGCTTCGCGGGCAGAGTCAAGAAACTCGACATCGACGGCATCCGCAAGATGTGCATCTTTACCACCCACACGCCGGTGCCAGCGGGACACGATCAGTTTCCGCGCAAGTTGGCCGAACAGGTACTGGCCCCGGAGCACGTCGCATGCCTGGATGAAGCCGAAGCCTGGCACGGCGATTTTCTGAACATGACCTACCTGGCGCTGCGGTTCTCGGGATACGTCAATGGCGTGGCCATGCGACACGGCGAAGTTTCTCGCGGCATGTTCCCCAACTACTCCATCAGCGCCATTACCAACGGCGTCCATGCCGTCACCTGGACCTCGCAGCCGTTCCGGGAGCTGTTCGACCGCTACATTCCGGGCTGGCGCACCGACAACAATTACTTGCGTTACGCCATCAGCATTCCCCTGGAAGAAATCCGGCAGGCCCACGCGCTGGCCCGACAAAACCTGTTTACCCTGATTCAGGAACGCAACAGGGTCAAGCTTGATCCGGAAGTTTTCACCATCGGGTTCGCCCGCCGCGCCAGCACTTATAAGCGTGCCGGCCTATTGTTCAGTGATCGTGAACGCCTGAAGCGCATTGCCCGTGAAGTTGGACCACTGCAGTTGGTGTATGCGGGTAAGGCCCATCCTCGCGACGGCGGCGGAAAGGACGTTATCCGCAGCGTTTTCGAAGGCGAAGCGGCGGTTGCGGATGTGATCCGTTCTGTGTACATCGAGAACTATGATATGCACTGCGGAGGCTTGATTACCAGCGGCGTCGACGCGTGGCTCAACACGCCGCTGCGTCCGCAAGAAGCTTCCGGGACCAGCGGCATGAAGGCGGCGTTGAACGGAGTTCCCAGTTTCAGCGTTCTGGATGGCTGGTGGGCGGAGGGTCACATTGAGGGCGTGACGGGATGGTCCATCGGCAGCGACGAGGTCACGGAGCATCCTGAAGAAGACACCGCAACTCTTTACGACAAGCTGGAGCGCGAGATCCTGCCCATGTTCTACGGCCGGCCCGCCCGTTACAGTGAAGTGATGCGGTCGGCGATCGCTTTCAACGGCGCGTTCTTCAACACTCAGCGCATGTTGCAGCAGTACCTGGCGAATGCTTATGCCATGCGAACGGTTGAGGTGTCTCCGGCAGCGGCGGTTGTGCCGCAGACGGTGGGTTAGGGAGCCCTCAAACGCGAAACCCTATTCGGGTATCTCATCCGGCGTCTCGGCGACAAAAGAACTCGTGATTAAGACCATCATCCAACCGGCTCAAACCGGCTACTGATCTGCGTTTCCAACGGCCTGCATTTCTTCACAGTTGCGTTCTGTGTGGTTCGGTTGCGTCCTGTTGGGCATAGTTTGCGGCAAAGATTACGTGCAGAGCCTACCGTTGTGGTTGTTGGCCAACACCGCACATCGAGATGTGACTCAACTCACTAACCGTGCGTCCTCATTCGCACCCATGAAACGTGCTCAGGTCACTGACATCACGCGCTCATTGGTGTTGCATAAAATATGCCTCGCCTCTCCGAAGAGTAGGTCCCGCCAGTTGAGACGCAACACCCCTGAGGCGAACGACTCGAATTCTCGAAGTCAAAAGGGAGATTGGTGATCACGAAAAAGCGTATATAAGGAGGAGTCTATGATTCGCAGTGCAGTTGCGATATGGAACGGAGGCCCGGCATCCGGCGAAGGCTCGGTTTCGACCTCCAGCGGAGTAATTAACAATGCGTTGTATTCTTTTGGTTCGGGCATGGGTAACGAGCCCTGCACAAACCCATCGGAGATGCTGGCTGCGGCGGTAGCTTCGTGCATGTCACTTATGGTTGCCAGGGAGATGGCCAAGGTTGGTCTTAAAGATAAATACGTGAGGACTGAATCAGAGTTAACCCTGGAAGAGAAGAAAGACCAATGGGAAATCACGGGGATTCAACTGAACGTGATTGCTACCGTACCCGAGGTCCATGCCAAGAAGTTCCGGCACATTGCCGAGACCGCGAAAACTAAGTGTCCAATTTCTCGCGCGCTCAAGGTTCCAATCAAGATGACTGTGAAAGAGGAGTTGGAGACGAACTTGGTTACCGCATGATCGGCGGTCTTGAAACCATTACAGGATCACGGGAATGGTAATGTAAGCTCTTCCCCGGACGGGTAGCCTTGGCAGTGACACGCTAGATCCCGTGTCACTGCGGAACCCGGGGCCAGTGCATTAAAGAAGTAGCCGCGCTGGTGCCTAATGCCCCGCGGCGGTTTCGGCGGTTTGCAGATCCAGGGCGACACGCTCGCCGTTAATTAGCACCGTGCCGCCGTCGATCAACTGCTGGCCGGTGCAATCGTACTTCTCATAGCAGCGCATCACCGGGAAGGGAAAGAAGAACTCCACCGCTTCCGAAGTGCTGCCAGCCTTGGTTTTGCTTGCAACTTTCACCGTGGTACTGAAGCTGATGCCGTCGAAGGCCGATTCGTCTTTGAAGTAGGCGGTGGCCGGTCGGACGAGGTGGGCGATGTGGTCATCAAACGCCGTGGCCGCGATTTTGTAGCGTGATCCCGCCGCCGACTCCGGCAAGTTTGTGTTGAGCGACAGCTCAAGATAGATTCCTTGGCGAAAGGCTACGAAACTCGGAGCGGCATAGCTGACGAAGTGAGCCTGCGGATCGAGGTCCTTTGCCAGTTTGGCAACCACTTCCTGCTTCGAGGTCCCCAGCGCCGTTAATGCCTCTGGCGAAGTGTCTCGTGGCGGAGGCGGTGGTGGCTCGATCGGCTTGGGAGCAGCGGCGGGAGCAGGGGTTATAGCGGCAGGCATCTGCGCTTGGCCGCGAGCAGTCTGATCCGAGGAAGGCCGCCCTTTTGAATCGGCGCTTGGAGGAGTCAATCCGAGCTGCGGACCGTCTCCGCTCATCCACAGCGTGACGGGCTCGCCGTTGATAAAAGCTTGTCCTTCCAGCAACGCGGTTTGCTGAACGGTATCGTCTTTGGAGCCGATCAGTTTCACGGCGGCTTTCTGCGGCAGAAAAACCATGAGGTTTTCCGGCTGTTCCATGGTGACTCCCATGGCTTTTCCAATCACGTGGTGAGAAATCTCTACCGCGTATCCCTCGACGCTTTGATTATTCTGGAATCGGGGAACGGCCGCCTGCAAGATCGGCATGACTACTTTCAGGAACGAATCGTGCGCCCGCTGATCGCTGTTTACCTTTTCGCCTGAGTACGCGGCGTAGTAGTTGCCGGTGACGGCCACCACGACCTGGCCACCGTAGCGGTCGAAGCGGATGGAGTGCTGGTCAGCTCGCTCCTGCTGGGTCTGGTCGAGATCAAGCTTGCGGCTCAGATAGAAAGGGTAATCGAACTTGAGCCCGAGAATTTCCTTTCCGACCTCGGTCAAATCGTAGTTGTACTGCACCTGCAGCGCGCGCAGTTGAGGATCCTTGATTTCGTTTGGGGATACGATCTGGGCGCAGCAAATCGCGGCGCTCAGCAGAACCAGAGCACAACCAACGACACTACTTTTGAGCATAGACCATTCCGGACGCTTGATACGGCGGATCGGAGACCAGGCGAATATATGCAATCAGCGCCTGAATCTCCTGCTTGCTCAAAGTATATCCGTAGGGAGGCATGATCGGGGACTTGTTCAGCGCGGTGCCGCCGTGGCTGATGATGGCGGTCAGATCGAGGTCGGTGATCTTGTTCAGCGTGTCGCCTTCGGTGAAGGGATGCGGCTTGGTTTCCAGATTGTCGTAATTGGAGACCCGCTCCGGAGTGGATTCAGGATCATGACAGCGCGAGCAGTACTTCTCGGAGAGCTGATATCCCACCTGCTGCTGGTAGCCAAGCGCAATCTCATCGAGCTTCAGATCGACTTTTGTCTGTGTCTTGGTGAAGGTGCTGGCGATGATCTGATAACGTCCCGCCATGCTGCCCAGGGTAACGTTGGTGGTGAATTGACCGCTGGAATCGGTCAGCCCAGTGGCGGGGTCAAAGCTGACTCCCGCAGGCCCGCTCATCTGAACCGAGGCTCCGGTCACGGCGTTGCCTTCTTCGTCGTTCACCTGCACCACTACCGGCTGGGAGAGTGTCGTACCAGTCGCGCCCAGTTGCTTGCCGCCGCTCGATTCCACGATGGCCGCACCAAAGGACGCAGGAGCGGGACTTGCAATCGAAGCACTTTTGCGGCCGCAACCGCCAAGAGCCATCGTCATGAGCGCCAATCCGAATGCGAGCAGAGAACGCATCATTTCTTCCCCTCCATTTGGCTGGAACTCTTCTGAGTCATCAGAAACGCAGTCAGCGCGCGTGCATCCTCGTCGCTCATGTTGCGGTTGGGCTCGGTCGTGCCTGGCCGCAACGCCTGGGGATTCTTCAGCCAGTTGTAGATCCAGGCCGCGTTGAGACGCGAGCCGACGTGTGTAAGGGTCGGCCCGATGTAACCTTTGTCCGTTTTCGTGTCAACGATGTGGCATCCCTGGCACGCGTATTTGGAGTAGAACAACTGTTTGCCCTGTTCGACCTCGGCGGGCGGATAGCCGCTGAGCGGCATGGAATCCCGCTCGAACGCCGGAGTCTGATACACCATCATGATGTAGTCGGTGAGTTCCTTCGCGTCGTCATCGGAAAGATTGAACTTGGGCATACGGCGAATCAGTGCCGGACGCAGCGTGTTGGGATGCTTGAGGAATTCCTCGAGCCATGGCCGCTGCACCGCACTGCCTTCCCAAGTCAGGTCAGGCGCCATATCTCCGCCACGTCCGTTGATTCGATGACAACTGAAGCAAGCCAGATCGTTGATGAGTTGACCCGTTCTGCCGGCGGGCTGATAGGTGGATGCTGGTGTTCCGGGCACGGCCAGCGCGGGCGGCAGCGTCTGCGCACGGTCTGTAAGAGAAAGCAACGCCGTGGTTAATGCATCGATCTGCGCCGGGGTAAAGGTGAACTGTGGCATTTTCAGGGCTGTCCCGAATGCTCGTGGCTGCTTGATCTTCGCCACAATGTAGTCCGGCAGAGTGTGTTGCATCCCCGGCAAGAACACAAGCTGGGTGACAGGTTTCGAGCCGATGCGAGTCAGCTCAGGAGCAAAATTTTCCGGCTTCTTGATGCCGTTGATCTCATGGCAGGAAGCGCAGCCGTACTCCGCAACCAGAGTTTTGCCGTGCGCGATCTGCTCGGGCGTAGCCGGATCGAGGTGAACGTTGGCCAGCAGATCGGAATCGCTCTTGTTCATCAGGAATCCGGTGATGACCGAGATCTGCTGATCGTTGAAGCGATAGTGCGGCATCGCAGTGCCGGCATCGTAGATGCGAGGGTTGCGTATCCAGACCTGCAGCCATTCCGGCTTTACTTTGTTGCCGACGTGCGTAAGTTCGGGGCCAACATCGCCGCCCACGACATTGCCGGCGGCATTTTGCACCGCGTGGCAGGAGGCGCAGTAAGACTCCCCGTACAGGGTTGCTCCCGCAGCCGGGTCGGGCGGCTTCGGCGAAGCGGGCACCGGCGCGGTATCTCCCGGCATGGGCGTGCTGTTCGCGATCAGAAACGCTGAAACATCGCGGGCGTCGGGATCGCTAAACTTGAAGTTCGGCATGGTGGCCGAAACCGCGTACCCTTGCGGATCTTTCAACCACGCATAAATCCACTCCCGGGTCGTCTTGTCGGCAATGTGCTCAAGTGAAGGCGGGTCGTCGGTGGGCTCGATAGTGCCGCCTTCGGGCAGCTTGATGGTATGGCAATGCACACACCCGTAACGGGTGAGTAAAGTGCGGCCCAGGTTGAGCTGCGGAGTTCCGGTCAAAGTGTTACGGTGGCATTGCCCGCAGGAGCTCTCGATATAGCGGGTCGGCAAAATTGGCTGCTCCCACGCTAATGTACTGCGATGCGCTTCTGCGTCAGTCGTTGCAGGACCTTGGCCGCGATGACAGACAGTACAGCCAAACTGATCCACGGTATGAGGAATCACCGGATGTCGGCGAAACGGCTGGAGGCTCACGTCCACAAGGCTGGCTTCTTTCATCCCGACATGACAAGTCGTGCAGCGATCGACCACGCCCAGCTCGGGCAGCCAGATCTGATGGATGCCACTTTCAAAATGCCGCTGAAGGGTGACGGCCTCGCCGCGGTTGCGGATCAGCTTCAAGTACTGGTTCTGATAATGACGCCATTCGCTGAAGTAGTTTTTGGCGGGTGCAATCGCGAGCGAAATCAGCAGAAGGAAACTGACCACGCCGAAAGCGCGGACGGGATCGCCGAAGAAAGTTTGCCATAGGGACGACGGCTTGGGGCTAGACGGTTGCACTCAGCTCCTCCAGGGCCAGACCCAGGCCCAGCCTGGGCCACGAAAGAAGGTTCCAATCGCGGTGAGCACGACCAGTTCGACCAGGAACCAGGTCATGACCCAGTAAGAAAGCGGCTTGGCGGCGAGATACCGGCGGAAGGCCGAGGGCGAATCCGGCGAACTATACGCTGCCAGAAGCATGAATCCTGCGACAACCAACGTCGGAACCAACGCCACGTAGACGTCGAAAAGCAAGAGAAAGACAGAAAGCGCAGCCACGACAAAGTAAAAGATTTGCAGGCGCCGCCTGCGGTCTTTCAGGAACAGACCCTCCGCTTCAATGTTGATGTTGAAATAAGGAATCACTACCAGCGCGATCACCACCAGAGTTGGCACGAGCACGCCAGCGACCACCGGTGGAAAGTAGTGCAGCATTTCCTGCAAGCCGAGGAAGTACCACGGCGCTTTGGCGGGATTCGGGGTGTGCGAAGGATCGGCCAGCCCTTCCAGTGGCGCATTGAACAGCAACGCTACAAACACGAGCACGATGGCCAGGACTTCAATCGCCACCATCGCGCGGAACAAAACTTCGGGATAGGTCTGAACCTGTTGCTCGTCGAATACCTTTACCTGGGCGGAAGTGCGGCGCGTGATGAAGGCTATGCGCCGTGGCGTCTTGCGCGCGTTCGAGTCCATGCCGGCGACGAAATCTTTGGGATCGGTCATTTCGCTCCCTCTGTGCTTTTGACGGTCTGGGCCAGAGTTCTTGGCTCACTGACGTGGTGGTAAAGACCGCCATCCTTGCGAATGCGCCAGAAGTGGATGGCGATAAAGAAAATCGCGGCAAGCGGCAGAATCATGCAGTGCAGAACGTAAAAGCGAAGCAGGGCATTAGCGTTCACCAGATTTCCGCCCAGCATCAGGAAGTGGACTTTGTTGCCAAACAGAGGCACTGCGCTGGCGATATTCGATCCCACCGTGATCGCCCAGTAGGCCAGCTGATCCCACGGCAGCAAGTAGCCGGTGTAGCTGAGCAGCAACGTGATCAGCAACAGAATGACGCCGATCACCCAGTTGAACTCGCGTGGCGCCCGGTAAGCGCCGCGGTAAAACACTTTGAACATGTGGGCGAACACCAGAAACACCATGGCATGCGCCGCCCAGCGGTGCAGATTGCGCAGAAACAATCCTGACGAAACGACGAATTGCAAGTCTTTGGTGTCGGCGTAGGCCTGGGGGACCGAGGGATGGTAGTAGAGCATCAGCAGAATGCCGGTGATGACCAGAATCAGAAACGTGCCGAGGGTCAGCGTCCCCAGGTACCAGGTTGCACTGAAGCCCAACACCCGCGTCCGCGTCTTGGTGGGAAACAGGTGGAGAAAGATGTTCTGCTGAATGGCCAGGGCCCGGCGCAGCGTACTGGATCCGGTGCCGCCACGGAACACTGAGCGCCAGGCTCGCGTGGTACGAAGTTGATCGAAATAGCTGTCAATCGTTCTTGCCATGCTTACACCCTCACGAACTGCATCGGAGCAATGGTTATGGAACGGTCCACCATCAAATTGCCCTCATCGCTCACCCAGGTGCGAAGCCAGGGCAGCGGCTTGGGTGCGGGCCCTTCAATCTTTTCGCCGTCGCGCTTGAACTTGCTGCCGTGGCACGGGCATGCAATGATGCCCAAGTCCGGCTTCCAGGCAGTCAGGCAGCCGAGATGAGTGCACACCGCGCTGAGCGCAAAAAAGCCTTCTTTCGCGTGGATCAGGTAAATCCCCGAGTTCACGTCGATGGTCACCGAATCTGGAGAGTAGCTTTCCGGCTTGCCCGCGTTGACGATGGGGGAAGGCTCATACAACACGTTCGGCGATAAAAGCTGGTAGGAAAACACCGCGGTTCCGGCCGCGGCAATGCTCAGCGATCCCAGCCCCAGCTTGGTGAAAAACTCCCGGCGATTGATCTCGGCCGCCTCTCCCGGCACGTTTTTTTTCTCCTCGGACATTGCTTACCTCGGACCCGCGCTTGCAACCACGGGCGCTTTGGGTCTCAGTGGGCCATCGATGGCTTCAATCGAAATCAATCCTGTGGGCTCGGCGGGAAGCAAGTTATAGGACTCCATGGTGATCGTTCCGACCGGGCAGCGCGCGGCGCACAGCCCGCAACGGATGCAGCGGGTCTCATCCTTTAACATGGCGGAGCCAGTCACCACGCCAAGTTCGTCCGCTTTCACCTCGTCCAACTCAACGCCGAACAACTCCTGATTCTCGCGAATAGTTTGCACTAGGTCAGGCTCGAACTCAATGCGGTCGAGCGAGACGAGCTCCAAACAATTTTCCGGGCAGACATCCACGCAGCCGCCGCACAGAATGCACATGCTGCCATCTTCCGGAGTGCCTTCGAAAATGGTGTTCACCCAGCAATGCAGGCAGCGCTGCGCTTCCTCGATTGCGCTATCGGCGTCGTAACCGACTTCCACTTCGGTAACGCCGGTGCGGCGCTCCAGGGGAAGCATTGGGACTGGCTGACGGACCAGGTCGAGCAATTCCAGCGGCATGCTGTGCCGCTTGAAAACTTCGACTTCAATGATCGGCTCGGGATGCTTTCCGCCTCTGAGATATTCGTCAATCCCCACCGCAGCACGCTTTCCGTCGGCGACGCTGTCAATGATCAGGCGTGGGCCAAAAGCGCAATCGCCCCCGGCGAAAATGCCGGGAGCGGAAGTCATCAGAGTCTGGGGATTGATCGCGATCAAGCCGCGCGGCGAGAGCTCGACTCCATCTTCCGGCCTGAGGAAGTCCAGGCGCGGGGCCTGGCCGATTGCCATAATGATGGTGTCGCAAGCCAGTAGAGTTTCGCTGCCTTCATAGAACGCTGGATTGAATCGCCGGTTCTCATCGAACACCCACTTGGTCTTCAACGCTTCCAAGGCAACTACTCGGCCATCTTTGCCGATCATCCGCTTCGGACCGAGGCCCGGATACATGATGATGCCTTCGCCCTCAGCTTCTTCAATCTCTTCCAGCGCGGCTGGCATCTCTTCCCGTTTTTCCAGGCAGACCAGATCGACCTCAGTTGCGCCCAGGCGCAGCGCGGAAAGCGAAATGTCCACCATTTCGCGGGTGGCCACGGCCGCAACGTTTTCCTGGGAAGGCTCCAGGTCTTCGACGCCCGCGGCATGCTGGCGAACCACCTCGCGTGCCGCGGACCGCGCCACATCCATGGCGACGTTGCCGCCGCCGATCACGATCACCTTCTTGCCGATGGTGAACTTGTACCCCAGATTGACATTGAGCAGGAAGTCGATGCCCTTGTGAACTCCGTCGAGATCGACGCCGGGAATCGTAAGATCGCGGCTGCGGTGCGCCCCCACGGCGATCAGTACAGCGTCAAAGCCCTGATGCCGCAGATCAGAAATCATGAAATCGCGTCCGGCAGCGTGTTTGAGTTTGAGCGTGATGTCGCCGGTTTCCAGAATCTCGCGCACCTGGGCTTCCACCACGTCGCGGGGCAACCGGTACTCGGGGATGCCGAGATAGAGCATCCCGCCGGCCACCGGCGCGGCTTCAAAGATGGTGACGGAATAGCCCATCAGAGCAAGATCGTGAGCGGCGGCGAGGCCGACCGGGCCGCCACCAACGACCGCGATCTTGTAGGGAAGTTTGTTTTGTCCGCGCCCAACGTTGACGTCAACTGGTCTTCTGGATTCCGGCCCGTAGCGCTCGGTGAGAAATCTCTTCAGCGCGCGAATCGAAATCGGACGATCAATCTCTCCGCGGCGGCAAGCGGTTTCGCAGGGATGGGCGCAGACCCGGCCGCAAATGCTGGCCAACGGATTCGGATCGCGGGCGATCCGGTAAGCATCTTCAAACCGGCCTTCGGCGATCAGCCCCACATACCGGCCGGCATTGGTGTGAGCAGGACAAGCCATCATGCACGGGAAATTGGTATTGAGCCAATCCGCGTCAACTTTCTTGTTTTTGTAGCGTTTCAGCATGATGGCCCCGGGGTCAATCCCGCTGCTCGGCAGATCGGCAAGAGAAATCACGGGGAAACGGAGGGTCATACCGCTCCCCGTCTGTTTACTTGCTTAAGGTAAAGTCAGCTTTGGAATCGCCGGCAACCGTCACCGGCTTGGACTGGTTCTTTGCGCCTTCATGCCAGGCCGTCACGGTGTAGCTGCCGTCGGGAATGTTCTCGATCTTGTACTCGCCGGACTTGTCACTCTTCGCGAAGTACGGGGTTGGAGAGACGATAATGTAGCCGGACATCTCCGGATGCACGTTGCACAGCAGCGAGACGGCTCCGGGATTGTCAAACTTGAAGGGCCGTTTTTCGCCCTGTGGCCAGGTGCCCAGGTTGTGTCCCAGCTTCTTGTTGCCGCCGATAGAAATCCAGAAAACGTTGTGGGCAACGCTGTCGCTGTTCAGGAACTGCACTGTGGTGCCCTGTTCTACGACCACGATGTGGGGCTGAAACATCAGACCCTTCTGGTCCATTACAGGTTGCTGGGTCGGCGCCGGGAACGTCTTGCCCGCAGCCGCTTCAACGTAGACGACCGATTCACCGCTGACTCCCGAAACTTTTCCGCTGATCGTGCCGGCGTTGGCTGCGATGGTCAACATCCCTATTAGCAGTACTGCCAGAAGAGCCTTGCGCTTCATGATTTCTCCTCAAGATTTAGAAATATGGGCGGGGAGGCGAGCCTCCCCGAGTTTTGGTACACAAATTCCGCACACAAACTCTGATTGTACGAACTTTCAATACACAAACTCCAGGGCCGCGACTGCGGTGTTGGTGCGGAACGGGCTGATCAGTTGTGCGGGAATTCCGCTGGCGCTGATCGAGTTGGGGTTGTAGACCACCTGCTGCGGACGGATCTGGTATTCAAACGAAGCCTTGATGTTGGCGTGAATCAGAAATTGTGCGCCCGGCGTAAACCGGTTGCGCACCGAACTGAACGGCGAATAGTACGGAGTGCCGATTTCGTTCGCACTGCCGGCGGTGTATCCGTTCAGCAGATCGGCCCGCGAGTTCACCCGGTCCCAGCGCATGATCGCCATCATCCACGGATAGATCATGTAATCCGCCTGCATGAAGCCGCCGGAGAAATTCGCCGGGCTGGCACTCAGGAATTCACTCGGCCCGCCGAAGCCCACCGGCGTGAAGGGCGCGAGGCTGTTATCGTGGCCGTACATGTAGAGCCCGTAAATGTCGAATTTATCGTGCAGGTTGAAATCGAAATCGCCGCCCAGACGATAGAACGGTTCGCGGACGGTGAGCACCGTGTCCGCCGCTGTGGCAGTGATGTCGGTGAAGCCCGGCAGGCGCTGCACCGAACGTCCGTAGAGATAGTAGGAACCGATGGTGATGTAGTTGTGAGTCTGCGGACCGTTCTTGCCGGCGGCTTGAATGTCGTGGCGGCTGGCGGGATCGCGTTCCAGGTTCGCGCGGTACGCCAGGCGGGCATAAATGTCTTTAAAGTTCGAATCGGAGTTGAACCCCACCCCGCCACTGCTGCCCCCGGTGCCGGACGCAACGTTGGGATAGTTCGTCGGGGGAGTGCCGCTGGTGTTCTGATCGATGACCGCGAGCGCGTAGCGATAGCCGCCATAATGGTGGCCGCCGCTGATCTCGATTCCCTTGCCGGGGCCGGCCAGGGTGTAG
The DNA here is from genome assembly GCA_963758285.1 of Terriglobia bacterium. Taxonomy (GTDB): domain Bacteria; phylum Acidobacteriota; class Terriglobia; order Terriglobales; family Acidobacteriaceae; genus DASVWZ01. The sequence continues at coordinate 130,160 of CAVWUT010000011.1, read as the reverse complement.
CCGTTATTGACCAACTGCTGGGCAAAGGCCGGATTCTGGGTGCCGATGTTGGCCTGCGCATAAATGTCATACGGGCTGATGTCGTAGGCCCGAGCCTGGGTGAAGGGCAGATCGAGTTCGAACTGTCCGACTTTCAGGGTCACCGAGTCGGTCGGCAGTTTGAAAAAACGGCTGACGTTGACAAATCGCAGATAGGCGTCGCCCAGGCCGCCGTTGGCGTTGGCGCCCGACACGCTGATGTCGTCATCGACCCAGAAGGCGATGTCGTCGCCAAAATTGCCGGCGGTGAATATGCTGAAGAAGCCAGTCTGAAAATCGGTTTGCGGGATGAACGATCCCACCGAGCCGGGAGGCAGTTGAGCGTTAAAGTTATTGCGGTTGGCGCTGGTGACCTGGAAGAACTGGTTATAGCGCAGCCCGATGGGAATGCTGCCGGGAATTTGGCCCGGCCAAATGGTGTGCGGCCAGAGTTCTTTCTGGGCGGGCGATCCCAGCATCACCGGCGGAATCTTGAGAAAGGTCTCGTCATCCTTGGGGAACTTGAAGCCGGCGTCCTTGAAGGCTTTGCCGAAATCGTTCAGCTTGGGAAAATCCACGTGGCAGGTGGCGCACGACGTCCCATATTGGCGGGAGAATGCCGGAATCGCGTAGCTGCTGGTGGATAGCAAGAGACAAGATACTGCGATGAGAAACAAAACAGACGCCCGATGAGGTACGCGCATATCATCGACTCCCGGTTCAGATTTGTTGGTTGAACTCTTACGACGCCACTTGGGGGAAGATTTTCGAGGAGGGAAGTACTAAGGGGCTGTGTCTACGGTCACCCCCCAATGTGATGTGCGTCACATGAGGCGGGCAGGGTAGATTCTGAGCGCTGAGCCGGCGGATTTAGAACTCCTATCCGGCCGAGCGCAACTTCCAGAGGATTTGCCGCAGCATTCCCAGCCAGATTTCGGCGTCATCAGCTCCGAGATTCAGCCGGCGAATCATGCGGCGAAGCTTGATTTCAGCGGATTCTGCCAGACGCGGGTTTATATAGCCGCTGATTTGCAGCGCCTCGAACAAGGACGCGGTGATCCGCTCCAGCTCACCCGAGCCTGCGGCCTTGATCTTTGCCCGCTCCGGCTTAACTTTTGCATCCCTAATCAGTTCATACAGGCAGACGGCCACGGCCTGTCCCAGGTTCATCGAAATATGTTCTTGGCGCGTAGGTATGCGCAAGAGCCAGTGGCAGTGACTGAGATCGTCATTCGAGAGGCCAGTCTTTTCCGGCCCAAACAGAAGGGCTATGCGCGCCGATGGAAGCCGCTTCCGGATGACCCCGGCGCCGTACTCCAAGCGGTGGAGCGAATGCTGCAACTCGCGGTGACGGACCGCGGTGGTTCCCACCACCAGAGTGCAGTCTGCCACCGCGGCTGCTACGTTCTCGAACTCTTCTGCCCCGGCCAGCACATTGCTTGCGCCCACCGCCGAACGCGCTTCCCGAAACGCGACCTTGTAGGGATTCACCAGCCGCAAGTGCAGGCAACCGAAGTTGCTCATGGCGCGAGCGGCGGCGCCGATGTTGAGAGGATTGCGCGGGGAAACCAGCACCACGCGCAGATGGTTCAGTTGAGCAGCAGCAGGCAAGCGCTGTCATTGTACGACACGCACGCATCCTGCCGATGGCTAAGGGACCTATTTTGCCGCGGCCTTCGCCGCCGCTGGCACCACGATTTTGGTCGAATCCGGCTGGGTCCAGATTTTTTTTCCGCCACTCAATACCAGGCGGTTCATGGTGATTGTGGTCTGGCCTCGATCCACTTCCACCAGGAGGTAGTGATAGTTGATTTCCTTGCTCTGGAAGGGATCTTCCTTGGCGCGCTCGACCGGGTAGGCGTGAGCTCCGCCACCACCGGTGACAAAGTAGGTGATTCCGCCGTGCTCGTGGCGCTCGTAGTTATGGACGTGGCTGGCGAAAACCACGATCCTGGCGCACATCTTCGGCTGCCGGTCTTCCAGCATTTTGGCCAGCTTCTGTTCCGGAGAGCGGGCGGAGTGGCCGCCGCCAAAAATCTTCATATCGGAAGAGCTGGTGTAAGGCGGGTGGTGCATCACCAGAAACACAAAATCCACGTCGGAGGGCAGCGTGTCGAGCTTGCGCGCCAACCAGTCGCCTTGTGGACCGCTAGTTTCGTCGAGTGAAGTGTCCAGCGTCAGAATGAGAATGTTGGCAGCGCGGACGGAGTAATAGCGGCTGTTCTTCAGTTCGGGGAAACGCTGAAAGTAATTGCCCAGGGCGGTCTTCTCATCGCCTTTGAGATCATGGTTGCCAAGCGCCGGGTAGACAGGAATGTTACGCTCCCGCCAAACCGCGGTCTCGGCGTCCCAGATCTTCCAGTCGCTGGCGTCGTACCCCTTGTAGGAAATATCCCCGCCAATGCAGATGAACGCCGGGTGAGCATCAGCGATGGCACGAACCAGCGTTCTGCGCACATCAGGGTTCGAGGCTTCGGTATCTTTGGGATCGGTGAACCGCGTGTCGCCGTAAGTTATGAAACGGAAGGGCGTGGTGACCTGCGATTGCAGTTCAACCGGCTGGCCTTGTGCGTTTGCCAACGCACAGATTCCAGTCAGCGCCAACGCCATCAGCCAGAGATTCTTTCTCATAGTGGTCGCTTATTTCTGCTCAAGAACTAATACTTCGAACTGTCCATCTTCCGCAGTCGAAAGAAATACACGATGTGTCTTCGGATCCAGAGCCATGGTCTTTGCCCGAGGGGCGGTCTTCACATTTTCGACGAGCGAATATTTATCAGGGCTGTCCTGATGGAACACCGCCAGCGTTCCGTCACCACAGGAATTGAAAACGAGCTTCGTCTCAGGATCATATGCACTCGCGTCCACGTGGTCCCCAATGGGCAGCGTCGTAATCACCTTACCAGATTCCGAGTCGACAACAGCCATCACGTGGCTTCGGCAGCCCACAAACAGCCGGTGGTTGGCGCGGTCGATCGCCATACTGCTGGGCGACTCACAAGGCGCGGCCGGCCAACGCTGGTCGACTTTCATTTTACGCGAGTCGATCTTTAAGATCTGGTTCTCGTCTTCCAGGTTATTGAAGACGTGTCCAGCACCGTCCGCCGCCGCGAATTCAGGACCGCCGCCCAGATCGACGGTTCCGGCTACCTTGCCGTCCGCCGCTTCAATCACGGTAGCACTGTCGCTTGCTCCATTAAACGCAAAAACCCGCGAAGTCGCAGGATCGTAGATGATGGCGTCCGGTTTTTTCCCCGTCGGGACTTCGCGAAGAGTTTTCAGACTCTTCAAATCGAAGATGGTGACCGTCGAAGACTGGCCATTGCTCACAAACCCGCGGCCCGATTCCGGAGCGATCGCAACCCCGTGCACGCCGGGAGTGTTGGGAATCTTGCCGACGATCTCCAGCGAATCCACATCCAGCACTTCGACCTGTGTACCATGGGAGACATACAACCGTCGATTGCCTTCATCCACCGTCAGGTAGTCCCACTCGCCCTGGCCGGGAATAGCGACTTTCTTGGTGATCTTGTATCCGCTCTGCGCGGATGCGGACAAGGATAGAGCTGCGCCTAAGGCAATGACGGTGGAGAACCGCCGCAGTTTGCGGGCCTCCGCTGGAGGGAGAGTTTTCATAAACCAATCCTTTCGGCAAGACTTGATTGACTGTCAGGCGGACAGTGTCATTCTATTCATTGCACATGAAACCAGCCTGAAATTCGGCCGGCCTGCGGTTCCGACCGCACATGCAGGGTCACTCTCAATCCTCCCGGCGTGGCTCCCATCGGAGCCCAAAAGAGTAGGTGGCTTTGTAGTACTCGCGCTGCACGACGTACTGCGGACTGCCATTGTAGAAGCCGAAGACTTCGTTGGTGAGGTTCAGCCCCTGAACCAGAACCGAGAGATCCTTCCGGACGCGGACGCTGGCCTGCGCATCAACCTGCAAGTGCGCGTAGAGGTAGTTGTCGCCGGCGGGGCCGCGGGTTCCCAGATTGGCTACGTCGTTCGCAGTGGTGTACTGATACTGGTAGATGCTGGCGCCGTTGTAGGTCATGCCCAGTCGGCCCGAGAATCGTCCTTTGTCGTAAGTTGGACTGAAGTTCCAAGTCGTCGGGGACTGGCGCTGCAGCTTTGGAATGTCCGGGCGAAGCGGCAAATGGCCAGCGCTTGAGTTGGCCCAGCTGTAGTTTGCCGAAATCCCGAACCCGTTCAGCGCGCCTGGCAGGAAGCCGAGGTGTTGAATGTACGCAGCCTCAAAACCATAAAGCTGGGCGTTGGTGCCGTTGATAATCGAAGCCAGCTGTTCACCGGCGTACGGCTGGCCGGCTGGCACCAGAGGATTATTGATGTAATAGATGGGATCGCTCAGTTGCTTGTAGAAGAAGCCAGCTTGCAGCAGACCAAACGGTTTTAAATACTGTTCGAAGAGCAAGTCGTAGTCGTTCGCATGTTCTGGTTTCAAGTTGGGATTGCCGATGCCCACGGTGAGCGGGTTGGTGGAGTTATCCAGGGTCACATAGGGCACCAAGTCGTAAGGATTCGGGCGGGAGATTCCGCGTCCGTAGACGGCTCGGATGTCCGAGTCGGGAGTCAGAGCGTAGCGTAATTGAACGCTCGGCAATGGGTCCCAATACCAATTGCTTGCCGGCTCTGGGGTAACCGTTGACGCAGTGGAAGTAGCGTTGTTCGTCACCAGGTAGCCGAGTATGTTCAGCTGCGTGGCTTCGAGACGGAAGCCGGTCTGCAGCCGGAACCGTCCGAATTCGATCGCGTTCATTGCGTAGCCAGCCGAAACGCGTTCGGTTAAATCAAAGTTACTCGCCGCCGAACCGAAGGTTGTGGCCGGTACGTCGAGCGAGAGCGTTCCCTGAGCGATGAGGTTGTTCAGATTGCCAGCGATCTTGTTGTAGTCAGTGACCGGGCCAAAATTGTAAGCATTGAAATAGTAGTTGGAGTTGCGGAATCCGCTGAGGTACTGCGTCATCAACGAGGTGGTAGGGGTCGGGAGAAATGTCTGGTCGTAGACCGGCGAGTACGCATCCTGCCCCTTGTGCGCATTGCGAACTTTGAAGCCAAACTCAAAGGTGGAGAAGTGCGAGCCCAGGTGATAGTTCTTGGCCATCGATACCGCCCCCTGCAGGTTCACCTGCGAGGTTGCTCCGGAAGTGCCGTCGAATTCAGTCAAGGCGTATAACGACGGATTAAAGACTGGCGATGCCGGAGCGTCGCAAGCCGGGTTGAACTGCGGCAAGTGGAAGTTGGTCGTTGCGCCTTGATCATAATTACAGATGGCGCTTCCCAAGTACGTGAAAGTCGCCCCAGGATTCCCCGCCGCCGCTAACTGGCGGGAACGCGCGGCCGAAAGCTCCCAGCTTAACCAGGAACTACCGAAAACGTGTTTACCGCCAATCGCCAAAGTGCCAATTCCATAATCCGGCAAACGACTGGAAGTACTGAATTGTGGAGCACCCCCATCGTTGAGTGAGTAAACCCACTTGTCCCCGTAGTCCTTGAAATCGGAGTAGAAATAACGCAAGTAAAGCCCGGAGCCTTCATCGAGCTTGTAGTCGAGCGAACCGCCGAAGCCCCAGCGGGTGCGCTTGTAACGATACTCGCGGAGATCCATGCTGTCATAGTAGGGAACAGCGTGGCCAGGATCGGGCTGAGGCTCAATGTCATCAATGCCTCGGCCGTTGTAATCGTAACTGCCGGAAAACAGTGCGCCAAAGCGCTTTTGGGCGCCAAAGCGCTGGCCTACGGTGCCAGTCAGTTCGCCCACGTAACGGGTGTTGACGATGGGAGTGAATCCGCCGAGTCCTTCGATGGTCAGCGTGGGCAGTTCGCCCGCGGTCTTGGTGCGCAGATTGACGGTTCCGCCGATTGCGTCAGCGTCCTGATCGGCGGACAACGTTTTATTTACCTCCACCGCCTCGACAATCCCCGAAGGAATGGTGTCCAGCTTCACTTGGCGCACGTTGTCTTCGGGCGCTGGAACTTCCACTCCGTCAACGGTCACATTATTGAGCCGAGGTTCGGTGCCTCGAATCTGCACGTATTTGCCTTCACCCTCGTCGCGCTCCAGGGTAACGCCCGGCAACCGGCCAACCGCGTCTGCCACATTTGCATTGGGCAGGCTTCGGATGACGTCGGAAGGCAGCACATTGATGATATTGTCCGCGGTGCGCTGGCGGTTGATGGCCTCGGCTTCGCCGTGCGGACGGTCCGCAGTAACCATGATCTCATCGTTCCGGGACGCGACCTTCAAGACGGCATTCACTTGCACCACCTGCCCGGCTTTAACGGTGACGTTGCCAACAAAGGTCGAAAACCCGACGAATGAAATCTTAAGCTCGTAACTTCCCGGCGCCATTCCGCTGAAGCTGAATTCGCCTTGCTCGTCGGACACGGTGGATAAAGCGGCCACGGGCAGCTCTACTCGAGCCCCTTGAAGCACGGCGCCGGCAGTATCCACGGCGCGACCGCTAATCGTGCCTTTGCCGCTTTGGGCAAAGCCAGCCGGAGAACTGAGGCTCACGATTAACAGAAGTCCGCAGCTGAGAACGGCGTATCGCTTTGCGATTTGGATTGAAAGCTCTGGCAGCAACATGGAAGCTCCTCGATGAGCTCGTTCCGGCCGGGATCCGGGCACAAGGAGCTCGCTGTCTCATTTGGAAGAACCCCGAATTGTAGGAGCGGTATGTTACCCGGATGTTAATGTGCGGTTAATATTCGTGCGCGGCTGGGGGGAACCAAGAAATTGAGCCGTCACCGCCTGATATTGGCGAAGACCCGCGGGCGATCCGCGGCACGCAGTTCTGCCGCGTACGCGTGTTTCAGGCTGGGGCGTCGACAGCCCGTCGTCTACATTCCGGCTGGTTGCGGCGCTGCCGGGGCGGGAAGAGGCTCCGGAGCTACGACCGGCCGGGTTGGCACGACCTGCTCCAGTGCGCTTCGGGTGTAGAACGCAACCACGGTGGCTCGTTGCCAGAACCGCATTGCCAGCAGCAAAAACAAGGTTACCTGGCTGATGAGGAATGCTCCGAACAGGCTGGCAGGCGGCACGATCGTATGCCACAACCAGATTCCCGCCGCCAGGATGGCCGCTCCGACGATGGAGACTACGACATATGTTCCCAGCAGGCTGGCGAGGTTTTGTCGAGTCTGGCGGAAGGCCATGCCCACCGACTTGCGGACCGCTGTCTGATCCGCAATCACCACGTCGGTCTCGGCCAGATCGAACCAGATCCGAATGGCCGTCATGATCAGAAAAATGATCGCCAAACACGTGAGTTGCACATAGAAGGGCAAAGTCTCATGCGAGGTCGTATCGGCCGCCTTGATGAGCCCGTGCTGGATGCCGAACAGGACTCCGGCGACGATGCCGCCAATGATCCCAAACAAGATGGTCAAGCGCACGAAACGCCAGAGGTTCCTTCCGCAAGTACGGAAGAACTCTTCCCGGGAGATGCGGTGGTCAGAGGCGTAGCCGAGAAATACTCCCGGCAAGAAGATCATGGTGAGCAGCAGGAAAACTACGGCGAGCCCCATGGCGGGGGCCGTCGAGGCCTTAACGGAGCCGAATTCGGGCCGGATCAACACCTCGAGGAACACGCCGAGATCGAAACCCTGCAGGAGGCTGTTCGAAGACAGGTTGTGGTCCAGCAAGGCGCTGGCGTTCTGCCGGAATGCCGTGGTGCCCATCCAGGCCAGCACCAGATTCAGCAGATAAAACCAGACGACGTACCGCTTGTTCCGGCGGGCGATGGCCAAGCCGCTCGAAAGAATGTTTTGTTTCTCAGGCATATCCATTTTCTCCTACACCATCCACCACGCCAGAAATTGACCAAACAACTGGGTCAAGAAGGTCCAGTAATTATTCAATTTGAATGTGGCCTTCCCGTTGGCTTCGACGACGTAGCTATTGTTCAGGTTGTTGCGGTCGATATGAATTTTGTGATCAGGATCAATCTCGACGGACTCCACCTTGGCTTTCTTCTGATAGGTGTAGCGAATCCAACGGTCCTGTCCGTCCCAGCGCTCCCGGGTCTTGTCGCCGTTATCGAAAGTGACTGCGATCTCGACCGGCATAACGAACTCGCCCTTGCGGTGAATTATGACCTCGGACTGATATTCGGTCTCACCTTTTTTCTCCTTGAGGTTTTCCTTGTACCAATCCACAGGGTTGGAATTCACCTTAAGCACTTCATAATCCAGAACCGGCGTTCCGTATACCGCCTGATTGAAATACCAGCGCAGGTTCTTGCCGGAGACTTCCTCGATGGTTTTCAGAAAGTCTTCTTTTGTGGGATGAGTGAAGCGGTATCGCATGAAATAGACATGCATGGCCCGCCGCATCGTATCTTCCCCGATAATGCCCTCCAGGGTGAGCAACACGGTCGCGGTTTTCCCATACGTAACGCCGCCGTAGGAGCCATAGTTCGCATACCCCCAGCCGTTGCGGGCGATGGGATCAAGGTCGGCCACGGGAGCATAGCTCCCCCTCTGGAGTTCGCGCTCGCCCATAGTCACGCCCCACTGATTCATGATCGAAGTGCGCGGCCCCAGGAACGTCGTCAAGGATTTTAAGTTCGGTGTAGCTGTTGATTCCCTCGTCCATCCACGCGTCTTCGAACTCGTTGGTGGCAACCATGCCATACCAATACTGGTGTCCGAATTCGTGCTCGACTACCAACTCCGGCAAGTACAGTCCTTTCGTCATCCACCAAGTGGTTCCTCCGGTGATGAAGGTCGGATACTCCATCCCTTCCGCGGCCGAACCTTGCTCGGGATCTACCAGGGTCAGGGTCTTGTACGGATACGGTCCGTACCAGCGCTCGAAATGATCGATCGTCTGCTTCAGAATGCGCGCGTGCCGTTCTTCCTGGTCCACATGCGCAGGTTGCATCATGATGTTCAGCTTCACTGGACCCATGCTGCCCGCGAAGTTGTCCACGTAGACCTTGTAATGAGGGCTGGCAGTCCAGGCGAAATCGTGAATATCGTCGGCGTGGTAGGTGACGGTTTTGGTTCCGTCCGGGTTGCTGACGTTGCTGACCTCGATGCCACTTGCTCCCACGACTTCGTTCTGAGGCACGGTGATCTTCACATCGTAGACCCCGAAGTCGGCAAAGAATTCGGTTGCGCCGTGGAACTGATGGCAATTCCAGGCTCCGTGCCACCATACCCCAACCTTGGGAAACCACTGGCCGGCAAGCAGAAAATCGCGCTTCCATCCGGTGCGTTCCAGGGTTTCGGGGAACTGGTCATGAAAGGCGATCTTGAACTGAACGTAGCCATCCTGCGGAACCGGTTTGGGCAGGTGTACCTGCACCACCGATTTGTCGTCCGGGTTATTGTCGTCCGGGTGAGTGAACTGAAGTTGAGACGTCAAATCTCCTTGTCCGATCACCTCAAACCGCTTGATGTCGTCGGCACCGTAATCTTTGCTCTCCCACTTCTCGAACGAAGTATCACGCGTGCCGTCGCGCTTAGTTTCCCTGATCCATGTGGCCTTCGGTTGAAACCCGTTCAGGTACAGATGGAAGGGGAAGGTGTCCTGGGCCTGCCCCGTCAGGTTGTGGTAGGTCAGGACTTCGGTCGCGTCCAGAGTATGAGATTTCGGATCGTATTTGGTTTCGATTTCGTAGTGCACAACCCGTTGCGACATCGGGGTCGAGGAGTTGATTGCCGAAGTCGTGTTAGGAATGCCGAGTGCGGGGGACAACTGTTGAGCGATCGCCGGCAGGGCCAACATCGTGGCAAACAAGCACGCAACCACCCACTGTCGTGGAGACATTGGTAGCACCTCAGTCATAAATAGCCGTATTTACAGATCATAACCCATGCAGGGCAGCGGGGTCGGATGTTTCCAAAAATGTCATCGGATGATGTTACGGGAAAGAAGGGCTCTTGGTTCCGCTTCCACCGGATTGAGTGTCTTGGGCGGTCTCCCCAGCGGTGCGGAGTGGGTGCCGGGTGAGAAGGGCCAGGGGCAAAACCGCGCCTTGGCCAGGACGGAACAACCAACGAAAGAGCAAGAGGTTCTACATCGCCGAGCCGGCTAGCGCATCAACCCCATCAACCGGAGCAGCCCAAGGGCGAAGACCAGGGCGACGCCGAACACGACCGCGTATTCCGTGAATTCGACCAACCGCAATGAACTTACGTTGCTTTCCATGGAATGTTTCATAGGGCACTGCCTCCACTCTCGTCAGTTGCGACCACTTCGGCCAGCTCGAACTCAGCCTGAAATCGAACTCGCCACGCCCGAAAATATACTGTTGGCATTGGTTCCGATCAAGCGGACCGTGCCCGCCACAATCACCAGGATGACCGCCAGCATCACCGCATATTCGGCAATATCCTCGGCCTGTTCTTCCAGCCAGATCCTATGCAGGATATTCTTCATAAATCCTTGCCTGCCGTGACCTCGATTTTGCCGCGAGCTTGAATCTAGCTTGCCTGAAGGCTCTTTGGGCGTAAATAGCTCTTCTGTGGCTTTGGCCTTACCGTGGTCAGACCCGCGAGGTGACTGAAGTCACTAGCTCGCCCCTGGCAACCCACACGGACAAGGCTACTTGATTGGCGCGAGGGGTTTGACCAGCCGTTCGCCACTGTGCTAATTGTGAGATCACTACTCAAGGGTGTTGGCACAATCTGGGTGCAGTCGGATCGTTGATGGAACTGCTATTAAATCTGTTCTGGGTGTTGCTGGCGGCGTTGGTGCTTTGCCGATGGAGCCGCGGGCGAAACCATCTTAGGTCGCGGGCCCATCTGATCGCGCTGATCTGTTTGCTGGCGCTGCTTTTTCCGGTCATTTCGGCGACCGATGATTTGCACGCCATGCGCCCTGAAATGGAGGATTCCGCCTCCAATCGCCGCTGCCTCAAGCACGCGTGCACTGCTTCGACCCATAATCCGTTTCCGAGTGCCCCGGCTTTGCTGGTGACGGCCGGCGCAGCCCTGCCGCCGGGAGAAGCCTCCAGCCTGGTAGTCTCAGTTCGCGTTTCGACACCCTCCGCTGGTTGTCGCACGGTCGCATGTGGCCGCGCTCCTCCAATCGCCTAACCCTATTTATTTACAGTTGTTTGCCGTTTAGTCTTGCGGCGAGTCTTTAAGTCCGCGGAGGTGGTGCCCAGCAGCAGCCGAGTTGGAATCGGTGGCGTTCTCCATCCTCACTGCTGACGACGGACTTCAACGAAAAACATGGCGGAGTCACGGATGCAAGAAATGTTGGTGCGCGGTTCGGCAATCCTCTTTCTCGCGGTTGCCTGTTTCCCGGCAAGCGCGCAGCAGACGATGACCTGGCAGCAAGTGCGCGACCGCTTCGAGCAGAACAATCCGACCCTGCTGGCAGACAAGTTGAGTATCGACGAATCGAAGGCGGAGGAGATCACCGCGAACCTGCGCCCCAATCCCGATCTCAATCTAACGGCGGATGGGACCCAAATCGCGCCTGACAAAGGTGTCTGGCGGCCGTTGGCCGGTACTTTTGAATCGCCGGGCATCAGCTTTCTGCAAGAACGAAGGCATAAGCGAGGGTTACGCCTGGAGAGCGCGAAGAAGGGTACCTTGATTGCGGAATTCAGCCATTCCGACTTGGAGAGAACTCTGCTGTTCAACCTGCGCGGCGCATTTGTGGCAACCTTGCAGGCAAAAGCGGTTCTCCAATTGGCGAAAGACAACCTGGACTATTACGACCACGTGCTCCAGATCAGCCGAGATCGCTTCAGCGCCGGCGACATTGCGCAAATCGATCTCGATCGGCTGGAATTGCAGCGAGTGCAGTACGAGTCGGATGTGCAAACCGCCGAGGTCAATCTGCGTACCGCGAAGATCCAGTTGCTCACCCTGCTGAACGACCGAAGCGCGATTGAACAATTCGACGTAACTGGGTCATTCGATTTCAACGACCAACTCATGCCGCGCGACGAGTTTCGCAAGATTGCTCTGGACACGCGGCCAGACCTGAAGGCCGCGATTGAAGCCGTGGACAAAGCGCAAACCGATCACAAACTCGCGGTTGCCAACGGCTCAACCGATCCGACCTGGAGTGTTTGGTATACCCACAACTCATCCACCAATAACCCATTTGGCACAAATACGCTGGGCGTCGGCGTCAGCATCCCACTCCGGGTTTTCGACCGCAACCAGGGAGAGAAGCTGCGCACACAACTCGATATCACGCGCAATGAGAAGTTGCGGGACGCAGCCGAGGCAGCCGTGCTGAGCGATGTAGATTCCGGCTACGCCACGCTCGAAAGCAATGTGATTCTGCTGCGGCCTTATAAGGCCAAGTATCTACAGCAATCGGTGAGGGTGCGGGACACGATTTTCTTCTCTTATCAGCATGGCGGGGCGTCTCTGCTCGATTTCTTGAATGCGCAGAGCGAATACCGCAGCGTGCAGTTAAATTACGTGAACCTGGTCGGCTCTTATTTGACGGCTGCGGCCCAACTGAATATGGCCGTGGGCCGGGAGGTGGTCCCATGAGGAACAAGCTTTTGCACCGCGCCATTGCAGCGGCCGCAGTTCTGTGTCTGCTGATGTTTACCGCGGCCTGCTCCGACGAAACCAAAGCGGTGCCCACCAAATCCGAGGTCACCCTGGAGCCCGGGGTTTTTGATGTGGATCATCCCGAAACTTTCAAGCTGGTCAATGTCGAGGCGCAGCCGTTACCCAAAGTGCTGAGCGCCAATGGCAGTGTGAGCCCGGATGTGAACCGCACCATCCACGTGACTTCTCAGGGGTCGGGCCGCGTCGTAGAACTGAAGGTGAAACTGGGTGACTATGTACAAAAGGGCCAATTGCTGTTGTCAATCTATAGCGCTGACTTGACCGGTGCATTCTCCGATTACCAGAAAGCCCTCACCGACGAACGCCTGGCGAAAAAAGCTTTGGAACGCGCCCAACTGCTTTACTCCCATGGAGCGGCGGCGGAGAAAGACCTGGAGCAAGCGCAAGATGCCGAAGACAAGGCCCAGGTCGACGTCCATAGCACCGAGCAGCATGTCCGCATATTGGGCGGTGACCCCGGGCACCAGGGTTCCACCATTGAGCTGCGCGCGCCCGTCTCCGGAACGATCGTGGAGCAGAATATTTCCGGATTCGAAGGCATCAAGAGCCTGGATAACAGTCCCAACCTGTTCACCATCGCCGATCTTTCGCAGGTCTGGATTCTGTGCGACGTATATGAAAACGATCTGAGCGATGTGAAGATGGGAGACTCCGCGGAGATTCGCCTCAACGCCTACCCGGAGAGGACCTACCACGGCATGGTTGGCGATATCTCCCGCGTGCTGGATCCCAACCTGAGGTCCGCCAAAGTCAGAATCGTTTTGCCGAATTCCGACGGGGCCTTGCGGCCCGGCATGTATGCAGTGGCGACGTTCAGCTCCCAGAAGCTGCAGCCGCGCCTTGTGGTTCCGAGCACGGCCATCATGCGGTTGCACGACAAAGACTGGGTGTTTCGCAAAGAAGGACAGAATCGCTTCCGGCAAATCGAAGTGCATGCAGGAGGCGCGACTGAAAACGGAATGCAGCAACTCCAGGGCGGTGCGGTGAAAGCGGGGGACCAGGTAGTGGCGAATGCCCTGGAGTTTTCCAGTGAGATGGCGGAGAAGAAAGAATGATCCGCGGTCTCATTGACTTCGCCTTGCGGAACCGGATCCTGGTGCTCAGCCTGGCGATTGTTCTTTTCATCTGGGGCATCATTTCGTTTCATAATCTGCCGATCGAAGCTTATCCGGACGTTGCCGACACCTATACCCAAATCATCACCCAATGGCCGGGCCACGCCGCCGAGGAAGTGGAGCAGCAAATCACGGTGCCGCTCGAAGTCCAACTGAATGGTGTGCCCCACATGACCCACCTGCGCTCCACGTCACTGGCGGGCTTGTCGGTGATCACCATCATCTACGACGACGAGATCACAACCTTCACCGCTCGGCAGGAAGTGTTAGACCGCCTGGCGCAGGCGGTCATGCCGCCCAACGTCAACCCGGGACTCGGCCCCGATTACAGCCCCACCGGGCAGATCATGTTCTACACGCTGACCAGCACGAATCCCAAATACAACGTGATGGAACTCAAAACGCTGCAGGATTGGTTCGTGTTGAATCAGCTGAAGTCGGTGCCGAACGTCGTAGACGTAAACATTTTCGGAGGCCCCACCCGTGAATACCAGGTTCAGTTGGATCCCGGCAAGCTTGTCTCTTACGGTCTGTCGCTCAACCAGGTCGAACAAGCGCTGGCCAATAACAATCTGAATGCGGGCGGCGGATTCATCGAGCGCGGGGAACAGGCTTTGAACGTGCGCGCCGTGGGCTTGATGCAGACCACGGACGACGTGGCAGCCACCGTCGTCAAAGCGCAGAATGGCACCCCAATCCGGGTGCGGGACCTTGGAATCGTCACCCAGGCCCCCAAGGTGCGGCTCGGACAGCTGGGCAAGACCATCCGCCACGAAAATGGCGTTCTCATCAACGATGACGACGTGGTGGAAGGGATTGTGTTGCTGCGGAAAGGAGCGGAAGCGGACGCTACTCTGGACGCCCTGCACAAAAAGATTGACGAACTGAATAACGGCCTGCTGCCCAAAGGAGTGAAGTTTGTCCCTCACCTGGACCGTAGCGACCTTGTCCACTACACCACCCACACGGTGTTGCGCAATCTGACCGATGGGGTACTGCTGGTCACTTTGATTCTGTTCCTTTTCCTGGGAAATGTCCGCAGCGCCTTGATCGTGACCATCACGATTCCATTCTCTCTGCTGTTCGCCGCCATTTTGCTGGATCTGAGCCGTATTCCCGCCAACCTGCTGTCTCTCGGCGCACTCGATTTTGGAATGGTGGTGGACGGTTCGGTAGTCATGGTCGAGAACATCCTGCGGCATACCGAACTGGGCCGCGGGAAAAAGACTTTCTTGGAAATGATTGCCACGGCGGCGCACGAGGTCCAAAAGCCGGTCTTCTTTGCCCGAATCATCATCATCGTCTCGTATCTGCCAATTTTCACCTTGCAACGCGTTGAGGGACGCCTGTTCCGTCCCATGGCATGGACCGTGGCGTTCGCTCTGCTCGGGGCATTGCTGTTTGCGCTGCTCATTGCTCCGGTGCTCTGTACGTTTTTGTTTAAGGACGATATCAAGGAGTGGCGCAACCCTGCGCTGCGCTTTTTGCAGGAACGTTACGCTGGAACTCTGGAGTGGTGCTTCGATCACCTCAAAGTTACGTTAGGGATGGGAGTTCTCGCGCTCGTGGTCATGCTGTTTCTCGCATTCGGCGGCGTCATCGGCTCCGAGTTTCTTCCCCACCTGGACGAAGGCGCGATCTGGGTGCGCGGCACCCTGGCTCCCAGCACCGGCCCTACGTCAAGTATTGCTCTTTCGCAGAAAGCGCGAGAGATGTTTGCCCGGGATTTCCCCGAGGTCAAGCAGGTAGTCAGCCAGGTGGGGCGCCCGGATGATGGCAGCGACGCCAGCGGCTTCTACAACACGGAATTCTTCGTCGATCTCCTTCCGCGATCCGAGTGGCAGTCGGAATTCAAGACCAAAGACGACCTGATCGCTGCCATGGACAGGGATCTGGCCCAGTTTCCGGGAGTGGACTGGAATTTTTCTCAGCCCATCTCCGACAACGTGGAAGAAGCGGTCAGCGGGGTGAAAGGAGAACTTGCGGTCAAGCTCTTCGGCTCAGAACTGGTGACTCTGGAAGCTAAGGCCAACGAGATACAGGACATCATGCGGAAGATCCCCGGCGTCGCCGACCTGGGAACGTTCCAGGTACGCGGCCAGCCCAATGTAAACCTTATTGTGAATCGCGCCGCCGCCGACCGGTTCGGAATCAATGTCAGCGATGTTCAAGATGCCGTCGAAACCGCCGTGGGCGGTAAAGCGGTCAGCCAGGTTCTGATCAAGGAGCAACGCTACGACCTCACGGTACGATATCAGGAAGCTTTCCGCAAGACAGTGGACGATATTGCGAATATTCGTCTACTCGCACCGTCCGGAGAACGGGTATCGCTGGGCCAACTGTGTGACATTAAGCTGGAAGATGGCGCCTCCACGATTTACCGGGAAGGGAATTCGCGCTACATCGCAATCAAGTACAGCGTTCGAGGCCGCGATCTGGGGAGTACGGTGCGCCAGTCAATCGACGAGGTTCACCGCAGAGTTCAGTTGCCTGAGGGCTACCACCTGGACTGGACTGGCGAATATGAAAGCCAGCAGCGGGCCAACCGGCGCTTGGCAATCATCGTGCCGATCACGCTTCTGTTGATGGCTTTCATCCTTCATTTGGCTTTCGGTTCCTGGAAGTGGGTTGCCCTGATTTTGGCGGTCGTTGCGCTTTCTCCACTGGGCGGACTGCTGAGCTTGCTGATCACACATACTCACTTTTCGGTTTCCTCGGGACTCGGTTTCCTGGCGCTGATCGGTGTATCGGTGGAAGTTGGCGTGATCATGGTGGAGTACATCAACCAGCTTCGCACCCGAGGCATGAATCCCAGAGATGCAGCCAAAGAAGGCGCGTCTCTGCGTCTGCGGCCGATCATGATGACCATGCTGGTGGCTACCTTGGGGTTGCTTCCGGCAGGCATGTCGCATGACATCGGCTCCGACTCCCAGCGTCCGTTTGCGATTGTGATCGTCGGCGGGCTGATCGTGGAATTGTTCGTCAGCGTTGTGCTGTGGCCCACTCTGTACGTGTTTTGGGCTCGGCCGGGCGACAAGTTGCCCCCACCGGAGCTAGGTTTTGCTGAAGAGGGCGAGCACGTGGACTAATCTGTAATGGCCACGACTTGACCTTGCACGCCACGCTGTCCGACAGGGGCGCTGCCATCAGGCCGTAGCAGGAGTCTTGGGCGCAACGAAGGGGCGAACAAACGGCGCAAACTTGTGCTATCGCCTGTTAACAGAAGTTACCCGTCAGACCCTCGTTGCTGGGCGTTCATCACGGTGCTGTACAGTTCTAGCCGCTGAGATTCCAGCGACGGCGATCCGCGTCGCCGGGAAGAACCAACAAGAAACTCGCTCAAGCCTGTGCGGGCTCAAGCGGTCATTCGGTCGTTACTCCCGACCCTTCTGCAGGTCGAAGGCGTAAACTTTGTAGTCGTGGGTTGATTCGGAGCCGACATAAACCATCCCGTTCGCCACGGCGGGTGAGTACTCCATCGGTCCGCCGGTAGCGTAGCTCCAGAGCTTGGTCCCAGTGCGAGCATTCAGCGCGGACACCGTGCCGCCCCCATTGATGTCGTCGGCTCCGACATAAACCAACCCGTTCGCCACGGCGGCCGAGGAACACACCGGGCCGATGTGGAACCTCCACAGCTTGGCACCCGTGCGGGCGTTCAGTGCATAGAGAAATCCGAAGCCAGAGCCCATATAGACAACCCCATTCGCTACTGCGGGCGACGAGCAAACCCACTTGCCCGCAGGATAACTCCATAGCAGGGCGCCGGTCGAGGCGTCGAGCGCGTAGAAGATGCCCCCTTGGTCGCCGATATAGACCACACCATTCGCCACAGCCGGCGAGGAGGAGTCGTACACCCCATTGTAAGTGGGATAACTCCAGAGCTCGGTGCCGGTGCTAGCATCCAAGGCGTATATGTTCCTGTCCAACGAGCCGACATACACCACGCCATTCGCTACGGCGGGCGATGATTCCACCGGTCCGCCGGTGGTGTATCTCCACAGCAGGGCGCCGGTGTTGGCGTCCAGCGCGTACACGTTGTTGTCTTCCCCGCCAACATAGACTACCCCATTCGCCACGGTGGGCGAAGAACCCACACCGCGGTCGGTCGTGTAGCTCCACAGCAGGGCACCGGTGCTGGCCTTCAGCGCGTACAGGTTGTCGGATCCGACATACACCACCCCGTTCGCCACGGCAGGCGAGGAACCCACACCGCTGCCGGTCGTGTAGCTCCACAGCTTGGCACCGGTGCTGGCGTTTAGCGCGTACACGTTGTGGTCCCAAGAGCCGATATAAACCACCCCGTTCGCCACGGCGGGTGAGTAAGACACATAGAGGCCAGCTTTGAAGGTCCACTTCCGGTGTAGGCGCCCAACATTGTGGGCATTCAGCACCTTCTCGTACGGGTTCCAGCGCATCATGTTGGTCCGGAGGAACTCGCTCCAGTTGTTTTGGCCCTTGGCCGCTGGCTGCTGACCCCATGCCACGGACACCAAGCACGCACTGAGAATCCAAACCGAGATCCTGATTCGTTTCATGACGAACCTCCTGAAGATAAGTTGTCTGCCGGACTACATTCCCGGGAATTCGGGTCATTCGCCTCAGGGGGTGCTGCGTCCCAGCGGGGACTCTCTTCGGGGAGGCGGGACGTAATAATAGTCCACCTACGAGGGCATCATGTCAGTGAAGTGGGTCACATCTTGATGTGCGGTAATGGCCAAGAGCCACAACTGTTGCAAAATCTCGGTTACACTCAAAGTCCCCCGATCGGATACCGGTCTGTGTCCGATACGTGGAGCCTTGCCAGCCCTGTCCGCAAGGTCGAGTTCAAGCTAGTACAGCTAATTTGACCTCTTAGGAATCCGCGAAAGCGGGAGTGCCATTGTTTCCGCTACTTCGCTACCACTTCATACGGGCGCATCATTTCGTTGTCTTCGTGCTCGAGGATATGGCAATGCCAGACGTAGCGGCCGGCATAGCCTTCAAACGGGACGATGATGCGCGTGATCATTCCCGGTTCGGCCCGCACCGTATCTTTCCAGCCAGCCTCGCTCGCGTCGGGTGGCGTAGCGTCGCCGCGGTAACGCAGGACGCCTCTATTCTGATACGCGAAGGCATCAAAACGACGCCGGTCCAGGATTTGGAACCGCACCAGGTGCAGATGAATCGGATGAGTGTCGTCGGTCGTGTTTAGAAGTTCCCAGATCTCCACCGAATTCAAGACCGGATTTTCCGTCACCGGCATTTTCCAGTGGGCGTTGTTGAGTAGCATGATCACGGTCTCCCCACGGAGGTCGTCTATTTCGCCCAGGCTCAGAGTGCGTGTCTTCACCGCTTCGGACTCTGCCATTCGGCGAACCGGCCGCAACGTGGAGGGCAACGAACTGGTGTCTTTGGAACTAGCCTTTCCGACCCGCAGCTGCATCACTGGCTGAAACGCGTCGTTCTTCATTACGATCTGCTCGCCCGCCTGATCGCCGAAGTCCACAACTACGTCGGCTCGCTCTCCGGGCGCAAGCGTAAGCTGCTTCAGCATAACCGGTGCGGGCAGAAGCCCCTGGTCGGTCCCGATCTGATGAAAAGTCTGCCCGTTTGGCAACGAGAGATGAAAGAACCTGCCGTTCGCGGCGTTGAGGACTCGAAAGCGATACTTGCGCGGCTCGACTTCTAAATAAGGAAGTATCTTTCCGTTCACTAGGATGGTATTGCCAAAGAATTCCGGAACCCAGGCTTGGTCCGGGTAATTAGAAACCGGGTAGTAAAGCTGGCCTTCTGGATCAAACATGCGGTCGAAAAAAATGAGCGGAACCTCGTACTTTCCGCTGGGAAGGTTCAGGGACTCCTCCACTTTGTCGCGGACAATGTATAGCCCCAGTAACCCGGCGAGCACGTTCAGGCGGTTAATGCCCAGGGTATGGTCGTGGTACCAAAGCAGAGCTGCTTCCTGATTGTTCGGATAGTAATACACCGCGGACTTGCCCGGCTCGTACCAGCTTTCTGGATATCCGTCACTGTCCGGGGGAGCTTTGGCGCCGTGCAAGTGGATCACGGTGCGAACGTCAGGCTTGTCCGACTCAGCTCCGTGGATGCGATGGTCGATCGGCAGGAAATGCGCGGCGGGCAGCTCATTCGCCCACTCAACCAGCATTCCGCTGCCACTTTGAGTCTCAATCGTTGGCCCCGGCGACGATGATCCGATTCCCCAGAAGCGTGTCGGTTTCACATCGCGATGGACCTTGCTTTCGATCGGGCGCATCGCCAAGCGGTAATACGGAACTTTAGCGGTGGGATCGGTCGGACTCGGCCGGAATTCTGTGGAATGGGCAACTTCAGGATTAGGAAGTGGATCAACAAACGGGGTGAGCGAGTTCGGATCGAGCGTCGGCCGCACGATGGGCTGGCGGCGAGACCCTCCATGCGGGAGCATCAGAGCTGCAGCGGTCATGCCACTCTCCCGCAGAAACGTCCGTCGCGTGATGGACACTGACTATTTCCTCCTCGGGATGCCAACGTGGGCCAGAATTGTAGGCCGTTCTCAGCAGGACAGGCATGCGAGGAACCAGTCTCGCATGCCTGTGGTTGCTCGGTCCAGTTGCTGAATTCCGCCGGCGCGGAACGAACTCACCCGGCGCTTTTTCCATTCCACCGGCTTACTTGCGTTCTCCGGTGCTCGGGTTCAAGAAGAGAGTTCCGTTGTCTCTTCTGTGTTTGAAGTCAAACATCTGCGCGATTGAGCTGGCAAGCGAATCGAACGAGCCCGTACCAATGCGCTGACCGTCCAGCCAGTTGTCTTCAATGAAGCGAATCACCGAAGTCTGGTCGGTCACGGTGTGGTCCACAGAGTTTTCCAACGCATAGGGCGAGATTACCAGGAGTGGTTGACGCGGACCGTAACCGCAGCGGCCGAGCGCGTGAGGATTGCCCGAATCGAACCCCGGGAGTGAGTTGGAGGCGGTTCCGCAGGCATCGGGGCCGGTGAGGGCGTCCGCCGGACCGGTCGACTGGTTCACGACTGGACCCATCTGGTGGTCGTACCAGCCGTCAGAGTCATCGTACAAGATGACCACTGCCGTTTCATTCCACTCCTTTTGCTTCTGGAGGAAGTTAAGCGTATCGACGACGAAAGTCTGTTCGTCGAGCGGATCGGAGTAACCGGCGTGGCCGTCCTGAATACCGATGGCCTTCAGGAAGCTCACGGCCGGGAAGTTGCCTCTCCGGACGGCATCAAAGAAATCGAGAACGTCGTAGTTGTGGTTGGCGGGACCGTCATGGCCGATTTCCGAAATTGACTTGGGACGGGTATGGTTGGGATTCGCCGTTGACGCCCAGTATCCGAAAAACGAGTGGTGGGGAATGTAGTCGTTGGTGGTTCCCGCCAGGCCGGTCGAGCTTCTCGCGCAGCCGGTGGTGTCATTCTTGTTCTTTATATTCAGGTTGAAGCCACCCATGAAGGAGCCCCAGGTGACGCCGGCCGCGTTCAACAGGTCGCCAATATTCTTGCTTTCCAGTTGTACCTGGTTCCCGCTGGAATTCGAGCAGGCGTCATTGAGCGGGTCAGGATCTCCGATCACGGTCAAGGAGCCGTCGCCGCCATCGACCTCGCCACCCGTTCCATTGATGTAACTTGCCACGCCGTTGGTCTGGCCAGAGGTCAGGTTGATCACGCCCGGGGTGGAGGGGCCGAACGTCGTGCTAAAGGAGTTGTCGTTCATGGCGAAGTACTGAGCGTAGTTCCAGATCGCCGTGACCGTATTGCCGTCGAAGTAGCCCAGATTCAAACCGGTGGTGTCGACCACTCCTCCTCCGGCCGGGGGCGGTCCGGGCACGCCGGCATACAAGGGGTACAAGTCCAGCAACCCCATATCGTAGGCTTGCTGCTCAGCCGTGTAATCGTGGTCTTGATCGGCGGTCACCGCCTGGCTGCGGTCCAACCGGAAGGGATTGGTGGCTCCGGAGCCATTCGCCGGGTTCAAGTTCGGGTTGTTGTTGAGCAGCGCATTGGTGAATCCGTTCACCGTCGGGGTCCCCGGTCTGGCATGGAACGGGGGCTCGCCCTTCGGATTCGTGGCAACCGGGTAGGTCCCGAAGTAGTGATCAAACGAAACGTTCTCCTGGAAGATCACCACCAGGTGTTTGATGGGCGTTGCAGTCTTGCCGGAATTGGGTACGGGGCTGGAAACGGCGAACGCGGGCGAAACAGTCGGTCCCAGGGCGGTAATCAATGCGGTCACTAGAGCCAGCATCTTCCTGGGGGCGGCCAATGAGCGAATCTGGTCGAACATATTCATCCTCCTCAGTCCTCCGGCCAGCTCACCTGAGTGTCCAAGAATGTCCTCATCTGGCCAGTGGAAGCAGAAGCTTAGAAAACTTGTGTGTCAGCAATATGACCTTCACGTTAAAGGTGTGTAAATTGCCACGGAAACATGCCGCCTCCCTGTGAACCTTGCTGGACATTATCGGAGGGTGGGGGGTTTCAGACCCTTGTTCGGTTTTTGTAACAAAACACGTCTTCGCGCCGCAGGCTCTCTTCAATGTGCTAGATAAGCGCTATCAGTCCATACGTGGTCAGCTCCCTCCAGAGTCGACCACCGCCTGCCGCCAGTCGGGCAGGTTTTGCACGAGGGGCCTTAATGAGCAAAGAGAGAATCTTGATCGTGGAGGAACAGGAAGTCAGCAAAGGCTTGAAAGAGCACTTGCTGGACCGTAGCTATGGGGTTTCTACCGTAGAAAGCTGTGTTCTAGCGGAAGAAGCTTGGCGGAAGGATCGGCCCGACTTGGCCGTGATCGGCGCCGACCTCCGCGACGGATCGATTCCACGGCTGCTTCCCCGCCTCCGAGCGATGGATTCTTCTATTCCCGTCATCGTTCTCGCCAGTTACTCTTCCATCGGGTTTGCGGCCGAAGCTGTCCGGCTGGGTGCGGAACAGTTTCTGACCAAGCCTGTCGAGCCGGCAATCCTGGGCATGGCGATTGAGCGCAGCCTGGAGAACCGGCGCAACCAACGCCTGCGTCTGGCTGAGATTGCCAGAAGCAACCGCCGCTCTCTAGATCCCTTCGCGGGGAAAAGTGGCGCTATAAAAGTCTTGCAGGATCTGGCGCGCCGCGCCGCAGTGGCGGACAGCCCGGTGCTGATTCAGGGCGAGACCGGCACCGGCAAAGGAGTCTTGGCCCGCTGGCTGCACCAAAACGGTCCCCGAGCCTCAGAACCCTTTGTGGAACTGAACTGCGCGCGCTCCCGGGCATTGCTTGAGGCGGAAATGTTTGGCGACGAGCGGGCATCCCTGCCATCGGTTCCGGGAGGAAATCCGTCTGCCTTGGAGATGGCTCACCGCGGAACTCTTTTCCTCGACGCGATTGACAACTTCGATCCTCTGATGCAACCGAAGCTGCTGAGACTGCTTCGGGAGAAGCAGTTTCGACGGCTGGGAGGCGGGCAGGATCGCCGGGTGGATGTTCGCCTCATCGGCGGTACCCACCGTCCTCTGATCTGGCTCCTGCAGCAAAGACAATTTCGTGACGAGTCGTACTTCCGAACCCGAACCATTTCTATCGGCCTCCCGCCGCTGCGCCAGCGAGTGGAGGATATTCCTGTCCTGGCTGGTTGCATCTTGGACCGTCTGGCCGCGGACCTGGGAACCGCCTCATTTGAGATAAGCCAGACCGCCCTTTCTGCTCTCCAAGGGTATGCCTGGCCGGGAAACATCCGGGAACTCAGCATTGTTCTGGAGCGGGCGGTGTTGGTTGCCTCCGATTCTGTGCTGACCGAGAGGGATCTAGGTTTTGACCTTCTATCGGAGCAGAATTTGAGCAGCGCTGGCCAGCTCAGGACCCTGGAAGAATTTGAGCGCCATTATATCCACCAGATCTTGCGGAAAGAAGGTGGGCACGTCGAGTCAGCCGCCAGGAAGCTCGGAATCCCGCGCAGTTCGCTGTATCACAAGCTGAAGCAATACCGGGAAGATCAACTGGCCTAACCGGCTGCGCTTAGAGTCAGGATGGGCCAGTCCGGGGCGACAGCCGAGAAAGCACCGCGAACCCAGCAGGCGGACGGGCCACTGCTGCAAACTGCGACAGCAGTCATCAAGTTGCCAAATGATGCGACGCAGGATCGCCGCTATTGAGAGATGGAGCTGGCAACCGCAGAGAAAGCGTTGTTGGCGTTGCCCCCGATCAGTCGAATCGTCCCGACTACCAGAACCAGGATCACTGCCAGCATGACCGCGTACTCCGCGATGTCTTGCCCCTGTTCTTCCGACCAGAGCCGGTGAATCAACTCACCCATATTTCCTCCGCAAATCGATTGTTCTAGCGTGGCCCCATCATGAATGGCTGCGGCTCACTTGTCAAATCCAAACTTCACCAGGCGTTAACGAATTCACTCCGTGGTCCCGCAGTGCCCGTGGTTTACAGTAAGCCTGGAACCGGCTTAGCGCAGCAACTCGCCGACCGAGCGGGAGGCGTAGTCCAGAACTCGTCCGGGCAGCACTCCCAGGTAGATCGTGGCTGCCAGGCTGACGGCGAGAGCAGTTCCCAATCCTGCCGGAATCGGCGTAGTCTGCGCATCGACCTGCGGCTCCCTCATGTACATCACCACGATGATCCGCAGGTAGTAATAGGCGCCAATTGCGCTGTTCAGGACTCCGATAATCACCAACCCAACCAGGTTCGCCTGCAGAGCAGCGCTGAAGACATAAAACTTGGCGAAGAAGCCGCCCGTGACGGGAATTCCGATCAACGACAGCAGAAAGATCGTCAGAGCGCCCGCCAGCAGCGGAGAGCGCCGGCCCAGCCCGGAGTAGTCTTCCAGTGTCACATAGCGCTCTCCCGCGCCGGCAAAGTGGCTGACCACGGCGAACGCTCCCACGTTCATGGCGGCGTAGGAAGCCGTGTAAAACATTACTGCCGGGATGCCATTGCCAGGCAACGCGGCAAATGCCACCAGCAGATATCCGGCGTGCGCGATCGACGAATAGGCCAGCAACCGCTTTACGTTGTCCTGCACCAGTGCGGCAACGTTGCCCAGCGTCATGGATAGCGCAGCCACCACCCAGATCAGCCAGATTCGTCCCGGCGCATGGGCCTGGAACATGATGCGCAGCAGCACGGCGAATACGGCGGCCTTTGGCGCGGTGGACATGAATCCAACCACCGGCGCCGGCGCTCCCTCATAAACATCAGGCGTCCAGATCTGAAACGGCGCCGCCGCAACTTTGAATCCCAGACCAACAAACATAAGCGCGACGGCGGCATAGGCAAGCAGGGGAACTTGGCCGGAACGCAAAACGTCGCCGATCGCGGCAATGCTGGTTGATCCCGTCGCCCCGAACATCATGGCCACACCGTAAAGAAAGAACGCGGTGGCGAACGATCCCAGTAAGAAGTACTTGACTGACGATTCGCTGCTGATCGCGGCTCGCCGCCGGAATCCAGCCAGAACGTAGGTAGAGATGGACGAAATTTCCAAAGCAATAAAGATGAGAACGAGTTCGACCGCCGATGACATCAAGCTCATTCCAACCGCGCCGAACAATAGCAGTGCGTAATATTCGCCTGCGCGAATCTCCTGAACCCTCATGTATTCGTAGGAAGTCAGAATTACTACCGCCGTAACCGCCGCCACCAGGAAATGGAAGAAGACGCTGAACGAATCCACCTGCACCATGTTCCAGAACGCAAGGCCCGGAAACTGCGCCTGGTAGATCGTCGAGGCAAGCGCCGCCAGCGCTCCAACCAGCGCGATCCCGCCCAGCGTTTTCTGGCTGCTGCGCTCGTCCATAAGCGGGTCGAGCAGCATGATGATCATGCCGAAAACCGAAAGCATGATCTCCGGCAGGATGCGGATGTAGTCGGCTGCCTGGGGCAAGGTCTGTGTCATGGCAGGAATCGCGTTCACCGGCCCACCACCTTGCTTACCAACTGCGTGAATGGCATGAGGACGGTTTGCACGGCGGGATCAATCGCATTGAGCCAGATCAGCGGGGCCACTCCCATCACCAGCGCAGCAGCCGCAATCGGCCAGAGAGTGGCTTGCTCGCGTCCGCTCAGGTCGGGCAAAGATTGATTTACTTCATGACTCACTTTGCCGAAGAAGACGCGCTGGTACATCCACAGCAGATAGCACGCGCTCCAGATGACACCGGTCGCGCCCAGGATGCCGTAAATCGGGCGAGCCCGGAACGCTCCGCTCAGCACCAGGAATTCACCGATGAAGCCATTCAGCAGCGGCAGGCCGACCGAGGCAAGCACCGTAAAGAGGAAGAACGACGCGTACATCGGCATGGGCGTCGCCAAGCCGCCGTAGTCGGCGATTTCGTAGGTGTGCCGGCGTTCGTAGATAATTCCTGCCAGCATGAACAGGCCGCCGGTGGCCACGCCGTGCGCCAGCATCACAAAGGTTGCGCCATCGAGTCCCGCCTGGGTAAAGCTGAAAATTCCGAGCACCACGAATCCCAGGTGGCTGATCGACGAGTATGCGATCAGCTTCTTCATGTTGGGCTGCACCATCGCCACCAGCGCGCCGTAGACGATGCCAATCAGCGCCAGAACCATGATCCACGGCGCATTGCTGCGGGATTGCTCCGGAAACAGTCCCAGGTTGAAGCGCAACATGCCGTAGGTGCCCATCTTCAGCAGCACCCCGGCCAGCAGGACTGAACCTGCAGTCGGCGCTTCCACGTGAGCGTCCGGCAGCCAGGTGTGGAAAGGGAACAGCGGCACTTTCACTGCGAACGCCAGGAAGAATCCCAGGAAAAGCCAGGGTGCAGCAGCGGCAAAGTTGTCAACTTGTCCGCTGTGAATCGCCGCTTGGATCGTGGTGAAATCGAAACTGCCAGTCTTGGCATAGAGCCACAGAATCGCCGCTAGCATGAAGACCGACGCGATCATCGTATACATGAAGAACTTCACTGCCGCGTACACCCGCCGCCCGTGGCCGTACATGCCGATCAGCAGCGCCATCGGGATCAGCGTGGCTTCCCAGAAGAAATAGAACAGGAAGAGATCGAGCGCCATGAAAACGCCGATCAGCGCCGTCTCAAGAATCAGCAGCAGGATGAAGAATTCCTTGACCCGCTCGTGGATCGACTTCCACGAAATCAGCACGCACAGCGGCGTCAGGAAGGTGGTGAGCACCACCAGCCACATGGAGATCCCGTCCACGCCCATGTGGTAGTGGATGTTGGGATTGGGAATCCACGGCCGGTCAATCTCGTACTGAAATCCGCTGAGGGCGCGATGAAAGTGGACCGGCAAATGAAGCGACACAACAAAATTGAGCAGCGCGATGACCAGTGAAAAGATTCGAATATCGCGGTCGCGCCGCGGCAGAACCAGAAGCAACAGCGCCCCAGCCAGCGGAACAAACGCTACTAGCGTGAGAATCGAGTTGTCCAGGCCGGTGTTCATCGTGTGCCCATCCAGACCATGTATGCGATCACCGCCGCGGCTCCCGCCGCCACCCAGCCCGCATACGAACGAATGTTGCCGGACTGCATGTGACGGACGGCATCGGAAACCTCGCGTGCGCCATCGGCGCTGTTGTCCAGAGTCGCGTCAATCACGTCCCGGTCGATCCCGTGCCACAGGACTTTCGTCGAGCCATCCACCAGCGGCTTCACAAACAGCGCCGCATATAGTTCATCCACGTAATACTTGTTGAGCACGGCGTAATAGAGGCTTCCCAGAGTTTTCGCAATCTGCTGCGGCAGTTGCGGGCGTTTGTAGTAGAGAAGCCACGCGAAATACAGTCCCCCGAGTGCCGCCGCGATCGAGATGCCCATCAGCAACGTTTCGCGTCCGCCTTCTCCTTGACGCGGTTCGGTCGTCTGGGTCTCTTCAGCGGTCTCGCCGGGCGAGTAAGCCGTTACGCCGGCATGAAATACCGGAGAGAGAAATTTCTCGAAATTGTTGTGAATGCCCACCCATCCGCCGACCACCGAAAGCACTGCCAGAATGACCAGCGGAATCAGCATCACCTTCGGGCTTTCGTGGATGCCGCCATGCCCATGTGGCGCGGACGCTCCGGTCCCCGAATGATCTGCGTGCCCATGCACCAGGTGCGTGACGTTCGTTCCATGTTGCGCATGCCCCGATTCCGCTTCTCCGCGGTATTCGCCAAAGAAGGTCATGAACCACAGCCGGAACATGTAGAACGAGGTGATGAACGCCGTGGTCACGCCGATCAGCCAGTACACCCAGCTTCCATACGGACTCGAATAGGCTTGCCAGAGAATTTCGTCCTTGCTGAAGAAGCCTGCCAATGGCGGGATTCCAGCGATGGCGAAGGTTGCGGCAGTCATCGTCCAGAAAGTCCATGGAATTTTCGTGCGCAGACCGCCCATCTTGCGCATGTCCTGCTCGCCGCCCACCGCGTGAATGACCGAACCGGCCGCCAGGAACAGCAGACCTTTGAAAAAGGCATGGGTCATCAAATGGAAAATGCCGGCCGAATATGCCGCCACGCCGCAAGCCATGAACATGTAACCGAGCTGCGAAACTGTGGAGTAAGCGAGGACTTTCTTGATGTCAGTTTGCGTAATCCCGATGGTCGCGGCGAACAGTGCCGTCAGCGTACCGATGATCGCCACTACCATCAACGCCGATGGCGCCCGGTCAAAGATCAAGTGAGACCGCGCTACCATGTAAACGCCGGCCGTCACCATGGTGGCGGCATGAATGAGCGCGGAAACCGGCGTGGGACCTTCCATGGCGTCGGGCAGCCAGACATACAAGGGAATCTGTGCTGACTTGCCGCAAGCCCCCGCCATCAACAGCAAGCCAATCGAAGTGAGCAGGCCGGTGCCGGCCGACTCCACCGCCATCGGCGAAATGCTGGCCGACAACTGCTCGAAGTCCAGCGATCCGAAATGTTTGATCAGCAGAAACAGCGCAATCAGGAATCCGAAGTCGCCAATCCGGTTTACGATGAATGCTTTCTTGCCGGCAGCGGCCGCCGAATCCTTGGTAAACCAGAACCCAATCAGCAAATAGGACGCCAGGCCCACGCCCTCCCACCCAATAAACATCACCAGATAATTGTTGGCCAGGATCAGCGTCAGCATGAAAAACATGAACAGGTTCAGGTAGCAGAAGAAGCGGTAGAAGCCGCCCTCTTCCCACATGTAGCCTGCGGCATAGATGTGGATGAGGAATCCAACCCCGGTGACGACCAGCAGCATCACGAGGGAAAGACGGTCGAGGTAGAAGGCGAAGTCCGCCTGGAAACCGCTGATGCGGACCCAATGCGCGACCACTTCCGTGTACGGTCCGCTAATCAAAGCAGACGATTGAAAGACGACCCAAAGCGCCATTGCGAAGGCTGCACCGCAGAACGTCCAGGCCACAGCGGTGACCGTCTGCCGCGAAAAGCGCTTCCCGAACAAGCCGTTGATGGCGGCGCCGAGCAGCGGCAGGATCGGAATGAGCCAGAGATGCAGGTTGGGCGTCATAATTTGAGCAGGTCCACCTGATCGACATTCAAAGTTTCTCGCGTGCGGAATACTGCAATAATGATTGCCAGTCCGACCGCGGCCTCCGCAGCAGCCACCACCATGACGAAGAACACGAATACCTGTCCGCGAAGCGCATGCCACTGCGCGGCGAAGGCCACGAACGACAGGTTCACTCCGTTGAGCATGAGCTCAATCGACATAAAAATGGTGATGATGTTGCGCTTGATCAGAAATCCGGTCACGCCGCACGCAAACAGGATGCCGCTCAGAACCAGGTAGCAGGATAGCGGTACCATTAACTCTCCCTCTTCATTTGCGACGGCGAGTCGGGCCGGGCTGCCAAAACCACGGCGCCCATGATCGCAATCAGCACCAGAATCAACGTCACTTCGAACGGAAGCAGAAAATCGTGAAACAGCAGCCAACCCAAAACCTTCGGCGGGCCGGGCAATGCGCCGGCTTCAACCGCCCGGGTTCCGGAATGCGCGACCAGCACCCATGTGATCAGGGCGCTTCCGGCCAGCATTCCTGGAATCCCAATGATCAGCGCAACTTTGCTGCCTCCAGTCCGCGCTTCCTCCCCAGCGTTCAGCAGCATGATGACGAACACGAACAGCACCATGATTGCGCCGGCGTAGACGATGACCTGTACCGCGGCCACGAACTCCGCGCCCAGCAGCAGGTATTCCACCGCGAGCGAGCCCATCACCACCACCAGCGACAAAGCGCTGTTGATGGGATGCCGCTGCACCAGCAGGTTTACCGCGCCCGCCACACAGACCAGACCGAACACCGAAAATAGGATTAAGTGAAGCATGTGGTTCTAGGAGTCAGGGGTCAGTAGTCAGGAGTCAGCCTGATGCCGCCAGCCGAAAAGCTGACTCCCGACTCCTGACTACTTTCTCCTATGCTCTCCACGCCACAATCAGCGCCGTAATTACCAGATTCGCAATCGCCAGCGGCAGCAGAAACTTCCAGCCAAACGCCATCAACTGGTCGTAACGGAAGCGCGGCAATGTTCCGCGCACCCAGATATAGATGAACATGAATACGAAAACCTTGGCGACAAACCAGAACACCGGCAGAATCGCCTGCAAAATTGCCGGGCCGAAAACCGGTCCATGCCATCCGCCCAGAAACAGCAGCGTCGCCACACACCCAACCGTGATCATGTTGGCGTATTCGGCCATGAAGAACATGGCAAACTTCATGGCGCTGTACTCAGTGTGATAGCCGGCCACCAGTTCAGTTTCGGCCTCCGGAAGATCGAACGGAATCCGGTTGGTCTCGGCATAGGCCGCAGTCAAATAAATAAAGAAAGCGAAAAACTGCCCGGTGAAAATATTCCACCGCGGAATGAATCCCCAGAAATGTCCGCCCTGGGCATCCACAATGTCGCGCAGGCTGAAGCTGCCGGTCACGATCAAAATACCCACTAATGAAAGACCCAGCGCGATTTCGTAGCTGACCATCTGCGCGCTGGCGCGGAGCCCGCCCAGCAAAGAGTACTTGCTGTTCGATGACCATCCCGACAACGCCACGCCATACACGCCCAGCGAAGTAATCCCCAGAATGATCAGCAACCCGATATTTACATCTGTGATCTCCAGCGGTGTGGAGATGCCAAAGACCGTGATCCAGTTCCCGATCGGGATCACCGAAATCGACGCAACCGCACACATGATCGCGATCATCGGCGCGGCGATGTAGAGCGGCTTGTAAACGTTCGGCGGAAGCAGATCTTCCTTGAACAGGAGCTTGGCGCCGTCCGCGATCGGCTGTAACAGTCCGAAAGGCCCGACCCGCGTGGGGCCCCAGCGGTTCTGGATGTGGCCTACCACTTTTCGTTCGAGCCAGACACTGTATGCCACCCCCGTAAGCAGGATGGCAATGGC
Organism: Terriglobia bacterium; assembly: GCA_963758285.1. Classification (GTDB taxonomy): domain Bacteria; phylum Acidobacteriota; class Terriglobia; order Terriglobales; family Acidobacteriaceae; genus DASVWZ01. The sequence goes on along the minus strand of CAVWUT010000011.1, from coordinate 99,110 downwards.
AATCACGGTCTTGACCAGCGACACGAGAATGAAAAGTCCAACGCTCAATGTATGGCTCTTCGTCGATGTTGCTCTACCGCAGCCTAAGACAACGGAAACTCTCTGCCAGCCCTCAGTCGGCCGCTACTTCCTTTGGTTGCACGCGATGGTTCTCCATCACAGAATTCAAAGTTCGCGAATACCGGCCGAGCGTGCCCGAACTGAAAAGATCATCGTGTGCAGGCACAACCAGCGCGGGATCGTGCAACGCCCCCGGTCCACTGGCAGACAAGCGAGTGTGCTGATCGTTCCCGGCAATCAGGTCAATTCGTGAAACCTCGTATCCCGGCACCAGCCGCTGAATCTCATCCAGGATCGCCATCGGATCAAACGGGCTCATCTTGGGTTCCAGTCCATTCGCTTCCAGCCACACCGCATGACGGTCCGCTTCACCGGATTGCGCGCCGCGCGATTGCCCCATATCCGTCCGCTCTCCGCGCCCGAAGGGCACCAGTTTGCGGAACGTCGAATCCCATCGCGTCTGCCACGCGCACGATCATCTCGAAATCGGACTTTGCGCCTGTGACCTCGCCTGCCTTCTTCACGATCTGCAGATCGCCGCAGGTATTGGTGAACGTGCCGGATTTTTCGTAGGCATTTGCCGCCGGCAGCACCACCTCCGCGATCGCGGCCGTCTCGGTGAGAAACATGTCTTGAACCACGACAAAACTCTGCGAGAACGCGTACGGATCAATCGCGTATTGTTCCACCGGATTTGCGCCGACAACATAAAGCGCCTTCAGCTTGCCGTTCTTCGCGCTCTCGATCATTCCCGGCAGAGTCAGTCCTGCATCCGAAGGAAGCTGGCCCCACTCCTGCTCGAACAGGCCTGCGTCCGAGACCGGACGATAGCCCGGCAGCAAGTCAGGATACAGCCCCATGTCAGCGGCTCCACGCGAGTTGGCGTAGTCGCTCAGGCAAATGAACTTGGCGCCGGGAATCACGGAACCAAATTGCACCAGCGCCGCGATGTCGTTGCCGCGCAGCTCGGAACCGAAAGCAATAATAAGGTTCGGTTCGCCGCGCAGTTTGTCGCGCAAAGCGGTCCAGGCGTCGCGACCCGTCTTTTGGCTTACGATTGCATCGACCGCAGAATCGTTCCCTGTCAAATACGCAGCCAGCTTGCCTTCATTCCCAGCGGGAATCTGAACGAAGCCCGCCGCCTGCCTTTGCAGCTTGATTGGCTGTGAGTTAATGATGTAAAGCCTCGCGCGATGCAGCCGAACGTTATTGCGGATCTGCCAGGCCAGCAGCGGGTGCTGATCAGTAGGATTGTTGCCAATCAGCAGAATCGCGGGCGCGTTGAAGACCTCCCGCATGCTGGCGGTTGCCTCCGGTTTGCCGCTCAAAGCTGCGGCAAAAGCCGGATAGTCGGCGGTGCGGTGATGATCGATGTTATTGGTCCGCAACACCACGCGCGCAAACTTCTGCAGCAGGTAATTCTCTTCGTTGGTGGTGCGATTGGACCCGACCACTCCGATCGCCTGTCCACCGTCCTTGTCTTGGATCTCCCTGAAGCGATTCCCGATCAGTTCGAAAGCTTCTTCCCAAGTCGCCGGAGTTAAGCGGCTATTCTTGCGGATCAGAGGCTGCGTGAGCCGGTCTTCGTGATGTGCGAAATCGAAGGCGTAGCGCCCCTTGATGCAGAGAAAATCTCCGTTGATGCCGCTCTTATCGCGATTGTCGCCGCGCACGACCTCCATGCCGGTGTCAGAGCGACGCACGCCCAGAGTAGTCTTGCAGCCGTCGGCGCAGTGGGTGCAGGTGGTGCCGACGTGCGTCATCTCCCACGGCCGCGTCTTGTAACGGTACGCTCCCGAGGTCAGTGCGCCGACTGGGCAGATGTCGATGCACATGCCACACTCTTCGCATTCGAGGTGATCGTCCTGATTGGGCGCGATGATCGAACTGACCCCGCGATTCTGCACTCCCAAAGCCCACACATCCATGGCCTCGCCGCACACCCGCACGCACCGGTAACACAGAATGCAACGCGGCCGGTCAAAATAAACCACCGGCGACCACTGCTGCTCCTCGCGATGGTTCTTAATGTCAATGAATCTCGATTCGGCAGCCCCGTAAGAGAATGTCATGTCCTGCAGTTCGCATTCGCCGCCCGCGTCGCACACCGGGCAATCCAGGGGATGGTTGCCCAGCAGCAACTCGACCATCGACTTGCGCGCCTGATGGATTTCCGGGCTGTCGGTGGTGGCGATCATGCCTTCGCTGATGACCGTGGTGCAAGCCGTCTGCAACTTCGGCATCTTCTCGACTTTCACCAGGCACATGCGGCAAGCGCCCTGCAGAGACAAGTTCGGGTAATAGCAGAACGAAGGCACCTCGATGCCCACGCTCTTACAGGCCTCGATCAGCAGCGTCCCAGCGGGAGCCGCGATTTTCTTGCCGTCGACTGTCAGGGTTACGTCAGCCATAAGCAAATTCTTGATTGAGTAATTGGATAATCGGGTAATTGTGTAATTGAAACCCCTCAACCCCAGTAACGCTCGGCACAGCGCCACAGGCGCATACTAGGTTTTTCAATTACTCAATTACGCAATTACCAAATTACTCAATTCTTTCTCAAACGGACACGGCCTGCCTTCCAAATGATCTTCAAACTCCTTCCGGAACTTCTTCACAAACGCAATCGTCGGCATCGCCGCGGCGTCGCCCAGCGGGCAGAACGTGCGTCCCAACATGTTCTCGGAAAGATATTGAATGTTGTCGATGTCCTTCTTGACTCCGCCGCCCGCGTGGAAACGGGTCAGCGTTTTTTTCAGCCAGTCCGTGCCTTCGCGGCAGGGAATGCACCATCCGCAGCTCTCATGCTGATAAAACTTGATGGTGCGCAGCGCGAACTTTACGATACAAGTGGTGTCATCCAGAACCACGACGCCACCGGAACCCAGCATCGATCCAGCTTTCATCAGCGCATCAAAATCCATGGGGACGTCAATTTCTTCCGGCAGAAGAACCGGCGTGCTTGATCCGCCGGGAACTACAGCCTTCAACTTCCGGCCGTTGGGAATCCCGCCGCCCACCTCGTAAATCATCTTCTTGAGGTTGTATCCCATGGGCAACTCGTACACTCCGGGGCGCTCCAGGTGGCCGGCCAGGCAAAACAAGCGCGTGCCGCCATTTCTCGCGGTTCCCAGCTTGGAATACCATTCCGCGCCACCCATAATAATGTGAGGCACGCTGGCTAAGGTCTCGGCATTATTAATGACCGTGGGCCCGCCCCAGAGTCCGACCACCGCAGGAAACGGAGGCCGGATGCGCGGAATGCCTCGCTTGCCTTCGAGCGATTCCATCAGCGCCGATTCTTCACCTACTTCATACGCTCCCGCGCCGCCATGCCAGTAAACCTCAAAGTCGTAGCCGCTGCCGAAAATGTTCTTGCCGAGAAAACCCTTCGCATAGGCGTCCTTGATCGCCTTCTGCATGATCACCGACAAGTACCGGTACTCGCCCCGGATGTAGATGTATCCGGTGTGCGAGCCGACCGCGATTCCGGCGATGATCACGCCCTCAATCACCGCGTGCGGGTCATGCTCGAAAATCAGGCGATCCTTACAGGTGCCCGGCTCGCTCTCATCGCCGTTGCACAGAATGTATTTGGGTTTGGCGGATTGTTTGGGGACGAAGGACCACTTCAGTCCGGTGTTGAACCCAGCGCCGCCGCGCCCGCGCAAGCCCGAGTCTTTGACTAGGCTAATAATCGCGTCCGGCGCCATGCTCAGCGCCTTCTGGACAGCCTTATAGCCATCGAGTTCCAGGTAGCGATCGATGTCCGTCGCACCCTGGCCGAAGCGCTTGGAGACGACCCTAACTTCGTCGGGATGGGAAACTAATGAAGCCATTTCAAAAATTGGTAATTGAGTAATTGTGCAATTGAAAAACCCACTGACTTTCGGAATTTCCGTTGCCGCCGAGTTTTTCAATTACCCAATTACTCAATTGCTAAATCGATCTTACTGCCTCTCTTTCTTCTGATACCCCTCCAAAACCTTGTCCATCTTCTCCTCTGTCAAGTTCTCATGGAAGTCATAGTTTACCTGCACTGCGGGCGCCCAACTGCACGCGCCAATGCACTCCACTTCTTCCAGCGAAAACGATCCATCGGGCGTTGTGCCTTTGTGGCCGATGCCCAGCTTCTTTTTGCAGTGATGCAAAAGTTCTTCGCCGCCGCGCAGCATACAGGCAATGTTGGTGCAGACCTGCACGTTGTACTTGCCGCGAGGCTTGGTGGTCAGCATGGAGTAGTAGCTGATCACATTGCGCACTTCCAGTTCGGTTAACTCAACTCGGGTCGCAATTTCGGCGATGACCTCATCGCTCAAATATCCAACTTCGTCCTGCGCGTACAGCAGCGTTGGGACAAGCGCCGAACGCTTCGTCGGATAATGCGTCAGCATGTCCGCGAACCGCGATTCGAATTCGTCCGAGAACTTCATAGTCGATTGAGTAATTGAGTAATCGGGTAATTGTGTAATTGAAAAAGCTATGCAGCGCTGCGAGCCGTGCGTTGTGAGGCGGTGAAAATCGCCGTCAACTCGCGGGCTTCCAGCAAAAGGTCCTTAGCTTTCTCTTCTGGCACAATCCCTGATTCCGTCAATGACTCCAGCCACAAAACGGCTTCGTCTGCTTCCTCAACCACGATTCCGACCTTGGCAACAAACTCGGCTTTTGTCCTAGCTCGACACACCGCCCGATAATTTGCCGCCACAGATGTCCCACACCGCAACAGCTGCTTCCCAAGCACCTGAGCATCGGGCTTGCACGGCAACGATCGGAAGAGCCGAATCACGCGTAGCGCGAATTGTTTCGTCCGATCTCTAAGCTGCTCGGGTTGCGTGCTCAAAGCAACATCCCACACCCAACCTTCAATTACTCAACTACTCAATTACCAAATTACTCAATTTCCTACCGATCAATCTCTCCCAGCACGATATCGATACTCCCGATCGCCGCCACCACATCCGCCAGCAACCGTCCCTCGCACATCTTCGGCAGCGTCTGCATGTTGGCCAGGCAGGCGGAGCGCATATGCACGCGATACGGTTTCGCGGTCCCGTCGCTGACCACGTAGTATCCCATTTCCCCGCGCGGCGACTCGACCGCCTGATAAACCTCGCCCGCCGGCACCGCGAAACCCTCCGTAATAATCTTGAAGTGGTAGATGAGCGCTTCCATCTGTGTCTTCATCTTTTCCCGGTCGGGAAGCACCACATGGGGCGCGTCGGCCTTGATGGGGCCTTCGGGCATGCCGTCCAGCGCCTGTTGCACGATGCGGTTCGACTCCCGCAATTCCTGGACCCGGCACATGTAACGGGCAAACACATCGCCCTCGGTGCGGATGGGCACTTTGAACTTGAAATTCTCGTATCCGGAGTACGGCATATCGCGGCGCAAGTCGATGTCAACCCCGCTGCCGCGCAGGGTCGGGCCGCTGGCCCCGAGTGCAACCGCATCTTCCCCGGAAATGGTTGCCACACCTTTCGTCCGCATCGTCCAGATGGGATTGCCGGTCAGCAGGTTCTCGTACTCGTCAACTTTTGCGGGGAAGCGGTTGGCAAATTCACGCACGCGGTCAAAGAAATCCAGAGGCGGCTCCAGCGCGACTCCTCCGACCCGGAAATAGGACGTCATCATGCGCTGCCCGCTCACCGCTTCAAACAACCGCAGAACGTCTTCGCGCTCGCGGAAGCAGTACAGAAATACCGTCAGCGCGCCAATATCCATGGCATGGGTTCCCAGCCAGACCAGGTGCGAGTTAATGCGCGTCAACTCATTCATCAGCACGCGCAGCCATTGCGCTTTGGGAGGTAGTTCCAGCCCCAGCAGCTTCTCCACCGCCAGCACGTAGCACAGGTTGTTGGTCATGGGGCAGAGATAGTCGATGCGATCCGTCAGCGGCACCACTTGTTGGTAGAACTTGGCTTCACAAGTCTTCTCGATGCCGGTGTGCAGGTACCCGATGTCGGGCATGATGCGCACCACGTTCTCGCCGTCAATTTCGAGGATCACCCGCAAAACTCCGTGGGTCGAGGGGTGCTGCGGCCCCATGTTCAGGATCATGGTGCGGTCCTGGCCGGGCTCAAGCGCGGGGGTGGGGCTGAGGTGGGCCATGACTAGCGATAGCCCTCCACTGGGTAGTCCTTTCGCAAAGGATGGCCTTCCCAGTTCTCGGGCATTTGAATGCGGCGCAGGTAAGGATGCCCGGTGAACCGGATGCCGAACAGGTCGAAAACTTCGCGCTCGAAATAATTGGCGCCGGGCCAGATCGAGGTCACGGATTCCAGAGCCGGGCTGTCGCCCTCCAGGCGCACTTTCAGCCGCACCCGTTCCTTCTTGGGGATGGAGAGCAGGTGATACACCACTTCAAAACGCGGCTCCGCGGGATACCAGTCGACACAGGTCACATCCGAAATGTAATCAAACGGGCAGTTGGGGTCGTCGCGCAGCAGAGCGCAGGCCTCGCGGATGGCGGATCGCTCCACCCATAGGGTCATCTCGTCGCGATCGAACTTTACTTCTTGAACGATGCCGGAATTCCAGGAAAGCAAAAGCACAATGGCAGGATGAGCTTTGAGTTGTTCAAGATCGGTGATTGCGGGAGCCAGCGCCATTACACCGCACCTCGCTTGGCTGAAGGCGCACCCCAATCCAGCACACCCTTTTTCCAGACATAGAAGAAGCCCACCAGGACGATGCCGAGATACACCAGCATCTCCCAGAATCCGAACATCTTGAGCTCGCGCAGGATCACCGCCCACGGATACAGGAAGATGGCTTCAACGTCGAACAGAATGAACAGCATTGCCACCAGGTAAAACTTCACTGAAAAGCGTTCGCGGGCATCGCCAATCGGCGTCATGCCACATTCGTAAGGAGACAGTTTCGCCGCCGTCGGTTTGCGCTGGCCGATGATCCAAGAAAGAGTGACAAGGATAGCCGCCAAGCTGGCTGCGACCACGAAGTGGATCAAGAGAGGCAGGTAGCGGACGAAGTAATTGTCTGGCATATCAGGGGATATGAATAATTCGCGCCAAGCAAAACTTAGGACTTTCTAGATTAGAGTTCGCACCTGAACAGTGTCAAGCAAGGGGCTTGCCTGGTAGTGGTGCCGTTTGATTTCCACAGCCCCTATACCCATAGGTTCTGGACGGCGTAAACTTCTTGTATGCAGAAACGAAACCTGCGGATCGTACAGCGAGTTTATCCGTTTACCGGAGTTTGCGAGCATTGCAATCATAGTTTTGTGTCGCGTAACGAGAATCTTGAAAAGGCCGAGCATCAGGTTAAGCGACAGTTTGATGCCCACTTTGGATCGTAGTAGCGCCCAAACTGTGAGCGCAAAAGACGGAGGCGCACAGCAAGGCAATTGCCAATTTTCGCGCCTGTGGACGCGAAACGGCACCAGTACCGCTTGCCTGGTTACAAGACCAAGGGAAAGAGCCGGCCGATGCGGAGGTGTTGCAAGAGTGGCGGAATCCCGGGGAATTTTCGGCGGTGCTGGCGCCGATCGCCCACCGATTCGCTGGGCTCCATATGCAAATTATTTCACAGTGTCGCGAACGGGCGAGATGGGTGTACAATTGCCGCCATGTTTGGAGTCAAGAAGTAGCTTCCGGCTAAAGGCGCCGCGGCTGGCCACCACTAAGACCCAATTGGTTCCTCCCCCAAGGAAGCCGCCTAAAATGCGCCTTCGCCGGACTGTGGCGCAGAACCGACATTCCAAACCAGGGGGAAAGGGGACAACCATGGCCATCATTCTTGCAAAGGCTCGGCGTTCCGCCGTGGCCATGACCCGACCCTCAGGAGTAACCCGCTGGTTGGGCACGCTCGCCACCCTGGCACTTTTGGGGTTATCGACGATCCTGCCCACCGCGGTTCTGGCGCAGAACAGCCTGCTGGACCGCGAGGGTTCCGCCACCATCGACCAGCAGATCCAGCAGGGCAACTATGTCATTCCGAATAGCTTCTTTGGAATGCATATCAACAACGTTCACACCCCTTGGCCGACTGCCTACTTTGCCAACCAGAGGCTCGAGGGCAGCAACGTCAACTGGTGGAATATCGAAATAGCGCCCGGGGAATACGACTACTACTGGCTCGACCAGTGGCTTGCGAATGCCCAGGCACACAACGTCTCCTTGGTCTACACGTTTGTTGGGGTTCCGCAATTTTACTCCAGTATTCCCAATGACCAGAGATGTACCTTCAACGTGGGGGCGTGCGATCCGCCGAGGGATGTAAATGAAAACGGCAGCGGGTCAGATGAGGCCTTTCAGAATTTCGTAAGGGATCTGGTGAGACACAACGCCGAGCTGGGATACCCGATCCGGTACTGGGAGATGTGGAACGAACCGGACATTGTTAAGCAATGGATTCCCACGTGCAAGAACAAGGGTAAGAAATGCACCGGCAACCTGGAATACGCTCAGTTGCTCCGCATGGCGAAGGACGCGCGCGCAATCATCAAGCAGGCGGATCCGAACGCCGTGGTGCTCAGTCCCGCTCCGGTGGGCTTCCGCGGCGCTGCCGAGTGGATGGGTGGTTACCTGGCCGCGCTGCACCAGCAAGGTGGCCCGTACCCCGATGTGGTTGCCTTTCACGGCTACGTCAACGAATGGGTCATGGGTTACTTCCCGGTCCCGGAGAACGAAATCCAGCTCATCGACCAATTGAAGGGAGAGGCGCGAAAGAACGGACTGGGGACGAAGCCTCTGTGGATCACGGAAGGCAGCTGGGGCAATACCATTCTGGACGGATTCACCGATCCCGTCCTGCAGACGGCGTTTCTTGCTCGCTACATTGTATTGCAGCAGTCGCAGGGGATTGCCCGAGGCTACTGGTATCAGTGGGACCAGCCCGGCGGCGACGGCACACTGTGGCAAGGTCCAAGTGGCAATGGCAATTGGCGGCTCACCGGTTATGCCTACAATTCCATTGTCAACTGGACCAGGGGAGCGACCTTGACCAGCGCCTGCTCGAACCGGGGCGGCAGCGTCTGGGCCTGCAAGTATGCGCGGTCCACTCCGAAGGACTACCAGGCGGAAATTGTGTGGAATGCTAAAGCGAATTCGATCTATGCCGTGCCGCAAGGTTTCAAACAGTATTGTGATTTGAAGGGCAACATGACTAAGGTTCAAGGGAACAAGGCGGAAATCGGAATCTGGCCGATCTTGCTGGAAAACAAGAACCTGGCGAAGGGCCCCTGCCGACAATATTGAAACGCTCTATAAACCTCGCCCGAGCCGCAGCAACGGCTCCGGCTGCCCCACTTTTCGCGGCTTTCGAAAACTGTAAGGCGTGCAGCGTACCGCCGCAACTGGGAGAAACGGACACCCGCGTTGACAAGGCGCTGAAGCTCAGTTCGTTGTAAAGTAATAGCCAGCGTTCCTAAAGGGGTGAGAGATGCGCACCGTGAAATCCATTGCATGCCTGCTGATTTGCGTTTGTGTTCTTTGTCTACCCGTGTTGGCGCTCGATGATGACATGCCCGCCCATCATCACGACGCCAACGAACAACTCGGGAAAGTCTCGTTCGCGATCTCCTGCGCTCCTGACTCTCAAAGGCCGTTCGAGCGCGGCGTCGCGCTGCTGCATTCCTTCGGATACGAAGAAGCCGAGGCGCAGTTTGTGGAGATCACCCAGAAGGATCCCGCGTGCGCCATGGCCCACTGGGGCATTGCCATGAGTTTGTTCCATCAGATCTGGGAGCGGCCACAGGCCGCATCCTTGAAACGAGGATCGGACGAAATCGAAAAGGCGCAGAAGATTGGGGCCAAGACAGAGCGCGAGCGCGGCTATATTTCTGCTCTGGCTGTCTTCTATCATGACTACGCCACCCAGGACCATCAGAAGCGGGCCGAAGCTTATTCCGACGCAATGGGCAAGCTTTATCAGCAATATCCGGCCGACATTGAGGCGGGCGCGTTCTATGGCTTGTCACTGTTGGCGGCCGCGCCTCCCGGCGACACCTCGCACACCAACGAAAGGAAGGCAGTCGAGGTGCTGAACCAACTCTTCCAGCAGCAACCGGACCACCCTGGCCTCGCGCACTACATTATTCATGCCTGCGATTCACCACAGATGGCCCCCATGGGTCTCGACGCGGCGCGTCGTTATGCAGCGATTGCATCGTCGTCGGCGCACGCCGTGCACATGCCATCGCACATCTTCGCCCGGCTGGGACTCTGGCAAGAGGATATCCAGGCGAACCTGAAATCCGTGGCTATGGCACATCCGTCCGGCGAGGTATACATGCATGGGCACGAACTGCATGCCATGCACTTCCTCATCTACGCCTACGTGCAGACGGGCCAGGACGAGGCCGCCAGGCAGACGCTCGAGCAATCGAAACAAATCCTGGCCAATGCACCCACCGGCGGCGATGACAATGGAATGCTGGAATACTACGGATTTGCCGCCGCCCATTTCCCTGCGCTTTACGATCTGGAGATGCGGCACTGGCCGGATGCGGCGGCGCTTGAGCCCCCGGCAGGCGTGCCTTCGTATCTCCAGACGATCACCTACTGGGCGCGGACGATTGGGTCCGCCCACATGGGTGATGTCGAAGCGACCCGCCGCAATGCGCAGAAATTCGACGAGTTACAAGAGGCCACTCGTAAGACGAAATATGCGTACGTCCTGGACGGACCAAATTTCGGGCGTGGCGAGGTACACGCGTGGCTGGCGTTTTCCGAGAAGAAAAACGACGAAGCGCTGCGGCAGATGAGAGAAGTGGCCGACACGCAAGACAAAGTGGGGAAGCGCGAGGTCGACATTCCCGCCCGCGAGATGCTGGCCGATATGCTACTTGAACTCAACCAGCCACAGGAGGCGCTGGCCGAATACGAAAAGTCGATGAAGATTGATCCCAACCGCTTTAACGGCCTGGCCGGCGCAGCCCGCGCCGCCGAGTTGGCTCACCAATCCGGGAAGGCGAACGCTTACTACGCGCAACTTCTGAAGAACTGTGACAACGGCAAGAACTCTGATCGTCCGGAACTCAACCGTGCCAAGATGGTTCTGGCGAAGAACACTAATAATTGATTTAATAGTGAAGCAACATTCCTGGCATGGCAGACGACCGGCGGACAATTCCGGGGATTCTCACATACATCGTGCTGACGTTTGCCCTGAGCAGCTTTTTTTATCGCGCCATCATCCGGCAAGGGTCTTTGCAAGGATCTTTGCAAAGTATGTTGCTTGTCTGGGGACTTATGTGGTGCCCAGGCGTGTCCGGCCTTTTGACCCGCCTGGCGTATCAGAGAACACTTCGCGGCGTTGGCTGGGGTTGGGGAAGATGGAAGTACCAGTGGGCCAGCTACTGGATTCCGATAGTCTACGCGTCGGCTGTGTATTTGCCGTTGTGGGCGGCGGGGTATGGGGATTTCCATGCTCCCGTCCTGGAGCAGATCGCCAGCAGGTTCCATGCTGTCCATCCTCCACAGGCAGTGATCGTGGCGGGGTACGTCGTGGTCGCGGGTACCCTCGGCATGATCACAGGCTGCATCGGCACTGCCGGCGAGGAACTGGGCTGGCGTGGGTTTCTCGTGCCGGAGTTGGCGAAAACCACGTCCTTTCCCAAGGTTGCATTGATCAGCGGGTGCGTCTGGGCGGCGTGGCACGTGCCTCTGATCGTGGGCGCCGATTATCATGGCGCTGGCCCGGTGTGGTATTCCATCCTTTGTTTTGTCGTGCTTGTTCTGGGGGTCAGCTTTCTGTTTGCCTGGATGCGGTTGAAATCGGGTAGCGTTTGGACCGGCATGCTCTTGCACACCAGTCACAACCTGTTCGTCCAGAGGATCTTCGATCCTCTGACCCGCCGTGTCCCGCTGACCGGATATCTGACCGGGGAGTTCGGCGCGGGACTGGCGATAGCGGCGGTCGTGATCGCATTCATTTTCTGGCGGAAAAGGGCGGAATTGCCGGCATGATCTTTGGCTTCAATACGGACGAGAAATACGGCGGCACCGTCTACCACGTGCAGAGCGAGGCCCGTGAAAACGAGCTCCTGCTGCAGACCCAAGTCTTTGTCCGCGGACGTTGCATCGGCAAGCGCGCCATCTCCTACGCGGACAAGGCCGGGGAACCGGAATTCACTGACCAGCAAAAAGAGCAGATGTTGCGAGAGCAGCATCGCACGGTGCTGGATGCGCTCCGCGACGGCCGTTTGGAATCCGCGCTCGACAAGAAAGACACGCCCGAGGAATTGGCGGCGATCAAAGAACTGGATGTGCAGTGGTTGAACGCCGGATCGGTGCACTCGCAGCGTCATATCTCTCTAAAATTGCGGGTCACCGATGGCGGAACTGCAGTCGCCGGAGCCAGGCTCATCGTGCGCTTCTCCCGCTCCGGGGCTGCTCCGTTTTACACCCAGGTGATGACCGGCGCAGGCGGCGATGCCGACATGACCATCGACGTTGACGAGTCCGCCTTGCCCGATTCCGCCGTGCTGGTGCAGGCCAGTTATTCCGGCCGCACCGCGACCCGTAAGTTTCAATTGCGCGAGGCGAACGACTAGCCGGCGCAATTCCGGAGCCTCAGGACATGCTGCTCGAAGTGCGGCGGGAACCCAGCGCGCACGGCTGTACGCTAGGCTCTCTCTACATCGACGGTGAGTTTGAATGCTTCACCCTGGAGGACGTGATCCGCGAGATCCCGGGCCAGCCGGTGGAGACGTGGAAAATTCCTTCCGAGACCGCGATTCCCTCCGGCACGTACAACTTGACCGTGAACCTGTCGAACCGTTTCCACAAGCTGCTCCCGCAATTGCTGGGTGTGCCGGGATTTGCCGGGGTGCGCCTGCACTCCGGCAACGTTGCCGCCGATACCGAAGGTTGCATTCTGGTCGGACGCCGCCGCGCGGCCGCGGCCGTTCTCGATTCCCGGCTGGCCTTCGATGCCCTATTCCCCAAGATCAAGGCTGCCGTTGACCGGGCGGAGCCGGTGCAGGTCCGGATCGTGAATCCTCCTTCGCCTCCGGCATCCGGGCCTGCGCCCCTGGCGTAGACTTCCCGGGAAATTCGCGAAATTCACACTCATGTAACAATTCCGTAATAAAAGAGACGTATAAGAGACGGTTACCACTTTCAAGGAGGAATCCTCGCGTGATACGTCGCATATCTCTGTTGTGTCTGGCTTTGGCCGTACCTGCTTTTGCGCAGACCACGTTGAACGGGGCAGGCGCAACTTTCCCCAATCCGATTTATCAGAAGTGGTTCAGCGAATACCACAAAGCTCATCCCGATGTGCAGTTCAATTACCAGTCCATTGGAAGCGGTGGCGGAATTCGTCAGGTTCTGGCCGGCACGGTTGAATTCGGCGCCAGTGACGGCCCTATGAGCGATGACCAACTGGCTCAGTCCAAGACCAAGATTCTGCACGTGCCCACGGTGCTGGGTGCGGATGTTCCGGCGTACAACATCCCGGGGGTGACGGCAGAGTTGAAGTTCACCCCTGAAGCCCTGGCGGGCATTTTCATGGGCAAGATCACTACCTGGAACGACCCCGCCATCGCGAAAGCGAATCCAGACGTTAAGTTGCCCGGTGATCAGATCGTGGTGATCCATCGTTCGGACGGGAGCGGCACCACCTACATCTGGACCGACTACCTATCGAAGGTAAGCCCGGAGTGGCAAAGCCAGGTCGGCAAAGGAGTATCAGTGAAATGGCCGGTTGGACTCGGCGGCAAGGGCAATGAAGGCGTGGCCGGCATGATCCGCCAGATGCAGGGCTCGATTGGCTACATCGAGTTGATTTACGCCATCGAGAACAAGATTACCTATGGGATCGTAAGAAACCCAGCTGGGGTATTTATGAAAGCCAGTTTGGAGAGCGTCACTGCGGCTGCCGGCTCGGTCAAGAGTATGCCGGCGGATTTTCGGGTGTCGATCACCAACGCTCCGGGCAAGGACGCGTATCCGATTTCCAGCTTCACCTGGCTGCTGATTCCGGCCCAGTCCAAAGATCCGGCGAAAGGAAAAATCTTGAACGACTTTCTTAACTGGATGGTGGACAGCGGCCAGAAGATGGTCGCGGACCTGGCCTACGCTCCTCTTCCCGCCAGCGTGGCCGCGAAGGTGAAGGAAGAAATCAAGCAGGTGCGGTAAAAACGGCTTACAAGCGGCTTCACAAGTACCTGATAGTGATGAGCAAGCGCCGCCGTTTCAGGTTCTTGATCCGGACCGGACACCTCTTTGCTGTGCATCTCGGGAGCAGTCCGCAGGGACTGCTCCCGAAAGATGATCTTTCTACTACTGTGCTGACGGGATTCGTCCGTCGTTGGTGATGTGAGAAAATTCGCGAGTGTGATCCGCAAAGCGGACTTTCTCGAAGTTCTTCCGCAGAGCGGTAATCCGGTAATCGAACTTCACGCTGGAATTTCCGTTGCCCAGTTCTCGGACTTCAAACGAGGTCGGCGTTTTCTGACTAACATATAGACCCTTGCAATCGCCGTTGGGCGTCAGGAATACATGATACTCAAGGCGAGCGTTCACGGTCTGTACGAACGTCGGGTCAAGCCGAACGGTTGCCACGCCACCCCGCAGTTGCTCGGAGCCGAAGTCTTCAAACCAGTTCTTTGGCGACTCGATGGCAGCCAGCGCAAGGTTTTTCTTGCCGACAGGAATTACCGCATTCTTCGAACCGGTGCAGCTTAGATCTCCTATAGTATCGATGCTGCAGCCATAGCCGTCTCCATTGAACGAGGCAAACGGATATGCACCGGTGTTGTAGTTGTAACCGTAAATAGTGTAGTAGCTGGCGCCGTTGGTGTTGGCGATCAGACCTGATTTGTTGTCTGTTGTAGCGACTACAGCGTAGTTGGCAAGACCGGACGATGAGTCATTGGGTCCGCCGTCGCCCCACGCGCCCGCGCCGCCATTGCCCCAACCGGATCCGGTGCCGCTCAAGCTGCCGCTGTTAGAGAGCACGCCCATCGCGCCAGCACCATTTCCGAGGCTATCGGCCTGCTTATTGGTCGCGGTGACGCCGCCGCTGGGGCCCTGCACGGCCGAGGAATTCCCGATCTTATGTGCTGCTGTGAAGACCGGAATGGTGCCCTTGGTGCCTCCGCCTGTGATGTTCGTAAGCGGGTTTCCTTGTGCGACCGCCAATACACTGCACAAGAGGGTGAGGAACAGAATGCTAGCGAGCTGTTTAATCTTCATCTGAGGTATTCTCCTTTTGTGATCACAGAATTTTAGAAACTGCGGGGCGGGTCGCCAGGGACTTCAGCCTCGCACCAGCTAAGTTCACGCGGGGCCGAAGCCCCTCGAAAAACGAACCCAATGCTTGACAAGAAACTTCTGGCAGGTATCCGTGAGATTCTTTGATCCTTCCGGCAGGGGTTGTTGCAGTTGCTGTCCGGTGAGCTCCTGATACCTACCACCCCCAAATTGGCCCCGACTGTCTCCTATTACGGCCCGCAGGTCAATGGATGCAGGGTGAAATGCAGGTGAATCTTGGGTGATCTACTAACTTATTGAAAACACGGCAGCCAAAAAAATATGTGCTGCATTCTTGCCACAGCGATGGTATAATGCGCCCCTGATATTTTAGCCCAGTGGTTGGGGACGCTGGTGGGGTGAGCGGTGGGGACCTCGGTGCAGGTTTTTCGTTTCGGCCCGTTTGAAGTGCAGAAGTGTGCCCGCGAGGTGTACAAGTACGGTACTAAAATCAAGCTGCATGGACAACCCTATCTGATCCTGGAAGTGCTGCTGGACCACGCGGGCGAAGTTGTGTCCCGCGAGGACCTGCGGCGGAAGCTGTGGTCCGCCGATACTTTCGTCGACTTTGAACACTCGCTCAATACCTCGATCAAGAAGCTCCGGCAGGCACTGTGCGATTCATTTGCCGATCCGCGCTACATCGAGACTCTGCCGCGAGTGGGATACCGGTTCATCGCGCCGGTGGAAACGGCGTTCGAACCCTCCCCCAGGCAGACCGTCGCCAGCGAGGGTAAGGCGGTTGCTCCGCCAGTCGCAGGCCTCGAACCCAACGATCGGATAAGCAAACCCAAGAGCTCGCAAAGACGTTATGCAAGGCTCGCACTGGCCGCAGCTATATTCACCGGAGCTGTCTTTGCATGGACGGCAACCGGGACTGGCGACAAGCTTCTTGCTCTGGTCGGCTCGCGGAGCAATGCACCGCTGGCGTCCGCATCGGGCGTCGCCCCGCCGCGCTCTCTGGTGGTCTTGCCGCTGCAAAACCTTTCCGGCGACCCCGCCCAGGATTACTTCGCCGACGGGATGACGGACGAGCTGACGAACGACCTCGCCCAGTTTGGCGGTCTGCGGGTAATTTCTCGAACCTCTGCGATGCACTACAAGGGCGCCAACAAGACGGCTCCGGAGATTGGCCGGGAGCTCGGCGTCGATGCGCTCATTGAGGGAACCGTCCAACGGGTGGGAGAGCGGGTCCGGATTCGGGTGCAGTTAATTGACTCGGGCAGCGACCGTCATCTCTGGGCACGCAGCTACGATCAGGATCTGCAGGACGTGTTAGGGCTGCAGAGCAAGGTCGCCCGTGATATTGCGGAAGAGATCGCGAACAAGGTGATCTCGCCCCAAGCCGCTGCCCTATCGGCCCAACCGCATCAGGTGCAGCCAGACGCAGACGAGGATTATCTCGAGGGCCTTTTTCCCGAATAAGCGGTGGTCCTTGTGGAAGGGCGCGACTTCAGTCGTGCCGCCCCGCCCGGGTAAAGTCAGGAGGGAGCACCGTTCAGGGGCCACGCGCCTGGCCACCTGCAAACGAGAATACGGCGCTCGACTTGAACGCCGTATTCTCAAAGGACCTCAGCTTGAACGGCGCATTAAGGTGACACCTCGAACACCACTCCGCAGCCGCTGCCACAGTCGCTCACGTTGCCGGCGCGCGAGGTGGTTCCGTACAAGTTGCCCTGGGCGTCCCGGATCACTCCGGCCGTCGGGAGCCTCCCGTCGGCGGCGCCTGTGAAGCTGTACAGGACAGTCTCCTTGCCCGTCGGGCTCAGCTCGAACACCGTTCCCCCGTCGTGAGCACCGCCGGCCCAGGTGGTCCCATAGAGGTTGCCCTGCGTGTCCCGGATCACACCCGCCTCCGGATAAACCCCATCGTTCCCGCCCGTGAAGCTGTGGAGCACGGTCTCCTTACGCGCCGGACTCAGCTCGAACACGACTCCGTCTCTCGATTTGCCGCCCACCTGCGTAGTTCCATAGAGGTTGCCCTTGGAGTCCCAGATCAGGCCCGCCAAGGGGACGGCGCCGTCCTTGCACGGGCGCCCTTCTGGACAGAAGCTGTACAACACGGTCTCCTTGCCCGCTTGGCTCACCTTGAACACGACTCCGTTGCCTGAATGACCACCTCCGGCAGTTCCGTAGAGGTTTCCCTGGGCGTCCCGGATCAGTCCCGCGTAGGGGGTCGCCCCGTCGGCTCCGCCTTTGAAGCTGTACAGCGCAGTCTCCTGGCCGGCCGTGTCAAGCTTGAACACCACTCCGCAGCCGCTGCCGCCACAGCCGCTGATGTGGCCGCCGGCGAAGGTGGTCCCGTACAGGTTTCCCTGGGCGTCCCGGATCAGTCCCGCCAAGGGGGCCCACCCGTCGGCCCCGCCTGTGAAGCTGTATAGCACGGTCTCGTTGCCGCTTGTGTCGACCTTGAACACCACTCCGCACCCACCCTGGCAGGCTGAATTGCCGCCATTTTCGGTGGTTCCATAGAGGTTTCCCTGGGAATCCCG
Source organism: Terriglobia bacterium (assembly GCA_963758285.1). Lineage (GTDB taxonomy): Bacteria > Acidobacteriota > Terriglobia > Terriglobales > Acidobacteriaceae > DASVWZ01. The sequence continues at coordinate 81,340 of CAVWUT010000011.1, read as the reverse complement.
GATCAGTCCCGCGTAGGGGAGTGCCCCATCAGTCCCGCCGGTGAACGTGTATAGCACCTTGTAGGTACGCGCTTGGGCCAATGGGGTTGTCACCACCCCGAACCCAAGCACGACGAGTAACGTCAGGGCGGCACTGGCCGCTCCCAGACGTATCTTCGAAATGCGTTGTGTATTAGTCACGATAATTCCTCCGTTTCGTTTGTAAACTCTCCTTGAGCCAGAAATGCACCCGAAATCAAGTCGAGACTTCCCAGAGGATGGTTGTCAAGGCTCAGCGTCACCAAGCGATGTGATTGAACTTATCTGCTCCAGCTGCGATCTGCCCCATGCAGCAGCGGTCTCCTGACACCGCGTTGGTTTTAACCAAAGGCGTGTGAGCCTGGTCACAGAGAGACTCGCTGCCGGGAGTACAATGGGCCTGCTCGTTCGAGGAGGGATCTATGGAACAATCTGGTCGCCCTCGCAGGGCGCCTTCTATATTGTCTGATTCAATTCATCATCAACTCAACATGTACGCTCTTGCCGCGAGTGCAGCCGGAGTCGGAGTGTTGGCATTGGCACAACCCGCAGAAGCGAAAATCGTTTACACGAAGACCCATCAGAAAATTCCGCCTAACACCCACTATGCCCTGGATCTCAATCAGGACGGAATTACGGATTTCACTCTTGCCAATTTCTCCCATAAGGGTACGTGCAGCGGGTGGCCCTGCTCGGCCGGGGAAATATGGGTCACGATTCCCCACGGCAATTTCGTCAGGGGCTATGTTCGAAGCAGCGGCGAGCTTTTTGGGTCCTTTGCCTCCGCTTTCCCCGCAGGCGTTGAGATCCAAGGAAATAAGAAATTCCTGCCCAAGCTTTGCCGATTGTCAACTTGCAATGCGACGATGGCTATTAGTGAAACGAATCCTACAAGCGGCGGTGAAATCTTGGGTCCATGGATGAACGCAAAGAACCGCTATTTGGGCCTTAAGTTTGCGATCCGGCGCCGGGTACATTATGGCTGGGCTCGGCTCACCACAAGCTGTGCAGATTATCAATGCAAGGCCACGTTGACCGGCTACGCCTACGAGACGGTCGCCAATAAGCCCATCATTACCGGCAAAACGAAGGGACCGGATGTTATCACGGTTCAACCCCCAGCGCTCGGTCACCTGGCGCAGGGTGCATCGGCCATGCCGGCTTGGCGTGTGAAACAGGGTTCTTCCGCAACTCACTAGATGTCGGTCGATCACGGATAACGGGCCGGACTCGCAAGCTCCGGCCCTTGTGTTATTGCCAATGATTACTGAGGATTGGAAAAGACTCGGCCCGAAGCACAACGGGCCGCCTCTGCCTTATACTTATGCTCGTATGCTGAGCCGCTTCCCTGTCCACGTTGCCTTGCTCGTTGTGTCGCTAACCCTGAGCTTGCCCGCTGCCCAAAAGCAGTATGAGACGGGCAAGATTGTCGATGTGCAGCAGAAGGCTACCACGCGCATCCTGTACTACCAGGTCGATACTCCGATTACCAAGGACGATCCCTACTACGAGCTCTCCGTACAGGTGCAAAACGTACTCTATCTCGGGAAGTATGTTCCGCGGCATGCAGACGAAACTCTTCCGGTCGAGTGGCAGCCGGAGGCGGAAGTTGACATGAGGGCAGACAGTCATCATATTTACTTGCGAAAGCCGAGCGGAGTCGAAATCGAGTTCGCCATCGTGAAACGTACTCTAGTCCCGAAAGCTGAGACCAAAGGCCCTGCTCCAGGACCCGACGGCAAGTGACCGCGGAAGTAACGGAAGTCTTTCAGGGACCTCTGATTAAGTCGCGTGCCGGCCATGAGGGCGGACCAAAAGTAGTGGACACTCCCTTTGACGCCGCTGTTGATGCAGGCTTGCAAGGGTTCTTCGCTTCACTCAGAACGACAGGCTAAGGGATTTGCGAGGCTTATTCAGGTTTTCCTGGGCGCTCCCAAGCTGAAAAGCATGATTCGCAACACGCTGGACAATTCGATGTATTACATCAACCGGGAACTCTCCTGGCTGGCCTTTAACCGGCGTGTGCTGGAGGAGGCACAGGATGCGGCCAATCCCGCGCTGGAGCGGGTGAAGTTTCTGTCGATTACCGCCAGCAACCTGGACGAGTTCTTCGAGGTGCGAGTCGCCGGGCTGGTGCAGCAGATCGAAGATGGACACACCGCGGCCGGCCCTGACGGACTCACGCTCTTGCAGGAACGCGACCGCCTCTCCGCCGAGACGCATGAGTTTGTCGATGACCAATACCGGTGCTGGAATGAGCAACTGCGCCCGTTGCTGACTCAAAACGGAGTGCGCGTCCTCGGGATCGAGGAACTGGACCCCCAAGCCCGCGCTTTTGTGGAAGATTACTGCGAGAGAGAACTCGACCTGCTGCTGACGCCGGTCACGGTCGACCCGGCGCATCCTTTTCCGCGGGTCATCAACAAGGCGCTGTGCGTGGCTTTTCTGCTGCGCCGGCGTCGGCGGTCGTCGATGACCTACACCGGGGTTGTGACCGTTCCACGGGCGCTGCCAAGGCTGGTGCGACTGCCGTCGGAAGGTACAGTAGATTTCATCTTCCTCGCTGACCTGGTGGCACATCACGCCTCGCGCATGTATCACGGCTATGACATCGTGTCGTCGGCGGCGTTCCGCGTGACCCGAAACAGCAATCTGTACCTGGCCGAGGAAGAGTCGCGGAGCCTGCTGGATTCGGTTCGGACCGAGTTACACAACCGCCGCAAGGGCGATGCGGTGCGCCTGGAAATCGAGTCCGAGGCGGACCCGGAGATTGTGGAGCGTCTGCGAAAGAATTTCGAGATCGAGCCCTGGCAGGTTTTCCCGGTGAATGGCCCGGTGAATCTGTCGCGCCTGTTCAATATTTACGGTCAGACCGATCGTCCGGAACTGAAAGACAAGCCGTTTCAGCCGCGAGAACTTCGCCTTACCGCCAAGTCACAGGATTTGTTTGAAGAGTTGCGCCGCCACGACATTCTGCTGCACCACCCCTATGACTCCTACGACGCCGTGCTCTCGTTCATCGAAGCGGCGGCGGAGGATGACAGAGTGGTTTCAATGAAGCAGACACTCTACCGCACCAGCGAGCACTCGGCGATTGTGCCCTCGCTAATGTCGGCCGCGGAAAAAAAGGAAGTGACCGCGGTGGTGGAACTCAAGGCGCGCTTCGATGAGGCTTCCAACATCCGCTGGGCGCGTGATCTGGAAGATGCCGGGGTCCAGGTATTTTACGGATTGGTGGGCTTGAAAACCCACTGCAAGCTGTCGCTGCTGGTACGGCACGATCCCGATGGAGTCACCCGGCGCTATGCTCACCTCGGCACCGGGAACTACAACGCAACCACCGCCCGAATTTATACCGACTTGAGCCTGTTCACCGCCGATCCGGAAATCACCGGAGCGGTGCATGATGTGTTCAGTTTTCTGACCGCCTACGCAGAGCATCCCAACTATGATCCCCTGCTGGTTTCGCCGCTCGACCTGGCCGAACATTGTCTGGCCCTGATCGCGCGCGAAGCCGAGCATGCCCGCCATGGCCGCCCCGCCCAGATCATCGCCAAGATGAATGCGTTGCTCGACAAGAACATTGTCATGGCGTTGTATCGGGCTTCGCAGGCCGGGGTGAAGATCGACCTGATCGTGCGGGGGATCTGCTCGCTGCGCCCGGGAATCCGCGGGGTCAGTGACCACATCCGGGTGCGCAGCATTGTGGGCCGTTTTCTGGAGCACAGCCGGATTTACTATTTTGCGAATGGCGGCAGCGAGGAAATTTACCTCGGCAGCGCCGATTGGATGCCGCGCAATCTTTACGACCGCGTCGAAGTGCTGTTTCCCGTCAAGGATGCGCTATTGCGCGAGCGTATCCGCCAGGAGATTCTGGAAACTTATCTGGCTGATAATCGCAAGGGCCGCATTCTGCAAAAAGATGGGACTTACATTCGCGCATGGCGGGCCCAGGGGAAGCGCAAGCCTCCGGCGGGAGCGGCGGCCTTCAACTCGCAGGAATTTCTCATCGGCCTGGCGGAAGGGAAGCGGTCTCTGGATGAGATTCCGGTCCATCCTGCCACCCGAACCCGGCGAACTACCGTAGGAAAGGAACGATAACGCCCCATGATCATCTATTTTCTGCGTCACGCTAACGCCGGGGAGCCGCTGAGCAATCCCAAGAAGGACGAAAGGCGCGCTCTCGATCGCGATGGCATCGAGCAGTGCGGCGTGGTCGGCCGCACGCTGGTGGCGTTGGATGCGGCGGTGGACATCATTATCTCCAGTCCGCTGAAACGGGCCGCGCAAACCGCTTCGCTGGTGGGAAACGAGTTGGGATATGAGGGCAAACTGCAATTGGAAGATGCCTTGCGCCCCAACGCTTCGTTCTCCGATTTCCACCGCATGCTGGAGAAGTATGCCAAGCAGGAAGCCATCATGGTGGTGGGACACAATCCCAATCTGAGCGAATTCGTCGGACGAACCATCAGCGAGCCGGGCTGTGAAGCCGGCGTGGAATTGAAGAAGGGCGCCGTCGCCAAGGTGGAGATGGGCCGCAATTCCGCGGTGCTGCAGTGGTGTATTACACCCAGGCTTTTGCGCGCCATCTACAGCGCCGCGGCGGAGAGTTCGCGGCCAAAGACCTCGCGGAAGTAAGTCTTCTCTTTTTCGACCGCCCACAACTCCAGGTCAACGCTGCTGCGCGCTTTCTTCATCACGGTGAACCTTACTTCTCCGTCTCGCACCATCACCTTTGCGCCCCGCACTGCCCCGCTGCGGCTCAGGTTCAGCGCCCGGGCCAGACGCAGAATGGCCGAGGCTTTCGGCACCAACGCCTGGTCAGCCGCCAGCAGAACCTTGATGGGGCCGTCGGTTGGCGTGGGCCGCGACTTTCCCAGATAGCGCGCGATCGCCGCGATGATTTGCCGCTGTTCCGGCGTGTAACCCAATATCTCCGAGCGAGAAATGATGTAGTACGTGTGCCGGTGATGTCCGTTGCGATTCACGTAGTCGCCGACTTCGTACAGCATGGCTGCGGCGGAAAGCCACTCTGCGTATTCCGGCGGCAGATGATGCACTGGCTTCAGCGCGGCAAATAGCTGCATGGCCAGTTTACGCACTTGCAATGCGTGGCTCATGTCGATCCGATAATGTTCCACCGCCGCGCAGATCGAATCCCACCGTTCGGACTCGATTTGCTTCCCGCTTCGTGTGCTGCGGTCATATTCTGCCGCCATCTGTGCCAGCAGCCCGTCGCGCAAGCCCAGGGCGGAAAAGCGGAAGCCGGGCAACTGGCAGCGGTCCAGCAGCCCGGAGTAGACCGCCGCTCCGGCGACGATGATCTCAGCGCGTCGCGGACCCACGCCGGAAAGTTGCATGCGTTCTTCCAGCGGCCACCGCGCCAGTAGCTTGGTGATGCGCCGCATCTGCGCCCGCGAAACCGCCGTCGCCCGCGTTCCTTTGGTCTTGTACATGCCTCGGCAGACCGCGGCCAGAGACTCGGCCGTGCCCGAGGTCGCGATCACCACCTTGGGGCGGGCCCGCTTGATCCGGTCGGCCGTGCGATCAATCTCGCGCACGATGAACCCATACATCTGGCGCAATTCCGACTTGCGCGGCGGATCATGATGCAGGAATTCATGTGTCAGGCGGACCGCGCCCAGCGGCAAGCTCACCGTGCTGCGGATGTGGCCCTCGCCGGAAATCGTCAATTCGCAGCTCCCGCCTCCCAGATCCACCATGAGGACAGGGGAAGCGGCGACTCGCAGGTTGGAAACCAGTCCCAGGTGGATGAGCCGGGCTTCTTCCAGCCCGGAAATGATGTCCACTTCCCATCCGGTTGCGGAACGCACCCACTCCAGGAAGGCGTGCGAGTTGCGCGCGTCGCGCAGCGCGCTGGTCGCCACCACACGTACCGAATCCGCGCCCGCGTTCTGCGCCGCCCGATGAAAACGGCGCAACACCTTCACCGTGCTGGCAATGGCCTCCGGCGAAAGAAATCCGCTGCGGAACACCGATTCGCCCAGACGCGTCACTTCGCGGTCTTCGAGGATATTGCTCAGGCGATGCTTCACCAGCCGGGCTATCTTCAGCCGGACAGAATTGGATCCGATGTCAACTGCGGCGAAGGTCGGCATGGGTAAGTTCACTAGTGTACTCCCGATGCCGGTGCCGATGTGTAAGCGGATGAGTGCGGTTGTGTTCTACTAGGGCGTTGCTACATTGCTAAGCGTCCAGCCGATCCTTGGGCAAGCCGACCTAGGCTGCCTGGTTGAACTGTGATCACGTCCGGTCCCTTGGTCTTGCCCGTGATGATGGGCTTGTTGGGGATGGTCTCGTATGCGTAGCCGGTCAGAAGGGCGCTAACTTCACCCCGCTGCGGGTCGCAACTAACATTCAAGCGGGCCCATCCAAAGTGAGTCTTCCCCTTGCTTGTGAACTTCAGACCGAGGTAACGATGCTTCACGTTGGACCACGGCCCCCAGCAGGACCCACCGTTGGCACTCCCCTCAGCCATTATGTGTGGGCCGCCGGAGAATGGTCCTGATGGGCCGACGCCGACTCCAGCACGCAAGGCGGATGCACTGCCGTAATTGCCGGTCTTGTGACCCCAGACTTCGTTTCCTTGCCGGGCAGGATCAACCAGCAGACTTCCTCCCCACATGGTATCGGTCCCAAAGGTTCCGAAGAAATCCTTGAGCAGGAAGTCCCTTTTTTGATCGTGGTTAAGATCTAGAGGAAGCTTCCGATAGACGGTCCGGTAAGTGGGCGTGTAAATGATCTTCGCCTCGGCAGGCTGAGTAAGCGCCATCACGCTTACCCCCGCTGCGCTTGCCGCGAGTGCATACATGTTGAGCTGGTAGTGTACTGAATCGGAGAGCCGGGAAGGCATTCCGGGCGGCTGTGCAGATGCTTTCATAAATCCCTCCCGCCGAACGCAACCATCGTAGCTCCTGCGGCAGGGCTTGCAGTGACGAGCCTCACACCACTGGTCAAATCAACGGAGCGTTAGGACACCATCGGCGAGTGCAGTAGTCCACTGTCATACGAGGTTAGAAGAAGTCGTGAGTTCAACGTCTGCGCCGGTGGTTGTATTCCAGGCCCTGCTACTTTTCCACCCGAATGAACTCTGCGGTGGTGGCATTCACATCCACCACCAGCTTGGCAGCGTCGCGGCTGTTGCCGTAAATCACGTGCCAGATGAGTTGGGCATTGGGAGTGTTCCAGTCGAGCATGTACATGATCGGCGTCGCGGGGGTTTTCTCCAGCAACTTATCCCCGCCATGCTTCTTCGCCATGTCCAGCGCCTGATCGGAATCTACTTTCAGATAGCCAATGTCAAACACTGTGGTGGAAGAATTCGTCGGGTTGTAACTATCCTCCGAGCCGGGAGTAATGCCACGCTGCGGAGCATCGGCCGCGTCCGTGCCTGACCAGATGTACGGCTTCACGCCGTGTCCGGCTGGCGAGGCAAACCATGCCCGCCAAACCGCGGATTTTCCGGCCTCGCCCTTGGAGTCCGTCGTGATGTCGGATTGTAAGCGGAAGGGCTGAGCATCGCGCGCCCAGCCATGTGCGGCCACGTACATCTTCTGAAAGGCGTAGCGCCCCGTTTGAAATTCAGCGGGCTTGGGCTGCGGCTTCGCGGTTTGCGCAGGTTGGGACGTCTCTGACGAACAGCCCGCCATTAATGCAAGCGCCAGCATCGCCAGCAGCAGCTTTTTCATAGCACCTTCCGTAAGGCGTGATAAATTTGCGAACAGGGATTTCGGGGATCATTCTACTAGAACCCGCTGAAGGATTCGCATGGATTCTCATCTCCAACGGTTGCACGACGAGATTACATCCACCGTCCGGGGCATGACCGCCGAGCAACTGACCCGGCATCCCGAAGGGAAGTGGTCCGCGGCGCAGATTCTGGAGCACCTGCTTTACACCTACGTCGGAACCATCAAAGCAATGCAGCTTACCTTGGAAGCCGGCCGGCCGCTGGGACGCCGTCCAACTCTGAAAGAACGTTTGCAGAAACTCTGGGTGGTCGAGGCCGGCAACATGCCCGAAGGACGAACTGCCCCGGAGAGTACCCGGCCTCGCGGAATGCCGCCGGAAGAAGTTTTGCAGCAGATTGGCCCGAGAATTTTGGAGATGGACGGCCTGATCACGCAATGCGAAACCCGCTTCGGACGGCGCGCCCTGGTGCGCGATCACCCGATTCTCGGCCCATTGACTTGTGCCCAGTGGCGCAAGTTCCACCTGGTGCACGGCCGGCACCACACGAAGCAGATCATGAAGTTGCGCGAAAGCTCCAGGCCGGAACTCTGAAGTCGTCGATGCAGGCGCGGGCGTCCGTGCCCGTGCGGGAGCGCAGCTGAAATTTGTGCCTAGAGAGAGTTTCCCCAGGCCAGGCGAGCCAGCTCTTGGCCCAGACTATTTCTGCTCCTCCTGCGTGCTCTCCCGCACCGACTCCGGCACACCCGCCTTGCGGGCGTCTTCCTGGATGTTGTCCATGTCCTGTTTGGCGTCGGTCAGGGCTTTTTGCTTTTCGTCGAGCTCACGCTTGAAGTCGGCGGCCTGTTTGTCGGCGCCGACGTCGTTGCGCGCCCGGGCTGCAGGGTCGCCGTAATACACCTCGGCAAGGCGCAGCTTGTACTCCCGTTGCAGGGCATCAATGTCGTGCGACAGCGAATCGACTTTGTTCTTCTGCTCCGAGAGTTTGTCCTGCCACTGGCCATACACTTTCTGGCGATCTTCGACTGACTCTCCGGGAGTCACCGCCGGCAACTTTTCCGCAGTGGTCTTGTCCGCAGCGGAAGACTCGCCGCCATTGCGCGCTATAGCTGGGTTAGCCGAGGAATGCTGGGCATCGGAAGTCGTCGAGCTGCCGATCACGCTTAGTTTGTCTTCCATCGGCAGATTGTCGTTGTCAAAGGTTTTGGCAGTCGGCTTTTTCTCCTTCTTTATCGCGCGGGCATAGTCTCCCAGGGGCTGATCGGTGGCTGCCGTCGAAGGCTGCGCCGACGCGGTCCCGGCCGAGGTCTGGCCCGTCGTGGCCGTGGTGGAAGTCTGGGCCGGCGAACTCACCGCCGTCGCTCCCAGTAGAAAAATCATTACCAGCCAAAGATTCGCAATGCGCTTCATACTCACTCCCTTGCTCGAATTAAGCTCCCGCGGCCTTCCCAGCGGCTTCTTTGCCGACCAGGAAACCGCCGATGGTACGGTCTAACTCTGCTGCTTCGGAAACGATATCGGAGGCCAGTTGCCGGATCCTCTCCGGATCGGGGCTGGCCGACAACTGGGTGGCATATCCGGAAATCGCGGCCAGCGAAGTGCGCAGCGCCAACGCCATTTCCGACGACAATTCCCCCCGCAATTCTTCCTGCCGCTGCAGTCGCTCCACTTGCGTTTGATCGTTGATCAGGCAAGCCGCGCCCAGCACTTCGCCGGAATGCGCCCGCACGCAGGTAATCGTAACGTCCAAAATCTTGTATTCTCCCGCCGGAGTAGCGTAGCGAGCCGTCAGCCTGCGGGAATTCGTTTGCTCCCGCACCGCACTCTGCACCAGCGCTGACAGATCCTGCGGCGGGCCAGTCGAAATTACCGTGGCATCGCGAAAAAGCTCCGCCGTATTCATTCCGCTGGGCGACTCATACCCCAGAATGCTGCGTGCCGCCGCATTGGTGCGGCGCACCAGGCCATTCGGCGTGAAAAACAGAACTCCGCTGGAAAGATGCGACAGCACGGCCGCACTGAGGTTCTCAGTGGTCTTCGCCTGCCGCCGTTCCGTCTGCTGCAAAGTCTGCAACTCATGTTTCTGCTGCTTCAGTTGCTGGATCACCGCATTGTAGGTATGCATCGGCAACTGGTTCATCGAAGGCGCACCCTCAGCCATCAGCACTTCCGCCATCAATTGCCGCCGTGCCCGGCGCACTAGGGCGATGGCGGCAAAGAAAGTCAACACCAGAACTACGAACGTCAGCGCCAGGGCCAGTGCAGTAGGATTCGCCAGCAGCTTCACGGCAGCCTCCAGTACCAGCGGAAAAACTGGTTGCCGAACAGGAAAGCCACAATCGCCATGCTGCCCAGAAACACGCCAAACGGCATCGGGAATCGCTGCAACATGATGGTCGCCGGTTTCCACGCGCGACGCCACGCGACCTCCGCCGTTTCAGGATTTCGCACCATGTGTCGCTCGGCACGCTTGAATCGCCGCATGCGCTTGATCCACACCGTCAGCACGGTGGACAGTCCCACCAGCGATCCCACAATCGAGCCGGCAAAAATCGTAAAGATGGTCAGCTTGGTTCCCAGAAACGCGCCCACCATCGCCATCAGCTTCACGTCCCCGAACCCCATGCCGTGAACCCCGCGCGCACGCAAGTAGATCGCCCCCGCTCCATAGATGAACGAAGCGCCCACCACCGCGCCCGCAAACGAATCCGCCACCGAGAGCCATCGCGACACCTGATGCACCGGCCCAGAAACGAACATCGGGAACAGTTGCGAAACCAGGTCGTTGACCGGAACAAACCCGCTGAACCCCAGGCCCAGCAAAATCCCCGGCAGCGTCATCTCGTCGGGGAGAAGTTGGGTTTCCGCATCGGTGAAGATCAGCCCCAGCAGCAGAAATCCCAGCGCGCAGTACTTCACCATGGCCAGGGTGTAGCCGAACTCCGCGTAGCAAGCGAAGAACATCACGCCGGTCAGCAGTTCAACCACCATGTAGCGTGGCGAAATCGGGGCTTTGCAATGGCGGCAGCGTCCCCGCAGAATCAGCCAGCTCAATACCGGAATGTTGTCGTACGCCGCGATCCGCTCATGGCACGACGGACAAGCCGAGCGCGGCAGCGTGACCCCTATCCCCCTCGGCAGCCGGTAGATACACACATTCAGGAAGCTGCCAAAAGCCAGCCCCAGCGCGAACATCGCAATTGCCAATGCAGGGTCCAATGCTCCCCTTGTGTTTACCGTGCCGAATGCAGATTTAAGAAGGTTACGCCTTGATTATAAAGCGCTTGCAGCACAGGCCAGCAGGGTACCAAAGGCACTGTACGGAAGTACGACGGCAGGCAGGATATAGGGACGTAAGCGTTCAATCCGCGCCAGGCTGGGCAGCGGGGGATCGCGGCCCCCTGAGGCGCGCGGAGGCAGAGACTTAGTATGGAAAAGCTCGCGGGGTCGAATCCCATCCTTCGGCGCGATGATATCCTTGACGATGAGGCCCCACGACTCGCTATGGCACGGCAACGCAAGATTGCCCTAGTAGGCGCCCGCGGCTACAACCTCCAATCCGCGGAAGTAAGAGTCTCGTCATACGCCTGGGACCGCCTCAACGAAATCCCCAACCTCAGTGACTTCGACACGGTTATTCTCAATCTTCTCTCGGTCGCGAAGGAAGTCGACTGGAACCGCTTCACGGAGATTCTGAACTTCCATACCATGTTCGACATCGTTGGGGTCGGTGGCACGATCCTCGTGATCGGCGATCCCCGGCTCAGGATCACTGGCGAGAACTTGGATGAGCCGTTCCTTGATTGGACAGCGGCGGCATTTACGTGGGACAACCAACCCGGCGACACGATAGTACTGTCGGCCGACTCATCCTACGAGGCCTACGGCGGCTACCTCCGGCACCTCACGAGTTGGGATTACGCCCTCCGCCAATGTTCGCTTGACCGGGAGACCGTTGGACAGCTCTTCAACGTAGACCTTCTGGAGGCACGCGGCAGGAGAATCACGCTAGAGAAGCACCCCTTCGCCTGGAATCGGTATCAAGAGGAGATCTCCTTCTCGGTAAATATGGTGATCCAGAGGAACGTCGGCGGCTACGACCAGCCGGATTGGCGCAACGAGAAACCACACGGAACGATCACGTTCCTCCCAAAGACCTCCGTAAGCGAGGACGAAGCTATCCTCATCGTTTTGCGCGACATTTGTGGCGTCGAGGCAGGGATACCAGAGCCGGAATGGGTGGCTGCTTACGAGGCGCCAAGCCAAGACCTAATCGATGCCATAATAGCTGACATAAAGGACCGAATCGACACGGCACGCGATGAGTTGAAGGTCGCAGTTGGCGAGCGCACCAGGGCACGGGACTGCCTAAAGCTGTTATACGAAAGGGCACAGCCGCTGGAGGTCGCTGTGCGGGCCGTCCTCCGTGAACTCGGTGGGTCGGTCGAAGACCCGAAAGAGGCGGGCAAAGAGGACGGCTGGCTAAGCGTAGTGGTTGGCACAAACACCTACGAGGGCGTTCTGGAGGTAAAGAGCACGAAGAACGAGGAATTCGACCAGTACGGCCTGAGGCAACTTCTCGACTGGATCAACCGCGGAGTTGAGCTGCGCCGTAAAAAATACAAAGGTATCTTCGTGGGGAGCAACTCTGTTGACCAGCCAGCGGAGAAGCGCAAGGCCGGATTCAGCGACGGCTGGAAGAAATCTGCTGAACTGCACGCGATCACCGCGATAAAAGCAGACGACCTCTACAAAATTTACGTCCTTAGCAAGGACGGTAAACTGGACGCGGAGGCTTTCTGGGAGTGCCTCTTTAACACGGACGGCGTATTCGATATGGCGGAGTTTGTTCCCAAGGAAGAGAAGGGACCACAAACTGCTGCGTGAGGCCGGAGCCACGCGACCGTTCGCTCGCGCTCGTCCGGTTCGGGCGCGGGTCCGGATGGGCGCGGAAGCTCTGCCTACCCTTGGGAGGCCGAACGCGAGGAGAAAAAGAATGTCAAACAAGCGCTCCGCAGAAAGTGAATACAGAGTAACGGGGAGTGTCTTGGATGAACTCGGATTGGATCGGCAAGCAGCCCTCGAACTTAAGCTCAAGGCAGCATTGCATCAGAGAATTCTGCAATTGGTAAAACGCCGTGGCTGCCGAGCCCGCGATCTGGAACGAATCCTGCAAATTCAGCAACCGCGTGTCAGTGAATTGATGCGCGGCAAGCTCTCCACGCTCAGCGTGGCCAGACTGCTCCTATACGCTGACCTTCTTGGACCCGAAGCCGAAGTGAAACTCAAGCCAGTACGCCACGCCGCAGCTTAGGCTACGTCCGCGCCGCCCACCTTAACCCTCCAGCCAGCAATATCTCAAAGAGATTGTACTTGATCTATACTTAGCTTATGATGAACTTCATGCTAGCCGGTTTTAGGACGGCCAAGTTCCCCGCACAGACGCAAAGAATCGCTGGGAGCCAAGTCTAAGTCCTTTGCTTTCTAGATTATAGTATAAAGTATTTAGAATCAATATTTTAGCAGCACTAACGCAGGAACCATGCGAAAATTGGCAGTTTTTGACTGAAAACGGCCCAGTCAACGATCAATGTTTTCTATAGCTTGCGAGCGGACAAAACGACCAACGCCATGTTTTCAATAGTTTGCAGACAGCAAGAAATGGGGAAGGGGGTACACCTGGTTAGAGCGAGCGGCCAAGGGTGAACTTAGGGAGACCCTGACTAAGTCGTCGATGTAGGTGCGGGCGTCCCCGCCCGTGCGGCGTTCTTAACCAGACTCTCCTGGGAACGACATCAAGGACAGGACGGCAGTCGCTACGGGGAACCCAAAAATCAATTTGCCGCTCTGCCCACCGACTCCGGCAGAAACACCGAAAACACCGTCCCGCTGGCGCCCGGCGTAGACCGGCTGCGGACGCGGATGCTGCCGCCATGCTTCTGCACGATAGCCTGTGAGATCCAGAGGCCCAGCCCGGTTCCGAGGCTCGCTTTGGTGGTATAGAAGGGCTCGAAGAGGCGCGGCATTTGGCTCGGCTGGATTCCGCTTCCGTTGTCGGCAACGGTGACCCGAACTCCGGGGCGCTGTCCGTTCGTCCAGGCATGCGCCCGGGCCACATGGATGACCAGGCGACCCCCGGTGCCCATCGCATCCACGGCATTCAGAATCAGGTTGGAAAAAAGTTGGCGAAGCTCGCCGGCGAAGCCGCTGATCTGCGGATTATGATCATAGTGTTTTTCCACCCGAATCTGCTTCAGGCTCAGCTTGCTCAGATAAAGCTGGAGTACCTGATCGATGTTCTCGGCAACATTGAGCGAAGCGGGAGCGGAGGGCTCGCGCACAAATCCCAGCATTTGCTGCGCGACCTCCGCGATGCGCTGTACTTCCTTGTCGGCCATGTCCAGGTACTCGGCGGCGCGATCGGGATACTGGCGAACCAGGTAAAGCAGGTTGGTCACACTCTCCAGAGGATTGTTGATTTCGTGGGCGACGGCCGCGGACAGGCGTCCGGCGGTCGCCAGTTTCTCATTGCGGCGCAAGGCCTCTTCGGCGCGGTGCTGCAGGGTGATGTCGTGAGAGATGCTGCATGCGCCGATCACTTCGCCGCGCTCGTTGCGCACCGGGGAAAGACACAGGTCGACGAGGATGCGGGAGCCATCCTTGCGCTGCCGTTCGGCAGCATGGTGTGGAATGGATTCTCCGCGCCACAGTCGGTCGAGAAATCCGGGAGTCTGATCGGGCTGGCCAGGAGGCACAAGCATGGAGGACGCGCTGCCGATGGCTTCCGCGGGAGAATACCCATAAAGCCGCTCGGCGCCCGGATTCCAGCTGGTGAGGATGCCGTTCTTGTCCTTGGTCAGAACCGCATCGTCGGAGGATTCGACGATCGAGGCCATCCAACGCTGGGTTTGCGCGGCGTGGGATTCAGCTTGCTTGCGTTTTCGGGCCAGCCCGGCGGTGAGCACTGAGATCGCTACAAAGATACAAAGCCGCGCGTAATCATGCGGGGCAAGGGAGAAGCTGAAGCGAGGTTCAAGGATGAAGTAATCGATGGCAATCCCGGAGGATACCGCGCAGATCACGGCAGGACCGAAACCGAAGAAGCGGGCGGTAACAATGACCGCCGCAAGGAAAAGGATGAAGGGGTCGTTATGTATGATCGGCCACAGAAACCAGGTGTACAGGGCAGTTCCGGTGACGGCCAGGGCAGCGCTGTACCGCACCACCCGGCTGCGAAGCCAAAGGCGATCATTTGGCTTCGGGCTGTCCGTTTCCGGCATGGGTGAAGAACCTCGGCACGCAAGCGACGCGGCAGGGTCACCCGTCGCAATTCAAGGATGTGGCTCTGGCAGTAGAAGACTTTAGCAGAGGATGCGGGAAGGGCGCAATTTGGGAGGTTCAAGGAGTCAGGAGTCAGGGGTCAGTAGTCAGCGAAGACCAGCTTCGGATAACTGACTCCTGACTCCTGACTACTAGCCAGAGGCTACTTGGCCTGCAGGGATTCGATGTAGTTCGTGAGATTGGCAGTACGCTGCTGCACTTCGCCTTCGTGGCCATGGCTCATGCCCCAAAACAACTGGCCCCAGATGGGCATTTCGCGACTTCCGTGTGCGGGCAGAGCGGTCTCGCCTCGGATGCTCGCGACCACTTTCATATCGGGGAATTTTCCACCGTTATTCTTGCTCAGCATGGTGAGGTTGGTAGGCGGAACTTTGAGGGCTTCAGCCGCCGGTCCACCGCCTTTGCCGTCCTGGCCATGACAAACTGCGCAATACGCGGTGTACATTTCCTTCCCCGAGGTTGGAGATGTACTCTTTACCGGGACGTTCTTGATGGCGGCCTGGGGCTGGTTCTGCGCCGAAACCGCTACTGCTAGAAGAATGACGAGAATGGACATCCAGACAAGTCTGTTGCTATGCATGATGCGCCTCCTATGACTGCAATTGAACTGGTAATTATGACCCACAATCTAGTCTATGCCGGCACGCCAGGCTTGACGGTGACATTGATCACCTTCGGGCGTGATCCAGAGAGGAAAAAGGGGGCGGATGAACCGCGCCCGGAAGCGAGTAACTTGTTGAAGCTACAGGCCGCCCAGCTTCTGGCGTCCGGAGTCTGGACTTTGGACTGGCAGTACCGAAATGGGTGCCTGGAGAGTAAAATTCAGTACCGTCTCGGAGGGCAGCTTGATCTGCTGGCCTTTCGTGGCGGCTTGGACGCCGCCTCCCAAACCACCCCCGGCCGCAGCGCCGATGGCAGCGCCTTTTCCGCCTCCGGCAATCGCGCCAATAATGGCGCCGATGCCTGCGCCAGCGCCAACTTTCTCGGCCGTATTCGTGCCCCGCGAACCGCCTTGGCGGGTGTACTGGTCGGTCTGAACATTGTAGTAATTGTCCGCGGCCTTCAACCGGTCAAGCTGCAGCACGAGCAGCGACTTGCCAGCAAACCTGCCGGCGCTTTGTACTTGAACGACGTGCCCTTCCACCTGGTAGCCAGCGGGAATGACCACGTTGCCATCGACCGCAAGCGACGAATCCAAGGTTGCGTGGAAGGTCTGACCTTGGGTCGCGGTTTCGGAGTCAATAGGGTCAACCAGGCGTATAGCGAGCGTAGTTCCCGACGCGATGGTCACCTTCTGGGGCGGTGGTGGTGGGGGCGGCGGTGCGGGAGCGGCTGCGGACGCTGGCGCCGGCTCTGGAGCGGCCACAGGCGGACTGCTTTGAGCTACTTGTTCCGGAGAGTCACTGGGAGGATTCTCTTGTGACTTGGCGCTTCGATGATGCTTGGACGCCGGAGAAGGTTTGGGTTGAGTCGGAGCCTCCGCCTGAACGGGGGGCGGCGCCGGAGCAGGCCCGACTACCAGGTTGTTGATCACCTGCTTTACCCCCGGAACACTGGCAGCGTAGTGGGCGGCTGCATCCCGCTGCACCTCATTATCTACGTTACCGGAAAGCGTAACTGCTCCATTAGAGGCTTGAACCCCCAGCTGTTTTCCGGCCAGTCCGGAATCGGCGCTCATCTTTGTCTGAACGTCGCTGGCGATCTGCGCATCATTGGGCGCTTTGGTACACCCGAAAGTTGCAACAAACACAGTCAGAAGCAGCAAAATGCCGAGGTGAACAGATATTCTCGCCTTCATGGAATTATTCCTCTTAGGTTGAAACTGGTATGTCTACTTTAGATGCACGATTGCGCAATTTCGGAGAAATTTGTTAGCAGAAGCAGTTCTGTCCCAGGTACGGTAAACCTCTTGCAAGCAAGGGTTTGGCCTTCCGCCCGCTCCGCTCAATTCTGGTGCAAGAATTTGTAATCAAGAATGGTGGCAGCCAGCCCGCTCGTGTCTGCTTTTTCGGGTGCTTCCCGGCTGCGAGTGATGCGGCCCTGGCACAAGACTGAGCTGTTTTTCTGCCCTGAAATCTCTTCCGGCATCTCGAAGACCATCTCGACCAGGGTATTGTTGGGGAAACGCTGCGTACCGTGAAACAGCACGCCCGATTGGCTGAGATTGTCGATGGTGCCCTCGTACCATGATCCGAGGTTTTTGACCCGGTAACGGACAGGCGTGTCCAGCCTGAGCCGCCGTGCCCTTGGAACCCAAGTGGGCTTGCGGGTGTGCGAGCGGTTCCGTCGCGCTGGCGCTGTTTCCCCCGCGCTGGCGCGCTCAACTCGCTCGGTGCGCCGCATCGTCTTCCAGTCATACCTATATTCGGCAGCGCAAAGCAGACAGACTTGGTAATAGTCGCCGTCGGCAGCGCGCCGCGGCCAGGAAAACTCGTGGGAGCAACGGCCTAACATGAGAACGTCCAATAACTTCTGGGGCATGTTCGTCTTTCCGGACGCAAGCCGGAAAGCTCATCATCGTACGATCCGGCAAGTTTGGGTAGGTTACCGTAGTGTCGGTGTCGCAAGGACCTCAAAGAATGATGCCGTTAGCGGATTGGTCCCTGTACCGGCTCGGAGCGACCGGACAATCTGTGACGGGTGCTACATTTGAGTCCTGGGGATTGACGGGAGATGAGCAAAGCGACGGAAGCCCCGGTGACCGGCTTCATTCTTGCGGGCGGCCAAAGCACCCGCATGGGAGCCGATAAAGCGTTTCTGCAACTCGGCGGTGAGACGCTGCTGGCTCGCTTATTGAAGGCGGTGAGTGCGGTTGCCGCCGAGGTGCGGATCGTGGGCAGTACCGCCAAGTTCGGCGATTACGCGGCCGTGGTCGAAGACATTTATCCGCACCGCGGTCCGCTGGGTGGAATCCATGCCGCGCTCAAGCACACCGCAACCGATCTGAACCTGATGCTGGCGGTTGATCTGCCGTTTGTCGAGATCCGGTTTCTTGATTATCTGATCAGCCGGGCACGGGCGTCCCGTGCCGCGGTCACGGTGCCTCGCGCGGGCGGAGGCTGGCAACCACTCTGTGCCGTCTATCGGCGGGCTTTTGCCACGGTGGCGGAGGAGTCTCTGCTCAAAGGCCGGAACAAGATCGATGCTGTGTTCGCGGACGTTGAGGTCGAGACCGTCGAGGAAAACGAATTGATCGGAGCGGGATTCTCGCCCAGCATGTTCGGCAACCTGAATACTCCGGCCGACTGGGAGCAAGCCCGGAATCGTTGGTAGTGGTGAGTTCGGGTTGTCATCCCGAGCAAGCGCTTTTTGCGACGCGAAGGATCTGGGCGAACCGCATGAGGTGTCGCGTTCTTCTTCGCGACACAACAATCGCGCGTTTGGGTTACTTCCTTGTTAGACTGCACCACTACTGAATCGTTTATGATCTTGGCATCGGCGCGGGCTGCTTTGTGTGCTGCCGGCCTTCATCGCTCATGGCTGCCATCGGGCAAAACGTCGGACCAAATGGGGCGTACATCGATTTCCAGGATGTTTCGAAATCGTTCGGCGACAATCAGGTGCTCGACGACGTTAGCTTCAATGTGATGCCGGGAGAGACAGTCTGCATCCTGGGACGCAGCGGGGTGGGCAAGTCGGTCACGCTGGATCACATCATGGGTTTTCTCAAACCCGATTCCGGGCGCGTGATCGTGGCCCGCGAAGACATCACCGACTATACGGAAGAAGAAATGGAGCGCATCCGCAAGAAAGTCACCATGGTTTTTCAGAGCGGGGCGTTGTTCGACTCGCTGACCGTGGGTGAGAACGTGGCGTTTCCGTTGCGCGAGCGCCGCGACTTGAGCGAGGACCAGATTCTTGAAATTGTCAGCGGCATACTCGAAATGGTCGGTGTAAAAGAGATGTCGGACTTGCTGCCATCCGACCTTTCCACCGGCATGAAGCGTTCGGTGGCGATTGCGCGGGCGCTGGCGGCACAGCCGGAGTGTGTGCTCTATGACGAGCCCACCACCATGGTCGATCCTCTGATGGCGCAGTTGCTGGGCGATCTGATCCAGCGGCTGAAGAAGCAGTTGCACCTCACCAGCGTGGTGGTGACGCACGATATGCGTTTGGCCAAGAAACTGGCCGACCGGGTGGTGTTCCTGCATGAAGCCAAAGTCCTTTTCTTCGGGACCTATCCGGACATGGAGAAGTGTGATCAACCGATCGTGCAAGAATTCTTGACGCTGGACGAGTTGGATATGGGCGAGACCGCCTAGCGCCAACCCCGGCGGTGCAGGTGCGATCCCTGGAGGTACTCTGCAGCCTGCCGCAGTCCGCGCGGGACTGCATTTTCACGCTGTGGATAACTCTTGCTCGTGATCGCGCCGGTTTCCCTTTAGAATGACGCAAACGTAAGATCATAAGAGGCCCATGTCGCAATTTGTCCATCTCCACCTGCACACCGACTACTCCATGCTCGACGGCGCTTGCGACGTCGAGAAGCTTTGTCAGCGCGTGAAGGAATTGGGTATGCCTGCGGTCGCCATGACCGACCACGGCAATATTTTCGGCGCGGTCCACTTTGTGAATGCCGCCAAGCACGCTGGTGTGAAGCCGATTCTCGGATGTGAGCTGTATGTGTGCAAGAAGGACGACCACGACATCGAGCGCACGCCACCTGATGGCGACACCTATAACCATCTGATCGTGCTGGCGGAAAACGAAGAAGGCTATCGCAACCTGGTGAAGATCACCTCGGAGGCGTCGCTCCATGGCTTCTATTACAAGCCCCGGGTCAGCAAGAAATTTCTGGCGGAGCACGCCCGAGGACTGATCGGTCTGTCAGGCTGTTTGAAAGGGGAAGTCGCCGAGCGTCTGATGGAGGACAAATACGATGCCGCGCGCGAGGCTGCGGCCTTTTATCGGGACTTGTTCGGCAATGAGAATTTCTTTCTCGAGATCCAGGATCAGGGGCTGGAGCAGGAACAGCGCATTCATCCTCATTTGTTCCGCCTGGAAAAAGATCTGGATCTCCCCATGGTGGCGACCAACGACAGCCACTACTTGTGCGAAGAGGACGCTCACGCCCAGGATGTGATGGTCTGCATACAGACCGGGAAGTCCATCCATGACACCAACCGCATGAAGTTCCAGGGGACAGGTTTCTACGTGAAGAGTCACGGCGAAATGACCCAGGTCTTCAAGGATGCTCCCGACGTGCTTGGCCGTACCCTGGGCATTGCCGAACGCTGCAATGTGCGGCTGGAGAAGGTCAGTAATCCATTCCCGCATTTCGAAGTTCCGGAGGGCTACACGCTCGACAGCTACTTCGAACACATCACGCGAACCGGTTTCGCGCGCCGGCAGGAGCAACTGCGATCGGTGGAGAGCGCGGGACGCCTGAAGCACAGCATGGCGGAATATGAGCAGCGGCTGGCGCGGGAACTCGCCATTATCCAGCAAATGAAGTTCTCCGGATACTTCCTGATCGTGTGGGACTTCATTCGCTATGCCAAGGAGCACAACATTCCGGTGGGACCGGGCCGCGGTTCGGCCGCGGGGTCGCTGGTGTCGTATGCCATGGGGATCACCGATCTCGATCCCCTGCAGCACGAGTTGCTGTTCGAGCGATTCTTGAATCCCGAACGTATTTCGATGCCTGATATCGACATCGATTTCTGCATGAACCGGCGCGACGAGGTCATCGATTACGTCACCCGCAAGTACGGGCGGGACAATGTGGCGCAGATCATCACCTTCGGCACCATGGCGGCCAAAGCGGCGATCAAAGACGTGGGACGAACCATGGACATGCCTTACACCGATGTCGATCGCATCGCCAAAATGGTGCCCACGCAAATCAACATCACGCTGGAACAGGCCATCAAGGACTCGCCGGCTCTGCAGCAGGCCTACGAGAGTGAGCCGCAGATTCGCGAGTTGATTGACACGGCGCGCAAACTGGAAGGGTTGGTGCGGAATGCCGGGGTGCATGCCGCGGGAGTCGTGATTTCTCCGCGGCCGCTGATCGAACTGGTGCCGCTGCACAAAACCAAGAACGACGAGATTGTCACCGCCTTCGACATGGTCGCGATCGAAAAAATGGGCCTGCTGAAGATGGATTTCCTCGGGCTCACCACCCTGACCATCCTCGACGACACCCTGAAACTGATCGCGCAAACCAAGGGCGAGCGCATCACCTTGGATGAGATTCCGCTCAATGACGAAGCAACTTACCAGAAAGTTTTTCACAGCGGGCTGACCTCCGGGGTGTTCCAGTTTGAATCCCATGGCATGCGCGACGTGTTGCGGCGCTACCAGCCGAGTTCGATTGGCGACCTCACAGCTCTGAACGCGCTCTACCGTCCCGGCCCGATTCAGGGAGGCATGATTGACGACTTCATCGATCGCAAGCATGGTCGCAAGAGGGTTGAATATGAATTGCCCGAGTTAAAGGAAGTATTGGAGGAAACGCTTGGCGTCATCGTCTATCAGGAGCAGGTGATGCAGATCGCGAACCGGCTGGCCGGCTACTCGCTGGGCGAGGCCGACCTGCTTCGGCGGGCGATGGGCAAGAAAAAAGCGGAAGAAATGGCTCAGCAACGCGAGCGTTTCGTGGAGGGCTCGGTGCAGCGCGGGTATCCACCGAGGAAGATCGAGAAGATCTTCGACCTGATGGCCCAGTTCGCGGGTTATGGATTCAACAAGTCGCACTCTGCTGCGTACGCGCTGCTCGCCTTTCACACTGCGTATCTCAAAACTCACTACCCCATTGAGTTCATGGCGGCCCTGCTGACCTCGGTGACCGGGAGCACGGACGATGTGGTGAAGTACATCAACGAATGCCGCGAGATGGGAATTGCCGTCGAGCCGCCGGACATCAACGTGAGCGATGCCAACTTTACGCCGCATGACCAGGCGATCCGCTTTGGTTTGGCCGCAGTGAAAAATGTTGGCCATAATGCGATTGAGTCGATTGTGGGCGGTCGCAAGGACGGGCGCTATCGGTCAATCTTCGAATTTTGCGAAAAGGTTGATTTGCGCCTGTTGAACAAGCGCGTGCTGGAGTCACTGATCAAGAGCGGCGCCATGGATTCTTTGGGGCATCGGGCGCAGTTGATGTTCGTGTTGGATAAGGCCGTGGAGCGCGCGGAAAAAACTCGGCGAGACGCCGAATTCGGTCAGCATGGGCTGTTCGGAGTATTCCAGCAGGAGGAAGCAGATACGTCGGGGACGGAAAGGCTTCCCGACATTCCGGATTGGGACGAACACACGCGACTGGCTGCGGAAAAGGAAATCCTCGGGTTCTTCATCACCGGACACCCGCTCGAAAAATATCAAGAAAAGCTGCAGGGTCTGCACGCGTTGAACACCAGCGACCTTGCCGCAGTGAAAGCTTCAACCGGGAAGGATGAAACCATTTGTACGGCTGGCATCATTACCGGCATTCGAGTGCTGAAATCCAAACGAGGCGAGTTCTATGCGCAGGGCGCGCTCGAAGACATGCAGGGGTCGGTAGAGATGATTGTGTTCCCGGAGGCGTACCGCAAACTGGGAGACAAGGTGAAATTGGAAGTGCCGGTCCTGGTGCGCGGCGGATTGCGTATCGAAGAAGGCGTCAATCCGAAACTGACTGCGAGCGAGATTACGCCGCTGGAAGACGTAAAGGTTCCGCTGCCGCGTTCGTTACGTATTCGGATTCCGCTGGAAAGTGCGAACGAAGCCACCATCGACCAGTTGCACGCGCTTTTCAGCCAGCAAAAAGGCGAGGCGAAAGTGTTGTTTGACGTGGAACGGCAGGGCGATTTCATGGTGGTGATGGAGGCAGAAGGCTATAATGTCCTGCCAGACCGCAGTTTCATGGCACGCGTGGAAGAATTATGCGGCCGGGGCGCGGTGCGAGTGATTAATTGAGCGAGGCGCATGAGAGCTTCCACGAAAAAAAAAGTGATTGCGCTCGAACCCACCACCCCGGCGGTGACGGATGGAGCGCTCGCACTGAACAGCGCGGAGTTCCTGCTTTCGATGGTGGAGGCCAGGTGGGCCGCGAGGAATGGTGACGGAAGAACAATGGAGTCTCAACTCAGGGCGCAGCAGGAACTGGAAAAGATCGAACAGCAGCTTTCCAAGCTGCAGACGTTGCCGGGGCAGGATGAAGAGATCCGCAGCCAGATTCAACAACTGCACGACCGCATTCACGCCCTGCGCCAGCAGGTAACGATTCACAGCCTCGCCTGGGAGAAAACGGAACTGGCACGCCATCCGCAGCGCCCGCAGACGCTTGACTACGTCGAGCGCCTGTTTACCGACTTCAGCGAGATCCATGGCGATCGGGGGTTTGGCGACGACCATGCCATCGTCGGCGGAATGGCGCGCTTCCACGGCCACGAGGTCATGGTCATCGGCACCCACAAGGGCCGGGACATGAAACAAAGAGTGGCACGCAATTTTGGCATGCCTCACCCGGAGGGCTATCGCAAGGCGCTGCGCATCATGAAAATCGCGGAGAAATTTGGGCGGCCGGTCTTCACTCTGGTGGATACCGACGGCGCATATCCTGGTCTCCATGCCGAGGAGCGCGGACAGGCAGAAGCCATTGCGCGGAATCTTCGTGAGATGGCCCGATTGAAAGTCCCGATTATTACTGCGGTGATCGGAGTGGGCGGCAGCGGTGGTGCCCTGGCAATTGCCGTGGGTGACCGGGTGCTGATGATGGAAAATTCAATCTACTCGGTGATTTCGCCTGAAGGCTGCGCTTCAATTATGTGGCGCGACGCTTCGAAGAAAATTCTGGCCGCGGAAGCCATGAAAATCACTGCCCAGGATTTGAGCGGGTTAGGGGCCATTGATGGAATTATTCCCGAGCCTCCAGGCGGAGCCCATACTGACCCTGCGGCCGCTGCTGCCCTGCTGGATGCGGTGCTGATCAAGCAGTTCGACGAATTGCGCCAGCTTCCGGTGGATCAATTGATCGCCTCACGACATAAAAAATTCCGGACCATGATGCAGTTCTTCCGGGTGGAGTAGAGGACGCAAGACCGAAGTCCTTCGTAATGCAGCACAGATGGTCTTTCCCCTGCTTTCTTCTCCGTTCCTGCCGTATAATCCTTGTAATAGCTTCAGTCCAAAACACTGGCTGTTCAATCAATCCGCTTTCGATGGGGAAGGAGCACAATGGCTACCACCGATGTAGCGCTCCATGAGCATTCCGGGCCTATGGGGCGACAGCGCGTCGTCAACAACATGAGTATTCAGGTGGCGACGGTGAATGGTTCGGGATCGCAAAGCTCGAACACGGTCCTGCTGCGCAGCATTTTCCAGATGGGCGTGCCGGTTTCGGGCAAGAACCTGTTTCCGTCGAATATCGCGGGTCTGCCTACCTGGTATACCATCCGAGCCAACAAAGACGGCTACATAGCCCGCAAGAAGGAAATCGATTTCCTGGTGGCGATGAACGCAGAGACGGCGAAAGAAGACGTGTTATCGCTTACGCCCGGTGCAGCGGTTTTGTACGACGAGCCTCTGAATTTGAATCAACTGCGTAGTGATCTGGTGTTCTATGCCGTCCCTTACGACAAACTGGTGGCCGCTGTCTGCCCGGAAGCCAAACTCCGCAAGTTGGTGCGCAACATGATTTACGTCGGGGTCCTGGCCAAGCTGTTGGACGTCGACATGGCCGAAGTAGAGAAGGCGCTGCGCAAGCAGTTCGCCACCAAGGTGAAAGCGGCCAACCTGAATCTGGCGGCTGCGAAGTCCGGCTTCGACTACGCCGCGGCCAGCCTCACCAAGCAGGATCCCTACTACATCCAGCGGATGGACAAAACTCAGGGCAAGATCATTATTGACGGCAATTCCGCAGCCGCGCTGGGCTGCATGTTTGCCGGAGTCACGGTGGTGACGTGGTATCCGATCACGCCGTCGTCGTCGCTGGTGGAAACGCTGATTGAGTATATGAAGAACTACCGCATCGGCCCGGACGGCAAAGCCACTTTCGCTATTGTTCAGGCGGAAGACGAACTGGCCGCGATCGGGATGGTGCTCGGTGCGGGTTGGGCAGGTGCTCGCTCGATGACGGCCACGGCCGGACCGGGCATTTCTCTTATGGCCGAGTTTGCCGGCCTGGCGTACTATGCCGAGGTTCCGGGAGTAGTTTGGGATATCCAGCGCGTGGGTCCTTCGACCGGATTGCCAACGCGTACCTCACAAGGCGACATTCTTTCGACCGCATTTCTTTCCCATGGAGATACCAAGCACATCATGCTGATTCCGAACTCGGTTGCGGAATGCTTCTCCATGGCGCAGGATGCGTTCAATCTGGCCGAGCAATTTCAGACGCTGGTATTCGTCATGTCAGACCTGGATCTGGGAATGAACAACTGGATGTCCGATCCATTCGAATACCCGCCCACGCCGATCAAGCGCGGTAAGGTGCTGACCAAAGAAGACCTCGACCGTCTGGGCGGGTTTTCGCGTTACAAAGACGTGGATGGCGACGGGATCGGATATCGAACATTGCCGGGGACAGATCATCCGGCGGCCGCTTACTTCGCGCGGGGCAGCGGTCATAACGAGAAATCGCAATACAGCGAGCGGCCTGACGATTTCGAGCGCAACATGGAACGCATCAACCGCAAGTTCGAAACGGCGCGGTCGTTTGTTCCCCGTCCCGAGGTCACGATCACGGGCAAAGCGAAGATTGGGATCATCGCGTATGGCACGACCCATTGGGCGATCCTCGAGGCCCGCGACCAGATGCGGAACGAATACGACCTCGAAACCGACTACCTGCGGCTGAAAGCGTATCCGTTCACGCGGGAGGTTCACGAGTTTATTGAAAACCACGATCGCGTTTACCTGGTCGAACAAAACCGCGATGCGCAGATGCTGAGTCTTTTGAAGCTGGATGTAAAGCCGGAGCTCATTGTCCGGCTGCGCAGCATCGCGCATATTCACGGGCTGCCCGTCGATGCCCGCTCGGTCACCGACGAACTCACCAGCATGGAGGGCAAGTAAATGGCAACCACATCAAGCACACCGCCGCCCAAGGCGAACCGCATCGGGCTTACCGTGATCGATTATCGCGGAGGTAAGACGACGCTTTGTGCCGGCTGCGGTCACAACGCTATCTCGGAACGAATTATCGACGCCATGTACGAAATGGGCGTGTCGCCGGAACGAGTGATCAAGCCCAGCGGCATCGGCTGCTCGTCGAAGTCGCCGGCGTATTTCATGAGCCGCTCGCATAGCTTCAATGCAGTGCATGGACGAATGCCATCGATTGCCACCGGCGCGGTGCTGGCCAATCACAAGCTGATCGCGCTGGGAGTAAGCGGGGACGGCGATACGGCCTCGATCGGGATTGGACAATTCGTCCACCTGATGCGCCGCAATCTGCCCATCATTTACATCATCGAAGACAACGGCGTGTATGGTCTGACCAAAGGCCAGTTCTCGGCGACGGCCGATCTTGGATCCAAGCTGAAAAGCGGCGTGATCAACGATCTGCCGCCGATCGATACCTGCGCCCTGGCCATCGAACTGGGAGCAACGTTCGTGGGGCGGTCGTTCTCAGGCGATAAGAAGCAACTCCACAGCATGTTGAAGGCGGCGATTGCGCACGGCGGAACCGTAATGCTCGACGTTGTCTCCCCGTGCGTGACTTTCAATGATCACGAAGGTTCCACCAAGTCCTACAAGTACATGAAGGATCATGAGGAGCCGATACAAGACATCAACTTCATTCCGGCGTTTGAGGAAATCGACGTCGAGTACGATCCTGGCTCAACTCTCGAAGTCACCATGCATGATGGCTCACGGCTCCGCCTGCACAAACTGGAAGAAGACTACGATGCCACCGACCGGCTGCGCGCCATCGGCCGCTTGCACGAGGCCAAGGAAAAGGGCGAGATGCTCACCGGCGTCTTTTACGTCAACCCGAAAGCGCCCACGTTGATTGACATGTTAAACATGACCGACCATCCGCTGGCCACGCTGCCCGAATCAATGGTCCGTCCCAGCCGGGAAGCGCTGGAGCAAGCGCTGGAAGAGTTGAGGTAAGTTGGTAGCTAGTAGCTGGTAATTAGTAGCTAGGATTCAAAGCCCTCCTCGACGAGGGCTTTCTCAATCCGGCATTCTGGTGTATATAGAGAGGAAATCTCTTCTTAACGGATGGAGCCAAGATGAAACGCTTCTTGCTGGTTCTTCTACTGACGTTGATCTGTGGTTCTAACCTGTACGCCTCCAGGCATGCACACCCTGCCCCGCACCATAAGGCCCACAAAGCGACCAAGCATCATGTGCCCAAGCACCGCGGCGCATAACGCGGCGCGTAACTGAGATTACTGCCCCTTCCCGGCTGAAGCACCCAGCTTGCGTAGCCGGTCCCGGGCCTGCAGGGCTTCGTTCGTCCGAGGATAACGCTGGATCACGTGCCGCAGTTCGGCGACTCCCTCGTCGTTCTGGCCCAGTTCAATCAAGCAGAAGCCTTTCTTCAAACTGGCCGACGCAGCCTTATTTCCGCCGGGAAAGTTCTGGATGACCTGATCGTAATTCTTCACCGCATCGGCATACTTTTCCTGACGGAACTGTATCTCAGCCAGATAGAAGTAGGAATTACCAGCGAGATCGGTGTTGGGATAAAACTTGATGTAGTCAGAAAACTCCTGGATGGCTAGGTCGTTCTTGCCGCCATTGTAGTCACGCAGAGCATTGTTATACAGAACGTCCGGCGGCGGGGCCTGCGCCAGGGCCTGCTGCTGCGCCTGTTGCGCGGCCTGGCTGGCGGCAAGACTTTGCTGCGCAGCTTGCATATCTTCCAATTGTTTGGCGACTTTGTTTAGGCGAGCCTTCAACTCGTCCAGCGAGTCATTCAGCGCCTGAATCTGGCCCGAGAGTTGGTCCACCTTCCCACCGTTGTCGGTCTGCAGTTTTGCCAGGGTGGTCTGGAGCTGGGCCATGGACGCGACCACCTTGTTGATGCTCTCGGTGTTCTGATCTAGCTGAGTCTTGATGCTGCCCATATTCTGGTTGAAGGACGTTCTGCATCTGAGTCATCTGGTCTTGCAGAGCTTGAACCTGGGTCTGCAATTGGATTATTTCCTTGCTCACGGCCCAGGCAGGAGGCGCGCTAAAAGCGATCGTCAGAACGAGAATGCTCGAAATACGCTGAAGTTTCATAGCTTGATCCGTTGAAGTCCCAAGTTAGGCGCGAGCCGGCAGGTGCACCGCAAGCGCACTGCTCTATTCTGCAGGATATCGTGTTGCAGAGGCAGTTGTCTCGCTGGATTCCCGGGGAAGCCGGGCGCATCCATCGCTGAAGAAAGAAGGAGGTGCGGAGACTTGTCGTCCCCGCACCCTGTCATCACTGCAAGTTACTTCTGATAAACGAAATGACCACGGCGGTTCTGCTGCCAGCAATCTTCCGTGTGCTCGCTGCAGAACGGTTTTTCCTTGCCGTAGCTGATGGTCTTAATGTTCTCAGCCGCGACCCCGCCCTGGGTCAAGGCGTTTTTCACCGCATTGGCGCGGTTGTCACCCAAGCCCAGGTTGTACTCGGTCGAGCCGCGCTCATCGCAGTGTCCCTCCACGGTGAAATGAATGTTGGGATGCTGCTTCAGGAAGTCGATGTCTCCCTGCAGCGCGCTCTGCTGGTCGGCGCGAATGTCCGCCTTGTCATAATCGAAGTAAACGTCCTTGACATTCTGCGAGAAGAGTTCTTCGTCGCTAGGAGCAGGTGGTGGCGGCGGTGGTGGCGGCGGTGGCGTGGTCACGGTAACTCGTGCTGTGGCCGTTTGCGTTCCGCCGGCTCCCTTCGCAGTTAAAGTGTAGGTCGTGGAATTGGTCGGCGTGACCTGTTGCGAACCGCTGGCCTGGACCGCGCCCACGGCGTCAATGCTGACATCGGTGGCGTTGCTGGTCTGCCAGGTCAGAGTTGTGGATTGGCCCTGCTGTATCGTCTCCGGGTTAGCGCTCAAAGAAGCCGTGGGCGCGGCTGGTGGTGGTGGCGGCGGTGGTGGTGGCGGTGGCTGTTTCTTATGACAGGCGCCCAAGAACATAATGGCGCCTAACGCGAGCGTTAGCGTAATCCACTTCATTCTTCGATGCTTCACTTTTCCTCCCTAGATGGTCGCGTTGTTTTCCCCCGACGCGACAGAAAGCCGGAAAGACGGCTCTTGGCCCGTCTCCCGGGCTATTTGAACGAAAGACTTCGACAAAAGAATCAAATTACTTCCAACTCCAGTTCGGCTGCGTATTGCTGCCAGAATTCGTCAGCGCTTTCTGGTTCGTCCCATCCGCCAGCATGGTCCAAATTTGCTCCCCTCCAGAACGGCTGGACTCAAACACAATATGGCGTCCATCGGGTGACCAGGAAGGGAAATCGTTCCGCCCGCCATCATGGGTCAGCTGCACCCATTGTTTGCTGGCGATATCCATGAGGTAGATATCCTGCGCTCCGGGTGCTCCGGGGCCATAATGACGGATCCAGGAAAAGGCCAGAAATTGCCCATTGGGTGACCAGGCCGGCGACACAGCATAGCCTTCATCCGTGATGCGCTGCACGTTGGTGCCGTCGCTCTCCATGGTGTAGATCTGGGGCAGGCCAGTGCGGCCACTCACCCAGGCAATTTGCGCGCCTGTCTTCGGGTTCCAGACGGGGGAGACGTTAGGCAATTTCGAGACGGTCAGACGTTTCAGATTGGCGCCCGATTGATCCACCACAAAAATCTCGGGGTCTCCGGTGCGGGAAGAAGAAAAAGCCAGCTTGGAACCGTCCTCCGACCACGCCGGAGACAGGTTTGTTCCTCCGAACTTGGGGAACGTCACCAGCCGATTCAGATCCATCGAGTACATCAGGATATCCCATCCCGACCTGGTCATGGAACTGAAGGCCAGGCGCGAGCCGTCCGGCGAGATGCGTGGCGACAGGGAAATCGAATTTTGATGCGTGATCTGGTGCTGGTTCTCGCCGTCGTAGTCCATGGCCCAGATTTCCTTATGACCACTGCGGCGGCTCACGAAATAGATCTGAGTTTCCGCAATCCCCTGAATCCCGCCGCCCAGCCGGAAAATGATTTCGTCGGCAAACTTGTGCGCGATGAGGCGGGCGGCGCCGACAGTAGTTGCGTCGGTGTACTGCTTGCCCAGGACCTGCGGCGAAGTGACGTTCTTCACGTCATAAAGCCAACCCTGCACGGTCAGATTATTGCCGGTTGCTCCGAGGTTGCCGAAGGCGAGCATCGAAGCATTGACCGGAGCCGAGTTCCAGGCGTCGAACTTTACGTCGGGCGGGCTGCCGACGGCGCCGAGCGGGTAAAAGCTCTTCGACACCATGTCGAAGATGCCGGCGTTATCCAGATCATTCCACAAGGTGTCGTTGAAGGCTTTGAGCAAATCTGCGTTTTGTGGGTCTGTAGTCGAGGCCTTGAAATCGGGGACAGCGATGCGTACCCTCTCGACGCCCAACCCAGTGCCGGTTTTGATCCAATCTTGCGCGGAAGAGGGAAGAACGAGGACCAGCCCGATGATTATGAGAAGCCCGATCGCGTGTCTGCGTAGCAAAAATCTGCGGTTCGAAGAGTCTGAGGAGTCCATCCGCCTTGGGGGAGCTGATTCGCTTTCTAAATTCATCGTAGTACGAGAAATATCAAAGTTCAAGTGAACTTGCTGGCCTCCCTTATGTCTTCCGGCGGATCTACGAAATTAGATGCAAGAAATCCCGCGGAGAAACGGACACTCAGCTCGACTGTTTCTTGTAGTCGAACCAGAATTCAACCGAAACCTTGTTGCCGGAGTAATCGGGCGGCAGCGGACCAAAGGTATCAATGCGCTGCAAGGCCCGCACCGCCGACTGATCGAGCGACGGCACACCGCTCGACTGCTCGATCTGCACATTTGATGGCCGCCCATCACGGTTGATATCGAACGTCAAATAAACCCGGCGCGCATCCGTGATGCGGGGATCGACCTCATACTTCATCCAGTTTTCGGAAACCTTTTGCTGGACCACGCGGACGTACCAGGCGAAACGCGCCCCGAAGTCGCCACCGCCGCCGGTAAAGCCGAACCCTCCTTTGGCGCCACCCGCGCTGAAAGTGCCGTAAGGACCGCTGACCGGGCCGCCTTCGCCGAACGGAACGACGTTGTTCGCCTCTTCCACCGGTTCAGGCTCCGGCTTGCGCTGACTGGCGCTGGTTTGCGGCTTGGGCTTCTTCCTAGTGTTCTTGTCCGGGATCGGAATGGCTTCCGGTTCTTTCTCTTCTGGCTTTGGTAGCGACTGGCTCAGTCCCTTCGATTCGTTTGCCAGAACATTCTGGGCTTGCGGGTTTGCGGGAAGCGGAACAGTACTTGTCAGGGTGACTCCAATCGCGTCACCGCCGCCGCCCGCGCCCCAATTGCTACCGTTGCCGCCGTGGGGCACGACTGCGTAGAGCACGATGCATCCGGCAACCGCAATATGGAACCCTGCCGACCAGGCCAGGTTGCGGCCCCAACGGTCGTGCTCGAAGAAAATTTCAGTGCTGGCTGCCATGGCTTTCGAGGGGCTGGGTGACAATGCTGACGTTGCTGATCCCGGATCGCTTGACCGCGTCCATAATGGTGGCAAAGGCGCCAAAGGGAACATCTTCATCGGCGCGCACAAAGATCGACTGATGCTGCGGGTCGCGAATCTTCTGCCGGAGCTTCGCGCCGATTTCGTTGATATTGACTGGGTCGTTGCCCAGAAACACGCGTTGCTGTTTGTCGATGGTGATCACCATCCGTTCTTCGGTGATTTCCTTGACGGTGCGCGTCCGCGGCACGTTGACTTCGATACCCGATTGCAGCACCGGCGCAGTGACCATGAAGATGATGAGCAACACCAGAACCACGTCCACCAATGGCGTAATGTTGATATCGGAGAGAGAAGTCTGAGTACGTCCGTTGGAAGCCGTAAAGGCCATTACCGCCGCGCCTCCGGCGCTTCCAGCGGACGCGCGGCGAACGGCGACTGTAACCGTTCCACGGCGTTCAGCATTTCCAGGGCGAAATCGTCGCCCCGCGCTGCAAATTCACGGATGGAACTTCCGATCAAGTTGTACGCAATGACCGCGGGAATGGCAGCCACGAGGCCGGCCGCCGTCGTGATCAGAGCTTCGGAGATGCCGGGCGCCACGGCGCGCAAGGTCGCGGCTCCGGCCGTGCCCAGTCCATGGAACGCGTCAATAATCCCCCACACCGTGCCGAACAGCCCGATGAATGGCGTCACGGCTCCGGTGATGGCCAGCCAGGGCAGGTTGCGCTCGAAGCGTGTCAGCCCCTCTGAGTTGGCAATCTGCATGGCACGCTGGATGGCAGTGAGATTGGTGATGACGCCGCTCGGATTTCCACCTTGCCGTCGTAACTCCGCGAAGCCGCCTTCAAAAACTCCAACCAGAGGGCTGGGCTGAAACTGGTCCGCCACGGCCGAGACATCCTGCAGGCGCTGGGCCCGCCGGAAGGCACGCACGAAACGGCCGCTCTGCACACGAGCCCGCCGCAGCAGGCTCCACTTGGAAAGGATGATGGCCCACGACACCACGCTGAACAGCAGCAGCAGCAGCAGAACAACTTTGGCGACCGGACCGGTTTCAGCGACTAAATCAATGATCTCGCCGCCAACGACGAGTGCGAGCAGTGATTGCAGATGCATCAGGTCCTGGAGAATCCCCGCTTTCGATTATAGACGAACCGCGACCCAGACCGACCGGAAGGTACCGCGTCCATTAACGGGATTTTACTGCGGTGCTCAGATTCGGATGGCAGCCGACTCCTGACTCCTGGCTACTGGCATCTGCTCTTTCGTGCTATCCTTCGCTCAAACTTGTATCCGAGGTCTCGCGGTGCTTTCCGAACTGCGGCTTGAAAACTACGCGGTCATCGACAACGTCGCAGTGGAGTTCGCTCCTGGCCTGAACCTGCTGACTGGCGAAACCGGCGCCGGAAAATCCATTCTGATTGATGCGCTGGCACTCCTGCTCGGAGACAAAGCTTCTTCCGACGTGATCCGCTCAGGAGCCGAGCGGGCCCTGGTTGCTGCCGTCTTCGAGGTGGAAGGCGGCGCCGAGAAAGCGGTTGCGAAGATTCTGGAAGAAAACGGGCTTGACGCCGCGAATGAATCCTTGATCCTGCGGCGAGAAATCGCCGCCGGCGGTAAGGGACGCGTTTTTGTGAACAATCAACCTGCGACCGTGGCCGTGCTGCGGCAGCTTGCGCCACATCTGGCGGTGATCCATGCACAGAACGAATCGCTGCTGTCGTTCGATGCTTCAGCGCGGCTTAAGTTGCTGGATACGTTCGCCAACCTTCAGACCGAGGCCATCAGCGAGAGTTTCGCTAAATGGAAGGGAATCGCGGCCCGAATCGAAGAGCTTGAACACGGCGAGCAGGACCGCTTGCGCCTGCTCGATCTGTGGGCTTTTCAGAAGCGCGAAATCGAGGAAACCCGGCTGCAGCGGGGCGAAGACGAGCGCCTGGAAACCGAGAAGCGCGTTCTGGCCAACGCCGAGAAGATCTACAACGCGGCGATGAATGCCTTCGACCTGCTTTACGAGGGGCCGGGTTCCACGTCTTCTTCGCTGCGTACCGCGCAAAAGCATATCGAAGAACTTTCGCGCTATGAGCCCAAGTTCCGCGAGGCGCTTACTGCGATCGAAACTGCGCGGATCAGCGTGGAGGATGTCGGTGCGAGCCTGCGCGACTATGCGGGCGGCATTCAGGCTTCGCCCGAACATCTGGCGGCGGTTGAAGACCGGCTGGCCGCGATCGACCGGCTGAAGCGCAAGTACGGCCCAACGCTCGAGGATGTGATCCGGCTAGGCGACGAAGTTACCCGCAAGCTGGCCGAGATGGAAAACAAAGACGAAATCCTGGCGCAGTTGCGGCGCGAACTGGCCGAGGCTGCGGAGGAATATCTGGGGGCGGCGCGAGCCGTCTCGAAGGTCAGATACGAAGCGGCTCGCAAGCTGGAGAAGCTGGTTGAAACCGAGATCAATGACTTGGCGATGAGGTCCCACTTTCACGTTGCCGTCGAGGGCAGCGATGAAGAAAAAAACTGGACCGCGGCGGGCTTCGACCAGGTCATTTACTTGATCACCACCAACGCGGGTGAACCGATGCGGCCGCTGGAGCAGATCGCTTCCGGCGGCGAACTCTCGCGAGTGATGCTGGCTCTGAAAACCAGCGTGGAAGGTGGCGCGGCAGGCAAGAGGACGAGCGCGGCTCGGACGTTCCGTGCAGCGGACGCTGGTTTTCGATGAAATCGACAGCGGTATTGGAGGCCGCGCGGCCGAAGCCGTCGGAAAGAAGCTCAAAGCGCTGGCGCGGGCCAACCAGGTGCTCTGCGTTACCCACCTGCCGCAAATCGCAACCTTCGCCGACCATCATTACGTGATCGAAAAGAAGCAAGCCGCTGGACGAGCCCACACCACCGTTCGACGCATTGAAGGCGAGGAACGCACCGAAGAAGTGGCCCGCATGTTAAGCGGGGCCAAGCTGACCGAAACCTCCCGCAAACATGCTGAGCAGATGATCAAGGCGAATGGCTAACGCCTCTTTATAGATGGCTCTGGTGCCGTTCCCTTGACATTATCCGCATTAGCTAATATAATTAGCTAAGTATGCAATATACCGTCCATCAGGCGAAGACCAACCTTTCACGGCTGTTGGAAGAAGCCTGCTCGGGCAAAGAGGTTGTCATTGCCCGTGGGAAGAAGCCGGTCGCGAGGCTGGTTGCGATCGGTGCTGCGAGCAAGAAGCGCATTCCAGGCGCCCTAAAGGGGCAAATATCCTACACTGCAGATGCCTTCGATCCCTTGACTGATGAGGAACTCAAAGACTTGGGTTTTGAATGAAGATCCTGCTGGACACGCATGGGCTCATCTGGTGGTTCAACGATCCTGCGAAGCTTTCTCCAAAGGCATCCTCAATTCTGCGGAGCCCAGAAAACACTGTTTTGATTTCGGCGGCGGTGGCGTGGGAATTGGCAATCAAGGTGAACCTCGGAAAGGTTGATGCTCTCTCGATTATCTCAGAACTGGCGAACCACACCGCACAGGAGGGCTTTACCGAACTACCCATCAACATTGGGCAAGCAGTTCGGGCAGGATTGCTCCCGAGGCATCATCGTGACCCTTTTGACCGATTACTGGTGGCTCAAGCCCAAGACATGAATGTGCCGATTCTGAGCGCTGACCGGACGCTTGATCGGTACGACGTCAAACGGCTTTGGTAAGGTCCACGGGCAGGGGAAGCCTGAGTCCACATATAGGTAAGGCTCGCTGTTCGCTGCGCCATATCCCCAACCGGTGCTAATCCTCTGAATCTCCGTGGCTTACATTGACCAAATTGATGCTTTTCCGGTAGCCTTGGTGTATCAATCCATCGTGGGGACGTGTATCCTAAACAGGAACTTGAACTGCCTATGAGCGACGACAAAACGCTGCTTTTATTGAAACCGAGAGGCTTCTGTGCGGGCGTGGTACGCGCGATCGACATCGTGCGCATCGCCCTGGAAGCCTTTGGCCCCCCGATCTACGTCCGCAAGGAGATTGTCCACAACCGTTTTGTGGTTGAGGAGTTGCAGGGCAAAGGTGCCATTTTCGTCGACAGTGTGGATGAAGTGCCCAATGGCGAGCGGGTGATCTACAGTGCACACGGGGTTTCCCCGGAAGTGCGGGGTGCGAGCATGGCTCGCGGGCTACGCGTGATCGATGCCACCTGCCCGCTGGTGACCAAGGTCCACGTTGAGGCAGTCAAGTTCGCCAAGGAAGGGTACTCTCTGATCCTGATTGGCCATCGCGACCACGACGAGGTGATCGGAACACTCGGTGAAGCACCGCTGGTGACTCAGGTGGTTGGTTCACCGGAGCAGGTGGGCACCCTCACGGTGCCTGATCCGGACCGGGTTGCCTACCTGACGCAAACTACATTGAGCCTGGATGAGACCACGGACATCATCTCGGCCCTGCGGCGGCGTTTTCCCAATATTCAAGGGCCGACCGCCCAGGATATCTGCTATGCCACGGAAAATCGGCAGGTTGCAGTAAAAGAAGTGGCGTCGGAAGCGGATCTGTTGCTCGTCGTTGGATCCGACAACAGCTCGAATTCCAAGCGCCTGGTGGAAGTGGCGCGCAACCTGGGCACCAGTTCGCATCTGATTGATAGTTACCGGGACATCAAGCCGGACTGGCTGGAAGGCGTGAAAACCATTGCGCTTACCGCCGGGGCGTCGGCTCCGGAATTCCTGGTGGAAGAAGTGGTGAAGTTTCTGGCTTCCAAGGGTTACGACAAGGTGAAAGAAGTGGAAGTGATGCCAGAAAACGTCCGGTTCGGATTGCCTCCCGAGATCGTGGAAGCGATTGCGGCCGCCCCTGCCGGAGTAGCTGCGGAGTAACCAATTACATGGACGAAACCTCCTCATCGTTCGCGGCCTCGACGCCTCAGCTGCACTTTGGAAAGATCGATGACTTGTCTGGGCAGGTTGCGGCCGCCACGGACGGGGCGCGCAGGCGCCTGTTTTCACAACAGCACCGGGACGGCTACTGGTGCGGCGAACTGGAAGCCGATTCCACCCTGGAATCCGACTACATCCTGCTGCATACGCTGCTGGGTACCGTCGACCAGGAGCATTTCGAGAAGTGCTGCAACTATATCCTGCGGCACCAGAACGAGGACGGAGGTTGGCCGATCTATGCGGCGGGCCCGTCCAATATCAGTGCTTCGGTGAAGGCTTATTTTGCGCTGAAGCTGACCGGTTACAAACGCGATCATCCAGCCTTGGAGCGCGCCCGCAAAAAGATCCTGGAGTTGGGCGGCGTGACCGAGGTCAATACCTTTACCAAGATTTATCTCTGTTTCCTCGGTCAGTATGACTACGATGCGGTGCCGGCCATTCCGCCGGAGATCGTGCTCTTCCCCAACTGGTTTTGGTTTAACATTTACGAGATTTCCTCGTGGTCGCGCGCGATCCTGGTACCGCTGTCCATCTGCTATGCCAAGAAGCCGTTCAAGAAAATTCCTGACGAGATGAGTCTGGACGAACTCTTTGTAGGCGGGCGGGATAAATCGCGCATGCACCTGCACTGGTCGAAGAAGCTGGTCTCCTGGCGGAATTTCTTTTTGTGCCTCGATCGCCTGGTGCACTGGTTTGAAGCTGTGCATATCCGGCCGTTGCGTTCCATTGCCCTGAAGAAGGCGGAGAAGTGGATGCTCAAACGCTTCGAAATGAGCGACGGCTTGGGCGCCATCTATCCGGCCATGCTGAACGCGATCATCGCCCTGCGGTGTTTGGGTTACTCGCTGGACGATCCGCAAGTGATTCGGGCGTTGGACGAGTTTGAGAGGCTGGGCATTGAGGAAGGCGATACTTTCCGTATGCAGCCCACCAAGTCGCCGGTGTGGGATACCGCTTACGCGTTGTTTGCCCTCGGGGAAGCCGGGGTTCCGGCAACCGATCCGCGTATGGTGAAGTGCGCCGACTGGCTTTTGCAGAAGCAAGTGCGAAATCCGGGCGACTGGAAGGTAAACAACAAAAAGGGACAACCGGGCGGCTGGTACTTTGAGTTCAACAATGAGTTCTATCCCGATGTCGATGACAGCGCCATGGTTTGTCTGGGGCTGGCTCAGGTGGAACACCCCAACGGACGCTACCAGCGCGAGTCAGTTCAGCGGGCGATCGACTGGATTTTGTCCATGCAGTGCAAGGACGGCGGATGGGCTTCGTTCGACAAAGACAACGACCGCATGGTATTTCAGTACATCCCGTTCGCGGACCACAACGCCATGCTGGATCCGGCGACGGTGGACATCACCGGCCGAATTCTGGAGATGCTGGCAACATTCGGTTATGACCGGACTCATCCAGCAGTGAAGCGAGCCATCAAATTCATCCGCAAACAGCAGGAGCCGGATGGATCGTGGTTTGGCCGCTGGGGCGTGAACTACATCTATGGCACCATGCTGGTGCTGCGCGGCTTGGAGGCGATGGGAGTCGATCATCATGAGCCGTACATTCAGCAGGCGGCGGAATGGTTGCGTATGATACAGAACCCCGATGGCGGTTGGGGCGAGACTTGCGCCTCGTACGATGATCCGACCGCAAGAGGGGTTGGGCCCAGCACGCCTTCGCAGACCGCCTGGTCGGTTATGGGACTGCTGGCCGCCGGCGATACCCGCAGCGACTGCGTGGCCCGAGGCATCGCCTATTTGTTGCGTACTCAGAAAAAAGACGGTTCGTGGGATGAACCTTATTACACCGGTACGGGTTTCCCGCGTGTGTTCTACCTGGCGTATCACCTGTACCGGGAGTACTTCCCGATGATCGCGCTGACCACGTACAAGAAAGTGATGGCGGCAAACGCGTAGCACTTGGCAGTTGGCACTTAGCACTTAGTCCGGCGTGGGTTGTGCTCCGTGCTGGTATGGTCAGCTGACGACCAAATGCTAATTGCCAAATGCTAATGCAGTAATTTAGGAGAAAGAGATCAATGGCGGTACCTGTTTCACAGGCCTGGACCGTTGCCAGTTACGTCCTCCGGCAGAAGCTCAAAGGACGTAAGCAGTATCCCCTGGTACTGATGCTGGAACCACTGTTCCGCTGCAATCTGGCATGCGCGGGCTGCGGGAAAATCCAATATCCCGCCCACGTGCTGAAAATGCAGCTCACGCCGGACGAATGTTTCCGCGCGGTCGATGAATGCGGTGCGCCCACGGTGGCCATCCCGGGCGGGGAACCGCTGCTTCATCCCCAGATCGGGGAAATTGTCGAAGGGCTGGTCGCTCGCAGGAAGTACATTTACCTCTGTACCAACGCTCTGTTGCTGAAGCAGAAGATTCATTTGTTCAAGCCGAGCGAGTTCTTGACGTTCTCTGTGCACATGGATGGCCAGCGCGAGCATCACGATTTCTCGGTCTGCCTGGAAGGCGGATACGACAAAGCTGCGGAAGCTATTAAGGAAGCGCTGGCACACGGGTTTCGCATTACGACGAATACGACATTGTTCGACGGCGCCGATCCGAAGAGCGTCCGCGCATTCTTCGACGAGATGATGGACCTCGGCCTGGAAGGCATGATGCTGTCTCCCGGCTACTCCTACGACAAGGCGCCCGACCAGAACCATTTCATGGGCCGCGCCCGCACCCGCCGGCTTTTTCGGGCGATTCTGTCCAACCGCAAGCCGACCTGGCGTTTCAATATGTCGCCGCTATTCCTCGAGTTCCTCATGGGCAAGCGCGACTACCCGTGCACTCCTTGGGGGATGCCGACCTTCAACGTGTTCGGCTGGCAGAAGCCCTGCTATCTGCTGCAAGACGGGTATGCGGACACTTTCCGGGAACTGCTGACCACCACCGAGTGGGAGCGATACGGCACCGAGTCCGGCAATCCCAAATGCGCCAATTGCATGGTCCATAGCGGCTACGAAGCGTCGGCGGTGAATGATACGTTTGGTTCGCTGCGCGGGCTGTGGGCCACTGCCAAAGCCACGCTGTTCGGCAGCTACAATGATCCTTCCGCTCTGCGCTTGCTGGACGAGCCAGTCCGCCCGCTGCACTCGTTTAATCCGCTGGTGCAGATCAAGGCCCGGACGACCGAGGAGAGCGCAGTTTGAGCGGCAGAGAATCAGGCAGGACGCCCAAGGGTTCACAACAGGGCGTAGTCGATCCAGATCTAGCCGAGGTTGTTCCGGGCGTTCAGCGTGAGCAACTGGAAGGCTGGATTCCAGAGTTGGCAACGGCGGCAGAACTCTATGCCGCGCTCGAGCAAGCATTCGACTACCGTGGCGATGTCTCCATCACCCGCAACGACGGAAGCAAGATCGAAGGCTACATTTTTGACCGCCGGGCAGGGAAGTCACTTTCCGACTCTTACGTTCGTCTGCTGCCCAAGGACGGCGGTTCCAAGGCCTCCGTTTGCTATGCCGACATCGCGGCCTTGGCGTTTACCGGCCGGGATATGGCGGCGGGCAAGAGTTGGGAAAACTGGGTGCGGCAATATTGGCAGAAAAAAGCGGCGGGAGAAACCGAGATCTCTTTGCAGCCGGAGAGTCTGGAGTAACGTCGGCGAGCAGCTAGCACTTGGCCCTAGCATTTGGCCAATCTAGGTCTTGACGCGTGCGGCAATGATCTTCAAGCGCCAAGTGCTAACTGCCAATTGCTAAATGCTGGTTTTCGTCACAGGCGCGACCGGATTTGTGGGCAGCCATGTCGCCAGGGTTCTGGCCGAGCAGGGGGCCGACCTTCGGCTTCTGGTTCGCAGCAGCAGCGATCTGAGAAATATTGCCGGGCTCAAGGCCGAGCAAGTCGTAGGCGACTTGCGGAATCCCGCGTCGATCGAAAAGGCAATGTCAGGATGCGACGTTGTTTTTCACGTTGCAGCGGATTATCGTTTGTGGGTTCGCGATCCCGAGCAGATGTATCGGGCCAATGTGGAAGGCACACGTGGACTGCTTGAAGCAGCCCGAAAAAACGGTGTCCGGCGGCTAGTTTATACATCAAGTGTGGCGACGATGGGTTTTACTTCTAACGGTCATCCGGCGGATGAAGATTCGCCGGTTTCACTGAATGCGATGATTGGTCCTTACAAGCGGTCGAAACTCATGGCCGAAGGGTTGGTGATTGCCGCCGGGCGCGGAGGGATGGACGCAGTCGTGGTGAACCCGACCACTCCGGTAGGCGAGCAGGATATCAAGCCGACGCCAACCGGGCGCATCGTGGTGGACTTCCTGAAGAAGAAGTTTCCGGCATATGTTGACACCGGATTGAACCTGGTGGACGTGAGAGAATGTGCGCGCGGTCACATCGCCGCGCTGGAGAAGGGAAGATCGGGAGAACGCTACATCCTGGGCGGCGAGAATCTGACGCTGAAAGAGATTCTGGACAAGCTGGCGGCAATCACCGGCTTACCCTCGCCGAAGGTCAAAGTTCCTTACGTGGTTGCGCTGGCGACCGGGGTTGTGGACGAAGTCGTTACTGGGCGCATACTTGGCCGTGAGCCGCGCGCCACCATTGACACCGTGCGCATGGGACGGAAGAAAATGTTTGTTTCCTGCGCGAAAGCCGAACGAGAACTGGGGTGGAAGATCGTCCCTGTCGATGATGCACTGCACCGGGCGGTGGATTGGTTCCGGGGGAACGGATATGCTTAGACCCGGATTCGGCTGGTATGGTCCACGGAGTGACGATCCTGCTCGCCCGTCCGCGCCGAGCCAGGCTCGGCAGGATTTTCTTTGCCGGGTTTAGCAAAAGTCGCCATCGTGGCTGCGCTTGAGCGTGAAGTGCGCGCCTTGGCGGAGCGCTGGCGAGTCGTTGAGCGGGAACATGAGAATCGGAGCTTCAGGTTCTTTGAGAACGGGACTGTCGTTCTGGTTTGCGGCGGAATCGGACCGGAAGCGGCGCGGCGTGCCGCCGAAGCGATGGTCACGATTTATGAGCCTGGTTTATTAGTCTCGGCGGGATTTGCGGGTGCGCTCGATCCGGGAATGAGAGTCGGACAGGTTTGTCTGCCGGCGCGCGTGATCGACGCGAAAGACGGCAGCAGCCGTGAGATCGCCTTTGGGCAAGGTGTTTTGGTTAGTGCTGCGTCGATTGCCGGCATCGAGCAAAAAATGAAGCTAGCCCACGCGTACGGCGCCCAGGCCGTCGATATGGAAGCAGCTGCGGTGGTGCGCGTCGCCGAGATTCATGGAATAGCCTTCGCAGTCGTGAAGGCCATTTCAGATGAGAGTAACTTCGAGATGCCACAGATGGAGCGATTCGTCGCCAGCGACGGGCGGTTTCGAAGCGGAGCGTTTGCCGGGTACGCGGCAGTGCGCCCCTGGCTGTGGCCGCGGCTGATTCACCTGGCCCGAAGCAGCGCCAAAGCGTCGGGCGCTCTTTGTCGCGAACTGGAACACTATGTCCGCGACGCCACGCCAATCGCTGAGGAACTGCGTACGACTTCAAAAGCTTAAACGGAAAGCATGGCACTTGCTGGACAGATTTCGCTGGAAGAGATGCGGGATTCGATCCCCGCAACTATGAAGGCGGCGGTGTATCGCGGCACCAACGATGTTCGGCTGGAGACTGTGCCCGTGCCCAGGATCGGCAAGGGCGAGCTTCTGGTTCGGGTACACACTTGCGGCATCTGCGGAACGGATCTTAAGAAAATCGCGACCGGGTCCCATTCGGCGCCACGGATTTTTGGGCACGAGACCGCAGGCATGGTTGCCGCCGTGGGCGAGGGTGTAAGCCAGTTCCGGCCCGGCGACCGCGTTGTCTTCTTCCACCATATCCCGTGCCGCGAGTGCTTCTATTGCCGGCGCAAGACCTTCGCGCAGTGCGAAACCTACAAGAAAGTGGGATGCACAGCTGGATTTGAGCCCTCCGGTGGCGGTTTTGCGGAATACGTGCGAGTCATGGACTGGATCGTTCGTCAGGGAACCGTCCGAATTCCCGATGGTGTTTCCTACGAACAGGCCTGCTTCGTAGAACCTGTGAACACTTGCATCAAAGGGATTGAGGTTCTTCGCCTCCATCCCGGCGAAACGGCGCTGGTGATTGGCCAGGGACCCATCGGCATCATGCTGAGTATATTGGCCAAACGGGCGGGAGCTAACGTGATCACTTCCGATTTGTATCCCCAGAGGCTTACAATAGCTAAATCATTCGATTTGACGAACGTAATCGACGCTTCTCGCACGGACACAGTGAAAGCTGTGCGGGAGCAGACTGAGGGCCGAGGCACCGACACAGTCATTCTGGCTGTCGGGGGCAACGGCCTGATCCGGACCGCGATGGATGCGGTGCGTCCGGGCGGACGGGTTTTGCTATTTGCGCAGACGGCACGCGGCGAGGCCACCATTGATCCCGCCGCAATCTGCGTGGACGAGAAAACATTGTTGGGGTCATATAGCGCTTCCGTCGAGCTCCAAGAGGATTCGGCGCGGCTCGTCATGAGCCGTGAAATAAAATTGGCAAGGCTGATCAGCCACCGTTTTCCCTTGTCCGGCAGCGTGGAAGCCCTAAACTTGGCTGCCCATCCCCAACCGGATTCGATGAAGATCGTGATTCAAGCGGGCAGCACGTGGGGAAGGAGTCCAGAGTGAACGGGAAGATGACCGCGGCAGTCCTCTACGGCAAGGAGGATGTGAAGATTGAAAGAGTTCCGATTCCCCGTGTGGGAGAGGGGGAAGTTCTGGTCAAGGTACAAGTAGCCTTGACTTGTGGAACCGACCTGAAGGTCTATCAGCGGGGGTACCACGCGCGCATGATCGTGCCGCCCGCCCTGTTCGGTCACGAATTAGCGGGGGTGATTGAGGAAGTGGGTTCGGGAGTGCGCGGATTCCGCAAGGGAATGCGGGTGGTGGCCTTGAATTCGGCGCCCTGCGGCATGTGCTTTTACTGCTCCAAGCACCAGGAGAATCTCTGCGAGGATCTGCTGTTCAACAACGGCGCGTATGCGGAATACATCCGGGTTCCGCGACGCATTGTCGAAACCAACATGCTCGCCATCCCGCCACATGTGAGTTTCGAAGAAGCCGCCATGGTTGAGCCTCTGGCCTGCGTGCTGCGCGGCCTGCATGAGACGGGCGTGGAGATCGGCGATACCGTGACTGTGATTGGCGGAGGTCCGATCGGCCTGATGTTTGTGCAGGTGGCCCGGGCCGTGGGGTGCAATGTGATTGCCGTGGTCAAGCGCGATTCCCAAGCCACTGCCGCCAAGCACATGGGTGCGCAAGAGGTTGTGCAGTTCACCAAGGTGAAGGATCCCGTCGAAGCGGTGCGGATGCTGTCCCCGGAAAAACGCGGCGGGGACGTGGTCATCGAAGCCGTCGGGCGGCCCGAGGCCTGGGAATGGGCCATCGACATGGTGCGCAAAGGCGGTACGGTGAACTTCTTTGGCGGATGCGCCAGCGGGACCAAGGTGCAATTGGACACCAACCGGCTGCACTACTCCGAAGTCACGCTCAAGGCGACGTTCCACCACACGCCGGAGACGGTACGCCGGGCCTTTGCACTGATTGCTGAGAAAAAGGTTCGTTCCACCGACTATATTACCGGCGAGGCGCCGCTCTCGCGCCTGCAGCAGGTTTTGCATCACATGCTGAACCGCAACGGCGATATCAAGACCGCCATCATACC
The DNA here is from genome assembly GCA_963758285.1 of Terriglobia bacterium. Lineage (GTDB taxonomy): Bacteria > Acidobacteriota > Terriglobia > Terriglobales > Acidobacteriaceae > DASVWZ01. The sequence goes on along the minus strand of CAVWUT010000011.1, from coordinate 37,153 downwards.
CGGACACTAGGGGCGGTCAGAATTCTGATTGGGTTGCGAATTGCACGCGGGAGGACGGAACTGACCATGTCATCCATTGCCAGCAACGACTCCGCGGTTCTGTCAACTTCCGCCGCGGTTGCCGGCTGGAGCAGCCTCCCGCCCGAGTACGCCATTCCGCAGCAGGCTCCCAGCCTGATGCAGGCGCAGAGCTACTGCCGGCGGCTGGCGCGCACCCATTACGAAAATTTCTCGGTTGCGACCTGGTTTCTTCCGGAGCGGCTGCGCCAGCACTTCTACAATGTTTACGCGTACTGCCGGATCTCTGACGATCTTGGAGATGAGGTTGGAGACACGGATGCTTCTCTTCAACTGCTCGACCAATGGGAAGCGGAACTGAACGCGTGCTATGGAGGATGTCCGCGGCATCCAGTATTCGTCGCGCTGGCGGAAACGGTCGAGAAGTTTGATATTCCACAGCAGACTTTCGCCGATTTGTTGACCGCTTTTCGCCAGGACCAGCGGGTCACACGTTACGAAACCTTCGACGATGTCGTCGGATATTGCCGGTACTCTGCCAATCCTGTCGGCCATCTTGTACTTTACCTTTGCGGCTATCGCGATGCCGAACGCCAGGCACTTTCGGATTACACCTGCACCGCCTTGCAGCTGGCGAATTTCTGGCAGGACGTCAGCGTGGATTACGCAAAGGGGCGCATCTATCTTCCGCTCGAGGATATTCGGCGGTTCAAAGTGTCAGAAGAGGACATCGCCGCGTGGCGCAACACCTCGCAATTTTGCGAATTGATGCATTTTGAAGTGGACCGGGCCTTTGACTGGTTCGAGCGCGGACTGCCTTTGATTGAAAAGGTCGATCGCGAACTGGCCATCGATCTCGAACTGTTCAGCCGCGGGGGCCAGGAAATTCTGAGCGCCATCGAGTCTCAGGGCTATAACGTTCTGGGACGGCGACCGAGAATTTCCAAGTTCAGGAAATTCTCCCTGGTGGCGCGCGCCGCTTGGGGAAAGCTGCTATGAGTACCGCGGTGCAGCCAGCCCCGACACCATTCGTGCCGACCGATTCGCAACTGGCGGTAGCCTATTCGGTTTGCCGAAGGATCGCCCGAACCGCCGCCAAGAACTTCTATTACGCGTTCCTGGTACTTCCCAAGCCCAAGCGTCAAGCATTATGCGCGGTGTATGCATTCATGCGCGGCTGCGACGACATTGCGGACGACCCCGCGTTGCCCCTGCCGGAGAGACGGCAGAAGCTGGCGGCGTGGCTGGACTCGGTTCACCGCGCGCTTGCGGGATATCCGACCGACGAGCCAGTTCTGCTGGCTCTCGCCGATGCTCAGCGCCGGTACAAGATCCGCACGGAACTGCTCGACCAACTCGCTTATGGGACCGCCATGGACCTGGAAAGTGAAGGCGTGGCCCGTGGTTTGGAGCCTACTCCCGAGGCGCGCTACCGGACTTTCGACGACCTGAGAATGTACTGCTATCGTGTAGCCTCGGTGGTAGGGCTGGTGTGCATCCGCATCTTCGGCTACCGCGACCCTGGCGCCGAGCCTCTGGCCGAGCGCTGCGGGCTGGCCTTCCAGCTCACCAACATCATCCGTGACGTGAAGGAAGATGCCGCCATGGGCCGGGTGTATTTGCCCGAGGAGGATCTGGCGAGGTTCGGCATCTCCGCATCGGAATTGGCTAATTCCACCGACCCCTCTCGTTTTCGACCCTTGCTCGAACTGGAGGCGGACCGGGCCCGGGAGTACTACAAGGCGGCAGAAGATTTGATCCCATTAGTGGATGAAGACAGCCAACCCGCGTTGTGGGCGCTGGTCACCATCTACCGAAAGCTGCTCGAGAAAATCGCCGCGCGCCAATATGACGTGTTTCACGGCAAGGTCAGTCTCAGTGTCCGCGAGAAGCTCACCGTTCTTGGGAAGGGGTTTCTGAAGCGCTTGCTGTGATGAAACCGCCCTCCGCAAAGCAAGTTGCCGTGGTTGGAGGCGGCTTGGCAGGCCTAGCCGCTGGCAGTGCTCTCGCCGACGGCGGCTTTCACGTGACCCTGTTCGAGCGCCGTCCCTATCTCGGCGGCCGCGCTTCTTCCTATCAGCATCCAGGCACGGGCGAAGTGGTGGACAACTGCCAGCACGTGCTGCTGGGTTGCTGCACCAATCTGGTGCGGTTTTATGAGCGGCTCAGAGTGCAGGACAAAATCCGCTGGTTTGATCGCCTGACTTTTCTCGAGCCCGGCGGACGCGCCTCGGTGATTGGTCTCTCTTCGTTGCCTGCGCCGCTTCACACAGTTCCTTCATTCTTGCGCGCGCATTGCCTGAACTTATCCGATAAGCTGGCCATCGCCGCTGCCATGGTGGCTTTGGCTCCGGCGACGCCACGAGATGATGGTGAAAGCTTCCTGCGCTGGCTTCGTCAGCATGGTCAGACCGATCAAGCAATCGACCGTTTTTGGAAGACGCTCCTAGTCAGCGCCTTGAACGAAGATCTCGACCAGGTTTCCGTCCCTTGTGCCGCCCAGGTCATTCGCGAGTCTTTTCTGAAGTCGGCCGCTGCCGGAAGGATGGGCGTGCCCACGGTTCCGCTCACGGAACTGTACAACGCTGCAGGAGACTACATTACGGCGCGAGGCGGCGAAGTTCGATTCCGCACTGTCGTGGAATCGTTTGTGTCTTTGGCGGACGGCGTGCAGTTGCAGGTGGCAGGACAGGTCGAGAAGTTCGAGTATGTTGTGTTCGCTGTTCCTTTTGACGTGCTCTCGCGCATCCTGCCAGAGGATCAAACTGCCGCGACGCTCCGGAAAACTCTGATCCAGTTTTCCACTTCGCCCATCACGGGGATTCATCTGTGGTTTGATCGTCAGATCACCAAACTCGAACACGCGGTGCTGCTGGATCGCACCATCCAATGGATGTTTCACAAATCCCTGCTGCTGACCGGTGCAGCAAGTAACGGCAGCTATGTGGAATTGGTGGTTAGCTCCTCGAAGGCCCTGGTCGACAAGTCAAAGCCGGAGATCATCGATCTTGCACTTGCCGAACTGCGCGAATTCTTCCCGGGCGCGCGGAATGCGAATCTGGTGAAATCGACAGTGATCAAGGAAGTCCACGCGACATATTCGCCCAGGCCGGGAATCGATCAGTACCGGCCCAGACCGGAGACAGTTTGGCCACACGTCTTTCTAGCCGGGGACTGGACTGCCACCGGATGGCCCGCGACCATGGAGGGAGCGGTCCGCAGCGGATATCTGGCGGCGGAGGCTTTAACGCGGGCAACGGGCGAGCACGCGAAGTTTCTCGTGCCAGACTTGCCGGCCACTGGCTTCATGCGACTGTTTCGCTCCTGAAGTGGCCAAAAGCTCGAGCGACTCTGACTACACCGCCAGCAGCACTACACCACCTGCCACCAACACCGCCGCAATCCACCTGCGCCGGTCCACGCGCTCGTGAAGAAATACTCTTGCCGCAATCGCATTCGTAACGAATGTGAGCGAAGCCGAGGCAGGTACGACAAGACTTACATCTCCCCAGGAAAGGCCGAACAGCAGGCTGTAGAAGGCCGTGGCCATTGCCAGAATTCCAAGAAAGAAGGTAGGAGTACGTAGAACGCGCTTCACAATGGCGACCACACCGTGATGTTCCCAGAGTTTATGCACGTCACCGACCTGCTTCATGGCGCGCGCCAGCAGCACGTCTCCGGTGGTCGAAGTCAGAACAATCAGGGCGACGGCGCACCATGCGTAGAGCTGGCTCATTGCTGCACCTCGGTGATGAGCGATTCGCCGGGATGATGTTGCGGATCTGCGGCGTGATGCTTGTGGGTAAGTGCCGGGCCCTGGGTCACGAATCCCACGCCGGTCGAGATCAGCAAGACCCCAAGCCAGCGGCTCAGGCTGACATTCTCGTGCAGCAGAAAGCGGGCGATAATCGTCAGCAGCACATAACTCAGCGAAGTGGCAGGAAGAACGTAGGTCAGATCAGCCCAGGACAGGGCAGTCATGTAGCAGGCGAAAAACGCCAGCAGAAAGAAAATGCCCAATGCCACTCCGGGATGAAGCACCTCCAGAAAAACGCGGCTGAGGTGCTGCAGCGGGATGCTGCCCGCCTCTTTCATGCCGCGGGAAAGTAGAGTATCCCCAACCGTGGCAAACACCGTCACTCCGGCGAGCACCAAGTACTTACGAAGAGTCACCGGCCTCCTAGGCCTTTGCCGGCTCGGCTGCGGTCGCCGACTCGTGCTCCTGGCGTTTTGCCTTCACCCACTGGTTGCGCATGGCGCGAGTCTTCAGGAAGGTTTTGGCCTCTTTGTACAACCGCCGACGCTCGACTCCGTTGAATGCCGCTTTCCTGAGGATGCGGAACACGGCTTTCGGGCGGAAGTAGTACTCATCGTAGAAGCGATGAACGGCGGAGAGAATTTCGTCCGCCGGCAGGCCGGGATACTGGATGTGAGCGAGTTGGTGGCCGGCGTCGTCGAGCATTTTTTCGCCCGCTACCATGAAGCCGTTCTTCATCGCGTACTCGAAAAGCTCGGTGCCGGGATAGGCATGGGCGACGGAAACCTGAATGGTCTCCACGTCCAATTCCTTGGCAAACCGGATGGTGTTGTTGATCGTCTCGTGAGTCTCTCCGGGCAACCCCATAATGAAGTCGCCGTGAATCACTAACCCCAATTTGTGGCAGTCCTTGGTAAACTGGCGGGCGCGTTCCACGGTGGCGCCCTTCTTGATGTTTTTCAGGATCTGCTGGTCACCGGACTCGTAGCCCACGATCAGCAGGCGGCAACCAGCCTCCTTCATGGCTTTCAAAGTTTCATAATCCGTGGTGACCCGTGAGGTGCAGGACCAGGTCAGGTTCAGCGGTTTAAGCTTGGTGCACAGCTCAATGGTCCGCGCCTTCTGAATATTGAACGTGTCATCGTCGAAGAAAAACTCCCTCACGTTGGGCCAGTACTCTTTTGCCTTGGCCATCTCCCGCGCCACGTCGTCGGTGGAGCGCTTGCGCCACGGATGCCCGCTGAGCGTTTGTGGCCACAGGCAGAAGGTGCACTGGGCCGGACAGCCGCGCGTGGTGTACAGCGACACAAACGGGTAAAGCAGGAAAGGAACGTTGTACCGGGTCACGTCCAAGTCACGCTTGTAGACGTCGGTTACGTGCGGCAGGGAATCCAGGTCCTGAATCTGGGGGCTGTCCGCATTATGTACGACCGAGCCGTTCTTCCGAAAGGAAGCGCCCGGAATCTGCTCGACTGGCTTGCCGTGAGCGTAGTCTGCGACCGCGTGGTCGAACTCTTTGCGCACCACAAAGTCGATCGCCGGGCTGTCCTTCAGCGACCTTTCCGGAAGCACGCTGACGTGCGGTCCGACGAAAGCGATCTTGATCCCGGGATTCAGTTCCTTGATCTTCTGCGCAATGCGGATATCGCCAGGGAATCCTGGGGTGCTGGTGAACAGCACCAGGAACTCGTAGTCGCGGGCAATCTGAATGGTTTCTTCCGCCGAAATGTGGTGCGGAGGGGCATCCACAAGCCGCGCTCCCTCGATCATGCCGGCCGGATAGGCCAGCCACACCGGATACCAATACGATTCAATTTCGCGCGTGGCAGGCCAGCGCGACCCAGCTCCCCCATCGAAATTCTCGAACGAAGGCGGATTCAGAAACAGTGTTTTTAATGGCATAGAGTGAGTATTTAATTTTAGCACTTCCAGTACCCTTATCCCGGTGTCTGGGTATACCAGCAGTCACGTCTGCAAACCGCTTGGAGCAGAAATTTCCCCACTGTGCTTCGTCACAGTCTAATGCTTGCGGCGGAAGTTGCCAAGGGCGTTTGCGCCGAATGGACTATTTGATGCCCTGAGCAGCGAAAATGGACCCCGGCGGGGTTGTGTTGGGGAACTTTCCGCAAGGAACGCACCTAGCCTTACTGGGCCACTCCGACCCAGTTACCCAGTTCCCCGGTCACCCGCAGAAGCCCGATGCGTGCTCGCTCCAACTCAAAGTTTGCATCCTGCAACTCGCCGTAACGTTCGTTGGCCTGGACTCGCGCGTCTTCCGCGTCGTGCAAAGTGGCACTGCCGGAATCCATGCGGACCTGGACCGCGTCCAGATTTGATTTTGCGATCTGATATTCCAGGTCCACCACTTGTTGCGCAGCCGCGAGTTGTTCCACCGAGCGCTGCAATTTCAAGGTCTGCTCGGATACGCGGTTCTTACTGGCATCAGTATCTTTTCTGGCATGCAGCGCTTCCGCATCGGCCGCCTGGGCCCGGGCGTGCTGGGAACGATTCAGGAAAGGGAAGCGGATCACCACTCCCAGGGTGGCGTTGTGCTGCTGGAAACTGCCGGGCTGAAAGTAATTCTGGTAGTTGTTGAACCTGGCCAACAAGGCGTACTGGGCGGCGAAATCCAGGGTTGGCCATAAGGATCGATGTTCGCCGCGGGCGCGGAAGTCCAGCGCGGTGGCGCGAAGATCCGCAACTTGAACCAGGGGACTGGATTGCTCGGCCTTGCTTGCCAGATTGTCCTCTTGCTTCACCTCGGGCAATGTGGGTATGGAATCCGCATCGGCCTCAATCGAACTTGCGGGCAGACCGGTCAGTTGCGAAAGCCGGTTCCGCAAAACATCGATTGCTCCCTGGGCTTGCGAAATGCGGAGATATACGCGAGCCGTAACCAGTCTCGCCTGGTTCCGGGCAAGCGCGCTGTCGACTCCTTCCTGAATTCGCTGGTTTACCAGTTGTTCCATCTTGAGAGCTTCGTCGTATTCGCGGCTGGCGTGGGCAATGACGCTTTGCCACTTGCAGAGTTCGGCGTAGCTGAGCACAGTGTCCTGGATTACCTGGTCCCGCTGATCCTTGGTTTGCAGCGTGCTCTCCTGATATTCCGTGCGCGCGGCACGCACGAACTCGCGCAGCGCCGGATTGAAGACGGCCGATTGGGCGGTCGTATTCACAATCGAGGGCGCCGAGCCTTCGAGCGACAGCGGATATCCCCAGGCTTTGCCCAGTCCCGACCCCACCGACATCTGGGGTATGTACTGGTCGCGCATCTGGAGATAAGAGGCGAACGCGCGCTGCTCGTCAGCGTGGGCGGAGATCATGGAGGTGCTGTGGCTGAGCGCCAATTCCACTACCCGCTTGAGCGGCAGATTCTCAGCGTTCAGTTGGACCGCGCAGACCAGACAAGCGAGCAGCGGGAAAAGGAACCGCTGGAAACGGCGTGAAGTTTGTGTCATCTGTTCACCTTCAAGGAAGGATTTTTGAAATCGGAAACGCACTGCTGCAGGCGCAAGATCGGCGCAAACCCTGAAGCTATCGCCGCCCTTGTGACCACCGGCAGAATACAGGCGTCACGGAACTGCTAATCGCCTTGTCCGCCCGAATTCAACCGATTCAAAGCGCTCCGCGCAAGCGAGAAACTTCCGGCGAGTGATAGAGACGTCCGGTACTCCAGCGCGGCGGCCTGCTTGTCGCCCTGCTGCTCGAGCAACGTGCCCAGAAGGTAGTGCGCTTTGAACGCCGGCGCTTCCTCTACCGTGGAACTGGAGAGATACCGGCGCAGCAAATCCGTTGCCGACGGTGTGTTGCGGCCTGAGCGGATCAACATCTCGGCAGCTTCCATCATGACTTCCGGCTGGCCCGACGGAGCGGCGCCGATGTGGTGAATCGCGTCTTCCATCTGGTCGAAGCGTCCGACGTGCCGATAGAAAAGAGCCAGATTCAACCAGGCGTCGTTCCGGCCGTTGCTCACCTGAATCGCCTTGCGGTACTCGCTCTCAGCGGTCGTCAAGTCCTTTCTTCTCTCCGCGATGCGGCCCGTCACCCAGTGCGCCTTTACCGCATCCAGATGTGCCAGTTGCTGAGCCTGCGCCTCGGCTTTGTCTTTGCCGCCGCCCACGATCCCCGGGGCTTCCAGGTAAAACTCGGCCAGGTCGGTGCGGGCGTCCGCGCTGTTCGGGTCCAGTCGCACCGCGGTCTCGAAGGCGGCGCAAACCCTCCGGGCCAGACCTGCGGCGCTCCAGAGATTGGCGCGGTCAGCCTTTTCGCCGTAGACGCGGCCCAGCCAAAGATGGTACCGGCTGTTACGTGGATCGAGTGAAACTGCCTTCTCACATGACTTGATTCCAGCGTCCCAGTCACCAAGGGCGAAGTAGGCCCGGCAAAGCAAGTTGTACGCCGCGGCATCGTCGGGCGTGCTATGGATCTTGTTTTGCAGCGAAGCGATCACCTCATCAACGCGACCAGCCGCCAGCAGTTGGTCAGCCGGCTCAGCGCCCGCAGCCGGCATCAGCAAAGGAAGCAGCGCAAATCCGGCCAAGAGAACGCATTTATTAACGAAGGACATTCTTAGTGCACCACCTTAACCACCAGGCCATCGTGCAGTGGCTTGGAATTGAGCGGAGCCAACGCCACCAGAGCATTTTCCGGAAGGCCGGAGGTCACCTCGACCTGAGTCAGGTTCGAAATCGCGATCTGAACGTAACGCCGTTGCAATTCGTTATCCACAATCTGGTAGACATAGGTCTTGCTGTCTTCCTGATGAATCGCTTCGCGTGGAACGGTCAGCACATTAGGGTGTTCGCCCGTGATGATGGTCACTCCGACATTTACACCGGGGAGGAGCTTCAAGTCGTGGTTGTCCACCACACAAGTGGTCTCCCCCACATTGCGTGTCCGATGGAGCTTGATAACGGTGGGTACGGTGCTGACGGTGCCTTGCCACGTCCGGTTACGAATCGCGTCCCAGGTGACTTCGATCTTGTCGCCGGGCGACAGGCGGCCCACGTCGGGTTCGTCCACAAACGCCCGGACCCGGACGCTGGAAAGATCCGCCACCTCCAGAACCAGATCCCCGGCATTCAGGTAGGCTCCCTGCAGGACCGGCAGCGAATAGACCGTGCCGTCAAAGGGCGAGCGGATGTTCAACTGTGCCAGCGCATCTTGGGTCGCGGCGTATGCTGCTTCCGCCTCAGACTTTTGGGCCTGCACGCGGTTGATCTCCGGCGTGGAATATCGGTCCTTCTGCTTTTGCTCCAGCAGGGTCAGGTCGGCGCTGGCTCGCGCCAGTCGGTTCTGGGCATTCAAAACCTCGCCGGGGGAGGCGGCGCCTTGTTTCTGAAGCTGTTTCAAGGCGTCAAGGTTGCGCTGCGCTGCGTCGCGCTCCGTACGGCCTTTTGCCAGTTCCGATTGCAATGTCAGCACCTCTTCGCGGTTGCCGCCAGACTCGACCGCACTCAGATCAGCGTCGGAAGAGCGGATTTGAGCTAGGGCTCGGGCGGCCTCGCTGCGGGCCGCGGAGTCATCCAGTTGCGCTAGCAGTTGTCCCTTGCGGACGTGGTCGCCTTCCTTGACGTGAAGCTTCCTTACGGTAGTTGCGATTGGCGAGTGGGCCTCAAAATTCTCTAGTGGCTCGACCTTGCCGTTGGTGGAAACCACGCTGCGAATCGTGCTGCGCTGAGCGGTCTCTGCGCGCACCAGGACTGTGTCACCTCGGGACATGAAAGAGGCGAGAATCATCACCGCCGCGATCATCCCGGTGGTCCAGATCAGCCAGCGATTGCGAGCCACGAAGCTCGCGCGATTTCCTGTCGGTGACATGAAAGGTGGAACTAACTAATGTACCACTTGCAAAGTCTCCAGAAGCTGAAGAAACGCTTTAAGGGTTGGATGCGACTGATTGTCGAAGAGGTCCAACACCTCGGCGCGAACTTGGCGATTTCCGCCTTCGGCTCGGTACAATCGGACTATGCCGAAACAACCGCGCTACACCGACGAGCACGCCGAAGCGGGATTGAAAGCCAAGCTTCCCGAAATTGAAACCTGGCCAAACCAATTTCCCGGCTATGAGATTGTGGTGGACGATCCCGAGTTCACGTCGGTTTGTCCCAAAATCGGCTTGCCTGACTTTGGGGTCCTCACCATCCGCTATATGCCGGCGAAGCGCTGTCTGGAATTGAAGTCGCTGAAAGAGTATCTGCAGGGTTACCGGAATCTGGGTATTTTTCAAGAGAACATCGTGAACCGCGTGCTCGAAGACGTGGTGCACTGGGCGCGTCCGGTGTGGGCCGAGGTGAAGGGCGATTTCCGTCCGCGCGGCGGAATTTCGACCGTGGTTGTTGCAAGATGGCCGCGACCAAGCAAGAGATCTTCCTCAGGATCCAGGCAGGGAGCATAATCCAGGATCCGGCAGACCTCGCGCCAGCCATGCCCGATACCGCTTCCGGATGCCCAGGTGCAAATCATTTCACACATTTCGAATTGGACAGACAGGTGTACACTGGGTGCCTCTTGAAAGCGATCAAGAGATTCGTGGTCAGTTTCACCCAGGAAATGGGAACATGGAGGACACAGAAGTGAAAAGAGCACTTGCAGGTTCGTTAATTTGTTTGATCGTTCTGGTAACGGCGGTGAGCGCCTTGGCCGCAGACCGCAGCAACCTCATACTCAGTGGAAGAGGGGTATTCGTCAAACAGCCGTCCAAGGCGATCATCCCGGCGGTTCAGCCTGACGCCAAACTTAAAACCATCGCTGGCAATCTCAGTGATTATCCCTACGGCGTGTTCTTTTGCTGCTACGGCGATTACATTACCGGGCTGACCAACTTACTCGGAGTGGTTCCTGAATACTGGCAGGCAGTCCCTTTCACGCCGACGGCAAACATGACAGTAAAGGAGGTTGAAGCGTCCGTGGTATGGGACGAAGGCACCAATGCGGTCGTTTTGAGTCTCAATAGCGATTCCGGCGGTTTGCCCGGAAAGGCAATTCACAGCTGGAATGTCAAGAATCTCGCGATCATCGGGAGTTGCTGCCAACTGGCGACCGGGAAAAGCAAGACTGGAATCGCCGTGACGAAGGGGACGCAGTACTGGGTGGTGGTCAGCACCAATTCAAATGACAGCAACATTTTCGCCGCCTGGGAGGTCAACAGCACCGATATGAGGAACCATCCTTTTGCCTCTTACTGCGACGACTCGAAGCAGGGAAGCTGCAACGGGACCAGCGGTCAATGGTACGCAGTCAGCGGCTTGCTCCCCGGCTACGCCGTGCTGGGGCAGTGAGTTTACTGCGTCGTTCTCACATCTGCCGGCGCTGAAGGAGCGCCGGCATTTTCTTCCCGTGATATATTCCTTTTCGCCAAGTGACCCCGACCAAACTCTATCCACGCACCGCACTCGCTGTGCTCACTGCGCTGAACCTGCTCAACTACATTGACCGCTCTGTGCTGTTTGCGGTGCAGCCGCTGGTGCAGAGTGAATTCCATCTGACCAACACGCAGGTCGGTTATCTGACGAGCGCCTTCCTCGGCTTTTACATGGTCGCGGCGCCGTTTACCGGCCCGTTGGCAGACCGCTACTCCCGCAAAAAGATCATTGTCCTGGGGGCGATTTTCTGGAGCGGACTCACGCTGCTCACGGCCGTCACCCACACCTACTGGGAACTGCTCGTCCGGCATACCCTGGTTGGAGTGGGCGAGGCTACGTTCGTTACGATTGCGCCGACCTTCGTTGCCGATCTGTTTCCCGAGGACAAGCGGGGCCGCATCTTTGGCATCTTCTATCTGGCGATCCCGGTGGGCACGGCTGCAGGATATTTGCTAGGGGGTAAGCTTGGGCCAACTCACGGCTGGCGATTTCCTTTCTACCTGGCAGCTGCGCCTGGCTTTCTGCTTGCGCTCGCGATGTGGTTTGTCCCGGAACCCCTGAGCGGCCAGTTCGACTCGCTGAAGGAGACTCCGGAGCGAGGAACGATACTGGGCCTGGCGCGAAATCCTGGGTTCTGGACGGTCACGCTAGGCATGGCTGCAATGACCTTTGCCTTGGGCGGAATTCAGGTGTGGATGCCGACCTTTCTCTCGCGAGCGCGCGGCTACAGCCTGGAATCGGCAAACCTGATGTTCGGCGCCATCATCGTGGTCGATGGCATTGTGGCTTCGTTAGTGGGTGGCTGGCTCGGCGATCTCTTGCTGCCTCGCATGAAGGGTTCGTACTACTTCGTCTCGGCGATCAGCATGGGCCTTGGTGTGCCGGTCATGATTGCTGCGTTGTTTCTCCGAGGCCCGGTGATGTTGCCGGCCATCGCAGTGGCTGCATTTCTGCTCCTGCTGAACACCTCACCGCTCAACACAGCGCTGGTAAATGCAGTCGGGGCCCACATCCGCGCGACCGCTATCGCGGTGAACATCTTCATCTTTCATCTCCTCGGAGATGTGCCGTCGCCGACGCTTATGGGCTATGTGGCCGACCGGCGCTCGCTACAGGCAGCTTTCATTCTGCCCGTCATCGCCATGACGATTTCATCTGCCATACTCTTTTACGGGATGCGATTTGCTCCGCGCGTAGAACTTTCCGCCAACGCCCGCTCACCGGAGCATCAGTCCGGATGACCTATTTCCACTGGATTGCAGGCAGCATCCTGGGACTCGTCTGGTTATTCCATCTCATCGACGCCGCGCTGGGCGTGCCGAAGATCGTCGATCTCTCACTTTCCGAATGGGACCGAAGCCCCAAAGTGAAGCCTAGCGTCAGCATCATCGTGCCCGCTCGCAATGAGGAAGATCACATCGCCCAGACGCTAACCAAGTTGTTGCAGCTCGACTACGACAGCTACGAAGTGATCGCGGTCAACGATCGCTCCACGGACCGCACCGGCGCAGCGATGGATCGAGTGGCGGCAACGCCCGAAGCTCACGGACGTTCTGACGGTGATTCACATCGAGGTGTTGCCCGCTGGGTGGCTGGGAAAAGCGCACGCCATGTGGACTGCGGCGAATGCGGCGAGCGGAGAATGGTTGTTGTTTACCGATGCCGACGTGATATTCGAACCGGAAGCCTTGCGCCGCGCTCTAGCTTATGCCGAGTCCAGTTCTTCTGACCATCTTGTGGTATTGCCTCGCCTGATCATGAAACAAGCGGGCGAGACCATGATGCTGGCTTTTTTTCAGACGCTGTTTGTGTTTGGACATCGCCCGTGGAAGACGGCTGATCCCAAGACGAAGGATCATGTTGGGGTGGGCGCTTTCAACATGATTCGCCGCCGCGCTTATGACGGGGTCGGGACCTATCAGGCGCTGCGCTTCGAAGTGCTCGACGACATGAAGCTGGGCAAGCTGGTCAAGAATGCCGGCTACGTGCAGCGCGTGGCGTTTGGCGCTGACCTGATTTCGATTCGCTGGGCGAAAGGCGCATTCGGGGTGATCCAGAATCTCACCAAGAATCTTTTTGCGCTGCTCTCTTTTCAGTGGCCACGCGCGCTGGCTTCCTGTGTGGTGCTCATGTTCCTGAACCTGATGCCATTTCTTGGAATTTTTCTGGCGCACGGCTGGGCGCGAATCCCTTATGCCATGGCGCTGACATGCATTTTTGGGATGTATGTCGGCATGTCGTGGAAGTCGGAACGTCCCGCCCTACTACTTTGTACTGCATCCCGTCGGCACGACGCTGTTCGCTTACACCCTGCTCCGTTCCATGTTCCTGACCCTGAGGCGCGGCGGTGTGACCTGGCGCGGCACGTTCTATCCGCTGGAAGAGCTCAGGAAGGGCATGGTGTAGGCGTCAAAGCCGTTGGATCATTGCGCTGCCTGAGCGCTCAATATAAGGTACCAATGCACTTGCCTCAGTATAGCGTCAAAAACCGCGCGGGCTTTTTTGACATTTCGGCGTTAAGCGTATACAGAAGTCGATAATTATTGACCATCCCAGCGATCAGCGCGAGGCCGAAAAGATACCAGAATATATGCCAAGCTCGAGAGTTTGGCGGTCCCCACACGTAATCGCCCAATATCAACGCGACGAGTATCGTCCAAGCAGCACAATAGAGAAAGTGTGTTTGTGCGCCCCACTCATCCCAGCGACGTTCGAGCTTTTTCGTCAACCCGCCACCGCCAGTGATCAACATCAAGCTCGGCGTCTGAGGGCTGCCACGGGAGGATAAACAATCGCCATGAGTACTTCCAGTCCAGTATCCATAGACCTATGAACCGAAGGAGAACGGGAAATAGTAAGGCTCTGTGAAAGTTGTAGATCAGAGTTCCAACAAGCAAAATCGACCCTAGGATAAGTGTTGCTTCTTTTGCACCTTCCATATGGCCCACCGAGCAAGCGGCCTTTGGATAGGTTAGGAGGAGTACCGCAATCCCGATACCGCCGGAGAGCGCATACCTGAGAAGCTCCTGGAGTCCTAGCTCTTTCATGCAAGTTGCCGTCCGCAGTGGCGAATTATACGCCTACCGGCTCGATTTTTTTCTCTAGCGGGTATCGAATTTCACCTTGATGTATTCTCCTTGCGTAAAACCTGGGGACAGACGGGACGTTCCGCGGTTTTGATTTTGCGGTACTGGGCAACAAACGCGAAGGCTGAGGCTGGTGGCCCAGATTCGCGTCCGCGCATCTCGGACGCTAACTTGGGGACACAGAACAGTTGGTGGCCGACACCTCCGCTTCGCTTTTCCCTTCACGCCCACCTCGGCAAACTGACCCGCCCGCAAAGAAGTCATCCCGAAGTCCCCGCGCTTTCACCAGCGGGGCGAGGGATCTGGCGCGGACTGTCCACAATCTGAGATGTTCACTCGTCACAGACGCATCCCATACTTGCGTCAAGACTGAATGACATGCGAGGCCCCAAGCGCTTTTATGTGTACATCATGACAAACGGCCCGCGATCCCACGTGTTGTACACCGGTGTCACGGGAGATCTTCCATGGCGCGTTTTCCAGCACAAAAACAAGCTGGTTCCTGGCTTCACCAGTCGCTATAACCTCACCCGTCTCGTGTACTACGAATCCTTCGCCTACCCCGATCTAGCCATCGATCGCGAGAAGGAGATCAAGGGCTGGCGGCGCAGCAAGAAGGTTCGCCTGATCGAATCGACGAATCCTCATTGGTACGATCTGGCGCGACGCTGGACGGAACAGTACCGACCGGAGGCTGCCGGTAGTCCGCGCGAGATCCCTCACTCGGCTGAACTGCGCCGAGTTTCGGGATAACGTCTCCGGGGAGGGGCAAATGGAGTCAACCGGCGCCTCGTCGCGGCTCGCTTCTCCCAGCAGGAGCGCATATCCGGCCCATGAAGAAGTCATCCCGAAGTCCCCGCGCTTTCACCAGCGGGGCGAGGGATCCAGCGCGCACCATCGCTGCGCGTGAGGGCCGCGACGCTCCGGCCGAGATCCCTCACCCTCGGCTGGTGGCCGACATCCCCACTTCGCTTTTCCCTTGACACCCAGATCGCGAAACTGACACCATGAGATGTATATCTTATGGAGAACTATTAAAACATTCATATAACTCTTTAGGAATCTAGATTTTACCCGCAACTCCTTTGGCGTCTAGATTTTGCGGGCGAAATCTCCGTAACGTGATGATTCCACTAGACCGGTGGGGAGGGGGTATATGCCATTCTCACCTCGTCGGCGAAAACGAAAATCAAGGAGGCAATCGGCCCAGAAGGGGAAAACTCCAGACCAGCAAAGTGCCATCACCGATGTATATCTGGTAGAGAATGATGAGTTACGATGTATAACTCGTTAAGAATCTAGATTTTACCCATAACCCCAATGGGCTCTAGATTTTGGCGGGGAAAAGTCCGTAACCTGATGATTCCACTAGACCGGTGGGGAGGGGGTATACCACTTGAATTGGGCTCCAAGCCGGTCGCGTTCAAGCCGGAAGGTGATCCCCTTAGGCTGTGGAGACTGAGATCCTTCGGCCCGCGAAGAAAAACGCGGGCCCTCAGGATGACATCGCAAGGGAAGGGGCCGACGGTACAATCGTTGACCCCGCTTCCCGCCATACGACAGAGTTTATCGCTGGGCCGCGGAATCCTTGGCGGGGGTTGACAGCGTTCCTTGGTCATCCTCGGGAACATCAACCGGCATGGTGGCGAGCTGCTTTTTCGGATAGGTGGGGCGCGGGGCCTTGGGCAGGCTGAATGTGCCGGCGCTGTAGCGGCCCTTATTCTCCACGTCGTAGTTCTTGGGCAAGCGTGGGATTCGTGCCGCGTCTCCGGTGAGCTGGCGCGAGTTTTGCAGCACGATTTCGGCGCGGCCATCGTAGTCCTTCAGCGTGCCGTGGACTTCAATCACGCGGTCCTGCAGTTGGCGGACATCGCCGATATCTTTCAAGTGTCCGGGAAAAATCACCACGGTAAACGGGCAGACGCGGAAGTCGTCGCAAAAATCGAAGTAGGTGATCCCGCGGCCGCCGTGCTTGACGCGAACAACTTTCCCGGTGACGCACTGATCTTCGCCCACGTGCTCGCGAGCCTGGGACACGGGAATGCAATCCGCCGAGGCGAGGGCAGGGAAGAGCAGGGCGAAGATGAGCATGAGAACCGGCGTTGGGTCCCTTATCATGGCGGCCGCGCGAACTGCAGAAAGAGTCGCTCTCGGGCCCTCAGGGGCTAAAGCCCGCATTCTTAGTGGATCTTGGCGGCACGACTGAAATCGTGCCCTTCCACAAAACCATTTAGCAAACATCTTCCACATAATTCTAAGGAGGAATAGGCCGGGAGAATCACTCAGCAGGAGGAAAAAAGACAGGCGTGTCCCAAAAAGACACAGGCAGACAAGGGCCAGCTTGCGGTAAGCGGCCTTCGGCCCGGCACGAATCAGGGTTGGTTACTTGAACGACTTGATTGCAGACGCTTCGTCGTCCTTCACGTCGAAGACGGTGTACAGCTTGGTGATCTGCAGCAGGTCGTGGACCTTCTTGGTCAGGTTGAGCAGTTTGAGATCGCCGCCCTGGTTGCGCACGGTGGTGAATGCGCTAACCAACTCGCCAATACCCGAGCTGTCAATGTAGGTTACGTCGCCGAGGTTGAGCAGAATCTTCTTCTGGTTTTTGGAAAGCAGGTCGCGGACCGTATCCCGCAGGGTCACGCTGCCTTCGCCAAGGGTGATGCGGCCGCTGCAATCCACAATCGCGACGCCGTCGAGTTGGCGCGTGCTGGTTTTCATGCTCACTGGGAAGCCTCCTTGCCGCCCCCGGATGATCCAGGGACGTGCTTTACGAGTTTGATTTCAGTTCCCGTCTGCGACGGGCAAATCTGTACTTCGTCCATAAACGAGCGGATAAGAAAAATTCCTCGGCCCGAGGTTTTCAGCAGGTTTTCCGGCGCCAGCGGGTCGGGAATCTTGGCCAGGTCCAAACCCTTGCCCTGGTCCCGGATAGTGATCACCAGATCGGCGCCGCTCTGCTCAAATTCGAGCTTTACTTTCTTTGCCGGGTCGTAAGCGTTGCCATGGAGCACGGCATTGACTGCGGCTTCCCGCACCGCCATGGAAATCTGCATGACCTGGTCTTCGTCGAAACCGGCGGCGGCCGCGACCCGGCTGGCGGCCTGCTCAGCATTATCGACGGTTTCCAGGGTTGAATCCAGCGTATAGGATTCCCGTTGTTCGGTCATGGCTGACAATTCATGAAGCAAGCCCGCAGACCCGCCCATTCGCCACGCCCGGCAACCGGATCATGCGCCCCAGGTGCCAACCAACCCGCAAAGCTGGCGAAGGCGGTAGTTTCGCCTTTCCGGGTCGGAATGTCAACGCGGGTATGATCGTGCCGATGTCAGACTTACACCACTGGGTACGCACTTTCTTGCAGGCGCGGATCAGGTCCTCATGAGGCGCTAGGCGATCCAGCCGCCGCCGACCACGATGTCGCCGTCATAGAACACCGCAGCCTGGCCGGGGGTGATGGCGCGTTGCGGCTCGTCGAACGTGACCAGGATCTCGTCCGGGCCGGACTTTTCAATGATCGCGGGCGCAGCCTCGTGTCGGTGGCGAATCTTCACCGCAACCCGCATCGGCTCGGAGAGGTCTTCTACCGCAATCAGGTTGATGCGTCGGGCGCGGAGCGTGTTGGAATACAAGTCGTCCTGGCCTCCCACCACGACCTGGCGCGCGTCGCCCTTGATCTGGATCACGTAGAGCGGCGAGCCGGTTGCTACGCCCAAGCCCTTGCGCTGGCCAACCGTGAAGTTGTGGATGCCGCGGTGCTCGCCGATGACCTCACCGTCAGCCGTAACCAGTTCGCCAGCGGTGTCGGGCAGCGCCTCGCCCTTCTCGGCGAGATAGGCATCGAGAAAATTCTTGTAGTCGCCGCCAGGGACAAAGCAGATTTCCTGCGAGTCGGGCTTCTCGGCCAAGGCGAGGCCATGCTGGCGAGCAAGCTCCCGGACTTCGGGCTTGGTCATTTCACCCAAAGGAAACAAGGTGCGGCTGAGCTGCTCCTGGCTAAGGCCAAAGAGAAAGTAGGTTTGATCCTTGGCAACGTCCGCGGCCCGCTTTAGCAGCCAGCGGCTGCGGGCCTCATCGAATTCGACACGGGCGTAGTGGCCGGTAGCCAGCGCATCAGCGCCGATTTGCTTGGCGACAATCAGCAACTGGTCGAACTTGAGATGGTTGTTGCAAAGGCTGCAAGGGATCGGTGTCCGTCCGGAAAGATACTCCTCGACGAATGGCCGCACCACTTCGCGCTCGAAGCGCTCCTCGTGATTGACCACGTAGTAGGGGATGCCGAGGGTCTCGGCGACGCGGCGCGCGTCGTAAACATCGTCGAGCGAGCAGCAGCGGCCCTGAACGGCTTCGGGCATGCCGGGATGACCGGCGAGCCGGCGCTGGTTCCAGAGCTGCATGGTCAGTCCGATGACGTTGTGCCCGCCGGCGCGCAGCATGGCCGCAACGGTGGAGGAATCGACTCCACCGGACATCGCAACGGCAATGGTAGAAGGCGGCATTTGGCAGTTGGCAATTGGCTCTTAGCTTTTGGCCTTCAGCTTAGTTCCAAGGAACGAAGCTTAGGATAGAAATGAGAGGTCAGCTAAGAAGCTAACAGCTACAGGCTAAGTGCTAACAGCTTGTTTTCTATTGTAAACCGGCGACAGTTCCCGCAGACGGGCTACGGTCTTGGGCACAAGTTCCAGTGCGAATTCCACTTCTTCCGGCGTGTTTTGTTTGCCCAGGCTAAAACGCAGGCTGGCGCGGGCTCGATCGGGACGCAGGCCCATCGCGGTGAGGACGTGGGAAGGTTCGATCGCACCGGAAGAGCAGGCCGCCCCGGTGGAAACGGCCAGCCCCTTGAGGTCAAGTGCAATCACCAGGGCCTCACCCTCGATGTAATCGAAGTAGAGGTTCGTGGTATTCGGAACGCGGGGAGCGCCTTCGCCGTTGACTCCGGCGGCTTCGACTTCTGCAAGAATCGTCTGTTCCAGGCGGTCGCGCATTTGAGACATGCGCGCCAGAGCGCCGCCGTCCAGCGCCTGCTTTGCGATCTCCGCGGCTCGGCCCAAGCCCACAATTCCGGCAACGTTCTCTGTCCCGGCGCGGCGCGACCGTTCGTGGCTTCCGCCGTGGAGCATCGGCTGCAAGATTGTTCCCTTGCGAACGTACAACGCGCCCACGCCCTGCGGGGCATGCATCTTGTGTCCGGAGATCGACAGCAGATCGCAGCCGATGCGCGTTACGTCCACAGGAACCTTGCCTGCCGCCTGGACCGCGTCGGTGTGGAAGTAGACGTCCGCTCCCGCCGCGAGTTTGCCAATCTCCTCAACGGGTTGCACCACGCCGGTTTCGTTGTTCGCCATCATGATGGAGATCAGCTTGGTGTTGGGCCTTAGCGCCCGGCGGACATCCTCGGGATCGACCAGCCCGCGGCTATCCACAGGCACCGAGGTGACTTCGCATCCGGCGGATTGCAGATGCTTGCACGAGTTCAATACGGCGTGATGCTCGATGGTTGAGCAAATGACGTGGTCGCCCGGCTGGGCCAGGCCGGAGAGCGCAAGGTTGTCCGCCTCAGTGCCGCCGCTGGTGAATACGATTTCAGAGGCACGGCATCCGGTTAGCGCCGCGACCGATTCGCGGGCACGCTCCACGGCGGCCCGCGTCTCCTGCCCGTGATGATGGATGGACGAGGCGTTGCCGAAGTGCTCGGAAAAGTAAGGCTTCATCGCCTCGAAAATCTCGGGCAACACGGGCGTGGTGGCATTGTTGTCGAAATAAACCCGGCGCATAGATATTGATTCTATTCTATGCCGGTTGGGACCTGGGGAACTTGATCGCTTCAGGCCAGAGAGGTGACGGACACAAGAAGAGCGGCTGCGGCACGGCGAAAAACGCTCAAGGGATCACCTCAAACACTGTCCCGTAGCCGGCGCCACCGCTGTACGTAGTGCTGTAGAGATTGCCCGACTTGTCAAAGACCAGGCCAGCCATGGGAAGCAGCCCGTCCTGCCCGTTATCGTCGAAGTTGTACAGAATATGCTCTGTCCAGCCGCCCTTGGCAGGGCTTAGCTCGAAAACCGTTCCATAGCCGCCGGCGCCGCTGCCACCATAAGCAGTAGTGCCATATAGATTGCCGGAGGCATTGAGCATCAGTCCGGCATACGGCCACCAACCGTCCGTACCGTTACTGTCGAAGCTGTGAAGCACCGTCTCGGTCCAGCCCTGCCCGCCCGGCGACAACTCGAAAACGGTGCCGCAACTGGAACCGCTGCAGCCTGGCGCGGATGCTCCGCCATAAACGGTTGTACCATAGAGGTTGCCCGATGTATCGAGGATGACGCCGGCTTCCGGGCCGTACCCGTCGGTGCCATTGTTGTCAAAGCTGTGAAGCACGGTCTCCGTCCAGCTCTGTCCCTTGTGCGACAACTCGAAGACCGTGCCGTTCGCATAAGCGCCACCAGCGTTGGTCGTGCCATAGAAATTGTTGGAAGCATCACGAACCAGGCCGGCGAAAGGAAAGCACCCGGCTTGGCCGCTGAAACTGTATAGGGTCGTGAACTTCCAGTTCTTTCCGCTGCGGGACAATTCGAACGCCGTGCCGCAGCCGGTCGCGCCGCCCGACGTTGTGCCATAGAGATTACCCGATTTGTCGAAGACCAGGCTGGCACGGGGACCGGCCCCGTCCGTACTGTCGAAAGCGTGCAACACCTTCTCCGTCCATACGCCCTTGCGGTTTCGCGTTAACTCGAACACCACGCCGCAGCCCGGTCCGGAGGGGCACGCAGTAAGATTGCCGCCAAACAACGTGGTGCCATAAAGGTTGCCTGAGTTGCCCATGACCAGGCCGGCGAACGGCGCATAACCGCCCTTGCCCTTGCCGCTGAAGTTGTGGAGCACTTTGTCGGTCCAGCCGCCAGATTGGGGCACCAGGGCGAATACGGAACCTCCCATGTCATAGGCGCCGTCCGACGATCCGGTGCCGTAGATAGTGTGGCCCACGATCAAGCCCGCCCGGGGGTAGGAAACGTCGTTGAAGTTTGGAAAGCTGAACAGGATCTTTTCCTGCTGCCCGAAGGCGGTGCTCGCAAGAGTTGCGGTCACTGCCAGGATTGCAAGAACGGTTCCCAGTTGTAGTCCTGGGGAAAGTTTGTTTTCGCGCATAATGGGAGTCCTTTCGTGAGCTGGGAGGGGGCGCCCACGGTCTGCGAAAACCTAGGCCAGGCCGGCTCTGGCAAAATTGTACAGGAGACCAGAAGAACGACCAATGGGACTATTCGGCTGGAGAAAATAGGCCCTCGATAATGCGAACTGGCGTTCTTTCTGCCAAATGCGGCGGGAACTAT
This sequence comes from Terriglobia bacterium, assembly GCA_963758285.1. Classification (GTDB taxonomy): domain Bacteria; phylum Acidobacteriota; class Terriglobia; order Terriglobales; family Acidobacteriaceae; genus DASVWZ01. Next base: position 15,600 of record CAVWUT010000011.1, on the reverse strand, counting down.
GCGCCGCCCTGAATGGCCACGGCGGAAAACTTGTCAAGCGCCCCTGGAGAGGGCAAAATCCCGTCAAGTCATTGATTCGGCGGTCAATAGATTCTGGCAAACGTGGCCTGTTTACCCTATGCAATTTGCTATCTGTAAGTAGAAATTGAGACAAGGGTTCCGGCGAGACTTCCAATCCAGAAAAATTGAATGGCGGCTGCGAGGGTAGGAATCCCTCGGCTTGGGGTTTTTCGACGGAGGGGCTCTCCCCGAAAGTTGGTGATACCGAGATCCTTCGGCCCGCGAAGAAAAGCGCGGGCTCTCAGGATGACAACCTGCCGGAAGTGTTTACGGGCTCTGACCGGCGCGAAAGGAGTGAGGTGGTCGCCCGGTGCCCGGCTTCTCGCGCTCAAAGCGGGAAGGGTGGCGAGCCTGCGCGACGGCCCGCTCACCCCTCCCAGACTCGATTGAGTTATGGCGTCACTTTGATGACCGTGTCGGCGCCGTATTCGCCGCCGTAGTTGCCGCCGTAGGCACCCGTGGTGTAAATGTTGCCCTTTGCGTCGAGTGCCACGTTTCCGAAGGGAGCAGAACCGTCCGGTTGCTGATCGAAGTTGTAGAGGATAGTCACGGTACCGTCCGAAGCCAGCTTGTACACCGTGCCCAGGTTCCAAGTGCCACCGCCGTCCGTTGTGCCGTAGATGTTGCCCCGCTTGTCGAAGACCAGCGCTCCGGCCCACGGCGACGCCCCGTCCGGTACGCCAGCAAAGCTGTGAAGGACCTTTTCTTTGCTGGCCTTCTTCCCCTTCTTCGGGGTGAACTCATACACGGCGCCGAGGTCGTTAGTGCCACCGGTTTCGGTGGTGCCATAGAGCTTGCCCCCCTGTTCTCGTTCAGAATGATTAGTGACACTCTCAGGTAGAGTGTCAGGATGCAAGCCAGAGACGGAAAACCACCCCGATCGGCACGGTTAGCGACCACCGGCGTGGAACTGAGCCGGGCGGCCCGAGTCCGCCTGGCCTGGATGGATTTCTATCGCCAGAGCCAGAACGTGGCCCGAACCTGCCGTCACTTCGGAATCTCGCGGCAAACCTTTTACCGCTGGCAACGGCGCTACGATCCGCTGGATTTGACCAGCCTGGAAGAGCGCAGTCATTGTCCTCATCACCGGCGGCTGCCGACTTGGTCTTTTCCCTTATTAGAAAAGGTTTTGACGTTGCGGTTGCAGTTTCCCCGCTGGGGCAAAGACAAACTGGCGGTGCTGCTGCGCCAGTCGGGGCAAGGGATCTCGACTTCCATGGTGGGTCGGATTCTCACCCATCTGAAGCAGCACGGCAGGATCGAGCCGCCACCCCGTCGGGTGCCGGGATCGCGCCGGGCCCTGCGGCCGCGTCCTTACGCGGTGCGCAAACCCAAGCAGTACGCGGTGTCTGCCCCCGGCGATCTGGTCCAGGTCGATACCCTGGAGGTGCGCCCCGTGCCGGGCGTGATGTTCAAACAGTTTACCGCCCGCGATGTGGTCTCACGCTGGGACGTGATTCAGGCCCACGGTCGCGCTACCGCCGTCAATGCCGCCCAGTTCCTGGAAACTCTGTTGCACCGCATGCCTTTCCCCATCCGCGCCCTGCAGGTCGACGGCGGCTCGGAGTTCGCCGCCGAATTCGAGCAAGCCTGCCAGCAACGCGGCTTGCGCCTGTTCGTGCTGCCGCCTCGCTCCCCCAAACTCAATGGTGCGGTCGAACGCGCCAACCGTACCCATACCGAGGAGTTTTATCAGGTCACCCCCTGCTCGCTGGAAATGAAAAAACTCAACTGCGAGCTGCGCGCTTGGGAGCGCATCTACAACACCGTCCGCCCTCACCAGGCTTTGGGCTACTTAACCCCACGCCAGTTCTTGTCCCAGCTCTCATCTCAACGAAAGGAATGAAAAGTGTCACCCATCTACTGGACGAGTACACCCCCTTGAACACGAGAGGACTGTAGGGTATGCTTCCGTCGGCCCCACCCGTGAAGTTGTAGAGCACGCTGTACGCACCCGCCGCAGTGATTTCGTACAGGACGCCGTAGCCGTAGGCGCCACCACTGGGGCTGTGCCATAGAGGTTGCCATTCGTGTCAAATACCACCCCAGAGAAAGGATTGTAACCATCGCCGCCGACGGAGTCGAAGCTGTGGAGCGTGGTTAATGTGCCGCCCGCCAACTTGAACACGGTGCCGTTGCCATAATAGCCGCCACCGTGCCCGAAAGTGCCAGTTCGCTGAGGCATCAGGATGGTAGACTTAATGTTCTTCCCGGGTTGCCTTGTCCTATGGGCTCTGCACAGCAGGCTTTTCCAGCAATCGTTCGTTTCGGTGTGTTTGAAGCGGACCTCCGCGTCGGTGAACTGCGCCGGAGCGGGGTAAAGGTCCGGATCCAGGACCTGCCGTTTCATGCTCTGGCTCTTCTGCTGAGCCGCCCCAGAGAGGTCATCAGCCGCGAAGAGTTTCGGCAAGCGCTTTGGCCGGGCGACGTATTTGTGGATTTCGACCGCGGCCTCAGCAGCGCCATCAAGCGCTTGCGCGACGCACTCGGGGATTCCGCCGACAACCCGATTTTTATTGAGACCATTGAGCGGCACGGCTACCGCTGGATTGGTCCGGCATCCATTGCCGGGCCGCCTTCTGCCCAGGCCGCCGCAAGCGGAAACGGTTTGCTGGTCTTGGCCTCGCCGCAAAAGTGGACCATGCGCAAGCGCTGGGTCATTCCCGCTGCCATATTCGCTGTGGTTGCGGCGGCTTTGGCTCTCTTCGTCATGCGCTGGAACGCTCGCGCGTTCCGTCCCGGTTCGGTTCGCTCGCTTGCCGTCCTGCCCCTGGCAAACCTGTCCGGCGATCCCGCTCAGGACTATCTGGCCGAAGGGATGACCGATGCGCTGACAACGGACCTGGCGCGCATTTCATCCTTGCGCGTGGTTTCACGAACCTCATCCCAGCACTATCGCAACACAACCAAATCTCTGCCCGCGATTGCCAATGAGCTCGATGTGGACGCGGTCGTGGAGGGATCGGTAAGAAAAGAAGGAGACGTCGTTGCGGTCAATGTGCAGTTGGTGGATGCCCGCAACGACCGTCATTTGTGGGCCGACGTGTTGCGCAGGAACCTGAGCGGCGCTTCGTCGATGCAGGATGAACTCACCGAGGACATCGCGCACCAGGTTGGAGTGCAGCTCACGCCTATGGAGAAGCAATACTTCTCCGGCCGGCATCCGATTGATCCCTCGTCGTACCAGGCTTATTTGCTGGGCCGGTATTACTGGAACAAGAGAACCCCGGACGCGCTTGCCAAGGCGGAGGGTTATTTCCAGGATGCAGTCAGCCGAGACTCCAGGAATGCATTTGCCTTTGCCGGTCTGGCCGATACCTACGTGCTGGATGCGCTGTTCGCAAAGAACTTGCCGCCGGGTGAGGCCAGTCAGAAGGCTGGCGAGGCCGCTCAACATGCAATCGAACTCGACGATTCCCTCGCCGAGGCCCATTGCTCAGCAGCCTACGTCCGCTTCTTCAAGGATTGGGATTTCGCCCGCGCCGAAGCCGAGTTTCGCCGCGCCTTGCAGCTGAATCCCAACTTTGCCACCGCCTATCAGTGGTATGGGGAAATGCTCACCGCGCTGGGACGGCATGACGAGGCTATCGCCCAAATCCGTCAAGCCGAAGCGCTTGATCCCTTTGCCCCGGTGATGCACCATGTCGCCGGACAGATCCTGCAGGATGCCCGGCAATACCCACAAGCTCTGGAGGAATACCGCAAGGCGGAAACCGAATCTGATTGGCCGTGGACCCACGTCGCCGCAGCTCTTGCGTACCGGCGGCTGGGAGAATTTGACCAAGCCTTGAAAGAGCTGCGTGCCGCATCGAAGCTGGACTCAAGCCAACTGGATCCGAGCAGTGTGGACGCGTTGGAACGTGCGTATGCGAAGTCGGGTGCGCACGGTTTCTTCGCGCAGTCCATCGGCGCCTTCCGGCAGTATCCGCATCCTGCCTATGGCCGGGCACTTGACTACGCGGCCCTGGGCGAAAAGGATAAGGCCTTCGAGTCCCTGGAAGAGGCCTGTCGCGATCACGATTTGGATGTGCTCTCGCTGCTGTCTTCGCCCGAACTGGACTGGCTGCGCTCCGACCCGCACTACCTGAACCTTAAGAATCGCATCGGTCTGCCGTGAAGTCCCGGCTGCGGGGCTGTTGAAAATCAAAGGCGGGGGACAAGAGTGTCCGGCCACACGGTCTAGTGTCGGCGGTGACCCCGCTGGATTGCTTCGCGGGCTTCTTTGTCGGCGGTGCGGCGGCGTTCGGTTTCGCGCTTGTCCCAGAGTTGCTTGCCTTTGGCGATAGCCAACTCAAGCTTTACCCGGCCGTTCTTGAAGTACATGCGGGTGGGAATCAGGGTCAGGCCTTTCTGATGGGTCTTGCCGATCAGCTTACGGATCTCTTCGGCGTGCACCAGGAGCTTACGGGTGCGGAGGGGCGCGTGGTTGGCGTAGCCACCGTGCTCATAGGGTCCGATATGGCAATTGAGCAGCCACAGTTCGCCATCTTTGATCAAGCCATAGGAGTCTTTGAGATTGGCCCGGCCCGCGCGGACGGACTTGACTTCGGTTCCAGTGAGGGCGATCCCGGTCTCAAATTTTTCCAGCAAGAAATAGTTATGGGAAGCGATCCTATTAACAGCGGCGTCGCGCTGGCCCGAGGCAGTGGGATCGCGGCGAGGGTTTTTCTCCTGATTAGGCTTGGTTAAGTGTGCGGTCTGGCGCGGCATGTCTTTCACTAGGGTAACTCACTGAGGTGGGTGGTCGTCGAGCAGAGCGAGCGGGGCCAGCCGGAAACGCCGGCGGACCCCGCCGTTTGAAGCGGCTGCGGAGGCTCCCGAAGGGGTAGTGACTAAAGAGTGTAACTACCGCCAGAGCAGTCACTTCGAGCGGTTTGAGCAATGCTATAATCGCGATGCTTACGTTTTCTACAACGAAATTTGAGAGCCCGTTCCCGCGGTCGAGGATGACCAGCGGGAGAATTCTGTTTGCGAGGGACCTGTGACGAAACGGTTGGTTCGCCCGGCGGCGGTGGTTGTGCTGATCGGGGCCATCATCTTCTCTTTCTCTTTCTCTGCTACCGCTGGGGGCAGCGCTAAGTCTTTGTTTGCCAAGGGTAAAGAGGCGGAGGCGCGACAGAACTATGAGCTGGCCTACGACTTTTACAAGCAAGCTTATGACCTGAAACCAACCGAGTTGTCGTACCGGGCTTCCTTTGAGCGGTTGCGATTTCTGGCTGGCGCCTCGCACGTGCATCGCGGACAACTGATTCGGGAAACCGGTCAGCTCGACACCGCCCTGGCTGAGTTCAAGAAGGCGGTGGAGATCGATCCGTCCAGTGACATTGCACGGCAGGAAGTGAACCGCACGCAGAAGATGATCGATGCGGCGAAGTCCACCGGCGCACCTCAGTCTTCTGCGAAACCTCCGACAGGATTGCAGAAATGGTTGGATCAGGCGGCGGGACCGGTTGAACTGGCGCCGATCTCGAACATTCCAATCAACTTGAAGATCACCGAAGATGCCAAGGTGATCTACGAGACGGTGGGCAAACTGGCCGGCATCAACGTGCTGTTTGATCCGGATTACACTTCGCGCCGGATCAAGATTGAACTCAACAACGTGTCTCTGGAGGAGGCGCTGCAGATCATTGCCATGGAGTCGAAGACGTTCTGGCGCCCGGTCACGCCCAATACGATTTTTGCCGCGGCCGACAATCCGGCAAAACGCAAGGACCTCGAGCAAAGTGTCATCCGAACCTTCTACATGGCCAACCTGTCGCAGCCCACGGAGTTACAGGATGTGGTGAATGCCATGCGGCAGATTCTGGAAATCAGCCGCATCCAGCCACTGCCGACCCAGGGGGCGCTGGTGGTACGGGGCACTCCTGACCAGGTTGCTTTGGCGCAGAAGTTGGTCAATGACCTGGACAAGGCCAAGCCGGAAGTGATCGTGGATGTCGCGGTGATGCAGATCAGCCGCGACAAAGCCAAGACTCTGGGCATCAGTCCACCCACCAGTGCGACCGTCGCATTGCAAAACAACTTCACCAACACGGTCACGAGTAACAACGGGGTGGGAACGGCAATCAACAACACGGCGACCACGTCGGGCACGCCCAACCAGATCAACTTCAACCGTATCGGCAACCTGAATGCGACCGATTTCACGGTCACGATTCCGCCGGCTTCGGTGTCCGCTCTGTTGACCGACAACAGTACGAAGCTGATCCAGAAGCCGCAAATTCGTGCGGTGGATGGCCAAAAAGCATCGTTGAAAATCGGCGATCGCGTGCCGGTGGCGACGGGGTCCTTCCAGCCCGGTATCGGCGGAGTGGGTATCAACCCCCTGGTCAACACGCAATTTCAATACCTGGACGTTGGCGTGAACATCGACATTACGCCCAAGGTGCATGCGAACGGGGAAGTGACGCTGAAGATCAGCATGGACATCTCTTCGGTGACCGGCACGTCCAACATTGGAGGAATCAGTCAGCCGGTGATCGGACAACGCAAAATCGAGCATGAAATCCGTCTGCGGGAGGGTGAAGTCAGCGTGATGGGAGGTATGCTGGAGGACTCGGAAACGAAGTCGCTGACCGGAATTCCCGGCCTGGCGCAGATTCCGATCCTGAAGTGGCTGTTCGGGCAGACCAATACCGACCATTCAGAGAACGAAATTGTCTTTGTGCTGATTCCGCATATCGTGCGCGCGCCTGACATCACCCAGATGAACCAGGAGGCCCTGGATGTAGGAACCGCGAGCGCGATTGAGATGCGGCGTGTGTCGCACACCACGAGCGTAGCGGAAAAGCCCAGCACCGCCCCGGCGCAGATTTCGCCTTCGCAACCGCCGGCGCCGGTCGCGCCGCCAGTTCAGAACGCGCCAGTGCAGAATCCGGCCGCGCCGGCGATGCCGCGAGCGAACCCGGCAACTTCGCCGGGAGGGCAGGCGGGGGCAGCGAGTTTTGGTTTCGATCCGCCGGGTTCCACCCAAAAGGCGGGTTCCACGTTTGCGGTGAACGTGGTGCTGAGTGCTGCACAGAACGCATACTCGGTGCCGCTGCAGCTGACTTACGATCCTAAAGTTCTGCAGGTGGTCAACGTCTCGAACGGAAATTTTCTGTCGCAGGATGGGCAGGCGGTAGCAGTGGTTCACCGCGACGATGACTCCACCGGAACCCTGCAGGTGACCGCCACGCGCCCGCCCGGCGCCGGCGGAGTTTCCGGGCAAGGCACGGTGGTGACCTTGACCTTCATGGCCAAGGCAGCTGGCCAATCGGTGCTGGTGATTGAAAAAGGAGGCGTGCGCGATCCAGGAATGCAGGCCATTCCAGTGGCGGGAGCATCGGCCATAATCACGGTGCAGTAGGCCGCATGCTGTCTGGATCGCTCGCCGAAATCCCCCGCGGCAGCGTTTTCCACGAAGATGGATTGGACGAAGGTTTCGAGTCGGACATGAGAACAGTGGTGTCGAAACGAGGATCCGCCCGAGCGATGCGGGGCTTTACCCTGATCGAACTGATCGTCGCGACGGCGATCCTGGTGATTCTGACCAGCCTGGCCATTCCGCTGGCGCGCGTCACGATTAAGCGGCAGAAAGAACACGATTTGCGTCAGGCATTGTGGCAGATGCGCGATGCCATCGACCGTTACAAGGACGCGGCCGACCGCAATGCCTTCCAGACGAAAGTAGGTTCGGAGAACTATCCTCCAGACCTGGAGACACTGGTGAAGGGCGTCGATGTACAAGGGAAGAAACTGAAATTTCTGCGGAAAATTCCCACCGATCCCATGACTGGAAGCCCGGAATGGGGCTTGCGCTCCATGCAGGACGATCCGGATTCGGATTCCTGGGGCGAGCAGAACGTCTTTGACGTTCACACCAAGTCGGACGGCATAGCGCTCGACGGCACCAAATACAAGGACTGGTAAATGGGGAAGCTTCGCAAAAAACAAAGCCGGGGCTTCACCCTGATTGAGCTGATGATCGTGATGAGCATCATCTTGATCCTGGTGTCGGTGGCGCTCCCCGCGTACAACCAGTCGATCCTGCGTGCCCGCGAGTCGGTACTGCGGCAGAACCTGTTCACCCTGCGCTCGGTCATCTCACAATACACACTCGACAAACAGAAAGCGCCGCAGTCTCTGGAAGACTTGGTCAGCGCGGGCTACCTGAAGACGATTCCCACCGATCCTACCACCGGCAAGAATGACACCTGGGCTGTGGACGAGGAGGCAGAGACCATCATGTCGCTGGACCAGCAGCAGACCGACCAACCCGGGATTTACGATGTGCACAGCGGCTCCAGCGGAATTGGGAGCGACGGAACCGCGTATAACACGTGGTAACGCGCTATTAGCTGTCAGCTCTCGGCTCTCAGCATTTATCCTCGCACGTGTTTGAACACTTCCTGCCAAAGCACTACCATTTACTCATGCCCGTAGAAACTGAAATTACTCCTGCCACCTACATACCTGTGCGCGCGCCGCGCGGTACTGCCATCTCTTGCAAGGGCTGGCAGCAGGAAGCCGCCATGCGCATGATTATGAACAACCTGGACGAAGAAGTGGGCGAGCGGCCGCGCGATCTCGTCGTCTACGGCGGAACGGGCCGGGCTGCGCGCAGCTGGGAAGCGTTCCACGCCATTGTAGCGTCGCTGAAGAACCTCGACCACGATGAGACTCTGCTGGTGCAATCGGGCAAACCGGTGGGAATCTTCAAGACGCACGAATATGCTCCGCGCGTCCTGATCGCCAATTCAAACCTGGTCGGGCATTGGTCGAACTGGGGGAAGTTCAACGAACTGGAACGTGCGGGTCTGATGATGTACGGGCAAATGACCGCTGGCTCGTGGATTTACATTGGCTCGCAGGGGATCATACAGGGAACGTTCGAAACCTTCTCGGCGGCAGGGGAGAAACATTTCGGTGGCGACCTGGCCGGCAAGTTGATTGTCAGCGGCGGTATGGGCGGTATGGGCGGAGCTCAGCCGTTGGCGGCTACCATGGCGGGCGCGGCGTTTCTGGGAATTGACGTTGATCCCGAGCGCATTAAGAAGCGGCTGAAGACCGGCTACTGCGACTTCATGGTCACGACGCTCGACGAAGCGTTGCGCATTTTGAAAAATGCGGTGCGCAAGAAAGAGAACGTTTCGGTCGGGCTGGTAGGGAACTGCGCGGATATCATTCCCGAACTCGCGGAACGCGGCGTGGTGCCGGACATTCTTACCGATCAGACCTCCGCGCACGATCCGCTGAACGGTTACGTGCCCAATGGGATGAGTTTGGAGGAAGCGCTGGCACTGCGTCAGCGTGATCCGAAGGCCTACGAGGAGAAATCGCTCGATGCGATCGCGCGTCACGTAGAAGGCATGCTGCGGCTGCAGAAAATGGGTGCGGTTACGTTCGACTACGGCAACAACATTCGCACCTTCGCCTTCCAGCGCGGTGTGAAAAACGCCTACGACTTTCCGGGATTTGTGCCGGCCTATATTCGTCCCCTGTTCTGCGAGGGGCGCGGTCCGTTCCGTTGGGTTGCGTTGTCGGGAGAGCCTGCGGACATTCACACCACCGACGATCTGGTGCTGGAATTGTTTCCCGAAAACCGCATTCTGCGACGCTGGATTGATCTGGCGCGCAAACGCATCAAGTTTCAGGGACTGCCGGCCCGCATCTGCTGGCTGGGATACGGCGAGCGGGCGCAGTTTGGGCTGGCGATGAATGATCTGGTGAAGAAAGGCAAGATTAAGGCGCCGATTGTGATTGGGCGCGATCATCTGGATTGCGGCTCGGTGGCGTCTCCGTTTCGCGAGACCGAAAGCATGAAAGACGGCAGCGACGCGGTGGCCGACTGGCCGCTGCTGAACGCGCTGGTGAACACGGCGGCAGGCGCTTCGTGGGTGTCGATTCACAACGGCGGCGGAGTCGGCATCGGCTATTCGCTGCATGCCGGGCAGGTCACGGTTGCCGACGGAACTGAGGCGATGGCTCAGCGCATCGAGCGGGTGCTGACCACGGATCCGGGCATGGGGATCATTCGGCATGTGGATGCGGGGTATGAGGAAGCGAAGGAGTTTGCAGGGAAGTCCGGGCTGAAGATTCCGATGGGGTCTTAACGGCTCGCGTAGGGACGGGCGCCCTCGCCCGTCCAAGCCGAGCGTAGCTCGGCAGCGGCTGCATGCGGTATGGTAACGTTTAGGAAGGAGCCGACTATGAATCCGAGGGAACTGGAACGGAACATTATGCTCAGGGAATTTCGAGACAGAATTGAGGACGCGTGGCGTCGCAAGGCGGAGTTCCCGAATGAGCGAGAGGTCCTCCTTGTAATCAAGGCAGGGGAACGCAAGGCGAGGCTTCTAATCAACGCGATCAAGTATGGTGCCCAAGCCAGACGCGACGAAATTTGGCAATCGTTCCCGTTTGTTTAAGAACGAACATAGCAGAGTTACACAGGGGGTCTGAAGGGCTTTCTCCTCCTCCTCCTCCTTGGTGCGATAACTTGCGCGAGTCCAAAACACTAGCCCCGCTTCTGCTGGTCAACATCGGCCAGCTTCTGACGTTGCGGTCACCTTCCGGGAATGCTGGCCCGCGCCGCGGGCCGGAACTGCGCGAACTGGGCTTGATCGAAGATGCGGCAGTACTCTGTCTGGGCGGCAAGATCGTTTCCGTTGGCAAGACCAAGGAGGCTCTGCGTGATCCGTGGCTGAAGAAGAACCGCAAGAAGGTTGTTGAGATTGACTGCGAACGGCAGGTTGTCATGCCGGGATTCGTTGATTCGCATACCCACCCAGCATTCGTTTATCCGCGGCTGGTGGACTTCGAAAAACGCATTTTGGGCGCGAAGTACGAGCAAATTGCCGAGGCTGGAGGTGGGATTCGCTCCAGCGTAGACGGCGTCCGCAAAGCTGGGAGGAGTGTGCTGGCGGAAAAAGTTCTGCAGACGCTGCACGAAATGGCCGAGTTCGGGACCACGACCGTCGAGGCCAAGTCCGGCTATGGGCTTTCGCTCGATTCAGAAATGAAGTCGCTCGAGGCCATCCGTCAGGCGGCTCGATCATGGCCGGGAACCGTCGTCTCGACGCTTCTCGGGGCACACGTCGTGCCTGAGGAGTTTCGAGGATGCTCACAGAAGTATGTTGAGCTCGTCTGTACAGAGATGATCCCCCAGATTGCAAAGCGGAAGCTGGCGGAATTTGTGGATGTCTTCACCGACCGTGGAGCTTTTTCGCTTGAGGATACCGAGAAGATCTTTGCCGCGGCGGAAGAATACGGCTTGGCAGTACGGGCGCATGTTTGCCAGTTAACTGAGACGGCCCTGGAGCCGCTGTTGCGTTTTCATCCGTCGTCCTTCGATCATCTGGATCATGTAAACGATGCAGACGTGCGGGCCTTGGCTCAACATAACACCGTAGCCACGTTAGTTCCTGGCGCAAACTATTTCCTGAATACCGAAGATTTTCCGCCCGCGCGAAAGCTCGTTGACGCTGGTGTTCCAGTGGCCTTGGCTACAGACTACAACCCGGGATCGTCTCCGACGCTAAGCATGCCGTTTGTGCTTTCGCTGGCATGCACCCAGATGAAGCTGTCGCCAGAGGAGGCTATTGCGGCGGGCACGATTAATGGAGCGTGGGCGCTGCGTTTGCAGGATCGTAAGGGTTCGATTGAGCCGGGGAAAGACGCTGATCTGGCTGTTTTCGACGTGGAAGACTATCGAGAGATTCCCTATTGGTTCGGCGTGAACCGCTGCGCATTCGCGGTACTGAATGGTGAGGTCGTGGCTTCCGCGGGGTCCGAAAGTTTGGGGTGAACTTCGGGGCCGGCATCTGCGTATCACTGCAAGTCGCAGTGTGAGGGAACGTCGGGGGCTGTTCCGTTCGCCCAGGGCGCGTTTCCGCTGCGGCGAGTTCGGCAGGTGATCCCGGATGTGGGCACCCTGCGATCCAGCTCAAGTGAGGACAATATGAAACGAATTCTGCTGCATCTCTGCATTCCAGTGCTGATTTCAATGGCGGCCGCCCAGCGGTTGCCGGAGACCGCAATCCCTGACAATTACAAGCTCACGTTCACTCCAGACTTCAGCCACGATAATTTCGCCGGAGAAGAGACGATTTCGGTTCGTGTGCTAAAGCCGACCTCGGAGATCGTGCTCAATGCGGTGCAGATCGAGTTTCAGGATGTAACCATCACCAGTGGAGGCAGCGTTCAGAAGGCCACAGTCAAGCTGGAGGAGAAAAACGAGACGGCGACACTCACGGTCGACAAGGCTATTCCGGCGGGGGCTGCCACGATCCAAGTCCGCTACGCCGGGATTCTCAATAAAGAGCTGCGGGGATTTTATCTGGGCAAGGACGAGCAGGGAAGGAAATATGCCGCGACCCAATTCGAAGCCACCGATGCGCGCCGCGCGTTTCCATCGTTCGACGAGCCGGCTTACAAGGCGACATTCGATATCACAGTGGTTGCCGATAAGGACATGACCGTCGTCTCAAACAGCAAAGTGGTTGCCGACACTGCAAGTGCCGACGGCGCCAAGCATACTGTCCGCTTTGCCACGACGCCGAAAATGTCCTCGTATCTGGCGGCGATCGTGATGGGGGATTTTGAGTACATCGAAGGCTCAGCGGATGGGATTCCGGTTCGCGTGTATACCAGTCCGGGCAAGAAGCAGCTCGGCGCCTTTGCGCTGGATGCCGCGGAAAACATTATGCGGTATTACAACCGCTACTTCAGGATCAAGTATCCGTACGGCAAGCTGGATCTGGTCGGGCTGGCCGATTTCTCCGCCGGAGCCATGGAAAACACAGGTTGCATTACGTTCCGCGAAATTCTTCTGCTGGCCGATGAAAAGAACTCCTCGCTTGAACTCCGTAAGACGATCGCATCGGTGATTGCGCACGAGATGGCGCACCAGTGGTTCGGGGACTTGGTCACCATGCAATGGTGGGACGATATTTGGCTGAATGAAGGCTTCGCTACCTGGATGTCGAGCAAGCCCGTCGCCGCCTGGAAGCCGGAATGGAATGTTCAGTTGGATGATGTTCATGAGGCGACCGAGGCCATGGAACAAGACTCGCTGGCCAATACGCACCCCATCCACCAGAATGCGCAAACTCCGGGAGAGATTCTGGAACTCGCCGATGCGATTACCTACAGCAAGAGCGCCGCGGTGCTGCGAATGCTGGAAGCGTATCTGGGGCCGGAGACGTTTCGGGCGGGCGTGAATGCGTACCTGAAGCAACATGCCTATGCCAACGCAACCGCAACCGACTTCTGGCGTGCCCAGACGCAAACCTCCAGGAAGCCGGTCGACCAGATCATGCCGACGTTCGTCAATCAGCCGGGCATTCCGATGGTGAGCATCACGACACAGTGCTCGGGAAATTCGCAGACTGTCACCATGGAGCAGCATCGCTATTTCATCGACCGGTCCAAGTTTGAGGCGGGCAATTCTGACATCTGGCAGATTCCAGTGTGCATGAAGCAAGGCGGATCCGCCCAGCACCCGGGCGCAACTTGTGAGCTCCTGACGCAAAAGCAGCAGAACTTCGTGATGAAGAGCTGTTCACCCTGGGTCTACCCTAACGCGGAAGCAAAAGGTTACTATTACACCGGATACCAGCCCGCGGCGATGCGCGAGCTGGCCAAGGATGAAGAAACCGCGCTGAGCCCGGCGGAGCGAATCGTGCTGCTCTCGGATGCGTCGGCCGCAATTCGCGTGGATCGCGCAAAGATCGGCGATTATCTGGCGATTGCCCAGGGACTGCGAGGCGAGCAAACACCGGCCGTGCTGGACGAACTCGTAGAACATCTGACGTACATCCGCGACTATCTCGTCAGCGATGCTGACCGTGCCTCCTACGAACAGTGGGTGCGGCAGCTCCTGAATCCAGCCGCAAAGGCTGTGGGATGGGAGGCCAAGCCGGATGAGCCTGATGCTGTGAAGTCTCTGCGAGTTCGGCTGCTGTTCGGGTTGGGCTATACGGCTCGTGATCCACAGGCCGTAGCGATGGCCCGCAGGCTGGCGGACCAGACGCTCGAAAATCCCGCCTCTGTCGATCATGATATGGCCGCCGTTGCGCTTCGCATTACGGCGCGCGACGGTGGCGAGGCCTTCTATAACAAAGTACTGGATCATCTGCAGCACGCCAAAAGTCCCGAAGAGGAATTCATCTACCGGCAAACCCTCACCAACTTTACCGATCCCAAACTGGTGCAAAGAACTCTGGAATTCGCGATGTCCTCCGCGGTGCGCTCCCAGGACAGCCCGTTCATGCTGGGCCAGCTAGTGAGAACACCAGCGAATTCAAGGCAGGCGTGGGACTTCGTGCGAGCCCACTGGGCGGAGATCGACAAACTGGGCGGCGCCTTTGCCGGTGGCGTGATTGTTGGCTCCGCCGGAAGCTTCTGCGACGCGCAAATGGGCAACGAAGTGAAGGAGTTTTTTGCGGCTCATCCGACGCCGTCGGCAGAGCGGACGCTCAAGCAGTCACTGGAGCAGATCGGCTATTGCGTGGACATGAAAGATCGTCAAGCGCCGCAACTGGCCACATGGCTTGGCGCGCAGTCGAGTCCGGCTGGACAGTAAGTTTCGCGGCGGATTGATGGTCTCAGAGGTTGGCAGAGGGTCAGTTTCACGACTAAACGCCGGAAACCAGTCAACCACGAAGGATCACGAAGGTTTTCCGGGGCTTCCTTCGTGTGACTTCGTGTCCTTTGCGGTTAAGTTCGGCAAATTGAGCCACTGACCTGACGCTCTCCGGCTGAGGTTCTCGGCGTTGAGGGAATCGAACTGGGTTGCTATAATCCTTGATGTCGCAAACGTTCCCAGTGTTTTGACTGCCTGCAGTTCCCGGCACTTCCGCTGAAGTTAGGCGCCGTCCAAGGAGTCGCAGAGCTTGGCAGCCAAAGAGCTTTTCAACGCGTGGCCAGGTAGCTCAGGTGGTAGAGCGCAGCCCTGAAAAGGCTGGCGTCGGCGGTTCAACTCCGTCCCTGGCCACCACATTCTTAAGCACTTAGCAGCAGCCAGAAAGCTCAGATTTCAGTCGCGCGAACTATACGCGAACATCGGACAGGATGTTCGCCGTGTCGCAGGTCGTTGTTGCTTCCAACACCCTTGGTTGATCCAGCAGTTTCCACATCTCCCGCGCCGTGCTTCCGGTCCGAGCGATGTGCTGCCTTGCCAACTTCGCATAACGTTCGGTCATCTTGATGTTCGAGTGGCCCAGGATTTTCGCAAGCTCGTAAAGATCGCCGCCGTTCATCATGTACCAGGATGCAAAAGTGTGACGCAGATCGTGGAACCGAAAATCTTCAATGCCCGCCCTTTCAAGCAGGTCCTCGAAACTTCCTTCCACCCGCTGCCGTCCGCTTACAGCACCCTGTTTCGGCGGAAAAATCCGATCCTCACCAATCACTGCGGGATAGCGCCGCAGCTCGCCGGCCAGTTCGGGAAGCATCGGGACATAACGCATCTTGCCGCCCTTCAGCTTGGCCCGCACTGCCAAGAGGCCCTCGCCATACATCACGTCCGACCATCTGAGGCCAAAGACCTCCGCCACC
>CAVWUT010000010.1:0-168746 GCA_963758285.1 Terriglobia bacterium | reverse complement strand
GGGTGGTACCTTCAATGATCTCCATGATCTTGGCGTCACGATAGAAGCGCGAAACCGGGGAAGATCCGTGACAGCCAGCGGCTCCCCTGATCTAACTGCATCCGAGGCCGCCCTGACGGCGGCTCTGGCGGTGAAATATTTGGCGATCAGGGCTTTTTCAAACGCTTCGGGGAGATTTGCGTCTGCCGCACGGCAGGCGCTGTGGCAGAGGAAACTGCTGGCCTCCAGGTCAGTGCCCATTGCGGCGATCAACGAGCGGATCATTCGGATATCTCCCAAGGGTTGATTGCCTGATCCTTCGGGTGGCCGCCCAGTCGACACTCTCGTCAAAGCATCCCCTGCAAAGCCCCAAGGCGGAGCAGGCGGTGCTGATCCTCCCGTATTGCAGACCAACCGGCGCGACATGCGATAGGGCAAAGCCGGGTTTGCCGACAACGTTGGCGGGTGGAACTTCGACATTCTTGAAAGCAAGCTTCGCCAGACCGGCCGCGCGGAACCCCATCAGATCATGAATGGGTTCCACCTCGAGACCGCGAAGTCTCCCCTGGGCACCAAGCAAGCCAGCGAGCGGTCTCCCAGATTCCCAAATACCAGAAATAACGAGGCGAACTGGGCGCGGGTTATCCATTTTTTGGCGCCGTTCAAAACAAAAACGCCGCCCTGCGAGGGAGTGAATTCGGTCGCCAGGGATGTGATATCATTCCGCCGTGCTCCGCTCAAGGCAAAAGCCCCGATGATCTCTCCTTTGGCAAGGAGAGGAAGCCATTTCTGTTTCTGCTCCACACTCCCCCACTTCAGCAGCGACATCGAAACCATGGCCTGGACGGTCAGCACGCCGGCCAAAGCTCAAGGAAATCCCTCTTCCCAAAAACGCTTCATTCAGCAAGCCGAATGTGACCGTGTCCCATCCCTGTCCTCCATACTGGGGCGGAAGACTGCATCCCAAGTAACCGGATTTTGCCGACAGTATCTACAGATTACGGACTCAGGAAGTCTCTGTTCCTCATCCGATCTCCTTGGCAAACGGCTCAACGTTCTGGTTTACGAATGCCTTGAAATTTCCGTGGCTGGCTTTTTGCTGTTCGGTCAATAAATATTGCATCGGAGCGCTTGCCTGTCTAATGGCTGTACTCTGCGGGTCAGAGTGCCGAATCACGAAATGACCATGGTGGCCGTGAGAGAAACAGGATTCGCTGCCATGAACTCACGGCGTAGCCCCAGTCCTCTGCCAGCCGTTCTTCCTCATGACAAAAGCCGTAGTCGCGTTAAGGGACTTGAAATTCTCGATGTCCAGATCGTCCATCCCTACTTCTATCGCAAAAGTCTTTTCGAGGAACGTCACCAACTGGACCGCAAATAGGGAGTTCACAATGCCGGATTCAAAAAGGTCATCGTCGTGGTTCAGATTCGCAATATTGATCGAGCTCAGCAGGAAGTTGGTAACGGTGCTTCCTTAACCTTCTTTTTCTTCCTCTGCATACACGGCGACTGTTCAACGGGTTTCTTCGAGTAATGAACGCTATGAGAAAAGCCGAAGGGAAGGCATCGGGGGTTTGGCTCATCAGCCGGCGAAATAGAGTATAAAAACCCTTTCCGGTTTTGCGCCCCTCAATGCCGGCATGACACCAACTTTCTAAGCAGCGGACAACATCGGTACTTCGGGTCCTTGAAGCTTTCATAAAGAACGTCGAGAGAACGCACAACCGTGTCCAATCCTATCAGATCCGCAGTCTCCAGAGGACCCATCGTGTGTCCGAAGCACTTCTTGAAAATCATGTCGATCTTCTCCGCCGTGGAGACGTTGTCCTGCAGGACAAAGGCTGCCTCGTTCATGAACAAGTGGGATATCCTGTTGGAAACAAAGCCAGGCATGTCCTCGACAATGATTGCCTCCTTCTTCAGCTGGGAGAGCAGTTGCAACAACGTACTGACTGCCAGATCGGAGGTGTGGAATCCCCGGATCACCTCGACGGCTGGCTTCAAATGGACCGGATTCATGAAGCTGAACCCCGACCACATTGGCGGGACGCCCGGAGGCGCTGCCTATTTGTGTGATGGAAATGCACGAGGTATTGGCGCCAAAGCAGACCTCGGGCGGCACCAACTCTCCCAATTTTTGATAGAGCGGCCTTTTGATTTCCCAATCCTCGGTAACGTTCTCGATGATGAAGTCGCAGGAGTCAATCCTTCAGATCGGTGCGTTACGGGTCATGCGCTGCACAGCCTCATCCCTGCTTGCCGGCGGCAGCGTCTTGGAGAGCAGAGGAGCGAACCGTACGTTGTTCAACACCTCGGCTTGAGCACGTTCGAGGATGTTTTTTGTAAGGTCAACAACAACCGTTGGGATCCCATGAAGGACCAGGTCGGTGACGACGCCAACCCCGATGTTCCCCGCACCCAGAACGCCTATTTTTCCCAAGTTCATTGAGTCCGCCTCATGGCCCTGGATCGTCTTTGCTGCCCGCGTAGAGCCGCCCCAGTTGCGCTGGGCTCCGCTGGAAGGACGCTTCCGGCGGTTGCGTCGAGCTCGGCAGCGAGAAGGCTTACCGTCGGACACTCGAAGAGACTGATGATGGACAGATTTCGCTTCACGTCCTTCCGGATCATGGCTATCACCTGGACAGCCTTCAAGGAAGTGCCCCCCGCCTCAAAGAAATTGACGTTCCGTCCGATTCCCGGCCGGCCTAGGACCTTTCTCCATATATTGAGGATAACGGTTTCCAGCCAGCCGGACGGCTCGGTTTCCGCCACCTCGTCAAGACCTCCTGTCCGGAGCCGGAATTCATCGATCGCTTTTGCAACCCGGCTGATGTTATACAGCTCTTCCCCAATCCGCTGGAGGTGCTCCGATCGGGCAGATATGCCAAACCCAAACGCCGGTGGAAGCGGCGACTTCTCCCCATTGGCCGTTGCCGGCTCGCTCGTTCCCTTGTCGAGTCTTTTCGTCCGGATTGTATTGGAGGCCCGCCAGGTATTCGGCGGGAAAGAGCCAGGACTCGCCTGCCTCACTTCGAAACTGATCGCCGAGGCTACTGACGAACTCCCTGGCGGGCAAATTTTCTCTCCGTCGGCAGGCAGGTGAGTTCCACAAACCTCTTTCCTGAACTGAGTGCCCGCTGGCCGATCCTGGACAGTACCGTATGCTCCACTCCTCTGCTCAAGACCCGGCAGCTGAGCAGAAAAGTGTCGAGCTTGAGCCGATCGGCTTCCGTCTCATACATTACGACACCGACGAGCCCATAGTCCCCGAATCGATCGGCCACCCGAACCACCAAGCATCCGGCGTTTCCCCGCTTTAGGAAGTCTCTGATTTCGCTTGCCGAGCGCCAGATCGTGGTGAAGTTGAATTGACTGGTTCGAAAGGTCAATTGCGAGACACGGCTGAGCTGATCCTCGGTTGCTTCAGCCATTTCGACGTGAACCAGGAGGCCCGCGACAAAGTCTTTCAGGAAGGGGTCTGCGCACGGAAGCTCTCTCTTTGCGCGTTTTCCTGATACATCCTAGTGCGGCTTCGATCTTCTTCGGTCGTTCCCGTGTGATCGAAAGCCCAGATATGCTCGAAAAACGAGGCAAACGAAGCAGGTTCCCGCGGCACCTGCAGAGTCAACACGCCGGGGCAGTCGATCTCCACATCAGCGCACTCCAGAGGGTCGTCATCGATGAAGATAAAACTGTCCAACGCAAGATTCAGCTCGCTCGCGAGAGATTTGATGTTCTCAGACTTGCTGCTCCAGTTGATCCGCCATGAAGCAAGGTGCTCGCGTTTCAGGAGCATATCAGCTCGCTGATCGAATACGTCCAGCACATCCTTTTCGCTGTTCTTGCTGCAGAGGCACAACAGCATGCCGACGTTCAACTGACCAATCATGAACTGCTGCAGAACGCGGTGAGGCTCGGTGACCGCGATTCCCCAGGGGCCATCCTCGCCACACACGCCCTTCCAAAGGGTGTTATCGCAGTCCAGCACAATTACTTTGAATGGCTTTCGCTTCAGGTTGAAGATGGTTCGGAAGAGGGCGGTGCCGATGGCGGCGTAGCACTCCGGTGTGTAGGGAATGTCCCCCAACTGATGGCCATGAACGTCGTAATACTCGGCGACCGGATAGTGCCGCGAGAGGGACTCCGAACCGATGGTTGAAACGCTCGCCAGCGTGCCAGCTCGTGAGAGCAATTCCCGCTCGGCGTCACCGAGCGCCACCTTCAGTTCCGTATTGGCTTCGACGGCCGGGCTCGCCGGACAGAAACAGAGGACAAGAGGCGCCGGCGTCTGGCTTGTGAATGACTGCAGCGCGGCGCAGAAATCCCGGGCATTGCGTTGCAGGCTGCCTGGCAGCCGCGGCATTGGCACCCGAGAAGCGACAGTGTGGAAGCGCTTCGAATCCGAGCCCATCCTGTCGACGGTCTCATCACGGGTTGCGAAAAGGTTGAATAGTCCGGAATGATCGAGCAGTTTTTCCTGTTCGATCGCACATCGGTATCCCTTCCGGATCAGCAGGTCGCTGATCCAACGAACCGCCTCGCGGGTGGGATCGTGGATTTCGATGACGATCTGATCGATCTTCGGCCAGTCGCAATCCGCGATGCCCCTGATGATGTCCAACTCGCTTTTTTCGGCATCAATCTTGAGAAGATCGATCTTGTCGATCTGATTTTCGCGGATGATGTCCGACACCGATGTCAGGCGGCACTCGTGGGTACTGCGGCGAAGCCTGTCGATCGTGAGCTCATTGACATATTCCTGCAGGGACTCGTCGGGGACCGATCCGGCGTTGAGCATGTTGCGAACGACCGCCTGGATAGCCTCGCGGTCCTCGGCTTCACCGGGATAAAAGCTAGAGAAAACAGAGGAATTCTCATAGAAGGTAAAGGTCGCGGTGCCCTGCCTGTCCGAGACTCCGAAATTAAAGGCCTGGGCGCTGGAACCGTAGGCGTCGCAGTTCGCCTTCAGGAGGTCATACGCGACCGGGGCGGGTTCGAAGGCGTAAATCCTCGGGTTCCTGCAGCGGCTCATTACGAAAAGGGAAAACAGGCCGATGTTGGCCCCAATGTCCACCACGGTGGCTCCGTCGGGCAGGCATATAGCGTGCTTTAGATAACCTTCGTCCTCAAAGATCTCCTTGTACAGGTAGTCCGTTTCATACTGGTTCAAATGAACGATTTCGAGGCCATTCGGCAGAATGCATCTCTTGCGCTTCCCGAAGCACTGCTCGGCTCTCTTTTTGTCGAAGGCCAGGACACAATCTCGTTCGGCAGCGGCCCACTTCTCCAATTGCAGCAGGATAATGTTGACCCCGTCGCTATTCCTGCGAAACGCGCTCTCCGTCTGCAGCAACAGCTGAAAAATCTGATCGTAGGGCGCAAATTCGATGTTGGCCTGAAGGCTGAAATGCGCCGCCCAGAACTGCAGGGAATCCTCGAGCGGCTCTGCCGTAAAGTTGGAGGCGACTACAAGGCTCGGCGCCGTGTTTTCCGCGAGGGCATCCGGGTGGTCCAGAAGGGTGAAGGTGACTCCGGAGAGTTCCAGGTACGACTTGCGCGACGGGCCGAAGACCCGAACATTGCCGACCACGCCCTTGCTCTCCCCTTCAGTCTCCGGCAGCAGCGTGGCATGGCACCACAGGGTATCGGGAAAATTGAGGTCCGCTATCTCGATACGTTCAATCGACCGCAGTATGAAAGTCCTGCCCCCGGCCATCATGAAGGGCGCCAGCATCTGAGTCATCGAATCCAGCAAGGTGGGGTGCAGGCAATGTGGTTCGCTTTCCGCACGCCGCCAGGAAAGTCTCCCGAGAGACTGATTGCCCGCCCGCCAAATCGATGAGACACACCGAAACCGAGGCCCGTATTGGTTGCCGTTGTCACGAAGCTCTCTGTAAAAACGCTCCGAGTCGATTACGTCATGAGCCAGAGCCTGGAACTCTTCGATGGAAAATGATTCGTTGACAGACTCTTGAAGGGCTGATGGGCTGCGGTCGATCTCCAGCCTGACAGCATACTGGCGGCGGAGGGGAGCGCCTCCATTCTCGACAGCGGCTTCGTGGAAAGTGTATTCAGCGGCCGCGGCACCATTGTTCCGGACCTCAACCCTTATGATCGTATCGTCCAGCGAAAGGACGACTGCATTCTGGAAGGTCACGTTTCGCACGACACTCGGGGCGCGCTCAAGAAGCTCTTGATGAACAGAGAGCGCCATTTCAATGTAGAACGACCCGGGCAGCACGACCATGTCCTGAAACGAGTGATCGGCCAGATAGGGCAGGGAACGGACGCTGATCCTGCACTCCGCGCAGGCCTCCAGCGACGGATCAGGTACGAAGGTGAGAAGAGGCTTCATGGCAGGCGCGAGTTCAGCAGTCGCCTCGGCTTCCAATGGAAGTATTTGATCATGGTCGGGCCGGCTTCGACCACCACGGAAGCCAAAAAGTCTGTTGCGGGGGTAAACGGGATGCTCCAATTACGGCCCCGTTCGCTTTCGCCGTTGATGCTGTGAAAGCGGTATTCATTCTCCCCCTCCAGGCTCACTTCAATGTCCGCCGGCGAGAAGGAGAGCCCCCTGCCAATGGCCTTGAGACAGGCCTCCCTGATCGTCCAGAGCCGGTAACTTCCCAATCCGCCCGCGGTACCATTTCTTCGACATCAACACCGATTAACCTGTGTCTTGCAAAAGCATACACGCCTATCTGACTTGAACGGGAGGCGCTGAAATGCAGATTGATGCCGCCCTCGGAACGATCGAGAAACGGCTTAGTTGGGAGCTGGTAAAAGCGGCCGATCACACTAACGTCCCATTCTCCCTTCTGCGGATCTCTGCCTGCCATCCCAACTACTTTGTGATCTTCCACACCGTTCCCAACCACCACTGCCACCCTCCAGCGTGGTGCCATAGAGATTGCCCTGCGCGTCTCGGAACAAATCCTCGAGTCTCCAAGTACACCTTAATCAGTGACGCAAATTCATCATCCGACCTGCGCCGCAGGCGCTAATGCCAATGTCGCCCGCATCTGCAGGACTTCTTCCCCGAGGGCGCGCATCAACTCCAGGCCTAACAGGGGATCGTCTTTGATGAGTTCAATCAGAGCCAGGCGGTCAATGAAGGCGAGCTCAGACTCCTCCACGGTCACAGCAGTCAAACTGTAGCGCCCTCCCGACAGAGTCCCTGGCAGACCGACAATGGAGCCTCGCGTCGCCCTGCGATCTAAGATTGGCTTTCCTTCCTCGGCAGATTCCAGTCGCAGGCTAACGCTTCCCTTCTGGACCAGGAAAATCCCAAAAGCTGGCTCGTCCCTTCGGAAAAGAACAGCGCCCTTGGGTTCTGGCATTTGGCGTGCCTTCGCCAATAACTTTGATTGCACGGTTTGCGAAACTGGTGCCACCCTCATGAGGGAGTATTCTGGTGGTGAACTCACGGATAGTCAGTGACGCCAATCACCACCGGATGTGATTGCCCATTCTTCGCCCCGTGCCAACTGGATCTTGGCCCACCTATGAATCTGACTGCAATCTACTTCGTTCCTAGCAAATACGACGCTCCCAGCCACCGTCCGGTCAGTTCAGATTTCTGGCAAGGCCAAAGATCCTGGTGCCGCCATTTTCATCGAAAAATAACTTGACTATCTAACGGCTGTAGCGCAGTGTCTCCGCATGGCCGAGCAGCCTGAGCGACGGCTCGTCATCCTAAAGTACATGCGCAAGACTCCGAGCCTTGCCACCTGCGGACGCTGCCATCTTAGATTCCTCACTCCCTTGGCGCTGATACGAGAGCCCTTGGAAGCCGAGCATAACCTGCGCAGCAAGTTTGCCAGACACAGCTGCCAGCCAGTGCCTTTTGCGCAGAGTAAAGCCAGCTAGGACTGGGGATGGCTCCTTGCGGTGTGACGGGTTAGCGCCTCGCGGAGTTCTTGGTCCTCATCTTCAACGGTGCTGGTTCCGCTCCGTTTGTAGATCATGTCACGGCAAATCGAGCACTCGGCCTCGGACGATCTGGTCGTTAACCCTAAGCCAAACATTAACTTCAGGCTGCTGCTGCATTTCGCTATCATGCGGCCCGGCCATCAAGAAATAGGTGATGCAAAGACCAACGTATGTGATGGTCACTTACCGGCCAGAGCCTTTCTTCCTCCTCGCATAGAACGGCGTCCAGCATCGAGAGTTCGCAGGCGAGGTCACCCAACGGCACGATCCGACTCCTCTGTCCCCGGCGGGGCCGAAAGTCTCTTTGCCATTGTGCGCCGGAGGGGTAGGATGGTTGGCGCTGAACAGGGAGGGCAATCATGGCGAACCCAAGGCAACAGCGGGCCTGGATTTCGGGGATGACCTTGCGAGTAGCAAGTGCCGCGCTGACGTTCGTAGTCGTGCTTGTGCTGGGAGTAGTCGCAACCCCATCGGCGCGAGCGCAGACTTTCACTGTACTTCACAACTTCACCGGGGGAACGGACGGGGCATATCCCGTCGCAGGCTTGGCCCGGGACGCCAACGGAAACCTGTACGGCACCACCGTCTACGGGGGACCTTCTTCCCACGGAACAGTGTTCAAGGTGGATACGAACGGCACCGAGAGCGTTCTGTACAGCTTCACTGGATCACCGGACGGGGCATATCCCTACGCCGGTCTGGTCCGAGACGCGACGGGGAACCTGTATGGCACTACCTACTACGGCGGCACTTCCGGCTACGGAACCGTGTTCCAGGTGGATACGAGCGGCACCGAGAGCGTTCTGTACAGCTTTACCGGGGGGACAACGGACGGGTGCTATCCTTACGGGGGCCTGCTTCAGGACAAAGCCGGTAATCTCTATGGCACCACCGATGGATGCGGCGCTTCCGGCCAAGGAACGGTGTTCAACCTAAGCATGGCCGGCAAGGAGACCTTGCTGCACAACTTTGCTGGGGGATCGTCGGACGGGGCATATCCCTTCTGGACACGTTTGCTCATGGATGCGGAGGATGACCTCTATGGCGTCACCCAGGAAGGCGGCACCTCCAATGACGGAGTGGTGTACAAACTGGGTAACAATGGCACGTTCACTTTGCTGTACAGCTTCGCGGGTGGAAAGACGGCCGGGTGCTATCCCTACGGAACTCCGGCTATGGACAGTGCGGGCAACATCTATGGTACTGCCGAGGCGTGTGGCGCCTCCGGCGACGGAATCGTGTGGAAGGTAAGCAAGGTGGGCAAGGAAGCCTTGCTGCACAGCTTCGCGCGTGGCTCGTCGGACGGGGAAGCCCCCCTCGCAGGTGTGATTCTGGACGCGAAGGGAAACCTCTATGGCGACACCTGGGCAGGCGGGACTTCCGGCCTCGGAACGGTGTATGAACTGAGTAAGAAAGGAACGATGACCCTGCTGCACAGCTTCGTTGGGTCGGACGGGGAATTTCCCGTTGGGGGTGTGACTCTGGACGCTGAGGGGAACCTCTATGGCACCACTTACGAGGGCGGCACCGGCAACGCCGGAACGGTTTGGCGGATCACAAAGTAGTGAGATGGCAAGAGCGCAGTAGCAGCGTAGCTCGGACCTGCGAACTGAATTCCTCCCTTGCCGAACCTCGATTCCAGGAGGTTTCCCAGTGAAACAGTCTACTCAACGCCGCAATGCCGCTCAGCTCTCAGAACCTCTCACTCGCCAGCTCAACCTGTATGCACTCGCGGCCAGTGCAGCCGGAGTGGGCGTGTTGGCTTTGGCACAGCCAGCCGAGGCGAAGATCGTATATACGCCCGCCCACGTTTCGATCCCGCCTCAAACCATTTACCCGCCGGTTTATCTCGACCTGAACCATGACGGCGTCAACGATTTCAGCTTCATCAACTACAGCGTCTTCAACTACTGGTGGGGTTTCATATACCTGGCGGTCACGCCGCCGGTCGAGGGAAACGGCGTGATTGGGCAAAAAGTCTTTGCCTCAGCCCTTCGCGCTGGAGCTCGCATTGGTCCCAAGGGGAACTTTCTTGGATATGAGGAGAATCTGGCTGCATATTCGTTCTATGTGTCAACCGGAGGAAAGAGTTCCCATCATATTTTCGGCCCCTGGGCAAACGATGGAAAGGGCGTAAAGAACAGGTATGTGGGACTGAAGTTCTTGATCAAGGGGCAGATTCACTTCGGATGGGCAAGGCTAAATGTGACCGTCGACAAACAACATGGCACCCAATTCACCGGTCTCTTGACTGGCTACGCCTACGAAACTATCCCGAACAAGCCGATCGTCACGGGTAAGATCAAGGGGCCGGATGTCATCACAGTGAAACCTGACAGCCTCGGTCAGTTGGCGGCGGGATCGGCTGGACTCACGGGTCGGCGCTGAACGCATGAGATACGCAGTCAAACAAAAGAGCAGCCCGCCCTCGTGACCTTCCCGCCCACATATAACGAGCGGGAGCAGCGCCGCAAGATCGTGGTGGAGGCTCACGACAATGAAGACAGAGGTAGCAGAGAAAGACAGCGCAGATTTGGAGCGCCTTGAGGCAATAGTCAATGCACATCGCAAGCTCAAGACAGCAGAGTTGTCAGCCAAATCTGGGATCAGCCCAGAGCGGATCAGGGCCTTGCTCACGAATCATTCTTTCAGAGTAAGAGAGATTGTTGACAAGGATTCAACCGCTGGTATACCAGCCAGCCTGTGGGTCTGGAAGCCGACTCTGAAAGACATCGCGAGGCCACACCGAGCTAAGCGCAAGTAGCAGATACACAAACACGCTGGAAGGGCAAAAGAGAAACACCGCAACACACAGAAGCAGGCAAAGAAAAAAGAGGTCTTAAGTCCACGAAATTCGAATGTCTGGATTGCGGCAGGAAGGTTTGCAACACGCCGGACGAGCTATGCTCAAAGTGCAATAGGAGCGCTGATGAGCAGAGTATCAGTGAAGTGCAGAAAGCCTTAGACCCGGACGATCCCTCTGAAGAACGCAACGCTCGGGGCGAGCGAGGGAGAAGCATTGATGAGAAGCAATCGTTTATGCTCGGCCTCCAAGGCTCTCCTATCAGATCCAAGGGACTGAAGAATTCTAAGATGGCAGCGCCCGCAGGTGGCTAGGCTCGCAGTCTTGTGAATGTAGTTCAGGATACGACTCAGCCGCACGTGCTTGAGATGAGGTCCGCAGCCAACCCCGGTTGACAAGACTTTACCTTTCTTTACTGACTCTTTACCGCGTCGCCAGTTTTTTCTGTGTTTACATTGAATGCATGCCAGCAGAATGTCTGCCTGCGAGGAGGTTGTTGTGAACAGATGCCTGCTGCCCGCAGTTTGGGCAATTGTTTTCCTTCCACTGGTGGCCGCCAACCTGAGTGCACAAGACCAGTCAGCGAACGCCCAGCCAGCCAGTGTGGCTGGCAGTTGGCAGATCTCTTGGCAGAGCGGCCGCGGCAATGAACAGGGAACCCTGCGGCTTCAACAAGACGGCTCTAAGTTGAGCGGCACTTTCCAGGGACCACGAGGTTCTTCGTCGCTGACCGGCAGCATTCAAAACAACAACATTTCCTTTGCCGTCCAAATGCAGGGACGCCGCACGTTTACGCTTGCATTCACCGGCGCCGTCGATGGCGACAAAATGTCTGGAACCCTTCAGCCCCAAGGTGCTGGCGGCGGAGGCCACGGAGGACGTGGCGGAGGCAACCAGGAGAACCACTCATGGACGGCCTCCCGTCAACAAGCCAATTGAGGCTGGACCGGAGCGGTTTGTTCAACTGCATGGCTCCCGGTGAATTGTGACTAATTTCCTGGGTGTCGGTCTTCGCTCCCGCTTTCTTGGCACGCGCAAAATGTTCGTCCGCGTCATTCACCTTGACGTAGAGCATCTGCGTGGCCTCGCCCAGTTTCTTGGGGCTCTGGTAACGACCCAGCCCCGCCCCAATCCAGAATTCCCGCGACCACCCGGCCATCAATCATTATCAGGAGGCTGGAGCGGCCGCCGGTCATTCAGAAAGAAGTTGGCATCATACGGCGCACGAATCTTGTGAAATGTCAGCGGACGTTGTCCGAAGTTGAAACAATCCGAGAGATCGTCGGCATAAGCGTCCGCGTATCCCAGCGACGGCAATCCGAAGACTTCTTCGGTGAATTTCAGAATGCTGCCGAAGTCGTGGGTGACATGAGAAATATAGCCTTGCTGAGCATAGGGTGAAACCACAATCATCGGGACACGAAAGCCATAGACGTAGCCGGAGCCCCAACTCTTGCCATCGTCAATCACCTTGGGTGCGACGTGGTCGTACCAACCACCCCAATCATCCCAGCTAATGAAGATCGCAGTAGTGGACCAGAATTGGCTGCCGCCGATGGCATTCACCACCGATGCGACCCAGGAAGGTCCCAGACCTTCGCTGGTGCCAGGATGGTCGGACTCCAGGCTGCTCGGGATCACCCAGGTGACCGTGGCAAGCTGTCCCTTGGAAATGTCGGAGAGAATTTGCGCTGGACCCTTCACAATGTCTTTCTTCCAGTCCGGACCGAAGCGCAGATGGCGAATCGCGTTCGGTGCCGTGTCGAGGTCGTCGGGCACAGGCGTGTAAAACCGCCAACTGAACGACTGGGCATCGAGCAGGTCAGCCAGCGTGAGATGCTCAAAGCAGGGAAACATCCTTTTCGATTCGTGTCCGAAAGGATTGATCAGCTCCACACGCTCGCTCGGCGGAGCCGAACATCCAGTATCCAGTCCAGGTTTCTTGCCCCCTCCGGTTGGACCTTCCGACGCGAACAAGTTGCTGGTTGCGGTGGGCGCTGACGTCCCCGCAAAAACGAACTGATGCGCCGGGAAGCTCGGTCCCTCATTGGTCTGAAACATGCGGTCGGCAAAGGTATACTCCTCGGCCATCTGGAAATAGGGTGCGACGTTCCTGGGCTTGCACATACGCGAACTGGAAATTGGTCGGCGCCCTCTTGCATTTGTAGCCGGGGTCGCAAAACTGCTGGATCCTGTTCGCACCATCCATTTTGCCGCGGTCATACATGTTGAGGAAGCTGCCATGGCTGTGGCCCAAGTCCCAGTAGTCCGCCAACGGCACCGGTTGCAGCACAATCTTCTGGTGTTTTGAATTGATCCCGTAGTTCTGAATGTCTGCGCCTTCCTGAATCAGAACCGGATCCTGAAACAGGTTGTCGGGGGAGCGATTCTCCTGGATGATCACAACCACATGTTGAATCACTTGCGAACCCGGCAGGGACGAATTCGCTCGGACCTGCCCGTCCGTCGAATCCGCACGTGCCTCTGGGATCGCACTCCAGAGACTGTGCTGGGTCAAAACAAACGCGCACGAACAGAGTGCCAGGAACAGAAGGGCTTGAATCGACCCCAAGATCCCGATGCCTTTCATGACTCACCTCCAGAAGATAAACTTTTGACGGGAATACCCTTTTCCGGGAATTGGGGTCATTCGCCTCAAGAGGGCGAGACCTATAGTGTCCTGAACGTGGGCGCCATATCAGTGAGATTGGTCACATCTTGATGTGCGGTGCGGGCCAAGAGCGCTAACCCCCTTCTCAAGTTCCAGCAACTCCAGACTGTGCGGCCGAGACTTCGGGCGTCATCCTCCCCGTCGCATACGGACACTCAGCCGCGTAGTTGTAGAGCGCTGCGAGTCAATTCTTGATTATCTTCTTCAGGACATAGTCGAAAAACCTTTCGCTGGTGCCGTCGCCAGAAGTCCATTCCGCACGGAGCGTCGTTCTCTTCTCCGTCCTTCTCAAGGCGGAAAAAAACGTGCGGTTCAACTCTCGTGCGCTGGCTCCTTCCATCTCCGCTTCGACAACGAACTCGTCGCCGTCTCTCCTAACAGAGCCCTGCGCGGCGAGTTGTTCGAGAGCCTGCCGGATCGTCCGGGCATCCGAGCGGTTGACGCATGCCTTGAGCTTGAACTTCAACTGAAGTGCTCCTGCGTCTCTGCTCCGGGATTGTAACGGCGCGAGAGGCATCGGACAGAGCTATTGACAGGAATCACTGACCATTTTCAAGCTGGTAACTTGAAAATCGGCATACGGCTTTCCCTTGGCTTCTTGCCTTTCGTAGTCGGCGAACTTTGCTTCTTCGGTTTTGGAGCGATGCAGGACATGGCCGTCCACCTTAACCTTGTGCCCTACGTGAGCGGCGTCTACTTCGCCGCTCAGTTCCCACATGGTGCCGTCTTCGCCGACAATAAAGACGCCTCCCGGTTCTATGCCTTTCTGCAAACAACCGGTGACAGAGTGGGTCTTGCTCATGCTGTCCTGAGCCTGAACCGCGAGCGGGCAAAGGATCAGCAACAATAGGGGGATCAACCAGAGGGAAAACTTCGCGTTTGATGACGACACAGATTTATCTCTTTGACTACTATCACGAATAGTACATGGAGCATCGCGATGAAGTCGAGCGATCGTGTGGGGTAAATGTGAGCTTCCCGGCGGATGGAGGATGACACCCGAAACAATATCGTCTCCCGACGCCCGAAAACGTCGGCAAATCCAAGAGCGTCCATGCGAGAATGAATCCCCACGCATGAACGCCGCCGCAATCCCTGAACGCAGGCCCGCGACCGAGGAAATCTCCGGCCTGATCGAGCGCGTCACTTTCCACAACGACGAAAGCGGCTTCTGTGTCCTGCGAGTGAAAGCACGCGGGCAGCGGGAGGAGACGACGGTCGTCGGATCGTTGCCTTCGGTGACCGCAAGGGAATGGCTGAGCGCGGAGGGCTGGTGGGTCAGGGACAAGGAACACGGGCTGCAATTCAAGGCGACGACCATGAAGACGGTGCCGCCGACCACCGCCGAGGGGATCGAGCGGTACCTCGGCAGCGGCTTGGTGAAGGGGATCGGGCCGATTCTCGCGAAAAAGCTGGTCGGGCGGTTCGGAGCCGAGGTTCTCGCCGTGATCGAGAACCGAGCCGCCGAACTGCAAACGGTCGATGGCATCGGGCCCAAGCGCCGGCCGCCACCGCTTCCTCCAACTGCCAAGCTGAAGCTTGGCGTATTATTTTTAACGTTCGGTGTGGCGACCCTTTTTCTGCAAAATCGAGCGTGTTACGGAAATCATAGTCGTGCCACTGAACCAAACTTAGAGCAGCAAACTGCGACCCAAGACTCCGGTAACTTGATCCTGTGTTGCTAAGGCCACGTTGCGTGCGATCCCGCTCAATGGACGAAGATTGTCAGCAAAATCCCAGGCCAAATCGCGGGCGGCGCGAACGTTATTCCGCTCAAGGGGAGTCCGGAGCACAGCGACTTCGAAGCCATTAACGGGCTCTTGGAGGCCGTTCTTCCCCGCGAATACCACATCAAGGCGAGTGAGCCAGAGTGGATTTTCCCATCCGTCCGGCGGAGGATGAGTTTCGACCTGTTGCGTGACCTTCAGGTAGAGCAGGTTGAACCACTTGAGGCCATCGCTGCTCGGCAAATACACCGTCAATCGCTTCCATCCTCGCTATCGCGTCTGCAATCGCAGTGACTCCAGGACCGTTTATTATTTGAAGAAGCTGCTGGTCAGCGATAGAGCCATTCATTGACTTCTCCTCCTAGGCATCGTTCTTCACCGGAGCGGTTGGATTCAAGACAGGGCCAAAAAGGCCTTCGTCGATTAGCCAAGCAGTGTATTCATCGATTGTCGGCGGCGGGCTGGGCAGTTTGTTGCCGAGACTGACGCGAGGGATTGTTACCACGACTTGCTTGTAGAACCCTAGCGCTTCGGTTCCATTGTGAAATGCATCTGAGCGCTGAGGTGGATATCCAGGCACGTTTCGTCGTGTTATCACAGCCCATTCCTCCTTCGGAGGGTAGTTGGAATACTCATGCGGTAACTGGATTTGCCTTGAGATACTCCTCGATCTCGAGAATCTCATCCGGAGTCAGACGGAATTCTGCCGAGCGTACGATCTGCCTTGCCTGCTCGGCAGAACGCATGCCCACAATCGCTCCGGTGACAACCGGATCACGCAGGGTCCAGGCAATCGCCACCTCGCCCGGCGTGCGGCTGTGACGCTCACCGATCCCGCGTAGCACCTCCACCAACCCAAGGTTGCGACTCAGCAGCGGTTCCTGAAAGCTGGCGGTTCTCGGGCGAAAGTCGTCTGCCGGTAGCGACGCGATGCGCTCCCGCGTCATTTTGCCGGTCAGTAGCCCCGACTTCATCGGGGAGTATACGATGACGCCGATGTGCCGCTCACCGCAAAACGGCAGAACGTCCTTTTCGATGTCGCGGGTCACGATGTTGTAATTCGGCTGCAGCGAGGTGATGGGCGCGATCCTCTCGATCTGCTTCATCTGGGCTACGTTGAAGTTCGACACGCCAATGTGACGGACCTTGCCTTCCTTTTGGATTTGGGCCAGCGTCTGCCAACCTTCTTCCATCTCGAGCTCCGGATCGGGCCAGTGGATCTGGTAGAGATCGATCGCATCCACCCTCAGGCGCCGCAAGCTTGCTTCCACCTCGCGGCGCACCGAGGCAGCTTTCAGGCTGTGCCCGATCTCGCGCTGCTCATTCCACACCAAGCTGCACTTAGTAAAGACGTAAGGACGGTATGCGCGTCCCGCGATCGCCTTGCCGACGACCTCCTCCGAGTGCCCCAGTCCGTACACGGCGGCAGTATCGATCCAGTTGACGCCCGCATCGAGCGCCGTCTGAATCGCTGCGATCGACTCCTCGTCCTCCTGCCGTCCCCAGGAGAAAGCCCAGTCGCCGCCCCCCATCGCCCATGCGCCAATACCTATGGGAGTGATCTCTAAGTCGGAGTTGCCTAGATGTCGAGTCTGCATAGCTTTTCTTGGATGATTTTAAGCGCAGGACGATGCTCTGCGTTGTTCTCGCCTCGTCGTGTTGTAGGCAGTATTCCGACGTGCGATAATCGAAGCCCTCGAACTGCCCTGTACCCTGTCAAACAGAGATATCTTCACAGCGCTATTTGCGCTTGAAGGATCGGTCCTGAGACGAACGACTCTGGTGTCGCTGTCCCCGAACTGGATACAATGGGGGCGCAATTGGGCATGGTTTGGCGCCCCGATGCCGTTGGTGGAGGAGGTCACGCAATGAGAAAAGTGATGCTGCTCGTGATCCTCATTGCCATGGGCTGGCTAGCGACCGCGAGCACTCCCGACGGGATGGCGGATTTCTATGTGGCCACCGATGGCAACGATTCCTGGAGCGGCACACTGCCGGCCCCGAATTCTTCGCATACGGATGGACCCTTTGCCTCTTTGGCCCGAGCGCAAATTGCAGTCGAAGGCCTGGTCGGGACTAAGCCGGTCACGGTCATGGTCCGGGCGGGAACCTATTATCTTCCGCTGAGCCCGACGAATCCCGGCACGTTGTTGTTGGGATCCAAGGACTCCGGCACCTCCACCCTGGGAGTGACCTGGGAGAATTATCCCGGGGAAACCCCGATTGTCAGCGGAGGCATACCGGTCTCGGGAAATCCTGGATTGGGCCTCACGTGGACAAACGTCTCTGGCAATCTGTGGCAGGTTCAACTGCCCACGGGCATTCAACCCTTCGAGTATCTGTTCTATAACGGGCAGCGCCGCTTGCGCGCTCGCCTGGAGGAGTCGGTTGGCATCGGCTACTACATGAGCGGTGGGTCTTGTATCTCCACCCAAACTAATCAGCCGGTAGACATTTCCTTCTGTAATCTCGGGACTTTTCTGAAGGTCGCTGGAACCGTTCCGCAAAATCGCTCGACGTGTACGGTTCAGCACAGCTCCTCGGACGGCAAGGGGCACACGAAATGCTTGGATCGATTCATCTACAAGGACAGTGGCCCCGACCCAATTGCCAACTGGACAAATCTGAACGGCATTTACACGGGAAATACCGCCGCGCCGTGCCAGCCTGATTCCTCCAACCCTTACCCGGTTGGAGACGTGGAATTGACGCTCTTTGACTCCTGGACGGTGGACGTGATGCGGATTCAGTGTATCGACACCAAAGGGAAGGTCATCTATTTCACCCCCAACGCGACCAAGGGGGGTAAGCCGCTGGTTTATAACTTCTTTGGCCCAACGGTCGGTCATCGGTACGTGATCAAGAACGCGAAAGAGGCTTTTCAGGCCGCAGCCGCAGCGGGTCAAACCGGTTTGTGGTTTCTTGATCGCTCCACGACGCAGTGGACACTGAATTATCTAGCCAACCCGGGCGAGAATCCGAATCAAGACACCGTGGTGATTCCGCAGCTGGGAGGCGTAATTCCGGGAGCTCCAGCGAAAGACTACATCGGCGGAAGCTTGCTGTCGGCGCCCAACACCAATGGCCTTGGCATTCTCAGCTACGTGACCTTCAGCGGCATCACATTTGCTGTGGATAACTTCATCCCGTCTTCGGGAGGATTCAACAACGACATCGATGCCGAGTTGACCGTTCCGCAGGCGATTGACTGCGAGAGTTGCCAGAATGTGACCTTTGATAATGTGACCGTCAGGCACACCTCTGCCTCCGGCATTTTGATCGCTTCGAGCTCGGGAGCCTCCGGTCCCGCAGCGTCCGGCGATGTCATACAAAACTCGACTTTCTACGACATGGGAGACAGCGGAATCCGGATCGGTCACACACCTGGCGGGAGCGATCAGGCGCAAAGTGTGGTCAACAATATTGTGGTGCAGAACAATTTGATTCAAGGCTACTCTCGTGTTTTCCCGGATGGCGAGGGAATCGCCCAGGGAAACGGCCACGACATCCAGTACCTTCACAATGATATCGCCGATGGCTATCACGCCGGGATTTCCGTTTGCTTGTTGGGATGCGGCCCAGTGAAAGTTAATGGGAATAACATCGTGAGCCAGTACAACCACATTCGGAACGTCATGCAGGGAATCACTAACGACGGAGGAGCACTGTACTATGACGTGGGTTCCAAAGTGGGTAGCGGCACGGGGAATGTAATCTCCCATAATCTGGTCCATGACGTCACCGACGCTTCGATCATCGATACCGTGCTCTATGCAAAAGGGTATGGCGGGGAGGGCATCTATCTGGACCACGGATCCGCGGGTGTACAAGTGAAGTACAACGTCGTGTACCAGGTCTCCGCGAGCACGATTTACATGTACGAAGGCCCGACCGTCAGCCTGGCCCCCAAGCCCGACATGTTCCTAAGCAACATCCTGGCCTACGGTCGTTTCGCGATGTTCGAACAGTTTCGACCGTGGCCACAAGGCTGCGCAAGCGGGCACCTGGGGGCTCAAGTGAAAATCAGTAGCAATATCTTCTATTTTGACCGTAGCGATTTGTCCAATCCCACGTTCTACGTCGTTCAAGGGTGCGCCGACTCGTGCGGCTTGGCTTACAACCATTTCCAGAACTTCCAGAACAACGCTTACTGGAGAACGGATGGAGGGTTTTCCAGCGACATCAATGCGTTTCACATCTTGAAAGATCCGCCACCGCCCTCCAAGGCGGGGATTTGCGAGAACCAGCCAGCGACTTGGGACTCCCTCGCTTTTGATACTCAGTCGAACGGCGTTCAAGGATGGCAAAACGGAATGCCCCTGGTGAATGGCAAACCTCTACCCATGAACGAGGATCCCGGTGGGACGGTGACCTTCAACCCGAATTTTGGCAACACGGGAAACCCAAGCGACTACTTGTTGTCTAGCCCTCCACCAATTTCCGGGTTCGATTACACGCAGACGAATGACACCATCAACCACGCCGGTCGCACCAGCGGTGCAAATCCGGGCAAGGTGCCTCCCACCTTTCCAACCTACGCTTACACCGACTTTTAGGGCAGAGCAGGCCATTCTCTGTGTGGCGAATGAGCTGTCGTCGCGGTCGCGTGACAATGTGGAGTTGGGAACGCAGGAATTCTGAATTCCCTCCCATTTGCGAATTCTCTCTCGATCCAAAACGGGGTTCGGCCCGATATCGTGCAAACGGGTTGCCCGACTTAGAGAAGTCTCCGCGACTGCTCTCTGGCTCCTTACATCGCCATTCAATGGCCGGACTCCGAAGCGGTCGATCAAGGCTTCATCTTAGCTACCCGTACAAGGATCGCCGGCTAGCCCAGCGCTGTTCAGCTACACTGGTTCGTCATGAGTGAACGTCTGAAGGGCAAGATTGGAATCGTCACTGGTGCGGGCACTGGAATTGGACGCGCATGCGCAATCGCTCTGGCAAGGGAAGGAGCGCAGGTAGCGCTGGTCGGCCGGCGAAGGGATCGCATCGAGGAGGTTACTGGCGAAATTGGCAATTCTGCCTTCGCGATCGCAGCCGATGTCTCCAGACCGAGCGAAATTGAACACATGCTGGATCAGACCGTGAGCCATTTTGGCGGATTGAACTTTCTGCTGAACAACGCAGGCGTTCTGCATGTTGGGAACGCAGAGCAGATTACTGAAGAACAGTGGGACCACACTTTCAATGTGAACGTTCGTGCAGTTTGGCTGCTGTCTCGGGACGCATTGCCGCACATGAGAAAAGCTGGCGGCGGTTCGATTATTAATGTGGCGTCCACGCTTGGAGTTGTCGGCGCTCGGAACCGCGCAGCCTACGCTCCATCCAAAGGTGCGGTAGTCCTGCTGACCAAGAGCATGGCGATCGATCACGGACATGAAAATATCCGGGTGAACGCAATTTGTCCGTCGTTCGTCGAGACCGACCTGACTGCAGCGGTCATCGGCCAGGCTTCGGATCCAGCAGCGGTTCGTCGGGAAAGAACCGCTGCACACCCCATCGGCAGGCTAGGCCGGGCGGAGGATATTGCAGGCCTGGCGGTCTATCTGGCGAGCGATGAATCGTCCTGGGTGACCGGAGCCGTCTTGCCCGTGGACGGAGGCTATCTCGCGGTGTGACAAATGCCGTTCTAGCCATCGGCTTGGCTCTTCGAACAACGATCACCAGATCTCTCCAAACGACGCAGGAGTCCGCTATCGAGGCTGCAATTCAAGCTGGGCGGCAGAAGATCGACGTAGGTTTCGAGCGGCGATCGGTGATCGTGAACGGCTGAGCCCCCTCTTCCGACAAATGGTCCCTCAGCCCGAGAACATATTTCCTTTTCTGCCTGGAGCCCAAACCCAGCCCGGCGCATCCAATTCGAGAATGGAGAGACCAATATGTACGTCGTTCTTGGAGCAAGCGGCAACACTGGACACGTAGTGGCGAAGAACCTTCTTGCCCGCGGGCAGAAAGTTCGTGTCGTCGGAAGAAACGCGGCTCATTTGCAACCTCTCGCTGCGGAAGGCGCGGAGATATTCATCGGGGATGCCACCGACGCGTCCGCCCTGACCAAAGCCTTCCACCAAGCAGACTCAGCCTACGTTATGATTCCACCCAACAATACCAGCAACGACTTCCGCGCTTTTCAGGACCGCGTCAGCGACGCGATCGTGGCGGCAGTAAGAAACGCGGGAGTCAAGAATGTGGTTTCGCTCAGCAGTCTCGGAGCCGACAAACCCAGCGGAACCGGCCCCGTTGTAGGCGTCCACAACCTCGAACAGAAGCTCAACCAGGTCGACGGTGCGAACGTACTCCACCTGCGCGCCGGCTACTTCATGGAAAACACGCTGCCGCAAGCCGGCGCCATTCGCATGCTTGGCACTGCGGTCGGACCGGTTAGTGCGAATCTAAAACTCCCCATGATCGCCACCTGCGACATCGGAGCGGCTGCCGCCGACGCTCTCGTGCGTCTTGCCTTCCGCGGCAAGCAGACCCAGGAACTGCAGGGACAGCGCGATCTCGACTACACCGAAGCCACCACTATTATCGGCAAGGCTATCGGCAAACCCGATCTTGGATACATCCAGGCACCGGACAATCAGGTTCGAGCTGCAATGGTCCAGATGGGGATGTCCGAAAATTTCGCCGGCCTGATCCTGGAGCTGGCCGCCGCCCTCAACACAGGACACATGCGCGCCCTAGAACCTCGCACCGCCAGCAACACAACGCCGACGAAGTTTGAAACCTTCGTAGCCGAGTCCTTCGTCCCGGCTTATCAACAACAAGCAGCAGCGTAAGCGTTAAGGGCTCAAACAACATAAAAGGATGAGTCTGGCGCAGAAAGCTCGACGGGCGAAGAGGGCAACGAACGTCCAAGCGATTACCGCTAGACCCCAGCGCACGATGTCGGCATCGGCCCGAAGGAAGATCGCGGCGGCTCAGCGTGCAAGATGAGCCAAGTGGAAGGCACAGCAGAAGAAGGCGGCGTAGGCTGAGGGACCCTAGTCTAAAGCCGAAAGTAGCCGTGGCTACTACTCCGTGTGGCACGCGGCCCGCGCCGGGAGCGCCTCGTCCAGGTTCAGGATGATTTGAAGTCCTTTAATTCAGAGATTCAGAATCGTCTTTAAGCCGCCTTCTCGGATTGCAGCGGTTTCGGATTAAGCCTTTTGTCATCTTCGGCTAAGGCGCGGTAAAGCTCTTGGATCAGATGGGTGAGCTTATCGGGGTCTTCTTCCTGAATGGCTGCTTTGGCGAAGTACTCCCAAGTTTTGCGCGGGTCTCTGGGCATGTTGTACGCACTCACTTTCATTCAATACTACTCTCTTGATTGCGCAAAACACTTCTGACGCGCTTTCTTGAACATGCCGGAATGCCGCGCAGAGAGGACGACTGTCTAGCGTTCGCTTCTCCTTGGAGCCAAGCCCCTACTTCATGTCATCTTCCTTTGTCTCACTTGCGGTGGGCATCTTCACTTCTGTGATGTGAATTGAATTTTTGTCCGGGTAGACGTAAGCCTTCGCGTGCACGTAGTGTCCTTCGTGACCCTTAAGGCTCTCCGGATTGTCCACATTCCAAGCCCTTTGTTCGGTGACGAACCTCAATTTGTCGCCACCTTCCTCAACTGTGCCCATGATGGTTGTCAGCCGACCCCCCGCGGCCGCCTGAGTCTTCGGTGCCTGATTGGGCGCGTCCTGTGAGAGAGCGACGACGACGGTTAGGCAAAAGCACAGAGAGAGAATGGCCAATAAAAGGGTTTTCATAAGGGAGTCTCCGGTCCAATACGATTAGTGCTCGGCACTTTGTTAAAGGCGGAAAGGCGGAGTTAACCGCCTTCCCGTGCGACACAGTTACAGGCCTTTTACGCTGCTACAGCAACGTTATGGAAGGTCGAGGTGACGGACTCAAAGGTCTGAACCTTGGGCGTTCCATCGATCATTCTTGCGAAGGTCTTCAACACTTCTGGGTAAGTATTGATGTTGTAAGCTTCTGCATTGGCTTTGTTCTCCCAAAGACTGATCGCAACCACATCTAGACTGCTGGGATTTGACAATGTGATTTCGTCCTTGAAGCCCTTCTGCTTGCGAAGTAAAGGAAGAACGTCGTTCTCAAAGGTACGGGTGTAATCAGAAAGCATGTTGGATTTCAGATGAACGGAGACGTTGCGTGCAAACATATCAACCTCCTAAAAGGTCATTATCGCTAAGAGGGGAGAACTTCAGATGGGCTGACTTAGTTCAGGGAACCTGAAAGAGGGAAGGTCGAAACCACCCTCACTTTTAAGGCTAGTCCTCTGGACTACTATTGTCAAACTGCCGATTCGTAACTGTACATCGCAGTTAAGGCGTCAGCTTGAATACGACTCCGCAGCCGCTCTCACATTTTGTGATGCCCCCCAGGTACGCGGTGCCATAAAAGTTGCCCGCCTCATCCTCGGTCAAGCCTGCAAACGGATACCCTCCGTCTACCCCGCCCGTGAAGTCATAGAGCGTTGTGAAATTGCCGGCTTTATCCAGCGTGAAGACGTCCCCACTGTTATGGGCTCCGCCCATCCAGTCAGTGCCATACAAAGTGCCCGCTGCATCCAAAACAACTCCACCGAAGGGACCAGCTCCGTCCGGTCCAAGAAAGGTGTGCAGTATGGTCTCCTTGCCCTTCTTGTTCAGTTTGAACACGATCCCGCAGCCGAACGCCGGACAAGCGCTGGCGTTGCCGCCCGAGAATGTCGTGCCATACAGATTGCCCACCTTGTCCAGCACCAGGGGCCCTGACGGCATATATCCATCCGGCGGGCCTTTGAAGTTGTAGAGCACGCTGAATTTGCCGGTTTTATTTATCTTGAACACCGTTCCATAGCCTATCGAGCCGCCGGAATTAGTCGTGCCATAGAGGTTGCCTGACGCGTCCTGAACCAAGGTCGACTCCGGACCGAATCCATCGTACCCATTGAAGCTATGCATTACATTTTCTTTCCCGGCCTTGCTTATCTTGAACACCGTACCGGCGCTGTAGGAACTGGTGCCGCCGGCGAATGTCGTGCCGTACAAGTCTCCGGCAGCGTCCTGGATCAACCCCCATTGAGGACACTCCGCATCACCTGATTGCTGCGGAAAGCTGTGAAGGATGGTCTCCTTGCCAGCTCGGCTGATCTTGAACACGACCCCATCAACGTTGCCCCCGTAAACGGTCGTCCCATAAAGATTGCCGGCCTTGTCCCGGAGCAAGTTGCCGAAGTCAGGCTCCTGTCCATCCGGGGAACCCGTAAAAGTGTGCAAGACCGTCTGCTTTCCCGAAAGATCCAGCTTGTATGCAACGCCGCAACCGGGGTAGGTCGGGCACTTGTTGAGGTCGCCGCCTTGGAATGTAGTGCCATACAGGTTGCCAGCCTTGTCGAGGATCACGCCGCCGTAAGGATAAGCACCGTCGGCCCCCCCGGTGAAGGAGTAGAGTACGGTGTACGTCTGTGCCTGCGCGGCTGTGGTTGCAGCCAGCGTGAGGGCGAGGATAGACGCCAAGGCGACGTGTGTCCCTCGTGAGTTGATCTGCAACAGCCACTGTCTATACTGCCTTTTCTTTATCATGGAGGTTTCACCTTTAGCCCTTTTGATAGTTCAAGCGGCGGGTGGTCGGGCGGAGGCTTTTGGCATACCATGTCTGGCAACCGCAGCCTCAACTGGGGGGAGGCCACCCGCGCCATTCTTAATGTTACACCCGAATGTCAACGAAGCTTAGCCCCGCCATCAGTGCTCCCCCGACAGCAGGGGAGCCAAACCGAGCTCCTCACGAGCTGATGCAGCCTCGCAATCACAAGAACGGGAGTTCGCTCTATCGCAGCAAATCTTTCACGATGCTGAGCCATTCCGCATCGTGTGGTTCTCGGCAAACGGGCTTTCCTGCCCGACCATACCAGTAGGCTGCGTTGCCCTGATCGCCTTCCTTGCGATGCAGGTAGGCGTGGACCCACGAACCCTCGGGGCCTTCGTCCTGTTGAGCAGATTCGTGGGCCCGCGTCCAATCGCCCTTGGCATCCCACCATAGGCCGGCGATGGCGAATGTGAGTTCCGCAGGCGGTTTGGCCGCAGTGAGCGATTGAAGAAAATCGTCCAAGGTCATTTTGAGCATCCGTGGACTAACCCCCATATTATGTCGGCGCACGCAATTGCCGGATGCTGCCATCACCCGGAGAACACATTATCAATCTTCCGCATGATCCGCTCTCCCCACTGCACGGCAGCAACTAGTCATACGAACTACGG
This sequence comes from Terriglobia bacterium, assembly GCA_963758285.1. Classification (GTDB taxonomy): domain Bacteria; phylum Acidobacteriota; class Terriglobia; order Terriglobales; family Acidobacteriaceae; genus DASVWZ01. The sequence goes on along the minus strand of CAVWUT010000010.1, from coordinate 143,396 downwards.
GACGGTGGATTCTCGGCGGAGTTCTCCATCGAAGAGCACGACGGCGCTGGCGTAACCGAAACGCAGTTTTATCTACCCGACACCTTCCCGACGCCGGAATCCGCCATCGAGGCTGCGATTCAATCTGGGTGTCAGAAGATCGACTTGGGTTTCAATCGGGGATCGGTAGTCGTGAACGGCTAGGCCACATCCGCATACTCCGATACGTTTCGATCCGCACGAGGCGCACGAAAAACGCAGCCCGCCCAGTGACGTTCAAACAGCCGGATCAATCTCCTATCCTTTGGGTTCCCGCATCCATTGATACCGACCGCCCACATTGCTTGTTGCGAATCCCGCCTTCTTCCGTGCCTTGCCTACCGCCGATCTATCTTTGTCAGAGTTGCTATTCATGCCAAACTTCTCCAGCGCTTCCCATGCCTTGTCTGCAGGGATCACATCAGGGAATTGTCTGATGGCTTCTACCAATTGCTTCTGTGCGGTGATTGGTTCGGATACCTTCAGGCCAGACACCGACCCAGCTTTGTCCTTTCTTGCATAGAAGAAGCCTGCGTGCCCTCGTACAAGGTCGGGATCATTTGCGATCTTGGCAATCGTCGCCTTGCCCCGTTCGCTGCGGGCGTATTCTTTTCCGCCTACGCAAAACTCAGTTGCCAATTCAGCCAACGCAGTCTCAAGAGATGAGATGAGTCCGCTGGATGCCAAGTGTCGGGCTTTGTATCGCAGGAAGTCGTAGGTGTCTTCTTGATAGATGTCAAAGCCTTCTGGCAACCCTTCCCTTCGCATCTTTGCCCGCTGCTGCGGGGTATATCTCTCGCGCTCGGCATCCTTCGCAGCTTTTTTTTGTTCTTTCTCGACTCTCACGGCAGCCTTATATCTCACGTTGTCTTCATAAATCCAATTTACGAGCCAATCTGGAATGTCCACGATCGGGCTGTTATCAATGACTTCGTAAATCTCGCCGTTGTCTCGGACAGAACCTGCTGCGACAACGAATCTTGCACCGCCAATTCCTAGCATGTCGTACAAAGTGGGATGCTTGCCTTCCTCAATCCTGCTCAGGTCTTTGACGTTGATGTTCTTGTGAAACGTTTCCATAGAGTGCGGAGTCTGGCGGAAGTAATAGTGCCGCTTGTACGGAGCAGATTTCGGGCGGCTACAGACCGTGTATGTCGCTGGCATGTGGTGCCCTGTTTCTGACTCAATTCGTTCGAGAACACCCTTAGCATCAATATCCAAGAAACAATCGCTGCGAATTTTCTCGCCAGTCGCTGGGTTACATCGGCAGCCACGCTTTCCGACACAGCCAACGTTGTAATGCGGAAAGTACTTTGCCAGTTTGGTTAGCTCTTCGATCGTGGTTATCTGGTGGATGTTCCAATTCTTCATCACTCCCATTTTTGTCATGGGGTGGACGGGCGTGATTCTGCGTCCTGCCAGGATCAGCGGCGTAGCTATGGCGACGAAGTCGATCTTCGCAGCCAATTCTGCCGGGATTGGGGTTACGGTTGTTTCTGAATCGGCTTGTGGGGTCTTAGTTGTCTCGGTTTCCATTTTGCTTATCTATTGCTGTTGTGCCGTGGGAGAACAACGGCGAAGGTCAAAGCTGCCAAGCAAAAGAGTATCTTCCTCTTTCTTCTTCTTTTCTCTATACCCACTATAGTATGTAGGACACGTGCACGTGGTATAGCGTCGGCAACACTTGGCGCCGTGTTCTTGAAGTAGTGCCGATGATGGTGTCAACCCTATTGGAAACGGCCTCTCTGAGCGAGGCTGTGCAGCGCCCTGTACGGCTGTAGCGCAGGCTCCCATGGCGCCGAAGCAACCGAGAGGAACTGACGCTTCCAAAGAGCGCTCCACGGTGCTTGCTGAGAGCCGTGCACGGTGCTTGCCCGTATCTAGTGGTTTGCAGTGTCAAGGGCGGACTAAAAGTAGGCCGCAGGAGCGGAAGGAGAGTAGGCCACTACGCCTTTCCTGAAAGATCCATTCCCTCATAGCGGAGAGGTGTTCAGAGCGACCCGGAGCAGTCAAGGGCGCGTGCCTTTCGCGGCGTAGCGAACCCTTGACGGCGAGGACCGCTCTGAAAGAATGCGGCGGGAGGGAAAGGAGTCGCGCAGCAGGGGCTTTCCCAACCTCAAAGGGACCGAGCCGGGTCAGGAGTTCGAGGGCGAGCCGTGCTTGCGCTTGCTCTGTTTGAGGCGATAGCTCTCGCCGTTCATCTCCAGGATATGCACGTGGTGGGTGAGCCGGTCCAGGAGAGCGCCGGTCAGTCGCTCCGATCCCAAGACCTCCGTCCACTCCTGGAAAGGAAGATTGCTGGTCACCAAAGTCGAGTTGCGCTCATAGCGCTGGCTGAAGACTTCAAACAGCACTTCGGCCCCGGTCTTGGAAAGCGGCACGAAGCCCAGTTCATCGACGATCAGCAGTTCGTAACTGACCAACTGTTTCTGAAAGCGCAACAGACGTTTCTCGTCCCGTGCTTCCATCAGCTCATGCACCAAGGCCGCGGCGGTGGTGAAGCGAACGCGATGGCCACGCTGGCAAGCCACTAACCCCAAAGCCAGTGCCAGGTGAGTTTTTCCCGTGCCCGAGTTTCCTAAAAGCAAGACGTTCTCGCGGCGCTGCAAGAACTCGCAGCGCGCCAACTCCAGCACCAGGGTTTTATTCAGCGAGGGAATGGCCAGAAACTGAAAGCTGTCCAGGCTCTTGACCACGGGGAAACGTGCTTGGTGAATGCGCCGTTCGGTGGCTCGGCGCTCGCGGTCCACCAGTTCCAACTCCGTCATGCGCAGCAGATAACGCGGATAGTCCACGCTCTCGTCGGCGCACTGCCGTGCCACCTTGTCGTACTCGCGCAGGAAAGTCGGCAGGCGCAACAGCTTCAGGTGATGTTCCAAAAGAAGCTGCGGAGTGTCGTTCGTGACCGGAATGGTTGGGTTGCTCATGAGCCCACCTCATTCAGCAACGTCATGTAATCGACGGCCTGGGTGGTATGCACCTGGGGCAGCGGCAGGTAGGGGTACTGCAGGAGATCCAGTCGCGGCGGAACGTCGCTCGATCCGGCACAGCAGCAGATGTTTCACCGCATCGAAGGAAACGGTTCCCAGATGCAAAGCGTCCTGGATCGCCTGCCGGACTTCCTCCCGGCGGAACGTCTCCAGCAACCGCAATACCTGCACGTACTCTCGCTTGCCCGGCTTGCCCAGCCGCGCTTCCAGCAGCCGCCGCAGTTGGGCAAAGCACTCCGGCAACTCCCAGCCGGCCAGCGGAGCGGCTTGGTCCAAGGCCCCGGTCTTCTCCTCCAGCAGTGCCAGATAGTGCAGCGGATCGAAGATCATGTCTTCCCGTTCATAGCTGCGGGGATGCCGGGCAATCACTTCGCTGCCGCAGGCAATCACCACTTCATGGACATAGCCTTTCACCAGCACTTCGCGATGCCCATAGGCGGTGGGCACCGAGTAATCGTTGGCTCGGTAGCGCACCAGAGATAACGAGCTGACTTTCGCCGTGCGCTTTTCACAGGCTTCATAGGGCACGGTCGCCAAAGGCAACAGCGCCGCACGATCGCGCTCGAACCGCTCCGCGATGGTCTCCTGGTGTCCCCTCATCCGCCGCTCTCGCCGTTTCCCGCATTGTTCCAGAAGGTAGGCGTTCAGTTCTTCCCAGCTACTCCTATGCGGCACTGGTACCAGAAAGTTCCGCCGGGCATAGCCCACCAGTCCTTCCACCGCTCCCTTGTCGTTGCCCTTGCCCGGACGCCCGAACTTCTCCGCGAACAAATAGTAGCTTTGCAACTCACAAAACGCCTGCGTCTTCTTCCGCTGACCGTCGCCCAGGATCTTGGCCACCGCCAGTTTCGTGTTGTCGTACAAAATCCAACCAGGCACTCCGCCGAAGTAGTCGAAGGCCCGCACATGCGCGTCCAGAAACGCCTCCGTGCTCTCGGCGGGATACGCCACCACGAAGCAATCATCCGAGTGCGGCAAATCCATCGCGAAGTAGTGTGCTTTCTGCTTCGCCCCGGCGATCACCACCCAGGCTTCCCCAAAGTCCGCTTGGGCTTCTCCGGGAGCATGCCGCAGCGGCACAAACATCTCTTGCTTCCGCACCTTCTGTCGGTGCACGTAGTCCTTCACCACGGTGTAGCCCCCCGGATACCCATGTTCTTCCCGCAAACGATCGAAGATCCGCTTCGCCGTGTGTCGTTGTTTCGGAGGCTGAGTCTTATCCTCTTCCAGAATGGCGTCGATCACGCCTAACCACGGCCCCAGCCTGGGCCGTTTCACCGGTTGTTCCCGCCGGTAGCCCGGCGGCACTGCGTAACGCAGCATCTTGCGCACGCTTTCGCGGGCGATGCCATACTCCCGCGCTACTGCTCGTTGGCTCTTCCCCTCGACAAAGACTGCTCGCCGTACACGTCCATAGAGTTCCACTGGGTACATCCCTCCGGTGTTTCACGACTCCTGTCGTTCCCACAACAGCAGCTCGTAAAACTGAAATCCGGCGGTTGGCCTAGTTTCCCTCCGCCGCATCACGCTTCCGCGGCGTGATGTGGCCTAGTATTGCAGCGGCGCTCTCATTGCAGGTGACCACCCTTGCCGCCAGCTTTACAGCTGCACGCCGTATACCTGATGGAACCGTCCGAAGACGTTATGAGAGGCTGGGCACCGATAAAAGAGAGCAAGAGCCACCTATGCGCAGCCAGATTAACCGCGTCACCCGCTCCAGCGAGGTCTTTGATCATCGAGATCAACACCCATCTTGCGCAGCACTCTGCGGCCATCCTGCGCAGCGCCCGCAGCGCCGTCCACGGCTCCAGCGCGGGCGTCCATGGCGGCAGGGCAACTGCCTGTCTTGCAGAGCGCCTTGCGCCTATCCCGCAGAGTGTCTTACGCCTACTTGCCCCATATGTCTGGTAGCAGGAGGTAACCCACCCTTTTCCGCCCGTCTTTTCGTGTAAACCCGTCCTGCGCAGCCGCTGCAGCCGCATCCATGGCTCCAGCGCAGGCATCCGTGGTGTCGAAGCAACTTACGCAGCCACAGAGCGCTCTACGACGCAGCCCTAGAGCAGTCTACGATGCATTGCTATATGTTGTGGTGTACGGAGGTAACCACCCTATATGCATGGTCATAGCCGTGTTCAGGAGGTCGCTGGCTAGGCCCAGCCCGGCGCAGAGGCGCGGGGCGGCTGGGGTCGATGGCGACGGGGTCGAGAAAGGCGGTATTGACACCCTAGTTTCAATAACTTACGAGCAACGCTGGCACCGAGGTGCGGGAGAACAAACGCCAATGGGCCATGAGTCGGGGAGAAAGTGGTATTTCCATCGCTAAGCTGTTGAAAATAAGTAGCATAGTGAGGTCTGCGGTGTTCCCACTATGCTAAAGTAGGTACAAAGCCCGTGTTTTCGCTCTTTGTTCGCCTAGACTAGTAGAGCCTAGCCAAAGGACTGGGGAACAAGGAGCGAATGGTGTACGGCATACCGGGGAGCTGTGCTTCGCTGTTCATTCTCTTATGGCGTTCATAATACGCGAACAATAGGCAAATGACGGGCCTGCGACGACTGCGATGCCTGATGCAGCCTGATGCACTCGTCCACGCATACATGTCGGAAGTCCAGTCTGGCCGAGTTAGGTATGCCGTGCCGTTGTACGTCGTGCCGTGGATGCGGCCATGGCTGCGACAAGCGAAGCGCTAGCCGTGGCTGTGCTGTGATGATGCGTCCTCCACATAGATGTGTCGTCGGTCAAAGCTGGCCGGGTCTGAAACGGTGCACGGCGTACAGTCGATGGCTGCGGTGGAGCTGGCTGCTCGGGTACCATGCGCACTCACGGTGTTCGGCGTCTCAAGCTGGCCGATTTTGGCAGCGGTCTGGCGTACCGCCTGACCGTGGCTGCCTGCATGGGTTTACCACTTGATAATCAATCAAAGACCTGCCGAATTCACCCGTAGTAAGGGTGTGGAGCAGTCAACAAGTCCTGTGTTTGCAACAATATTACTGAGTAGTTACGTAATTCTATGGTTACCTATTTGCCACTGAGTTAACTGTCAATCCTTGCTGGTCAATGACTTAGACAACGGTTTACGGGGTAAGTTAGTAATCAGATAGTTAATATATTCTAAGTGATTGATATTTCTATGAAAGATGTATTTAATGGTTAATGTTTATCATTCATTAAATAACCTAAGTCCTTTGTTTGGAGGGGGAAAGGTGATTGAAAATCGGATAGGGGGCGGGCTGTTGCTTTTGACTTTGCTCTTGGATGTTATGTGGTTCAGCCTTTGACTTGGAGGGTTGGAGAGAGTCTGAGACTTGCCTAAGGGAACCAAGCAGAGTACGCAGAGTACGCGATGCCATCGACGCCTTGTCTGACGCCGACAGACTTGAGGCCGCATTGCTGATTCGCTGGCCGGGCTGGCTAGCGGGGCGACGGGGCCGCGGGCACATGCAGGCCGGATCCGCACAATAGCCCGTTCGTGTATGGCATGCACGTGCGTAATGTAACCAAAGATTTTTTTGAGGCTGCTTGGACCATTCTGTCAGTCGGGTCCTCAACTGGCCGCGTTCGGTCGGTGGCCGCTGGCTGTTGCTGGCCGCGATTTGCCAGGCGTTCCGCCTACGCCATGCACTGGCATCACTTCTTGCTCTTCTTCTTGCTCTCCAGATACGCCTCTATCGCCTGTCGAACCTGCCAGCTAACGGACGCGCCCGTGTCCTTGGAGATCGCCTCCAAAGCGGCCCATTGCTGGTCCGTGAGGAACAGCGTGCGCTTTGTCATTTGGGATGCCATGAATAATTCGAACCGTAGCATCACATGGCCTTATTTGTCAATTCTTGGTGGGCTTAAGCATGACTAGCTCGTATATAGCACGAGTTAGCCATTGAAGGCAGTATACATCATGCTATCCTTGTGTCCAGTGGCAGAGTTTTGGTGCCAGCTGCAAAATGCGGGCTGCCATTCAGCGCTGAAATGAAAACCAAGGGTTGATTTGATGGCGGCCCGCAACAATTCGGAGGCATTATGGTCAACCTGACAGAAAAAGAACTGACTGCGTTGCTAGAGGCCGCAAAGGCCAATCCTCGTGATTTGGCTTTTGTACAGCTTGGATACTTCCACGGACTTCGCCGTGGCGAGCTGTTGGCTCTGCGCGGTACCGACATTGTGAATGGCCACGTTCGGATCAAGCGACTGAAGCAACGCAGTCATCCAATCGTGAATGTCCAACCGCTGCATGAGGAAGAGCGAGAACTGGTGCTCCGATTGGCGGCTGCTGCGGGTGCTGAACGCCTGTTCAACTTTAGCGCACGATATGCCTCGGAGATGTTCAGGCGCTATTTGGTCAAAGCGGGGATATACACGTTCGCACGGCAGAAATCGCTGCACTCGTTGCGGCATTCGTGCGGCACCAACCTTTACCGCGAAAGCAAGGACATTGTTGCGACCGCACAATATCTTGGCCAGCGCAACATTGAATCGGCCCGGCGTTACACGAATTTGGCCGAAGCGGAAGTTTACGCGATGGCCGCGAAGGCGCTTTGAGGGACGCCCTGCGCTCTCCTGCTGGTGTAGTCGAGACGTTCCCATCTGGCCGGGCTGGCAATGGCCTCGGGGTTGGCATGACGTACCGATGCGAGCCGCCCTGCTGTGGGCTTGCTTTTCTCCTCCATGCATCGTGCGAAGGAACAAAACTCTTCTGCGTATGTGCGATGCCCGACAGACTATCAAACTTGGCGTGTGATATTATCACATGGGGGAAACTAATGCGTCCCCGTGAGGCGGCCAAGAACCTCAGCCAATTCGATACCAAGACCTTCCTTTCGACCATTGACGGCGGTAGGAAAATCGTAGCCTTTCCCAAGAAGCAGACGATCTTTGTTCAGGGGGACTCGTCCGATGCGGTTTTTTATATACAGAGAGGAAAGGTAAAACTCACCGTTGTGTCGCACAGCGGGAAGGAAGCCACAATAGGCATTCTGAACGAGGGCGATTTCTTCGGAGAAGGTTGCCTTACAGGGCAGCTTCTCCGCATGTGCTCCGCAACCGCAATGACCGATTGCTCCGTGATGCGAATCGACAAGACGTACATGATGGAAGTGCTTCACCGGGAACACTCCTTTTCCGATATGTTCGTGGCATACTTGCTGACCCGGAACATCCGATACGAAGAGGATTTGGTTGACCAGCTTTTCAATTCCAGTGAAAAACGACTGGCCCGGATATTGCTATTGCTGGCTCACTTCGGCAAGGAAGGTAAGGCCGAGACTCTAATCCCCAAGATGAGTCAAGAGACCCTCGCAGAGATGATCGGCACAACTCGCTCGCGGGTGAGCTTTTTCATGAACAGGTTTAGAAAATTGGGGTTCCTTGATTATCACGCTCGCGATGCATTGCAGGTTCACAGTTCACTTCTCAACGTCGTGCTCCACGACTAGAACTTCGTTCTGAAAACAAAACCGGGACTCTCTTGCAGACGCAGCGACTCTCGGCTGCCGCATCGTGATCGACGCTTAGTCGCAGCGGATTGAGTGTCGCGCCTGACCTTCAATGAGAGCATGACGGGCGGATAAACCCACTGGCCGATCCTGCACTATGGCTGGCCGGGTCGCCATGGTGGCCGGGGCCGCTCTCTCCGACGTACCGCCCGAACATCACCACTAAAGTGGGGTTGCCTAACCCCTTAGTCTGCGATAAGGTTGTGTCCAGCATCAAGAGCCGTCACCACAAGCTGGTGACGCACCAGACCGAGGGCCAAGGCGGCTCCACGGTGGTTCGGCTACAAAGCCAGATGCGGCGCAAAGGCGCAAAGGACACCCCATGGAAACTGCGCCGGATGTACTCATACGCAACGAGGGAACCGTGTTTTTGTTCTGCCCGCTCACGGATCGTGCGAAAGACTGGCTCGAAGACAATGTTGAAAGCGAGCCATGGCAGTGGTTCGGCAATGCGTTCGTCGTAGAGCACAGGTAGACACACTCTGGCGCAGCTGTGATCTTGCAGTTTTGACTTTGAGGGAAATCCGAGGTGCACTGAGGCCCCACGTCTCGGTCTCAAATAACTGGCTTGAGTTTACGTTTGGAGACGTTCGCCTTCGCGTGCTGAAAGCGGATGGCAATTCTGAGGACGTCAACCCTGAGCTGATTTCATTAACTCCTGGGGATGTATTGCCAAGCGTAAGCGCCCGTCACCCCGTTAGGCCGGACGTGAGATTATGGACGTTCTGGCAATCGGGTATTTGGTTGTAAATCTCCCGGCGTGCTCGTGGAGATTCTGGCAACTCTTAACAAAGAATGTTGTCGCGACTCGCGGATTTCTGCTACTTTAGGGCGGACGCTCTCAAATCGCGAAAAAGCTTCGGTTCACAATGCTGTTGAACAATTGAATCACTTGCTGTGGACGGAGCAGCATGAAAAGATTGCGTGTGGCAGTGAAGGAGCGGAAATCCGGAGACTGGAAAGACGAGCTCCTTAGCCGAGTCCGAGCGTTCATTCAGCAACTCTCAACCGATCACTCATTTGAACACCAGCCCGCAGTTTGCTACCCGCGCCGAATCCACCTAGCTGTATTCGACGAGCCCTACCTAACGCTAATCCTTGAGCGACGGAAGACTTTAGAGTCTCGCTTTAGCGTTCATCGGTGTGCGCCTTACAACGAAGTAGCTGCGGGCGACATCGTCCTTCTGAAACGTCCCGCCGGTCCAATCGTGGGCATCGCCTTGATTCGTGAGGCTACGAATTTGCGGATCAACAGCGCGCAAGAATTGCAGGAGATCGCCCGGCGATATGGGGCTGCGTTATGCGTCACGGATCCAAATTTCTGGAAGCAGAAGCAACATGCAGCTTTTTGCACTCTGATGGAACTCGGGGCCATTGAACGGATTGAGCTGCCAAATGTAGGCAAGCGCGATCGTACCGGGTGGGTCGTTTTAGAACGGGAGCAGATGAAGCTCTTTCCGCCGGAGATAGTGGCTTGGGCTTGATCGTCACTTTTGCGGGAGGACGGGGTAGTGGGAAGAGCACTCTGTCTGCGGAGCTTTCTCGTCGGTTGGGTTAGGTTCGGCGCATCTGGAAGGCAGGCTGCGCGCCAGATGTGTGCGAAAACCCGAAGCCTTGCTTGGAAGGTGGTGCGTGGACTTGCCAGTGCAGGTGTGTGACACCCAGTGCTGCAAATGCTGAGCAAGGACGCGTTGTACGAGGCCAACCCGCAGATCGCGCGATACGGCCTGCTTTTATCTTGTACGCACTTTTCGAGGCAGACATCCTGTTCGCTGTTGCCGGAGCCAAGCGATCACCAATCGCTCCTCAGGTTCTTGGTGTTAGGACGCGCCATCCAAAACGCAGCCGGAAGCGGCAGGATTCCCGCCGCCCCAGTGGCTGCAATTACCCTACTGCTTGAATACGGCTGTTACCGTCTTGCTGTCCTTGGCGGCCAAGGTGATCTTCTGGTCCTGCTCTCCCAGCTTCTCGTGAACGAAGGCCAGCGTGTAATCGCCCGGAGGCAAGCCTGTGATCTGGAACTTGCCATCGGGTCCGGTGACCGCATAGAACGGGCTCTTGGTCACGTTGATGAACATCCGCATCCAGGGATGCTGATCGCACTTGACCGGCAGCATGATCTCCTCGCGCGCAAAGGTCTTCTCGAGCGGCGCGGACTGTGGCGTCATCGACTGGTTCCACTCGCGATTGTCCTTCGGCGACGGGTGAATGTTGTGAGTTGTCGGATCGCTGTTGATGATTTTGACCGTCTGGCCCGCCATCACTCCGAGCACGTGCGGGTGGTACTTGCAGCCATTCTGATCGAGAACCACCGGGTCCTTCGCAACATCAAATGTGCGGCTCCCCAAACCGTCTTTCACGTAGACGAACACGTTGGCCAGATCGCCGTTGCTGACCACGATGTCTTCTGCCGCGTTTTGTCCTTTGCAATTTGCATCCTTGCTCATGTCGATCTTGGCCAGCTTGGGCGCGGGTCCGTCGAACGTCACCGTGCCGCTGACCGACGCCACCGTCGCAGGATCAATCGGGGTAGCGGCTGGCTGAGACGCGGGAGCCGCCGACTCCTGCTCTGCCGTCTCCTTCTTGCTGCACCCTGCCAGGAGGACCAAGCCCACAAGCGCCGGCAGGCCTAACATCACCATCCATTTTTTTCTGCTCATGATATTTGACGCACCTTTCTCCTCTTAAGTTTGAATGCTCGAAACTATTCTAGCTCTTAGCTCAGGGTGTATGTCCGCTCCCAGAGGAACCGGCGCGCGCTCCGCTTGGAGCTATGCCACCATTCGACGCACGCGTATGCCCCATGGCGGCACTCACGCGCTTCTGTTCCTCGGGGGTGAGTTGCAGAATGTAATCGATCAAAAGCTTGGTGTGGTCCCCTTCGTAGCCTTGGAATGAAGGCGGCACGGGCCCCGAGAAGACCCAGCGGTCGTTCTCCTTGCGGAACAGCCCGGAAGGCATAGCCGTGCCCGGACTGATCGCCTGCGGATCGATGACCCAGCGTTGCATCCAGTCTGCCTTCAACCTTCCGCGAGCCTGCAGCAAGTTCGGCGCGCTGGCCGAACGATCGTGCGCAGGTTCGCCCGTGGCATGGCACTTCAAACAAGGCGCTGCCGGACTGCTGAACAGGCTGCGCGCCATCTCGGTTTCCTTCGCGGTCAACATTGGTAGCGGTTCCGGAATGTAGGGGAAGGGCTGACGCGAAAGCGCCTGGAAGAACCGAACCAATTTGCCGAGTTCATTTTCCGAAAACGAAAACGTCGGCATACGCACCTGCAGGTACGACCGCAGCCCGTTGCGATTCGTATCCGTATCGCTCAATGAAGGGTTGGTTAAGAAGCGCAATAGCCATTGCGGATCGACGCGCGCCCCCTCGGTAAGCAGTTTGGGCGGCAACTGCTCTAAACCATCCGGAGTTTGATACTGTGCCACGCCCATCAAAACTGTCTTCTGCCCGGGAATGAACTGATGGCATCCCATGCAGTTGTATTTCTTCACCACCCACCAGCCTTCCTGAATATCGCGGCGATAATCCAGCGGCCGGTATTGATAGTTGCTTGGAAGAGGGCTCTCCTGGCTCCCCATCAAGAACGTTGTCAGGGAACGGATCTGCTCCTTGCTAAGGTGCAGGTTGGGCATCCGCAGCTTTTCGGTTTCGGGCTTGATTTTACCCTTGTCCCAGATGTTCGGCTCAGCCAGCTTGTGTTCAAAGAAGCCTTTGTCGTTGTACCAGGGAGCCTGGGCGGGACCCTCGGGCAACCGCGCCCGGTCCTCTGGATCGGTGATCGGTTCGCCGGTGCCACGCTGCGCCACTTCTGTCAGCAAGGCAAAGTCGAGGCGCTCGATCGGCTTGCTGCCTTCAAAGGTCAACTCCGTGCCGATGCGGCCTTCATCTTCCAACCCGGCGATCTCATGGCAACCGGCGCAGCCAAAGTGGCGAATCCACTTCTTCCCTTCTTCTTTAAGAGCAGGATCTTCCATGAACGACGCGTCCGGATACGATGAAGGCTCCCGCTTCTTGAGTGTCACCAGGTACCAGGCGACGTCCTCCGCGTCCTCCGGGCTCAGCCTCAGGCTGGGCATCACAGTCATGTTCTGCACTTGCAACTCGTGTCCATCGTTGGGGCATCGGCTATGCTCCAGGTCAAACACGTAGGGCAGACCTTTCTTGGCGTAGTCCTCTGGGCCGATGTCTTTCTTCTCGTACATGCAGTACGGGCGCGTGCGTTCGCGAGCATTGTGCACCCAACGCGCGAGGTAGTCGTAATTCGCTTTCTCGCCCACTCGCGTCAGGTTCGCCGCGAAGGTTCCTCCCTGCATCTCGTCGCCTTCTCCGATGGAGTGGCACGCCAGGCATCCTCGCGTCTCGAACAATTCCTTGCCATGGGCTGCGTTGCCCGGTTTATGTTTGGCCAAAGGACCATCCAAGCCGGACTGCCATATATAAGCGGAAATCGCCCGTATCTGCTGATCGTTGAGCCTGAAGTTCGGCATCTTGGTGGTGGGGCGGAAGTCCGTCGGCTTCTTCAGCCAAACCGGAATCCAGTTTCGGTTCAACTTCAGCCGGACGTCCTTGAGATTGGGTCCAACCTTCTTCACGTCCTGCAGCAGGCTCTTGGTCGTGCGGTCAAGTTGCACGATGCGCAAATCAAGCTTGCTGTTGGTGACCTTCAAGCCGACCGCCTCGTCGTTGAGGTGATTGGCTTCTTCATTGCTTTCGGCCGCGTCAGCATCTTTCATGAGGTTGGCGGCCTGCTTCAGATTGTCCTTCTTCTCTTGTTCGATCAGCTTGATCTGCTGCGCAATCGAGAGAAGATCTTCCGGTTCCTTGTCATAGCCTTCGTAGCGATGACAACCGATGCATCCCCGCTGACGGTACAGGTCCTTGCCTTCGCTCAGGACCGAACCCACGTCGCCGCTCACCAGAACCATGTCCGCCGCGTGGCAGATCTGGCAGCCAGCTTCTACGTTGCCTTTCGGGAACAATGGCCACAGCCAGTGCTCGTACGTGCCGTGCGCTTTTTCAACGCTCGTGGTTGCGCGGCCGTTGCCTTGATGGCAGGGTGAGCAGCCGTATTTTTCCGGATCGTGGGTCTTCAGAAGACCGGGCTCGGGGTGACTGGTGAATGCCCGTGCATATTCATCCGGCCTCTTGCCCTTCAATGCCATCGAGGCGGCAGTGATCTTGATCGGTTCGCGGATTCCCATGTGGCAGGATTCGCAACGATCCACGATGTTGGCTTCCGCCACGTTGATCTGCTGAATCTTCGGCACCCAGGCTTCGGTCTTATCCTCCAGACCCTTGATCTGGGCCGGGGTGAGGCTCAACATGTTTTCGTTGAGATAGGCGTCGAGTTTTTCCTTTTGTTGGTTGACCGGCTTGATGACTCCCGCCAGTTCCGTGCTGAGTTGAACGCGCTCGTTTCTAAGCTCGTTATAGGTCTCTTCCAATTGGGGATAATTGTAGGCGTGCTTGCTGCCGTCGGGGTATTTGACGGTCGTGACTTCCGCCTTGTATTTGTCCAGATCCTTCTGCTTGCCTGGCTTGGAGGACGGCGAACTGGTCTCAATCTCGTAGGTCGACGCGTTCACATAGGCTCGCCGGTCGGTAAAGACATTTTGCACTGCGAGAGTTTTGGCCGCCACCTCGCGAAGTTGGTCGTTGATTGCCTTAAGGCGAGGCTGTGCCTGCTGGTTAGCCTGATCATAAGCCTGCTTGAGCGCCTGATATTCCGGGTTGCTCTGAACCTGTTTCTGCGATTCGGCAGACTGGCTGCGCACATTCTTCAGAAAAGCGACGTAGCGGGTTTTCCACTCTTCCTGGAAATTCTTCCAGGGGCGTTGGCCGAAGGATTCATCCCATAAGGCCCAGAACAAGGTGCCCATCAACAGCACCATCGCGATCAGATAGTGGGGCGCAAGCGACTTGCTGACGACCGGGTCATTGTCGGGAACGGGCTTCTCAGGCACCAGCGTCTCCTAAACGTTGAACCATGGTGTGATCCACACGTACTTGATGTGAAACAGCAACCGTAACAGCATCTTGATCGGCAAACCCAGCATGGTGAGCAAGAACGTCATCATGATGGAATACTGCAGCAGGCTCATCCGCTTGTAATCCTTGGGATTGTTGCGCCGGAACAGAGCGTGCACGACGTAACCGCCGCCCAGGTAGAAACCGCCCATCACAATCGCCCCGAAGATTCCCTTACCCCAGTTCGAGGTGATGCCGAAGATGTCCGGCAGGTCGCGGTTCACTTCATAAATGAGCCGGTTGTGATCCCACGTCTGCCCCGGCCAGAACCATTGCCAGCCCGGTCCGCGAATGAAGGTCCCGATGAGGATCATCGCGACCCATAGGATGATGAACCCGAAAAGGAAGGCGCTGATAGCGAATTTGCGCTGTTTCCAGGTGTAATAGCCCGAGCCTAGCGGGTTGGTGTCGATGTAGGGAATGACCATCAATCCTATGATGATCAACGTCGGCATGACCACGCCCGCGATCCACGGATCGAAATACACCAGCATCTCCTGCAGTCCCAGGAAGTACCAGGGCGCCTTGGCCGGATTCATGGTCAAGTTCGGATTCGCCGGTTCCTCAAGCGGCGCATTCAGCGTGATCGACCAGACCATCAGAATGATGGTCACAATGATCGCTGCCAAAAACTCCACCCGCAAAAGAAATGGCCAAACGTGGACTTCCTTCTGCCATCCCGCTTGGAACGGCCAGGTCTTGCGGTGGTGGGTCTTGGCCATCCCCGCGTCGCCTTCCAATTGGGCAATCAGTTGATCGTTGGCGTGCGCCTGTCGCCACGCCAGCCAAATGTAGAACGCGAGCAGCGGAATCAAGCCTACGATGGGTACGTTGTCGGGCGCGGAAGCGATCTCCCAGAGCTGTCTCCAGTCCATTATTTCCGCGCCTCCTTCACTTCCGACTGCAGCACCACGGCCGCCGGCCCGGAGATGCCGCCGTCCTTGCGCACACGCCAGAAATGCACAATCATCAAGACGGACGCCACAATCGGAATCCCGATGCAATGCCAGATGTAGGAACGCAGCAATGCATTGGCATCCACAATCGATCCGCCCAGCAGACCGAACCGCACGTCGTTGTATGGAGTCATGCCCAGCAACGGTCCGAACGGCCCTTCATGGCCCAGCAGGGGCGTCGCGCGCGCCATGTTCGTTCCCACGGTGACGGCCCAGAATCCGAGCTGATCGTCCGGCAGCAGATAGCCGGTGAACGATAGCAGCAGCGTGAACACCAGCAGCAGCACGCCGATATTCCAGTTAAACTCGCGCGGCTTCTTATACGAGCCGGTCAGGAAAACCCGGAACATGTGCAGCCACACCGCGATCACCATCAGGTGTGCGGCCCAGCGGTGCATGTTGCGCAGCAATTTGCCGAAAGGCACATCGTGTTCCAGGTACAGCACGTCGCGAAAAGCCTGTACCTTGCTCGGGTGGTAGTAGAACATCAGCAGCACGCCGGTGAAAGTCAACACGATGAACAGATAAAACGTAATCCCGCCCATCCCCCAGGTGTAGCTATAGCGGACGGCATCCCGGTTGATCTTGGCGGGATGCAGGTGCAGGAACACATTGGAAAGCACGCCCAGGGCACGATTGCGCGGAGTATCGTCGTGCTTGTGGCGGAAAATCGAGGTGTAGACCTGGGTCTTGGTAGGATCCTTGAGCAACTGCACTTGCTCTTTGGCTTTGGCCGGCAAGTCGGTTTTGAGGGATTCGAACGTCCTCCTTGACTCCAGCCTGTATCCGCTCCACCAAACCAGTCGACTTGCCATTCTTGCCGCTCGGGACGTTCTCTTCGGGCATCGTTAGTATTTCCCCCGTTTTATTGCCGCTCGAAACACTTCATTCCTTTTGTCGCGCGAGTCTGGAGACTTCCGCCAGCCTGCAAATCAACCCGGCAAGTACGCACCCGGATCGTTGAAGTGGCTGGGTTGTCCTTTCGGCCACTGGTAGAGCCGGGAAACATCGACGATGATCTCTCCGTCCGGGGCCGGTTCCACATGCGCCCGGTCCATGGGCCGGGGCGCCGGCCCTTCAAAATTGATCCCTTCGCTGTCATACCCGCTGCCGTGGCATGGACACTTGAATTTATTTTCACTGGCTTTCCAGTCGGGCGTGCATCCCAGATGAGTGCAGCGTGCGTAGATGACAAACAACCGGTCCGGCGCGCGGACGACCCAGATGCGGTACTTTTGCTGGAACTTTGTATCCACTCCCAGATCGAAGTCCGAGGGATACCCGATTTTGAAAACCGTGGAAGGCTCGAAGAGGGTGCGCGGCAGGAAAAAGCGGAAGAAAGCAAGGAACCAGGCAGAAAGAAATGCTGTGACCGAAACCCACACCAGCCGGCGCCGCTTGGCATTGATCTCACTGGGCTCCGGACCGACGGTTGGCAGCCCTGCCGCTGGGGCCGCTTTCGAGGTTCCTACCGCCGGCGTGCCTACGTAGGAAGTTGCTTCTCCGCCGGGCGTGGCCTTCTTGGCCGGATCAGGTTTCGGCGCGGCCGGTTGATTTTCCGGAACTGCCATTCATAACCTCCTTGACATCACTCGGTCAGTTTCACAGCTCAGCAGGCAAACTCGTGCATTCTCACGTCAGCATGGTTCCAAAATAAATCGGATAGGCTTGTGATCTCTTGCCCACAATTCAAACAACTTCTTGAGCCGTTCCCCACAGTGCCGAGCAGTATATCAAAAGCTGCGCAGGTGCAAAACCGGCGTGCCGTTAGTCCACTCGGCAGTTTACTCAAATGCCTTTCGGCCAAGTTCCCACACTCGCCACTCTGGAGTCAAGAACTTCGTTGCGACGGGGCACACACTCTCTCAATAAATCGATCGATCTGGCCGCGTGGAATGGATGACTCCCTGCTCCACGGAAAGTGAGTAACTGACGCCGCCTTCGCCGGTCCATGCGTCAAGATCGAAATGCGAACCCGTTACAGCTTTGTAGACCGTAATGTCGCGGAAAGTGAGCGCAGTATCTCGCTTACAAACCTCCGGAGCGTGCGCCGGCTTGATGAAATACGCTCCTTTCCCCGAGCCGATAATGGTCGCTTTTCCGTCTGGTTCCGCCAGCACGGCCAACTTCTCATCGACTGCAATTTCGCGCGGGTTCTTCGACCAGCCATCCTGGATAAGGCGCGCAAGAAAAACAAGGGACCGCCCCATGCGATCGCGCTGGACAAAATGGCTGTCAGTAATCGTTTCTTCGAGGTGCGGAATCTTCAGAAAGTCGCGAACCACCGCGACGCGCGGCACGTAGGGGTTCGCCAATGCGTCCTTGGACTGCAGTTCGCTGTCGTCCGGCGGATCATTCATCGCGCTATAGGAGAACTCTCCCTCGATCGCCAGGCCCGCACTAGTCCCCCCGATCGGTTTTCCGCTGGCGACGTGATCGTTAAGCGCGTCCTCTACGGGAGTTCCTCGCCAAAAGTTCACATACCGCGCTTGGTCTCCACCCGCGATGAACACCGCTTCGGCATGACGGATGATCTCGGCAACGCCGGGATCAAGAGCTGCCTGGCGGTCTGGAATGATCAGCGTGGCCACGGAGTTCGTCTTGCACAAGCCATTCACGTAGGAGTTGTAAGCGTCGTCGCCATGGGCGCGCAGGACAAGAAAGTCGCCGCCATTCGCCTTCTGGCACAACCAGCGGAATGCATCATCGAGATCGCTGCCGCCGCCCATCATGGCAATGCCGCCGGAAGGCTTGGTCTGGACATCATTTTTCTGGCCGATGCGTATGTACTTGTAAGACTGACCATGGCTGATGGCTGGGAAGAGAAGCAACAGCCCCGACCATAGGAAGATTCGGACATGTCCGTAAGACATAGCCGCTACTATATACCGAGCAGAAGAGTGCATAATCGCGAGGTGCACGAAGCAGGTTGAGTCACCACGTCGAATTCGAGCAGTGGACGGCGATGCCGCTCGAGACAGTCTTTCTGTTCTTCGCCGACCCGCGGAATCTGCCACGGATCATGCCGCCTGAGTTGGGAACAAGGCTGGTCGAAGTTCACCTGACGTCCGCGCCGCTGAATGCCAATGTGCCCGATTCCAAGGGCTTCGCGGGAGTTGGCTCAGAAATCGTCACGTCAGTAAGACCGTTGCCTCCTTTTCCGTTTCGAGCAAAGTGGGTTTCGTTGATCACCGAATTTGAGTGGAATCATCACTTCGCCGACATCCAGAAGCAGGGACCGTTCCAACGTCTTCATCACCGGCACGAGTTCGCGACGGAGTCCGGGACGAGATAGAAGGGACGAAAATCCGTGACGTGATCGATTATGAGGTAGGGTTTGGATTGCTCGGGGAACTGGCGCAGAAGCTGGTGATCGCCCGCAGCTTCAAGCAGACCTTTCGGTATCGGCAGCATGCGCTGGAGAGATTGTTAGGCGCAAACCGCTGACGCGTCACCCCACACCGAGCTTCTTTCCTCGATGCCGCCCGGCAACGCGTGAGAACAACTACTTGTTGGGCTCGACGTAGACGGCAGTGCCGTAGGCCAGAACTTCCGTGACACCCTGCATGACCTCGGTGGCGTCATAGCGCGCCCCCACCACGGCGTTTCCTCCAAGCTCAGCCGCGTGCTGCAACATGACGTTGAACGCGTCGGCGCGAGTCTTTTCGCAGAGATTGGTGAGCAGAGTGATGTTGCCGCCGACAATCGTCTGCAGGCCCGCGCCAATCGTGCCCAGGATCGAGCGCGACCGGACCACGATGCCGCGAACCACTCCCAGCGTGCGAACCACGCGGAAACCGTCGAGTTCGAACTGTGTGGTAACCATGTTGTGAGCGACCATCCGGCTCGGTGCGGTATAGCCAGCACTCATAAATTAGTCCCTCCATTTTGGAACGTGCTTCATTTAGCGGGCTGCCAGGTTCGCGTCAGCGGCGATCTCCGCGACCACTTCCTTGAAAACTTTGCCGCGGTGTTCGTAATTGCGAAACTGGTCGAAGCTGGCACAGGCGGGAGCCAGCAGCACAACGTCCCCGGGTTGCGCAGATTCAGAGGCACGCTTGATTGCATTTTCCAAAGTTTCCGCGTGGACGATTTCCGCCGCACCCTTGATCTGCGATTCGATTTTGGCGGCGGCCGCGCCAATGGTGTACACTCGCCTGGCTCGCGCGCGTAGCAACTCGTTCAACACGGTGTAGTCGCTGCCTTTGTCCTTGCCGCCGAGAATCAGGTGGATGTTTGCCGGGAACGATTCCAGGGCCTTGATGGTGGCATCGACATTGGTGGCCTTGGAGTCGTTGTAATATTCCACCCCCCGGACCGTGGCAACATGCTCCAGGCGGTGCTCGACGGCGGTGAATTCCCGCACGGCTTTGCGAATCTGCTCGGGTTTACAACCCATCAGCGCGCCGATGCACACTGCCGCAAGAACGTTTTCGACGTTGTGCGCGCCCTTCAAAGGGATCTCCGAAACCAGCATGATCTCTCGCTGACCTTGCGAATCGCGGAACAAGATCTGCCCACTGTGCACGAACGCGCCCTGCTTCACTTCCTTCTTGCGACTGAACCAGAAAACCTGGGCGCGAGTGCGAGTTGCCAGTTCCACGCAGGCCCGGTCATCAGTATTGAGTACAGCGAAGTCCTCCGGCGTCTGGTTCTCGAAAATGCGCGCCTTGGCGGCACGGTAGGCCGCGAAAGTACGGTGACGGTCCAGGTGATCGGGCGTGACATTGAGCACCACCGCGATGCGTGGCCGGAACGACTCAATCGTTTCAAGCTGGAAGCTGGATACCTCGAGGACCGCAACCGTGTTGCGCTTGGCGCCCTCCACCAGCGAAATTGCGGGCGTGCCGATATTGCCGCCGACCACCGTGGGGAATCCGCCCGCCGCGACAATTTCTCCGGCGAGCGTGGTGGTCGTCGTTTTTCCGTTGGAGCCGGTGATCGCGAGGATCGTTCCGGGGAAAACCTGCGCGGCAAGCTCGACTTCCCCAATCACTTTCTCGCCCAGAGAGCGGGCCTGCACCAGGGGAGGCGCGTCCACCGGGACCCCCGGGCTGACCACGATCAAATCCTGCCCCTGGAATGTGCGCTCGCCGTGGCCCCCCGTTTCGACGGCAATTCCATTGTCGAGCAGAACTGGAATTTCTTCTTTCAGTTCATCCTGCGGTTTCGAGTCGGAAACCGTAACCCGGGCGCCATGGGCTTTCAGGAACAGCGCGGATGCCACCCCCGATTTCCCCAGGCCGACCACGAGCACGCGTTTGTTGGCGAGTTCCATAAGTATCAGCAGTGGTGTGACTTCTTGTCGGCGTCATCCCGAGCGTAGCCGCTTTTCAGGCGGAGCGAGGGATCTCGCGCGCATCTCCACAACAGCAACCGGCAAGTACAGCACTCCAACCTATCTTAGCTTAAGCGTCGTCAAAGCAAATAATGCGAATACCAACGACGCAATCCAAAAGCGCACTATGATCTTCGATTCCGACCAGCCCACCAGCTCAAAATGATGATGGATGGGGGCCATCTTGAAGATGCGTTTCTTGCGGAGCTTGTAGGAGGCGACTTGCAGGATCACCGACAGCGCCTCGATCACAAAAACCCCGCCAATAAATGGCAGCAGCAGTTCCTGCTTGATCATGACGGCAACCGTGCCAATCGCACCGCCCAGCGCCAACGACCCGACGTCCCCCATGAAAACCTCGGCGGGGTGAGCGTTGTACCACAGGAAACCAATGGCCGCCCCGACCATGGCGCCGCAGAAAATGGTAAGTTCGCCTACCTGGGGCATGCGCTGCAGTTCAAGATAGGTAGAGAATGTCGCGTGGCCGCTAACATACGTCAATACCGCCAGTGCCCCGGCGGCAATCACGGTGCATCCGATCGCTAAGCCATCGAGACCATCGGTCAAATTCACCGCGTTGCTTGATCCCACGATGACCAGCACTACAAAAGCGATGAAAGGCAAAAACGCCAGCGGCCAGAGGTGCGGGTTGCGCGCAAGACTCCCAATCACCAGATCTGGACGGAACGTCTTAAAGAAAGGCACCAGCAGCCGGGTCGAGTACAGACCCGTAGTTTGCATCGCAATCAACGCCACCGCGACCAGAATGCTGGTAAGAATCTGCAGCCCAAGTTTGGCCCGGGCAGTGAGCCCAAGATTCCTGCGGTGCACCACCTTGGTGTAGTCGTCGGCAAACCCAATTGCGGCAAACGCGGTAGTCGCAAGAATGGCGATCCAGACGAAGCGGTTACTCAAATCAGCCCAGAGCAACGTGGGAATAACGATAGAAATCGCTATCAGCAGGCCACCCATCGTGGGCGTGCCGGCTTTTTTCTGATGGGCTTTTGGTCCTTCTTCCCGAATGAACTGGCCGATCTGGAATTCGCGCAGCCGATTGATGACCAAAGGACCAACGATCAATCCCGTGAACAAAGCGGTCAGGCTGGCGAATGCCGTGCGAAACGTCAGGTAACGAAAGATGCGGAAAGGCGGAAAGTAGTGGAACAGCTTCAGGTACAGCAGCCAATAAAGCAATCCGCCTCCGTTGAATCAGTGCTTCGTCGCTACGACAGTCCACTTCTCCAGTGCTTTTTCCAGTTTCACGCCACGAGACGCCTTCAGCAAAACCACATCTCCGTCGCGGGTTTCTCGCGCCAGCCACTCGCCGGCTTCTTCCGGCGTTTTAACAAACTCCGCCGGCAATCCGTTTTCTCGGGCCGCATCGGCCAGAGAGCGCGCTAGACCTCGCACGCCCAGAACGAAGTCAATCTTGCCCGGCGGCATGTTGCGGCCGCATTCGCGGTGCAGTTGCTCGGCGGTTGCACCCAATTCCAGCATCTCGCCCGCGACCACGATGTGCCGCTTCCCTTCCATCGCAGCCAGAGTCTCGACTGCGGCCATAAGCGCCTTCGGACTGGAATTGTAACAATCGTTGAGCACCGTGATGTTACCCAGTTGGAGAACCTGCCCGCGTTTATCGACAGGCGCAAGTGATGATATCGCGTCGGCAACCTGCGACGGGGAGATGCCGTGTTGCAACCCGACCGCGGCTGCCGCCAGCACATTGTAGACGTTGTGCGTGCCCAGCCAGGGACTGGAAACGGCCTGACGGCAGCCTCCGCCCACCAAGTCAAAGTGCGCCCCTGATGATCCCAGCAACTGGATGTTTTCCGCCCGCACGTCGGCAGTCGACTTCAGTCCAAACATCACCACCCGGCCATGAAAATCACGGCCAAACTGCGAGACATATTCATCATCGGAGTTCAAGAATGCCGTTCCGCCCGCGGGAAGCGAAGCAATCAGCTCGTACTTTGCTCGGCCGATACTCGCGACCGAATCAAAGTTCTCCAGATGAACCGGAGCCACCGCCGTGACGACGCCCTCATCGGGAAGAGTGATCCGGGCCAGTGCGGTGATCTCTCCGGCATGAGACATCCCCATCTCGATGACTGCGATTTCATGACCAGATTCGAGCTTCAACAAGCCGAGCGGCAGTCCGAAGTGGTTATTGAAATTCCCTTTCGACCGGTGAATACGATACTTGTTCGACAGGACGTGGGCAATCGCTTCTTTGGTGCTGGTTTTCCCTACCGAACCCGTGATCGCGATGGCTTTCTTTCCCCACAAGCGGCGAACCGCGGTGGCCACGGTCTGCAAGGCAACCAGTGTGTCGTCGACTGCAATCAGACGACTCTTAACCGGGAAACGCGCCAGTTGATCCTTCCGAACCACGGCCGCCACGGCGCCTGCTTCCAGGGCCTGCGCCACAAAATCGTG
The DNA here is from genome assembly GCA_963758285.1 of Terriglobia bacterium. Taxonomy (GTDB): domain Bacteria; phylum Acidobacteriota; class Terriglobia; order Terriglobales; family Acidobacteriaceae; genus DASVWZ01. The sequence goes on along the minus strand of CAVWUT010000010.1, from coordinate 120,140 downwards.
CCCATCCATGCGCTCGCCCTTGACCGCGAAAAATAGTTCCCCGGACTGGATCGTACGTGAATCGATCGAGTAGCCCTGCGCCACCGCGTTCAACTCAAATTCTCCGGCGGCGGAGAGAAACTCTGCAATCTTGGAGAGCGGCAGCTTCATCCGGTTTTTCCTGCTGCCGCGTTGGTCGCTTCGCAACTGTAACCGGCTTCGCTGAGGACTTGCCGGGCCACGTCGACATCGTCGAAAGGAATGGAACCGTCCCGCGTGACCTGCACTTTTTCGTGACCCTTGCCGGCAATCAGCACAATATCTCCCGGCCCCGCCGCGGAAATTGCCAGTGTGATCGCAGCTTTGCGATCAGGCTCCGTCTTGTATTTCGCGCTCGAACGTTGCAGGCCGATCATCGCATCATTGATGATGGCCAGCGGGTCTTCACTGCGCGGATTGTCCGAGGTGAGAACCACAAAATCGCTTCCCCGTCCGGCGGCTTCGCCCATCAGAGGCCGTTTCGCTCGATCACGGTCGCCCCCGCAACCGAAGAGGGTGATCACGCGCCCTTTTTGAGCGCCCTGCTCGACAAACTCGCGGGCCAGCAATGTCAGGTTGCGCAGCGCATCATCGGTGTGCGCGTAGTCAACCACCACCGTGAAGGGCTGCTTACAATCCACACGTTCGAATCTCCCGGGCACACGAGATAGATCACTCACGCCTTTCGCGATGGATTCCCTCTTGCAACCTCGCGCGTATGCCGCCCCGCATGCGGCCAGGATGTTGTACACGTTCACCTTGCCGATTAACTGGGAAAACAGTGGAACCGCGGCCCCGGGCATGATGAGATCGAATCGCGTGCCCCGCGGCGTGATTTCAGTCTTTTCAGCGTGAAAATCGCCCTTGGCCAAGCCGTAGGTCAAAACCTGGGAACCGTGGCCGCGGCTGACTTTGGCCAGCCTTCGGCCGAACTCGTCGTCATCGTTAAGTACGGCAAAACGCGGCGCATCGGTACCACAACCCTCGAACAGGATCTGTTTCGATGCGAAATACTCTTCCATGGTGTGGTGATAGTCGAGGTGGTCGCGGGTGAGGTTGGTGAACACGGCAACGTTAAACGGAATACCGTATACGCGCTGCTGGAACAGGGCGTGAGAGGAAACCTCCATCACCGCTTCGGTAGCGCCGTTGCCCAGCGCTTCGTTCAGAATTCGATTCAGATCGAGCGATTCGGGTGTGGTATGCGGCGCCGGCAGGATTTTCCCTGCCACGTGATATTCAATGGTCCCCACCAGCGCGCTCTTGCGATCGTCGGCTGCCAGAATCGCCTCGAGCAAGAACGCCGTTGTGCTCTTGCCGTTCGTGCCGGTAATTCCGGTGAGGGCGAGCCGTTCCGCCGGACGTCTGTAGAAGTTCGCGCTCAGGCGGGCCAGGGCGCGGCGTCCATGCGGCACTTGCGCCCACGCCACTCCCTCGCGCGGCTTCTCGGCTACGGAATCAGTCACGACAGCTACAGCGCCGGCGGCGATGGCTTGGTCAATGTACTTGTTGCCATCGCTGGTCTCGCCTCGCATGGCAACGAAGACATCGCCGGGCTTGACCTGCCGGGAGTCGTACTCGACACCTCTGACGCCCGGATTCCCGCTTTGCGACAGGATCTCCGCCCCATATAGCAGCTGCTGGAAGGTCATTGCAGTAAATTATAGTCCGCACCTGGCACTATACATGTGGAATAGGATGTTGAGAGACTTAAGAGCCACAATGGCATCAACGCGGCATGCCATCAGTTCCTGGAATACCGACCTGGCCATTTGGCTGGGGCGCAGTCCGGCAGCCACCCGCTGTGTTACCGCCCAAAGCTGACCGTCACCTTCGCTCCACTGGGCACGTGAGTGCCCGCGGACGGTGATTGGTCGCGCCCTACGCCGCTGCCAACCGCATCCAAATCCAGTCCGCTGTCTTCGGCCAGCTCGATGGCGGCCCGCACGCTCTTGCCCGCAAAGGAAGGCACCACAATCCCGCCTTGCTCAACCTCCAAAACCAACGTGCCGTGAGATGGCTGCAATGCTGGATTTTGCGCTGGGGCCGGCGGCGCCCCCGGCCCAGACTCTGGCATCGCCACTTGTTCAGGTTCCCTTTGCCGCAGTCCGGCTGGGATTACCGCTGCTCCCGGCGTTTGGCGGGAAGCATCAGTAGCAGCGCTCAGTGGCTGCGGAATCGCATTGGCAGCCGCTTCGGATAAGTCCACCGCTTCGCCGAGATGATCCGGTGATCCTTCCGCCAGATCATCCTCCTTCACACGACTGGAAGCTAGAATCAACTGGCGGCTGGCGGGCAACTCGACATCGTGTGGCGTGTGCAGATACTCCAGTACCTGCTGCGCGACGCGCTGAAAAACTGGCGCCGAAATCTGCCCGCCTTGATGCAGACCGACCGCGGAATCCAGAATCACCGCCACCGTGATTGCCGGATTGTTGACCGGCGCAAATCCCGCAAACGATCCGACGTACTTGGTGTGAGAATACGCGTGAGTGTTGGGATCAACCTTCTGCGCGGTTCCCGTTTTTCCGGCGGAGCTGTACCCTTCGAGGACCGCTCGCTTCCCGGTGCCGGACAGGACTACGCGCTGCATCATCTGGCGCATCTCCGCAGCGGTCAGCGAAGAGATCGCACGGCGTTGTCCGGCTGGCTGGAAGGCGATGGTTCGCGGTGTGCTTTGCGGGGCGGTGGTACCGGCTACAATCCGCGGCGCAACATAGATCCCATCATTCGCCATCGTCGAGATCAGGCCAACCAGCTGAAGCGGAGTAATCCCGATTTCCTGTCCCATCGAAATTGCCGCGATGGAAACTTTCGACCAGCGGTTGGGAGGCTTGGTCAATCCCCGAGTTTCGCCGGGCAATTCGATGCCAGTTGCTTGTCCGAACCCATAACCCCGGATGTACTTGTAGAAGCGATCGTCGCCCAGGCGCAGGCCGATCTTGATCGACCCCACATCGCTCGACTCAGCCAGAACATCGGCCACAGAAAGCAGTCCATGCGGCTTGCTGTCGCGAATGCGCATGCCATTATAGACAATGGAGCCCATCTGGCAGTCCACCACTTCATCGGGACGAGTGAGTTTCTCTTCAAGCGCCGCGGAAATAGTCACCAGCTTGAAAGTTGAGCCAGGCTCATAAACGTCGCTGACGGCATGGTCCTTCAGCCTTTCGGGCGTGATCTCGCGCGTCAGATTCGGATTGAACGCGGGACGGTTCGCCAGCGCCAGTATTTCTCCAGTGCGTGGATTCTCCACCACGACGGCGCCGGTTTCGGCATGGGTTCGCTCCATCGCAGCGTCCAGCTCGCGTTCGGCGATGTACTGAATCTCCTCGTCGATGGTCAGAACCACATTCTCGCCGGGTTCGGGCTGCTTCTCGACGCTCCCGAACCACTGTTTACGGGCGTCCACGGAAATCAGCATCTGTCCTGGCTTGCCGCGCAGCTTCTCGTCGAACTCGCGCTCGATACCGCTCAAACCCTCGTCATCGGTCCCGACGTAGCCAATCACCTGCGCTGCCAGTTCGCGCTTGGGATAAAAGCGCTTCGACTCCTTTTGGAAATAAATGCCGCGCAGATTCAGCGCGCGAATGCGATCCGCAGTCTCGGCATCCGCCTTGCGGGCAACCCAGCAGAACGTCCGAGCAGCTTTGCATTTGGCCAGGATTTCGTGCGGATCAGACTTGGTGATGCGGGAAATCAGCGAAATCGTCCCCGCCAGGTCCGGAACGTCCGAGGGCACCGCAAACACGGAGTCGACCGAGATCGACATTGCCAGTTCGCGGCCTGCGCGGTCGTAGATAATGCCGCGCCGGGCCGAGACCTCTTCGGTCCGGCTTTGCTGGTGAATGGCACGCTGTTCGAAACTGCCGTAGCGGAATATCTGAAGATAGACAAGGCGCACACAAATCCCGCAGCACCACAAGGCCAGAACGCAGCCCAAGAGGTAGAGCCGGAGATTATTTGTGTTGCGTGTTGCTGCGCCCGCCACGGATTGCTTCCCTCAGACAAACATGGCGGCCCTCCCGCTTAGGGATGGAGGCCGCCAGAGCTGTGGCCACGGATTTTCACCGATCTTCACGGATTTCTCTATCTTAATTTCCTAATCCGTGTTCATCCGACTAATCCGTGGCTGATTTTTCTTTCACTGGACGGGTGCGACGCTCGTCCTCCAAACTTACGGCGCCGAAACTACCGACACCGCCGCCACGCTGGCCATTACCGGCACGCCCGAATCCGGAGAGGCTGTATCCATACGAATGACTTGGCCTGCCTGAGGTGGCTGCATGCCATATTCGCGCGCCAGACGGTCGATGCGGTCCGGCGAGCGAAGCGAAGCTTCCTCAAGGCGGTACGTACGATTCAACTCCAGCAACCCGTCCCGCTGAATCTTCATTGCCTCGATCTTGTACCCGTACTCGATCGCTTTGAAATGTTGCCAGGCGTACGTCATCACCAGCAGAAACAGGCAGCCCAGGGCAAAACCAAATTGCTTCATCTCGCGGCTGCGCTTGGGATCTTCCACTTTGACCAGGCGCGAGTTGTCGATCGGTTTGGCAAAATAGATTTCCGGCGTTCCATTCCAGCACGGATTGCGACGGCTGTTCCGGACACTGCCCGGCATTACTGCGCTGTGCATTACGCTCGCTGCTGCGGCCATTTACGCGACTCCGGCAAGAATGGGTTCTGACTGTACGATCTCGAACTGAGAAACCGCATAAAACGCCGCCAGTTTCTCTTCCTGCGAATGTGCTTGCAGGGCGCGCTGTTCCGCGCGCTCCACAGTTTCCATCAACTCTTCAATCAAATTGCCTGCGTACATCCTTCCCTCGTTTTCTACCTGCCACCTGGAACCTGCTGTTGTACCGGCGGGTCTTTGACCCGTCCTCCACACCATCAAACTTAGATTCTTTCCGCCACCCGCATTTTTGCGCTGCGCGACCGCGGATTGCGCTCGATCTCTTCCTGGCCGGACGTTACTGGCTTCTTCACCAGCAGCCTGTAGAGGCCTTGTTTTGCCCCTTCCCGCATCGCATCCTTCACGATGCGGTCCTCTAAAGAGTGGAAGCTGATGATCACCAGCCTTCCGCCCGGCTTGAGCACCCGCGGTGCCGCACTGAGCAGCGCCTGCAAGTCCTCCAGTTCGCGGTTTACGAAGATTCGGAGAGCTTGAAAAGTTCTGGTCGCTGGATGAATTCGCCTTTCCGCTTTATTCATTGGCCGGGCCGCGGCTGATATCACATCCGCGAGTTGCCTCGTGGTTTGTATCGGCCGCGACCGGACAATGGCTCTGGCGATTCTCCGCGACCTCCTTTCCTCACCGAATTCGTAAATCACATCGGCAAGCTCACGCTCGTCGAAGTGGTTTACCACTTGTTCGGCGGTCAGCTCGGATTGAGGATTCATCCTCATATCCAAGTTCCCTTCCGCCTGAAAACTAAAGCCCCGCGCGGCTGTGTCAAACTGCAGGCTGCTCACGCCCAGGTCCGCGAGCAAACCGTCGATGGTCGCTGGCCGTTGCTCGTTCGCCAGTTCTGCGAACGAGCCATGTCGTAATTCGATGGTCGGCCAATCGGCAAACCCTGACTCTTGGCCATTGGCCGTTGGCCGTTGGGCTGTGGGTTCGCTAATGGCTAATGGCCAAAGGCTAACGGCCAGCTTCTCTCGCGCGATTTCCAATGCCGCAGGATCTTTATCGAAGCCAATCAAATGTCCCGGTGCGCCGAGGCGTCTTGCGATTTCCAAACTGTGCCCGCCCAAGCCCACCGTTGCGTCGATATACGTCCCACCGCGCCGGATGGCTAAGAAGTCGATCGCTTCTTTTAAAAGAACTGGGATGTGACTGCCACCACGTCCGACCCCCTGAGGGGTGTCTGTTAAACCCTCGTCCACTAGATGCCCAGTTCGTCGAGCGTCTTCTCATCCTCGGTCGTGAACGCCTGTTCTTCGATCTCTTTGCGGTACGCTTCCAGATTGCGAACCAGCAGGTGCGTCAGGTTGCCGGTCACCGCCACCTCGCCCTTGGTCTGCGCCGCATCGCGCAGCAGTTGCGGCATCAGCAGCCTGCCCTGACCGTCCATCTCGACCATCTGTCCCCAGTAGTTCACCCGGTCCAGAAATTTTTTCTTCGTAGGATTGAAGGTGGAGAGCCTTGCCAGTTTCTGCTCGATCTGTTCCCATTCCTCGAAGGGATAAACTTGTGCAACCTTTCCATCCAGGCTGGTGATGTAAAATTGCGTTCCGTACTTCTCGTCGATCACGCGCTTGAATTCCGCGGGGACTTTGAGCCGTCCCTTTTCGTCGATGCGAGTTGGGTGATTGCCGCGAAACATGTGTCTTGCCCTTTACCGGGCCAGAAAACCTTCTGGCAGCTACCACTGCCAGAACGAGGGAGGCAAAAGCAGTCGCAAAGCTGGTCATGTCAGGTTCGTCCGGGCTGCTTGTTGGGGTGTCAGTTGCTAATTCCACTGGCGCCTCTCGTTTGTTCACCTTTGCCCACGACCTCTACTGCTTTGACCACTTTCTACCACTTTTCACCACATCCTACACCTAAGCTGTTTATTGTCAATAACAAAGTTGAGGGTTGGTGTAGGTCGCCGAATCTCATTCTGGAAAACGCAACATCTTGTAGATAACCGATTAGGTGCCCGCTAGATGTAGGGTTGACGGCTTAGTTTCCTCTGAATTCCAAATTTCAACTTTGTCGGGCGGAAGGTTCATTTCCGCTTCGGCAGCATGAACCGAGCAAGGCTCGCTTATACCATCCTGACCAGAGCGAGAACCCGCGACGATACCGAAACAGGGGGATCCAAATGATCGCGCGGTTCACCCAATGACCTGATCACCCGATGACCGATGATCAACTGTGAAAAGTTCTGCATATGGACTAACTCCTTCCTGCGGGGTATAGTTCCTTCTACCGCTTGTAGTAGGCGCTGGCAGCCCGATGTGCTCCCCGTCCGCTTCCCAACGCGTTTGCGGGCACTTGAATCTCTTAATCGAGGAAAAGGTAATGAATCGAACGTTCTGTGGTTCTTGGGGCCGAAAAGCAATATGGCCGGCCATACTGTTAGCCATTCTTATCTCGTTCATGCTGGCCCTGCCGGCGAGCGCGCAGTTCACACTTGTTAAGATCAGCGTCGACAAGCTCACCAACTCTGACAGCGATCACAGGACCGAAGTCGAGCCGGATTTCTTCGCTTGGGGTAATACCATCGTAGGCACCTTCCATGTAGCTCGTGTGCCCGGATCAATCGGATGGGGCAGCGGAGACGTTGGCTGGTCCACCTCCACCGACGCGGGCAAGACCTGGACGTACGGGTTACTCCCACACTTAACCAAGAATTACAAGAATGGACCCTACGGGTGGGCGGCGGATCCTTCCGTTGCCTATGACGCCAAACACGGCGAATGGTTGATTTCGACGCTTCCGCTCGCCGGCCAGGAAGACTCCGGCGAGATAGGCGATGTCGCGGTGAGCCGCTCCACGGACGGTTTGCACTGGGGAAATCCGATCATCATCGATAAGACCCATCTGGACGACAAGAATTGGACCACCTGCGATGACACCTCGACCAGCCCCTACTACGGACATTGTTACACCGAATGGGACCAAGCCTACGGAAGCACCGATGTGCTGATGAGCGTTTCCAAGAATGGCGGCAAGACCTGGAGTGCCGGGCAGTCATCGGCCGATCATGCCGCCGGTTTGGGCGCTGAGCCAGTAGTTCAGCCCAATGGAACAGTGATTGTGCCTTTCCAAGGCGGCGGGATCGATGCCTTCCGATCCACGAACGGCGGCAAGACCTGGAGCGATACCGTGGTTGTCGCCAGTATTGACCAACATAGCGACGATGGGAACATACGGACAGGGTTCGACATGCCCGGAGCCGCCATTGACGGCAGCGGCAAGGTCTATGTGGTGTGGTCGGACTGCCGTTTTCGCAGCGGATGCAGCACAAATGACATCGTCATGAGCACATCGACCGACGGGAAGACGTGGAGTAGTGTGGCGCGTATTCCAATCGATTCGCTGAGCAGCACAGTGGACCATTTCCTTCCCGGCATTGGAGCCGACCCCGCTACCTCCGGTAGCAGTGCTCACTTGACGATCGTCTACTATTACTACCCGGTTTCGAACTGCAACACGAACACCTGCCAGCTCGATGTGGGCTTCACGACCTCAGAAGACGGCGGCAAGACCTGGACCGCGGGCACGCAACTTGCCGGGCCCATGGAACTGACTTGGCTGCCTCTGTCTGACGCTGGGTACATGGTTGCCGACTACATCGGAGTCACCTACAGCAACGGCAACCCGTTTGGCATATTTGCGGTGGCCAAAGCGCCTAGCGGCTCCAAGCTGAACGAAGCCATGTATACGACCAAGGAACCACTGTTGGCTGCAGCCGACGCGCCTCGATTCAGTTCCGCCGGCGAGAAGCCGGTGCCCGGAGCGAAGTCGGACCACGAAATGAAGTTCTTCCTTGACGACGAGGGTACGCGCGAAATTCCGCGATCCAAGCTGATTCCCCGGCCTGAGAAACAGAGAGACTAAGCGTTACATGAGCCGCCGGCATTCCCATGCTGGCGGCTTTGTCTTGCACTGAACCCGAGCGGCCAAGCGCATCTGGTCGGACTGACTCTCTGAAGCGTCCGCCCCTGAGTCTGTCAGTTCCCCCTGGCCGCGCAAGATACACCCGTCCCGACCGTTCCCAAAAAGATTTCTGAACAAATCAGCGAACACTGCGGTCTTGATGTGTGAGGGTCAGCGAGTGGCAACCGCACCGGTGATCGGAGAAGCAAGAGACGTGCCGGCAGACGACAGCGACCTCGAATTCGCCGTTCGGGAGCACGCGAAACTTGTGTATCGGGTCGCGTACTCGGTTCTGCGGAATCACCACGACGCCGAGGATGTGACGCAAGAAACATTCGTGCGAGTGCTGCGTTATCGCAGGAAGTTGGCGGGAGTCCGCAATCCTCGCACCTGGCTGGCTCGCATCGGGTTGCGGGTCGCCCTGGAACGGAGAAGCAAAGCGGGCAAAGTCAGCGTTGAGGATCTGGACGCCGCGGTTCCGCACGCACGTTCCCACGCGCTCCCTGCGGACGAAGCGGTGCTGGGCACAGAGCTGAGCGGGCACGTGGATAAGCTGATTGCAGCCTTACCCGCCAAACTGCGCGATCCGCTGACCCTTTCGGCGGTCGAAGAAATGTCGCCTGCCGATGTCGCGGAGGTGCTGGGCATCAATGAAGCTGCCGTGCGGTCGCGGCTGTTCCGGGCCAGACAGATCCTGCGCGAAAAACTTTCAAGCGTCCTGGAAGGAAGATATGGAATCTGAAAAGCGGCAACGGCTCATCAACGAACTGCTGGACAACGCCCTCAAGCAGTATGGCAAAGCCGAGCCGCGAGCCGGGCTGGAAGACTGCGTTCTGGCCGCGATCCAGGCTGAAGGCAGGCAGGTGACGCCGCGACAGTGGATGTGGTGGCCGGCCCTCGTCGCTTGCGCGGTGTTGTTGTTGAGCCTCACAACCGTATTTCTCGCGCGGAAACGTCACGCCGATACATCCGCTGCTAGCCAGAACTCCCTTGTAATTCCGGCGCCGCGTAAAGAGCCCGAGAGAGACATCGCGAAGGCCAATCCGCACGGCAGCGGCTTGGTGCGAAAAACCCCGGCTGTGCAGTCCGCCCACGCCGCGCGCTTTTCTCCGCTGCCTAGCGGCCACGTGCCTTCGAACTCGCCCCGCTCGGACCAGTTCCCGTCACCGGAGCCTCTGAGCAACCAGGAACTCATGCTGGCCCGATACGTTGAGGAGTTTCCGCGGGAAGCCGCGCTGACGGCAAAAGCGCAGACCGATCTTCTTGCGCAGGAAGAAATCGAGCGGGAAACCCCTTTAGGAAGAGAAGTCCCACAAGATTCCCAGGAGCAAAATCCATAAGGAGAGCAAAATGAACCGACAGATAGTTGTGAGACTTGCGAAATTGTTGTTGATTTCGGTCTGCTGGAGCGTTCCGGTCAGCGGCGCGCAGGAGCAGACGGCAGCGAAAAAGCCGGCAGAAGAAGTGGATAGGCCGGCCAGCGCCTACCGCCTCGACTTTTCGGTAAACGAAATCGAAGACGGTAAGAAGGTCAACACCCGCCAGTACTCCATGAATCTGAATGCCAAAGACAACAACGAAATCAAGATTGGCACACGGGTTCCGGTCGAAATGAAGCAAGGCGAAATGCAATACATCGACGTTGGAACACGCATCTGGAGCAGGGTAGAAGAACGAGACAACGGGTTCCTCTTGCTGTCCGTGAGGAGCGAGATCAGTAACTTCGCGATTCCCGATCAAGCGAACCGCAGCAACAGCATGCCGCTGCTTCGGCAGATGCAGATCAATGCCAGCACGATCGCCAGTCCGGGCAAGCCGATCGTGATCGGTAGCGTAGACGATCCCAACTCCAAACGTCAGTTTCAGCTGGAGGTCACAGCCACCAAACTGAAATGACATGGTTGCGGGGACGAAGTATTCTCCCCCTCAGTTCAATTGTCATTCCGCGCGTAGAGAGGAATCTGCAGGTGCTCGAAACTGCAGATTCCTTGCAGCGAAACCGCTGGGAGGACTGCTCAACATGAAGGCAGCGTCCCTACCAGATGATCTTGGCGCCAAGCTGAATGTGCCGTGAACCGCCGGAGCCGAGAACCGGGTTCGAGGCCAAGCCAAGGTCAGGCGTATAAATCACCGTTCCGACGGAGCTTTGCGCGGAAACGTCGGTGTTCATCGAAAACACGTCGAAATTGGGATGGTTGAGGATATTGAAGACTTCCCCGCGCAATTGCATTTTGACGCGGTCGTTGAACTTCCAGATTTTTGAGACTGAGAAATCCCATTCCTTGAAGCTCGGACCGCGGAAGGTGTTGCGGCCCATATCGCCGAAGTGACCGGGGGCCGGAGCTGTGATCACGGCGCTTCCAGAGACGTAACATCCGCCCTGGGTGCTCGGGAACTCCGTAAGATTCTCAAAGTTTGGATTCCCATTGAGCTGATTGGCGGCCGCTTGGCCTCCCGCTGCCATGGCAGCGTAGTAGCATGCCTGAGCCGCTGCCCCGATGCCGCCGGTCACGTTTCCATTGCTGTCCGCCGTGAACTGAGACGGATGGACGTAGGGGATCGGGGTGCTGGCGGACCAGTGGACATCCGCAGGATTGCCAGTAAAGTTCCAGCGATCTTCGTATTCGCCCGTCAGGCTGACATCGTTGCCGAAGTCATTCAGCGTATAAGGCTCTCCGCCTTCAAGCGTCGCAATGGTGGTCACCTGCCAGCCCTCCAACAACTGCAATGGAGACTTTTTCGAGGGCAGGTCATACGCGACCGACAAGGTAAGGCGGTTGCGGATGTCGAAGTCACTGTTCCCGCGTTCCGCCGCGTAGTCCAGGCTGTTTTGCGGGACGCCAGCCGTATTGCTGCTCGCGGTATCGATGGCATGGGCATAGGTGTATCCGGCCAGCAGATACAAGCCGTGCGAGTACCGTTTCGTAAATGTCACCTGCAAGGAGTGGTAGATGGAATTTCCCTGGTTTCCCAGATAGTTCAGGAAACCGATATAGGGGAAGCACGGCCCACCGAGCCCGAGGCCGGTCACCGAACAATTCGCGTTGAGAGGACGGCCCCAACTTTCGCAATGATCGCATCCCAGGTTGGGGTCCTCTAACGGCGACAGCGCATTTACCTGGTTGATGTCAGTGACGCTGTACAAATTGATTCCGTGATTGCCCACATACGCGACTTGCAGCAGCGAATTCGGGGAGATCGCCTGCTGGAGGTTCAGGTTCCAGTTCTCGACGTAGGGAGTTCGCAAGTGGGGATCCACCGCGAAGACATCGCACTGGCTGTCCAGGCTGCACTGCTGACCGGCAGATGCGGGAAAGATCGGCTGACCTGGAATCACTCCCCAATTCACCCCCCCGGCTGTCGGGTCCGTATTTCTCGAACTCACCAGGAAGGCGTTGATGGTTCCGTTAGGCTGGATAGTATTTCCGTACTGATCCACGTACGGGACGCCGCTGGGATTCAGGTTTAGCCCACCCCCGCTGAACATGAAGGTGCGAATCGCCGGCTGCGTAAAGATGATTCCGCCGCCGCCGCGCAGAATCGTCTTGCCACTTCCGAACACGTCGTAAGCGAAGCCCAGCCTGGGAGAGATGTTGTCGTATTTCGTGTCGTAGGGCGAACTGATGCCACGGCCCACCTGTACGATGCCGCCAGGTTGACCATTGGGAAGAGTCGGGATGTAGTTGGCGAGAAGATTTCGCGAATCCTGGATGGGGAACGTGACGTCATAACGCAGACCGAAGTTGAGGGTCAATCGAGTGGTGGCGCGGTAGCCATCCTGGGCAAACAGCCCGAAGGATTTCATGCTCACGTCGCGACCGGGACCGCCATACAGGAACTCCCATCGATCAGGGTCTCCGGCCACGAAATCCGTGAGGTCGCTGAAATCCACCCGTCCTCGGCCTTCGGTGGCCCGATAGTATTTCACGTCCCCGTACATGAATTGCCCGCCGAAACGAAAGGTGTGTCTTGCAGCGGTGTAGGAGGCGGTGTCGGACCAGTTGTAGGTCTGGCTGGGCGTGGTCTCGAGCGGCCAACCGGAGTTACCCCCCATGTAGTGAAACGCGTCGGTTCCGGGATTGATGCGCGGAAATCCAAAAAGCATGGGGTTGGTGACCCCGGTGTCCAAGCCGTAGCTAAGGGGGTTGACGTTGTGATCGACGGGGAAAATTGCTTCGTTGAATTTGTTAAAGCTGAACCGCGCTTCGTTGACCCAGCGTGAATTCGGCGTCCACGTCCAATCCGCGCCGAGAACCTGCGTCGTAGGACTCGTGGTGGAGAGCCACTCCGGACGAATCGCGGCGATATCCGCTTCGACCAGATCGCTGTTGCTATAGAAAAAGCGCGCGCTTATCACGTTGTGATCATTGGGGTGGTAGTCGGTCTTGGCCACCAGGTTGTCCCCGCGATTGGTGTTGTTCCAGTCAAAGTTAATCGCGGCCGGATCAGACTGCTTCAACGTAAAGCCGGGGTTTGGCAGAAACAATTGGGCCACTTTCAGGCTCAGCGGGTTGGGAGTGCACGGGCCGGTGCCATTGAATGAGCTGTAGTAGCCCTGCACACAATAGGCAATCGCATCCGGAAAGCTGTAGCTGGCAGAGTTCGGGCTCCCATTAGCATTCGCAATTCCTCCCATCCGTTGTGCCAACGATACTGTCACCGGACTGTCGTATACCCCAGGATTTCCAACTCGGTCTCGAATGCCTTCGTAGTTTGCGAAATAGAACCACTTGTCCCTCTTGATCGGCCCGCCGACGGAGGCGCCGAACTCGTGCATGAGCAGAGCTGAAACGGGCTCCGGCACCGGATCAAAGTAGTTGCGCGCGTCGAAGGCGCTATTGCGATTGAAGTAGTAAGCCGTGCCATGAATATCGTTGGTGCCGGTCTTCAACCCAAGGTTCATGACGACGCCGGGCTTGTCGCCGTACTCGGCGGAGGGGCTTTCTTCGGTGTTGAACTCCTGAATCGCATCCAACGGGAGGAAGCTGGCCGGCGTGCCCTGAATGCCGGCCTCGTTGACCACCGATTCGCCGTAATAAACGTCGTTGTCAGTGGCGCCGTCGATGTAGAAATTATTCTCATCCGGCCGATTGCCGTTAGAGGTAATCGACTGAAATCCGCCCCCGGGGGTGCGCTGCACACCGGGATGCAGTGGCAGAAGATTCTGAAAATCCCGGCCTTGCAGCGGCAATTCATTGATCGCTTTGTTCGATAGCACGCCATTCAACGTGCTGTCGGTGCTATCCACCAGAGTCTGCTCCGCCGTCACTTGCACGGTCTCGCCCACAGCTCCGGGCTGGAGCTTCAGATCGACCCGGATGTCGCGCCCGACTTCGAGAATCACCGTGTCGCTTTGGCTCTTCTTAAACCCGGCGGATTCGGCCGACACGGTATAGTTCCCCGGCTCCAGGTTCGGCGCCACATATTCCCCCGCGTCGTTGGTGATGAGCCGCCGACTGGAATTCGTGCCAGTGTTGGTAATGGTTATCTTCGCATTGGCCACGACTGCGCCTGACGAATCGGTGACCGTTCCCAGGATTCTTCCCTGATAGGTTTGAGCGGACAGGATCGTAAGGCAGGAGATCAAAACAACGGACCATATGAGTACCGCACGCAGCATGCTCACGGTTTCCTCAACTTTCGAGTCGCAAAGACTCGTTGGAATACGTAAGTCGCGATCTCTTCAAGACCGGGAGCGGGAACCATCAAGAGAAGACCACAGGCCGGATTCAAGCTTGCTGGAATCGGCCAAGCGTGCCACCTGTTCCAGATTGTCGCGCATGGCGGCAATATGAGCTTGGCGTCGGTTCATTGCCTGACGCATCTCCCGGCAACCGCTCTGACCGCGCAGTGTGTCAAAGAACCTGTGCGAAGTCAATCACGAACTGCGCACGGGAACCGTTCTGGTTCCCTCGGCAAAACTGCGAATGTGGCAAAAAATCAACAACCGCCCAGTTACTCAGATTTTCAGAAAGATTCGTTTCCGGTACAGCAACAGCATCGCCCCCCAGCAAACCAGGACAAAGCTGATCGCATACAACAGCGAAGCGTTGAACGGGCCGGCCAGTGGATCAAACAAGTTCTGATACAGAAACTCCTGCCACGTCAGATCTCCGGCATGCAACGCAGAAAGTCCAATCGCGAGTATCTCGGAGAATATGTACGCAGCAATGGCATTCATGCCAAACACCATGATGGGCGGGGTCCAGCCCCCGCGCCATTTCCTTACATCAAGAGCCGCATAACAAAGGGCCAGGCAGAGCAAGGTCAATCCTGCGGTGAAGAGTACGTAGGAACTTGTCCAAAGTTTCTTGTTGATCGGGAACCAGATGCTGAAGACTTCGCCCAAAGCGACGCATGCCATGCCAAAACCTGCCATCGCCCCGGCCTTGACCCGCGCGGTTCGCGCGGACCGCAGCCAACCGCCGGTCAACAGCCCCAGGAGGGTCGTGGCAATCGCTGGTATCGTGCTCAGTACGCCTTCCGGATCACGCGCGCCCTCATACAAATGCCCCGCCAAAAACTTGCGGTCAAGCCACGCTACGATGTTCCGGTCAGGATCGAGCAGGGGAATGTCATGCGTGGGCACGCCGAAACCCGGCACCGGGACGTAGCGCATCAGGATCCAGTATCCGGCAAGACATCCAAGGACGGCCGCAATCCAGGCTTTGCGTCCGAACCACAGCGCCAGCATCGCGGAAATCACATAGCAAAGTGCAATCCGTTGCAGCACGCCATAAACTCGCCACTTGCCCAGGTCGAAGTGGGCAGCCATTCCGTTGAGTGCCAATCCAATCGCAAATAAGACGAAGCCCCGCCAAAGCACGTGTCCCAACTGCCTGGCCCCGGATTCTCCTCGCTTCTGCCGCGAAGCGAAAGAGAACGCCATCGACACGCCCACGATAAAAAGGAAGAAAGGAAAGATGAGGTCGGTGAGCGTCCAACCATTCCAACTGGCGTGCTGCAGCGGCCCATACACCGTCTGAACGTCTCCGGGATTATTGACCAGAATCATCGCCGCAATGGTGGCGCCGCGAAACACATCCAGGGAAACCAGCCGCGGAGGTGCAGAGCGAGCGGATTTTTCCTGGTCAGACGTTTCTGGGACGACAATGGGCATCGCCATGGTTTCGTTTCTAACGACGATCGGCCTTCTCAAGAGACTTGTTCTGCCGCATGGCGACAGTCTCCCACAGGTCCGATCCTTGCGCTACCCCTATAGAAATCCGAGGCGCAACACCGCGGCGTCTGCAAGTCCACTCTCGACCGAAGGCAGACGAACCGAACATCTGTTTCGCTGTGCTAAACTAGCTGTTTCAGAACACACATCTGACCTTGACATGCTCCTTTCGAAAGAATACGTGGGCTATCTGGCCCGCGAAGTCACCAAGAAATTAATTGCAGGCCACTTTATTGAAACCGCGTCCGCGCCCGCGGTCACGGAGAAGGTGCACGCCGCGATATTGGACGAGTTTGCCCTGGAAGACCGCATCAACGACGAGGTACGCGTGATCCTGGAAGCCTACTCCGACGAAATGCAGAAAACGGGCGCGAATTATCAGGAGATGTTCCGCAAGGTAAAAACCGAACTGGTGCGCAAGTACAAGGCGGTTCTGTGAGAGTCAGCCGCGACAAGTCGAACAAAGTGGCGCACGTGGTGACCGACGCGCTCGCCGAGATGGATGAGGTCGAGTTCCTCGAAGACCGTAACACCATCCGCCTGGAAGTGCGGAGGGTCCTGGAAGAACTGCTGAATCAGGAAGCCAGGATCGATCAAGCCGCCAGGACGAAAATCGAGAGCCAGAAACGAACCATCCTGGAAGGCAGCCAGGAGTGGGACATCTTGTACCGCAAATACTATAACGAGGAAGTGAAAAAGCTGGGGATGTAGCCCTGCCCGCCGGATGTGTCCCCTCCCTAGTTGTCCCTCCCTACCGCTGGAGCCGAGTACTCGGGAAGCTTGTCCTTATTGAGGTTCGCAGGTTTCACTTCCAATTCATCGAAGAGAACCGCAGGGCTGACGATACTGTGGGGAGTGTTGACCGAGCGATTGTCGACGTAGACCGTGTCGCCCGCCGCGATTATATCGTTTCGCAAAGACCGTTGATCGAGTTCTCCGAAAGTTCCTCCGCGCACCAGTTCCTGGTGTCCATCCTTGGCCCACACTCTGTAGAGCAGACGAGGCGTCAACCTGGGGCCGAATGTTTCCACGTAATATCCGAAGGCTAACTCTCGTTGCTGGCATATCTCGACCAGCTTCTTGCGCAGCGCATCATCCGACATCGGCTCCGAGGACCGTACGATCAGGTTGCCCAGGCTCGGTCCCGGATGATTTTCGGGAAGCTTCGCGCGGCCGTGGCCGTTGGAAGCGGGAAAATCCCGGATCGGCGCGCGTCCTATCAAATAATTGATCAGCTTTCCGTTTTCGACCACCGTGACCGGCGCCGCCTTCACACCTTCGTCATCGATCGTGTAGTTGCCCAGCAACGACTCGCCATTCACCTCTGCCAGCGTGGGGTCGTCAATCACAGAAAGGAAATCCGGAAGGATGCGCGCCTTGTAGCTGGTAGCGTAGGCCCCTTTGGTGCGGGCAGGCTGCCCCAAGTCGGGCTTCCAACCAAGCACGTTGTCGCCCACCAGATCGGAAAAAACGCTGGCCGCGGCATCGGCGGAAAACAGCACCGGGCCCCGGTATTCATCTTGCACCACGGGCGCTTTCCGGAGTTCTTTCAAGGTCGTGAGCAGGCTGTTGGTCTCGTCCAAAAACATCTGTTCCGAAGGCAGTTCTTTCATGCGGGTGGCTACGAAACTGTGCCCTCGGTCGAGGCGCATACCGTCCGCGGCCTGGGTACTCATGTCGACGCGCAACTCGTAAACCGTCTGGCCGCTGCGGACAACCGTGCCTTCTGAATTGACGAAGTATCGGTTCACGCACGAGAACCTCAGCGAGGACCCGAGCGACTCGATCTGAGGATCGGTCTTATATCGCGCAGATCCGTCGCGCAGCATTTTGAGCCAAGGTTCAGGATCGAAATCGAGCCGGGCCAGCGGCTCTACCGAGACCACCGGCTCCGCATGGGCAAAGTCATCCACCGGTTGATCCACCGTAAATTGCTTCAACTGGGCCTGCTTCTCCGCCAGCGCTTCGGTCGCAGCCTTGTAAGCCTTGTCCGTGGCAAGCCAGATTGAATGGCGCAGCGTCAGCAGGTCGTTATCGACCGGCATAATTTCGAGCGAGCCTTCGCCCTGGCCAAAGAAGCTGTCCTGTTTATAGTCGCCGACCCGGACCAACACACGCACAAAGCGCAGATGCGCTCTCAAATTGCTCACCAGCGCCCCGAACGATGCTTCGGCAGTGTACGCATCCATGTCGGTGACCCGGTAATCGATGTAGTAGGGCGCCGCCATTCCCTCCAATTTGAGGGACGATTTCGATCTCTCCAGTTCGGTGCGCATAGCTTCCAGAACTGGATCGCCATTCGCCGGATCGATCGGCGCAGCCTGGGCTGGCCGCAACACGCCGAGCGCCGTCAGGATCAAAGCGACCGCAATCGCTGTTCTCATCGTCACTGCTCTGATCCTCACCCTTTTCATCATGGCCGGTCTCCGCTTTTCGATTGCGTAGTTGCCGCGGAGGTTTCGAAGCCCGGCGGCGGGAGCACCGGCGGCCGGTTCAGGAGATGAGCCCGCTTTTGAACTTCAATCTCGGAGAAGAGCATGGCCGGGGCAGATGCCGAGACCGGCACATTACCGGAATCTGCGCCGCAAACTCCATTGAAAACTTCCGTCTTGTCCCCGGTCAGCAGAATGCGGTTCAACGCTGCCATCGGAGTGCCAACGATGTCGACGCCACGAACCAGTTCATCCGGGCGGCCGTCCGGGTAAACTCGCCACACCAGCACCGGCAAGACTTGAAATGCCTGGGGGAGCGTACGCTGGGTTAGCGTGAACCCTCCCTGAATGTCCTCAAAATACAAACCGTAAGGCTTACCCTGCCTCTTGATCTCGTCAACCAGCTTTTGATGCAGATCGGAATCCTTGACCGTTTTGGACGAAGAGACAATCAGGTTACCCTGCCGCCCGGTAGGCATGAGGCCCGGCTGAGCGCGCCCATGGCCATTCGACTTGCTGAAGTTCTTGATAGGCATGCGCGACATCAGGAAATCCTTCAGAATACCGTCCTGAATCACGTCTACTTTCTGCGCAGCCAATCCCTCGTCGTCATACTGATACGAGCCACTTAATTCCACTCCGTCCAGGACGTGCCGGGTCGGATCATCCGAGATGCTGAGGAACTCCGGTAGCACGCGTTGATTCACCTGCTTCGTGAACGTCTGGCCCTCCTGCTCGCCGCGTTGATGGCGGCCCTCCAGACGGTGGCCCAGCACCTCGTGGAAGAAGACTGCAGCTGCCCGCCCAGAAAGCAGAGCCGGCCCATCGAAGGGTTCGGCGGCGGGAGCCGATCGCAGCGCCTTGAGATCGGCGGCCATCTTGCTGGTGCGGGCCAGGATCTCAGCCTCGGCCGGTAAATGGCTTGCCTGGTCGGCCTGAAAGCTTTCCACGCGCATCAATTGCATTCCGTCGTCAGCGACCGTTTGGGCTTCGATGACGATCCGCACCATGGCGCTGGGAATCACGATCGAACTGCCTTCACTCGACACGAAATACGACCGCGAATGCTGTTCGGTGATCACGGCAGCCGACGACAAAATATAGGGATACCTGCGGAAGTCTTCGGAGTAGCGTCTGGCCAACTTCTCCAGCGTGGCCTGATCGGACGCCGGCGAAGGCTCTTTGGAATCGACATGGCTCTGGGGAGCTTCCTGCGAGAAGTCCGCGGAAAGGTCCTCCTCCGGAGCGTGTACCTGCGTCGAGGTCTTGACGTTCAAGTAGGCTTTCTCGGCCTTGCGGTATTCGCGATATGTGAGTTGCCACAGCACATGCGCGATGGCGTCGGAGTCATCTTCCAGCGGCAATGAGCCGGTACTGATGCCGCTCATGCGGTTTTCCTGATGCGTATTGTCCAGGGCTGGAGCGCCGATACGCATGATCACATCGCCTAACCGCTGGCGCATGCGAGTGGAAGTGACCAGCGCACCTTGGCTGGCGACCGCAACCGACATGCTCTGGTCATGAATCGAGTAGCTGATGAAATACGGCGCGGGATCGAGTTTCCCCAGCTCACCCTGAGCGCGGCGCAATTCTGCCTGCGCGGTGGAAAGCAGCACGTCGTCTTTGGTGGTGGTTCGCGATGTCGCCGAACCTTGCATTCCAGGTCGCACTCCAGCGGCGAGCAGGAGGGTCAGGACAGTGATTCTCAGCGGTTTGCCCATCGCGAAAGGAATCATTGGGTCATGTTTGGAGGTTCGAGCCAGCATACCAGAAGTGTCGACCGTCGCTCGAAATCACCGCTGACTTGGCCGCTTCAGCGGCAAGCCAAAATGCGAGACTTTGTGGGTCCCGAGAACAGGGACGAAGCAAGAAGCCTGACTGATTTTTCGGGTTTCGTTTTGGGAAAACGGGTAGAGAAGGCGGCTCAAAAACGGCGGTCGCGAGGCCGTTGGCGACTCTGCTGTATTTTTGAAGAACGCAGCTCGCGATGGGGTATACCCCCTCCCCACCGGTCTAGTGGAATCATGAAGTTACGGACATTTTCCCCGCAAAATCTAGAGCCCATTGGGGTTAGAGGTATAATCTAGATTCCTAAGGAGTTATAGGCGATGAACTTGACTTTTCTTGACAGCTATACATGGCCCTGCCTGGGTTTCTGAGTTCGCGCCTTCGCAGTGTGTCGGGCGGATGCCCGAGCAGTTCTGGGGGCGACTCAAGAAGGGCACCTTCTAAATCCTGGGGCTGCCCGCCCGCCACGAACCTGATCAAAACGGCAACTGCCTGAGTTCCGGCACCGCGAGAAGGCGTTGCTGGAAGTGGACCAACATTTGGAACAGCCTCGCCGGCGGCTGTACTAAACGCTGCGATATTTGGCACGAGTTGGCAAAGAGAGTCATGGTCTGATCGTTGTCCGAAAAGCGAATCTCGAGGCGGGACGAATCGCAGGGGTAGTCAATGCGGACGCTTGCAAGCAAGCCCTTACTTTTAAGGGCCTCGATTCTGTCAATCCAATCGTCGATCGTGATCTTCTGCTTAAGGGCCAGTTCCAGATTCGAAAATCTTTTTGCAAATACCTCGCCGAACTCCTGCGAGTCGATCAGCGATGGTTTTTTTATATTCGAAAGCTCTCTGCCGAGAACCGCGGTGCTGGGATCAGCTGGATCCAGGGTCATAGTGACGCCGTAGTCGAAGTCCGGCGTTATAACTGAGCCGGTTCCGACATCGGTTCCCGAACTCAGGTCCCTCCGGGAATAGCCCATCTTGGTGCGAAGGAGCCTATGGACTTCTTCTATCTCATCTCGGATTTCCGCAGAGCTTATTTTGGCGACGAACCCCAGGGTGTGGGCGTTCACTTCGTCCGGCACAGTATGGTACTTGGTGAAGCCGGACAAGTTTCTTACGCGGAATTCGATATCCCCGGTCAAAGTCAGTCGAGTCACCTGCTGATAGCCGGGGACACAGAGCGCGGCTCGATTGTCGAACACTTCTTGCAGATCCGCTGTAAGGAACGTCCCGTTCGTGTGGGTGCCGTAAAGTCGCGGAGTCTGGTGGACTGGGATGGAGAGCACCTTTGCGATGGTTGTCGGAACTGACCGACTGAGGTGGTCTTGCAGTGACGCTGCGGTCAGGTACCTTCCATTAACCAGAGCCTCTGGCGCATTGCCTTTGAGTGCTTCAATGACATGGTAGCTCCAGATCCCATGCTTGAGCGCGGCGGCGGAGTAGGAGGACTGCGACGTTTCTGACGAGGCGAAGCATACGCAAAATTCGGCTTTGCTAAAGAAATCATCGAGTTCGGCTGGTGAGAGATGGGAAAAGATGCTCCGGGCGGGCACGTCCAAAATGCCGCTTTCGCACGCATCCAGCAATAGGATCACACGCCTGCACGGGCACTCACGCAGCTGTTTGTAGATGCCTTGCAGGGACATGCTTGTCGCCACCGGGTCGGTGGGCTGGGTGTCATAGGAGGTTATGAAGTTCTCGTCCAGCTTGGAGAAGCCGTGGCCTGCATAGGAGAAAGCAAAGGTGTCGTCCACCGTCAGTCTTTTGATCGCGGCCCTGAGCTTTGATTCCGCCGCAGCCTTGGTCGCTCGGCTGCTCAGCAGAAGTTGTTGGCTGCTTTTGTCGAACCCGTGGAGCTGAAGCGGAGGCTAGTTCCTTCGCGTCGGCCTCTGCGTACTCGACGGGATTAATGGACGGATCCTGGTATCTCTCAACGGCGATGTGGAATGAGTATTTGGTTCCGGGCATTATGGGATGCAGTTCCTTGCTGCGGAGCTTGGCGCAGGGGCGGCTGCCCCGTGTTTCGCAGTCCTTTCCGAAACGTGGGCGAAGGAGAAACATACGCCCCGAGATTCGTGGGAGTCAAGGCTGTCTATATTCTAGACAGGGCCGCGGCAGCGTGGCCTGGGCGGACAGCAGGTCCCGTTTGGCAAGCTCAGGACAGGCTCTCGACTCCGCGGAATCGTTCGCGAGCGAACGATCCTGCTCCGCTCGGGATGACAGGGTTGAAAAGGGCAATAGGAAACGGGATGCTGCGTGGCTGAAGGCAGGGCTTCACGCCGCTTTTAACACTGGCGGGGACACCCGCGGAGTGCGAGGTCCCTTCGCCATTCGGCTCAAGGGCAGGCTCTTCGTTGGGAGTCTCTCGCTTCGCGAGCGACTCCGCTGCCTCAAGGATGACAACCCAGCGGACAGGAGTGTCCGCCCTACACTAGCCTGCCGAGCTTCGCTCGGCCTGAACAGCCGAGGGCGGCTGTCCCCACGTGAGCATTCACAGCCCCTTCGACGTTGCTCAGGGCGGGCTTGGCCAGCTGTGCCAAGGTGGGTATCACCCCTGACACGTCTAAATACTTGGGTTGTTTGCACATCCGCGACGTACTATCATCACGGATTAGGGTGACAAGGGTCACGGCGGAACTTGGGGGCGTGGGGCTTTAATAGGTAGTTAAATAGCTGAGTGCGGCTGGCACACATCTGCCAAATTACCGCCAGCGGCTCAGTTTGAGAAGGAAGCGAGCCAAACGCGCAATGATTGTGTCGCCAAGAACGCGACAGGTCGCGCCGCTCGCCCAGGTTCTTCACTCGCAGAAAGCGCTCGTTCAGGATGACAATCAACACTGAGCCGCTACCGATTTTCCGATCTTTCGCAACAAACTTTTCTTACCTTAGGAGGGTACTATCATGAGTGTTATGACACCGCCCGGAATCAAGAACGTGAAGGGCGACTACATCGAAGAAGTACTAACCATAGTCAAAGCCAAGAACCCTGCGGAACCTGAGTTCCACCAGGCGGTGCAGGAAGTATTCGATTCGCTGCGTCTGGTGCTGCAGAAGCATCCGGAATATCGTTCGTCGAAGATTCTGGAACGGGTCACCGAGCCGGAGCGGGTATTGATGTTCCGTGTGCCGTGGTTTGACGATCGGGGCGAAATTCAGGTCAACCGCGGATTCCGCATTGAAATGAACAGCGCCATCGGCCCCTACAAGGGCGGACTGCGCTTCCATCCGTCGGTGAACCTCGGCATTCTGAAGTTCCTGGCGTTTGAACAAGTGTTCAAAAACTCGCTGACCACGCTGCCCATGGGCGGCGGCAAAGGCGGGTCGGATTTCGATCCGAAAGGCAAGAGCGATAACGAAGTGATGCGCTTCTGCCAGAGCTTTATGACCGAACTGGCACGGCACATCGGGCCGGATACGGACGTCCCGGCGGGCGACATCGGCGTGGGCGGACGCGAGATTGGCTTTATGTTTGGCCAATACAAGCGGCTGCGCAACGAATTCACCGGCGTGCTGACCGGCAAGGGTCTGGCCTGGGGCGGATCGCTGATTCGTCCGGAAGCCACCGGCTATGGCTGCGTGTACTTTGCCAACGAAATGCTGAAGACGAAGAAAGACAAGCTGGAAGGCAAGCTCTGTCTGGTTTCAGGCAGCGGCAACGTTTCGCAATACACCATCGAGAAGCTGCTCGACTTCGGCGCGAAGCCGATTACCTGCTCGGATTCCGACGGCGTGATCTTCGATCCGGATGGCATCAATCGCGAGAAGCTGGCGTGGGTCATGGAACTGAAGAACGTGAAGCGCGGCCGCATCCGCGAGTACGCCGACCAGTTCAAGAAGGCCGTCTTCATGCCCACCGACATAAAGCTGGATCACAACCCGCTGTGGAACATCAAGGCGGATTGCGCGTTCCCGAGCGCCACGCAGAACGAAATCAAGAAGAAAGACGCCGAGAACCTGATCAAGAACGGCTGCACGCTGGTGGCGGAAGGCGCCAACATGCCAAGCACGCTGGATGCAACCAACCTGTTCCTGCAGAACAAGATCCTGTACGGACCGGCCAAGGCCGCGAATGCTGGCGGCGTGGCGACTTCCGGCCTCGAAATGGCCCAGAACAGCGCACGGCTGAGCTGGACCCGCGAGGAAGTGGACGATCGTCTGCACAAGATCATGATCGAAATTCACCGGAACTGCTACGAAACGGCCGAGAAATATGGCACGCCGGGCAACCTGGTGAACGGCGCCAACATTGGCGGCTTCCTGAAAATTGCCAATGCCATGCTGGATCAGGGACTGGTGTAGTTGAGATAGTGTGGCGCGGGCGCCCTCGCCCGCGTTCGCATAGAGACGATTTATGATGCGGGGTGGAAGCAGATCCCACCCCGCAAGTTTTTGGACCGCGGGACGTATCAGCTACAATCCAGATTTCATGCTGCGCTACTACACTGCCGGGGAATCCCACGGAGAAGCCCTGGTCGCCTTTCTCTCCGGCTTGCCGGCAGGGCTGAAAGTTGACCAGGCGTTCGTGGATCACGAACTCTGGCGCCGTCAGCAGGGCTATGGGCGCGGCGGACGTATGAAGATCGAGCGCGATGCCGCGCATATTCTTTCCGGCGTGAGGCATGGCAACACGATCGGGTCGCCGATTGCGATTCTCCTCGCGAACAAAGACTGGAAGAACTGGACGGAGGCGCTTCCGGTGGAACCGGGCGATCCGGCAAAACATAAGAGGGTGGCCTCGCCGCGTCCGGGGCACGCGGACCTGGCGGGCGCGCTGAAATACAACTTCCCGGAAGCTCGTTATGTGCTGGAGAGGGCGTCGGCGCGGGAGTCCGCGGCGCGCGTGGCAATCGGCGCGTTCGCAAAGTTGCTGCTGCGGGAACTCGGCATTGAGGTGCTCAGCCACGTGGTTGCAGTGGGCAGCACGGCCATAGCGAAGGAAGTTCCGTGGACCCAGATCGTGGAGCTTTGCCAGTGTGAAGAAATTCTGCTGAACTGCGCGGACCAAGCCACCGAGGCGCGCATGAAGGGTGAAGTTGACCGCGTGCTGAAAACGGGAGATTCCGTTGGCGGCGTCTTCGAGGTGGTGGCGCACGGGGTTCCGCCGGGCCTGGGAACCTACGCCCAGTGGGATGAACGGTTGGACGCGCTGCTGGCAGCGGCGGTGATGTCACTGCAGGCGGTCAAGGCGGTGGAGATTGGCACGGGAATCACCGCGGCGGCTTCTCCGGGCTCGGCGGTGCATGATGAGATAGGATACGAGCAGGCCTCTGGCTTCGCCGGATTCACGCGCACCAGAAACAACGCGGGTGGAATTGAGGGCGGCGTCTCGAACGGAGAAGAGATTCGTGTGCGCGGGTATCTCAAACCGATCTCGACTTTGCGAAGACCGCTGCAGTCGGTCGATTTTGCAACCCGGGAACCGGTCAGCGCCGGCTACGAACGGTCCGACGTCTGCGTGGTTCCGGCCGCCGGAGTGGCTGGCGAAGCCATGGTTGCGCTGACTTTGGCCCGCTGCGCACTGGAGAAGTTCGGCGGCGATTCGGTCACGGAGACTCGTCGAAATCTCGAAGGATATTTGGAGCAATTAAAGAGCTACTGACTACCGACTCCTGACTACTACTAAATGATCTACCCCATCGTAAAATTTGGGAATCCGGTTCTGGAGAAGCCCGCCGAACCCGTCACCGTGTTTGACGACGATTTGAAAAAGCTTGTCGCCGACATGTTCGAATCGATGTACGAAGCCAAGGGCGTGGGGCTGGCCGCGCCGCAGATCGGCATCTCGAAGCGGCTGGCGGTCATCGACGTGACGTTCAAAGAAGACCCCGACGCCAAGCTGGTGCTGGCGAATCCTGAGGTTATCAAGTGCGAAGGCAAGCACACGCAAAATGAAGGTTGTTTGAGCATTCCGGAATTTCGCGAGCCGGTGACGCGTCCCAGCAGAGTCACCATTCGCGCCCAGGACGCAGACGGAAACTGGTATGAAAAAACCGGCGAAGAGCTTCTGGCCCGTGCCTTGCTGCATGAGACCGATCATCTGAACGGCAAGCTTTACATCAGCCACATCAGCGCGCTCAAACGGGATTTGATCAAGCGCAAGATACGCAAGCTGATCAAAGCCGGAGAATGGTAAGAATTGAGTAATTTGGTAATTGTGTAATTGCGTGATTGAAAAACATTGAATTTCAATTACTCAATTACCCGATTACTCAATTACGAAATGTCTTTCTCGCTCAATCTCGTTTTCTGCGGCACTCCTCGCTTTGCCGTCCCTACGCTGGAAAAGCTGGTGAACGCCGGTTTTCACGTGCCGCTGGTCGTTACCCAGCCGGACAAGCCGCGCGGCCGCGGCATGGAACTGTCGCCCTCTCCGGTGAAAGAACGCGCGCTGCAGTTCGGTCTTCCCCTCACCCAGCCGGAAAAAATCAAAGCCAACGAAGAGTTCCGCGCGCAACTCACAGCGGTTCAACCCAACGCGATTATTGTTGTGGGTTACGGGCGGATCATCCCGCAGTGGATGATCGATCTTCCCCGCTTTGGCAACCTCAACCTGCACGCCTCGCTGCTACCCAGGTATCGCGGCGCGGCGCCCATCCAGTGGGCGATCGCGCGCGGTGAGACGGTCACCGGCGTGACCACTATGCGGATCGACGCTGGGCTCGATACCGGCGACATTCTTCTGCAAAAAGAAATTCCCATCGAGCCGCATGACAGCGCTGAGACTCTTGGCCCTCGCCTGGCGGCAATTGGAGCCGGCCTGATGGTTGAGACATTGCGAGGGCTGGAAGCCGGCACAGTGCAGCCGCGGCCGCAGGACCATTCCCAAGCAACGCTTGCGCCGATCCTGAAAAAAGAAGACGGCAGAATCAACTTCGATCTCACCGCCCATGAAATCGTCAATCGCTTGCGCGGGTTTCAGCCCTGGCCAGGCGCTTTCACCAGCTTTCGTGGCAAGGCGCTAAGCGTCTGGCAGGCCCAGCCTGTGAACCGGCCAGTTGCAACCAGAGAACTGCTGATTGAACAAGGCCGTATCATCGCCGGCTGCCGCCAGGGCACCGCGCTGGAGTTTCTGGAAGTTCAGCCCGAAGGAAAGAAGCGCATGAGTGCGAGCGACTTCGTTCACGGATACCGCCCGCAGAACGGAGAGAAGCTTGGGTAAAGTTTCGATCCTGGTAGCGCCGCCGTCCCGGCGGCTGTCCGGCGGGCGCCCCGCCCGCCGCACATGCAACGATAATAAGATCTGATGCCTGCCCCCGCTCGTGTCACAGCTTACGAAACGCTGCTTCGCATGGAGCGCGAGGATTCCTACGCCGACGAACTGCTGCACTCTTCGCAGAACGCAAAGCTTTCCTCCGCCGACCATGGCCTGGCCACGGAGTTGGTCATGGGCGTTCTGCGCTGGCGTTCGCTGCTGGATGCGCGTATCGCCGCTCATTCTTCCCAAAAGTTGGGTAAGCTCGATCTCGAAGTGCTCACTGCGCTGCGTCTTGCTGCTTATCAATTGATGTTCCTGGATCGTGTCCCCGGTCACGCCGCCGTCAATGAGAGCGTGGAACTGGTGAAACGGGCGCGGAAAAATTCCGCCGTGCCATTTGCCAATGCGGTGCTGAGGAAGCTGGCAGACGAGCCAAAACGGCGCATCGATATCGCGCACGCAAATGACACTGCGGAATTGTCCCAGTCGGCGGCGCATCCCCGTTGGATTGTGGAACGATGGGTCCGTGCCTTCGGCATCGCGCAAGTCCGAAAGATCTGCGAATACGATCAGCGCGTGCCAGACACCTCATTGCGGCTCTACGGCCCGACGGTCGAGGAAGAACTGAAACGCGAAGGAGTTGAACTGGCCGCCGGGAGCCTGATCGCGATGGCCCGCCGCGTCGTCTCGGGCCACGTTACGCAAACCAAAATGTTCCGCAGCGGACAAGCCGCTATTCAGGATGAGGCTTCGCAACTGGTCGCGCTGCTGGTTGGCCACGGGTCGCGCATCCTCGATTGCTGCGCCGCCCCTGGCGGAAAAACGCGCGTCATGGCTCAACGCAATCCGGACACGACCATCATCGCCGCCGAACTGCATCCGCGCCGCGCGCGCCTGATGCGGACCATGGTGACCGAACCCAATGTGCAAATCATCGCCGCCGACGCTAGGTCTCTGCCACTTTCCGCCAACTTTGATCGTGTGTTGGCGGATGTGCCCTGCACCGGAACCGGTACGCTGGCCCGCAATCCGGAAATCCGCTGGCGGCTCAAACCTGAAGATCTCGGCGATTTGCAGGCCCGGCAGATCGCGATCCTGCAATCGGCCATGTGTCACGTGGCGCCGGGCGGGAGGCTCGTCTATTCCACCTGCTCGCTCGAGCCCGAAGAGAATGAAGAAGTGCTGGCGCGAGCCATGGCCGGCAACCCGGCATTTCGCGTGGCCAATTGCTGCCAGCAACTGGAAAGGTTGCAAGCCGAAGGCGAACTGGTTTGGCCGGATCTCGACTCGCTGACCAGCGGACCGTATCTGCGAACCATTCCCGGCGTGCATCCCTGCGAAGGATTTTTCGCTGCCGTCCTGGAGCGTCTACCTGATCCGAGGTAGCGGCCCGCTCATTGCGAGCAAAACAGACTCCGGCTCATGGAATCGTTTCGCTGGCTTCGGTGGAAACGGCGCTCTCATTCCCGCGCACATCCACTCCTGTCACTGAGTAGATATACGTGTGTCCGGGTGCGACGTTGGTGTCGCGAAATGCCGGAGCTTTCACCAGTTCCGCATTGACCTTGGCGGCTTGGCCGTTCCCTTCATGCCGGTAAATGTTGTACCCCGCCAGGTCCGCGTCCACGTCCGGCGCCCAGATCAGGTCGATGAAAAACTGTTGCGCCGCTTCCGAATACGCTGCCTGCAACCCCGACGGAACTGCCGGCGGAAAAATATCGTGCGCGAAGACCTGCACTGCAGGAGAATCATCACCTTCGAATTCGACTGCGGGCTTTCCCGTCAGGTGAATCCGCGTGACCACGGTTGCACGATAGTTGTATTTCTTTTCCCATTCAAACGTCCGATCCACGAGGCGAAACGCCGAACCCTGGCCGAGCACTTCTTCGCCGGCCACCGCATCGGCGGTCGTGCCTTCTTCCCGCCGATACACACGGTAGGCGCGTTCGACTCCGGGCGCCTCCGTAGGGTTGGCGATTCCGGCCCAAGTCAGGATCACACCCTCACCAGTGACCTTAGCTTCGAAATCCAGCGGCGGTGGGACCGAGACGAATCCCGGAACCGAAACCAGGTTGGAGAGACCAGCGCTGCGTCCGCGTTGGTTCATTGCCGAGACAGAATAGAAAAGTTGCGCCGCGGGATTTCCGCTGAGAATGGCTGCCGAAAGCTCATCCACGCATTCGGCGTGCGCTTTGGCCACCGGCGTTTTCGGCGACACAGGCATTGCAGCCGACGGCTGCGGAGCCGCAACCTTTCCAACGGGATTGGCGCACTCGGTCATCTCCAAATCGACGCTTCGGCAAATCCGTGTGTCTCCAAGGTGGCGTAGCGTGGTGCCGTCGGTGGTTTGGCTGGGGACTGTCCAGGCAAGGTAGACGCGGTCGCCCTTGCGGACCGCCCGCAAATCGCTGACGGGCTGCGGCAAGTCCAGCGATGGCGGCCGCGGAATGCCAGGCGCGCCGCAGCCAGACAGCCCGGCAAGCAGCAACGCGGACGCGAAACAAACCGGTCGTAGGATAAGCTTCATGGGCGAAGATTCAGCGTAACACGCCCGGGAACTGCAACGGCCCGTAAAAGAGGCCCCAAAAAAACGGATTGACAGACCGGAATCCATGCAGTACCATCCGCTCCCATCTGCGCGCCGGAGCCGGGCCCCCCAGCCATCCGGCGGGGTGTTCGACAAAATTCAGGTTCTGCGAATCAGGAGGCTCCGATGAGGATTTCTGTCTGCTGTTTGCTCTTTGCATTGCTTGTTTCACCCTTATCTGCTGCGGCTCAGATGACGAGCAGTAAGACCGTAGTGAGCTCAACCTCCGCTGATGTTCCAAAGCTGGTCAAATTTTCTGGCACGGCAACCGACGAAGCGGGCAAACCGATCACCGGATTAATCGGCGTGACCTTCTCGCTGTACAAAGATCAGCAGGGCGGGGCCCCGCTGTGGATCGAAACCCAGAATGTGCAGGCCAACGTCAATGGCCACTACACGGCCATGCTTGGCGCCAGCACATCAAACGGTGTTCCGCTGGAACTCTTCAGCTCGGCGGAAGCGCATTGGGTGGGAACGCAAATCTCTGGACAGCGTGAGCAGCCGCGAATACTGCTGCTGAGCGTGCCTTACGCTTTGAAAGCGGCGGACGCGGAGACTCTAGGGGGTCTGCCGGCTTCGGCCTTTGTTCATGCCGCTCCGAATGCCGCGATCGGCGCTGCGGGAGCGAAGACCAGTTCCTCAGCGTCGACCATGGCTCCTGCGGCCGGCGTGACGGGCAAGGGGACAAAGAATTACATCCCGATTTGGACCAGCGGCACGGCTCTCGGCAACTCGGCCATCTACCAGACCGGCGGCCAAGTGGGTGTGGGTACCAAAACTCCTGGAGCAGAGGTCGATTCTTTTAGCGCAGGCATTGCGGTTCGTGGCACATCCTCTGGCGCAACGGGGGTTGGATTGAGCGGCATCGCCACCAGCTCGAGTGGCGTCAACGTGGGCGTATACGGCCAGACCGCCAGCACTGCGAACGGCGCCACGGCCGTGTTCGGCGGTGCAACAGGGGCAAGTGGGACTACGTTCGGTGTCCAGGCCGTGAGCGCCAGTGCAGGCGGTACTGGAGTGGCTGGCAGCGCCACCGCCGCGACTGGCAGCACCATCGGCGTGTACGGCCAGAGCGCCAGCACAAGCGGCGTCGGCGTCGAGGGAAATGCCACAGCCACTTCCGGCTATACGGTGGGAGTTCAATCAGCCGTCAGCAGCGCAAACGGTGTGGCGGGCCTGTTCTCAAACGTAAGTGGGGCCGGTTTGATTCTGAATGGCCTCTCGGGGAGCAACTACAAACAGGTTTTTTACGTCGACGCGAGCGGCAACGGACTTTACGCGGGCAACCTCAACGTCACCGGCAAGCTGACCAAGGGCAGCGGATCGTTCAAAATCGACCATCCGCTGGACCCGAAGAACAAATATCTTTCCCATTCCTTCGTGGAATCGCCCGACATGATGAACGTCTACAACGGAAACGTTACGACCGATAGGCATGGCCTTGCGACCGTGGTCCTCCCCGATTATTTCGAAGCTCTCAACGGGGATTTCCGTTATCAGCTGACCGTGATGGGCAAGTTCGCCCAGGCGATTGTGGCAAAAGAGATCGCGAACAACCGTTTCGTGATTCGGACGAACAAGCCTAACGTGAAGGTTTCGTGGCAGGTAACTGGCATCCGCCACGACGCTTACGCGAATGCTTATCGCATTCCGACCGAGGAAGACAAACCAGCGGCAGAGCAGGGCTATTACTTGCATCCTGAAGTCTTCGGCCAACCTGCTTCGAAAAGCGTTCAGGCCGCCAGCCAGAAGGCTTCCGCGACCGACCAGTTGGCTAGGATGTCCCACCCATAAGTTTGACATCGCCATGCAAGGATTGGCCTCTCAATCGAGAGGCCTTTCTTGTTGCAGAATCGCTCGTTGGGGAGGGCATGCTGGGACAATTACTCTCAGCGCCCCGCGCGCCACGTTGACATCGATTGGCGTGCGGCACACATACTCGCCGTCGGCATAGACGTCCGCCGGCACCTCAGTCTCGATCCGCAACCCTTCCGCCTGAAAGTAGTCTACCTGCGGGACGTCGAGATGATGGCCGAAGTAGACGGTGGGAAAGAGGCAGAACAGTTTGAACTTGTCGATGTCGCGAACGATGCAGATATCGAGCTGGCCGTCATCCAGCAAGGCGCGCGGCGCAATCTTCATACCGCCGCCATAAGCCGGCGCGTTGGCAAATGCCGCCACATACACTGGCTGATCAGAGTAGACGGTGAGTTGTTCGGGATGGTCCGCCGCAGGGCGGCTGATCTTCATGCGCTGGGCGGCGAACCGGTAGAGAGCACCGGGCAGGCTGAGAGCATATCCTCCATGGCCCCGCAGCCAGCGAGGCAGCCGGTTGGCGCGGCGAGCGGTTTCCGCATCCAGACCAACGCCGCCGACGCAACAGAAATAATGCTTGTGCGGCGCAGGCGCGGCGAACGGCGAAATCACGCCCAGATCAATTTTCTTGGCATTGTCCGCGCCCGCTATAAAGTTGCGCCAGGCGGCCAAAGCGTCGCCGGTGCCCCGAAGTTGCAGCGAGCGAGCGAAATCGTTGCCACTGCCGCAGGGCACAACCAGAACTGGAAGTTGAAGGCGGACCAGTTGTGCCAGATGGCGGTGGATGGTTCCGTCGCCGCCAAAAACGAGAATGGCGTCCGCTTCGCTGGAGTTCGCCGGCAAGCCCATAATCCAGGTGGCTTGTGAGCTCTGCTGAAATGGCTTGAGGTCCTTTTCCGAACAACCCAGCCCGAGGATGACGGCAGCACGCATGCGTCGCCGTGAGAGTAACAAATTTCACCGCCTGACGTTTTTGTTTGACAGATATATCAGGTGCTGATATATCTATTCCCGATATAGAAAGTCGCGCCCCAAGGAACCCGATGAAGCGAACCCAGATTCCCGAAGAGATGCGGCAACTGCTTCCCCTCACGCCCGCCGTGTTTTTTGTTCTGCTGTCGCTGGCGGATGGCGAGAAGCACGGTTACGCCATCATGCGGGAGATGACGGCGCTGTCGGGGGGCAAGTTTCGCATGGGGCCCGGCACCCTTTACACGACGCTGCAGCGCCTGCTCGATCTGGCGCTGATCGAAGAGGTGCAGGGACCTGGAGGCCCCATCGAACACGAGAGCAGACGACGCTATTACCGGCTTACCGGGAACGGCAAACTCCTTCTGGAAGCCGAAATCGGCCGCATGGATTCTGTCGTGCGGCTGGCCAGAAGAAAAAAGCTGGTCCCCAGAACTGCGGAGTAACGCTATGGCAAAGATGATCCGACTGAGTTGCCGAGTTTATACCGTCCTTCTGCTCCTCTATCCGTCTGCTCTGCGTCGTCAGTTCGGAGAAGAGATGCTTGAAGTGTTTGAGGAGCAACTGCGCGACGCTTGCCAGGCGAGCGGATGGGTTGGTGCGATGGACGTTTGGTGCTGTGTGGGGGAAGAGACACTTCGTACGGCCGTGTCCAGCCACCTCCAAATCGCCGGCATTTCTCTCGTGTCTGGGCTGACCGCGTTCGCGCTCATGTGTAGCTTCTTTTGGGTCATGCACTTCTAATCTCACCGCATGGTTCCGTGGAGTTTCGCGATGCTGGAAGCCGTAGGCTTGACAAAACGCTATAGCGGCATTCCAGCCGTGCAGGACGTCAGCTTCCATATTCGTCGCGGGCAGATACTCGGCTATTTGGGACCGAACGGTTCTGGAAAAAGTACCACAGTCAAGATGTTGACCGGCCTGATCCAGCCTTCCGCCGGACAGATTCTGTTCGATGGCGCGAGGGTCCATGAAGGCAATCCCTCGTTTGCGCGCAACCTCGGGTACGTTCCCGAAGAACCGCATCTCTACTCACATTTGACCGGCCCGGAATATCTGCGTCTTGTCGGACGGCTGCACTCCATTCCTCGCGGGCCTCTGGAGAAAAAGATCGACGATTTCATCGATTTATTTTTTCTGAGCGACGCGCGCTACGAGCTGCTTTTGAACTACTCCAAGGGCATGCGTCAAAAGATTTTGCTGTCTGCGGCGTTATTGCATAACCCGGAGGTGCTCATTCTGGACGAGCCTTTCTCCGGGCTGGACGTGGGGGCGGGTCTGGTTCTGCGTAATCTGCTCAAAGCGCTTGCCCGAGAGGGCAAGGTAATCCTCTACAGTTCGCACGTGTTGGAAGTGGTCGAGAAGGTCTGCTCCGAGGTAGTCATTCTGCACAAAGGGAGGATCGTCGCTTATGACACGGTGGAGCGACTGCGAGAGTTACAGGCGAGCCCTTCGCTGGAGTCGGTGTTTGCACAGTTGGCGGTTCCGGAGGATACGTCTGCCATCGCCGAACGTGTCATCGCCGTGATGAACGCCTGACAAATCATGTTTCGCAAAAAGATTCGTCTATGGCTCTCCGAGACTCACGGTTCGCAGTTCGAACTGGTGCGTCATTTCCTATCCGAGCAACTTGCGAATGACCTGATTTCCTCGGACCAAGTCCGCAGGTTTGTTATCACGGTGCTCGCTGTGCTGGCTTGCGTCGGTCCTCTCATCGTTCGCCTTTACATGTCGAAGTACAGCTACCTCCAGGGCCTGGATCCAGGAGATCTTTACCTCAAGGCAGTTCGTGCCGACCGGCTTTTCTTCATTTCCTTGTCCTTGATTGTGGCCGGACTGTTGACTGCCATCCAATGGCAGGGTCTGTTCCCCAGCCTGCGGGATTACCTAACGTTAAAGCCGTTGCCGGTCCGTTTGTATCAGGTCTTTATTGCGCGATTCTTGTCTTCCCTCGTCATCCTGGTAGTCGTTATCGTTGATCTGAATCTTGCAACCAGCGTTTTGTTTCCGTTCCTGACTTCCGGCAGATGGCAATCACCATCCTTTGGCCTTCGATACGTCCTGGCTCAAGCGGCAGCAACGGTCGGCGCAGGGCTGTTTGCGTTCTTTGCGATCAGTGCTTTGCAAGGTGCGCTGATGAACCTTTTGCCGCCACGCTCATTCGAACGTCTGTCGGTGCTGATCCAGGCTCTACTCGCTACGGCGTTCGTCGCCGCGGTTCCGTATGTGTTCGACATTCCGAACTGGTACGAAATGATTGCAGCCACACCGCGCTGGATGTGGCTATTTCCCCCCGCCTGGTTTCTGGGTCTGGATGAGGCCCTGCTCGGGGTGCGGGACAGCTACTTTCTGCGGTTGGCCGAAAGGGCAGTCATGGGGATCGCGGCGGCTTTGATCCTTGTGCTGGTGACGTATTTTCTATGTTATCGCCGGCACGCCAGTCGCGTACTCGAACAAGCGTCGCCAAGGTCGGGTGGGCCTTCGCTTATTGAAAAAATGGCGGCTGCACTGTTGGGAATGCTCGTGAAAAAATCCCCAGAGCGGGCGGCCTTTGTGTTCGCAATCCAAACTTTGCGGCGGAGCCGGCAGCATAAACTCGTGATTGGTTTCTGTGTCGCGATCTCGTTTGTGTTGGCGCTGCAAACAGCCGGTTTCAGTAGTATGGCCCATTTTCGTTCCGGCGAAAGCTGGACCTTTGCGGAGTTGGAATCCATTCTGGCAGTCCCGCTGGTGATCAGCACGGTCCTGATTTCCGCCCTCTGCTACGTTTTTCAGTTGCCGTCCGAGGTCGAGGCCAATTGGGTGTTCCGTATGGCGGAAAGGCTGGGCCCGCCAGAACTGCTCGACAGCGTGGAATGCCTGCTGATCCTGTGCGGTCTGGTGCCGGCGCTGCTGGTGACTCTACCGCTTGAAGTGCTCGGCTTGGGCTGGGTCTTGGCGCTTGCCCACACAGCGCTGGTGGCCGTTTTGATGCTCTTGCTGATTGAGGTGCGGTTGTATGAGTGGCACAAGATTCCTTTTACCTGTTCTTACGTGCCTGGCCGCCGTAACTTCTGGCAGACCATGGGAATTTATCTGCTCCTCTTCGGCGCCCTAATACCAACCATCACGTATTTCGAGGCTTTGCTGCTTCGGCCCTTTGTCCTGCTGGCGAGCGCCGCTGCTCTGGGTTTCGTCTACTTCCCTCTTCGCTCCGCGCGGCGGACTCAGTGGAGAATGGTTCCGTTGTTGTTCGACGAGTCTGATGAACTGCTGATTCGATCGGTTCGATTGGACCGGGAATAGCGGCACAAAGTCCCTGCGCTCCGCCAAATAGCGCCGGATCGCGATCCTTTGATTTCTACTTCCTGACTCGCACCTGTACGCGGGTTCCGTCGGGAAGGTTGCCTTCCAGCAGTTCGATTTTTCCGTCCCGAACCACACCGGCGAATTCCTGATGCAGATCGGGAGTCGCCGCAATGGGCGCGGAGATGCCGGCGCTCGGCGAGGGCGATTGCGGCGCGCGGCCCATGCCCTTATCCATTGCGGCATTGGCCAGGCGGTCGGCTTCACGGTTGTGCTCGCGAAGCGCGTGGCCGATGGAGAACCACTCAAGCTGCGTGATCAGTTCCTTGGCGCGAGCGTGAAGATCCTGCAGAGTGGGATTTTTTACCTTGTAAATGCCTTTGATTTGCCGGACCAGAAGTTCCGAGTCGCTGATCACCTTCAGCGCCTTGGGGCCGTTCTTGACGGCATACTCGAGAGCGGCAATCAGCCCCTGATATTCCGCGAAATTGTTGGTCTGGTGGCCGAGATACTGACTGAGGGCGGCGAGCCTTTTGCCTGCTTCATCCTGGATGACGACCCCGTACCCGGCCGGGCCCGGATTGCCGCGCGCGCCCCCGTCACTATGCGCGATGAGGTAGTGGGCGGGAGTTTTCTCCGAATGTGTCGGGAAAAGATCTTTGGTCCCGTGTGACGGATTGCGTGGTGGCGAAGACATTGTTGTCAGTTCTCAGTTTTCCCGGCTCACGGCTTCAAATAATGATCGAACCAGTTGATTAGGCGATCGATCACGTCGCGGCGGTGGTCCGGTTGAAGAAAACCATGGCCTTCGCCGGGGTAAATCACCAATTCGGTATCAACCCCGAGAGTTTTCAAAGCGTGCCAGAACTCGCGCGACTGCGGCGCCGGGCACTCTCCATCGCGCTCGCCGACCAGAATCAGGGTCGGCGTTTTGGTGTTCTTGATAAATGTGATCGGCGAACTGCGCGCATAGACAGCGGGATCGTCATACACCGATGCGCCGAAGTATGGGATCATCCATTCATCGATGTCGTTTTCACCGTAATAACTTTGCCAGTTGGCGATCCCCGCGCCGGCCACCGCCGCATGAAAACGATTCGTCTGAGTGACCGCCCACATGGTCAAGTATCCGCCATAGCTCCAGCCGGTGATGCCGATGCGGTCCGCGTCCACCGGAAATGTTTTCACGATTTCATCGATGCCGGCCATGATGTCGCGAAAATCCCCGTAGCCAAAATCCTTGACGTTGGCCTGGGTGAATTTCTCGCCCTCACCGTAGCTGCCGCGCGGGTTAGGATAAAAAACGAAGTATCCGTGGGCTGAAAGTTCATTGGTGTTGAAAAAAGAGTCGGGCCAGCCAATATGGGCTGCGCCCGCCGGACCACCGTGCCCCACAACCACCATGGGATAACGATTGCGTGGATCGTAGTGGGCGGGATACATCAGCCAGCCTTGAGCCCGGATCGCGCCATTCATCCAGTGCAGGCTTTTCATTTCCCCCCAGTCCGGCTGAAGCGCATCGTTGACGTGCGTAACTTGTTTCCATTGACCGACCGCACCAGCCCATATCTCCGGCGGATGCTCAGAAGAGTCGCGAATAATTGCAGAGTTGCGATGGTCCGCTGAAAATGAGATGTCGGGCAGGTTCCAGGACTCCGTGGTCACGACCTCAGGCCCGGTCCAGACCTGAGAGATTTTTCCGGTCGCAACTTCCAGCCTGGAGATGCCATGCTGGCCGTCAACGTAGTCGACGAACAGCAGGGCGCTCGAACTTTCCCAATCAATTGCGGCAGGAGAAGCGGGAATGTCAGGACTGAGGTTGCGGGCCGGTCCGCCGCTTGCCGAAACCAGGAAGATATCGCCGCCGGTGAAACCTTCATCGCTCATGAGCCCGCCGATGAACGCGATGCTCTTGCCGTCGGGCGACCAGCGTGGAACCGCGATTTGCAGCGGCGGTTTGTATAACTCCGCCAGTTGCTCACTTTCCACTCCGAGAGTGTAGAGCCGGGCGACGTACCAGTTCGCGTCACCCGCGCCGTGCGCCGCAGTCAACGCGAAACTCTTGCCATCCGGCGACCAGTCGTATTCGTACACATACATGTCGGGCGGCGAAATCTGGCGAACCTTGCCGCTGGCAAGATCTACAACCGCCAAACGCTGTTCATAGACCTTGGCATCAACCACGCCGGTTTCGGCGCTCATAGGCAGCAACGGCCCGGTGACTCGTGGAGCATTTTCGGTGAACAGAAACGCAATCGAGCTGCCATCACGGGACCACGCCGGATTTGCCAGGACTCCGTTGAGGCTGGTCACTTTTCGCGCCGTTCCCGTGCCGACGTCCGCTACATAGAGCTGGGTCTGACCGGACGCATCGGAGAGAAAGGCCAATTGTTTGCTGTCCGGAGACCAGGCAATGCCGTCTTCGCTCCGATCGGAGCCGCCGGCAGTTGCGGATATGCGCCGAGGTTCGCTCTTTGTCGAATGGAGGTCCTGAATATAAATGGCGTTGCTGGTGATCGGTTCGCCTGAGGAATCCAATGTTTGCTCAACCCAGGCGACCCAGGCGCCGTCGCGAGAGATCGCTACCTGCTGGAAGCTGCGGGACGACTGGCTTGCGGCGCGCGCTGGCGCGGTTCCTGTCATTCCGCCGCACGCCACGAGGACAAGCAATGCGTACGGAACGATTCGTAGAGCCTTGCGATTCGCTTTCATCAGCTTGGCTCCGTCAGATTGACCCATTCGTATCCCCACCTCTCATCTTCCCGCAGCCAGCCGGGTCGCCAGACGCCTGGGCAATCCCGCATCCAGAATGCGATCCTGCGCGGTTTTCAGGTCATATGGAGCCCGGCAAAAGGTCACCATACCGGACCCGGTATCGAACACCGCAAAAGCGGCCCGCCAGTCGCCGTCCCGCGGCTGCCCCACGGATCCAGGATTGATCAGGTAGCGCTGCTCCGGCTGCAATGGGAAATCTCTCTGTTCGATCTGGCCGACCGTCTCGTAAGCGGGATGCGTGCCGTCGAGCTGTCCGCCGTTGAGCGCAAAGCTTCCTTGCAGATGGGTGTGTCCGAAGAACGTAAGCGTGACTTGACTGCACAAAAGTGGTTCGACCGCGTCGCGAGCCGTGATCACATATTCGTCCTCATCCAGCGGCGACCCGTGCACGAACTGCAGATCCTCGACTTCGTCCAGCTGCCTCGGTCCCTGAGGCAACGAGTTCACCCAGTCAAGATTGGCAGGGGTAAGAGCGTTGCGAGTCCATAGCACCGCTTCAGCGGCCACTGGGTTGAAGTCTTCCATACCGGAGAGTTGACTGACCGCCTTGTCGTGATTGCCCCGAACAAAAAGTCCCCCCAGCCGGCGGCAGTGCTCCACCACCTCGTTTGGACTGGCGCCGTAGCCCACGATATCTCCCAGGTTGACCACACGGTCGTGGGCGGGCGCGGCCGCGAGGCAGGCCTCCAGTGCCTCCAGATTGGCGTGGATGTCACTGAGTATAAGAATCCGCACGGATCACCGGGCAAAGTTGCGATTATAGATCAGCGGGCGGGATGAAGGACGGTGATGAATTTGTAATTTTGTAATTTAAACCATGTGGCTGGCGGGTTTTCAAATTGCCCAATTACAAATTGCCAAATTACCAATTCTCCCGGTCCGGCGCTAGAGCCCGCAGTCCTCAACGATTCACCACCGGGCAGCGTGCCCAATGCGTCGGACTGACTTCGACCAGCGGCGGCACGTCGCGGGCACACGCGGCGACACGGAACTCGCAGCGAGGCTCAAACGCGCATCCGGAGGGGAGCGCTTGCAGCAGAGGGACCGTCCCCTCAATCGTGGCAAGCGGCCGGGCACGATCCGTCTTTAACGTGGGCACTGCGTTCAGCAGGCCGCGCGTGTAAGGATGCGCAGGCTGAGCAAAAAGATCGTGTTTCGCGGCCAGTTCCACCAGGGTTCCGGCATACATCACCGCAACCCGGTCGGCAACCTGCGACACCACCGCCAGATCATGCGAAATGTACAGCATGGCCAGGCCGAACTTGGCGCGCAGCTCAGCGAGCAGTTCAAGAATCTGCGCCTGAATCGTGACATCGAGGGCGGTGGTGGGCTCATCGGCAATCAGCAACTGCGGACGGTTTACGATCGCCATGGCGATCATGACCCGCTGTCGCATCCCTCCGGATAGTTGATGAGGATAATCTCGAGCGCGGCGCGTGGCGTCCGGAATCGCGACATCATTCATGGCAGAAACGGCACGGTCCCAGGCTTCTTTCCTGCTGATGCCCGCATGCACGGCGGCAGCTTCGGCGATCTGGTCTCCAACCCGCATGACCGGGTTCAGCGCAGTCATCGGCTCCTGAAAGATCATCGCCATGCGCGCTCCACGCAGATTTCGCATTTCTTCGTCCGGGAGTTGCAAGAGATCGAGTGCGGCCCCATTCCCATCGGCCAAAAGAACCTTGCCATCGACAGATGCTTGCGGTGGAAGCAAGCGCATCAAGGCGAGTGAAGTGACGGACTTCCCCGAACCAGACTCGCCCACCAATCCCAGAACTTCGCCGGGAGCGATCGTGAAACTGAAATCACGGACCGCGAGCAGCGGAGCGGCTTGTGCAACATTTTTCGGAGCAGGAAATCGCACCGTGAGATGGCGAACGTCGAGCAACGGGGACACGAGGCATATCGTAGCAGGCCGAGCGCGGTAGTTCCTGGCGGCAGGGCGAATTGAGTAGTGTCCTAAATAGTGCGTGCTACAATGTTGGCGTTCGACGGGAGGGATGTATGAAACCGTCCTCGCAGTCGCCTAGAACGCCTTCCAGGCTTTCCGATTCAGTTCATCACCAACTCAACATGTATGCTCTTGCCGCGAGTGCTGCTGGAGTAGGGATGCTGGCGCTGGCACCAGACGCTGAGGGGAAGATTGTCTACACCACGACGCACCGCTATGTTCTGATGAAACATCCGGTGCACATTGATCTCAACGGAGATGGCGTCGTCGATTTCACGATAAAGAGATCGACGTATTATGACCTCAATAGCGCCAATGCCACATGGGCCTACGTCGAAGGTACTCTGCGGAATCGTGCTGCAGGGGTCGGGCAGAAGTGCGCTACTACTTACCGCACCTTTTACTGCGCAACTGCATATGCACTGCGTGCAGGAAGAAAGATCGGCCGCAAACTGAGTTTTCCTGCTCAGCCTGTGAACGGTTTCATGGCGGATAGATGGGGCTTCTTGGGGGGAAGTTACACTTGTGGTGGACAGTGGAATGATGTCACGAATCGCTATCTGGGCTTCAAGTTCCAGATCAAAGGAAAGGTTCACTACGGCTGGGCGCGGCTCAATGAATGGTGTAATCCGAAGGGTTCGAGAGGCACTGGAGCCGTGACCCTCCTCACCGGCTACGCCTACGAAACAACCCCCAACAAGCCCATCATCGCGGGCAAGACCAAGGGATCAGATGTCATCACGCTGGAACCCGGCAGCCTCGGAGCCTTAGCAGTCGGAGCATCGGGCCGCAACACCCGGAGGTAGAAGTTGGAGGAATTATGAAGCGAACTTCGAGGAATCCGTCCAAACTTTCGCAATCACTGCAACGACACCTGAACGCCTACGCGCTGGCGGCGAGCGCCGCGGGAGTGGGGATGTTGGCGTTGGCTTCACCTGCGGAGGCGAAGATTGTCTACACGAAGACCCACCGGGTTCTTGGAGCGAATAGCAAGTTCAATCTAGACCTCAATCACGACCAGAGAATCGATTTCACGATTTCGCAGCACTTCGGCGGCGCTCGACCACTCAGCGGGTATGGTTCCCTTCTGGTACGCCCCGCAACAAACGAATCAAAGAACCAGATTTGGGGAACGGTGTCTTATATTATTTTTTCGCAGTCGAGGCATCCCGTCCTCGTCGCCTCTGCTTTGAGTTCTGGCGTCACAGTCGGTCCAAACTCGGTGAAGATTCAAGCTAAGAACGATGTTATGTGGTTTTTTGACGACGTGGTTGGTACATGCAGCTGCGGAAGCACAATTGGTCAGTGGAAGGATGTGCAGAACAAGTATCTTGGCCTGAAGTTTTACGGCAAGAGCGGAAGGGTCCACTATGGCTGGGCACGACTGAGCGTCACCTATTGGCGAAGCGCCACCCTGACTGGCTACGCCTACGAAACGATTCCGAACAAGCCGATCATCACCGGCAAGACTAAAGGGCCGGATGTCATCACCCTGGAACCCGGCAGCCTCGGTCGGCTCGCCCAAGGATCCGTTGGGCGTTTGGGAGAGTCAGCAACGCACTAATTGGAATGCAACCCGAGCTACTGCCCCAGAATCAGCGGCAGGCCGTTCTTGCTGTTGCCGATTACCACGACCTTGGCGTTGGGACTCTTTGCAAGAAGTTCCGTTGCTTCGATTCCCTTCCATTCCAGTAACGCCGGGCTGATGCCTTCGGCTACAATCTTTTGAAAATCTCGGACGCCCTCCGCCTCGATGCGTTTGCGCTGGGCTTCCTGGGTTTCTTTCTGCAACCGGAAGCTCATGGCCAGGGCTTCCTGCTCGGCCTGCTGCTTCGCCTCGATGGAAGTTTTCAGCGTGGCTGGAAGCTGGATGTCACGCAGCAGGATGGCTTCCACCACCAGACCGCGGCTGCCAAGCTTGCCTTCGAGTTGATCGTTGATCTGCTTGGCCACCATTTCACGCTCTCCGGTGTACAAGGCATTGGCGGTGTGGGAGGCGGTTGACTCGCGGATGGCGGCGCGCAGGTTGGGCTCGATCAACACGTCAACGTAGTTTGGGCCGATCTTCTGAAAAACGTC
Source organism: Terriglobia bacterium (assembly GCA_963758285.1). Taxonomy (GTDB): domain Bacteria; phylum Acidobacteriota; class Terriglobia; order Terriglobales; family Acidobacteriaceae; genus DASVWZ01. The sequence goes on along the minus strand of CAVWUT010000010.1, from coordinate 77,479 downwards.
GGCTGCTTTCCCGGAATCGAGGTGAAAGATCAGTGACGTGTCCAGGTTCATCACCAAACCTTCGCTGGAAGGCACGCTCGCCGATTCCTTGATCTCCTGGGTGCGAATCGTCATCTCGTTGTTGGTCTTGAACGGATTGATCAGGTGCATGCCTTCGGGCAGCACCTCACCGGTGACCCGCCCAAAGAGCGTGAGCACGCCGACGTGTCCGGACTCTACCCGGGTTACGGCGGAGAAGAACAGAATGACCAGAACCAGCACAATCACGCCCAATCCGAGCAGCTTCAGGATTGGACTCGAATTCATGTCGATGATCTTGCCGCCTCCGGCCGTATATGGGCTCATGAGCTAACCCTCCCGGGCTGATTCTAGTCCGCTGGATTGGGCGTGCTAAGTGCAATCAGAGATACGGGGCGGCGGTTGGACAACTTGATTAAAAGACTTCCCGTTGAGCTCACAAGTCCTGCCCGGTGGGTTAGCTACAGGAATAGTGAAAAACTCTGCACATTGACACCATGCCAACCTTCGATATATCGTCAGCACGCGTGTCTACTATCGTGCTCCGTTGTCAACAGCGAATGCCCTCCCCATTTAACTCGAAACCAGTGACGCGAAATCTACAGCGGTAGAGGAGAAATCTCGATGAATCATAAGAAGTCTCTGAGTTGTCCAAACGGCCAGCAAAGGCTTGCTGGTCTGGTCTGCACCCTGGCCCTTGTGTTGGTGTTCGCCATCGTCGGATCGGCCCACGCGCAGTTGGTTAAGATCAGCTCTGATAGCTTTCACAACTCCTACAGCCAGCACAAGACCGAAGTTGAACCTGACACGTATTCGTGGGGCTCAACCATGGTTGCGGCTTTTCAAGTGGCTCGCGTTGCCGATGGCGGCGGCGCGGACATCGGGTTCGCCACTTCCACCGATAGCGGCAAGACTTGGACCTACGGTTCTCTCCCTGGGCTCACCGTCAATTACAAGAACGGACCCAACTCGGCGGCCAGCGATGCGTCAGTGGTTGATGACGCCAAGCACGGAGTGTGGCTGATTTGCACTCTTCCAATTGGCAACTCGGGAGACAACGTCGCCGTCAGCCGCTCCACGGACGCCCTCCACTGGGACAAGCCGGTCATGGTGGATAGCAGCGGCGAAGACGATAAAAACTGGATCACGTGCGACAACAATGCGAACAGTCCCCACTACGGAAACTGCTATGCGGAGTGGGATGTCGGGACCATCTTCATGAGTACCTCTACGGATGGAGGGCTCACCTGGGGGGCAGCCAAGACGTTGTCCGACCAGGTTGAGGGCTCCGGCGCCGAACCCCTCGTGTTACCCAACGGCCATGTGGTCGTGATGTTCCTGGGATACAACATGGAGGCCTTCATTTCCACCAACGGAGGCAAGAGTTGGGGAACCAGCTTCACGATTGCCCAGGTGAACACCTTCCAGGGGAACAGCAGTTTGCGGAGCGTCGGCTTGCCCTTTCCTTCCACCGGCATCGATAAATCGGGCAAGCTTTACGTGGTGTGGTCCGATTGCAGTTTCCGCTCAGGCTGCAGCACGAATGACCTGGTGATCATCACTTCGACCAACGGGACTAAGTGGACCAGCCCAGCCCGCATTCCCATCGATCCGCTGAGCAGCACCGTAGACCACTTTATTCCGGGGCTGGCCGTGGATCGTGCCACCTCCGGCAAAACCGCCCATCTCTCCACCACTTACTACTATTATCCCCAAGCCAGTTGTGACGATTCGACCTGCGAGGTCCACGTGGGCTTTACCACGTCCTCGGACGGAGGCAAGACCTGGACAGCCGGAAAGGATCTGCGGGCTGGCCCGATGAAGATCAGTTGGCTACCAGCTTCGCAGAACGGACCGATGCTTGCCGACTATCTTTCGTCCTCGTACGTGAGCGGTAATGCCTTTGGAGTATTCATGGTGGCTAAGGCGCCGTCCAAAGGGCTCTTTAACGAGGCTGCCTACACCACCAAGAACCCGCTCGAGGCATCGGCAGACGAGCCTCGTTTCAGTTCGAGAGGCGAGAAACGCATACCCGGCATCCACGCGGACCGGCCATTCCCGAGGTTCCAGGGTGAGGAGAGAGAATCTCCCGCTGCACCACCTGGCCCGGACTTGAAGAAGTAGCGGAGGTTGCTCGACACCGCCGGCAGCCCAATGCCGGCGGTTTTCTTTTGCGTCCGGATGACCCATTTGGCGGGCACTGGGCCAGGTGTGCAAAATCCTTCCGGTTGACACGGCGGGCCTCACGTTATACTCTTCGGCCAGAGCGTAACTACTATCGTTGCTCGTTGCGCGCGAATGCCCTCCCCATTCAAGTTGCAGCGATTTCCAGGAACGTTGGACTTCCACTGAAAAGGACAATCCCGATGAATCGAATTCCCCGTAGGTCTGCCGGCGGCAATCACAGGCTCGCCACACTCACAACGTTACTGATCTTTGTCTTTGCCATCCTCTGTTTCGGGTCCACGCCAATCCAAGCCCAATCCGGGCTGGTCAAGCTAAGCGCGGATACCTTTCATAATTCTGATAGCGAACACCGCACTGAAGTTGAACCGGACACATTCGCCTGGGGTTCGACGATTGTAACCGCCTTCCAGGTTGCGCGAGTTCCTGACGGCGGAGGAGCCGATGTCGGTTTTGCCACCTCCACGAATGGCGGCAAAACCTGGACGAAGGGCTATCTCCCCGGCCTTACCGACCACTACAAAAACGGCAGCTTCACCGCTGCCAGCGATGCCGCCGTGGCCTACGACGCCAAGCACGGCGTATGGATGATTTCGACCCTGCCCATCATCGACAACAATGGCGAAGCGGTAGGCACCAGCATTTCCAAGGATGGCATTCACTGGGGAAAACCAGTGCTTGTGGATGATAGCGGATCCGATGACAAGAACTGGATCACCTGCGACAACACATCCACCAGCCCGCACTACGGCAATTGCTACACCGAATGGGACGAGCCGGGCCTGGGCGATCTGGTCTTTATGAGCACGTCCACCGATGGCGGTAAGACCTGGAGCGCCGGCCAGAACACGGCCGACGACGCTTATGGCATCGGCGGGCAGCCCTTGGTGCTGCCGAACGGCACGGTAGTGGTGCCGATCTCCACTTTAGGAACTATGATTGCTTTCCGTTCGACCAACGGCGGCAAGAGTTGGACCAGCAGCTCCTTTATTGCCAACCAGAACTTCCGCGGGGAGGATGGTGATCTGCGCGACGGCTTTGGCATGCCTTCAGCGTCGATCGATGGCAACGGGAAAATCTACATGATCTGGCCGGATTGCAGTTTTCGTAGCGGTTGCAGCACCGACGACCTCGTGATGAGTACCTCCACTGACGGGCAGAATTGGACTGCGATCAGCCGCATTCCGATTGATCCGCTGAACAGCACGGTCGATCACTTTATCCCAGGATTGGGCGTCGATCTTGCTACTTCCGGCAGTAGCGCTCATCTTACGGCTACTTATTACTATTATCCGGTCGCCAGTTGCGGTAACTCTTGCAAACTCTATGTGGGATTCACCACCTCGCAGGATGGCGGCCAAACCTGGACCAAGGGAAAGAAGCTGGCGGGACCGATGCAGCTAAGTTGGCTGCCGCAATCGCAAAACGGCCTGATGGTCGCCGACTATCTTGCGGTCGCATATTCCCAGGGGAATCCTTATGGAGTCTTCGCGGTGGCCAAAGCCCCGAGCGGCGGCAAGCTGAGCGAAGCCATGTACACGACCAAAGCGCCTCTGCTCCCGCTGGCGGGCGCACCGCGCTTCAGTTCAAGACTTGAAAAGCCGTTACCGAACGTCAAAGGCAAGTACGTTTGGAAGTACTACGACGACGAGGGTCATTACCCGATTCCGCCAGACAAGTTGAAGAAGGCTCAGCAAGTCTCACTAGAACCGAAATCCAGCGCCGGGCCTCTCCAGGCGGGAAGGCCCGGCGCAATACGCTCAATCAAGCGTAGATGCCGCGCTGCCGAATGGTGTAGGCCACGCGATCAATCGCCAACATGTAGGCTGCAATCCGGTTGTTGACGCGGTGCGTCTCGGAGTAGCGGACTACATCCTCAAACGCGGCGTCCATGATGTCCTGCAATTGCTCGTTGACCACAGACTCCTTCCAGAAGTAGCCCTGGCGATCCTGCACCCATTCAAAGTAGGAAGCGGTAACGCCGCCGGCATTGCAGAGAATGTCGGGAATCACGAAGACTTTCTTGTCAGACAGGATCTCGTCGGCGGCAGCCGTGGTCGGGCCATTGGCGCCCTCGGCCAGAATGCGGCACTTCACCCGGTCGGCATTGCGGCTGGTGATCTGGTTCTCGGTCGCCGCCGGAATCAGGATTTCGCATTCCGTGAGCAGCAGTTCGGCCGGATCCACCTTTTCCACGTCCGGGAATCCCTGGATCGTCCCGCTTTTCTGCCGGTGATCCCACAGCTTCTGGACATTGATTCCGTTCTTGTTATAGAGACCGCCGTCCACTTCAAGAATTCCGATGACTTTGTAGCCCGCCTGCGACATGAGCAGCGCCGCGTTGGAGCCGACGTTGCCAAACCCCTGCACAATCACCCGGGTCGATGGTGGTTGCAGGCCGAGCTTCCGGATCGCCTGGTTGCACATCATCATGACGCCGCGGCCCGTGGCCTCGCGCCGCCCGCGCGATCCGCCGATATTGATGGGCTTGCCGGTCACCACGGCGGTGCAGGTCTGGCGCATGTGCATGGAGTAAGTATCCATAATCCAAGCCATCGTCTGTTCGTTGGTGTTGACGTCCGGAGCGGGAACGTCTTTTTCAGGGCCGATGAACTCGATGAGTTCCGCGGTGTAGCGGCGGGTCATGCGCTCCAATTCGCCCATGGACATTTTGTGGGGATCGCAAATGATGCCGCCTTTGGCTCCGCCGAACGGGATGTTCACCACCGCGCACTTCCAGGTCATCCAACTGGCCAGGGCACGAACTTCGTCCTGCGTGACGTTCGGGAGCGTAGCGGATGCCGCCTTTGGACGGCCCGCGCGCGATCGAGTGCTGCACCCGAAAGCCGGTGAACACTTCCAGCGTGCCATTATCCATGGCCACCGGGATGTGCACGATGATCTCCCGCGTGGGTTGACGGAGCACCTTCCACAATCCCTCGTCGAGGTTCAATTTGTGAGCGGCAAGATCAAATCGGGCGGCTTGCGCCTCCCAGGGGTTAACTTCCTGTTCGAGAGAAAGCGGTTTTGCGATAGTCGTCATGGCGACCTCCGATGGATGCAGTCAGCGGTTAGATGCGATCCGGTGCCGGGGAATTTCCCCGAACTGTACGCAAGATCAGCAGTATATGCAGCCGAACGCCGAGAGGCAAGTTGGGGGAACGGCGGCCGATGGTGTATGTGCGTTGATCCTTAGGTCTGCTAGTCAGCCGCGAAGCGGCGCAAGAATGCAGCCCACGGCGTAAGCCGTGGGTAGGCAGAGAGCAAGGACCAAGCTCCAGCGGGGCGAAAGAAGCCATTCCCAAATGTATTTCACGTCCTATTTCGGTTTGGGGCAGACCTCCGGCTAACATCCCGGCACCGTGACCAAGAACCAATCACCCTCGCCGCTTCTTCACAGTGGCTTCCACCGTCCCTTTCGCCAGCCGGGCTGAAATCGAATCCCCAGCCTTCACCTTCGCCGCGTCTTTCAGCAGCTTGCCCTTCGCATCAAACACCAGCGCATACCCGCGTTCCAGAATCCCCAGCGGGGACAGTGCTTGCAGCGCGGTGTCCATGCGTTCCAGGCGAACCTTGCGCTCCAGCAGGAGGTTGCGAGCGGCGGAGATCAAGGCCAGCACCTGTGCATCCAGATCTTTCTTCATTCCGGAGAGCACGCGGCGCACATCATAGTGGCGGACCGCTGCCGACAGGGTCTCAAAACGGCGCCGCCGGACTTCGATGATTCCGCGCTGTGCCTGAGCCATCCGGTACACCAGTTCATCCACCCGCTGCTGCCGACGATGGATCAGGTCCACCATGCGCCCGAATGCGCCGTGCCGCGACAACTCGGTCAGCCTCTGAAGCGCCACGAGCAGGTGATAGCGTATGCCTTTCTCCAGCCGGCGATGCAGATCCTCGACCCGCTCTTCGACTTCCTGGAGGGAGCGGATCACAAGTTCCGCGGCAGCGGACGGCGTGGGCGCGCGCAAGTCCGCGACGAAGTCAGCAATCGTGAAATCCGTCTCGTGCCCCACCGCGGAAATAACCGGGATCTCCGAGGCGGCAATCGCGCGAGCGAGCGTCTCGTCATTAAACGCCGCCAGGTCCTCGACCGAGCCACCGCCACGTGCCACGACGATGACTTCCACGCTCTTCGCCTTGTTGAAATAACGAATGCCCGCGCTGATTTCAAGCGCCGCTGCTTCTCCCTGCACCTGCGCCGGAAAAATGAGCGCATTGGCGCTGTGATGCCGTCGGCGCAGAATATTCAGAATGTCGCGCAATGCAGCCGCTTGCGGTGAAGTCACAATGCCGATCTTTCGCGGCAGAGACGGGATCGGCTTCTTGCGGGTGGCGTCGAACAGGCCCTCCGCCTCCAGTTTGGCTTTGAGCTGTTCGAATGCGACCTGCAGCGCGCCCGCGCCTTTGGGTTCAAGATACTCCGCCGAAATCTGCAGCTCGCCGCGGTCTTCATAAATGGTTACGCGGCCGCGGGCGACGATCTGCATCCCGTTTTCCGGCCGGAAGCGCAGCAGCTTGGCGGAGGAACGGAACATCACCACGCGAATCTGGGCGCTCGGATCCTTCAGCGTGAAATAAAGATGGCCGGATTCGTGGGCGCGGAAATTCGAGATTTCGCCTTCCACCCAGATGTCGGCGTATTCGCGCTCTACGTGGGTGCGCACCGCCGCCACCAGGTCGCGCACCGTCCAGGTGCGGCGTCCCGGGACCGGGAATGCGAACCCAAGCTGATCAGAGGTGGACACTAGGAGGAGTTTAGCGCAGGAGAGCAGTTCCCAGTTCTTGGTTGTCAGTTCTTAGAGCGAAGATCCGTTACCGCCGCATTCTTCCGATCACGTACAACAGGATCGAGAGCACTGCGCTCAGTAGAATAGACGTGGCCAGCGGGAAATAGAACGTGGTGTGCTTGCCGCGATACAGAATATCGCCGGGCAAGCGGCCCAGCGGCAGATTGGTGCGGCCGAAGAGCATAAGGATGAGGCCAGCGACGATGACAACGCCGCCCACGACCACCAGCAATTTGCCCAAGTCTGTCACGATCACATTCTACATTTGTCATCCTGAGGAAGCGGAGTCCCTGGCGAAGCCAGGGACTCCCAACGAAGGATTCTATGCATTCCGCGCAGGCCAGCACGAATAACCAGCCGCGCCGTTTCAAACACTCAATAGAAATCATGGGACCTCGTTTCTGCGCGAGTGATTTTGAGTGGCGACACCTGCTCCGCCTTCACAGAAATCACATGGTCCTGATTTTGCAGCAGTCCCTCGATCAGCAAAAATTGCTCAGAACCCAGCAGCAGGCGGTTTTTCTGAAATAGAGCAGGCTGAACGATGGCATTGGCCACGCCGGTTTCATCTTCAAGGCTGAGAAACACAAAACCCTTGGCGGTCCCCGGACGCTGGCGGGCGATTACACATCCTCCAATGCGAATGCGCTGCCCATTGCGAATGCGGCTGAGGTCGCTGGCTTTGCGCACTCCGAGCGAATCCATGCGAGCGCGGTGATAGGCCATGGGGTGCGGGCCGCTGGTCATGCCCGTGCCGCGAAAATCAGCCACCAGGCGTTCTTCCGCATCCATGGGATGAAGCGGGGATTTGCTGTCAGGCTCGGAAAGCGAATCCAGCAATGGACCCGCATGGCGGACAGCGCGTTCCACTTGCCAAAGCGCATCGCGGCGATGCAGTTTTCCTGGTCGGCCGTCGTTCGTCGTTGGTCGATAGCCAAAAAGATTGTGCCTCAATACATTGTTTGCCCCAACGACTGACGACTGCCAACTGACGACCGCACTTCCCACTGCATTCAACGCTCCAATCTCGGCCAGCGTGTTCAATTCATCTTTCCGCAACTCGGGCACGCGGTGAACAATATCGCGGATGGAAGTGAATGGAGCAATCCCGCGTTGCCGCACCAGCGCCTGCGCAGCTTCCTCGCGTAAACCTCGGGCGTAGCGAAGTCCAAGACGCAGCACGGGAGTCTCGCACGCTTTGCCAACGACCGGCGACGGACGACCAACGACGGAACTGTCTGACTGCTGACTGCTGAGCGTTGAATGCGAAACCGTACACTTCCACTCCGACTTCATCACAGCGATTGGCAGAACTTTCAGCCCGTGGCGCTGCGCGTCTTTCACAATCGTCGACGGATGATAAAATCCCATCGGCTGGTTATTCAGCAAAGCCGCGGTAAAAGCCGCAAGGTAATGACATTTCAGATAAGCACTGGCATAAGCGAGCAGCGCGAAGCTGGCGGCGTGCGATTCCGGAAATCCATACAACGCGAATGAGGTGATGGAAAGGATGATCTGCTCCTGCGCCTCACGGGAAATGCCGTTCTGCTCCATGCCGGCGCGCAGCCGGGTTTCGATGTCGCGCATGCGTTTTTCGGAACGCTTAAAACCCATGGCGCGCCGCAGTTCCTCGGCTTCACCGCCAGTGAAATTGGCCACCACCATGGCCATTCGCAATAACTGCTCCTGAAAAAGCGGAACCCCCAGGGTACGTTTCAGCACCGGCTCGAGCGAAGGATGAGGATAGGTGACCTCCTGCCGCCCCTGACGCCGCTGAATATAAGGATTCACCATCTGCCCCACAATCGGCCCGGGGCGGATGATTGCAACCTGCACCACCAGATCATAAAAATGCTGCGGACGCAGCCGCGGCAGAGACGACATCTGCGCCCGGCTCTCGATCTGGAACATGCCGATGGTGTCGGCCTTCTGCAAAATGGGATATACGGCAGGATCATCGGGCGGCAGGTGCGCGAGATCGACGTCTTCTTTGTAATGTTCGCGAATGATCTCGATCGAATCTTCCAGCACCGCCATCATGCCCAAACCGAGCAGATCGACCTTCACAATACCTAGATCGGCGCAATCTTCCTTGTCCCACTGCACGACGACGCGGTTTGGCATGGAGGCCGGTTCAAGCGGCACCACGGAATCCAGTTGTCCCTGGCAGACCACCATGCCCCCGGAATGCTGCCCGAGATGGCGCGGCAAATCCTGCACCGCGACGCAAAGCTCGAAATATTTCCGCAGACGCGGATGCGTCAGGTCGAGGCCGGCATCGCGAAACCGGTGATCGAAGGCGTCGTTGGCATCGCGATATTCCCAGGCGTGGACCGCGGCGGAAACTTTATCGAGCGTCTCCGGATCGAACCCCAGAGCTTTCCCCATTTCGCGCGCCGCCATGCGGCTGCGATAGGTGATTACATTCGCGGTCATGGCCGCGCCCCGTTCGCCATATCGTTGGTAGAGATATTGAATGACTCGCTCGCGCTGGTCGCCGCTGGGCAGATCGAGGTCGATATCGGGCCACTCGCCACGTTCTTCCGAAAGAAAGCGCTCGAACAAAAGTTCCATGCCGACAGGATCGACCGCGGTAATCCCCAGCGAATAACAAACTGCGCTGTTCGCGGCCGAGCCTCGCCCTTGCACCAGAATTTTCTGTTCGCGGCAGAAACGCACCAGGTCCCACACAATCAGAAAATATCCAGCCAAATCAAGTTTCTGAATGAGCGCCAGTTCGCGATCAATCTGCCGCCGCGCGCGGGCGTTCAAGTCCTTTGCGGCTCGGCCATAGCGTTGCTGAAATCCTTCGCGGGTGCGCTCCCGCAAAAACGACATCATGGTTTCGCCTTCGGGCACGGGATACCGGGGAAACTGGTATCCCAGGTCTTCTAGCGTGAATTCCAGCCGGGCGGAAAGTTCAGCGGTATTCGCAATGGCCTCGGGCAGGTCGGCGAAAAGTGTTTGCATTTCCTGCGGCGATTTCAGATGCCTCTCGGAATTGCGCGAGAGCAAGCGGCCGGCAGTGGCTAGGGTGCAATGATGGCGAAGCGCGGTGAAAACATCGCATAATTCACGCTGCTTGGGAGTTGCATAGCAGACTCCATTGGTGGCCAGCAATGGAAGCCTCAGCGAGCAGGCGATTTCGATGGCCACGCGGTTGCGTGCTTCCTGTGCGCGATGAAAATGGCGCTGCAGTTCGACATACACGTTGTTTGGGCCAAAGATTTGCGCCAGCCGTTCGATTGTGCGACGCGCTTCCTCCATGCCGCCGCGAGAGAGCGCCATTGCGAGTGGGCCGTCATCGCCGCCGGTCAGGCAGATCAGTCCGGCGGAATGTTCCTGCAACTCTGCTTCGCAGACCGCTCCTTCTCCCTTGGCTGCCCGCAGTTTCATTGCAGTGATCATGCGGCAGAGGTTCTGATATCCGTGGCGGGAAAAAACTAAGAGAGGCAGGCGGAAATTGTTTATCGGGCCATCGGCGGTTTTTAATTCTGCATTCTGAAATCTACAATCTAAAATTGGCTCACATGTGATCTCCGCTCCGATGTGCGCTTTCAGCCCAGCTCTCTTCGCTGCCATATGAAAACGCGGCGATCCGTAAACCCCGTCGCGGTCGAGCAATGCCATCGCGGGCATGTTCATTTCTGCGCAAGCTTCGATCAATTGCTCAGGCAGAGAAGCGCCTTCAAGAAAACTGAAAGCAGAACGGGAATGAAGCTCGATGTACATGAAGCAGGAGTCGGTAGTCAGGAGTCGGTAGTCAGTAACAGCAGTCAACTGACTCCTGACTCCTGCTCTAGTCGTACGTTCCCTCCACTACCCATCTTCCGCCCAGCAGATCGCGCACCAGGCGGTAGAGCGTGATCTCGTTCTCCGCCTGCACCGCGATGTCCCATTCGTCCCGCGCCCAGCCTTCTTGTTCCCACCAATCTCCCGAGAAGCGCCAGGGCCCCGCCGCCCACACAATCTCACCTCCTACTTCCTTGCGCCGCGGACAAGTAATCTGCGCAGGACGGCCATCTTCCATGGTGACTGTGGCTGCGAGCGCAGGACGGAAAATTCGCAAAGCCGTCACCAGATCGTCGTTCTGCTTTTGCGTTGCCGCGTTCGCTCCCGGTTCGCTGGGAACAAAGCGCTGCATGCGAAACCCATCCCGACGATGCGTATCCAGCAGTTGCAGCGATCCCACTTTTTCTTCTCCGACAATTCCCGCAATTCTCCCTAACGTGAGCTCCAACCTTTCCGGTTCGGGCGAAGGCGGCAGAAAAAGCCCGCCCTGCGCGGCGCGAGGATACGCCGGTTCGGCGGCCAGATAAATTTTCATAATCGGAGCGCCCGGCGGATGTGCCTTCAAATCCAGTTGCAACAATTTGAGGAATGTACGGGGATCCAGCAGCGGAACGGGTAGCCGCAACGTGCGGCGAAACCGGTTTTTGCCCGGCTGCGCGGGTCGGAGACTCGCCCCTACACAATCCGTCGCGCTTTCTTCCTGGTACCCGTTTGCCAACTCCAACTCCAGCCGCAACTCCTGGGTTGCCAGGGCCCGCGCGCTCAGACGCGCGCACAATTGCTCCAGCATCTGGTTCAGCAGAAATGCCAGCGGTTCCAGCAATGCCAGCGGATATTCCAGTTCCACTGATTCCTCGAACACCGGCGGAGTCTCCGCTGGAACCAGCGTTCGCGAAGTTGCTCCCCGGGCCAGTTTCTGCAGATAGATTCCTGGCTGTCCCATGCGTTCGCTCACCCCCACATCCGGCAAAGTCGCCAGATCGCGCAAACTGCGCACTCCCCAGCCATGAAAGGTCTCCAGGATTTCTTCAAGTGGCTGGTCTTTGACCACGCGAAGAACCTCAACCGGCAAACTGCCCAACTGTTCGGCTTCGTTCCCTTCCGCAATCACGGTCACGCCGGAAAATCCGTGAGCGGCAAGGACCGCGGCATCCATATTGCTTGCGACCGCGACCCGCGCCTCCAATCCAAGTTCGAAAGCGCGCCGCGCCAGATCGCGTGCAATTTTTCGCGGCGAACCAAATAACGGCTCCAGTCCGGCAAGATCCAGCACAATAGTGTCCGGCCCGGCATCTTCCACGCGCGGTGAAAATGACTGCGCGCAATCGAGCAGCGCGGCATGCGCGGCGGATTCCTGTACCAGGGACCGGGCGCGCAACACCAGGCCGCCGCAGGCTTCCACTTGCAGCTTGGTCATACCCGGATGGACTCCCGCCCGGCGGGCCTGTTCATTCGCCGCAAAAACTTTTTGCAGCGGAGCTTTGCCTTCCAGTACCACCAGCGGCTGCGAGCGCAACCCAGGCTCGGCGCGTAGCCATGCCTCCACGGCAAAATCAGGAACGAAGATGCAGGCAAAGGCAGACATGGTTATAAAAAGCTATCAGCTGTCAGCCATCAGTTCTCAGTTCTCAGTTCTCAGCAAAATACGGATATCATCCGGTGCATATTGCTTTTGTCTCGAATGCAGTGGTTACGGAACGAACTGGTTTCCCCAAACGCGAACGCAAAAGTTCTCCTTCCACGGAAAGCCCCTCCAGAAGTTGCGTGTGCGCCGGAAGATCCCGAGGATTATCTGAACCATTCTCAAAATCAGCTGACAGCTGATAGCTGATAGCTGAATGCTTTTTTGCCAGCGACCGACAACCAACGACGAACGACTGCTTCTTCACCTTCAGCAGCAGCGTGGCACAGGTTTGCGCGCACGGCGCCGGAGTAATCACCAGCAGCACCGTGGGCGTGTGTTCCACCGCGCGCTGAAAGCGAAACCAGGAAGTCAGCGGAATGCGGCGGGCAGTCCGAAACGGCACTCCACCCAGATCGATGGCCACCAGTCCAAAGCCGCCGCTTTGCAGCAGCAGATCCGTCACCCGCAATGCCTGTTCGACTGCCGGCGAACTCCGTAAGTTTTGCGTAACTTGTTTTTTCTCTGCGCCTCTGTGTCTCTGTGGTGAGTGATCCGACTCGCACCGTACCCACAACAATCTTTCAAAATCCACTCCCGCCGCGGCCGCCGATGCCGGATCGAACATGTCACTGGTATCCACCAGCACGCAGGCTTCTTGCCGTTTCGTCGCAGCCGCCAAGGCCGCCAACAGTACACTGGTCCTTCCAGAAGAAGCGGCTCCGCAAATTTCGCTCAGACATCCGCGCGGCAAGCCTCCGGTCAGTGCGTCCAGTTCGAGCACGCCGCTGGAAACCATTTCCGGCGCGGGCTGCACTGCCAGTCGCGACGCGGGAGCCACATTGGCAAGCTTTGCCACGCCGGCAGCCTCTCGAAAACCGATTGGGGCGGTTTTCGGCCAGCGGTAAAAATGGACTCTCCCGCCGGAGAAAAAAGTGGAGCAGACAACATAATAGATCTCGAATTTCAGGGGAACCTCAGGACTTGTAAGAGTCCTACGCAACATCAAGTTTCGCTTTTTGTTCGCTATTGAATTGTGCTACGGTTGGGAATAGTTGTCAAGTGCTCAAAAGGCTTGGGTGCGCCTTCCCTGAAACCGCTTTAGATTGAGCCATCGCGGGGCGTGGCCGAATCTTTCCGTGCTCTGCCCGTTTGTTATAATCGAAGCCTGCGCTGTGGCGCTATCGTCTAGGGGTTAGGACGGAAGATTCTCAATCTTCAAACCCGGGTTCGATTCCCGGTAGCGCTACCAAACTACCTTTTGCTATCTCCTGCTACTACTTGTACATTCCCAGGGTTTGCAGCACAAGCTAGGCGGGCGTTCAACTTGGAACATCCAAAAATTGGGAAACGGTTGTGGCAGAACGTCGCGGGCCTTGATGTCCGCCCTACATCCCCCGCTATGGCTTTTCGCTCAGGCTATCCAGGGCTTGCTGGGCAGAGGTGAGTTTGGGATCGAGGTAGAGCGCCTTTTCATAGGCAGCGCGGGCTTGCGCGATGCGTCCCTGTTGCTGCAGCAGTTGTCCCAGCCGCAGGAAGTGTTCCCCGGATGGAGATTCGGTGGCCTGGCGCAGCGCATCAGAAAAATCGATTTGGGCTAATCCCTCTTTAGCCCTGGGCCGGTCAGGATCGATTTGCAATGCCTGCTGGTAGCTGGCGCGCGCCTGGGCGTAGTTTCCGAGTTTGCTATAACACTGCCCGAGGCCTTCGTACGCAACGATGACCCCGTCACGTTTCGGCGACAATTGAAGGGCGGCCTGATACTCGGCGATCGCTTCCTGCGTGCGCCCCTGTGCGTCAAGAGCGATCGCGAGATTGAGATGGCTAACGGGGTCGCGCGGCTGGATGCGGCCTGCGTTTTGCAGATGAGACAATGCCTCCTCGGAGCGGCCCATCGCCATGAGTGTGACGCCCAGGTTGGCTTCGGCGATGAAATTGTTTTTTGTCACATGGACGGTGTGCAGCCAGAGATGGTAACTGTTCTGCCAAAAGGGAAGCTGCCGCCAGGTAACCAGAACAAGCACTGCCAACACTGCGGCGGAGGCTTTGGCACGTGACGCAAAACTAAGCTGCCGCGTGTCTGCTAAGTCAGCGGTGGCCCACACGATCATGAGAAAAATGCCAATCAGCGGGACGTAAGCGTAGCGATCGGCCATAGCCTGTTCGCCAACCTGCACCAGTCCGATGACGGGGACCAGAGTTCCAAGAAACCAGAGCCAGCCAATTATGAGATACGGTCGACGGGTGCGCTGCCAGCAAACCAGCGCACTAACAATGAGCAAGAATAGCGCGGCCAGTCCCACTTGCCAGCGCGTGAGCGTGGCGCCGGGGTGCGGGTAAAACACGGCCATTCGCGCCGGCCAGAAAGCTTTCCATAAATACATCGCGTAGGCATAAACCGCATTCTCCAAACGAACGCCGAGCGAGAGCACCAAAGGCATCGATTGGGAACGCTGAGCGGACATGGTGACGGCGCTGTCAGCGGCGGAGAAGACCAGAAGTGGCAATTTTTCGAGCAGCAGTCGCCAGAATGGAAATTGCGGCATCGCGTCGGCAATTTTCCCACCCTCCGAAAACCACGAAGGCTGGGTTACCCCGCTGGGAGTGTCGGGGGATGAAGCGTTCCATCCTTGAATTCGCCGTAAGGGCCAGTAATCCAGCAACAGGAGCACGAAGGGGAGCGTCACGACCATGGGCTTCGCTGCGAGGCCGCAGGCAAACAGCGCGGCAACGGCAAGGTAACGCTGGATGCTCGGCCGGAGGGCGTACCATCCGTAGGCGCCGAGGTTGAGCAGGAAGAAGAACGTGCTCAGGACATTCTTGCGTTCAGCGATCCAGGCGACGGACTCCACGTTGAATGGGTGAACCGCGAACAGCGCCGCGACCAGCAGGCTGCGTCCGGCAGAACCAGTCGCGCGAGTCAGCAACCAAAATAGAAGCACGACGCTCAGCACATGCAGCCACAGGCTAGTGAAGTGGTGACCGGCGGGATTCAGGCCGTAGAGTTCACAATCGAAGGCGTGAGAGAGCCAGGTCAGCGGATGCCAGTTGGAAGCCTCGGTTGAGATCAAAGCCCAAGTAAAGGTATCCCAGGTCAGGCCGGCTCGCACGTGTGAGTTTTTGGTAACGTAGCTGTCGTCGTCGTAGCCTGCAATAAAGGAATGCCCCAGGACAGGAGTGTAAAGAGCGAATGTACCAACCGCCAGTAGCAGGCAAAGCAGCAATATCTGCTTTCGCGGCAAAGATAACAATTCGTCGCCTTGAGGGGCACCCGCCCTTTTGGCGGCGACCATTCGCTGTCTCTTCTCGCGCCGAGTGCTGCCCGATCTCGTTTTCACGGACATGTTGATGCAACAAACTCCTTGATTTCGGCTGCAGCCGTCAAACTAAGGCATTTTACATTGGGGCGGGATTCCTCTGAATGGAGTAACCAGGGCAGATTCCGCCTTCAGTTGCCCAGTCGGCGAATAGTTGAACAGAATGTTGCAACACGGGAGGTTGGCAGGTGTCTTGGGCGCCAGCATAATCGTTCCCGGTGATTTCGCAGTGGCTCCCTGCGCCCGCGTTCGCTATTGTTTCAGAATCCAGTTGGCGATCTTTTCCAGCACCACGGGAGACATGGTCTCCTCGATCTCGGCATACTCGCTCGGGGCGCCAGTCTTTGCCGTTTGAAAGAGATGGTTCAATCCGGGTAGTTCATCGGCTTCGAAGTTCTTGTTTCCTGCATCCTCCAGCGCTTTCCGGATAGCAGGCAGGTTTTGACTGGGCGGGACCTGCAGGTCTTTTTCGCCGCTGAGGGCCAGCACCGGGCAGATCACCTTGCGCAGCGCAGTCGCGGGGTCATAGGCCAGGAAGTATTCGAACCAGGGTGACGTGAGAGTCTTGATCTGGGCGTCAACCTGCGACTCTTTCACCTGACCGGCAAGTTTTGTGCGCAACTTATCTCTTAGCACCGCGGGATCTTTTTCCTGCATCACTAATGCGAGCGCTTCGCGTTCGTCCGCAGCGTTCTTTTCGGCCTTATCTTTGCTCAGTCCTGCGGCCTCCGAGATCAGCAGCGTTTGTTGCACAAGAATCTGGTCTCCCGGCACACCGGAGCCAGCCATCATCACGATGAATCCCACGTCGTGATTTCGCGCGGCCACCATCGGCGCAATAATGGCTCCTTCACTGTGGCCGATGAGTCCGATCTTGTGCGGATCGACCTCGGAACGCGCCTTGAGAAATGCCACTCCGGCTTCAACGTCCGTGGCAAAATCGGCGGTCGTGGCCGTCGCGAAATTTCCCGTGGATTTGCCGACTCCCCGATCATCCGCCCGCAATACAACGATTCCCTTCCGAGTCAGCCAGTCTGACAACACCAGGAATGGTTTGTGGTCGAACACCGTCTCATCACGATCCTGCGGCCCCGATCCGGTGATCAGCAGCACAGCCGGAAACGGCCCTTTGCCTTGCGGAATCCTCAATGTAGCCGCGAGCGTATCGCCCTGCACCTTGTTTTCGTAGGAAACATCCTCTTCGGGATACGGGTACGGTTTCACCGGATTTTGCGGGCGGTGTCGCTCCAGTTCTGCCTTGTCCTTCACCCGCGTGAGCACCAGCGGCCAACTGCTCCCGTGTTGAGACCACGTGCCATCAATCGATGTGAGATCCTTGGCGATCTTGCCGTCGAACACGCCGTCAAGCTGCTTCATCTCCATTCTGAGGGACGCACCGTTCCGGGTAACGGTGGTTACCGGCATTCCTGTGGCATTCTGGTCGGGACTATCCGACGTAGCCGTGAGACCGTCTGCAGTGTTGGTGATGTGGAACACCATGCGCAGCGTCATTGTTCCCAGATCGAGTGTCCCCATCCAGTCGCCATCGATATCGGAAGGCGCAGCCGGCTTGTGTTCGGTTTTCACGGGAAGGCTCGCGCGCTTGAAATCAAGGGCGAGCGGCTGTACCTGCGACCACGTGCCTTTGATTTCCGTCGCATCCGGGTTGACCTTGCCTTCGTAGGAGCCCTGGACGGCATCGACCGTCAAGCTCAGCTTGGAATCTTTGAGCGAGATTGCACTGACCGGGATGCCGTTGGCGCCTTGGTCAACGCTGTCCAGCGTGGCGTGGAGGCTTCCATCCTGCGCCTTATTGATGTGGAGCACCAGACGCAGTTCGCCCATCCCCGTGTTTAGCGTTCCCTGCCAATCGCCCGCAATCTGGGTTTGTGCCAGACAAGTTGGTGCCAGGGCGGATACTGCGAGCATCGTCAGTACGATTGTTTTCGTGGTTACGGTTTTCATGTGCGACCTCCTGAGCCGCGCGGAAAGTAGTTTCAAAGTTCTCCCCGGCGCTCGAGTTGCTTGTAAAAGACAAGCGAATAAACGACGGGAACCAACGCTCCAGCCATCACCGCGGCAAACACCGGCCAGCCGTCCACCCCGGCTGCCGTAAGCGCCAAGCCCACCAGACCGCCTGCAACCATCGTCTTTGCCGCGAAGCGATGCGTGGCATTCCAAACTCGCTCGTTGGCCAGGGCCCACGGCGTTCTGATGCCGATGTAGAAATTTCGCCGTATCTTCCCCATCACGTTCCCCAGCAGTGCAAATAGCAGGCACACTCCGCCCACAATCGCCCGTCCCACATTTAAGGAGTGGCCGACGCCGGCCCAAAGGATGACCGCATAAAAATAAGCCAGCATGGCCACCATCATCAGCATGACCTGAAGATATGTAGATCGAAAGCTGTCCACCTCGAAGTGTTTCGGCGAGAGCCAGGGCAGGGAGCGCATGAGCAGCATCATCCCAGCCATGAATCCGGGGCCGATCAGAAAAAGCACCCACTTCGGACTGTAGCCATTGGGCTGGTTGTGCATGTTCCAATGCGTGGCAACCGAACTTGGAAGGTGGGGATACGCAACCACGGTCGCCACCAACACCGCTGCGGTCAGCAATATTCCAACCAGGTAGTACTTGCCAGTCATTGTTATTTACCTCCACTCTTCTTGCCATCTCCAATCAGGTGAATGGCCCACGCCATCAAGTCCTGCACCACTGTGGTATTCAGCCCGTACCAAATCTGCTGCCCCTCGCGGCGGCTGGTGATCAGATCCGCGTCCTTCAACACCGCGAAGTGATGCGACATCGAAGGCTTGGTCATATCGAACTTTTCAGCCAGAGCACCGGCCGTCATTTCTCCTTGGCGAAGCAAGCCAAGGATTTCGCGGCGAGTTGGGTCCGCCAGCGCCCGGAATGTTTTATTGCGGCTCACGGAATGATTAGATGCATCCTTAATTAGAAGGATGCCTAATTATCCGATTACACTCTGGCGCTGTCAAGACCCAGGTTGGAAGGGTGCGCAGTATAAGGGGATGGAATGCCCGTGCGGGGGCAGGTTATTAGGGCCGGGGAAGTTCCTGGTCCTGCTTCAATGCCGCGGTTCGGTTTCTTTCAGGATGGTCGCGAAGTTGCGCCCGCCAAACGCGAATGCTTGCTCCACCCGTCCGGTGACGGCGACTTTGGCGTCGGTTCCCGGAACTCCGTAATGTTCGCTGAAGACCCACATGGCGCCGGTGCCGTCGTCGATTTCAAACACCCCGTTCGCCAGAGCTCCGAAAGAATCCACCACGCGGCCCGCGATCGTGATCTCCTTGCCGGCGTAGCGCCCGGGATCGCGGTTGATTTTGGCAATACTCTCGCGCGGCGGACATCCCGCCAGCAGCATCGTCCG
This sequence comes from Terriglobia bacterium, assembly GCA_963758285.1. GTDB lineage: Bacteria > Acidobacteriota > Terriglobia > Terriglobales > Acidobacteriaceae > DASVWZ01. The sequence goes on along the minus strand of CAVWUT010000010.1, from coordinate 58,366 downwards.
AGCGATGATGAGCAACACGGAAAGCAGCGTAAAACGGGTATGAGTCACATGGCCTCCAAGGTTCTTGCCGCGACAATATAAACCCGGCGCGGGGCGGCAAGTTGCGACTTCGTCCTTCCGGAGTGAGCCGTTCGGGGAAGAATCGACCTTCGCATCCGGCGAAAACATGGTTCTGAGCATTGCCTCAAACTCCGTCCCCGCGTGATACTTGATTTGGCTCAGAACCTATGTCCATTTCAATCAAAAGGCTTCCCGCCCTCCTTCTCCTTGTCGGCGCAGCGTTGGCCGCCCCGGAGATCCGATTCGATCCACTCCCCGTGCCCACCTCCAACAATGCGGTCGCAGGTTTCAAAGCGCACGGCCAGGTCTTGATCTTCTCGTTCATGGGGATGGGAGCCAAGAAGACTGGCGATGCGGTCGGGATCGCTTCCTACGCGCTCGACTTGAGCGCCGGAACCTGGTCCAGCATTCATCCCGTCCCGGGGACCGTCGGACGCATTGCCGCCCTGGCCGAGAGCGCCCGCGAGCATGTTTTCGTTTTCGGAGGCTATGTGGTGGACGAGCGTGGCGCTGGCATGGCCGTCCCCGATGTAAACACCTACGAACCGCTTCACGATCGCTGGTTTCGCGAAGCAGACATTCCCGTGCCAGTCGGCGACGCCATCGGCGGAGCCTATGACGACCGCTATATCTATTTGGTGAGCGGGCGCTCGAACGGTGGCATCGTGCCTGACGTGCAGGTGTACGACGCCGAGAAGAACCGGTGGTCAAAGGCCACACCGCTTCCCGGCACACCGGTATTCGGTCACGCCGGCGCTCTGGTGGACGATACCATCGTCTATGTGGGAGGAGCAGCCAGGAACACCACCGGCAGCGGCCCGAGGTATGTGCCCTCCGACGAATGCTGGATGGGCAAGATCAACCACCACGACCGCAGCAAGATTCAATGGACCAAGTTGCCGCCGCACCCGGGCGCCGCAAGTTTCCGCATCGCCGCCGGAGGTTCGGAAAGAGACAAGAAAATCTACTTTTCTGGTGGCGCCGGCAATCCCTACGACTTCAACGGCATGGGATACGACGGAAAGCCTGCCGAGCCTTCTCCCGTCACTTTTGCCTTCAACCTGCGCACCGGCAAGTGGGAAACTCTGAACGACAATACTCCCGACCCGACCATGGATCATCGCGGATTGATTGCCACTTCCGAAGGCTTGGTGGTTATCGGGGGAATGGAAAAAGGCCAGCAGGTCACCGCGAAAGTGAGCGTCCTGCCAACGTCGGCCAAACCGAAGTAGGCGTCTACCCGCGAGTGTTTATCTGACAAACCGTCACGCTGCTGCAAAAATGCCTCGCACGAAATGAAAAGTCTCGGATCCGACAATGATAATAGCGACAATTAAAGACCCCATGCGGGCCTGCGCAAGGCGGGCGCTGGACCCCTCTCGGAGCCAGCGCTGGCTGGTGCATTGGCTGGTATTCGGTGGTAAACTTGCGAAAGGCCGAGAGAACCATTTCGGTACGTTCCCTCCATTAGGGCCTCTCGGCCAAGGCGGTGCCTAATGCATCCGAGCCTAGGGCTACGGTGTCTCCTTTTTGCCTTGGCCCTCGCAGCAGCGCTGCTCTCGCCTACTAGCGCCGGGGCAGCCCCAAAGTATAAAGTATTGCACGCCTTCACCTCCGGCGGAGGGATAGGCGGGAGCCTCACTCTGGACGCCCAGGGGTAACCTCTACGGAACCACAAACGGGACGGTCTTCGAGCTGACGCCAGAAGCTGGCGGAAAGTGGCACCTGACCACCCTGCACAAGTTCAGCGTTTACGGCAATGGCGGCGACGGCCTGCTCGATACTAATGGCCTGATCTTCGATTCGGCGGGCAACCTGTATGGCACAACGCAAACAGGCGGCGGAAATGGCAAAATGGGTACCGTGTTTGAGTTGACGCGCGACCCTGGCCGCTGGAAGGAGATCGTGCTCCACCGCTTTGGCCTGTTCGACCGCGACGGTGCTCCCTGCGCAGGCGTGCTGATGGATAAGGCCGGAAACCTCTACGGCACAGCGGGTGCCGCGTACGAATTGACGCCAAGCTCCCACGGCTGGAAGCAGATCATTCTCCACGACTTCACGTGCAGAAACGGCGATGGGTGTGACCCTTATGCCGGCCTGATCATGGATGCCTCCGGCAACCTCTATGGCACCACCGAGATGGGCGGCAGCAGCCAAAACTGCGACGGAGGGTGCGGCACCGTCTACCAGCTCACGCCGGGCTCGGACGGCAATTGGAGCGAGACCATCCTGCACAGTTTCAGCGCCTACAACGATGGCGCATTCCCTGGACTCGGCGCACTCGTCTTCGACGGCTCCGGCAACCTGTATGGCACAACGACCTCCGGTACCATCTTCGAACTCACACCCGGCTCCGGCGGATGGAGTGGGCGAATCGGGCCGGTGGGAGCACACAGGTTCAATAAAGCTCAACAGCTTTTCCAGGCGCCGGATTCTGGAACCGCGACTTCGCCACGGGTGACTACCGCGCTCGCGCCAGCACCAGGGTGATGTCATCGGGCTGTTCGTTGGCCCCGATCCAGTCATCGACCGCCGCAGTCACAATCTCGCTGATCCGTGGCAGCGGCGAGTTCCGGTTTTCGCGGATCAGGTCGATCAAACGCTGGTCACCAAATTCTCCGAAATCGTTTTCCGGCTCCGTGACTCCATCGCTGTACGCCACGAAAATGTCCCCCCGGCGAAGCGGCACCGAGGCCTCAGGATAAGTCTGATCGTCGAAGAGTCCGACCACGGTGCCTCCCGTTTCGAGCCTTCGCACCGTTTCATCCTGGCTCATGACGATGGGTGGAAGGTGCCCGCCATTGCTGTAAGTCAGCTTGTGCGCCGCGCCGTCATAGATGGCCAAAAACAGAGTCGCATACTTTTCTGCCGGAGTGCTTTCATACAACTGATGATTCAGCATGGCCAGCAACGCGCCGGGCGAAACCGCCGCGCCGCTCAACTGCGAAGCCAGCACCACTCTTGAACCCGCCGCAGCTCCGACGGCGGCTGGTTCCTGCGGCACCGGAGCCCGGTCCAGGCTGTAGGCGCGCACCGCCGAGTGGATGGTCGCCATCAGCAATGCCGCCGAAATTCCTTTCCCGCTGATGTCGCCCACCGCCAGGATCAGCCGCTCGGAGTCCTGGGCCAGGAAGTCGTAGTAGTCTCCGCTCACGGTTCGCGCCGGACGGCAGAATCCGTGCACCTCCAGCGACGCCAGCTGCGAAATCTCGCGCGGGAACAATTGCGCCTGCACTTCCTGCGCGATGACCAGCTCGTTTTCCATCCGCTGTTTTTCCTTCTGCTCCTCAATCAGTTTTTCCAGCGAAGCGGTCATCGAATTGAAGGAATTCGCCAAGGTCGCGATCTGATCGTTCGATTTCACCGGAATGCGGTGCCGGAAGTCTCCGCGATTCACGTGCTGGGTGCCATCGTAAAGCTGGGCCACGGCCCCGGTAACCGTTCGCGTCAGGCGGGCGCCAATGATCAATGCCACCAGCTCGATCATGGCAAACACAATGGCCGCGAACAGCAAGCCAAATTCAATGGCAGGGGCGAACTCTCCCAGCGCGCTGAAAAGGCGGTCGTAAAGTTTGGAAACCCGGGTCTGGACGCTGATTCCCGCCGGGTTGGACGTGTCCCCGGTTTCCCAATCCACCACGTACACGGTCGTGATGAACGTGACCAGGCGATCCATTTGCCGCGTGGGCGCAGGCACATTGCCGGCGGTCAAAGTCGGCTCCAGCGGCCCCTTGCCCGTATCCAGCACGACCTCGCGGCCTGACTTGCGCACACTCATCCCACGGGAAGAACTCTGTTCCGAGACCTGCACTCCCGGTTTCGGCGCCTGCGACTGATCCACATTGTGCAGGCTGAGACCCGAGGCATAGAGCGTAATCTCGCCCAGGTTGGCTGCCAGTTCCTGCAGCAACCGTTGGTCAAACGGCTCGCTGGAAAGCACATTCAGAGTCTTTCCGTTGACGGTCACGCTTTCCATGGCGCGCAGAAAAAGTCTGTCGTGATCGCGCACCACGTCGCGGAATCCCCCGGTCAGCCGGGCTGGGAGCGTGGGTGCCCAGGGAGCTGCGCCTGCCGGCATGGTGTCCAGAATCAGTTTCTTATCGAGCCAGACGCTGGTCTTGCGGTTCGGCCAGGTCTTTTCAGACGCGTGCAGAAACTTGTTGGCCCTTGCCTCTCGCAGCTCCCCCTCTTCCATCTGTGTGGCGAGTTGATGAGCAATCGCTAAATTCGATGCATCCAGGCTCTTGAGCTCCGAACTCAGTTCGCTGGTCACGATAAACGTCGCAAACTGGCCGGCGAACAAGTAAAAGGAACCCAGCGCCAGCGCGACCAGCAAAACCACCGGGATCACGCCGATGAAGACATAGGTCACGATCAGACGGTTGCGCAGCCGCCACAGCAGCTTTGCCTTGATCCAGCGGAAGGCGAGAAAAGAGAACAGAACGATGACAACGAAGCTGAGAAACTTGATCCATCCGCCAAGGTCCTCTCCGAAGCGGAGCTTCAGCGCCGAGCAGATCGCCTGCACCACGGCAAGCAGCGCGTCCAAGCCGAGCAGATACCACGCGGCTAGCGCCACTTTGCTGGTGGGCAGCAGGCCTGCCTGTGCCAGTTGGAGACGTAAATAACGGTAGGACCACCGCGTCATGCACCTGAATTATAGACGGGCAGCAACGCGCAGGCGAAGCCCGCGCCACGGCAGGAGCCGCTCAAATCTCCGGATAGATATCGAAAAATGCGTTCAGGCTGGTCTTCAGTTGCTTCTCGATCTCTTCCTTGCTGCCTTCGAGCGTGTGCATGGCGATGTGGGCCGCGCGGCCATTCTTCAGCTTCACGGTTGCATCGCTCACCTCGGCGAGTTCTTCCGACGGCAGCAGCCTCAAGCCATACACCAATGTCAGGTTCGCCATGGGTTCATTGTAATATTCTGCGTCGCGTGGTGGCTCAGCTTGATTGTCATCCTGGAGCAAGCGTTCTGTGCGCCGCGAAGGATCTGGGCGAGCCGCGCGAAGTGCAGCGTTCTTTGCTGCACAATAATCGCGCGTTTGGCTCGCCTCCTTTCTGAATTTTCCTTGCGTGCGCCTGTTACAATTCCCTTCGTGCTCCGAAAAATTCTGGCAGTTCTGGCGGGCCTTGGCTTGACGCAGATTGCTTTTTCCCAGCAGCCTTCGCAGCCGCAGGTCAAAGTCAATGTTCTGAATGTCTGTGCGCCTTCGGCAGAGGAGCAGCAACAAATTGCGTCTGCCCTTTCGCGCATCCCGAAGCAGCCTTCGTTCAGCCCGGACTTTGAGGTCGACCGCGGACGCTCCACGCTTGACGAGAATACGAACATCCTGCAAACCGGCGGCAGCGCGTCGCCAGCGCCCGGCTCAGAGACCGCTGCCTGGGTACGAATTCGCCACGAGTTTTCTGGCGCGGCGATGTTTTCCACCATTCAGTACTCCTTCAGCGTGGACCAAAAAAACATGGCCGAGACGCTGGTTTTTCACGTGCGCGATCCCAAAGATCTGCTCGAGATTGCCATCGAAGACAGCGCATCGGCGGTGACCACGCCGGCTAGCATGCTGGCCACGAACACGCCGGTCAACCGCGTCAAGCTGGAGCGTTTTGGCAAGTCGTCGATCGTGCTAGCGCGCTGTGCTGGAACCGAGAATACTCCGCCGCCCGACCAGAGCGCTTACGAGCCGCTGTTTCAGGATGCTTCGAAAGTGATGGAGAACTACCGCGCTTTTGTGGCTGCGCGCAGCACTGTGCCCCAGGAATTGACGCGGGTAGGATCAGGAGCGGCCAAGCCGGCGGCCAAGCCTGCCGCCAAGAAAATGCCCGTTGCCGCCCCGCCGAAATAGCGTATCTGGAGACGGGCACTGAGGCGCGGAATCGAAAGCTCGGAATCTGCAATCTAATCACAAGCTATGGATAACCTTCGCAACGTCGTCATCATCGGTTCCGGCTGTGCCGGACACACCGCTGCACTCTACACCGCGCGCGCCAATCTTAAGCCGCTGGTAATCGAGGGCCATGAGCCCGGCGGCCAGCTCTCGCTCACCACGCTGGTGGAAAATTTTCCCGGTTTCCCGGATGGCATTCAGGGCCCGGAGTTGATCGACAGCATGCGCAAGCAGGCATCGCGGTTCGGCGCAGAATACCAGCACGGCCACCTGACCAGCGCCGACCTCAGCCAGCGTCCCTTCCGGCTTCACGTGGGTCACAACGTTATTCATGCGCGCACGCTGATCATCGCCAGTGGCGCCTCGGCGCGCTGGCTCGGTCTGCCCAATGAACAGGCTTTGATCGGTCACGGCGTCTCTTCCTGCGCCACCTGCGACGGCTTCTTTTTCACCGGCAAGGAAATCGCGGTCATCGGCGGAGGCGATTCCGCCATGGAAGAAGCCATTTTCCTCACCCGCTTCGCCACCAAGGTCACCCTGATTCATCGCCGCGATCAGTTCCGCGCATCCAAGATCATGCTGGATCGCGCTCAGAAGAACGAGAAAATTCAGTTCCTCCTCGATACCGTCGTAGAAGACGTCAGTGACGTTTCGAAGAAAGAGGTCACGCACCTGAAGCTGCGCAATGTCAAGACGGGCAAAGTCTGGGACCTGCCGGTCAGCGCAATGTTTTTGGGGATCGGCCACACACCCAACGCCAAAATTTTCCATGGCCAGCTCGATACCGATCAGGACGGTTATCTGAAGACCCGAGACAACGTGCACACGCGCGTGCCCGGCGTATACGCCTGCGGCGATGTGCAGGACCGCCGCTATCGTCAGGCGATTACCGCTGCCGGCACGGGGTGCATGGCGGCGCTGGAAGCGGAGACATTCCTGGAAGAGCACGAGCACTGAGGGGGATGCCAGGGCGTGTGCCTCATCCAGTGGAGGATTCCTGTGCGGCAGTCTCTGCTCCCTCGCCTCACAGCTAACCTTTCCGCTTCGTTCTGGTAAGCTGTCTGCGCCTTGGAAAGACACCTTGGAGGAGGGGGTTCGCCATGCATGTGCGGTTAATGGCAGCGTGTTGTGCGTTGGCTTTGTGTTCACTGGCGGCGACGGCGCAGATAGGAACGAGCGCTGGGGCGTCCGGATCCGCCATCACTGCCCCTGCGATCACTCCGAGCAACCCAGTGCTTCGCGCCCGTGATCTCGGCGTACCCTTCGATGGAACACCTGGACCGTTGAACGCCATCACCGACGTTGCAGGCGTCGAGGTGGGCTACAAAACGCTTGTCTCCGGCGAAGGCCGCCTCGTCATTGGCAGGGGCCCCGTTCGCACCGGCGTCACCGCCATCCTGCCACGGGGAAAGCAGGGCACCAAGAGCGTCTTCGCCGGAGATTTCGCCGGGAACGGGAATGGCGATATGACCGGGACGCACTGGGTTGAGGAGAGCGGTCTGCTCGAGACACCGATCCTCATTACCAACACTGGAAGCGTTGGCGTCGTGCGCGACGCCGCGGTCGCCTGGATGGTCCAACGCAACCGCCCCGGCTACTTCTGGTACCCGGTCACTGCCGAAACCGCCAACGTCCCTCTTAACGACATCAAAGGCCAGCACGTCACCGCGCAGGACGCCTGGGATGCGTTGAACTCTGCCGCGGATGGTCCACTGCTCGAAGGCAACGTTGGCGGTGGCACCGGGATGATCTGCAACGGCTTCAAAGGGGGAACTGGAACATCGTCGCGCCGGCTCAGCGCCGCGGAAGGCGGCTATACGGTCGGGGTGCTCGTTCAGTGCAACTACGGCGAATCGTCGCAATTGAGGGTCGCAGGCATCGCCGTCGCCCGGGAAATGAACCTCCAGCGGCCGTGCGTCGCGAAGCTCCTCGATCCTCCGGTGCTCTGGTGGGACGGAAAACCCGCTCCTGTCTGCAACCCCAATGTATCCACCAACGCTGATGGCGTCCGCGCCCCGGAAGAGGGGTCTATCATCGTGATCGTCGCGACCGATGCGCCTCTGACGCCGGACCAGTTGAAACGCCTTGCCCGCCGCGTCTCCGTCGGCTTGGGCAGAGTTGGAGCCATTGAAGGCGACGAGTCTGGCGACATCTTCCTCGCATTCTCGACCGCTAACCCGGGAGCCGATGAGGGCAACAGCGCTCAACCTCCCTTCGCCGACCCCAACGCCACGATTCAGCGCATGCAAAGCTGGAAGATGGATGCCATGTTCACCGCTTTGGTGCAGGCAACCGAGGAGTCCGTTATCAACACCATCGTCGCCGCAAAAACCATGGTCGGCGCAGACTATTGGACCATCCCGGCATTGCCGCATGATCAGTTGCAACAAGTCTTGCGTAAACATGGGCTGCTGCAACCGTGATCGCGTAATATTGCGGTAGCACTCAGGCGATTACCGCTGCCGGCACGGGGTGCATGGCGGCGCTCAAAGCAGGGAGATTCCTGGAAGAGCACGAACACTGAAACCAATCGGCGACGCCGATTTTTCCGAAAGGAACCTATGTCACAGACGCCAGCTTGCCCTCACGTAAAGCAAATCCACAAAGTCACGCCCAGCGGCAAAGGTTGCAAGGAATGCCTTGAGATGGGAGACACCTGGGTCCATCTGCGGCTGTGCCTGAGCTGCGGTCACGTCGGGTGCTGTGATTCTTCCAAGAACAAGCACGCCACCAAGCACTTCCACCAGACCACCCACCCCATCATGCAGTCGTTCGAACCGGGCGAGAACTGGCGCTGGTGCTACGTCGACGAAATCTACGTGGGGTAGTTGGGTCGGATCAGCGCAGGCCTCGAGGCGGTCGGAGATACTTACTTCTGCAAATACTCGGCCATGCCCCATCCGCCACGTTGAAAAATGAAATCTAGGAGCCCGTCCGAGTTAAAATCCCCAACGACAATGCCAAGTTCTCCGTTGTCAGGACCACCGGGAAGCTGGATCTGTTTCTCCTTTTGGAATGTTCCATCTCCGTTGCCGTACATCGCGTAAAAGTTGAAATCGAACCCATCGTGAGATACGATCAAATCTGTGATCCCCCTGGACCGAAAATCGCCGGCCGTAAAAGTGAAGTCGACCTTTTGGCCTGCATCGTAGTATACCGGGGCTTGAAAGGTCCCATCGCCATCTCCCAACAAAACGCCTATTTGTCCCGAACCGTTGCAGAACGCTATGTCAAATTTCCCGTCCCGGTTGAAGTCATTCACAAGCATTGGCGGTCCAAATGCGCATATTCCAGAAACGGATGCCACTTCTACCGGGTCCTGAAAAGTTCCGTCCCCATTTCCGATTAGAACCCAGATATTTCCTGCGTCAACTGCCAAGTCCAGGTTTCCGTCTCCATTAAGGTCTGCAGCTATGATCTCCACTGGTATGAGGTTGCCGTAATCCGCCAAGTGTCTGAACGTTCCATCCCCATTGCCGAGAAAAATTGAGACGCGTTTGTTGTCGGTGTCACCCACAGCGACATCAAGCTTCCCGTCGTCGTTGAAGTCCCCCACGGCAAACTGGGTGGTAACCGCGAAGTCGCCAAATTGCGAACCGGATTTGAAACCACCCTTACCGTTTCCTAGCTTTACTCCTGCGTAAGTGGGCGGGTAGTTGTTAACGTTGCCTTTGGAGAACACAACGTCGAGAGCTCCGTCATTATTGAAGTCTCCGACCGCGAGACCGCTGCCGACGAGTGGGAAGTAGTTTGTCGAAACAATCGATCCGCTGTGAAATGTCCCATTGTCCCTGCCAATCCAGGTTCGTACCGCACCGCTGTCGCCTCCGTACGAATCGCCGTCTATAAGATCAAGCTTTCCCTCTCCAAGCAGATCGGCTGCCACAAGAACATCAATATTGCCTTGGTGCGGTGAACCGTAGGAATGCGGCATTTTCAGACTGAGACTGTGCGTGGGTTTGTGCACTTCGCAGATTGCATAGCTGGAACTCGACTCCCCGCCGCCCGGACGAGGGTTGGTCACGGAGATGAAACCTGCTGTGGGTTTCCTCACGTCTGAGGCCAAAATCTGCGCCTGAAGCTCGCGGGTAGACACAAACGTTGTCTTACGAGGACTCCGGTTCCAGTTCACTACCGCGCCTGATACAAAGTTGGCTCCATAGACTGTAAGCATCAACGGGCCGCTCCCCGGTTCCACCGCCGACGGGCTGACTGGAGACGTTACCGTGGGGACGGGATTAGCAGCAAAAGCGCTTGCTTCGAGCAAACAGATAGCGACCATGCTTGAAACAAGCCAGAAGCGTCTCGCACGGGGTGGGCGTGCCCTGAGCGAAGTCGAAGGGACACCCGCGCCTACATCGTTCATGGTTCAACTCCGAAAAGAACGCCCAACCGGGGGGAGTATCAGCGGCCAGCTTTTGGCCGGGACTCCACTGTAGCATACGGACGGCGGCGGCGCACGGATAAACGAGGTATGCCATGGGCGGCTTCGAACTCGTCGAAAAACTCCCTCACGGGCCGCGTCTTTCCTCTCTTCGCATCTTCCAGGCCCTGGCGGATACCTTCCTCTGCGTCGGCACGGGCGGCAATGTCGAGCAGGCGCTGATAGGCCTCGGCGTCCTGCACAATGGCCGCGGCCTTCCCCTTCACCGTAAGCACCACCGGGCGCTTGCTTTTCTTTAGCTGTTTCATGAAATCACCGGAACGGCGGCGAAAGGTGGTCAGCGATTGGATGTCACGCGTGATGTCAAGCATGGCTTGCTCCTGTGCAAAGCACCTTATTAGGTGCTAACAGAATGCTCCGCCCGTGTAAAGCGGAAAAAACGTTGCCGCTTCACCACCCCCTGTGATCTGCGTCCTACCCCCAGATCCTGCCACTTGTGGTAAAACTTCTTGTGATCGTCATGCTCGTGCCCGGGATTCGCCGTTCCGTCTTCATCCGCTTAATAGGTGCCCCGTGTTAAGGGCGCTTTTCATCTACCTCTCTGAAAGTCACTCGTTGCGACGGGTCGCCGAACATTCCTCGATGGGACGAAAGTTTTCCAGCCGTTTCGTCGCCGGCTCGCAGGTCGAAGACGCGCTGCGGGTCGCCAAATCACTCAACCAGGCTGGGCTGAGCGTTTCGGTGGACAACCTCGGCGAGAACGTCACCAATGCCGAAGAAGCTCGCGCCAGCGCCCAGCTTTATCATCATCTGCTCGACGACATCGCCTCCCGCCAGCTGAACGCCAACATCAGCCTCAAACTGACTCACATGGGCCTCGATGTGGATGAGAAGCTGGCCCACGAGCTGGTTTCTGGCCTGGTGGCAAAGGCAGCTTCCATGAATCCGCGTGGTTTTGTCCGAGTGGATATGGAAGGCTCCCCCTACACCCAGCGCACCCTCGACTTCGTGCATGAACTCTATCGCCAGCCCGGCAATCAAGGAGCGGTGGGCACAGTCATTCAGTCCTATCTCTATCGTTCCGAGGCCGACGTGGATAAGTTGCTTTCTGCGGGGATTCGTATCCGCTTATGCAAAGGGGCGTATAAGGAAGCGCACGACATCGCGTTTCAGAAGAAGTCGGAACGTCGATGCCAACTACGTCAAGCTGATGAAGATTCTCATGAAGAGCCGGATTTTCCACGGGCTGGCGACGCATGACGAAAACATCATCAACCAGGCGAAGGATTTCGCCATCCGCGAGAAAATCTCCCGCGATGCCTTCGAATTCCAGATGCTGCACGGCATTCGCCGCGATCTTCAGGAAAGTCTGGTCCGCGACGGCTGGGGCATGCGGGTGTACGTTCCGTTTGGCACGGAGTGGTACCCGTACTTCATGCGCCGTCTGGCCGAACGCCCCGCCAACGTATTCTTCATCGCAAAGAACGTGTTTCGGAGATAGTTCCGCCTAACCGTTCAGTGCTGCGGCTGCGCGGCCGGTTCCTCATTCGGCTCGGCGGGAGCCAGCGGCAGCTTCGCCGCCCCACCCAGGATTTGCCGCTCCTGCGGACTGAACTGGCTCTTGTAACGATCGGAGTCGATCTGGCGCTGCCGGGCTTCCGGAGGCATCGCGCGCAGAGCTTTAATGCCGTTCTGCACCGCCTGGCGCCGCTCCGGCGGAAGCTGCTGCAGTTGAGAATGAACCTGTCGCGCCTGCTGTTTCTGTTCCGGAGTCAGGTGCTCCCAGGTTTCCATGCGGTTCAGGATCTTTTCCTGTTCCGCGGGAGGCCGGCTGTTGAAATGCTGCAGCCGTTGCTGTAGTTGCTGCCTTTTTTGCGGAGGAAGTCTCCGGAATTGCGGGTCGTTTTCCAGCGCCTTGCGCTGTTGTTCGGGGGGAAGGTTCCGGTTCTGTCGTAGCCATTGACCCGAATGATGCTGCTGCTGCACCCGCGGCGGCCTGGGAACTGGATTGCTCTTCCCGCGCTGCGCCAAAGACGGAGTCACGCAAAGCAGAGCCATCAAGAAGATGCACGCACCTGCCGTGATCGTTCCGGGCTTCCGCCGCGCCATCACTTCTTTGTCCTCCCCCTAAGACTTCCGCCACCCTTACTGGTTGGCGTCCACGTCCGATTGCACCTGCAGATCATCGAGCACATCGAAATCTGAGTACAATTCATTGTTCTTGTCCAAAGCCTGCAAGTCGCCAACTGCCGTTCCCGGTTCCGCCGTAAAGGTCGCAACTTCCTCGTCCCGGCCATGGCCGGCATCGGTCCGGATCAGCGTGATGCTCGCCACCATCACCAGGGCCAGCGAAACCGCCAGTACCGGTTTGCGCAGCCACAGCAGCCAGGCGGAGGGCTTGGCCGCTTCTTCCCGCAGCTGGGCACGGAGCCGCACGTCAAAGTACGGCGAAGGCTCCGGCGCCTTCCATTCATCCAGCAGCGCCATGGTCTGGCGTATTTCCGCCAGATGGGTTGCACAATCGCCACAGCTCTGAATGTGCTGATTCACCTCTGGCGGGGCTGCGTCGATACCGGCGGCCAGGTCCGGCATCCATTCTTGTATTTCATTGCATTTCATAACCGCTTCTTTCTTCATACAAATTCTCTCAACTGCGTCCGCAACGTTTCGTACGCGCGAAACAGCAGCGACTTGGTGGCAGATTCACTTAACTTCAAAGTTTGCGCGATCTGGCGGTAATCCATCTGCTGGTACTTGTGCAGGATGACCGCCATTCTTTGCCGCTCCGGCAGCTCTTGTACCCGTTGCCGGATGGCCGCCATGCGTTCCCGCCGGACAATCGCTTCTTCCGCAGTGAGCGAACCATCGGCCACATCGACCGTCAAACCTGTATCCTCATCCGGCTCATCGATGCTGACCATGTTCTCCGGCCGCTCGTGCCGCGTATCTCGCGCATGATTTACGGCCAGGTTGGTGGCAATCCGGTACAGCCACGTGCTGAACTTGGCACTTGCCTCGTAGCTCGCCCGCGACCGGTACACCCTCAGAAAAACTTCCTGGGCAAGGTCTTCCGCCACCGCTGCGTTGTGCGCCATGCGGTACATAAAGCTGATCATCGGCCGCCGATACTTCTGCACCAGGTAGTCGAAGGCGGCGTCATCGCCGGCTTTCACCCGCAACATGACCTCGGCGTCCGTCAGACCTTCGGCGGCGCCAACCGCCCCAGCCTGCGCCCGGACGGGGACCCGCGCCATTGCCAGCAAACCCTGATCTAAGGCTATGCTGCTCACACTGGATTGAACCCGTCCCGAGGCAGGAAGTTGCGCTTCTGCAGGCTCGGGGACAGGCCCGTAACCCCCGTTTGGAGGGGGTCTTAGGGGGGTCTCGGCGGTGGTGGGCTTGTTAGGCATTCGACTACGGCGCAAGAGGCCAGTGAGGCTTCGGTTACCCTACCTGTTACCTTCCAGAAACAGGCTACCACGTAGCTGGCACCCCGGAAACCGTCTCTTTGCTTTAGCATAGCGACGGTCAAAGCTGCGCGCATTTGCCCCAGTGTTGAATTCCATTCTCGCTCTATGCCAGATACGCAGTATCAATCACTTAGAGAGGATGTCCGGGATTGGCTGGAGTTGGGAAGCTTCAAGCGCAGGTATCCTGAGACTCACGCTGTTTGCCAACTTACTTCATCAATGGGACAATGCATCATGCAAAAATCCTTCCGCTTCACACTCTGTGTAATGGCCGCAGGAATACTTGCGGCGAATGCTTTGGCGCAACAGACTCCGCCGGCCGCAAGCCAATCGGCCTCGCCGGCAACTACTCAGCAAGAGCCTGGGCTGAAGCCCCGGCCGGCTTCGGAACTCCAGACACAAAAAGACAAGTTCAGCTATGCATTGGGCATGAATATTGGGACAAGCCTGCACCGCCAGTCAGTGCCGGTTGACCCGGAACTTGTCATCCGGGGCCTGAAGGACTCTGTTGCAGGCGGCCAAACCCTCCTGACCGAAGAGGAAGCGCGCGCCGCGATTATGGAAGTGCAGAACGAGATGCGCAAACAGCAACAGGAGAAAATGCAAGCTCTGGGAGAAGCCAACAAAAAAGACGGCGAGGCCTTTCTGGCCGCCAACAAGACCAAAGAAGGCGTGGTCACCCTCCCCAGCGGCTTGCAGTACACGATTCTGCAGGCGGGCACTGGACCGAAGCCAACGACGGCAGACTCGGTCACCGTCAACTATCGTGGCACGCTGGTGAACGGCACCGAATTTGACAGTTCTTACAAGCGCGGCCAACCCGCAACCTTCCCCGTTACCGGCGTGATCAAGGGATGGACCGAGGCGCTGCAACTGATGCCCGTCGGATCAAAGTGGCAGATCTTCATTCCCTCCGATCTTGCTTACGGCGAGCGCGGCCCTGGCGAAATCGGTCCCAACGCAACGCTCATTTTTGAGGTTGAACTGCTCAAGATCGCAGACAAAAGTCAGAGTCAGGAAAAGAAGCCATAGCGCGACGGTGCGCGGAGCGTGGCCGCAGGGCCCTGCGGGAATACCTGCCTGCGATTTCGCAAAACGCCATGCGGCCAGCGGTTGACGGTTCCTGCCACAACTGTTTGAATAGAAAACGTTGGGCGCTTAACTCAGCGGTAGAGTGCCATCTTCACACTCTACCTAGACATGTAGAATCAGGGAGTTAGCAGGTATCTAGGGAACGGTTGAGCACGGTTAGAGCAGTTGTTCTCAGTTTCCGTTCCCACGTTTGTTCCCACGGCAAGGCGGGTTTCCTGGCGTTCACGTTGAACAAGGATGTTCTGTATCAGTCTTGGTTTTAGTGGGAAGAATCCCCAGCCGGAACCGCACCATATTTTGAGTAGTCTATTTTTTTTGCAACGATTTCAAAAAACCCACCACCAGCCCATCCGACTTTTCCATCAGCAGTCTGTATTTTTACTTCAGAACCGTTGTCAGCAAGGAGAACCGCGATTTCTCCGGCTCGGATACTGCCACAGTTGAGCGACCCAAATTCCGTGGTAGTCAATTCAGTGTCGTACAGAGCTTTCACCCGGCGAGTTGAGGAACGAGACGGAATCGGCACGTCTTTGGCCGTAACCGTGGAAGTCAAGGGTGCATCTTGCTTAGAGAGAACAGGAATACCATCAATAGGCCCCGGCCCCACAATAATGCCTCCAATCTCATCCCGAGGGGCGGCTAGGACAACACTGGGGTCTTTTTCGCATTCAGTGTCTGCATTGGAAAATTGAGAATTGCGGCTCTCACAGTCCCAAATTGGTTTCATTTTGGCCTGATACGCCGCATCTGCCCCCAATGCCGCCTTTACTTGCTTCTCAGCCTTGTAAGCGTTGTATTTGATCCAGCCGTACACTCCCGCGATTCCGAGAATAGCGATAATTGCAAACCAAGTGCGGTGTTTCCAGACGAACGGTGCAGCATCCAACACGCGATTCCAGATGCTACGCCCGACGTTGAGCAGATGCTTCCAAATGAAAAGCGCACAGACCAACACGAACTGAGAACCGACCAACCATGCCAAACTTGCACCCACCAAAACGATTCCAAGAGCTTGCGTTAGCTTTGCACCATCCGTGAGGGCAATTCCGGCAATGGCCACCGCAAGTCCCAGAACTGCTTTGTGTCGCCTGTTCATTCTTGCGCTCATTCGCATCCGAAGCCGCTATTAACGGCTCTTGTTAAGCGTACTATAGAAGCTGTTTTGATCCGGTGCAATCCGAAACGATTGGTTGGTGGTCAGACCTATCGGAGCTGGAACGCCGCGTGAGACTCGCACACCTGAGCAGGCTTTCGGAAAGGCGCTCACTGAATTGCGGATTCAGAAGGGAATCACTCAAGAGGAATTGGCTCACATGCTGGGCTACCACTTGAGCTATATCGGGCAAATTGAACGGGGTCTAAAAAGTCCCACGTTGCGGACTGTGTTCAACATTGCGGACGTATTTGGGATTTCGGCAACGTCGCTTCTTGCGCTGACCGAACGGAACCTGAAGAGAAAAACTCGTTCATGATTCGGCTTCGATGAGAATCCTAGCAGTGCATACCGGGCTGGGTCGTCCCTTCACTTCTAATCTGGAAACGGGCAAAAAAGAGCCGTGCTTGCGATCCCTGGAGATTCTTGCCTTGGGCTTTGAACTGTCGCTGTCACAACTCATGCGTGGCGTGTAGGCGGAAAAGAAGGAGTTCGCAGCATTAAGCTCACCAGCTCACCTTACCGAAAGTGGGGTGTGGTTCACTCGCTCGGAGCACCACGTTTTCTTAGTTCTGACCGAACAGAATCCTTTTCCGATACTGCCGGATCACGCAACATGCTCTCTAGAACAGCCGTCTGCATGTTCGGAATGAACACATGTTCCCATCTAGGAACAAGGTCGTTTCGGTTGTTCACCCAGTGAATAATGTTGCGTGCGCGCTGTGGTGAAAGGCTGTGTCGGTCGTCCATCCAAATCTTGGCAATAGCATCTTTCGCGTTGACGCTTTCTGATCCCCACCATTGGGCAGCCGTTAATGCGATTGCTTGTTGCTTGCCCATGAGTAAGAAGGCAGTAGCGAACTCATCGGCTGCATCTTCGTTGTCCCATAAGGGAAGACCCCACTCTTTCATCAGTGTGTGACCAAGTTCGTGCAGGTAGACGAACGTCACGGCTGGGGTCATCTCGTTCGCTTGAAGCTCCTCTATGAGTTCAACGCATAACGTGATGTTGGGATTTGAAAAAGCGTTGACGATGCCGCAATGTCTTACAAATGTTTGAAAATCATGGAAGACGAACACTTTCTTCAACATCGAGTATTCGTTCTCGAAAGCTGTTCGAATTTCTTCGGATGCCGGTGTGCTCTGGGGCAAAATGGCATCGAGATGAAGTGTGACTTTGCGCGGCATCAACCACGCTTTCCCATTGTCTAGAACAACGTAGTAGACTCCCGCTTGCGGAACCCTGAACTCATATTTACCGATCCCGCGTACAGAACCCGAAGTTCCGGGATACACCTTGAACGGCTGGTGTGCTGTAAACAGTTGGTAGTTGGCCCCATCTAGCAGCAGAACCCGGATTTTGTCGTTCAGTCCGCCTTGAACCTGAAACTGCGCTAACAGTTTCGCCTGTGCAGGGAGGGTGAAGTTGTACTGCACTGCTGTCCCGGCATTCACAGAATGCTCTGCCTGCTCAGCAGCATCCTTAAAATGAACGTAGAACTGAAAATCTTTCAGCTTCTTGACGACTGCTCCCGGCATGGCATCTTTGATTGCGCCCAGGCGGTCCCTTGCGTCACTGGATTCCTTGATTAGGATCAGAGATATCGTTGCGGTTAGCAAGATGAGCTGAAGAGCGACGAATCCGGAAAACACGCCATAGAACTCGCGTGGGTCGTCCGTGTGCCAGTATGGTGCCGTTGCAGGAACAAATGGCGTCACGGCTAACAGGGCCTGTGCGATGAGCACAAGTACCGTGATTGTTATGTTGAACTTCACCGTCCACCCTCCATGAATCGTTTTACATCCTCGAAAGATCGCTTCAGACGCTCTTTGTTCGCTTCCTCATTCAACCAGCGATTTAGGCCGCTAGGATGTGGCCAGTGAAGCAGGTTGTAGTGGAACCCAAACGATGTAACAAGCACCTGCTCGCCCGTGTTTAGGAGCTTGCAGAGGGCATTATTATAGTCATCCTCGAGGATCCTTAGTGCCTCATAAGCACGTCTCCCCAGCGTAATGATCAGCGCGGGATGAATCTCCAAAATTTGACGCTGAAGGAATGATGCACAGTTCTTCGCCATTAGTGAAAAACTACTTTCAGGGCCAACGCACTTAATAACCGAGGTGAAGTAAATGGAAGCCCGGGGTTCGGCAGGATTAGCTCCGCACGCGACTAACCAACTGTCGAGGGTGCGACCGGACTGACCCGCGAAGGCCCGTGTCCCTTTTAGCTCAGCTCGACCTGGACCCTGGCCAATCACCATGATTCGACCGGCTTCTCCCCGGTTCAGACGGGGAGGTTTCAGGAAGCCTCTAACCTCCGGCTCACAGATCCGACACCGACTGATCTCTGCATGTGTGGTCTCGATAGCCGAGCCGTCCAAGTTTTGCGGACTTTCCTCCATCTGGTCCCAAGCACGAAGGCCCGGCTTCACGCCAGGCCCCTCGGAGTCGAATACCTTCTACGCCTGTCGATGAAATCCGTCTAGGGCCCTTTCGTGCCAGAAAAGTGTCCCGCTCTTAGACTCGGTAACGTTTAAGGCCGTCAATCGGCGCTGCTGGCGTAATCGTAAGGTGGACCATCGGATTTTACTGTGTTCGGCCTCCAAAAGCCTCCGTTTTCTTGGGCTCCGTATTCTCCTTTATCAAGACCGCGCTAGAATCATTGGCATACCTTCCCACTCCAGTGAGCTCTTGCTTCGTGTTTCCTTTTCAGTTTCCCATCAACGCTCCCCGTTCCGCTCACTGGCCGATCCTCAAAACGTTGTCGGCAGGCCTGAACCGGCTGACTATCGTCCGCCCCAACGCCTCAGAGCATCCCCACCCCGTCACTCAGCAATATCTGACGGTGACCGGTCGCTCAGGAAACAAGGCCTATCAATTACAATCTCTTGCCGAGGAGAAATTCATGGCAAATCTAAAGGGCCTGGCATCCATAGTGTCGGAGTTGAGGGCAGAGAGAGCGAATCTGGTAAATCAGCTTAAACATGTTGATGCGGCTCTTTCAGTTCTTGGCAGATTGAACGGTGGGACTTCCTATACGAAACCGAGGCGCACTCTGTCAGCCTCGGCTCGCAAGCGGATCAGCCTTGCGCAGAAAGCACGATGGGCAAAGAGAGCCGCGAATCACCAAGCGGGTAAGATGAAACCCAAGCGCACCATGTTGGCGTCAGCCCGAAGAAAGATCGCGGCTGCCCAGCGGGCCAGGTGGGCGGCGTGGAAGGCAAAACAGAAGAAGGCGGCATAGGATGACGACGTGTATTCCGCATTGGCAGCCACGATCCTGGCGCTACACCTGCTGTTCATCCTATGGGTCGTGTTTGGTGCCACGGTCACCCGCCGTCGTCCGGTCTTGCGCTGGTTACATCTTGGCTCCCTGATCTGGGGCATGCTGATTGAAATCCTGCCTTGGAACTGCCCGCTGACGTGGCTAGAAAACTGGCTGGAGGCTAGGGCGGGCGTTGCCCCATACCAGGGTGGATTCCTGCTGCACTATCTCGATGCCCTGGTGTACCCGAATGTCCCGCCTGGTTTGCTCACCGGCTTTGGGGTCGCCGTCTGTGTCGTCAATCTGGGAATCTATGCTGGGCGTTTCCATCGGCGGCGTGTCGCTGGTTGGTAGAAGGCCTGCGGCGGGTCGACGATTGGCTGATTCGCACTCCTGATTCCATGGAAGCGCCCCGACCGCATGGTGCGATAATTGTGCCGCGAGGCTTCGGTCATGAAGAGCAGAGAGGGATACAAGGGCTATGTTATCGAGGCTCGGTCATGCGAGATTAAGGACGGCGGATTCTCCGCTGAGTTCTCCGTCGAGGAGCATGATGCGTCCGGCGTAACCGAAACTCAGTTCTACGTGCCTGACACCTTCCAGACGCCGGAGTCCGCTATTGAGGCTGCAATTCAGGCTGGGCGGCAGAAGATCGACGTGGGTTTTGAGCCCGGATCGGCAGTTGTGAATGGCTGAGCCCGCTCTTCTTTGCGCCGTGGCCCTTGGCGATCTCCGCGCTTCGAGATGTAACTCAATTTTAACGAAACGACACCCGCATCGTGTGGCATAATACGTCCCGCCTCTCCGAAGACCAGTTCTACCGTGGACGCAACACACCGTGAGGCGAATGCCCCGAATCCTGCGAGGTGGGTCGTGAAGCTAAGATGCTACGTGTTGTTGCTCCTGAGAATCCACCGTCCAGACTGTGAACATTGCAATGCTCGTGAAACTTGCGGGGATGAGATGCGGAAGCGGCTGGAAGAATTGAACGGCGGGACGCATCCGCTCAACAACGGGGTCTTCGATTCCAAGCCCGGCGAAGTTGTGGCAGGTGCGCCTATTTTGTTGAAGGCGCAGCAGCAGAACAAGATTGCTTAGGGCCAGCGGAGCCTGTTGCGAGTTCAAGCTATGAAGGTCACGCTAGAGGATGCGCTGTCCCTGCTGAGCAAATATGCAGAGGAACGAACGCCTGTGCTTGCCGCTTTTGTGACTTCGCTCAGTGTCCGTCGCTAGAGTAACGGGAACGATTCGCGTTTCCACCCCGGATGGAGCCCCTCCGCATCTGATCGTCGGAGAAGATGACGGCGAGTCCGACCAGATCAAGTTCCGATTGTCAGATTGCGTTTTTGAGTACGGCGACTTTCGTGACGCTGGCGCCGAAGATTATGGTGCGCACAAGTTTGAGGGATTTCTGGTCGTCGCGTCCAGAAAGGGCGATACGCTGTCCCTTTTTGAACCGAAAAGCTGAGCGAGCCGGAATGGCTCGAAGCCTCAGCGAAGCCATTCACGCGCGAGGATGATTTTCTTATTCCCAGGATGAAGACACCAGGTCCTATTCAACACGCCGGGGCTTATTCAGTGTGCCGCGCTCGGATCTGCGGACACACTATCGGCGACCAGAGGTGGCGGTACGACCTACGGATTATGAGAACCCAGCAGGGAGTTGCAGCGTTTTGAAGGGTGTCTACTATATTCGATTCTTCAATGACTTACAACCTCGCTGGTGTTGACCATGCTGTATTCGATTTGACGGGTTCTGATCCTTCCATCATTACAATTTCATTACAGTTGGCGGGCGTGTGATCGCTGGCGGATTCGGGTAAGAATACCGAACCTGTACTGCGGTGCGGCAACAATCAGTGAAATCGAGATTTTTCGACAGCCACCAGACGCCAGCCACCAGACAAATCTCTTGCCCTCAGGTACGATTGCACTTCTAGCAGTCGTCACGAATGGCAGGTAGATTAACCCTCATCCTGACCGTTATCGGAAGTTTGACGACCGAGGGAGGTTTCGTGATGAGTACGAAACGGAATATTCGGCTGGCAGTGCTAACCGTTGCCTTTGCGTCTTTGGCTGGCGTGTACGGCGCGCAAACGCCCGCCGAGCGTCTGCAGCAGGTGGTGCAGCCCTATGTTGACGCCCAGGTGTTTATGGGTAGCGTACTGGTCGCGCAAAACGGCAAGGTGCTATTCAGCAAAGGCTACGGCTGGGCCGACATGGAGTGGAACATACCGAATTCGCCCACGACGAAATTCCAGATCGCCTCGGTGACCAAACAGTTCACCGCGGCCTCGATTTTGCTTTTGGAGGATCGTGGGAAGCTGAAGACCGATGACCTGGTGAAGAAATACCTCACCGATGCACCGGCATCTTGGGACAAGATCACAATTTATAACCTCCTGACCATGACATCCGGCATCGCAGGGGATGCGGCAAAGTATGAGCCAGGCACGCCTGACAAGCTGATTTTCGCCGATAAGCCGCTGGACTTTCAGCCGGGTGAAAAATGGGACTACAGCAACCTGGGATACGATGTGCTCGGGTATCTGTTGGAAAAGGTGAGCGGCCAAACCTATGCAGACTCCGTTCAGGAAAACATCTACAAACCGCTGGGCATGAACGATTCGGGCTACGACTCCAATGTAACCGTCATCCCGCGCCACGCGTCCGGTTACTGGCCCGGCGCCAACGGGATGGAGAATGCGGAACGCCCCATTCAGAACCTTGCGTTCTCGGCGGGCGGACTCTATTCCACAACCGAAGACCTGCTGCGGTGGGAAGAGGGTCTGTTCGGCGGCAAAGTGCTGACGCCTGCGTCCCTGCGCAAGATGACCACGCCATTCAAACACACGATATTGAAGCATGATTATGCCTGCGGTTTATACGTCTATCGGGAAAAGGGCCGCTTGGTGATCGACTATGACGGGAACGGTATCGGGTTCAACGCGCAAATGGCCTATTATCCCGAAGAAAAGCTTGCCGTGATCGTTCTGGCGAATCTGAATGGCATTGTGACTGGCAGGATCAACACGGCGCTTGCGGCGGCAGCGCATGGAGAAACCGTGGCCTTCACGTCCCCACCAAAGGAAATCCATTTACCCAAGGAAGTGCTGGCACGCTATGTCGGGACTTATGAATTCTCGGATGGCCGCGTTACGTTTACGCTCGAAGGCAGCCATTTGATGCGAGGAGCAAATTGTCCGCTCTTCGCCGAATCAGAAACGAAATTCTTTTCCAAGGCATGGGACTTGCAGGACGAATTCTCAAGAAACGATAAGGGCGAAGTTGTATTTGTAACGGAGCATTTCAATGGCGAGGACGCGAAGGGGACGAGAAAGTAAGAATATTCCCGCTCGTCTACCGGGAGCCGTCCAGTCTGGAGTGACCTCAGTCGGCACGATTAGGGGTACTTAGCGCGTCGTGATCCCCCGTTGACAAGAGCGCGCACCAAGCCTTCGCAGTCAACTGTCGAAACCCGTTTACACAAGCTTGCGCCGTCTGTTCGCCCCCGATTGGGGATTTTGAGCGTAATGGAGATTTATCGCCAGTTGGGAGCTTAGTCGTTGTAGATTCTGACTAAGAATCGGGTTAGAATGGCCGCTGGTTGCCGGTTCCGTCCATGAGCTGCCCTTGCTTTGCTCGCCATTATCTACCGCTATTGCTCATTCTGCTGCTCGCCGCATATGCGTCGGCCGAGTGGAACGAGAAGGTGCTGTACAGTTTTCAGGGCGAGCCTAACGATGGCTTCTACCCTGCGGGCGGCGTGGTGTTCGACAAGGCCGGAAACTGGTACGGAGCTACCACTGGGGCTGGCGCCGATTCCTGTTCCCCGATTAGCGAGGAGTGCGGGCTGGTTTTTCAACTCAGCCCGCCAACCCAAAAGGATGGTGCTTGGACCGAGACCATTCTTTTTCAGTTCAAGGGCAAGCAATCAAACGATGCCTCGGTTCCAAGCGGCGGTCTGATCATTGACAGCGCGGGAAATCTGTATGGCGTGACTGCCTACGGCGGAACTGGCAGTTGCGTGTTGCTGGGGACGAGCGCGGGCTGCGGCACGGTGTTCGAGTTATCCCCACCACAGCAGAAGGGCGGTCAATGGACAGAGACGATCCTGTACAGCTTTGAGGGTGGTGATGACGGGTATTACCCATGGGGCAATCTGACTTTCGATAAAGCTGGAAATCTCTACGGGGCAACCCAGTTTGGCGGCGGCAAGGGGAACACGTGTAATCAGATCTATGGCGGCAACTGTGGCACCGTGTTCGAGCTGAGTCCGCCCAAACAAAAGGGCGGCCAATGGATAGAACAGGTGTTGCACAGCTTTGCTGGCGGCAACGATGGTGCCTACCCTAACGGTGGATTAGTGCTCGACAGCAAGGGTGCCGTTTACGGGACTAGCATGTTTGGTGGTTACAGCGGCAGCGAATGTATAAAGACTGGCTGTGGCACGGTGTTCAAGCTGCTCGTGGAGAAGAGCGGTAGCTGGACTGAAAAGATACTGCACGAGTTTCAAGGGCAAGACGGTGCAGAGCCTTTCGCAGGAATAGTCCTCGGCAAGGACGGAAACCTCTATGGCACAGTTTATGCCGGAGCCGATCAAGGAAACGGCGGCATATTCCGTCTGAGTTCGAAAGGTGAGACCCGTCACTTACTCTGGAAAGAGACCTTGCTCTATCGGTTTCAGGATGGAACGGATGGCGCGAGCCCGCGAGACGGCATCACAATCGGTAAAACCGGCGAGCTTTACGGAACAGCTCTAGGTGGATCGACCCACATGGGCGTGGTTTTTGGCCTCAATCCACCGAAAGGACGAGGCTCCTGGACCTTATCGGTCCTTTACACGTTCAAGGGAACACCTGATGGCAGCCATCCTATGGCGTCATTGACTTATGACAATCGCGGCAGTTTTTATAGTGCAACCATCGACGGTGGCAGCGGGACAGGTTGCGGCTCTTACGGATGTGGCGCTGTATTTGAGGTCTCGCCGTAAAACTTAGGATGTTGCAGCCGTAACGACACCGCAAGTGGCTTCGCACTCAGCTGTCGCTAACAGGCGTTTGCACAAGCTTGCGCCGTCTGTTCGCCCTTTCTCGGGGATTTTGAGTGTAATGGAGATTTATCAACAGTTGACGCGCAAAATAGCTATATCATGCTCGAAGGCAGCGACCCTTTCCACCAGAAATGCTGGTTGGCCGGGCCATTGACTGGAATTTTGGCTTTGCCCGCTATAACTGTTCCAAAAGTGGAGGACCCCGTCCCATGAACAACGCTTGTCTTGCACCGACAAACGATCGCGGCCTGTTGCTATGTGCTGTCCTTTTGTTGCTCTTCGCCATCACACCGCCCTCGCAAGCTCGGACCGAAGCCGTCCTTTACAGTTTTGGGGCGCAGACAGGAGACGGCAGCTTGCCTTATGCCAGCTTGGTCCGCGACGCCAACGGGAATCTATACGGCACGACTGTTTCAGGAGGCAAGGGCTACGGCACGGTATTTATGGTTACTCCGACAGGCAAGGAGAGCGTGCTATATAGGTTCACAGGCGGCGCAGACGGCGCTGGCCCCTTCGCTGGCCTGATTCGGGATTCCAAAGGCGATCTCTTCGGTACAACCATCTATGGTGGCTACTTCGGCGGCGGTTGTGCTGGTGTCGGTTGCGGGACAGTTTTCGAGGTGATTCCTGGGGGCGTCGAGAAGGTGCTTTACGCCTTCACTGGAAAGTCGGACGGTGCTTATCCGAGCAGCGTTCTGGTTCGCGATAAGAACAGCAATTTCTACGGGACAACCGGCCAGGGCGGTGATTTTTCAAACTGTAACTTTGGCTGCGGCACGGTTTTTAAACTGACTCTCAACGGGAATGAGAAAGTGTTGTACGCCTTCAGGGGCAATCCAGATGGTGTGGAACCCCAAGGCGATCTGGTTTTCGACGCCCACCATAACCTTTTTGGCACAACCGTCGGCGGCGGTGGATCTACATACTGCACAGGCGGCTGCGGAACGGTATTTGAAATTAAGGCCTCCGGTGCCGAGAAGCTCCTTTACAGCTTCCAGGGCCCGCCGGACGGTTACGCCCCTGAGGCCGGTTTGGTCCGCGATGGCGAAGGAAACCTCTTCGGCACGACGTTGGGAGGCGGAGCAGAAGGCGACGCTGGCACGGTTTTCCGGCTAACTATGAGCGGCAAAGAGAGCGTCCTATACAGTTTCACTGGAACCCCAGATGGGGCCGGTCCCTGGTCCAGTTTGATCCTAGATAAAGAAGGGAACATCTACGGCACTACTGGTGGTGGTGGAACTAATGTGGGTAATATCTGCTCGGTAGGCTGCGGCACGGTGTTTAAGGTTAGTACTTCAGGAAAGGAGACCGTGCTTTACCGCTTCGAAGGCCCGCCGGACGGCTACTCTCCCAGTGCAGGATTGGTCCGGGACAGAAAGGGTAGACTCTACGGCACAACTGCTTCGGGCGGCACGTTCGGCAACGGCACCGTGTTTGTGCTGAAACCATAAGCAGCAAATGGTAAGGGGCGCGGCAGGCGTGTCGCTCCTTCCACGCTTGCTGACGCAACCAGGCGTTTACACAACTTTGCGCCGTTTGTTCGCCTTTTTGCAGGTCGATGAGTGAAATGGAGATATAACGCCAGTTGACCAGCCTGGCGGGTAATCACCCATGGGACTCCCCCGGCAAGATTAGGCGAATGCGAATGGCGGGAGGTGGTAGCATAAGCCCACAGGCAGGTTCCGTGACGGGAGGGTTCGTCATGAAAGCCTATCAGCATGAACTGGCTCACGCCTACGACCCACGGCGGTCTCGGTTTCTTTCGGCCTCTTTGTTCGACTCCCTGATTATCGCAACCGTGTTTGGTGTGCTGGTTGCTTCTGTGGGTATCGCACTGTTTGCCTTGTCGCGCTATCTGCAAATTCCGTGGCACATAGCAGCCGCTATAGGGGGCGTCGGGCAAGTGGTCATAGTCGCCTTTTTGCTGATGATCGTCCTTGAACAACGTCGCAAACGGTTGATCCAGCATGCGCAGGAACTCACCTTCTTGGACCATCACATTTGGAATGCAATCACCGAGCTGACCATGGCTTCATATCTCGCTGATCCGGACAAGCAGCAACGCATCAGGCGCGAGGCGGTGGAACGTATTTCTGGGGCGCTGCGCCGAGTCGCGAACATCGCAGACCTCAACGAGCTATCTCTGGAGGTTGATCTCACCCGTGTGGAATTGACCCGAGAGGCGGATAAGAGGACCGCCTAACGAAGAGAGAATCCATCCGCACACACCAAACTGCGAATTACTGGTGTAATCGAGATATTTCACCAGTTGACCCAGATCTTCCGCAACAAACCGTCTTGGACAGGATTGCTCCATGCCAATCCGAAAGACTTTCGATCTGCTTTTGGCGGTCCGGCAACGGGGAGGGCTAGAAATCCCCGTACATCTGTGCAATCGTGTGATGCAGAGCCATCAGATTGCTCCGTGCAGATGCGGTAGCGGGACTGGTAGGATCACTGGCAAGTTCTGACTGGTACAGCCTTAGCAGCAAGGCGCTCTGCTTCCTTACACGTTCAATTGTTCCCAAACGGAGTTGTTCTTCAGACTGCATAGTCTATTGTACAGGTTTTTCCGAGAACAGTTTCCTAGCTGCGTCCATAGTTGCCGTAACCAGGCCATTTCACAAGCTTGCGCCGTCTGTTCGCCCTTTCTTGGGGATTTTGAGTGTAATGGAGATGTTTCACCACTCATGCGACCGCGAGAGGCAGGGCCGCCCCGTTTCCCTGCTACCTTCTTCCCGCTGCTAACGCTCCAAGGCTGCCGGGTTCCAGCGTGATGACATCCGGCCCTTTGGTCTTGCCCGCGATGATGGCTTTGTTCGGGATGGTTTCGTAGGCGTAGCCGGTCAGAAGCGCCCTGGCACCCGTACCCACGGGACCCTTCCGATTGCACGATTCGTTGAATCGCGCCCAGCCGAAGTGGACCTTTCCCTCAATCTCGAACCTCAGGCCTAGGTAGCGCTTAGTGGCATTATTCCACGGCCCACCACAGTTCCATGCGCTCCTCCCCACATCACGCCACCTGCTAGCCATGAAGCCAGCGTCGGAGAACTGAAGGTCGGAGCCGATCTCTCTGCCAGCGTGAAGTGCAGATGGAATCCAAGCGCTGCCGTCCGTTCCGCCGGGGACCCCCGCAATTCCATTGCCCTGGACACCCGAAGCGAGGATAAGCGTAGCTGAGAAGCGGCTGCTGTACGTGGTTGTGAACACACGCGCAACCCTCCGTACGTAGAAATCCGCCGCGCCGTTTCCGTTGAGGTCAATGTTCAGCGGGTGGTGAAGCAGAACATAGTGATGCGCCTTTGTGTAAACCACCTTCGCCTCGGCAGGCGACGCCAACACCAGCATCCCCACTCCCGCAGCACTCGCCGCCAGCGCGTACATGTTGAGTTGGTGATGAACTGATTCGGAAAGCCTGGAAGGCGTTCTGGGCGACTGCGAAGACGGTTTCATACATCCCTCCCGTCGAACGCAACCATTGTAGCCCCGGCAGCAAGTCTTTCTGTGACGAGGCTCACACCCGTTGGTCAAAATCGTTAAGCCGCCAAAAGCCAGTCAACTGACGAAACCAGGCGTTTACACAAGCTTGCGCCGTCTGTTCGCCCTTTCGCGGGATTTTGAGTGTAATGGAGATTTTTCACCAATTGACCCAAGAAGCTGTAACAAAACCTCTACCAAGCGCTGGTCGCCCAAGAAGCAGATTCATGGCTTGACAATGGCTTCTTCTTGGGCGGGCCGCGGCTCAGAAGTGTTCGAGCATCATCACGTTGCTATCGGAAGTGCTCTTCGTGTAGGCGAGGTAGTGACCGTCGGGCGAAGCTACAGCACGAATGAATTTCACTCCGCCGACAACCCCTTCGGCTAATACTTGCACGTTGCCGCGTAGATCAAGGAAGAGAAGCGCTTGGTTTGAAATCCCCAGACCTTCGGCGGCAATGGCGAACAAATGGCTTCCATCCGCCGCCCAGGCTACGGCCCCGCACCAGTACCAACCCTGCAACGGTAAAGCCGAGACCTCGCGATCGCCTAACGTTAGAATCTGCAACTCGGCCGCTGGCGTCCCAGAAGTGATGGCGATTTTATTTCCATCGGGCGAGAGAGACCAACCCGTAAGCCAATCCTCATCAGGGTCGACCTGGACGCGCTGGATCTCCGCGCCCTTGCCTTCGACAGGATCAAGGTCGAAGAAGACGAGTTGTTGTCCCTGGACCTCCGCCAAAACACAGCGAGCCGTTGGCACGGTACCGCACTTGTAGGTGCTTTCTCCCCTCAGAAGAACTGTGCTGGCGCCCCCACCCACGGGCATGCTCATGAGGCGCTTGGAGGGGTCGCGCCAGTCCACTGTTGGTGCCGCCGTGTACAGCAACCGGTCGCCCGCCGGACTGAGTTCAGGCCACCGGTAGCTCTCCTCGCCGGAAAGCAGGATTTCCGGGTTCTGCTGGTCAATTCGCTGCTTGAGAATAACAGCCCTGTTCCCTCGTACGGATTGAAGAAGAACCGCCCTACTGTCTCGGGTCCAATCATATATTTCGCCGTCCAAACCGTCCAACGTCAGACGCCGTGGATTGAATTCCCTGGCTCCGTGTTCCAAATCTCCCAGGTAAACAGTAGCAATGGTACGCTGGGACAGGTAGGCGAACCGCCTGCCGTCGGCGCTCGCCGAGAAATTCGGCGCAGACTCTTCCACGTCCGCCAGTCGCGCTGGCAGTCCCAACGGCTTCCCACTCCCCGGATCCGCGGCAACGGCCCAAAGGTTGGCACCGTAGGAAGGGAGCTGGCCAGGAGTACTATAATCAGGAATACTATAGAGGATGCGTCCATCAGCGAGCCAATACACATCGGAGAATCTGGCGGCTGGACTCCACAGTCCCGGTTCTGACAAAACCAGAATTCGCTGACCTCCCTGAAGGTCGCAGGTCTCAATCACAACCTCGCGTTTTTGGCGATCGCCGTGGCGGCGGATGTACGCTAACCGTTGCCCACCCGGTGACCAGGCAAGGTCACCGAGTTCATCAAGGGCGTCGAACTCTGCGATCCGGTGCGGTTCCTCGCCATCTGGTCCCATCAACCAAATCTCATTACTTGAGCTGTTTTCGTAAGCGATCTGCGATCCATCGGGTGAGACTGCTTCTGCGCCGGCATCGTCGAGGAGTTTTCGCGAAGTGCCATCGGCTATGGACATTTTCCAAAGCCCGGAATGCTGACCTCGGCCCTCTACCAACAAATGGGTCCCATCCGGGAACCAGGCGGAGGGTGCAAAGTCAGAGGAGGAGAGTTGGCGAAGCTCCCCACTGTCGATCTGGAGCAAATACATCTTCCAATCTATGTCGCTGTAGGCCAGGTACTTGCCATCGCGGGAAATCGCCCCCGAAAGTATCGGATTCCCGGGGGTATTTGCGGTGAGCTGTCTGCGAGCAACATCCCGCTGCGGCCCCGGCTTCAGGTTGCTGACCTCTCGGTGCCACCACATGCCGAACCGCGCTGCGAGGACAATCGACAAGCTGCCGAGCAGCACAAAAAAGACAAGAGCGCCCACTGCTAACTCGCTGTGCCGGCGGACGAACTTCGCTCCACGATATGTAATGGTGCTGGGCTGGGCGGTGATTGTCTTCAATCGTTGCAAGTCCGCTCGCATCTCGGCCGCACTCTGATAGCGAACATTGCGGTCTTTTTCCAACGCCCGCTGGATGATCTCTTCCAGCGCGGGCGGAAGCTCTGGATTCAACTCCCGCGCCGGGACGGGCGTGCGATTCAGAACCGCCTCGTGAAGTGCAGCCGCTGTGTCTCCGCTGAACGCCTGCTTCCCCGTCGCCATCTCATAGAGCACCAGGCCAAAAGAAAACAGGTCGGTGCGGGCGTCCAGTTTCTCGCCGCGAACCTGCTCCGGTGACATGTAGGGCGCGGTGCCCATGGCCACGCCGGTCAGCGAGAGGCTAAGATCATGGCCTGATGCGGTCCGCGTTTCCTCGTGTGGCGGGTTTTCGCGGTCGCCTGCATCCGTCAACTTGGCCAAACCGAAGTCCAGAATCTTGGCCTCGTTCCGATTCGTTATGAAGATATTGGCCGGCTTGATGTCACGATGAATGATGCCTTTTTCGTGGGCGGCAGCCAGACCGTCCCCGATCTGAATCGCCAAGTTCAACAACCCGTCGGTCGCAAACGGGGCTGCCCGCGCGGCGATCTGGTCGCGCAGGGTTTGCCCTTCCAGCAACGACATGGCGATGAAGGGCTGGCCTTCGTGCTCGCCGAATTCGTAAATGGCGCAGATGTTGGGATGGTCGAGCGTGGATGCGGCCCGCGCTTCGCGCTCGAAGCGCTCCAGGGCCTTCGCATCGCTGGCGATTTCCTCCGGCAGGAACTTCAAGGCCACGCGGCGGCCCAGCTTCAGATCTTCCGCCCTGTACACCACACCCATGCCTCCACCACCCAGCACCTCCAGCACGCGGTAATGAGAAACTTTCTTGCCGGTCAGCATTGCTGTAGCAGAAGCTTTGGGCTGATAGCCAACCTCTGCGTGAGTGACCTCGTTCACAGGGACTACAAACCGGAAGCCGCGCTTCGGTACAGTCTCGATGTACTCCCGCCCACCGTCCCACTCGCCCAGCACCTTCCTCAAGAAGAAGATGTTCTTCTTGAGGTTTCCCTCCTCTACAAAGGCGTCGGGCCAGACCCGCTTCATCAGGTCGTCTTTCTCAACCAGGTGTCCGGCGTTCTCGACCAGCACCAGCAGCGCTTCGGCAGCCTTCGGGGCGAGGGGAACCGGCTTGTCGTCGCGCACTAGAACGCGCTTTTCCGCGTCCAAGCGGAAAGGACCAAACGCGTAGAAGTGCCTTGCCTGCTGGCCTATAGGGGCTGCCATAAATTTGCCACGAATTTGCCACGACTTTGGAAGGACTTCAAAACCGCAATGGACTTACAATGCGTGACCAGTGGGGACTGATGCGGCTCGGAAGCCACCCGGAGTGGATTCTACGGCGGCTTAGAACTAAGCGCAATCGCCAAGTGTGGGACTCAGGGCAGAGCAGCGGCATTGCGGACTGGCCGGTTGTCGTCGACAAAGGCGAATCAAAGGAGAAAAACCAATGAATAGAGAGAGGAAACAGTTTATGAAAAGTTGCAAACCAGTGTTGAGCGTATTGGCCGGTGTTTTGACCTTTGCTTGCATAGCTGCCGCGGCGGATGCTCCTAAGCTAAACTTCAAGTTCACAACCATCGATGTTCCAGGCTCCCTTGAAACCGATACCTACGGGATTAACAACGCCGGTGTCATCGTCGGAGATTACATCAACAGCAGCGGCGTCATGCACGGCTTGAAGCTCGTTGGAAAGAAGGTCATTAACATCGATGATCCGAACGGAGTGGGCAGCACTGTTTGCAATGACATCAATTCTAGTGGCGAGATCGTGGGCTCCTATGTGGACTCAAGCGGCACTACCAAGGGCTTCCGGTACAAGAACCGAAGGTTCTTCGACGTCGTCCCCCCCGGGGCCACCACTTTTTCTGAAGTTGACGGGATCAATGACAAAGGAGAGATTGCTGGCGACTACATTGATTCCAGCAGCGTTGATGTGGGGTTCCTGTTGAAGGGAAACAATTACACGACCCTGAATTACCCCGGGTCCGCTTATACGTTGGCGTATGGCATCAACAACAGCGGTTGGGTCACCATCCAATGGGGCGATTCCGCGGGTCATAATGAATCGTCGCTCTACAACAGCAAGACCAGGAAATACGGCAAGCTGATCAACGTGCCCGGCGCGGCAAACAGTTTTGCGCACCAGATCGACACGGCAGGCGACATCGTTTATACCTGGACGGATTCCAGTAGCAGCTTTCACCACGGGGCGCTGTGCACAAACTGTACGTCTAACAGTCCCGGGTGGCACAAGTTTGTTGACGATCCCAAGGGGCCTGACACTACTCGCGCCGATGGCATCAATGACAATCAAACTATTGTCGGGCGATTTGTAGATGCGAAAACCGACACCTTCGAAGGTTTCAAGGCGACCTATTGACAGTCTGCCGGCAAGCCGCGGCGGGGCTGCATCATTTTGAAAGCACGGTTCAATCGGAGAAGGGGGAAATCTCAATGAAGATTCTTCGCATTGGTTGCATGTTAGTTGGATTCTTGTCTCTGGTTCTGTCGCTGTCAGCGCAGACGTTCAACTCGCTGCACAGCTTCGACCTTACAGACGGCGCTTTCCCCGCCGCGCCACTGGTCCAGGCCACCAATGGGGATCTATACGGGACAACGTCAGGGGGCGGGGCCAACTGCGGTCTTGATGGTTGTGGGACGGTGTTCAAAATAACTGCGGGCGGCAAGCTGACGAGGCTTTACAGCTTCTGCTCCCAACCTAATTGCACGGACGGCTATTACCCCTACGCAGGGCTGATTCAGGCCACCGATGGGAACTTCTACGGGACAACGGAGTGGGGTGGGGCCAACAGCGGGCCTGACGGCCCCGGGACGGTCTTCAAAATCACCCCCAGCGGCAAGCTGACGACGCTTTACAGCTTTTGCTCCCAAGGTGGTAGCAACTGCACGGACGGGCAGTACGTCTACGCAGGGCTGATTCAAGCTACCGATGGGGACTTCTACGGGACAACGGCCGGCGGCGGGGCTTACGGCGGCGGGACGGTCTTCAAAATCACCCCCAGCGGCAAGCTGACCACGCTTTACAGTTTTTGCTCCCAAGGCGGTAGCAACTGCACGGATGGCAGAAATCCCACTGCGGGGCTGGTCCAGGCCACCGATGGGGATCTGTACGGAACAACCTACAATGGCGGGGCGAACGGAACCAACTGCGAGGCGAATTATGAGCCGTATGGTTGTGGGACGGTGTTCAAAATCACCGCAGGTGGCAATTTGACCACGCTCTACACCTTTTGCTCCCAAGGCGGAAACAACTGCCCGGACGGCGTGGAGCCGGCGGCGGGGCTGGTTCAAGGCACCAACGGGGATCTATACGGGGCGGCGTCCGCTGGCGGGTCCAACGTGGCCAACTGCGAGGCGAACTCTGAGCCGTATGGTTGTGGGACGGTGTTCAAGGTCACCCCCAGCGGCAAGCTGACGACGCTGCACAGCTTCGACGGCACGGACGGCGCTACCCCCGTAGCGGCGCTGATTCAAGCCACCGACGGGAACTTCTACGGGACAGCGAGTGGGGGCTGGCCCAACGGCGCTGGTACGGTTTTCAAAATCACTCCAAGCGGCAAGCTGACGACGCTGCACAGCTTCGACGGCACTGACGGCGCTGCCCCCGTAGCGGCGCTGGTCCAGGCCACCAATGGGCACTTCTACGGAACAACGTACTATGGCGGGGCCAACTCGGATTGCCCTATTAAAATCCATTACCTCATTCCCTGCGGCACGGTCTTCAGCCTGTCAGTGGGTCTGGGGCCGTTTGTGGAAACGAACCCTACGTCCGGCAAAGTAGGAACCGCCGTCAAGATTCTGGGAACGGATCTGACCGGCGCGACCAGCGTCACGTTTAACGGCACAGCGGCGGTCTTCAAGGTGGTTTCGGCTTCCTTGATCAAGACCAGCGTACCCGAGGGCGCCACCACCGGCACGGTCGAGGTGACGACACCCAAGGGAACGCTCAAGAGCAACGTGGTCTTCCGGGTGACGAAGTAACTGTGTGAGCCGTTCGGAATTAAGGAATACAGGCCGCCCGATGTCTCGGACGGCTTTCCTTTTGCATCGAGCCGAAGGTGGTTGAGCTGGTAACTTCTGTTATCAGGCGATTACACGTTTTGACCCGGCAGCCGCCTAGAGAGGGCCACTCCCAATGGCTGCGGAGTGCAAACGAGACAAGACGCAACGCGCGCCTTATCTCGTCTCTCGCTTAGACCGGATCGTTTAAACCGAATCGCGTAACTCGAACCGCGTAACCCGGATTCCGCTCTAGTGGCGCCCGCCGCCATGTCCACCAGCATGGCCCCCACCCCGATATCCGGGGAGCGCGTGCTCAGCCTTCCCTTCATGGCCAGCTTCGCCTACGTGGCCTCGCCCATCTCGCGCCTCGTTTGCCTGGAAGTGGTTGAAGCGCTGCGCCCCGCGCTCCGGCAACGGTCCAGCGTAACCGTGATGAGGATCAAACCGGTTATCGACATGTCCGTAAAAACCGCGAGCGCCGTGAAACCACGGGCCTGCTCCAATAAACACCCCGCCAACAAACCAATCAGGCCCGTAGTAGCCGTAAGCAGCACAGTCATATGGGGCATAGTCGAAGTATCCGTAAGGACACACGGGAGCCGGTCCGATGTTTACGCCAACGGCAACCTGAGCTTGCGCCACAGGTGCAGAGCATAAAAGGCCAGCTACGAGAACTGCGAAAGCAAGCGCACTGATTTTGAACATGATTTCTCCTTGATTCGTTCAGAGTTTCAACTTGAACAGCCTGAGGGGCAGCATAATACCGAGGATCAATAACGGGCAAGCCGGAAGTTGACTGTCAATTGTTGTAAGCAGGCGATAGCGCAAGCTTGCGCTCTTTGTTCGCCAAGAATTCGGTCAATAAGCGAAATGGAGATTTTTCGCCAATTGACCAGCAACACGTAGTTTCCGGGTTGCCGACGATACGCTCGGAACGGCTGACGAACATCCGCGCCTAGGGCGTTGGGGGACAAGTTGAGCTCAGGGAATACGGATCTCCAGGTGGTGCGTGGACGGAGCACTGCGTGCAGGCAGGGTACTTTTTCGTCTTCACCAGTCCGCTACAATTCCAGCGTAGCCGCTTTATGCGCCATTTGATGCCGATCGTTACGCCGCGCCTGATCTTGCGTCCGCCAACGCTTGGCGATTTGGATTCGATCCAGACCGCCAAGGAGGAAGCGTGGCCCGATTTGCAGCGTTGGATGACTTGGGCTTTCGACAACCAACTGTCGCGGCAAGCGATGGAAGATTCTATTCGGCGAACGATGGATTACCAGAATCAAGCAGGAATCGCATTGGCCGGATTCCATCGGATCAACGGGGATTTCGTCGTCCGAACCGCATTGGATCTTACCGATAAGCAAGAAGTGTATGAGACAGGATACTGGGTGGCGCCTAAATACGCCGGACAAGGCATGGCGACGGAGGCGGCAAACGCAGCTATTCGGTACGCGTTCGGCCACCTTGGCGCGAAGGCAATCAGTATCGGGTACTTCGACAGAAACGAGCCTAGCCGGCGCATCGTGGAGAAATTGGGATTCCAGAAGCTACGAGTTGCCCATAACGCGGCGACACGTTGCCTCGACGGCACAAAACTCGATCGTCATGAATATATCCTGACGAGCCCCGATGCACTACCAGAACTTGATGTTTCGTGGGGTTGAGGCCATCCGGCCAGGATTCAACACACCCAATCGCTGTATGTATGGTTGGCAGCCCAGAGGCAAAATCCAGAGAAGTCGCCATCTCGGACGTGCTCCGGATGCTCCAGGCTTACGGGCTACCCTTCCGTAATCCGGTAAGGGGAGGTTTGCCGACCATCCGACCAGAAACGGCCCTATATGGTACGAGCGATCAACAAATATGCGTCGCCACGAAGATTGGATTTCGGTTGGTGTAACGGCGGTATTTCGCCAATAATCCCGCCGTGTTGAAACTTCGCTGACGAGCAGGGCACTCATTCACCTAGAATAAAAAGTGGTATCCTCCGCGCATGCAAGACCAGGGCGCTCCAGTAGCAACAGCCCGAGTGGTGCGCAGACTCCCAATAGATCGCTGGTTCTACATTGGGATGGCCATCTGCGGCATCATCGTCAGTGTCTTGGGGTTTGCACCTTCCCTCGTCAACACCGCCGCGCGTCATGTGCCTCACTGAGAGGCACACACAAATCTAACAAGGAGCATATCAATGAAACAAAACATGATGTTAACCATCGCGTCTCTGCTCTCGATCCTCTTGCTGACGCTTCACATTACGGACGACATCGTCCGTGGGATATCGAAGGCCGAGCCCTCAAACATTGCGTTGGCCGTTCTCGTGGTGTTGCTGTACGGGACGCTGGTGCTCGCCGAACGGAGATCGGGGTACGCCATCATGCTGCTCGTCGGGTTGTTCGCGGCAGCCACGCCCGTCATGCACATGAGGGGGGCACATTACGGCGAGATCGCCAAGTCCACCGGCGGCTTCTTCTTCGTCTGGACACTCTGGGCGCTCGGCGGGCTCGGGGGCTTCACCTTCATCCTCTCGGCGCGCGGACTGTGGAGTCTGCGACGGGGAAAGCCACGGTAGTCCTACAACCCGAACATGGAAAGGCCGATTTGGAGGTTCTCTGCCGCCTTCGGCCGGATGACGGGCAAACCGGAAGTCAAATGGCGAAACCAGGCAATTTCGCTCAAAACCCCCAGGTTCAGTTTCGGTAGCCTTGCATTGCCCAAGCGGTCTGCCGTAGTTCCCATGTTGCGGCACGGGAGGCCGTCGCCATGGGTAAGAGAGTCAAGCCGAATTACCGTCGTCGAGTCCTTCGGTTGCCAGATCTGGATCATTGCAAATTGGCCGTGCTGAACAGCCTAGGCTCACCCGGCTCACGCCGCGTTTACGAGTACGCCATCGACCAATTCGTCGCCTGGTACTGCTCCGAACCGCGGCTCGCTTTCAATCGCATCGTGGTGGTTCGCTACCGCATGTTCCTGGAATCACGCGGTCTCGCGGCAAATACGATCAACCAGCAACTCGCAGCCGTGCGCCGCTTGGCTCACGAAGCCGCTGACTCCGGCTTGCTGAGTCCCGAGTTGGCCGCGGGGATCAGCCGCGTGAAAGGGGTGAAGCAGCTCGGGTTTCGCTCCGGCAACTGGTTGAGCGCCGACCAAAGTTCAGAGGTACTCAACCATGCTTGTGGCGACAGCATGCGTGCCAAGCGCGACTATGCCATGCTGGCCATGCTGTTTGGCTGTGGCTTTCGCCGATCGGAGCTAGTCGGCTTGGATTTGGATGAGATCCAGATGCGCCAAGGTCACTGGGCAGTGGTAGATCTGATCGGCAAGGGAGGCCACATTCGCACCGTGCCCATTCCCGCATGGGTCAAAGCTGCGCTCGACCAATGGACACGGGCTGCCGGGGTTACGCAAGGCAGGATCTTTCGCGCCGTTGCTCGGACGGGCAAGGTGTGGGGGAAAGGCATCTCGCAGAATGTGGTGTGGTACGTAGTCAAGACTTGCTGCGAGCGAGTGGGCTTAGAGCGCATTGCACCCCATGACTTGCGGAGGACCTGTGCCAAGCTGTGCCACACCAGTGGCGGTGAACTGGAGCAGATTCAGTTCTTGCTCGGGCATGCCTCGGTGCAGACGACGGAACGTTATCTCGGCTGCAAACAGAATCTGGGACATCCGGTGAACGATCTTTTCGACCTCCGACCTGTCACGCAGCCCCAGGAAAAGGATGATGTGGAACCTGTCACCGTGAAGGGTTCAACGCTTGTAGAAAAGGCATCTGGGCAAGGAATAGAATGCCCCCACGGAGGAACAGAACATGAGCAGTCTGTCGAAGACCCAAGACAGCTATCCCTACCCGCATGTGACATGGCCCAAATCAGAAATAGCCATCGCCCGCAAGGCGTTCGACACGGCTCTGCGGCAGGAGCTCAACGAGGTGCCAGATTCAAGCTCTGGACCGTACCCAGCCTGGCCTGCCGTTGAAACGCGGACGCGGCGCGACCATGACGCATGATTACAAACGCAACGGCACCGCCACTCTGTTTGCCGCACTGAATGCGGCCAACGGCGAGGTCTTTGGCCTGTGCCAGGAGCGTCATCGGCACCAGGAGTGGCTCAAGTTTCTCCGCCTGATCGACCAGACTATCCCGGCCGATCGGCAACTCCACTTGATCTGCGATAACTACGCCACCCATAAGCACCCCAAAGTGCAGCGCTGGCTGGCGCGGCACCCGCGCTTTCATCTGCACTTCACGCCCACCAGCGCGTCGTGGCTGAACATGGTGGAACGCTTCTTTCGCGACCTCACTCAGAATCGTCTCCGGCGTGGCATTTTCCGTGACCTGGAAGAACTCATCCTGGCCATCGGCACCTACATCGACCGTCATAACGAAAGTCCGAAACCCTTCATCTGGACCGCGCGAGCTGCCGACATCCTGGAAAAAGTGAAACGCGCTCGCCGCACCCTCAATAAACGTCAATCTGCATGACGCACTACACTAGATGCCGCCAGTTTTGGAGGAACCATGCCACGCTCTGCCAGGAAGCCTGCCCACTTGCCTGAATTACTTCATCGACAACTCAACGCCTATGCGCTCGCGGCGAGTGCGGCGGGAGTGGGGATGCTGGCGTTGGCGTCGCCAGCGGAAGCGAAGATTGTCTACACGAAGACCCACCGCGTCTTTGGAGCGCATACCAAGTTCAATCTTGATCTCAACCACGAACAGAGCATCGATTTCACGATTTCGCAGAGTTTCGGCGGCGCTCGACCACTCAGCGGATACGGTTCCCTTTTGGTACGTCCCGCAACAAACAAGCCGAAGAACCAGATTTGGGGAACAGTGTCTTACATTATTTTTTCGCATGGGAACCACCCGATCCTCGTTGCCTCTGCCTTGAATTCTGGTGTCACGGTTGGGTCAAACGCGATGAAGTTTCAAGCTAAGCACGACGTGATGTGGGTTTTTGACGACGCGGGCGGTACATGCTCTTGTGGAACCGTTGTCGGCCAGTGGCAGAACGTGCAGAACAAGTATCTTGGCCTGAAGTTTTAGGGCAAGAGCGGAAGGGCTCACTATGGCTGGGCACGCCTGAGCGCGAACCGCGATAAGGGACGCGCCACCCTGACCGGCTACGCCTACGAGACGATCCCCAACAAGCCAATCATCACGGGCAAGACCAAAGGGCCAGATGTGATCACACTGGAACCCGGCAGCCTCGGAGCATTAGCGGCGGGAAGAAAGTAGCAAACTGTTCAGCGCAGACCAGCTGCGGTCGGGTAACTGTCGTTAAATTTCCATTTCGCTTAACGACCATTGACCAACGGTCAAAACGTGCAATCGCCTGGTTTCGTCAGTTGACTCGCCAACCGAAGCTCATCACGGAAAACCCTTGCCAGCGGGGGTATAATGGCCGCGTTCGAGACGAGAGACGGTTGATTTTTCGTCTGTGGAGGCCAAACATGCGCCCGAACACTTTTCTTGCCGGATTGCGGCGTGCGATCCGAATCGACTTCTTCCTGACACCTACCGTATGCTTGGCGCTGCTCGTCACCGGTCCAGCGCAAGCGCAAACCTTTACAGTTCTCCATGCGTTCACAGGTGTACCTGACGGGAAGGGACCCGACAGCAGCTTGATCCTGGATGCGACAGGCAACCTTTATGGGACCACGGGACAAGCTGGTGCCCGCTACCATGGGTCATTGTTCGAGGTGTCGCCTGGCGGCGAGGAGAAGATAGTGTATAGCTTCGTAGCCGCTCACGGAGCCGGGCCCGACTGGCTGATTGGAGATGCCGGCGGAACGCTCTATGGCACTACCTACCAGGGTGGTGCCTATAACGTCGGCGCCGTCTTCAAGCTGGACAAGGCAGGCCACGAAACTGTTTTGTACAGCTTTCGTGGAGGATCGGACGGAGCATGGCCCAACGCCGTGATGCGCGGTGTGGATGGCAACTTCTACGGCACCACGGAAGACGGCGGCAACACCGGCTACGGGACGGTGTTCAAGCTGAGTCCGGCGGGCAAGAAAACCACGCTCTACGCCTTCACCGGAGGGACGGATGGAGCGCTCCCCGTTGGTGGTTTGGTCGAAGATTCCGCAGGCAATTTGTATGGTGTCACACGGGGCGGCGGGGATCTTAGCTGCAATGATGGGTACGGATGCGGCACCGTTTTCGAAGTGAATGCGGCCGGCACGGAGACCGTTGTTCACAATTTCATCGGCGGGAATGATGGAATCTGGCCCGCAGGGATCGTCGGCGATCAGGAAGGCAACCTCTATGGTACTACCACTGAGGGCGGCACATTCAGCAACGGAACCGTGTTCAAGCTGAATACAAGCCGCCAGGAGACTGTGCTGTACAGTTTCACCGGCGGGGCGGATGGGGCGCAGCCGGGTGCAGGCGTGGTGCTGGACGCCGCGGATAACATTTACGGCACCACCGGCGGGGGCGGGTGGTCGTCTTGTTACTGCGGCGTCGCCTTCGTGCTCGAAGCAAGCGGTAAAGAAACGGTTCTGCACAGCTTTACCGGGGGGGCAGACGGAGCGGGGCCAGGTGCGGTTGCTCTGGACTCGGCAGGAAATATCTATGGCACGGCAGGCGGGGGCGGTGACCTTAGCTGCGGCTACAACGGTGAAGGTTGTGGGACGGTCTTCAAGATAACCCGGTAAGGAAGACTGCCTTACCCATTAGCGCGGGACCTATTGGGAGACGTAACCCCAAGACGTGGCCAGATCGAACTCGGGGAGAAGAGATTATGAAAAAGTCTAATCAGCAGACCAGAGAACTTCGGGGCCTTTCGGTGTCGTGCCAACAGCAGTTGAGCGCATACGCGCTGGCGGCCGCTGCTGCCGGAGTAAGTGTCTTGGCATTGGCCCCGCAATCAGAGGCAAAGATCATCTACACGCCAACTCATCGAGTCATTGGGGATGGCAATAGCTATCAACTGGATTTTGCCGGCCACGGAACAACTGACCTGACCATTCAGAACGAATACAACTATTGGGGCCTCCACTCTCAGGAACTCGCCGCCAAGCAGGCAGGAAGCAATCAAGTTGCGCATAACTACTTTGGGGCCGTAGCCATGAGCGGCGGACAGCAGATCGGTCGCAAGTGTGCGTTCAGCGGAGGCCTTGAAGTGATGGCCGAGTTAACTGGTACCGCTAACAGTTCAGGCATTTTCGGAAGCTGGATCAACGTCAACCACCGCTACCTAGGCGTGAGGTTTTACCTCGAGGGTAAAGTTCACTATGGCTGGGCGCGGCTAAATGTTCAGGTTCAACTGCCGCTCACCGTTACCGCTACCCTAACCGGCTATGCCTACGAGACGGTCCCGAATAAGCCGATCATCGCGGGCAAGATCAAAGGACCGGACGTCGTTACGGTTGAGAACGCCAGCCTCGGTCGGCTCGCTCAGGGATCGGCGGGACTCGCGCCTGGGCGACGCAAGGAATCAACAAGCGGCGTGCGCCAAAGGCAATTTGCAAAAGAACATCAGGAGGATTCCTATGAGGCGCAATAGAGCAACTTGCACCTTTTCCGATTCATTTCAGCTTCGGCTCAACATGTACACGCTCGCGGCGAGTGCGGCTGGCGTCGGAATGCTGGCTTTGGCGCAACCCGCTGAGGCGAAAATCATCTACACCAAAACCCACGAGGTCATCGCAGGGCCCGGGCAGTACTACCTTGACCTCAACCATGACAAGATAACCGACTTCACCATCGTGAACTTCTGGACGACGCAGTGTCCCGACAGTTGTGGGCAGTGGTTATATCTGAAGCCCCCAGCAGGAAATAGCGAGATCGGATCCGTCATCGACAGGGGCTGGCATTTTGCTCGCGCTCTGAGTAAGGGCTCGGCCATCGGCCCCAAGGGGCACTTTCTTGCGGGAACTGGCTTCATGGCAGCGGCCTTCAGCACGCAGGGCACGGTAGGCCCGTGGAGAAACGTCACGAATCGCTACCTTGGACTGAAGTTTCAAATCAAGGGGAAGACGCACTACGGGTGGGCCCGGCTGAACGTTACGGGAGGATTCGGTTCCATCGTGGCCACACTGACCGGCTATGCCTACGAAGCCGTCGCCAACAAGCCGATTATCGCGGGCAAAACCAAT
Organism: Terriglobia bacterium; assembly: GCA_963758285.1. Lineage (GTDB taxonomy): Bacteria > Acidobacteriota > Terriglobia > Terriglobales > Acidobacteriaceae > DASVWZ01. The sequence goes on along the minus strand of CAVWUT010000010.1, from coordinate 16,242 downwards.
GGGCCGGATGTCATCACGGTGGAACCCGCCACGCTGGGCAGACTGGCGCTGGGAAGAAGATAGCAACACATGGCTGGGAGACAGACTGAGTAGGAGGACGTAATCATGATCAACAGACTGCGTGGAATGACGATCCTGGTCGTGTTTTTTCTGGCGGCTCTCGCACAGTCGCAGACTTTCACCACACTTTACAGTTTTACAGGAGAAGCGGACGGGAACCTTCCCGAGGCGGGCGTAATTCAGGACCAATCTGGTAACCTCTATGGCACAACATGGTTGGGCGGCGAGGTGCAGGACGACTGCAATTATCCGAATGGCTGCGGTGTGGTTTACGAGGTGAACAGCTCCGGGACTGAAACCGTGGTGCACACCTTCGGAGCAACATCGGGGGACGGGCTACTCCCCATCACGCCCTTGGCTCAGGACAGCCAAGGAAACTTCTATGGAACCACCTACGAGAGCTGGGCATATTATGGAGCCGCGTTCAAGATCGACACCGCGGGGAACGAAACCGTGCTAGCGAGTTTTTACAGAGGTTCGGACGGCTGCTTCCCCGCCCAAGGCCTGATCCTGGATGATTCCGGCAACCTGTTTGGCACAACCTCCGAATGCGGCTCTACAGCCTATCCAGGGAGCGGGACGATATTCAAGATTGACAGTGCGGGGAGCCTTACGGTTCTTTACACCTTCATCGGGTCGGACGGCGCGAATCCGTATTTCGGACATCTGATCATGGATAATTCCGGCAATCTCTATGGCGTGACCCCCATGGGAGGCGTCCACGATGCCGGAGTGCTGTACAAGCTGACAACGGCGGGGCGGCTGACCGTGCTACATAGCTTCGGACGCACTTCGGACGGTTGCTATCCTTGGGGTAGCGTAGTTATGGACAAGGCTGGCAGCCTTTATGGGACTACGCACTCGTGCGGTTCCCATGGCTATGGAACTATATGGAAGGTGAACAAGAAAGGCAAGGAAACCATCTTGCACAGCTTTGCCGGGTCCCCGTCGGATGGTTGCTATCCGTTCGCGGGCGTGTCGCGGGACGCGAAGGGCAACCTGTATGGGGTTACCACCGGGTGCGGCGCCAACGACTGGGGAACTTTGTATGAGTTGAGCGCGAGCGGCACGCTTACTCTGCTGCACAGCTTCTCGGGAACCGACGGGGAGGATCCCTACGGTGAAGTGCTGCTGACCGCGAAGGGTGAGCTTTTTGGCACCGCAACCAGCGGCGGCACCTACGGTTATGGGACGGTGTGGTCGTACGTGCCGTGAGCGGGTGCTGTATATGGACGGGACGCCAAGAGAGGACCCATCTGCCACAAGGAGAAGGTAATCATGATGAACCGATTGCTCGTAACAGCATTGGTGGTCGTGCTTTCGCTGGTGACTTTGGCGCAGGGGCAAACTTTCACCACCGTTTATAACTTCACTGGTGGTACGGATGGGGGTAGTCCCTACGCAGGCGTAATTCAGGACACTGCCGGTAATCTCTATGGGACCACCGCGTACGGCGGCTTGTACGGCTACGGCGTCGTGTACGAACTCAGCAGCAGCGACGCGGAGACCGTGCTGTACCATTTTACGGACAACACCAACGGAGGGATTCCCTGGGCGTCCGTGATCCGCGACAGTAAAGGAAACCTCTACGGGACCACCACCTACGGTTACGGAAACTGCGGCGTAGTGTTCCAAGTGGATACTGCGGGGACGGAGACCGTTCTGCACACCTTCTATGGCGGGGCTTCGGACGGATGCTATCCCCTGCAAGGCGTCATCATGGACAAAAAGGGCAACCTTTATGGGACCACTTACCATGGCGGCGCTTCGAACCAAGGCACGGTGTTCCGGCTGAGCCCGAACGGGACGGAAACTTTGCTGCACAGCTTCGCCGGGGGACCATCAGATGGCGCAATGCCAACTTTCGGGCACCTGCTGATGGACAAGGCAGGCAACCTCTATGGTGTAACTGAAGAGGGTGGAGCTTCCCGTCTAGGTGTGCTGTACAAGCTGACGACGAAGAAACAAGAGACCCTCCTGCACAGCTTCGCTGGACACTCGTCAGACGGCTGTTACCCCTTGGGCAGTGTAAGCATGGACAAAACCGGAAACCTCTATGGGACCACCTACGCCTGCGGTTCCTCCGGCAACGGGACCGTATGGAAGGTGAGCAAGAAAGAGACCGAGACCATTCTGCACAACTTTGCCGGGGGCTCGTCGGACGGCTGCCATACCTACGCCGGGGTGGTTCTGGACTCCACGGGTAACCTCTATGGCGACACCTATGGGTGCGGCGCTAACACATACGGAACGACATGGCAATTGAGCGCAAACGGCACGCTCACTCTGCTGCACAGTTTTGATCGTACCGATGGGGATGCTCCCATCGGTGAACTGCTGCGCACTACCGAAGGTGAGCTGTTCGGCACCACCTACGGGGGAGGCAGCTACGACTACGGCACGGTATGGGCGTACGTGCCCTGAGCCACGGCGGTTAAGCAAGCGCGGCCGGTTTCGAGTCGCAACACACGGCGAAGAGACAGACTGACGGAAGGGGGACGTAATCGTGATTAACAGACGACACCTGATGGCATTCATGCTCGTGTTCATGTCGATGGGCTTGGCACAGGGCCAGACTTTCACCACCATGTTCAACTTCACGGGTGGGCCGGACGGCGGCAGCCCCAATGCGGGCCTAATTCAGGATCCGAGCGGCAACCTTTATGGGACCACTGAGAATGGCGGCTCGGGACATTACTACAACTACGGCGTGGTTTACGAGATAGACCCCGTCGGCACCGAGACGGTGCTGTACAACTTCGGTGCTCAAAACCCCGAGTGGGGGCCGCTCGCGCCAGTGATTCGAGACAAAGTAGGTAACCTCTATGGCACTACTGTCGGTGGTGGCTCCGACAATTCTGGCACCGTATTTATGATCGACACCTCGGGAGAAGAGAGCGTGCTGTATAGCTTTTCCGGTCCAGACGACGACGGTCCAGAACAAGGCCTCGTAATGGACAGTGCGGGAAACTTATATGGCACTACTGCGTCCTGCGACAACAATTGTTCCGGCTACGGCACAATATTCAAGGTCAATAAGAAGGGAAACTATACCCTCCTCCACGGTTTTACCGGGGGATCATCCGATGGCGCCTACCCGTATTATGGACATCTGGCGATGGACAAAGCTGGCAACCTCTATGGCGTAACGTGGGGAGGTGGCGTGTACGGTTACGGGGTGCTGTACGAGTTAAGTGGAAGCGGGACATTTACCGTGCTGCACTCCTTTAACAATAGCTCGTCGGACGGCTGCTATCCCTACGGAAGCGTGCTGATGGACAAAGCGGGAAATCTGTATGGGACTACCAGTGGCTGCGGCTCATACTACTACGGGACGATCTGGAAGGTGAGCAAGAAAGGCAAGGAGACCATTCTGCACAGCTTTGCCGGGGCCCCATCGGATGGATGCACTCCCTATGCCGGTGTGGCTCAAGACACGAAGGGCAATCTGTATGGCGTCACTACGGGCTGTGGCGCTAACTATTACTACGGAACGGTGTACGAGTTGAGCAAGAAAGGCAAGCTTACACTGCTGCACAGCTTTGACGGGACCGACGGGGAAGATCCTGTCGGCGAAGTGCTGTGGACCTCCACGGGCACGCTGTTCGGCACCACCTACTACGGCGGCACCAGCAATTGTCGCATTTACTATAGCACCTGCGGGACGGTGTGGTCGTATGCGCCCTGAGCCACTGCTGTAAGTAAGCGGGGCCTGTTTCCGCAAAATCTCGATAGCACTCATTGAGCACGCAGGAGCGGTTTTGAATGCGTTCACAGTACATACGTCCGAAGCATCCACCAGACAAGGAATATTGCCACGATGGCCCCCGCGATGTGAACTATCCAATCGCCGGCTGTCTTCGGTTTCCCAAAATTGAACATGGAGCAATCGTAGCAGGCCCGGCGCACTGTGGCGTAGTATCGCCATAGCAATCACGAAGACAGAATCAGTGGTTGGTCTACACACCGGAAACTGCGCCGAAAAGATTCCTTTTCAGACTCGCGGTGCAATTTGGCAGCCCAACAATATGTGGCTATGGGACATTCCTCAGTGTGAAAAAGCAGCGGGAGAATTCTGACACGATTTGCGGTGTCCACTTTGCAATCGTCTCCTGTTTTCGCAACCCACACTGCAACCCATAATAAGGATGACTTGCACGTAGTTAGAAGGACTTACGCAGCCGTCCGCGACCTGCAAGTGGTTGAAGGTGTAGGATAGCTACACTCTGAAAAGGCTGGCGTCGGCGGTTCAACTCCGTCCCTGGCCACCATCATTCCAAAGAACTTAAGTTAATTCGCCTCGAAAGCCCTCAGCCCAGTGTCAGCCCAGGATTCGGGCCACTGTGCTCAATTCACTGCTTCGCTGCCCGATTGCAGGATGGCTTCAAGCATTTGTCCTTGAGCCGCCATCCGGTCTTCACTAATGCTGTGAGCATAAAGTTGAAGAGTTGTTTTCACGTCCGAATGCCGTAGCAATGCTTGCACGGTCTTCGGATCGGTCTTCGTGCGCACCAGGAAAGACGCAAGACTGTGCCTCAGGTTGTGGAATCCGAAGCGTACCTTGACATCTTTTGCCAACACCCCGGCTTTGACCGCTGCGGGCCGAAGATGAGACTCGACCAGCATGTTGGCGACCCGAGGCTGTTTGCCTTTGCACTTGAAGGACGCGAATACCCAATCTCCCGGTTGAGAGAAAGAGGTCGTGTTCTTCCATGCCTGCATGAACTCGGCAAGCAAAGGATGTAGCGGCACCGGAGCGTGTGAAGCTTTGCTCTTTGGCACCCCGACCTGACCACATGTCCAAGTACGCCGAACGTGAATCTGCGATTGCTCGAAATTCACGTCCTGCCACTGCAAGCCCAAGCATTCCGAGATGCGAAGTCCCGTGGCAGATGCCAACAAGGTTAGCGTGCGCTCTGGCTCTTGCAGATGCATGAGAACATCAAACGCCTGCTTTGGAGTCAGAATCATCGCCTCATAGCAACTGGTCGTCTTGCAACGAACGAACCGCATGGGGTTTGCTTCCTGTGTTCGGGGAATTAGCCCATAGCGTTGCCCGTGCTTAAAAACCAGACTCATCACTCTTCTTATCTTGTCGAGTGTGGGATTTGCCAAACTCTCTTCCTGCTTCAGAGCCTTTAGCCATTGCTCGATTTCAAGCGGCTCAAGACCCAGTGCAGCCCGTTTTCCCCACCTGTCGATGCAGCGGTTCTTGAGGATGCGTTTATAACCTGCAATCGTCGTGTGGGATTTTGGGTCAGCAGTTTCGGTTTGCTCGCCCAGTTCGTGAGTCATAAAGTGATGGGCGAGGTGAGAAAACGTCATGCGGGCCCTGAAATCTGGTCCGTTAAGTTGTAGATGCTGCCGGTCCACTTCCGCCCAGGCCGCCGATGCATTGGGGAAATCATGCACCAGACCAATCGGCATCTTGTGCTCGACTCTCCGCCCATCGGAGTTCCGGGTTACGAAGTAGCGCAACACCCAGTTTGGTCCATTCTTGCGGGATTCTACCCGCAAACTTCCACGTTGAAACCGCGCCATTTAGCTTGTCTCCTGTCTTGGCGCGGGAGACTGCCGGGGGTAGTTTACACCCGAGGAACGGAGCGCAGAAGCCACTTCTGAAAGCCGGAAACGCCAGACCCGGCGCGAACCCGTGCCCAGCGGATACGCCGGAATTATGCCCTGACGGGCCAGTTCCAGTACCCGGCGGGGGCGTAACTGGAGAAACCGTCCGGTTTCAACGGCATCAACAAACGGTTCGGATTGGAGGTCAGTGGTCATTCTGTGTGGTCACCGCTTATCATTTCTCTCGAATAGCGCTTTCCCAATCGTGCGTTGCAATAAAGAGGATAAGGACCACCGCCGCCACGATTGCGACCATTCCCAACAATGTCAGTTTCATGCTGCCTTCTCCAGTTTGGCGATTCCGCCGCATTCTAGGTCGGGGCACCGATAACCTTTCAATGTCCCGGCCACCCAACTTGTTTTGATCAGTTCCGGCGTTAACCAAAACTGTTTGCCGCATTTGGGGCACTCGAACTCGTAGCGCCGTTGGAGATCGGACAGGCGCTTCCAGATATTGTTTTGGTCAGCATCCTTAATTAACTGCTCGAACCGGCGAATCCCGGTTTCGACCCTGACAAACATCTGCAAGCCGCAGGGATCGCAGTGAAGGTAGGGCTTGCCCTTCTTGGTTGTCCGCACCTCCCGTGGTTCGCCGCAAATACAGCACGGGAAAAGCCGCAATTCCCGTTTTGCCAATAAGGGTTTCATTTGGCCTCCTTCAAACCGCGATGCGTGAGGGCAACTGGTTCGCTGTTCTTCTGTAGCTCAGACAATGCCTTGTCCGCTGAGCTGATCCATTGATAAACCTTCTTGCCCTTTGTGTGGGGAATTACCCTTACCTCTCCGCTCTGTACCAGTCGCTTGAGTACGGTGTGGATCACCGCTAGCGGGTTTGCGTACCTTGCCACATTGAGCTTTCTGGCCTCAATCTTTTCCTTGAGTTCGCTTGCCGTCATGGGGAAGAAATTCTCTTGCAGGATGACGCGTGCGGATTCAGTAATCCCGACCTTCAGGTCTGCTTTGATAACGCGATCGACGCGTTTCTCAAAGTTCCTTTGACCTACTTCGGCACAGAGATTCTGCAAATCGCTGACGAGGGCATGGAGGCGAGCAATCTTCTGGTCGAGCTTCTGACGCTTGACCAAGTGGCGAGCGAGGTCTTGTTTGGCGTCATATAGCGTGTGGTGATAGTTCTTCGACATCACACATATGATAACACAAGAGATGTGTAAACGCCAACCATTCTACCTTCAGCACGGCGGGCAGTCGTCGGAAACGAGGTGGAAACCTGAAAAGGCTCGGGCGGGAATTGGGCTCTTACGTTACGTACATACGTAACGTTACCGGCCTTCAGGCGGATACCCTGCCCCCGGAGAGATTCTCCGGCTGCTAACCGGTACCCGAACGGCGCAAGTATTCCAGGCGGGCGTCGGGGAGTTTGGGTGTCGAGCAAATGTTCGTTCGGCGAAAAGATGGAATCGAGCGTTTAGAGAAATTGCTATGCGCGGCGGAAAAGAACCTAATTCCATTCCAACAGCATGCGCACCATCTATTCGAGATTCAAAGCGCTATTAGCTGAAATTGACGGAACAAAGAAACAAATAGAAGCGTCTAGAAGAACGAAACCGGCTTTTTATTTTCTAGGACAAAAGACAAGTTACGCGCTTGCAAGTTGCTGAAAACACGGTGCGAACATTTATTCAAAAACTTAAAAAAAGGAGTTGGCTAAAATAAAAAACACGTCGCTTTTAAGTCTTCTTTTCTTCTTTGGAATCGCGCATGACCTGCGAACCATTGCGCGTGAATCGGATTTTAATCCGAATGACGGAATAACGAGGTTGATTGGCAGGATTACGAAACCCCTCGGGGAAGGATCTTGCAACATCCGTCCTTCCCATTCTCGAAGCGCACATGGATTTCATTGTCCTTTTCCGCAAGAGTTAGCGAAATCGTGCCTGCACAGCACTTACGAAATTCTCTCCCTTTCGGGACTTCGTCAGAAAGATGGACGGGGGCCTGTGCCAGAGACTTGGCTGGCGCAATGTTTTGCTAATCCTCCGGTGTCCTCGGTCGGCCCGAATTACTACCTGGAACGCCCTGAGGTCGTTCTGGAGTGATTACTGCCTGCACGGTGGCAAAGGCAAAGTTGCGAACTTACTCCGGACTTCGACAGTTTGAGTGATGGTTACCGCTGGCGAACAAATCGGGGTATTCATAATGAAGCGGGAAATTTACAAAAGTGGAACGGCTATTCAACGAAAAGGTCATCCTACATCCCAGCGGTTGCTATATCGTTAAAACCATTAACCTCACAGTTAAGCCCTGTTCGCTTTTTGTAACAAATCCAAATTTCTCGTGCCACTCCTTATAAAGCAGGTAGGATTGTTCGCATTTACTCGCCCTTCGTTTTGGGAAACCACTTCGCGCAAGCTATCGTTCGCTATCTCCGTCTCTGGTCGTCGACCGGAGTGTTGGGTATGGATTGGCGAGTCTCCAGGCTCGTCGAATATGTAGATCGTCACGCCGGAGCGGTCGGCTTCGATTTGGGACATGCCTGTCTCGAACTTAGACTGGACATCTCCTCGGCTTACGCTGCCCGCCTCTTTCGTCGTGACACTGGAATGAGCTTCCGGGAGTACGCTAAAAAGCAACGTTCGCTCGCAGCTACTGGGCGATTAAATGCCACCGAGCTTCCTGTAAAGGTCATTGCTGTTGAGATGGGGTATCGACAGCCATCTCATTTCATTCGTTTTTTCAAGCAGCAGCAGCATCGGACTCCTGCCATGTTTCGAAGGAATAATTCTGCCCGCTCGCCGAACACCTAAAGTGCTATTCACAGAAAGCAGAAAATGGATATCGTTTTGCAGAAAATGGATATCGTTTGTCGTTGACCGAATCGGACTGCAGAGAGATTATGACGTGGAATTGAGTTGTCAAGCTGTCCGATTCTGAAGTGTGGCGAGCAGCTTACTCAAAGGGCAAGGAGGGTTTATGAGGCGTTCCGGGATCATTTTCAATGGATGCAGTGTGTTTGCGGTAATGTCTATCGTTGCTGCCTCTTTCATTTCACCCCTATGGGTCGTCGGCCAGAACCAAGGCAACAACACCGTCTGGGCATCATCCACGGGAACCGCCGGCTCACCCGCGTTCATCGACGTGAGCTCTTTCACGGGCACTGACATTTGCACGGTCATCAACGGAATTCTGACATCTACTCCCTCTCAAGGAGCAGTTTTGGATGCGCGGGGATTCGTCACCCCTGGCCTAGGTCACCAAGATTGCAGTGTCAATCCCTTTAACGGCGTCACAGTTCCATCCACCGTGTTATTACCAGCATCCGTCATCACAATGGAAACCCCGTGGATATTGCCGAGCAACACAAGAATAGTTGGCGAAGGCAACCTTACCATTTTGGCTGTCGGGTCTAGCTTTCCCTCCAGCGGCGACTTGATCGATATGTGCACAACATCGAGTGCTTGCTCCGGAATCTCTATTGAACATCTGAAGATACAAGGAGAGGGAAATGTTGCAACAGGTTGTCCAAAGGGCGGCGACGGGGCAAACTCCTACAACGGTATCGTAAATATCTATGCACAAGGTGCGAGCTTCGTGAATGATGTCACCCTTTGTGACATAGGAGTGACCGGCCTAAAGATCACCTCAACCGCAAGTGGCTCCGGCCCCTACACCAACATCAACTTTGTGGCGGCCCCGGGTACTACCAGTTCGGAGACTACGTGTTCTGGGGGGTTGGGGGAGCCATGTACCGCCTGCGTAGACATTGAGGCCCAAACGCTAGGTCTACACGGAATCACATGCATCGGCGCCCAAGATGTGTCTGGGGTGAACGGAAGTTCCAGTGGGGATGCTGCGATTTATGTGAACGCTAGCAACAACAGCGTCGAGGATGTTCACGTCGAAGCTTTTTGGGACGCTATTGAAGTCGGCGACACTACCGCGAGCACGGTCGGAAATGTGGTGATATCGAACGTTCGGGGCAGTGTCAACGGGAATACCCCATCCTTGGGTCCGGTTACGAATGAGGTCCATATCTGTGGATCGAACGATCCGCAAAGCGGCACTTTTGGAGCCTGCGCCATAACGACCGGGACTGTGCGGGATGTCACTATTCTTGCTGCGAATGATTATAACAACGGCATAAACAGCCACCACAGCACCAGCGTACTGGATGATGTAACTGGCACAGTGATACCACCTCCAAGCGGTCAGACCCAATCGCTCGCCGCAATTTATGCTCTTGGCTACCAGATTGGAGGTGGAAGCGGGGGCTACTCGCGCTTCGCCACGACTCCGAGCGCGACAAGTTCCGGGACGCTCGGAACGATGGTACCCACATGGTCGGTCGGTAACGCTTCGGTCACAAACAATTCCTGCAGTACTCCGGGCGCAATCTATTCCAACACTGACGGAGAAACCACTCCAAAGACCTCCGTCTACGTTTGCACATTCAGCGGCTCGGCTTACGAGTGGGAGCCAATCATTTGAAAGTCGCTATGCGCGAGATTCGCCATGTTTGGAAACCATATTTTAGAAGCAGGTTAGATATTTGATTTGGCGAAGGGATTTCACAATTGGGGAGGAAGATCGTATGCGGACGCAAGAGACAGTGATTTCGAGTTGGCCGTTGATCTCGGTCGTGGTAATTCTTTTGGCGTTGGTGGCCTTACCAGGTCAGTTGCATTCCCAAAACTGTCCCACTACTCCCCCTGGCATCACCTGCCAAGGCTGGAATGGGGTTTACTTTAGTTCCAGTCCCACCGGCTTCGGACCGACTACCGCATTCGTGGACGTGAGCGCCTATGCGACTGATTCAAGGTGCGCCGGTAGTAGCTGTGACATTTGTGACGCCACGTATTATGCATTGCAGGACCTTCCAACGGCGAGTAACAATGGTGTCGTCATCGATGCGCGCGGTTTCTCGACTCCCCAAACGTGCGTAAGCGGTGGATCGACCAACCATCCGAATCCGTGGTCGGCGAGTGCTGGGTATTCCACGGTCGTTTTGCTTCCTCCGGGACCGATTTATATTACGGCTTCTTGGATACTCCCAGAATACACCGATCTCGTTGGCGAGGGCTCTAGCCTTACCAGTAGCCCTCTTCCTACTACCCTGGTGGCATGTACCGTGGCACTGTGCGGATCGGGTCAGGCTTTCGCTAATAGCGACATGATCGACATGGGATCTTCTGCCATTTGTCCGGGAAGTCCAGTCGACTGCCACGGCGTCATAATTGAGCATTTGGCGTTGAATGGCAGCAATGTGAGCGGTCTAAACGGGATTGTGAACATGGCTGCCCAGGAGTTGAGTCGAGTCGACGATGTGGTACTGACCAACATGGGCGCATCCTCTGTTCTTGGAACAGGTACTGGCCTATACGTTAACGGTCTGACCAGCAATTCCGGTCCCTATACAAACATCTACTACTCCGGAAGCGGGATATGTGCGGATTTCGATAATTCAACGATGAATGGACCACACGACAGCCGGGGCATCCATGGGCTCACGTGCATGATGAGCTCCGGTGATTCTTCCCCCGCCGTGTACGTCGACTCGGCTAACAACACCTTGGATGATGTCTACATCAGCGGGAATTCCGATGAAGACGGGATTCTTATCGGAGCGAACTATATCGCTCGCAACACGGTCCTTTTCAACATCTATGGTTCGGGGCTCGACCGCGTGGTCCACATTTCAAAGAACGCAAATTCCACCGACATCACTGCTATGGGAATCACCAGCAGCGGAAGCACTGACAGCATGTATGACGAGTTAACGACACCCGCCACTGCGCTTTCCGATGCACATGTTGGTATGTATATCGTTGGCGAGCCGCTGTTTACCGGAAGCGTGTCCCGCTTCACGACTAGCTTGAACGTTCCTACATGGCTCGTGGGTTCAAGTAACCCAGGTACCGGCAATTGTGCGACAGGTTCTTTGTATTCAGAGACTTCTGGACTTTCCGGTACGCTGTGGGGATGCCAAGGACCCAGCGGCGGGGGATCGACTGGTACTTGGCAAGACATCAATTAGTCGGAGCCGAAGAACGCGAAGCACGCCGACAGCCTCAGGCGATGCGCGGATGAATTGTATGGGGTCGAAATGGCGGTCGACATTCGGGAAGGACGGGCGTAAAATTTCGGGAGTTGTTGTCCTGCTTTACTTCCCCTGCCGACGAAGGTCGGACCCATTTTCGTATAGGAGTCTGATATGACCCGCGCGACGTATTTCCGATTGGTAATTCGAGCTTTGATGGTGTTGATAATTCTTTGCACAGCGACGATGGCTTCTGCCGAGTGGACGGAAAACGTGCTCTACAGTTTTCAAGGCGGCAAGACCGACGGAGAGTTGCCTGTTGGCAAGATGGTCTTCGATTCGGCAGGAAATCTGTACGGAGCGACCACCCAAGGCGGGGGTTTCTGCGCTCCAGCGCAATGTGGAACCGTATTTGAGCTTTCGCCGCCCGCACAGAAAGGTGGCTCCTGGACCGAGACCGTGCTCTACATCTTTAAGGGGAATGCCAGCCAGGACGGCAATGTGCCCGCTGGCGGCCTCGTACTAGATAGTCAGGGGAATTTGTACGGAACCACTGGTTATGGCGGTACAGGAGATTGCGTGCTTTTGGGAACAAAAGTCGGTTGTGGCACACTGTACGAATTGTCGCCGCCGTCCCAGCAAAGCGGATCATGGACGGAAACCGTGCTTTACAGCTTTCAAAGCGGCAAGGACGGTTATCTTCAACAATATTTGGCAACGAGATCGACGCTCGACTCGACGCCGTGGCGGGTCGAAATTGGCCGCAATGCAGCCGGAAATTAGCTCGTGTCTCCGAGTTAACCTATAATTGTGCCAGCCACTTCCCACACCGGATTCTTGGGATCGCGCTTCAAGTCCACCAAACAGGCCACCCGACAGTCGCAACTCCTGCAGCGTCGCATGATCTCGTTGAACGTGTCGCAGTCGTCGAGATGGAGACCCAGCATGGCCATCTGGCAGTCGAGCCGCTCGCCGTGCTCGTCAGGTGTCGTTTGCATCGAATCCTCCTGCGTTCTTGGGTTTAATCACGCTGAAAACTATTCATTCGTGCATTGACCTGAATCAACTGCGGCGAAAAAATCCGCGGCGCCATGGTGCGCCAGGACAAGACAGCGAGCCGCCGAGGTGGCTAGCGTCGGTGAACGTATATTTTTGGGCGAATACCGTGGAAAGTGCTCGTGAGAGTCTGTCTCCTCAAAGGGAGAGGCTCTTGTCAGCGGCAACCCGCACGAAACGCACCGGCTCGCTCAAGCCGCGCAGCGTCGCGCTATCCTCGATTACGGTCCGCCCCGCCAGCGCCTCGCGCGCTTCGGGGTCGGCCAAAATCGCCTCGGATATGATCAGCTCGCCGCCGCTGCATTGGTGTTCGAGCCGGGCCGCCGTATTCACCGCCGAGCCGAAATAATCGAGCACGCCGCCGGCGGTGACGGCGATGCAGGAGCCGAGATGCAGTCCGACTTTGAGCACGATGCCGGCGTCGCTGTGCCCGCGATTGAAGCTTGCCACCTCGTCCTGGATCGCCAGCACCGCGCGCACCGCTTCGGCGGGATCGTGGAACGCCGCCATCACCGCGTCGCCAACGGTCTTGACGATGAAGCCGTTATGACGCCGCACCCGTTCCGACAGAAAGGCGAAATGATCGCGCACCAGGCGGTATGCGGTGGCATCGCCGAGTTCGTCGTACAGCTTGGTCGAGCCTTGCAGATCGGTGAACACGATCGCGACCCGGCCGATTTCGACGTCGTCGCCGGGGCGCAGCAGCTGTTCGGGACATAGCCGCCGGAACGCCGGCATGGCGATCACGGTCTCGCCGGTCAGCGCGTCCTTGGCCCAGCTGCGATCCTCGACGACGAAGAATAGCGGCCGGTCGGTGTCGTTATGGACGACGAACTCGCCGGCATGGCCGGGCGCCGTCAAGATAATGTCGGAGTCGCGCGCCGCAACTTCGGGAATGACGCCGTCGTCGCCGATATCGGCATCCGCTTGGTCGCCGGCCTCGACGGTGCGGAAACGGTACGGGCCGGAGGACAAGGCGATCGCGAAGCCTTTCCGCGAATGCGCCGCGACTTCGACCTGGGCCTTGACGTGCGGCGTCGAGCCCTGCCCGAGCATGCACAATTCGCCTTCGGGCAGCGGGCGCAGCCACGGCTCGGGGTGAAAGGTCAGTTCCACGTTGCGGGTGAAATCGCGCCGATAATCGATGTTGCACGACGAGCAATGCGCTTCCTGGGGCAAATCGTGCAGGTGCTCGACCCGCGACTTGGCGCCGCGGCAGCGCGGGCACAGCAAATCCCATCCCATCGCCAGAATGCCGAGGCGCTGCGCCGCGAGAAACAGTTCCACCGTGTCTTGCGGCTTGGCGTGCCAGAACCGCGCCATCGCCAAAGGGCGAATGCCGCGCAACGCGGTCACCGGTGCATGCAGCAAAAACTCGGCGAGCTTCTGCGCGAGCGCGTGGCTCGCCGGATCGCGATCGAGCTCGGCGATCAGCGCGCCGAGGCGGCGGCGCGCCGCCGGCTTCGCCGCCTCCCGCGCGAGCGCGCCGGCAATATGGTCCGGCATGTCGGCCTCGCCGATCAGCCGCTCGATGGCGGCCAGCCGCCGGTCGCCCTCGCGCTCGATCTGGCCGGACAGCTTCGCCAACAATCCCAGGACGCCGACGCACTCGATCTCGGCCGTGGACACGAGCCGGGTTCCGCCGCCCTCCGGATACAGTTCGGCGCTGGCCTGGAAGCGGCGGATCGGCCCATTGAGGAAATTTCGTATCTGCACCGCGCGGCGGTTTTGCTGCCACTCGCCGAAGCTTTCCTGCCATTTCAGCCGGATCGGGCCGAGCCTGGCGCTGGCGATGCGGCGCACGCGGCCTTGATCGTCGGGGCGCTCGTCGACGGTATAGGGCGGCGAGCCCGCCAGCTCGTTGATGCGCGCGCTATCCGCGACGAAAGGCCAAATCGCCTCCGGCGGCTTGGCGAAATGCCGTTCCTTGCGGTAGCGATAGACGGTCTTCATGCTTGGCTTTTCCCGGCGCGGCGGCGAATCTCGATTATCGGGGAGAAGTACGCCAAATCGCCCTAATTAGTTTCGCCGACGTTGAACCCGCCAACCGCGATATGACAACCTAACGCACCGTGCCGCGCTTCCCGTCTCGACGAACATCGAATTTCGATGGTGTCGGTAGCACTCGGACTTGTCCGGTTTTGGTAGCACATCAATTGTCCGCTTCGGTTTTCTGCTATTGTTGGCCTTGTGGAGCTTGTGGGCAACGCCTCTTTGCGTTGTCCACAAATCCACAAGGCCTGCTGGCGCCGCGTCGAAGCGGGTCACGCGGCGAGCTTGGACGGTTCGGCCTCGATCGGAGCTCCTTCGCTGGTATAGCGGGCGATGCGGCGCGGGCCGTGGAACACGGCGAGGTGCCGTCGGGATATTCGCGCACCTTGACGTGCGCCTTGACGAAGTGAGCGCGCAGCGGGCTTTGCAGGCAATTGCAGCCGGCAGCCCGTATAAGCGACCGTGTTGTCGCGGGCGACCACGACGCGCTCCTCCTGCACGCACAGCGTCTCGGCGAACGCGCCGGATCGGCCGCCACGAAGGCGCTCTCGGGCAGCGCCGCCGGCTTGGCGAAGCGCGCATTGTGGGCCGGCAGGTAGACCTCGCGGATCCAGCGCATTGGCGGCGGCGATCTCGGTGATGCCGGCCTTCGCCAGTTCCTTGATCAGCCGGTCCTGCAGCGTGCCGAACATCCGCTCGCTGCGGCCGCGCGCCTCCGGCGAATAGGCCGGGATGTGCTCGATCCCCAGTCGTTCGAGCGCCCGCCCGACCTGGGTCAGCCGCTCCTTGTCGACCGCGCCGTCCGCCGTCGGCGTGTAGAAATAATGGCTGCCGCGATCGGTATAGAGGCTCGACGGCAAGCCCTTGGCGGTGAACACCTCGAGCAGCGCCTGGAACGTCGAGGCGGTGCCTTCCTCCTCGACCAGAAACGCCGAATAGAGCGTGCTCGTCGCGTCATCCATGGTCACGATCAGGTCGAGCATCGGCTGCCCACCAGCCAGGCCGCCCGCGAGCCGTCCTGGTGCAGCATCATGCCCTCGCACGGCTTGCGCTCGCGCTTGCGCCGATGCGCGCCGCGCCGCCTGCGCACGCTCCACCAGGCCCGCCGTGTGCAGCTGCGTCTTCACCCAGGTGTAGCCCCAGCGGAAGCCATGGTCGCGCACCAGGTGCTCGTGGAAATGCTTCACGTTCCAGCCCCGATAAGCCTCCCGGTAAAGCTCCAGCATCCGCGCCGCTCCCGCCGCCGGCACCCGCTTCGGCGACGGCCTGCCGAGCCGGCGATCGAGCAGCCCCTCCAGCCCGTCCTCCTCGTAGCGGTCCCGATAGCGTCGGAACTGCCGCTCCGACATTCCCAGCAGTTCCCCCGCCTCCATCATCGACAGCTCGCCGCCTCCCAGCGGCTCAACACATCGCGAAACTTCTGCATCCTGCGGTCCTGTAGCCACGCTGCCCGGTTCATCGCCCCTCTCCTCGCAGAGGCAAAAAACCGGACAACTCGTGTGCTACCTAACCCG
>CAVWUT010000009.1:0-564223 GCA_963758285.1 Terriglobia bacterium | reverse complement strand
TCGAGGTTTGTGTAATGAACTACATCATTAAACGATTTCTGACTGTGTTGTTAATTCTGCTGGCACCCATCCTGTTGCTAGCGCAAACAAAAACTACATTTGACAGATTCAAGAACACTACCCACTTCATGACGGCGGAAACCCCCACCAGCAAAGTCACCTTCGATGGCGGGAAGGATGCGTCCGTTCTTATCCACCACATGGGTATGGTGGTCGGTTTCTCCTGCGAAGGACAGGTGGATAGTTGCAAGCCCGCAGGAGTTGAACTTCTCTTCATCGCCAGTACATCCGACTGGACGATGAAGGGCGGCAAAACTGTCAATCTCCTCATTGATGGCAAGCCAGCTACAGCAGGTAAAGCAGACTGGGACGGTCAAGTACTTGAGGCCGAAAGTTTGGTGGAGTACAACGACACAACTACCAGCCCCGAGTTGCTGACCAAACTAGCTGAGGCTAAGACGGTGGATGTTCAAATCGGCCTCTTTGAGTTCTCGTTGACCGATGCGAACCTAGCCTCAATCAGGGACATTGCGGCCCACATGGGGTGGTTGCCTGAGGCCATCAAGAAGCCGCTGCTTGAAAATTCGGAGGCAATGAAAACATCGCCCGCCGCAGCCGCACAACTGGCACAGGACGGGCATGTAACCACTCCGCAAGAAATGGCTCAACTCGTGCAGAACGGGCAAGCATCTAAGACTGCTGTGATAACCGTTCCAGCGGGTGCAGATGTCTATGTCGATGGCAATAAGCTAGGCGTGACGCCCGTGGCTTTTGTGTTGATAAAGCGAGAGAATCCACGCAACATTACCGTCAAAATGGCGGGCTATAAAACAGTCGAGAAAACACTCGCTCTAGACGGGAAGAACATTCCAATAGCTATTACCTTAGAGAAGGAAGCACACTGACGACGTGACGGCTCATCAGCATGATCGTTGCTTAGGACGTGCGAATTCGCTGGTCTTGGTTTGGATTTTGCTTGTAGGGACTGCCTGCCATGCCTCTCGCATCAGCGGCACATACGTAGCTCACGCCCCAACATTCGCCGAGATGCTTCAGTTGACCCAAACGGACAACGGACAACTCAGCGGCGTACTCAGTCTTGTCGAACTGAATCAGGACGGAAACGTTAGCTCCGAACAAACGCCAGTGAACGGCACTGCCGATTCTGACCAGCTAACCTTGAAATTCCCGACCATCCTGTCCTTCATATCAGTTAGAAGCCTCTCGGGAACAATCAATGAAAGCACAATTCATCTTCAGATCGTGGACTCCAAAGGGAACGTGTCCTCAGAAGAGTTCGTCCGCAGTACGCCCGCTCAATTCAAAGCCTACGCTGATGAGATGAAATCAAAGGGTCAGAGAATCGTGTACAACACGAAGCTGCTAAACCTCGCCCAACAGTATCGTGAGACTGTTACTAATGCGGACAATTGGATAGCAAATGCAGAGGCACACGCCGAAAGAGTCCCGAGCGCCAAGGCTGGCTACGAAAAGATCGAAGAAGAAATGAAATCGTTGGTCGGGCGAGAACAACAGACAACCGACTCTGTTACAAGATCGCAGATTGCTGTTGCCGTGACGCAAGAGGACATCGCTGGGTTACAGCTTGATATTCAGGTGCAACAGGTTTGGGATATAGGCATCGGGGACACAGGGTCAAAGCTGGAAAAGGATTTCGCAAGCTGGGACGGCAACTGCGGGACGGATCAGCAACTCCGCAAGCAGGGCGCAACCGATCAGGTCATATCTGCATGGGATCAAGCCTGTAAAGAGGTCGTGGCAGAACGGGCGAAATTCGAGCCGATCTACAGACGCCTCTCAGAACAAAGAGCCGACTTGAAGTCGTTTCAGGTCACGGCACAGGCTCACCGCAAGTCTTTGGTTAACGAAGCCAACCGAATTCAATAACCACATGCCAAGGTGTGACGACACAGGACGGGCTTTTGCAGGAAGCCAGAGGCAAATTCAGTTTTACGTCAACGAGCAGCCATCAGTGCTCAACCAAGCAATTTCTGATGCCTTCAAAACGTCTTTCTCTCTGCGCTGGGTATCACCGCTAAGTTCCGATGGCTACCGGGAGTATTGGGATTCTGCTTTCTTGGAGGCTTTGGGATTGCCACAACACTGCAAAGAACTGAATCGCTTTTGGCCCAGCGGCGGGCCACATTGGGACGCACTTGCTTGTGTAGAGAAAACAGGGGGTGTTCTGCTGGTTGAGGCAAAGAGTCATGTTCCTGAAATCTTCGGGAACGGGTGTGGAGCAGACGCAGCATCGTCCATTCAAAAGATAGAGCAGGCAATCGCAGCCACAAAAGAATGGCTGCACGTCAGCCATGAGGCCGATTGGAAAGGGCCGCTCTATCAGTCCGCAAACCGACTCGCCCATTTGTATTTCTTCACGGAGATTCTTCGCATCGAAGCGTGGCTCGTGAATGTCTATTTTACGGATGATCCGCATAGCCGGACATCAAAAACCGAGTGGCAAGGTGCATTAGCGGATGTGAAGAAATCGCTCGGCATTGGGGTAGTCCCGCACTGTGCTGATGTGTTTCTGCCCGCAGTGTAGTGGGTGGAAAGTCGCTTTATCTAGTACAACGAGGAACTGCACCGGATTTGCATCGACTGCCTGCATCCGGGGCTTCAGAAATACTCACAAGTCAGTGCGAGCAGCCAACCGTAGCCTACATGGGCAGGAAAAGTGTTCCCGCGAGGGCTCCAGCGCAAAACCGGAAGAACAATCTTCTCCGCATTGCGACAAGCGACGCGAACCATACGCGAACATCGAACAGCCGCAGACAGCTCAAACCATCCTAAGCTATCCCAAATGGGCTAGCGCATAAGCTCTCTCCCGTCAGTGACATCCGCTGATTCCAGGCCACTTGGCCAAGTCGGTAGACGGCCCTGAAAAGGCTGGCGTCGGCGGTTCAACTCCGTCCCTGGTCACCATCATTTCAAGCATTTAGCTATCCCAGTTACGTCTCGCTTTATAGGTTTCAACCCAACGTTAAGCAAAGATCGAGGGCTGCGAACCCGGCGCGGTCCTACGCCATCCGCTTTCGCATCTCTGGTGAGCAACTGCTGTAGCGCAGCAAATTGATACATCAAGGGTATAGCCAATTCGTCACTTGCATGCCTGTCCCACCGCCGACTAGAGTAACTCCAAGGCAAAGGTTTTTCCGCGGCGAGACGTTTGAGTCTCGGTAGCAACCCGGTTGGCTCGGAGAGTGCTGATCCGCTGCCGCCATTGGACAGTGTGATTGCGGTGAAGGCCAGGATCGAACGCATGGCTGACGATCTGCAATCGGGCAAGCTCAGCCCCAAGGGCGGGGCAGTGTTGGTAACCCTCCTGACATTGCAGATACGCGTGATTGAGCTGACCGATAAGGTGACCGATACTAAACAAAAGGTGGAGAAGATGTGGGCCGAGTATAAGAAACGCACGGGCGACGCGGACCCAGCGGAACCACCGGACTCGGACGAACCCGACGAACCCATCAAGCCATGATGCCTCGGGCATGGCTTCAACCCCAATAAATAACCGCTTGAGATAGCTTAAGCTGTGAAAGTCAGAAAGCCATCCCCCTTTCGTAAAACTTTCGCTCTTCACCGTCGCGTTGCAGTAGCCCGCGGCTCGAAAGAGCGGAGTTCCAGACCCGCGTCACCGCAATGATGTCGAGCATCTTCGTCGGTGATGAGGTGTGCCATTCCTTTCCAATCGCCCTCGAGTTTAGAATTCAACCAGCTCCCCAAACGCCTACACCGAACGGGCGCTCAGGATTTACAATGTCATGCGGATGGCAACCAAGACGGATCCCACTCCTGCCGGGCTGGCTGGTAACAAGGCCTACGAAGGGCTTACTCGCGACCAACTGGTCGACGCGTATCGCATCATGTATACCTCGCGGCGGCTGGACGATCGCGAGATTCTGCTCAAGCGGCAGCAGAAGATTTTCTTCCAGATTTCCGGCGCCGGGCATGAGGCGGTGGGAATCGCGGCCGGCCTCACGCTCAAACCGGCATACGACTGGTTTTACCCTTACTATCGCGACCGCGCGCTCTGTCTGACTTTGGGCGCGACTCCGTACGAGATGTTGCTGATGGCGGTGGGCGCGGCCGACGATCCCAACTCCGGCGGCAGGCAGATGCCATCGCATTGGGGCTACCCGAAGCTTAACGTGGTGACGCAGTCTTCGCCGACCGGATCGCAGGTGTTGCAGGCGGTGGGCTGCGCGGAGGCGGGACGGTATTTTACTGCACATGCCGACTCCGCAAAGAAGGTTGATGGAGACTATCGCCAGTTCAAGGATGTGATGTTCCACGGCGATGAGGTCACCTACGTTTCTCTGGGTGACGGGACCACCAGCGAAGGCGAGTTCTGGGAAGGGCTGAATACTGCCTCGAATCGCAAGCTGCCGGTGCTCTTCGTGATTCAGGACAATGAATACGCCATTTCCGTTCCGGTCGAGGTCCAAACCGCCGGTGGCAACATCTCTCGGCTGGTGGCGGGCTTTCCGAATTTTCATTTCGAAGAAATCGACGGCACGGATCTAGTAGCAACCTACGCCGCATTTTCGCGTGTGGTGGCGTATTGCCGTGCCGGGAACGGCCCTGGATTCATTCATGCGCATGTGATCCGGCCGTATTCGCACTCGCTGTCCGATGACGAGAGGCTTTACCGGCCGGACGCCGAACGAGAACGCGATGCCGCGCGCGACCCCGTCACCCGAATGCAGATGTTCCTGATTCGCGAAGGCATTCTCGACGAGGGCGGGATCAATCGCCTGGAGAAGCAGGTCGAGGACGACCTGCAAGAAGCAGTAGATCAGGCTCTGGACGCGCCGTTTGCCACGCCGGAGAGTGTAACCCAGTTTGTGTATTCGCCGGATCTAGATCCGGCATCTTCGGCGTTTGATACTCCCGCTGCGGCTCCGGCGAGTGCCGACGGGAAGCCGCCGGCAGCCAAGACCATGGCCGACCTGATCAATGCGACGCTGAAAGACGAAATGCGGCGCGACGAGCGGGTCGTCATGTTCGGCGAGGACGTGGCGGATTGCAGCCGCGAGGAATATCTGGACCAGAAGCTGATCAAAGGCAAGGGCGGCGTGTTCAAGCTGACATCCGGCTTGCAAGCCCTGTATGGATCCGACCGTGTATTCAACTCGCCGCTGGCGGAAGCGAACATTGTCGGCCGTGCGGTGGGCATGGCGACCCGCGGATTGAAGCCGGTGGTGGAAATCCAGTTCTTCGACTATATCTGGCCGGCGATGATGCAACTGCGCGATGAGATGCCGCTCATCCGCTGGCGCTCGAACAACGGGTTCTCATGTCCGGCGGTGGTGCGCGTGGCGATTGGTGGATATCTTACCGGCGGCTCCATCTACCACTCGCAGTGCGGGGAGAGCATTTTCACCCATACTCCGGGAATGCGCGTGGTGTTCCCCTCGAATGCACTGGATGCGGCGGGCCTGCTGCGCACCGCGATCCGCTGCGATGACCCGGTGTTGTTCCTGGAGCACAAGCGGCTGTACCGCGAGACGTTCGGGCGAGCGTCCTATCCTGGGCCAGATCACATGGTCCCGTTTGGCAAGGCGAAGATCGTTCAGCCGGGAGATGATCTGACGGTGATCACGTATGGCGCCGTGGTTCCGCGGGCACTGCAAGCCGCACAAAGGCTGGAGCGCGAGCATGGTGTCAAGGTGGAATTGATTGACCTGCGCTGCCTCAACCCGTTTGACTGGGAGACGATTGCGGCTTCGGTAGCAAAGACCAATCGCGTGATTGTCGCTCACGAGGACATGCTGAGTTGGGGCTACGGCGCCGAGATCGCGGCCCGGATTGCCGATCAGTTGTTTGATGAGCTGGATGCGCCGGTGCGCCGGGTTGCAGCAAAAGACACGTTTGTCGCATATCAGCCGGTTTTGGAAGACGTCATTTTGCCGCAAGCCGAGGACTTGTTTCGAGCCATGAAGGATCTGGCCGAGTACTGACGAGCCAACGCGGTCTTCCATGAATTCGGGGGTGTCGAAAGTGAGCAACAACTATTCGCAGCACTTGATCAGCGGGGCATGCGCGCTCTTCACCGTAGTTGCCATGCTGGTGAACGCTTCCTGGGCAGCCAACAAAGAAGAGGTTCTGTACAGTTTCAGCGGCTCAAGCGACGGGGGAGATCCTGCCACAACCTTGACGCTCGATGGCTCGGGCAACGCTTATGGGACGACTGTGGTGGGAGGTCTTGGATACGGCACGGTTTTTAAACTTAAGCACGGAAGCGGCGGATGGGTTGAGACTGTGCTATATAGCTTCACCGGTGGAAGCGATGGAAAGAATCCATACGGCGGCGTTACTCTTGACAGCACCGGAAATCTCTATGGCACCACAGTCGCTGGCGGCACGGGAGGGATGTGCAGCGGCGATGGTTGCGGGACGGTTTTCAAACTGACCAAGTCCGGGACTCGCTGGAGTGAAAGCGTGCTTTACAGTTTTAGGGGGGGCAATGACGGGTATGGTCCGGGCGGAGGTGTGGTCTTCGACAAGAAGGGTAATCTCTATGGAACAACTCCGGATGGCGGCTCACATTCTGCTGGCACGGTCTACGAGTTGTCGCCGGCTCATGGCGGTCAACGGAAAGAAAGAGTGATCCACGCGTTTACTGGAGGCACGGACGGGTCTACCGGGTCGTTGGGGCTTCTGCTTCTCGACAAAGCTGGCAACCTCTATGGTGTTGCTGAACTAGGCGGGGCTCATGGGGCTGGCACCGTTTTCGGGATGTCACGGGCCGCGGGTGGCAAGTGGAAGTTCAGCACACTGTATGGCTTTCAGGGCCAGCCCGATGCGGGCTATCCGTATGGGGGCTTGATTGCCGATGCCAAGGGAAATCTGTACGGCACTACCTATTACGGCGGCCAGAATGGTGTTGGTTCTGTTTTCCAGTTGAAGCACGATTCAGGCGGCAAGTACACCGAAAGCGTGCTTTATAGCTTCAAAACGGCGAATGACGGCAACTCTCCGACCAGTACTCTGACGTTCGGTACCGGAAGTGACCTCTATGGCACCACTTCTTCAGGCGGCGATCCAGGGTGCGACTGCGGAGCTGTTTTCAAACTGACTCCGGGCTCCGGCGGAGGCTGGAAGGAGAGCGTTGTTCACCGCTTTAAGGGCAATCCAGACGGGGCCTATGCCTACTACGGCGTGGTTCACGATCATTCGGGCAACCTCTATGGAGCCACAGCGGCCGGGGGAACCGAGAATCAGGGCGTGCTTTTTGAGATGACACCTTAGCAGTTGTTGGAGAGACAAGGCGGGGATGTTCATCCTGAATGACAGGCGAACTGCCCCCCGCGCAAAGAACGCGAAAGGCCGC
Organism: Terriglobia bacterium; assembly: GCA_963758285.1. Lineage (GTDB taxonomy): Bacteria > Acidobacteriota > Terriglobia > Terriglobales > Acidobacteriaceae > DASVWZ01. The sequence continues at coordinate 556,863 of CAVWUT010000009.1, read as the reverse complement.
GCCAGCCGCCAAGCTGCTTTTTCCTTGAACGCGTTGCTACGCGGTTACCGCTTCGGGCTTGTTCTTTCCTGCCAGCAGTTGCCGCAGCACGAACTGCAGGATTCCTCCATTGGCGTAGTATTGCGCTTCCTGCGGTGTATCGATCCGCACCAGTGCGCGGAATTCCTTCACCTTCCCACCCGAAGTTGCGCGGACTTTCACCTCGCGCCCCGATGCGGAGCGCTCAAACTTCTCCACGAGGTCTCGAATTCCGGAGATCTCCAAAACCTCTTCGCCGGTCAGGCCGAGCGACTGGGCACTTTCTCCCTCGATGAACTGCAGAGGCAGAATGCCCATACCCACGAGATTCGAGCGATGAATACGCTCGTAGCTTTCCGCAATCACCGCGCGCACACCCAGCAGGCGCGGGCCTTTGGCCGCCCAATCGCGCGACGAACCGGAGCCGTATTCCTTGCCTGCGAAAATGACTAGCGGCACGCCCGCAGCGAGGTATTTCTCGGAAGCCTCGAAGATGGTCATTTCCGCGCCATCCGGCAGGTGACGGGTGAATCCGCCTTCGAGATTTGGGACCATTTTGTTGCGCAGGCGGACGTTGGCGAACGTACCACGGACCATCACTTCATGATTTCCCCGGCGTGAGCCGTAGGAATTGAAGTCGGAGGGCTTGACCTCATGCTCGATCAGATATTTCCCCGCTGGGCTGTCTTTCTTGATGGAGCCGGCCGGAGAGATGTGGTCGGTGGTGACGCTGTCGCCAAGCATGGCGAGCACCCGGGCGTTGCGAATTTCTTCGACTGCGCTGCGCTTCAGTGTCATACCGTCGAAGTAGGGCGCTTTGCGAATGTAGGTTGAGTCGGGCTGCCATGCGTAGGTGTCACCCTTGGGGACGGCCAATGCGCGCCACTGCTCGTCTCCGTGATAGACCTCGCCGTAACTGCGACGGAACATGTCAGCAGAAATCGACTGGCCGACCGCCTGTTCCACCTCATTACGAGAAGGCCAAACATCGGCCAGGAAAACCGGCTGGCCGTCCTTCCCCTTGCCGATTGGGTCCTTGCGCAGATCAAGATCGATGCGTCCGGCTAGGGCAAAGGCAACCACCAGGGGCGGGGACATCAGATAGTTCGCGCGCACGTCGGGATTGATTCGGCCTTCGAAGTTGCGATTGCCGGACAACACCGAGGCAACCACCAGGTTACTTTCGTCGATCGCCTTGGAAATCTCCTCGGGCAACGGACCGGAGTTGCCGATGCAGGTGGTGCAGCCGTAACCCACGATGTGGAACTTCAGTTTCTCGAGATACGGCGTCAGTCCTGCCTTCTCCAAGTAATCGCGGACAACTTTCGATCCCGGCGCCAGCGAGGTCTTCACCCATGCCGGGACTTGCAGGCCTCGTTCGACGGCCTTTTTGGCCACGAGGCCAGCCGCGATCATCACCGAAGGGTTCGAGGTATTGGTGCAACTTGTGATAGCCGCAATCACCACGCTGCCGTGATGGAGATGGCCGTTGCGCGAACCTGTCTCTGACGGCTTCGCGCCACCCTTGCCTGGCTTAATAAGCGACGGCAGGGCTTGTTCGAAAGATTGCTTCGCGTTCGACAGGGCGACGCGGTCCTGCGGGCGTTTCGGCCCAGCCAGACTTGGTTCCACAGTTGCCAGATCGAGGGCGAGCAGTTCGGAGTATTGCGCCTCGGCCGTCTTCTCGTCGTGGAACAAACCTTGTTCGCGGGCGTACGCTTCAACCAGTGCAATCAGCTCTTCGGAGCGGCCGGTCAGACGCAAGTAGGTCAACGTTTCTTTGTCGATCGGAAAGATGCCGCAGGTGGCGCCGTATTCCGGTGACATGTTGCTGATGGTGGCGCGATCGGCCAAAGGCAATTCGGGAAGCCCGGGTCCGAAGTACTCGACGAACTTGCCGACGACGCCGTGCTTGCGCAGCATCTCGGTGATGGTGAGCACCAGATCGGTTGCGGTCGCGCCTTCGCGCAGCTTGCCACTCAGCTTCACGCCTACGACTTGTGGGATGAGCATGGAGACGGGCTGGCCGAGCATGGCGGCCTCGGCTTCAATCCCGCCGACGCCCCAGCCCAGCACGCCGAGCCCGTTGATCATGGTGGTGTGAGAGTCAGTGCCGACCAGCGTGTCAGGATATGCGACCTTCTTGCCGTTCTGCGGTTGTACAAAAACCACCCGAGCCAGATATTCGAGATTCACCTGGTGAACAATGCCGGTATCGGGAGGAACGATCGCAGTATTGCGGAAAGCGGTTTGTCCCCAGCGCAGGAACGCATAGCGTTCCTTGTTGCGAATGAATTCAAGCTCAGCGTTGAACTGGAAGGCGTTGGGCGTGCCGAATTGATCGACCTGCACCGAGTGGTCGATCACCAACTCGGCGGGCTGCAAAGGATTGATCAGCGTGGGGTCACCGTTCAATTTCTTCATTGCGTCACGCATGGCAGCGAGGTCCACAATGGCCGGTACGCCGGTGAAATCCTGCATGAGCACGCGGCTGGGCGTGAAGGCGATTTCCTTGTCGGGCTTCGAGCGGCTGTTCCATGCAGCCAAAGCGAGAATGTCATCTTTGGTTACGCTGCGGCCGTCTTCAGTGCGCAACAGGTTCTCCAGCAAAATGCGCAGCGAAAATGGAAGATGCCTGGTGGAGATGCCTTGCCGGTCGAGGGCGTCGATGCGGTAGATTTCGTAATCATGTGCGCCAACCCGAATTGTGTTACGGCTGCCGAAGCTATTCATGGGAGGAAAGCCTTTCTATGAAATAGGCGCCGCGCTTGGGCCTTGAGCACCAAGCTGGAGCGGCCATGCTGATGCAACTTATTAGTTTAGTCGTTCTGCGGCGGATTGCGTAGTGCAGGAATGACAGGTGACGATCAAAGCCCCGGGATCCAGCCGGGCTCGCGCACGTGCTCTTCTTCGAGGCGTTGCAGGCGCGCAGCCAGAATGCCTTTTCTACCCAAGTAGCCAACCACTTGGGTCGGATCGTTGCGGTCGACCACCGGTAAGCGGCCAATGTTCTGCCGCAACATTTTGGCAGAGGCTTCGTGCAAGAGTTCGTCCGGATAGGTCACGACGAGGTCCTTCGAGCCCGCATCCAGTACGGTCATGGAGCCAGAAGGATCCTGATCGAGGGCGCGCAACAGATCGCCTCGCGTCACAATCCCGGCAAGTTTCCCTGCTGCATCGCTCACCAAAATTCCCTGATGACGACTCAATACAGGATCGCGACGGGCGATGCGATCGGAGAGTTCGCTGACCAGCATTTCCGCGGGGACCTGAGCCACGTCCTGATCCATGGTCTCCGCAACCCTTATCTGCTGCAGCACGTCGGCTTCATATTCCTGATGGATGTGCAAACCGCGCCGGGCCAGCTTCTCTGTCATGATGGAAGCACGAGGCATCAGGAGCATGGCGATGCCGTCGGCAATGACACTGACCAGCATTAACGGCAAGACCGAGTTGTAATCGCGGGTAATCTCGAAGGCGAAGATGATGAATGAGAACGTGGCACGCGACGCTGCTCCGAAAACGGCCCCCATGGCGACCAAGGCGAATGCGCCGGGCGAGAGGCTCGCATTCGGGAAAATGCGGTCGATCCCCATAGCGAACACTCCACCCAAGGCCGCGCTCGACATGAACATTGGAGCCAGCAGGCCACCGGAAGTACCCGATCCGAGGGAAATCACCAGCGCGACGGATTTGGCTAGCATAACAACCAGCAGCAGCTTCCAGGCGAGGTTCGCGTTGAGGATGTCGCCGATGGTGTCGTAGCCGACGCCCAGCACGCGCGGCACAAAGTACCCGATCACGCCAAGCCCCAGGGCGCCAATCGCCGGCCACCAGAGTTCGTCGATGGGCAACTTTTCGAACTGGTCTTCGGTCCAGTAGAGCAGCTTGCTGAATCCGACGGCCGCCAGGCCACAAACCACGCCGAGAACCAAGTAGAACGGCAGGGCATGCGGGATGCCGAAGTCCAAGGCTGCAACTTTGAACATTGGTCCAGGGCTGAACAGTTGCATGTGAACCGCAGTGGCCAGGGTGCTCGCAATGACCAGCGGGATGAACGACCGGGCTTTGAATTCGAACAGCAGCAGCTCGATCGCGAGGATCACGCCGGCAATCGGCGTATTGAAGGTGGCGGACATGCCTGCGGCAGCGCCGCAAGCCAACAGCACTTTGCGCTCGGAGGCGGTGGTGTGCAACGCTTGTCCTACCAGTGAACCCACCGCGCCGCCAGTTTGAATGATGGGGCCTTCGGCGCCGAAAGGGCCTCCGGTACCGATGGCGATGGCCGCAGAGATTGGTTTCAGGATTGCCACCCGCGGCTCAATGCGGCTGCGGTTGACTAACACAGCTTCCATGGCTTCCGGAATGCCGTGCCCTTTGATTTTCGGCGTTCCGTACTTCGCCATGATGCCGACGATCAGGCCGCCGATCACCGGAATGGGAATCATCCAGAGCCCGAGATGGTTAAAACGTGGGCTGATGAAGCCGAAGGCAAACCGTCCGTAATAGGCGATGTTGGTAAACAGGCCGATCAGGTTGTACAGCACATAGGCGATAAGACCGGCCACAAGGCCGATGCCCGCCGCGAGGGATGACACCAGCAGCATGCGAAACTGCGCCGGCTCAGCCCGGCGAGGATCTCCAACCTGAGCCCCGGTCGCGCCAATGATGGCAGGGAGATTGCTGTGGCTGCTTGCGGTTGGAACATCGGCCATCTCTAACTTTTCTTCCTTTGGACAGACTTACGTCGCGTTTCATTTGCGCTCCTGCCGGTAGCGCGCTTGAGCGCGGCAATCAGGGCCGGACCCTTGGAGCGAAGTTCGTTCCGATGATGCAGAGACAACTGGCGAAGCACATTCTCCCCCTTCGGGGTCAGCGCAAGCAGGACCTCCCGGCGGTCTTCGCCTCCGGGCCGCCGCAAAACGAAGCCCCGCGCCGCCAGCCGGTTTACCAGTTCTACTGCACTGTGGTGCTGAATCTGCAGCCGTTCCGCCAATTCGCCGATGCGCGGCCGCCCACCTTCAGGCAGGCCCTTCAGTGCCAGCATCAGCTGGTGCTGGCGCGGCTCGAGTCCAGCTTGGCGGGAAGCTTCTTCGCTGAAGCGGAGAAACCGGCGGATCTAGTGGCGCAACTCGGCCAAGGCCTGGTAATCCGCTAAGTTAAGCGCTCTCTCCATGCCGCATATTATATCGTGTCAAGATAGAGCTGCTATTACCGCTCGTACGGTGCGTTGGTGACGGTTCACCGGCCCTCTTGTGCCACTGGCGTTGACTGGAATGCGACTTCCTTCCAATTGTCTCCCTGCTTCACGTACACGAAGGTTGCGCGATAATCGCCGCTGATCGGCTTGCCATTGCTGATCAGTTTGACTGAGGCCGTGGAGTTCACGATAGCGGTGTTTCCGTATGTGTCCACCTTCACGTCGCGTTCGTCAATGGATTCGTACTTGATGCCGCCCAACTTGAGATCCTGAATCGACTCCGCCTTGGTCCGCAACCGTCCATCGCCGCCAATTCCGAAGTAACCGGGGGCCATGTGCTCCTCGAAAAAGCCGGCGTCACCCTTCAATGCCGCTTGCCGGCCTTGGTCGTGCAGAGTCCTGATTTGTTGGTCGACACTTCTCTGGACGCTCTGTTCCACGAGAGTGTAGCCGTGGCCCGAAGTCTGCCCGCTTTCCTTGGTGCTGGCTGGCGGGTTCCCGCCTTGGCCCCAAGCCAGCAGCGACCCCACACCTAAAACCACGATCCCGGTGAAGATAGAAATCGTCAAACCTCCTAACTTTTTCATAGTCGTTCCTCCTAAGTATATATCGTATCACGATGTACTTGATCCGCAAAAGCAATAGTGCAGCGATCACGGGAACTACAGGCGAAGGGGCGCTGGCAAGTGGAGTCCGGCTCCGTTTAGAATCGTAGTCCACCAATCCCAAGGAAAGCCGAAGAGGTGAACCGTCGTGATTGCTCGCTACACCCGTCCGGAGATGGGCCGGATCTGGAGTGACGAAAACCGCTTCCGCAACTGGTTGGCGGTGGAAGTCGCCGCCACCGAGACCCTGGCCGAAGCTGGAATGGTTCCCAAAGACGCGGCCCAGGCGATCCGGGAGCGCGCCGATTTCAGCCTGCAGCGCATTCACGAAATCGAGGCCGAGGTGCGCCACGACGTGATTGCCTTCACCACCGCAGTGGCGGAGATCGTGGGGCCGCAGTCGCGCTGGTTCCATTATGGCCTGACTTCCAACGACGTGGTGGACACGGCACAGGCGCTGCTGATCGCGCAGGCTTCCGCCATCATTGCCGACGACCTGAAGAAGCTATCCGAAGTGCTGAAGCGCCGCGCCTGGGAATTCAAAGACACGCCGATGGTCGGGCGCACGCACGGCATCCACGCCGAGCCGATCACCTTTGGATTCAAGCTGGCCAACTGGTATTCCGAGACCCAGCGCAACATCGAGCGCTTCCAGCGCGCGGCGGAAGACATGCGCGTCGGCAAGTTGTCCGGCGCGGTGGGAACGTTTGCCCATCTCAGCCCGGAACTGGAAGAGAAAATTTGTGCGCGGCTTGGGCTCAAGGCGGCCGCGATCTCGTCACAGGTAATTCAGCGCGACCGGCACGCTCACTATCTGGCGACGCTGGCGGTGATCGGGAGCACCCTGGATAAGATTGCCACGGAGATTCGCCACTTGCAACGGACCGAAGTGCGCGAGGCGGAGGAATTTTTCAGCGAAAGCCAGAAAGGCTCGTCGGCCATGCCGCACAAGCGCAATCCGGTGACCTGCGAACAGATCAGCGGTCTTGCCCGAGTGGTGCGATCCAATGCGCAAGCCGGGTTTGAGAATGTCGCGCTGTGGCACGAGCGGGACATTTCGCATTCCTCGGTGGAGCGCGTGATCATCCCCGATTCGACAACCCTGATGGATTACATGCTGCACAAGACGGCCAACCTGGTGGACACGATGTTCGTATATCCGGAGCGCATGAAAGCCAACCTGGAGAGCACCGGCGGCCTGGTTTTCAGCGGGCAGTTGCTGCTTGATCTGGTGGAGAACGGCGTCTCGCGGGAGGATGCCTACCGTTTGGTGCAGAGGCATGCCATGCGGGCCTGGAAATCCGGTCTGAACTTCCGGCAACTGGTGCTCAAGGACAAAGCGATCACGCGCCGCGTTCCGAAGCAGCAGATCGAGCGGGCATTCGATTTGAAGCGACAACTTCGGAATATCGACGCGATCTTTGCGCGGGTGTTCGGCGTAGAACAGGCGGCAAGACCTCGAAAGCGCCGTTAGAACGTGCTCAATAAGTGAAACGGCCTGCTCTCGGCAACTATCTCAGCGTAAGCTTGGAATGTATGCGCCTTCAGCGACTCAAGCTCACACACGTTGCGTTTGGCTGGATGGCCTTTCTAGTTGGGGCAGCGTGGTTATTGCCGCCGCTGGACTCCCACTTGTCGACAAATGCCGCGATGCGAATTCTGATACTTGCCTGCTCCACAGTGCTCGTGGTCGCAACCTGCATTGCTGCTGTCCGGCACTTCATTGACGCATGGAGTAAGGTCCGTGCGGCGTCCAATAAAACCGCTTACGCCGCTTGGATCAGCTTGGAAACTCTGGTGGCTGTTGTGGTGCTGTCGGCTGCTATCGCGCTTACCTGGAACACCTATGCAGTTCGCACTGCGATTAGATGGTTTGCACTGTCGCACGACTACAAGGCTCGGGTTCTAGCGCAACCCCCCTCTGCCTCTGGAAGCCTGAAGCACATCGAGTGGGATGGATGGGGATGGGGAGGACAAGACACAGCTGTGTATCTGGTTTTTGATCCGGCAGACTCGCTGTTGACAGCCGCGACCGCCAAGCAGACGGGGAAAAACGGTACCTTACCTTGTGAGGTTGCTCGTGTAAAACGTCTTGAAAGCCGTTGGTACACGGTTCAGATGTACACAAACGGCGATTGTTGGCGATAGAGCTGTATTTCACACATTGATCTGTGCGGCGGGTCTTAGCCGCCGAACTTCCAGACAATTTTTTACATATCTTTGCAATTCCTCGCGCAACATTGATTTAACCATCTGGTTAATACATACAGATGGGGAGGTCCATTGCGATGAAAAAGATTGTCAGGATTTTGGGTTTGAGTATTTTGTTGGGGGTCGCGGGCAGCGCGCTGGCCACGCAGAACACAAGCGCCAGCCGCAATGACGCAGCGATTCAGGCAGGCGTCACCAGTCGGCTTGCGAGCAAGAAGGAATTTCGCGGGGTGCAGGCGTCGGTCCAAGACGGCATCGTGACCCTGATGGGCAGCGTGAACGTGTATCAGCAGAAGCTGGACGCAGCTAAGAAAGTGCGCAAGGCGGAGAACGTTCAGAGCGTGCGCAACCTGATCGCGGTGCAAGGGAAAGAAGTGCCGGACGCCGAGTTGACGGCCCAACTGGATCGCAAATTGTACTACGACCGCATGGGATATGACATTGCTTTTAACTTCGTTACCGCGTCGGTGGAAAATGGTGTGGCCACACTAGATGGGGAGGCTCGGACGGAGCTTGACCGGGACTCCGCGTTGGCGCTGGTGGACGCCACGCCGGGCGTGAAAGATGTGGTGAACAAGGTGAAAGTTGCGCCGGTTTCGATGTTTGACGACCAGATTCGGCTGAGTGCGATGCGAGCGATCTACCGTGATCCGGTGTTGAGCCGGTATGCGATTGATCCAGCGCGGCCGATCCGCATTGTGGTGGATCGTGGGACGCTGAGTCTCTATGGAACGGTCGCCAATGCGATGGACAAGCAGATTGCCGGGATGAGGGCAGCTCAGGTGTTTGGAGCATTTGCCGTGAAGAACAACCTGGATGTGGCAAGGAAGTCGTAGTTGAGTTAGGCCGGTTTCACGAAAGGCGTGTCCCCTTTGCGCGCTTTGCGGTTCGAGGCTCTTGAGGTGCCAGCAACAAGCACTCAACCACAAAGCGCGACAACTTTTCGAGAAGGGCGCAACGAGAGCAGGAGCTACAACATTCCGACCACCGCCAGCATTCGTCCCGTTGTGCCATTTTCGGCGCGATGGGAGAAAAGCAAGTCGGGGCGGCAGGCGGTGCAAAGCGGCGAGGTGTCAATGTTCTTGCGCCTGACTCCGGCGTCCAGGAGTTGCCGACGGTTTGCGGCCACGAGATCAAGGAAGATTTTCTTGGGCAGTTCGCTGTGTCCGGGAGCGCGGGCGCTGAGAAATAACAGAGGATACTTTTCGCGAACCTCGTCGGAATCCTTGGTTTCGCGGAACAATCCAGCCGCGTAAGCGAATTGCGATTCGAATTTCTCGCGAACCTCGGGTCCAACCTGGTAGCAACAGTTGTGAATCCCCGGGCCGATTGCCGCGCGAATATCACGTGGAGCGCTGCCGAAGCGGAGTCGCATTTCTCCAACCGCCTTCTCGACGATTCGTTTCACGGTACCCCGCCAGCCGGCGTGAACGACACCAACCGCCTTGCGTTTCGTGTCGACCAGGATTACCGGAAAGCAGTCGGCGGTTTGCACGGCGAGCAGAATGCCGGGTTGCTGAGTGAGCAAGCCGTCGCCGACCAGAGAATTCTCAGGAGCCTCGGACACACAGTGGATCAGATCTGAATGAATCTGGCGAAGGGTGATGAGCGACCAAAGCTGCTTGCCATCGATTGCGCCGATTTGCCGCAAAAACGCCGACCGGTTGCGCTCAACTGCAGCTCGCGAATCGTGTTTAGTGAATCCGAGGTTGAGAGCATCTCCGCCGTAGAGTCGCGACGATCCTCCAGCGCGGGTGGAAAACCCATGCAGAAGCCAGGGGATCTGGTTGAGGCCTTCGGCAGACAACACCGTGAGGTTGGATTTCCTGGAGCCCTGCGTTGGCACGAGACTATGTTAACCTTTGTGCCCGCGCAAGACCTTGTACTCGTCCAGTAGATGGGTGACACTTTCATTCCTTTCGTTGAGATGAGAGCTGGGACAAGAACTGGCGTGGGGTTAAGTAGCCCAAAGCCTGGTGAGGGCGGACGGTGTTGTAGATGCGTTCCCAGTCGCGGAGCTCGCAGTTGAGCTTTTTCATTTCCAGCGAGCAGGGGGTGACCTGATAAAACTCCTCGGTATGGGTGCGGTTGGCGCGTTCGACCGCACCATTGAGTTTGGGGGAGCGAGGCGGCAGCACGAACAGGCGCAAGCCGCGCTGCTGGCAGGCTTGCTCGAATTCAGCGGCGAACTCCGAGCCGCCGTCGACCTGCAGGGCGCGGATGGGGAAAGGCATACGGTGTAACAGAGTTTCCAGGAACTGGGTGGCATTGGCGGCGGTAGCGCGACCGTGGGCCTGAATCACGTCCCAGCGTGAGACCACATCGCGGGCGGTAAACTGCTTGAACATCACGCCCGGCACGGGGCGCACGTCCAAGGTATCGACTTGGACCAGATCGCCGGGGGCAGACACCGCGTACTGCTTGGGTTTGCGCACGGCGTAGGGACGCGGCCGCAGGGCCCGGCGCGATCCCGGCACCCGACGGGGTGGCGGCTCGATCCTGCCGTGCTGCTTCAGATGGGTGAGAATGCGGCCCACCATCGAAGTCGAGATGGCTTGCCCGGACTGGCGCAACAATACCGCCAGTTTGTCTTTGCCCCAGCGGGGAAACTGCAACCGCAACGTCAAAACCTTTTCTAATAAAGGAAAAGACCAAGTCGGCTGGCGGCGCCAAGTCGGCTGGCGGCGTCGCCGAGGACAATGACTGCGCTCTTCCAGGCTGGTCAAATCCAGCGGATCGTAGCGCCGTTGCCAGCGGTAAAAGGTTTGCCGCGAGATTCCGAAGTGACGGCAGGTTTGGGCCACGTTCTGGCTCTGGCGATAGAAATCCATCCACGCCAGGCGGACTCGGGCCGCCCGGCTCAGTTCCACGCCGGTGGTCGCTAACCGTGCCGATCGGGGTGGTTTTCCGTCTCTGGCTTGCATCCTGACACTCTACCTGAGAGTGTCACTAATCATTCTGAACGAGAACAGGTCTTTAGGGGACATGCGCGGTCCTGGGGGGTAAGAACACTAAGCCCTTCCTGGTGAGGGGGCTGCCGCTGCTTCCCAACGGGTTCGAGCCACGTTTAGCTTGTATCGGGCGATATTCAGATTGTTGGTGGCTTTGTCTTGCATCTCCTTCCAGCTTTGTGGTTGTGCCGGGTTCCGAGTGCGCAAAATGTTCAGGTTGGTTTCCGCCTCCCCCGCATAGAGCGAGGCCGCTCCCATGTTCTCGGCGACGATCTGATCAATCGCGTTGGCACGCTGGGTGGCGATGCTGAAGTCTGCCGGCAGAATTCTGATATCGTCCGGCAGTTGCGGATACGTGTCTACGCCAATCCGCTTGAGCCAATCCTCAACCGTATGAATCGCAACCTTGAGTTGCAGGCTCACGGTCCCGAGGTCCGCAGCCCGCTGCTGGTCGATCTGCTTCCGCAGGATCACAAGCGTTTGCTCGGCGATTTCTGCCTGCCGGTTGGAAGTGGCTACCTGTTCCCGACTGGCATCGGCCTGCCGCTTTGAGTGCCATGCGTAATAAACGTTGACCGCGGCAAGAACCACGACGAGCATCACGTTCGCCACGGCGGCATAGGCCATGACTTCATTTACCGTGAGTCCGAAAGCCTTCTCTGCCATTTGGAGGGCCCCTTCAGCGAATGTATGGAAGTATAGATTGTAAAAGGTATCAAGCAAGAACATGGGGCTAGAGACGATACTGCGAGAGTGGTTTCTAGGCGCCGAAATAACGAACCGATGCCGCGTTGACTGAGAGTTCCGGCGATGCAACCGGAATTTGCGGCCCGGCGGAAACCAGGCTTCTCGCTCCAAACTGATCAGTCAAGCCCTGCTTGCCACCCAGTGGACTGGGCGAAGTTTGCGGTTCCTCGAGCGCAGGCAACATTCCCACCGCCTGGTTCTTGCCAGCCTGCTTGGCCTCATACAAGGCGCAGTCAGCGAGACGTAATACGTCCGAATAACCGACGGCTCCCGGATCGTTGACATACCACGGGAACACAGCCCAGCCGATCGAGCAACTCTGGAAAATCGGCGTACCCGGGATCAGATCAAAAGGCTCGCGGGCAACATTGCGTAGAACGCGGTTGGCCAGCGTGGCGGCCTCGTGCCGGTTGCTATTGCGTGACACCACCAGGAACTCGTCTCCGCCCCAGCGAATCAGGGCATCGGAATGGCGGATGGCGGAACTGATCCGGCCCGCCATTTCGACCAGCAGTTTGTCGCCCACGTCATGGCCGTAACGGTCATTGACGTCCTTGAAGGAATCCGCATCCACCACATAAAAAATAAGGTCCCGATTGCGCTTGGCCCCTGCGGTCGCGTGCGGGAAGTACGCGCGGATCGCTTGACGGACATCGGTCTCGATGGTGCTGGTGAGAAATCGCCGATTCCTGGCCCCGGTCAGCAGATCGGTCAAAGAGTCCTCGCGAAGTTCCTGATGCACGCGAGCCAGTTCCTTATCCAGCAGGAACTGTTTGATCCAAACCAGTACCCCCATCACCACTATGGTCGACAGTGTGAGCAGCAGCCGGAAGTTTTTCACCGGGCCTGGCGCGGAACTCCATAGCATGCTCCAGGCCGCCATCACAGGCAGAGAGGGCAGAGTGAGCATCGCCGCCGTGGAAATCCACGACTTTCGCGTAGCATCAGTCTTCCTGGGTACGCTGAGCGGCATCAATCTGTGAGCGAGGATCGCGCTCCACGCAAACCATGCCATGGCGCCGAGCAGTGGCAGGTCGTACCAACTTCCCGTGAAATATTTTCCTGCATTGATGGCCAGTCCAATCGCAGTCGACGCGAGAGAGTAGAGAATGCTGGCGCCCAGAAGGTGTCCGAAGATTTTCCGCCATGCGCCTTTGCTTTGGTTCCACACTGCGGCGGCAGCGACCACGACGACCAGATGTTCGAGCGAATAAGCCAGGTCGAAGCTGATGCCATAATTCGATGAGTCGAACTTCACATACTGCCAGGGAATCACGATGAAGCAATAGAGGTAGAGCCACCAAACCAACATCAGTATGAAATCCAGCTTGCCGGGATGGACCACCAGTTGTTCCTCACGATCCGGCCGCACCGCCAGAGCTCCCATAATTGGGACCAGGTGCAGGAAGAAGAGAACGTCTCCCACGAAAGGGTTAGGAACATTGTGGCGAAGAATCACTTCGAAATAGGTCCATAGAGCTTGTGCACACAACCACAATCCGGCAGCCAGCGCCATAAGCGCCCAAAAGAGCCGAGTTCCGGCTTCGCTGGCCTTGGTGTTGCGGAGGAATGCAGTCAGTAAGAGCAGCAGCAGCAAACACTGTGCGGTGTCACCGTAAGCGGTTAGAAGGAAGCGGCGTGGGATGAAAATGAAGAAAGCAACATTCGGCATCGACACCAGGCACACTGATAGCGCGCCCGTCTCACGCAAGCTGAGTTGGCGAACCACATGGCAATCTTAGATTGCGGATTGGCGCAGTGACTCGTTACGGAGGTCTTAGGTCGTCGGTACCACAGCCGGAAGTCTTGGGCTCGAACCCGTTCCCATGAGCTATCTGACCTTCTGACCTGAACGGCTTGCTACAAGCATCACCGAAGAACGTTGCGGTCGAGGCTGACGATGGTGGTGTTTGGGTAATAGTGGCTCAGGATTTGTCGCATGGTTGCGTCCTCTTCGGCCATCGCTTTGGCTCCGGATTGGCAGAGCCCGATGCCATGCCCCTCGCCGGTCCCGTGCAGCACGACGTGGTCGTTTTCGGTTTGCATCGTGAAATTGTTGCTCGGAACCGTGCTCCAACCGAGACGGCGGTCGATTCGCAGGCGGGTGGACTCATCGGAGCTGCGCAGAGCCGACGCGTCCGGCACGGAAAGTTGACTTTGCCACCGGACTGGGTGCTGACGACAATATCTGCAATCGACAGAGTAGTAAGGGTAGCGAGCGACAGGGAGGCCGAGTTCGGCTGGCGTGCGAGTACGGCCGCTGCAAGTGTGGGTGTACATCGCGGCGAATGGTTGGGATTGGTAGGCCATGACCAAGCCGCGGGTAGCAGAAACGGCTCTGGCCACGGCACTGTCCGGCGCAGGGGGCTCGCGCAGAAACTGGCAGTGGGTCGTATCACAAAAATCGAAGTCGTGGTGGCGGCTTTTGCCGGCAACGAAAAAAGAACGAGTAGCGACGGCCTGCGCTTTCAAGGCTTCCAGAGGTGTGCCCGGTACGCTTTCCGCAGCGACCACGGAAGCCACCGCAGTTTCGACATCCATCCTCACAACTGCGACCAGAAATCCGGGAGTTGGCTTTATTTCGAGCACGCCCCGGTAATGGCGATTAAGTTTGCCGGGAACAGCAAGCTCGAAGTCCACCGGCTGGTTCTCCCGGCCGGTAACGGTGATTTCGGACGCATGGACAACACGCGTCCCTACCCGAAGAACCAAGCTGCCTCCGGAAAGCTGAATGTCCACAACACCGATACCGGAACTTTTTTCAACCACGAATTCCTGTGCGGCGTGGACAACGAGAGCGGAGCTAGGAAGAGCGCTCAAGGTGAGTTGGCGGGGATGAAACAGGCCGAGGACGCCGATGCGGACATCCTGGGCCAAGGCGAGGGAGCCTGCCAGCATCATGAGAACCAGCGCGAAAGCGGTCTTGCTTCGCATGGCGGTCATTCCTTGATGCGGCGTAGCATCTGTCCGGCAGTCTTGGCCGCTTGAGCTCCCGGAACTCCGTGAACGCGAACCATGAGGAGGATCCGCGGCTGATCGGCCGGCTCCATGACGATCGTGAAGCCATCACCGGGAGCGTGCTTACGGTGAGTGCACGCCGCGGTGCCGGTTTTGGCGAGCGCATCGGGGAATGAAAGAGAGCGACCTATGGCTGCACCCGTTCCGTGCCGGGCCGACCGTTCCATTCCTGCGAGGATCTGTAGCATACCGGGTCGGTCGCGACGGTGGATTAACTCCAGATAAGCATGAGCCATGCTCATCGGCGAGACTAACCATCGGTTGCTAAGACCAGCGAGCGCAGATCCAGAGATTTCCGCACTCGGAGGTTGCAGGCCGAAACGCACGGCAATCGGAGCAACGTCGGCGGCCGTCATGTTGGCGGTAAGCATACGGAAATATGAGTTACAGGAGTATGCGATGGCGGAGGCGAGATCAATGGCGCCATGTCCGCGAGGAAGCCAGCAACCGGTGGCGGTTCCACGACAGATGTGAGCAGGGTAGGCAAATCCGTGCTGCTCACCGTAGGCCAGAGCGGTGAAAGGCTTCACCAGCGAGCCGAGAGGAATTGGCGCTTCGGGATTTTCCCAGCGGGAGGCAAGCACCGTGCCAGTGTGCGCATCGAGCAAAAGAAATGAAATGGTGTTACTCGGGAATTCGCGAGTCAAAACGCGAGCGGCAGATTGCGCAAACAGCGAGGTTTCGGGATACCTTGTGCGATCGGCGGCGGGACGCTCGCTATGCCCGCTTGAGGGCAGCCCGACGAGCGGGCCCACTGCCAGCACAAGCACGAGCTTTCTCATTGTGACCATTCGTAGGTAACTGTTTGCAGGATTTTGCCTCCGTCCGCGCGAATTATCACCTTCTCCGACGAAATGTCAGCCAGAGTTGAGCTGAAGCTGGCGATGTTCTGAGAAAAGAATTGCGGCTGCCGTTCACTGCCCGGGACGTTGGATTGCGTCTCGTTAGGACGGTCAATCACGCCTGTGAAGCGGCCGAAGTTGGCGCGTTCACGCCCGTGGTTGAAACCTGCAAAGAAGGCTGCCGGTTTCAGATCCGACTTCCGGTTGAAGTTGGAAAGCATCGCCTCGATCAAAGCGGAATCGTCGGCCACAAGCAGGTACTTGCCATGGACGGAAGACACCAGCGGCCACAAACCATCGAGTTTCTGGTATCCGGATTTCTGCTGCCATCCGACACCAAGCTGGCTGGCAGTGAGGGCAGGTCGAACAAATTCGGTCAGCGCAGTTTGCACTGCGGCCTCGCTCCAATCCGAGGCTGCAACCAGAACCATTGCGGAGTGAATTCTGACGAATACTCCGGCTTTGTCTGGCTCGGTGGATTGCACCTGCAGCGAGGCGAGAAGGGGAGTCTTGGTGAGAAGTTCTTTCAAAGCCAATGAACTCGACGGAGCGGCTGTGCGTTGCACTGCAGGCTGGTCGATGCGCGTCTCCAAGTCGGAGCCGGCGCCGGTTTCTCCGGAGGTGATTTGCACTTGAGGGGCAGTTTGCGACACAGGCGCGACGCCAAGATGTGGCGCGAGAAGCTTGGTCGCAAGCAGGTCGAAGCAGGAATCGACGGAGGGATTTGCCCGGGCCTCATAGACGCCCGCGCCTTCCGGCACCAGGCGTACCAGGTCGGCAGCAGCTGTGTCCCCTCCGGCGGACGATCCTTCAGCCGCGGCGGACTTCTTAAGCAACACGCGCTCTTCGCGGTATTGCTTGCTGGAACGGAACAGGTCGGAAACCGCGGCGGAGTACTGCCCCATGTCCGTAATATTCTGCTGGACCCAGTAGGTGCGGAAGTACGGGCTCGGCACGATTTTCTCAAGGTTCAATACCATTCGAAGATCGCCCGCGGTCCCCGTCGAGGCGACCGCTTGCGACCACCACGGCTCAGCTTCGACGGCACGGTCTTTGCTGCCGGACATGAGTTGCAGCGCACCCGCCATCAGATCCTCCCGAGTTGCCAGTAGGAGATAGTCACCGGAAACCGCGAAGGCGACTTCCTTCTGCGACTCCGGGTCGCGGCGCAAGTAGAAACTGATTCCGGCAACACTGCGCGGTTCGAATTTCGCCCGGCTCTGCCAGAGTGTGGTCTGCATGGATTTCGCGGAGGGCAGGTGCGTGATGTAAAGAAACTGCAAGTTACCGATATCGTAGAGCGCAAGAACGCTATGGGTCCCCGCAACCTGGGCCAGGAAATTCATGTCCGGAGGGAGTCCGGCGGCGGCGGCAAACTGATCGCTCGCTCCCTTCAGGCGCAGAAACAGGCGCGAACGGGAAAAGGCTTCGTAGTTGCTGCTGTCGAGCCATTGCTTTTTCTGCGGAGAGGAATTCCAGTCCGCGAGCAATGAGGAGAAATCTTTGGCCTCTAAGTAAAGAAGCGGGCCCGCCGGAATATTCGAGGAGAACGATTGCTCGGACCCAGCCCCGACCGTGGCCTGGAAGGTGGCCCAGCCGATTCCGGCGCAGACCAGAGCGACAAGCAGGAAGATGGCAAAGCGTTTCATTGGTTCACGCCTCCTTTCGCGGCGGCGGCCTTAGGCGCGGCAACGCGCGCCAGAAGCCGCGGTCGAACCACCCGATCCTGTTCCAGCGCCTCGTGTAGAAGCGGCTGGCGGGCCGCATTCTGGTTCTGGATTCGCAAGGTTGCTCGAAGGTCCGCGAGCTTGCGGGTCAGTTCCCTACGGGTTGCCGGTGAGCTTTCAAGACGACGTGCGGCGTCGAAATACGACACCGCATCGGAAAGCCGATTGAGGCGAGTCATGGTATCGCCGATCATCCGGGCCACTTGCGCTTGTTGGGTGCGAGAAAGTTTGAGGGCCGCGGCGGCGGGCATACTGGACGCATCATTGTTCACTTCTTCGTCGGACTCGGCACTGACAATTTCTTCCTCTTCGGAGCTGGCTCCCGCTGTGTTGTTACGCAGAAACTGCATCTGGAACAGAGGCTCCAGGACTCCGACGGCAAATTCGTTGGACTGCGCGCTGACTGCAGCCTGGAACAGCGGGATGCGAGCCTCGTCCCGACGCGGGAAGTCGATGACACAGTGGCTGAGAAGCTGAAGCTTCGTCTGCGCGTCAGCTGCGTTTTGGGCGGCGTTAACGCGGGCGTCATAAAAGTAGAATTGGTCCGCAGCGCCAGCCGGGATGGCCACGGGATTGCCCGCGAGCAGGTTCAGTTCCCCGCTCCCCAGATCGGATTGGGGCCGGCCAGCAAGCGCAAGCGCGGCCTTGATGCGGAGATCGTAGGAAGCATTCGACCCTGAGGCGACGGAGGCGAGTGCATCCTGGGCCACAGCCGCGTCTTGGCCGGCGGCGAGCTTGGCTTTGGCTAAGCGTAGTCGGTAGGAAGAATCCCACGGCGCTGACTTGACGAGCTGATCAAGAAACTCGGCGGCTTCCGTATTGTGGCCGGTCTTCTCCAGCAGCGCTGCCGCCGGATCCAGGTTCTCAAAGGGATTTCCAACGACAACAACCAGGCGGCGCAGCAGATCGAGGGCGCCAGGCGTATCTCCCGAGGCGATGCGGATTTCGGCAAGGCCAAGAAAATTAGCTGCGACAAGTTGATGTTCTTCGATTTCACGCGCGAAAACCAGTTCCAGAATCTTGCGCGCGGATTGCTTATCCCCGCCCTCAAACATCTGTCGAGCGGTAGCACGGAGGATCTCCGCGCTGGGAGTGCTTTGAGGATCGGAGCGGTACCCGGTGATTTTGGAGTCCAGCGTGCTCAGTTGCGCAGCAGCCCGGAGGTCGAGCGGAACCAGAGCCGCAGCCTGCGCATCGCGTGTCTCTTTTGGCAAGGCAGCGATCGCAGCTGAGGCTTGCGCGTACTGTTTGGTGCGAACCAGGTACTGGATCCAGCGTACCTGCCAGGAGTTGAGGTCCTGCTGGGCGTTGTCGCGCTCCAGCCCCGTGAGCTTGCTGACAGCGTCCTGCTTCGAATCGAGAATGCGCTGATAGATGAAAGCACGCTGCGGCAGCGGTATCCAGGAAGCGTCTGCTACATCAGCAAGGATGCTCGCCGGATCATGGGCCGCGGAGGAAAGATCCAGCAGCCAACCCGTTGCGGTCGCGGGGTCGCCGGCGGCGGCGTACGCAGAGTGCAGCACCGGGTTCGAGCGGTAATTGCCGTTGTGCCGGAGATAAGCACGGATGATCGCATCCGCATCGGGCTTCAGGTCGGAAAAGAGGTGGCGCGTGGCGAGCTGATCGCAGGTGCGTCCAAAGTCTGCCCACAACGTTTCGGGCACACGAGCGGCGTTGATCTGCGCGGAAAGCACGGCGAACGCCTGCTTCCATTGTGCGAGAGCCGCAGCGTGGTCGCCTTGCTTGTAATAGGCGAGCGCGATGCTGTCATAGATATCGGGCCGGTTGGGAGAGAGTTCGAGCGTGTGGTTGTAGTCGAGGATGGCACGAGGCTCGTCGCCGGCCTCGGCATAGTAGTCGGCCAAAGTCAGATATCCAGAGGAAGTGGCGGGACTCTGCTCCAGGATGGCGGGCAGGAAGTCCTCGGGATTACCTTGCTTGGTCGTCCCCAGGTACTCGCCGTATCGTGAGCCGTAATAGAACCAAATGTCTCCCGCAAGTTGCTGTGAGCGATCGACCGGCTTGCCGAGGCGCTCACCGATTGTGCTGTCACCGAGAGCGCCGAGGAAAGCATTGCGGACATCGGCAGCAGGCTCGGCAAAATACAATCCGACGAGCGCGTTGTAGGACTTGTTCCACACCGGCGGGCGCGGCCGGCTACGGGCTTGCACAACTGCGTGTGACCAGATAGGCGTTGCATTGGCAATTACGTAGTCGGCGGCCTTTTCACCGGCCGGACTCCAGGTTGAGGCGATGCGGACCAGTTCCGCGGGCTGGCGCGCCAGAAGCAATTCGAAAAGACGCTGCTGGCGGCCGCTGTCGAGGTGGTCGACGCAAACGGTCGACAGCACGCGCATTTCGTTGGAGGGGTCGTCTGCGGAGCGGTAAGCGTCTGCGGCAGCTAGCAAAGCCGCGTCACGCCGGCTGAAGCCAGGGCTAATTGCACTCGCAAACTGTTCCAGCTGCGACCCGAGTTCCGCGAAGCGGCTGCGGCGGCGCTGCAGATCGACGAAGGGTGGCATGTTGGCATAGGGATTCTGAGAGTGCGCCTGCTGCATCATCACCTCAAATCGCCAACGAGCTTCCTGATCGGCAAGACCGGCGCTTTGCGCCAGGGGAACCGCGAATCTCTCAACATCGGCGAAATTCATGCCGACCCGTTTGGACTCCGCGAAGTGAGCGAATGTGAGTCTCTCCTCGGGCGTGAAGTAGGTATTAACGGCGCCACCCATTTCCTGCAGAGCAGCGGCCATACCTTCGCGGGCAGCTTCAATGCGCATCTGCCGAGTGCGCGTGCGCCACTGCTCGTCGGTGACCGCGGCGATTCCTTGTCTTGCAACCTGCTCCTTGAGCACCGGCAGGTTTGACGAAGCGTCGTCGAAAGCGCTCTGCAGGGCGGCGTAGGCCTGATCATGCTGCCGCAAGCGAGTCAGGATGCGCACATAGATTTTTGCGCCAGCGTGATGCTCAGGTTCAGCCAGCAGATCAGATCCGGCGGTCTTGATTCCTTGTTCGGCAAAGGTCCGAGCCTGCGAAAGCATGCCCCAGGATTCGAGACGTCGCACCACCTCGAAATAGTTGGCGGCGTTTTCCGGACGGCCGTCGATCAGCGCGACCTTGAGTGCGGCGACCGCTTCCTTCGTCTTGCCTTGACGGGCGAGGACCATCGCGACCTTCTCCATCCATTGCGGATCCTTGTAGGCAAGCTGATAGATGCGTTCATAGTCGGAAGCCGCATCGTCAAAGCGCATCAACCGCTCTTCGAGCCCTGCGCGGGCGGTGTAGAGGTCAACCCGGTCAGGGCGAACGGTAATAGACTTGCCATACGTATCGATCGCGGCCGGATAATTTTCGAGATTGGTTTGGATGCGGGCCAGCACCATGGACCAGTGGTAGTCGCGCGGGGATTGAGCCACCGTCTTGGCGTAGAAATCGACGAGTTGCTGCTGCCGCTGGTAGCGCAGCGCGTACAGGGAGGCCTCGGTAACCAGCGTGTCATCTTCGGGGAATTTGTTGATGAGCTCGATGTACTGATCGACCGCTCCTGCATTGTTGTTCAAGCGAGTGAGAGCCGGAATGAGCCCGCGGCGCAATGTCGCAATCTGCGCTTTACGGGCGTCCTCCGGGAGGGATGAGTTGCGGAACAGAGTGATCTTGTCAACATAGAACTGCTGAAGACCGTGATCGTCGCCCGCTTGAGCATAGGTGTCGGCCATGGCGGCGAGGTATTCGCCGTTGTAGGGAGAATCTTTCAAGAGCTGCGAGAGCAGGTCGCGTGCCTGCTGATATTGCTTGGCTTCGGTCGACTTGCGCGCGGCCTCGTAAGTGAACTGCTTGCTCAGTTCGGGATACGCATCTTTGGAGGCTTGCAGCAGGACGGAAATTGCCTGCGGATACATCTTGACGCGCCAGTAGAAATCAACCGTCGAGCGGACCACGCCGAGAATCTTGGGATTCTCGCGATACAACGCTTCGACGTTCTTTTGGGCGGAAGAAAAATCCTTGCGGCCTTCATACAACCGAACCAGCGAGAAACGGAGTTGCAGGCGAGTGACCGGGTCGGTGGTGAGGGCAGCCTGGCGCTCCAGCGCGTGCTGGCGAACGGTTTCCAGGGATTTCTGCTGCGCCAGGGTTTCAATGTCCTCAGCCTGCTCAATCGACGTGGTGTTGCTTACTATCGCGTCGAGGAACGCTTCCATTTCCGGCCTGCGGCCCTGAGCTTCCAGAATCTTTACTCGGAGATAAACTGCTGCCATGGACTGGGCGGGCGACTCGTCGATCTTGGCGGTGTTTTGCTCGACCACATCGCGAAACTTGGGACGGCGCGCGAGTTCGAGCAACCGGAGTTCAGCAGGCGAGTCCGGAGAACCGCCGAGCGAGCCCTTTACGTATTCCTGGATGGCATGGGGATAGTCCCGCTTGTTCTCGTAGATTGCTCCAGCTTCATAGGCGTAGAGACTCGGATTGCTCAGCCGATCGCGGCCCTGGTTCAGCAAACGCAGCGCATTGTCGAAATCGTAGTAGTCCCAGTAAATCGTCGCAGCTTCGAGGTATCCACCGGACTGGCCGGGCGACACCTTCGGAATGCGCTCCCAGTATGGCGATGCTTGAGCAAACAGGTCGCGGTCGGCGTAGATGTCTCCGATTCGAGCCAGAGTCTGGGTGTCGCCCGGATCGGCCTGGAGCAGGTTGTCCTCGATCTTGGCAGCGACGGCGGTGTCGGCGGGATCGAAGTAAGCCAGCGAACGACAGACGGACGATGCAGTGTGCGCGATCTCGGCTTCAGCTGGATACTGGCTGGCGAGCGATTTGAGGGCCGGAGCGCTTTCCTCGAAATGCGAGCGCCACAAGTTGGCGTTGGCGATGAAATCAGCTGCCGCGGGATTGCTCTCCCAGCTACTGGCGTCGGGCGCGCTCTGCTGTAGAGCACTCAACTCCGGTTCAAGTTTCCCGGTGCGCGAAAGGTACTCGAAGAACTGGTCGCGCAGAACGGTCTCTTCAAACCAGTGCTGCCGGAGCAATGCTTCCCACGCAGCGTCATCGCGAGTTTCGAGCCGCCTATATGCGGAGAGCAGGTTGTGAACGAACACCGGATTGTGTGGGAAGCGCTGATTGGCATACTGATTCAGCCGCAGATACATCACAGCGCTGCTGCCATTGACGTTGCTGAAATAGCGTTCGAGGTCAGTGCCGTTGAAAGTTTTGATTGCTTCCTTGGTCAACTGCTCGAACTCGGAATGTTTTTTGTAGCGCAGATAGAAGCGCGCAAGTTTGTCATACCAGGAACGATCGGGAAAACGAGCGATGGCCCGGCGGTAGACTTCTTCCTGTTGTCTGCCCAGCCGGTTCTGGTCGAGAAACACAGCGAGCCGTTCGTAAAGGCCGGGATCGTCGGGATTGCGATCGATTTCGTGGCGCAATACACCGAGCGCCTGGGGGACTTGTTTCATTTCCACGAGCCTGGCCAGATATTGCTCTAACACACGGGCATATTCAGGCGACCGCGCGCCAACCTGCCTGGCTGGAACACCGGCCGAGCCGATCTGGAACGCCTGGCTAGGTTGACGCTGCTGCGGTGAGTTGCTTTGTGGAGCTTCGGCTTCCTCTTCTTCTCCTTCATCTTCTGTTTCGGCCGCATTGGTTGCGCCCGTTGCGTAGTTGGCTGCGGACTCGGCCCCTTCCTCCGCCGATCCGAGAGGCACATTCAGCGCCTTGCCCGCGAGTTCCTGAAGAACGGAATCGTAGATGGCACACTCACTCGTAGTGTCGGCCTTGCGGGAGTAGGCGTCCGCCATTAGCAGAGCGACGGCAGTGCGCTGCGAAGCATTCGGGAAACTCGCGAGGAACTCGCGTCCGCCTTGGATGACAGCGTCGCTCTCACCCGCGCCAGCATAGAACTCAAGGAGTTGGAAATGCAGCTCAGGGCGACGGGCAGAGCTGGGGAATTTCGTGTCGAGCAAGGCCAGCAATTCCGCGGCGCGAGAACGATGGAAATACGGAACGGCGCGTTGTTCTTCCTCGGAATATTGCGACGCCGGCTGGGTGGTGTTCAGGATCAAAGAGAGAATTCCGTTGAGATAACCGGGGCCCTGGTCCATGGTGGCAATATCGCGGTACATGAAAAGTTCGCCGGAACCCAGACGAATCGGCGTCTCCGGCGCCGTGAGTAAAAGACTCGTGAGACCTGCCAGAGCCTGCTCCTGCGCGTCCGGCATTCCTTGGCTGTTGTATAGAGCGAAGTAGTAGAGCGCCGACTCGGGATAGGCGTGGACGTCTTCAAGCAGACGGGCACAAACGTAAAGTTCCTGCGAAGTCCAGGCTGACTTGCTGGCTTCCTTGCGGAGCCGCAAGTCAACGATGGCTTGCTCGGCCACATCTAGCTTGCCCTGCTGCTGGTAGTAGTAAAACAAACGTGCGGTCGCATTGAGATCCTCAGGATTCGCGTTTAGTGCGGAGCGCGCCTGGTCGAGAAACTTGCGAAGACTCTGCGTCTCCCGCAACAGCTCGAAATAGCTCCGGACGAGTTCCGGGTCCCACAGCGGCTGGAAGGTTTGCTCGTAAACCGCCAAACCTTCCCGAACCGACCCCTGGCGGTACTCGACCATGGCTTTGGCTTTTACCGGGAAAATGTGGTCGTCGGGAAATCGTGTGCTGTAGGCGGCAATCAGTCGCTGGGCGGCAGCCCATTCTTTTTCGGAGACCAGAAACTGAAGGAAGCGCGGATACAGAGATTGCTCCTGCGGATAGCGCGCGATCCAGGCCCGGTATTGGGCAATGGAAACGTCCTTCTGCAAGCCTTGGGATTGAATTACTCCAAAGATGCGGTCGAACGCCTGCCAGGAGTGCTGCTGCGCGGGAGGAGTGAGTCGTTCGGCAGCAACTGGCGGCAGGTTGGCGACCACGGACAGAGTATTGATCTCGTCCGCAGGACGCAACCGGCGGTGGTAGAAATCGGCGAGAGCGAGTTGGGCGCTGAGTTTATCGGAAGAATTGCTGACATAGGATTTCCAGTCGGATTCAGCAGCGGCGAAGTCGAGTTGCTGTTCATCTTCGAGAGCGCGCAAAGAATACAGCTCGGTATTTCTCGGCTCAGACTTGATGAGGTCGCCGAGGGCGGGACGCGTCTCCCGCGGAGGCCGGCGAAACAGAACAGTGCAGCCCGGCAGCGACATCATGCGGAAGAAGGCGGTCTCGATCGCGCTGCCGCCCTCGATGTTGCGAATCCACGACGGCAATTCGGCAAGCGCTGAAAATGTTCCAGCAATAGCCAGGATGAACACGGCCAGCAGCAGCCTGCGAATCCACCGCGTTGATGAATCAAGGAAGCACTTCAATCTGCACCTCCTGCGTTCCAATGTTGTGAGCAATATCTTCCGCGGTCACCGTCAGCTTGTAGGAGCCGGGGATGGTTTCCTCGGGAATAAACAATTCGCCGGTATTGGCGGCGGCCTTCGCATCCCACCGGAGTGCGACCGGCAACGCGCCTTCCAACCGCGCGACTAAAGTGCGAGTGCTCTCGGAAGCTTCGACTTTCATGTCGATAGCCTGGCCGCGCTGGAAGCGTTTGCGATCGAGTTTCACCTGCACAACCGGCGACTTGCTGGCAATGACGAATGTTTTGGATTCGCGATAGGTGTGCCCGAGGCGATCCCGCAGAATCAGGCGCACGGTGTAGGTCCCATCCTGCATGTCGGTGGGCGCGAGAAAACGAGTTTGCCAGATGTCTTCGGATGAAAGGTAGCGAAGCGGCTGTATCAGGCCGAAAGGAAACAGCGCCACCACGGAAACGATGGATTCATCCGTCTTGACCCGCAGTATGGGATCGCCCGGCCGAATGACGCGAGGCCGGAGCAAGGCGCGGGGAACAGCTAAGAACGACGTGTACGGCGTGACAAATTTGTACTGGCGAGCTAGGCGGATGATCTCGTCAATAGTGGCCTGGTCCTCGCCTTCGCGCTCGATTTTCTCAAGCAGGGCGTCCACGCGGGCGCGCGCCCAGAGCCTTGGCAGCTGCGGATGATCGAAGGATTCGCGCGGGAGGATAGCCTGGCTGGCCATCTCGACGAAAGTTCCGTCGCGCACGCCATGAACCTTGAAACTCACTTTTTCCTGCGGCGCCGCATAGCGTCCGACCCATGACGCAAGCGAACCTGAGAACGTTGCATCCTGGAGCGGATAGACGCTGTCGACTGCAGCTTCCGGTGCAACCGAAAGCTGCAACTGACCAATAGGACTGCGTCCGATCTTGGAGAGGAAAGAATTCAGCTTGAAATCCGTGGGCTCGGTGGAGAGCACATGTTCGAGCAGTCCGTCCTGGCGAGCCAGCATGCGCAACAGCGGCAGGTTGGCATCGTCGCCTACCGCCAGGATGTAAGTCCGAGGGCGTTGGGTTTCAGGGAGCTGTTTCCAGGCTGATGCGTACCAAGCAGCCAGTTTTCCGTTTTGAATGGGGCCCCGAGTTGCGCCACCGTCGCTGAGGATGACCAAATAACTATTGCTCGCGCCCGGAGCGCCAGCTTGCTGCAGCCCGGTTTGCAGGGCGCGCTGAATATCGGTGCCTCCACGCAAACGGCTGGCACGGACGAAATCGATGGCATGCTGGATGCCAGTGGTATCCGCGGCACTCATCGGAAGAACTTGAATCTCCGTGTTGAACAGCACCAAGCTGAAGTGATCAGTCGGCCGCAAGCTTCGCAGCAGAGTTTCGAAAGCCTGATAGCTACGTTCCAGCTTCTCCCATTGCATGGAGAGAGATGTGTCGAACAGCACGATAACGGTCTTGGGAGCTCCACTCGCGGCGTTTCCCGCAGGAGCCGAGTGTTGCCCAAAGCCAAGCAGGGCTTCGGCTTCAAAGAAACCCGGCTCATTGGTGCTACGAACCGGAGCGGTCTCGGTTGGAGAAGGTTGGCCGGAAACGGGGTTCCTGTAGGTCAGAACCTGCAGAGTATCTGACGCAGCCGGATCCAGATCATAGGTAACGGAGAAATCTTCTCCGAGATTCACGTTCTGTCCTTCGAAGTGGCCTTGCACCAGGTGCGGAGTGTTCTGGTCGAGTTGCAAAGGAAATGTCTTGGCAGGTGCCTGGAAATTACGAATGGCATGCGCTGAGTGCAGCTCAAAATTCATGCGAAAATAGCGGGCGGACTGTGCATGGTAAGCATCCGGTCGCAACGGGATTGCGAAATAGGACTTGAGATTCTCGACCGGAATCGACTCGTGATACTCAATCTCCAGCCGCTTGGTCCCATACGCCGGAATGGGCACGATGCGCGCGCTGAAGACTGAGGTGCGCTTGGCCTCTTCCGCGCCCCGTTCGCCCATCTGCAGCAAGCCCGGATCGATGGCCTGTTGTTTGAGCTGGTTGTAGATTTCTTCGGCACGCTTGCGCTCAAGGATGACTGCAGGGATTCGCGTGGGGCCGTCCCAGGTGGCGAAATCGGAAATGGTGGCGTGGCTGGGAAGCGCGAAAATGTAGTTCCCTTCTTCAATCGTGACGGTGTGGTTGGCAAAAACCTGGCGCACGAAGACGCGGGCATCCCCGTTGTCGATGCGGATGGTGATCTCCATTTCTTCGAGCGAGAGGATCGCCGGATCGGGCTGCTGCTTGTCGAGCGGGATAAGCACACCGGCATCAGCGAACAGTGTGGCCGAGGTCAGAAGCGAGAAGAAAATCGATATGATCAGATTTTTCATGAGTGCAGTTTCTGCTCTGGTATACGGACCAGACCGTTGTCAGTGCCGATGTAGATATAGCCGTTGCCGGACGCGAGCGCAGTTACGTTCGAGGACGGCAGGCCGTCCTGCATGACCGCCCAGCGCCCCGACTGCCGATCGTAGAGATACAAGCCTTTTCCCAAAGTGCCGGCGAGGACATAGTTCGGGGTCACCAGCATGGCGTTTGGATTTACTTCGAACTGGCCGGAAGCAGTCTCGAAGGAATGAAAGTGTCCTGAACCATCCAGTCCCAGAATGCCTGCTCCGTAAGTGCCGACCATCCATTCGGAGCCCACTCGGACGACTGCGGTGATCCAGTTATGCTTCAAGTTGGAGGTCGTGGTCGTGTAATTCACCAGGACTTCGCCTTTGTTCAGGACCGAAATACCTCCAAGCGTACCGGCGAGGAGTTGGTCTCCCGCGACGCCCAGCGCATAGACGTGATTGTTCACCAGGCCATGAAAGGCATACATGCTGCGGGCGCCACTGGCGTCGAGGAACGTCAGGCCCGCGGGAGTCGCCAAGGCGAGGCCGTCGCGGTAAGCGGCCACGTCAGTAACATGATCCGCGATAAGCCCATCGGCGCGAGTCAGAACCTGCTCACTGCCTTCGCTGTCGAAGCGAACCAACCCGTTCGCGGTGGCGACGCCGACAGTGCCGCTTTTCGAATCCGGAAAGATGCGGTTGACGCAGAACACGTGTTCGTCCTCGATGTGGCGGACGCGGGAGTTGTCCGCCGCGAGAAGGTCCACGCCGCGGTCGAAGTAACCAACCCAGAGCTGGCCGTTTGCGTCGGTGGCAAGAGCGGAAATGTTTCGGTCGCTTAGAATGGCGGTTCCGGCCGGTAGAGCCTGCTGCCAGCCGAATGCATGAAGATTCATGCGGTACAGTCCATGACGCGCCACGGCGTATACCGAATCGCCGGAAGTGAAAATCTGATGCACTTCGGACAACTGCAAGCCCGGTCCGACATTCGGATTAGGATGGCGCCCTTCGAGCGCAATCGCGATTACGCCCTGATCTTCTGACCCAACGTAGAGTTGGCCACGGGTGGCTAAGAGGGCAGTGGCCAGCACCCCAGGAGCAAGCACTCGCGAAAAACGTCCGCCGTTGAAGACGGCAACTCCCGCGGCGGTCCCGGCGTAGGTCGCGTCCTCGAAAATGGCGAGTGACAGCACCTGTGAGTCCGGAAGACCCTGCTGTTCGGAAAAGCTATCGGTTTCCCCTGCGTGGAAGTGAAGCACACCGCGGTTTAGAGTGCCTACCCACAGGTCCGACTCATTCCCTGCGAGCGCGGTCACGTAGAGTCCTTCCAAGGTGGGATGGAGGACGGTCATCTGCTTTCCGTCATAGACCATCACGCCCCGCTTCTTGGTTCCTATAAGAAGATGGCCTGAAGGAGCCGGCAAGATTGCCGTGATGGTGCGGGTTTCAGGGCCGTAGGGAAAAATCTGGCGAAAAGCGCGGCCATTGAAGGCTAATAGTCCGTCACCAGCGGTGGCGAGGACGAGTTCCGGTTCGCGGGAATCCGCCAGTACCGCCGGTGCCAGCGCGACTAAAGGCGATCCGGGAAGGTCGCGGCCGACGGCATATTGATGGAGGAGCGTGCCGCCCGGATCGTACTCGTTCAACCCAGCCGGACCCGCAACATAAAGTTGATCCTGGAAGCGGGCAGCCTGAAAGAACACCGCGGGAGAACTGATCGGTTCGAAACCGGCGTCGGCGCTTGGGGCAAGCGGACGGACCGCAAAGCGAATTTCGTGCTCCGCGCGAACGTCCTCCGTTGCGGAATGCAAAGCCCGCAAGGCTCGCCAGACGACAAGCCCTCCCAGCGCAAAAACGAGGAGAAATCCGGCTGCAACTGCTCTGCGCACCGACACGATGGACCTTCGCTGCATACCCGCCCTTTTTCAGGAAGAAGAACTATAAACCGCCAACCAGACGCTGCAAATAGAAAGCAAGGTGCGGGCCAAACCTTGTCTCGTTGCGGGAAAGGCTTTGCAAACCAGCTTGCGGAGCCGATCGTCTATCGAGGTACACAGTGCGTCTGAACCGACACGGACTCAAAGCCGTCCTACATCCCCACCACATTTGGCTGCAGCTTGGCATAGCCGTGCTGCTGCGCCCAAAGATCAAGCGCGGCGGCGGCGATCTCGTCCACGACCGGCTCCGCCAGGCCGTTCTTCGTCAGGTCCACTGTCTTCACATAAGTCTTGCAGGTATCGCAGCAATCGACGCGCACATAATCGAAATCGCTGGCGGTGTAGACCGGCAGGCTGCGGTCGTTTTCTTCCCCGCAGCCGGGACAGACGATCCGCCGAAACTCCCACTCCGCAAGGCAAAACGAGCAGACCAGCCACCGGGCTGCGCCATCGCCTTGCGGGCGCAACACGGCGAGACCCGGCATGCGGTTGCAGAAGGGGCAGAGCGGGTAGGTGTATCCCTTCAGGTTTAACCCAGCACGCGAGTTCAGGAACTCAGCGTAAGGTTGCAGAAAAGCCCGTGCCAGGAACTCCTGCGGCTGGGAAGGAACCGTGTCGGTTGCCGCCCAGGAGCTATCCAGCAGACCGGACCAGGATTCCGCGCCACGCTGGCGCAGTTGCTGGGCGACTTCAGCCAGGCGGGCGGGTCCATGCTTCTCGACCAGCGACAGAAATGCCGGGAACTCAAGCACCAGCCGTGGATGTGCCGACGGCTTCACCAAAGGATCATGCAATGAATTTGCAACGGTTTCCGGTCTCGTGGCTAAGCGCTGGTGGAAGCCTTCCTGAAAGCGGGCGATCAGGAGGTAGAACTCCAGGATTTCTCTGGCCGGCACATGCAGCCGAGCCAGTTCTTCGGCTCGCTGGATGCGCCGAAGGTAGGGATCGGTCATCGGCCAATTATCGGCTCAGTCGCTGCCGGGAGCAATAGGGATGGCCGCCGTCTAAACTACCCCCCTTTTTCACACATTGACTCCGGCCTCGCAACGTTCTATATTGCTCGGCAATAAACTTGTGGGTACGGCTCGGCCGTAACCTTTAGTTGCCTAAGGTCCGCACAGGGCGACAGTCCGTGCGGCGAAGTGCTGGAGGTTTCAATGGAATTCTCCCGCAGGACGTTTATTAAGGGCACCATCCTCGGCGGAGCCGGCTTTTCCGCCCTCGGATTTGATCTCTCGCCAGTTTACGCCCAAACTCAGAGCCTGAAGATTTCCCGCGCCAGCGAAACCCGCAGCACCTGCCCGTATTGTTCGGTGAGTTGCGGCGTCATCATTTATACGCTGGGGGACAAGGCCAAGAATGCGATTCCGCAGGTGGTCCACGTCGAGGGTGATCCCGACCATCCCATCAATCGCGGAACGCTCTGCCCCAAGGGGTCCTCGCTGGAGCAGGACATCTTGAATGATCGCCGCCTGCTTAAACCACAGGTGCGACGTCCCGGGGCGACCGATTGGGAAGACATTTCGTGGGAGCAGGCTTATAGCGAGATCGCGCAGAAGGTGAAGAAGACCCGCGACGACAGCTTCATGGAGAAAGACGCGCTGAACCGCACAGTCAATCGCTGCGAAGGCATGGCCTTTACCGGCGGTTGCACGGATACCAACGAGTTCAACTACTTGGTCGTCAAGACCATGCGCAGCCTGGGGGTCTGCTACCTGGAAAACCAGGCCCGGGTTTGACACGGCCCCACGGTCTCCAGTTTGGGGCCCACCTTCGGACGCGGCGCAATGACCAATGGCTGGATCGACATCAAGAACACCGACATGATGTTGATCATGGGCGGAAATCCAGCCGAAAACCACCCTTGTGGCTTCAAGTGGGCGATTGAAGCCAAGATTCACCGCAATGCCAAGACCATCGTGGTCGATCCGCGGCTGACGCGGACCGCTGCGACTGCTGATCTCTATTTGCAAATCCGTGCCGGCGCGGATATTGCCTTTCTCGGCGGGCTGATCCGCTACGCCATTGAGAATAATCGTATTGCGCACGATTACCTGGTCAACTACACCAACGCGGCGTTCATTATTAAAGAAGGGTTCAAGCTTCCGGAGGACGGCTTGTACTCCGGATTCGATCCCGAGAAAAAGGTCTACGACAAGTCCACTTGGAACTATGAGGAAGGCGGAGACTTAACCGGGAAGCCAGTGGCTGCCGCAGGAGATTCCGCGCCTGCGAAGAAGGCCGCCGCACCTGGTACAACACCACCGCCTCCTCCAATGCTGCCGCCGAAGACCGCATACGATCTCTCGCTGCAGCACCCGCGCTGCGTCTTCCAGTTGATGAAGAAGCAATACGAGCGCTACACGCCAGAGATGGTCGAGCGCATCACTGGAATCCCGAAAGATCAATTCCTGAAGGCGGCTGACCTCTTCACCTCGATCCGGAAAGACGGCGACATGAAGAAAGTCGCCACCATCATCTACGCGGTCGGATGGACTCAGCACAGTTTCGGCACCCAGATCATCCGCACCGCGGCCATGCTGCAATTGCTGATGGGCAATGTGGGACGAGCCGGAGGAGGCGTGAACGCTCTTCGTGGGCACTCCAATATCCAGGGTGCGACCGACATGGCGGGCGTGTTTGACATCCTGCCGGGCTATCTGAAGATGCCGAATCCCGCGGACACGGATTTCGCCGCGTACGTGAAGCGAATCACGCCAACCGCCGCGAAGCCTGATCCATGGGATTCGTTCAACTACTGGTCCAACACGCCCAAGTTCGGAGTGTCGTTCCTCAAGGCAATGTACGGTCCGGCAGCAACGAAAGAGAACGACTGGGCCTTCCACTATCTGCCCAAAATCGATCGCAACTATTCCTGGGTGAACATCTGGAATGACATGTACGAAGGCAAGGTGAAGGGACTTTTTGCCTTCGGCATGAACGGTGTGATGATTGGCCCGGATTCCAAAAAGAACATCGATGCGCTCAAAAAGGCTGACTGGCTGGTAGTCTGCGAGATTTATCCCGACGAGACCAGCGAGTTCTGGCGCGCCCCCGGCATCTCGACCGACGAGATGAAGCAGATCAACACGACGGTCTATCGCCTGCCTGGCGCAGGCTTCGCCGAAAAAGACGGGACCTTCGTGAACTCTGCCCGTTGGTTGCAATGGAAGAATGTGGCGTTGCCGCCGCCGGGACAAGCAAGGCTGGATCAGGAAATCCTGGCCACGATTTTCTTGAAGGTGCGCGAGTTGTATCAGAAGGACGGCGGAAAATTTCCCGACCCCGTTCTGAACGCGACGTTCCCTTACACGAATCCTTATAACCCGTCGCTAGCGGAAGTGGCTAAGGAGATCAACGGCAAGGCACTCGTCGATCTCACCGATCCGAAGACGAATGTGACCATCAAGGCTGGCCAGCAGCTCCCAGGCTTCGCGTGGCTGAAAGATGACGGAACTACTCTCTCCGGCAACTGGCTGTATTGCGGCTCCTGGACGGAAGCGGGTGCGCTGACCCAACGCCGCGGCACGGAAGACCCCTCCGGCCTCGGCATTTATCCCAATTGGGCTTGGTCCTGGCCGATGAACCGGCGCGTGCTGTACAACCGCGCTTCCTGCGATGTCAACGGCAAGCCGTGGGATGCGCCTCGACGGCAAGTTTGGTGGGATGAAGCCAAGCAATCCTGGGTGGGCAACGATGTTCCCGATTTCAAGCCCGACTCCGCGCCTAAGGATCACATGGGGCCATTCATCATGAATCCCGAAGGCGTGGGCCGCTTGTTCGTTCCGCTGGGTGCGATGGCCGACGGACCTTTCCCGGAATTTTACGAGCCGATTGAAAGCCCCATCGCCAATCCGCTGCATCCCAATCAATCCAACAATCCAGTGGTGAAAAAGTACAAGACCGATCTAGACAAGTACGGAACCGTCGATCAGGGATTCAACGTGATCTGCACGACGTACCGGCTGACCGAGCACTATCACTACTGGACAAAAAATAATCCCATGAACGTGCAACTTGTGCCGGAACCTTTTGTTGAAGTTCCCTTCGAACTGGCCGGCCGCATGGGGTTGAACGGCGGCGAACGAGTCAGGGTCACCAGCGCGCGCAGCCAGTACATTGCCAAGGCCATGGTCACGCGCCGCATTCGGCCCATGATGATCGACGGCAAGGAAATGTTTCAGATCGGTATCCCGATCCACTGGGGATTCCGAGGCATCGCCGAAGATGAAGGCAAAACGGATCGAACGCTGGCCAATCAATTGACGCCGACGGTGATCGACCCGAATGCGTTTACGCCGGAGTTCAAAGGATTTCTGGTGAAGATTGAAAAGGCATAGTGCAGCTATCAGCTTTTCAGCCGTCAGCTCTCAGCGGACGGCTGGACAAACTGATGGCTGGCAACTGAAAGCTGACGGCTAACATGAGCGACCGCAAGACGCTTCAGATCAAGCAAATCTCCGGGCATTCCGGGGCTGCGCCGGGCTTCGGCGTGCAGCGCGATTATGAAGTCTGCAAGCTGGTGGATACCACCACCTGCATCGGTTGCAAGGCATGCGAGGTAGCGTGCGTTGAGTGGAACGACATGCCGTTCTCGCCAACCACTTTCGACAATACCTACCAGACCATGCCGGAAACGCGCTGGAACTTCTGGAACCTGATCAAGTTCAACGAGCACCAGAAGGAAGATGGCACCATTCAGTGGCTCATGCGCAAGGACCAGTGCATGCACTGCGCCGATCCCGGCTGCCTGCGGGCGTGCCCAGCTGATGGCGCGATCGTGCAGTATGCCAACGGTATCGTCGACTTCCAGCAGGAGAACTGCATTGGCTGCGAGTTCTGCGTCTCGGGCTGCCCATACAATATTCCCCGGTTCAATCCGGCGACTAAGAAGGTCTACAAATGCACGCTGTGCTCGGACCGCGTTGGACAAGGCCTGGAGCCGGCCTGCATTAAAGCGTGCCCTACGGGTTGCCTGAAGTTCGGATCCAAAGATGACATGAAGTACATCGCGGAAGAGCGGTCGAAGCAACTGCGCGAGCACTTCGGATTCGAGAAGGCGGGTGTATATGATCCGCAATCCATCGGGGGCACGCACGTCATTTACGTGTTGCATGATGCCACGGATCCGGAACGTTACGGCGGACTCCCGAAGAATCCGCAAATTCCCTGGAGTTACACGGTGTGGAAATGGCTGTTCAAGCCGGTTCTCGGGACGTTTGCGCTATTCGGGTTCCTGGGAGTTTGTCTGCACTATGTGACGGTGGGTCCGCGGCGTCCGCAACCCGAGCCCCCAAAGAAGGAGGCAGCCCATGGGAACGGCGATTGAGCGGTTTGACGACAAGGCTCGCCGCGCCTTCGATTCCTTTGGCCAGACCGAGGTCTACCGGGGCGAATTGCTGCGTCACCCGGTGTACACGCGCGCTCTGCATTGGGCGGTTGCGCTCTTTTTCTTCCTGGCACTGTTCTCTGGCTTTGGAATCTATCTGCCATGGCTTTTCCGCTGGTTCACTCCATTCTTCGGAGGAGGGCCGCTGGCCCGCGCCATGCACCCGTGGTTCGGGCTGGGCTTCGTCGCCTGCTTCGGCTTGCAGATGCTGAATTGGCTGAAGCCGATGAAATGGACGCCCGCCGACTCGGCGTGGATGCGCAATATCAAGAAAATCGTTTCCAGCGAAGAAAAGCTGGATCCTCCCGATACCGGCTTCTTCAACGGCGGCCAGAAAATGCAATTCTGGGAGATCGTCTGCGGCAGCGCGGTCTATCTGGTTACCGGGATCATTCTGTGGGCAGGAGCGCCGACCTTCGGACGCTGGCCCGTTGCCATCAGCTATGTTCTGCACGACATTTCCGCATTGATCATGCTGGGCGGCATCTTCATTCACATTTATCTCAGTACCATCGGAGAGCCGGGAACCTTCCAGGCCATGATTCGAGGCGCCGTGAGCGAGGCCTGGGCATGGACGTTCCATCCCGCGTGGTACAAGGAGATGACCGGGCGTGATCCCCGCCAGGCATACGAGGAAGCCCGTAGGGCCAGCGATCGGTAAAACATGAGGAAGACGCTTCCCGCAACGTTGGCGGCACGATTCCGCTCGTGACCGCAGGATTAGCCGGTTCACGCAGTCCCTCGTCCGGCTTGGACTCCCGCGCAGGGTTTTTCAAAAAAACGCCGTTTTAGACGCTTTTCTGTGAGATTCTGGATACTACACGGTGGTTAGGGAGGGACACTGGATATAGTTGCCCGAATTTTGTTGCTCGTCTCGCTGGGAGGTCTGTGCGGTTGCACGGTGTTCCTGGTGCTGGTCCTGATCTCAGCCGTACGATTCCGGGCCGTTAAGAAACGCCCCGCTAGCGAAGTGCGCGAGTGTCCGCCTGCCACTCTGCTGAAACCTCTTTGCGGGCTTGAGGCTCGCCTGGAGTCCAATCTCGAGAGCTTCTTCCGCCAGGATTATCCTCGCTTCGAGATCATATTCGGGGTCCGCGATAAGTACGATCCGTCACTGGCGGTGGTGCATCGTGTCAGCCGCCGTTACCCGCATGTTCCCATTGCGATCGTGTTTTCGGGAGAACCCGACCGGCCCAATGCCAAAGTCTGCTCCCTGCAGAAGATGGTGGCGGCGGCCAAGTCCGATTATCTGGTGATCAGCGACAGCGATGTGCATGTCAATCCGAATTATCTGAAAGAGGTAGTTCGGCCGCTGCTGGATCCGCAGGTTGGACTTGTGACCTGCCTGTATCGAGGTGTGCCGACCGGCGGCATCTGGTCCCGTCTGGAAGCGCTGGGGATGTCGGTGGAGATGACCTCCGGCGTGCTGGTGGCCGATCTGCTGGAGGGCATGAAATTCGCCCTGGGGCCGACCATGGCGACGCGCCGCGATGTTCTGGACGCCGTGGGCGGCATGGGCATTCTGGCGGATTATTGCGCGGATGACTACGTGCTCGGCAAGAAGGTGGCGGAGTTAGGACGAACCGTTGTGCTTTCGTCGCACGTCATCGACCATGTGGTCATCAATGACAACTGGAAGGCCTCCATTCTTCACCAGGTCCGCTGGATGAGAAGCACGCGCTTTTCGCGTCCCGCGGGCCATGTCGGCAGCGGTCTGACCTTTGCCATGCCCTTCGGCTTGCTGGGGATGGCGGCGGGCCTTGCATTGCACAGCGGTTTTTGGGCAGCCACCCTGCTGGGAGCGGCGCTGCTCAACCGGTTGGCGATGTCGATTGTGGCGGGCTGGAGTGTGGTAGACGACGACTTGGCGCTGCGGGACTGCTGGCTGTATCCGGTGCGGGATTTGATGGGCTTCGGTTTCTGGATCGCGAGCTTTCTCGGGAGCACGATCGTGTGGCGCAACCGGAGATATCGCCTCGAAAAAGAAGGCCGCATGGTCCTGCTCGGGGCCGCAAGCGCATCACATGCCCGGACGGTTGCTGTAGACAGTCTTGCCTGAGCTTTTCGCGACCACGTATTTCTGCGAGCGGATAAGCGAATCCACTTGGGCCTTCTGAAACGGCGGTACGAACAGAAACACTCGCGTGCTGGAATCCCATTCCCGCACCAAGTCAGAGTCGTCCAGATAAATTCTAGGAGCATCGGGAAAAGTGGATCCAAACCACATCGAAGTT
Organism: Terriglobia bacterium; assembly: GCA_963758285.1. Taxonomy (GTDB): domain Bacteria; phylum Acidobacteriota; class Terriglobia; order Terriglobales; family Acidobacteriaceae; genus DASVWZ01. Next base: position 520,285 of record CAVWUT010000009.1, on the reverse strand, counting down.
GTGCGACCATTCACCAGCGCGATCGGCTTCTTGAGATAGAAAAGCAGCGACGAACCGAATGCCTGGTCGCCATAGATCATGATGCGATCCTCGGGACGGGCCTGTTGGGCTATGGCCCGGGCCAGAGATCTGGATGAGAGGTAGGGTTCAAAGCGGTCCATAGCAATATGCGCAGCGACAAAACACACCGCCATGGTGCAGGCCAGGGTCCAGGTGGCGGCATAATGCCGGCGCCGGGTGCGAAGCCACAAAGCGGCAGGCGGTCCGAAGATCAGGGCCAGCATCGCCAGCGTCGCAGGAAGCCGCAGCGCGGCGAAGGACTCGCCGCTCAAGTCCAGAATATGCGACATCGAAAGAGTATCGCTCTCAAGATTATGCGCGGCGAGCACTGTGCCGATATCGGCGACGTAGGGAAGGTTGCGCGATGTCCACAGTCCCGCGATGAGCGCGCCTCCCGCTGCAACCGACAGCACTGCGATAGCCGCAGTGCCCCCCAGTAGCCAGCGCTTGTCCGCTTGCTCCTCGCGTCCGGCAACCGCTCCGGCCAACAACAGAAGGAGTGGTAAATAGGCAGGAAAGGTGTAGTACTCCTGATTCGTCGACAGGGAAAAGAAGACCAAAACGATACCTGCCCACACCCAGCACAGCAGACCAGCGCTGGAGGCAAAACTACGCTCGCCTACCCGCGGACCCTTCCGCCGAAGCTGGCGCCAAAGGTCTTGCATCGCGACCGGCAGATACATGCTCCACGGGAACAGCCATACCAGGTGCAGACCCCAGTACAGAGTCCCCGGCAGCTTGTTATAGTCCCTGGGGTAGCGCTTCCCCAAGAATCGCAGGAAGTGCTCGTTGACGAAATAAAACCAGAGGAAACCGTGGTTGCGGTAGCCTGCCATCAGATGCCAGGGAGCCGCGATGAGGATCATCAGGGCCGTGCCGCCGGCCAGGTGAAATTCCCGCCAGCGGCGCCACTGGCCGCTCAACAATAAAAAGCCCAGTGCAGCCGCGCCGACGAACACGGACGCAATCAGTCCTTTCGTCAATATGGCCAGAGCTATGCAAATATAGCTGGCATACCATCGCCATCTGGCGGCGTCCTGTAATCCGGTCAGGAAGAAGTAGAGGGAAGCGGCGATCAGCAAACTCAGGATCGCCTCGGGCAGGAGAATGCGCGTAAAGAGGTAAACACCGGCGGTAGTGGCAACAAACAAACCGGCATAGACCGAGGCGCGCGCTCCGAAGGCGCGCTCCGCCCATTTCATTGCAAGGATCGCTAACAACAGAACGGCCAGAACGGTGGGCAGCCGGGCAGCGAACTCATGGACTCCGAAGACGCGGTAGCAGAGCGCCACCAACCAATACATCAAGGGAGCCTTTTCCAAATAGCGCACTCCATTGATGTGCAGGGTGACGTAGTCTCCCCGCGTGACCATCTCACGGGCTGCTTCCGCGTGAGATGCGTCCGCATCATCGAAGAACGCGGGAGAAAACGCGGAGCCGAGGTAGACCGCCAGCAGAAGGGCAAGAACCGCAACCCGCCATCCCCTTGCAGGGACTGCCGGCTTGTCGACTGAAAGCTCGCATTGAGCTGCTGCAATTGACAATTCTTAACTCACCTGGATTCCCGGAAGGCTTGTCCTACGCTAGTATGCGGCGGCCAAGCACGGGCGTTTGCGCATATCAGCGGTCGGCATAATACCCATCTCGCGTTTGCACGACCAGGTCTTTCTGTTTGGTCGTTAAGCTGATCTTGTGATAACCAGTTGCTGCATTGGCTTTGTCGGGGGTGTAGCCCAGGCTGTACTGCGTGCGCAGTTCTTCGGCAATGCTCACATAGATTTGATCCACCGTTCGCTTCTTGGAAACCTCGTAGAAACTGCCGCCTGTGTCTTTTGAAATTCGCTCCAGAATCTTCTTGCCATCCGGCCGACCTTCCCGGGGATACTGCTGACCACCGCCCCTGCGCCCTCCACCACCGGGGCCACCACCCGGCCAACCTCCGCCCGGCCACCCTGCACCAGGCCGGCCTATCCCGCCTCCACCACCGGGTTGCCCGAAGCCGCCATCCTCTTCGTGATGGTGATCAGCAAAAAGAATGGAGTAGACCGTGGTGTCCGCACGTTGCGCCGCCTCAACCGCGCTCTCCAAGGATTCCTTGCTACCCCGGTCAACCCCGTCGGAGAGGACGATGAGCGCCTTGCGACCCTGCTGCTTCTTCATCAGTTCGTTGGAGGCCAGAAAAACGGCATCGTAGAGCAATGTACCACCTTCGCCGTGCAACCGGCCCGAATCGCCGGAGTCCGATCCGCTGTCGCTGTCACGCGTGGGTGTTTGCAGCAATGCGAGAGCGGATTGCAGTTTGTCGTGCGAGGAGGTGAGATCCTGGAGCAGCTCCACTTCATGGTCAAAGTGAATGAGGAATGCCTGGTCCTTGGCAGCAGTAAGCATCTGATCCAGAAAGCTCTTGCTGGCAGTCCGCTCCTGATCCAGAACATTTCGCTGACTCAGGCTGGTGTCGACCAACAGGCCAAGGGTAAGCGGGAGGTTGGTGTCCTGCGTAAAATAACGGATCGTTTGCGGGTGACCGTCTTCCTGGAGGAGGAAATCGTCCTTGGTCAGATTGCGGACGATCTGGCCGTGCTTGTCCCGGACCGTGACCGGCAGGGTGACAACTTTGACGTCGACCGACATCGTGGTTGCGGCGGGTGCATTCTGGGCATGTGCGGGCCGATTGGCAAACGGAAGCAAGATCAGTGCCAGGGCCAATGCCTGACAGGAGGAGATGAACCGTTGCGCGGGTCGCAATCGTGGAGACGAGTGGTTAGGAGGAATTCCTCGCTGTTGCGCGCAAACCGCGATAGAGTCGCTGATTTGCCGTTGCCCGATTAACACTTTCATGGAGAGCCTTCCCTCGCCCCAAATTCCGATCTCAATTCTAACGGCAAGCTGCTTGGTCTGGGAACCAGCATGGGCTTCTTTCAGCGCGCTGATGAATGGAGTATCCTGCGGGAACCTGACGCGATAAAATGGTTCGCGCCGCAACCCCACTCAACCAAGGTCACAGTCATGGAACTCATTGATCATCTGCGCCGCCAATTCGCTTACGATGAGTGGGCCAATCGCGAAGTGCTGGCCGTGGTACAGGCCCATGATGCGCGGCCGCTGCAACTTCTGGCGCACATTCTCTCGGCTGAGCGCCTATGGCTGGAGCGATTGACGCAGCAACCGCAAAGCAGTCCAGTTTGGCCTGAGTTTTCCATCGAGCGGTGCGCAGCTCAGATTGCCGAACTTGGACGCCTGTGGCGTGAATATCTTGGCCAGCTTTTGCCCGCGGGGCTCTCCGCAAAAATTTCATACAAAAACAGCAAGGGTGAGCCGTGGGCAAGCACCGTCGTAGACGTTCTCACTCACGTTGTGATGCATTCGGCGTATCATCGTGGACAAATCGCCAGCCACATGCGCGCTGCCGGTCAAACTCCCGCCTACACCGACTTCATTCACGCCGTGCGCCAAGGGTGTGTCGAGTAGATCCCCGGCCTTAAATCGGGGTATACCCCTCCCCCGTTTTTGCCGTTTTGCAAGATATTGAAAACATTGGAGCTGCCGCTTTGTTCACCCGCAAGCTATTGAAAACAATGATCGTCCACCGCTCTTTTTGCAGTCAGAAACTGCCATTTTTCGCAATGTTTCTCGCGTTGGTGTCTGCAAAATATAGATTCCAAAGCGTTTAAATTATAATATAGAAAACAGACGACTTAGCGTCACGCCTGATGGTTCCTCATACATCCATCGCAGGGCTGACCCACTAAGGCGACCGACGCAAGCGTTCGTCGTAAGCTAATCATACGATAAATACAATATCTATTGGATATTATAAGTTGAATTATTGGGTGCTAGCAGTGATGTGGGTCACGAGAGCCGCTGGCGGCCTTCGGGGGGCGTTTGGCGGAGCCAGTGTCGAGGAACCCCACTCATTCGCAAAGAACGCGAATGAACGGGCGCCCCGCAGCCGTGAGACGGATCGTGTACTGATTCAGTGTTTGTTATGGTACTTTGTGCTTGGGGGAGAAAGCGGGTGAGTTGCGATGAGGTTAAGCCAACTCGGGAAATGTATTGTCCTAGTAATGCTGTTTAGCACCATGCTCCTCGGCCAACAGCAACCAGGTGCAAACAGCCCGGCCCCGAAGCCTGAGGCAAAAGGTAATCAGCCAAATGCCGACTACCTTGAGACAGCGGCCGAGGGCTCGATATTCATCTATGATGGCAGCACAAAACCCTGTGATGAGCACCCTCCGGATAATCCACTGGTTCCAATGGGTAGCGGTTTTGTGGCGGGTATAAGAGACAATTCGGTTCAGTCCAAGCCGGGGGCATGGCATGGCTGGAAAGTGCTTTTCACTGCCGGACACGTGATTCATCATAGCAGCTCAATCATTGTGCGGATAAATCGCGTTACTCCGGACACCGGATTTGTGTGCTTTACGATACCCCTCGTATATGACGGCAAGCAGCAGAATGTTTTCACGCTGAAGGATGAGGAAGCGGCAGATGTCATAGGTGTGCTCCTGCCTGATGTGCCGGGCACTGATCCAGTAGTGTTTGCTTTCCCGATGCTGTTGGATCGGGACGACATGGCGAAGGCCATTATCAAAGTCGGCACAAACGTCTTCACGGTTGGTTACTTCTTTGGATATTCGGGTCAAAAGCAAAATTACCCGATCACCAAGTTCGGAAAAATCTCGATCCTGACTTCTGAGAGGTGGTATTTCAACCCCGATTGGAAGCGGTTTGAAGAGGCTTATGTGGTAGAGCTTCAGAACACTCCAGGACTAAGCGGTGCTCCGGTCATGACCTACGGAATGGAGTTCGAGCCCGGCTCAATACGTTATCGTTACCTGCCCCCATTTGTGATTGGCATCGTAAAGGGCCTTGAGACGGTACCTGTGAAGACTGGGTTTGGTGTTGTCCTCATCTCTCAAGGTGTTGCTACAGTGGAGCCCGCGAGCCACCTGAAAAAGCTGATGAGTTTGATTGCCGAGGGATTGCGGAGAGGTGGAGCAGACCCTGCATTGGATTGATTCCAGAAGTTCACGTCCAGGCCCGCCCGAGGTGAGATTGTCAATCGGGCGGCCCAAGTGGTCCAGAGGTTTCGTGCACCCCTTCGGGGACACGCGGGTGGGTGTATCGCTCCGCTCAAGATGACAAGGTCGTGGAAATAGCTTGGTTGGCCGAAGCCAACCCTTACTTAATCACGCCGCGCTCGGAGGCTTCGATGAAGCGGATCAACATGTCGACGTCCTCGCCGCGGTCCGCTTCGGACTTCATCTTTTCCAGAGCTTGGGATGTGTTGAGCTTTGAGGCCAACAGAAGTTTATATGCGTGGTGAATTTTGCGAATCCGTTCGGGACTGAATCCGCGGCGCTCCAGACCGATCGCGTTCAGGCCGTAGGCATGGGTGTCGCGAGCTGCGGCGGTTTTGGAGAAAGGCAAAACATCTCTGGTAATCGTCGTGCCGCCGCCGATGAACGAATAGGCTCCGATGCGCACAAAGTGATGCACCGGGCAGAGCGCGCCCACGGTGGCGTAGTCCTCCACGATCACGTGCCCGCCGAGGGTTGCGGCATTGGCCATGATGATGTGATCGCCGATCACGCAGTCATGCGCAATGTGGCAGTACGCCATGATCAGGTTATGGCTGCCGACTCGAGTGACTGCGCCGCCCTTCACGGTGCCGCGGCTGATGGTCACAAACTCACGGATCACGTTATGGTCGCCGATTTCGAGCCGGGTGGGTTCGCCGGCATAGGTGAGGTCCTGGGGCGCCATGCCAATCGACGACAACGGAAAGAAGTGGTTGTGGGCGCCGATTTTGGTGGGTCCCTGGATGGCTACCTGGGAATCGACCTGGCAGCCTTCGCCAAGTTCGACACTGGCCCCAATGACGCAATAGGGGCCAATCTTGCAAGTGGGATGAACCTTGGCGTGCGGGTCGATGAGGGCGGTCGGGTGGATGTTCATGGCTCGCGCGCCGCCTTTTCTGAGCGATGAATCCAGCCCCGGCTCCTATTCGCCTTCATCGGGTTCTTCAGCGGATGCGATGCGCGCCCGCGAACTATCGACCAAACGACAGGTGACGATGGCTTCGGCGACGCGTTTGTCTCCCACGTACGCGATGCCTTCCATGCGGGTGGCGTGGGTGCGCCAGGCCTTGACATCGACCTCAATCCGCAACTGGTCCCCGGGCAACACGGGGCGGCGGAAGCGCGCGCGCTCAATGCCGGTAAAGAACATCAGCTTGCCGTCACGATCCTCCACCTCGGTCAGCAACAGCGCGCCGCCAGCCTGGGCGATGGCTTCGACAATCAGCACGCCCGGCATCACGGGTGCGCCGGGAAAATGTCCCGCGAAGAAAGGCTCATTGATCGTGACGTTTTTGATCGCCACAATGCGCTGTTTGCGAACAATCTCCACCACGCGATCGATCAGCAGGAATGGAAAACGGTGTGGCAGAATCCGCTGGATTTCATTGATGTCCAGCGTGGTCTTCATGGCCGCCGACGCTTCCGTTGCGGGGTTAGCAGCTTCCTTCATTCGTTTCTTATCCGGAGCGACGATTATACTGTAACCCGCATCGAAGAAAGCTTCCATTATCAGGATTCGCATGGCCAAGAAGGCTTTGAAGAAAAAGGTCGTCAAGAAGATGTCCAGGCCGGCTGTTCCAAGCGCCGATCTCTCCCAGCGGCTGACTTATTTCGAAAGCAGGAAAGAAGAGATCGTACAAAGTCTGCGGCAACTGGTGGAGATCGAATCGCCAAGCGACAGCAAGCCGGCGGTCGACCGCCTGGGAGCCATGCTGGCCGGGCAATTCGAGAAGCTGGGCGGGCATTCCATGTTCCACCGCGTGCCCAATGTTGGGGATCACCTGCAGGTGGATTTTGCCGGCAAACGCGGCGGTAAACCAGTTCTGCTGCTGGGGCATCTCGACACCGTCTACCCCCTGGGCACCTTGAGCAGCATGCCCTGCAAGGTGGCTGGTGGCAGGCTATCGGGACCAGGTGCGTTCGACATGAAGTCAGGGATCGCAATCATGCTGGCCGCGATTGAGGCGCTGCGCGGCTGGTATGAAGACACGCTGCCCCGTCCGGTGACGGTGCTGCTGGTGTCGGACGAAGAAGTGGGCAGTGACACCTCGCGGCACATCACGGAAAGCGTGGCCAAACGCTGCCAGGCAGTGCTGGTGCTGGAGCCCGCTTATGGGCTGAAGGGCGCGGTCAAGACGGCTCGCAAGGGAGTGGGTGAATACACACTGGAGGTGACTGGCAAGGCGGCGCACTCCGGGCTCGATTTTGAGAAAGGCGAAAGCGCCATCGTTGAACTAGCGCGGCAAGTCATCAAGATTTCCAAACTCACGGACCTGAAGCGCGGACTGACGTTCAATGCAGGAACCGTGCACGGCGGAACGCGGACGAACGTGATTCCGGCCCAGGCCTCTGCGGTGTTAGACGTGCGGATTGCGCGGATGAAAGACGCGGCGGAGATCGATCGCAAGCTGCGCCGGCTGAAGCCATTCAATCGAAAGTGCAAGATCAAAATCACCGGCGGGATCAATCGTCCGCCGATGGAGCGCGCCGCGACGGCCGCACTTTACAAGCAGGCTTCGGAAATCGCAAAAGTCCTGGGGTGGAAGTTGGAAGAAGCAGCGGTCGGCGGCGGCTCGGACGGCAACTTCACCGCAGGCCTTGGAATTCCTACACTGGATGGTTTGGGCGGCGTGGGCGAGGGCGCGCATGCTCCAAACGAGTCGGTTGTCATCTCCGAGTTAGCCCGCCGAACGGCCCTAGTGGCGGCCCTGATCGAGGTTTTATAGCGGAGCGCCGTGGTAGAATCCTCCTGTATCCGGCGCGGGTTTGCCGATGCTTGAAAGGATTCATAGGTCATGAGAATCTCTCGTTTTCTTACGTTGTCTGCTGCAACTGTGATCTTCCTCGCTGCTAACTCACTAGCCGAAACAGATAACACGGTGCCCCATGTGTACGGCGTGAGCCCGGTACAGGGGTATAGCCGGGTGCTGTCGGCGAATCGGCCGGCTACGCAAACCACCGGGTCGCATGCCATCGGCGCTGTCAGCCAGAAGGCAAATCCATGGAAACTGCAGGCGACCCTGTCTGGAGCCGTGATTCACGACATTTCATTTGCCACGGCCAAGATCGGCTTTGCCGCGGCCGAAGCCGGCCAGGTTTGGAAAACCACCGACGGTGGGGCCCACTGGACCGAGATATTGAACCTGAATTTCCCGTACTACTTCTATGGAGTGAAGGCTTTCAGCGCCAAAGACGTGGTCATCTCGGGCTTTTACGACACATCTTCGTTGTTCGAGGGCCTTCTTCGCTGGAGCCACGACGGCGGCAAGACGTGGACAAATGATATCGTGCTGAGCACGACCGGCTGGGTGCAGCGTGTCCGGTTCGCGAACCATAATGACGGTTTGGTGATGGACCTGGTTGACGGGTCATCGAACTCCGCCTACTACACAACGGATGGCGGCGCCACGGCTAGCGATTGGACGACCGTGGTCTCCAATTCAGATGGAGGATGGTTTGGGCTCGAGTTCAGCCTTCTCCCCAACCTGCACGCACGCGCCTCGGGAGTCAACTACTGCACCAGTTCGAATGGCGGCGCTGCGTGGAAATGTGGGCCGTCGGTCGATTCGGTTTTTGACGGTCCGGTGTTCTTTGCCAATGACCAAGCCGGTTGGGTGGGCGGAGGTGAGATTTCTCCCAACGTGGAAGGCTGGGTGCACCGGACTACGGATGGAGGAAAAACGTGGAGCAGCCGTACCCTGGACGATTCCTGGCCGATTCGCGAGATTCTATTTCTGTCGCCGAAAACCGGCTGGGCCGCGGGAGGAAATGTTTATACGAAAGTCGGCGGCATGTATTTCAGCCACGACGGCGGCAAGACCTGGTCGCTCGATGTGAGCACCGGCGCCGAAATGGATGCCTGTGACAGCAAGCGCGTGGGCGCCAAGTTCCAGGTCTGGTGTGCGGGGTACAACGGCTCCCTGAATGGCGTGGTCTACACCGTGCGTGTCGCCGCCAAGTAGAGCGGAGGGCAATAGTCGGCCAATCCGCGGTGCTGGTGCCGTTTCGCGTCCACGGGTGGGTCCAGTTTTACGAAACGAAGCTTCCGCCTCAGCATGATTCGAGTCTAGCGCAAGTGGCGCTCAGGGAGGAATCCCTGTGAAAATCAAACGGCACCACTACCCAATCCGCAAGTTCTTTGACTCCGGGAATGGGGAAGCCTAGAATCCTCACAGGGGAAGCTGCACGAGACCTGGCACGCATGCCATAGTGTCTGGTGAGCCCCGAAGGAGCGTTATGCCTGGCAAGTTGGGTTTGCCTGAAATCCTGCTGATTCTGGCCATTGCCCTTCTCCTGTTTGGTCCCAGCAAGCTGGCGGATTTGGGAAAAGGCCTGGGAGAAGGCATCAAGAATTTCAAAGAGGCTATGAAAGACGGCCAGGACAACCAGCAGAAGAAGTCGTAGAACGTTTCTGGTTCAAGCGCAACCGTGCTCTTGCAGCATCCTCCACACCAGTGCCAGCGGCAATCCCACCACATTCGAGTAATCCCCCTCGATCCGCGGAATCCAGCGCGAAGCGATGCCTTGAATCGCGTAAGCGCCGGCTTTGTCCATCGGTTCGCCGGTGGAGATGTAGAAGAGAATGTCCTCCTCGGTCAGCGGGGACATGATGACTTCGGTCGTTTCGGAGCGGAGATCGTCAAGAACCGCTGGCCGTTCCAGATTGCGAGTTCCCGGTGCTGAGCTTTCCGGAGACGGGCCTACCAGGCAAACTCCGGTGATGACCTCGTGCTTGCGCCCGGAGAGCAGGCGCAGCATACGTGCGGCGTCGGCCTCATCGCGGGGTTTGCCCAGAATCTTCCCTTCGACCACAACGATCGTATCCGCTCCAAGGACGCAGTCCTCCGGCCTCTGGCGTGACACGGCCAAGGCTTTCTCCCGGGCCAGACGCTCGGCAAAAGTCCGCGGAGCCTCGTTCTCCTCGGGCACCTCGGGGATATCGGTCGGCTGCACCACAAAAGAGATGTCTGCATTGCGCAGAAGCTCCTGACGGCGCGGCGAAGCAGAGGCAAGCACAAGCATGGAGGTGATTTTAGCTGATCAGTTCGATGCGATTGCCGAACGGCTTACCGACGCAAATCACAATTTCGCTGGGCATACCCAATCCCCTGAACCTGCCGCGCGACCATGGGTTACTGGACTCGTTGACCGGTCGCAGAGTCGAACACGGCGTTGCGCAGGAATTGCTCCGTGGACCAGGGCGGCGCGTCTCCTCCCAAATATTGGTGGAACCACTCGAGGTGCGTCGTGTAGTACAAAGCCATTTCATACCAACTGGGCCAGTGGCCAGCGTTGGAATAGATAATCAGCCGGGAAGGGACATTCATTTTTTGCAGCGCGGTGAACATCTGCAGGGACTGAGTGTAGGGAATGCGGTAGTCTCGCTCGCCAGAAATAACGAGGCAGGGAGTCTTGAAATTTTTCACGAAGTACGAGGGAGAGAACTTTTCGTACAGGTCGGAATTCCATGGCTGGCCTTTGAAGTCCCACTCGGGAAACCACAACTCTTCGGTTGCGCCGTAAAAAGAACGCATGTCGAAAAGACCCATCATTGTGGCAATGGCCTTGAAGCGGTCGGTGTGGCCCTCGAACCAGTCCATCATATAGCCGCCGTAGGACCAGCCCATGGCGCCGATGCGGTCGGGATCGACGTAGGGAAGCTTGATCAGTTCGTCCGTGACTTTCATCAGGTCTTCAAAGGGCTTGCCTCCGTGGTCCCCGGAAATTTCAGCGGTGAACTCCTGGCCATACCCGGTGGATCCATGCGGATTGGCGAACGCGACGACGTAGCCGGCGCCGGGATAAACCTGCCAGTCACCGCGGAACGCATCTTGCCATTGTTGCTGCGGCCCTCCGTGCACGTTGAGGATGAGCGGATATTTCTTTGAGGGATCGAAGTTGTGGGGTTTGACGATAAAGACTTCGATTCTCGCACCGTCGGCTCCCTTCACCCACATCCGCTCGGCCGGACGGAGGTCTACCTCATTGGCAACTTCTTCGTTGAGTTGAGAAAGGCGTTGCGGCGCCGAGGACTTGCCCTCAGCCAGATCCACGGCAAAAATTTCGATCGGATCACCGACCGAACGCCGTGTATAGATGATGCGCCGGCTGTCATGCGCGAGTTCGAAAGAGTCGATCGTCCGGTCCACTAAGACAGGCTGAATGGAGTCGGTGTCGAGGGTCACGCGGAAGATAGGATTGTCGCCCTCGACCGGAGCGTCGAAGTAGATTGACTTCGAGTCTGAGGCCCATTGGAAGTCGTCGACCCAGTTGCGGAAGGACCCGGTGAGCGCGCGGGATGTGCCGTTGGAGCGATCGTAAACCGCCAGACGAAACAGGTCGGATTCATAGCCGGGCTGCTTTTGGAGTTGATAGGCGATGTATTTACCGTCCGGCGAGTATCGCGGATGGCCGTCATAGGCAGGATTCGACGTGGTGACGTTGCGCGGCGGCTGATTACCAGAGAGTGGGACGATCCATACGTCGCTGTTGGTTGAAGAAGCCTGGTCGCGGTCATGGTTGGAGTCGAAGGCGAGTTCCGCGCTGTCCGGGGAAAAATCGTATTGCAATGATCCGGCGAGTTGGAAGGGAGGAGAATCAAAGTCGCCTGGCGTCAGGTCGCGCATGGCGCCGGTGGAGGCATCGGCAAGCAGTATGTGTGTACGCTTGCCGTCTTTCCACTGCGTCCAATGGCGGTAGAGCAGGGCATCGGCCATATGGGCGTGGAGCGGGCCTTTGCTCCAGCGGTCGTCGATCTTCTTGTTGCAAGCATCGTCAGCACCGCATTCCGGATAGACGTCGCTCGAAAACGCGATCCATTTGCCGTTCGGAGACCAGAGCGGGTCGGAAACTCCCGTGGAAATGTTGGTGAGTTGCCGGGCTTCGCCGCCGCTGGCAGGAATGACGTAGAGATTGCTGCCGCCATCCCGCGAGCTGATGAACGCGATTCGCTTGCTATCAGGTGAAAAGATGGGCGATGCTTCGCCCTTTTCGCCAAACGTAAACTGGCGCGCGTTCTTGCCGTCGGCGTCCATCAGCCAGACGTGCCTGATGCGCTTTGCCTTCGCCAAGTCATCCGTGCGCAGGGTGAACAGGACGGTCTTGCCGTCGGGAGAGAGGTGCAAGTCTTCTATTCCGCGGATGCGGTAAAGATCCTCAACGGTGAAGGCGCGTTTGGCGGCAGCGCTGGATATAGCCAACAGCAGAAAGCAAACTACGAATGAGAACAATTTCCTGTGCATGAAGAACCTCGTCATGAAATGAACTGTGTGGATAACTCGCGAATTTAAGCACAATCCGATCGTTTTGCGCCAGCGTTCCTCGTCGGCCTCGTGACGCGGGACCCGTAAAGCCGGTAAGCGGGCATATCGCTTTTTCCGACACCTACGTGATTCTTCCCGAGTGACAGCCTGCTCGGAAACAATCCACTTGCCCCCGAGACCTGAGAACGACCTTGCAACTGCTAAAATCAAGTATTAAGCAGCACAACCCATGGACGCCGCTTTTCTTCGCAATTTCGCGATCATCGCCCACATTGACCACGGCAAATCCACGCTGGCCGACCGCCTGCTGGAACTGACCGGGTCGCTGACCGCGCGCGAAATGCAGGCCCAGGTGCTCGACTCCATGGACTTGGAACGGGAGCGTGGCATCACTATCAAGGCCCATGCAGTGCGCATGATGTACACCGCCAAGGACGGCCAAACTTACCAGCTGAATCTGATCGACACGCCCGGCCACGTCGACTTTTCCTACGAAGTTTCCCGTGCTCTCGCCTCGTGCGAAGGAGCGCTATTGGTCGTAGATGCCTCGCAGGGCGTCGAAGCCCAGACGCTGGCCAATTCCTATCTCGCGATCAATCATGGCCTGGAAATCATTCCGGTCATCAACAAGATCGATCTGCCCAGCGCCGACATTCCGCGCACCAAGGAAATGATTGAGGGCGCGGTCGGTCTGGACGCCTCCGATGCCGTGCTGATCAGCGCCAAGACCGGGCAGGGCGTGCCTGATGTTCTGGAGGAAATCGTACGGCGCATTCCGCCGCCCAAGGGAGATCCCGAAAAGCGGCTGCAGGCGCTGATTTTCGACTCCTGGTTCGATTCGTACCGTGGCGTGATCGTGCTGACCCGGGTTTTTCAGGGAACGCTTCGCAAAGGACAAAAAATCCGACTGATGTGGAACGGCCGCGTGCTTGATGTAGAGACGTTGGGCGTACTGACGCCCAAGCCCGTGGAAATTGACGAACTGAAAGCGGGCGAGGTTGGTTTCCTCATCGCCAACATCAAGAACGTCGCCGACACCAAAATTGGCGACACGATTACCGAAGAAGCAAATCCAGCCATCGAACCGCTGCCCGGCTTTGAAGAGATCAAGCCGATGGTGTTTGCCGGTCTCTACACCGTGGACGCGCACGAGCACACCCAACTTCGCGAAGCCCTGGAGAAACTGCGCCTGAATGATTCGTCGTTTTTCTTTGAGCCGGAAAGCTCGGTGGCCCTGGGATTCGGCTTCCGCTGCGGCTTTCTTGGCCTGCTGCACATGGAGATCATTCAAGAGCGGCTGGAGCGTGAGTTCAATCTGGAATTAATCACCACCGCGCCGGGGGTTCGTTACAAGATTTACAAGACCGATGGTCAGATGATTGAAGTGGATAATCCGTCGCGCTGGCTGCCGCCCAGCGAGATTGCCAAGATCGAAGAACCAGTCATCATGGCCACCATCTTGACCAATGAAGAATATGTGGGTGGAATTCTGGCGCTGGTAGAAGAAAAGCGCGGCCGCCAGAAAACTTTCGAATATGTGAGTTCGTCGCGCGTGATGTTGCACTATGAACTGCCGCTGAACGAAATCGTGCTGGATTTTTATGACCGCCTGAAGTCAGTCTCCCGCGGCTACGCTTCGCTCGACTACCACCTCGCGGACTATTGGGAGTCGCCCATGGTGAAGCTCGACATCCTGGTGGCGGGAGAGCCAGTGGACGCGTTGTCGGTCATCGTTCACCGCGATTTCGCGTATGAACGCGGCAAGGCGCTGGTCTCGAAAATGAGGGAACTGATTCCCCGGCAGATGTTCGAGGTGGCAATCCAGGCATCGATCGGGGCGAAAATTATTGCCCGCGAGACCGTCCACGCGATCCGCAAGAATGTGCTGGCCAAGTGCTATGGCGGCGACATCACGCGCAAGCGCAAGCTGCTGGAAAAACAAAAGGAAGGCAAGAAGCGCATGAAGCGGATTGGACGCGTGGACATCCCCCAGGAAGCGTTTCTGGCCGTGCTGAAGGTGGGCGAAGACAGCTAGCCAAAATCTCGATGCGCAGCTTTCTCGACAATTATTTCGCCGTCGCTTTCCCTGTATTTCTTGTTGTGCTTGCGTGCAGCGTTGGTTTCGTGGTGGCTCAACTGAGCGGATGGTCGGCTTTGGCTCGGCGGTTCCGCGCAGCTTCAGGCTTTACGGGGCAGACCTGGACGTGGAAAAGCGCCCGCATGCGCTGGATGATGGGCTACAACAATTGCCTCACCATCGGCGTAGACCCGATGGGACTTTATCTGGCGACAATGATTGTCATTCGACTTGGCCATCCCCCTTTGCTCGTGCCCTGGCACGAGATTTCAGTCGAGAAGCGACTTCATACGCTTTTGGTGCCAACAGTACGGCTTTCCCTAGGCCGGGAGGAGCAAATACCGTTCGTGGTTTCGGGGAAATTGGCTGCCCAGATTCAAGCCGCTGCGGGAGTCAGTTGGCCGCTCGAAGCGTTCTCTTAACCAGAGTTCTTGGGCTTGCCGAGTTCGATGGACGTGTCTTCGTGGGTGTGCAAATCTCCGAAGTTGCACGAAATCTGGCTCAACTCAACTGAGCCCTGTTCGGTTCTGGGAAATCGCCGTAACGGTATACGCTGCTATGAATTACAGTTAACTCCTGCCCCTCGGCAGGCGAATCGGTCGTGACTACCATGAGCGATAGTAGCCACGACTGCCACAGTTCCACAACATTTTCCACAGCCATAAGGCTTAGGAAATGCAGCCTAAGGGCCTACTCGGACGCCCCAACTCCCTGGTCCGCCAGGTTCTCAAACCGGGTGGAATTCTTGAGAAAAGCCAGCTTGATGGTGCCGGTTGGGCCGTTGCGTTGCTTGCGCAGAATGATCTCAGCGACTCCTTCCAATTCGGGGTCATTCGGCTTGTAGATTTCCTCGCGAAAGATGAACGCAACCACGTCGGCATCCTGCTCAATCGAACCTGATTCGCGTAAGTCGGCGAGCTGCGGACGGTGGTCCTCGGAACTACGGCTTTCGGGGGCGCGACTTAGCTGCGAAAGCGCGATCACGGGAACATTCATTTCCTTGGCCAGCGCCTTCAGGCCGCGGGAGATTGCCGAAACCTCCTGGGTACGATTCTCATAGCGCTTGCCTCCGCCAGACATAAGCTGCAAGTAATCTACGATGATCAGATCGAGTTGGCCCTTTTTTTGCAGCAGACGGCGGGCCTTGGCGCGCATTTCGCTGATGGAAATGCCAGGCGCGTCGTCGATAAAAATCGGCGCCTCGGCTAACTGTCCCATCGCGTGCTGGACCTTGGCAAGGTCGTCTTTCCAAAGTGAGCCGGTGCGGAATTTATGGGAGTCCACGACTGCAGTAGAACAGAGCAAGCGTTGAAGCAGCGCTTCCTTCGACATTTCAAGCGAGAACACCGCGACCACCTTATGGTCCTTGATCGCGACATTCTCGGCGATATTGAGTGCGAGCGCGGTTTTGCCCATGGAGGGCCGGGCGGCAATGATGATGAGGTCGGCACGCTGCAGGCCGCTGGTCTTCTCATCCAGTCTTTCGTAGTGAGTCTCCAGACCGGTGATGCGCTGGCCGCGCTGCAGAAACGCATCGACCGAACCAAACGATTCCTTGATGATTTCGCGCACGTCCATGAAGCCGCGCCCGATGCGCTTCTCGGAAAGCTGGAAGATCTCGGCTTCGGTGTCATTGAGGATATCCTCGGCCAAGTCGGCTTGATCGGCAGCGCGACCGATGGCGGCGTTGGCGACGTGAATCAATCCGCGTAGCAGCGCCTTGTCGCGGACAATCTTAATGTAGTGCTCGATGCTGGGACGGTCGGGAACGCCATCGAGCAGGCTGGAGATGTAGGCAACGTCGCCGATGGCCTGCAGTTCCTTGCGCCGGTCGAGTTCCTCGACCAGCGTGATCATGTCGATGGGCCGCGAAGACTCGGCCAGATCGGCCATGCGAGCGTAGATACGGCGGTGCGAGTCGAGGGAGAAGTCTTCGGCGCGGAGATGCTCGGCTGCCTGGTTATAGGCCAGATTGTCGAGAAGAATCGCGCCCAGGATGGAGCGTTCCGCCTCTACGTTGGCCGGCAAAGTGTGCGCGAGAGTGTAGTCAGTGGTTGCCAAGGTTCGTCTCTAGCTCGTTCGCCCAGTGGAAAGCAATACTACCCGTGCAGGCGTTGTGGATGACTGTGCGGGGCCGATGGAAATGCAGTCCGAATTGGAATATTTTCGGATGGACGAATGCGGTTGGAGAATGGTTCCGCCGAAGGCCGCAGACACGCTGCCATTGTAGGTGAACAAAAAGCGAATTGCCAGAAGTTCCTGTCGAAGAACTGGCTAGTGCAGACGTCACAGAAATAGAAACGGCCCGGGCCAGCCACCCGGGCCGTATTGCCGGTGGATATGGTTCGCTTGCCGCCCGTCGAACCAGTCGACGGGATATGCACCTTGAAACCGCACTCTCGAGGAGCACTCGTCTCTCAATGCATCTGCAGGTGATCCGTGGATTTGCATCCGCAGGTTCACCAACTGCAGGCATCGCCGCAATCGGACAGTTCGGTCCGCCTCAGAAGGAGGACCCATGATGAGGCCGCAACGCCCAGGTACCCCAAACGCGCCATGACGCATTTTCGGAACCTCCAGCAGTTCACCCTCGAGAACCACCGGTCACTGCCGATCTCTGCAGCAATCCTTGGCAAGCGTTCAACATCGCACGCAAGCACTTGCGGTAATTTGCGTCAAGAGCACAGCATCCGCAACAGCAAACTAACGTTCGATTGTGCAGAACCTGTGGATGACGTCGGTTCTTTGTGGAAAGCGAAGGAAAAATCAGAGAAAAGCTGGCTACGGGGTTGCGATCAGGGTGGACCAGCACGCACGGGCTCGGGATTCTGAAAGGGATTTCGAGACGGCGGCTAGTCCCGAACCCCATCCATAAACGCCCGTAGCTTTCTCGAGCGCGACGGATGACGCAGCTTGCGCAACGCCTTCGCTTCGATCTGACGAATGCGTTCGCGAGTCACGGCAAACGATTGGCCGACTTCTTCGAGGGTGTGTTCGCTGCCGTCTTCCAGTCCGAAGCGCATCTTGATGACCTTCTCTTCCCGCGGCGTCAGCGTGCGCAGCACCTGCGATGTCTGGTCTTTCAAGTTCACGTTGATGACGGCTTCGGCGGGCGAAACTACTCCGCGATCCTCGATGAAATCGCCAAGATGCGAATCTTCCTCTTCTCCGATCGGGGTCTCGAGCGAAATCGGTTCCTGTGCGATCTTGAGCACTTTGCGCACTTTCGCCACTGGAATGTCCATCCGTTTGGCGATTTCCTCGGATAGGGGCTCGCGTCCGAGTTCCTGCACCAGTTGCCGCGAAGTGCGGATCAACTTGTTGATGGTCTCGATCATGTGCACCGGGATGCGAATGGTGCGCGCTTGATCCGCGATGGCACGAGTAATCGCCTGCCGGATCCACCACGTGGCATACGTTGAAAACTTATAGCCGCGGCGGTATTCGAACTTGTCCACCGCCTTCATCAAACCGATGTTGCCCTCCTGGATGAGATCCAGGAATTGCAGGCCGCGGTTGGTATATTTCTTGGCGATGGACACTACCAAACGCAAGTTCGCTTCAATGAGCTCGCGCTTGGCCTGCTCGGCGTCCATGTCGCCCTGGATGATCTCGCGCTGGGTGCGCTTGAGCTCCTGGAACGAGACGCCGGCTTCGATTTCGAGCTTTTCCAGCTCGGCGCGGATGGCGCGCGACTGGCGTCGATACTCCTTACGCTGCTCTTCGCTGCGGTTGGCGTCCGCCTTCTTCTCCAGATTATTGGACTGGCGGTCGAGCGAACGCATCATGTCGACCGTCTTGTTGACGCGGTCGATCAGGCGTTTCCGTTCGGTGTGGGTGAACCCCAGGTTACGAACGCACAGCGAAACTTTGACAATGGAGCGAGCCAGGGCGATCCGGTAACGGCGGAACTCCTTGGGCCGCTTTTTCTGTGAAACGGCGGCGAACTTTTCCAACAGCTGATTGGACTTCTTGTAGGCCTTGGCCAGGTCGTCGATTTTGCCGGTGAATTCCTGCAGCCGATTCTGCAGGATTTCGTCGGTGATTTCCTCTTCGTCGAAGGTGACGACTTCCTTGATGGAGCGAACACCCTTTTTCAGGTCTTCCCCCATCGCGAGAAGTTCGTTGACCACGATGGGCGAACGGGACAACGCCTTCAGGACGCGGAGTTGCCCGCTCTCGATGCGCTTGGCGATCTCCACTTCGCCTTCGCGGGTGAGCAGCGGAACCGTGCCCATTTCGCGAAGGTACATGCGCACCGGGTCGTTGGTTTTCTCCATCGCTCCGGGGGTGAGATCGAGTTCGACGTCTTCGCCGATTTCCTCCTCGTCGAACTTCTTGTCCAGCGAGGAAGGCAGTTTGGGGCCTTCCAGTACATCGATACCCTGCGTGCCAATGGTGGTGAGCAGATCGTCGAGGTCTTCGGGAGAATGCAGGTCGTGCGGGATCATCTCGTTGACCTGGTCATAGGTCAAATATCCCTTCTCTTTCCCGGCATCGATCAGTTTCTTTATGTCGTCGAACTTGTCGTCAAGAGCCAAGACGGATTACCCTCAATCGTCCCATGGGAGGGACGTTGCAACCTCGTAAATAGTCGGTGGGAACGTAAGTATGTTGGCGGATTCAGCGCCGGCACAAACCTCAGAAGTATAGCACAGGCAGGCTTGTCGAATGGCTGGTGGCAGACTGATTTTGTCAGCACCGATGTCCCTCGCCGCTAACCGATTAGATGTCAAAACTATCACCCAAGTTTCAGGCTACAGCTCTTGCGCCAGGCTGGCAGATCCCACTTCCAGCAGCGACGGATCCATCAAGGCCCGTTTCAAGCGCATTTTCTCCGCCAACAAAGCCTGCAGCTGGCTTGGCTCCTGATCGCGCTGGGACTGGAGTTTCTGCTGGACCTGTTCGAGCTTGCGTCTGAGCTGGATACGACGCAAAGCCCGGACCGCGCCTTCCACACCTTCCGGCGTCAGTTCCTCCTCCTCTTTCATCAGGATTGCGGCGAGCAGATTACGGTCGGCCTCGGCCATGGGCACGGTGATCGGATCGATGGACTCGGGCGCAGCCAGCAAGGCTTCGACCAGAGCTTCGGTGGCGAGGCCCTGATGAATCCGCTCGGTTTCCAGCGCAAACCTGGCCTGGCGGGCGGGATCAAACTCTTCCTCTGCACCATCACGAGACGATACAGCATGCTCGGAGGTTTGCATTTCGCCGCCTGACGTCAGCGCGCGAATGAGAATTCTTTCGCCGTCCGTGATCTGGATTTCAGCGGAGGCCTTGACAGCGGCGGAACGGCTGACAGCCGCATGTTTCAGCTCCTGCCGGAGAATCGCCGAATCAATTCCCAGCTTCTGGGCAATTTCCAGAGCCAGTTCGTCGCGCACGATGCGGCTGGGAACACGCTGGATGTGCGGCAGAAGATAGTTGACTGCCTTCACCTTGCCTTCGGCAGTGCGTACCGGAAACTGGGCGCGGGCCCGTTCGATCAGATAATTGAAATATTTTTCCGAATGTTTAAGGGCTTCGGCATATGCCCCTTTTCCCTTACGACGAATGAACAGGTCGGGGTCAAAGCCGGCTTCGAGGGTGAGCACCTGGATGTTGAATTCTTCTTCGACCAGTAGACCCAGAGTCCGTTCGGTGGCCCGGGCGCCGGCCGTATCCGGGTCGAAGTTCACAACAATCTTCTTGCTGAAGCGACCCAGAAGCCGGGCTTGCAGTTCGGTGAAAGCCGTGCCGGAACTGGCGATTACATTATGAAATCCCGCGGCGTAGACTGAGATGCAATCCATCTGACCCTCGACCAGGATCGCATAGTCGAGTTTGCGAATGGCCTCTTTTGCCAGGTCAAGGTTGAACAGCACTCGCGACTTGGAGTAGATGGCCGTCTCGGGGGAGTTCAAGTATTTTGGGCCAGCCTTCTCGTCGCTGGAAAGGGTGCGGCCGGTAAAGGCGATGATGCGTCCGGCTTCATTCGCAATAGGGAACATCACCCGGTTGCGAAATTTTGAATACATGGCGGACACGGGAGCTTCTGGCTTCTGGCTGCTAGCTTCTGGCTCGCCCGTGGTAGAGGATGGGATTTGGGCTTCCTGACTCCTCACTCCAGACCCCTGACTCCCATCTTCCTGCTTCCAGGAAAACAATCCGCTCTCGCGCAAGACCTCTTCGTCAAACTCGCCCCGCAGGCGGTCACGGAGCAGGAAGCCGGAATCCGGGGCGTAGCCGATGCGGAAGGCTCGGATGGTTTTCTCGTCCAATCCGCGGCCAGCCAAATACTCGCGGGCACGAGCGCCTTCCGGACGCAGCAGGCAGTCCTGGAAGAACGCGACGGCCCGCTCGTGCACTTCGAGCAGCACGGTCCGCAGCTTGGCTTCTTTGGCCTCCGCCGGGCTGCTGAAGCTGGCCTTGGGCATGGCGATGCCGAACTTTTGCGCTACCGCGCGAACCGCTTCAGGGAAAGTGATGTTCTCGATCTTCTGCACGAAGCTGAAGACGTCGCCGGACGCGCCGCAGCCGAAGCAGTGGTAAAACTGGCGCGTAGCGTGTACCGAGAACGAAGCCGTCTTTTCGTTATGGAAAGGACAAAGTCCGGAGTAATTCTGGGCACCGGCTTTCTTGAGCTTTACGTAGTCACCGACCACGCGAACGATGTCCGCCTGCTCCTTGAGGGTGTATGCGAAATCGCCAGGATTAGCCATGGGTGGAACAAGTCCGCAGGAATTTTGCGCCAGCGGGAAGCTAAATGGAATATAGCAGCACGGCGGCAAGCGAGGAAAAGCTGTGAATTTCGGAAGACTCTGGTGGAGCAAGGAGGAAAAGCCGGGAGTGACTCCAAGTCTGCTGAACCGGCAAGGCAGGGAGGTCTCGCCCCTTGCCGGGGACAACCCCGGCCGAGGCGGAGAATCGGATTCCTGAGTTACCCGCGTCACAACCAGCCATGACAGGAATCACGGAAATCGATAAGGCCGGGTGTTATGAAAACTCTTGAGTTTCGATCCCTTTAGGAAAGAAACAACAGCAATGACGAACACTTACGTGGAACCTGCCGCTCACCATCCGGCCAACGGTATCCTTCGCGTGGCAATCTCGATGTTGTTTATGGGATGTTTTGCATTCTACTTCGGATTCGATTTCGTCCGGGAATGGTCCTCCCTTCAGCCGGCGCTTGCACTTTGCACGACCGCGTGGCTGCTGAGTGGGCTGGTAACTGCAGGGGCTGCGTTGTGGCTGCTCCTGCGACATACTCCTCGTAACCCTCCGCTTTGGATTGGCGGTACGGGGGCCATCTTTGCGGGAGCCACGCTTCTCACCGGAGTGCTGACCCACGTGGTGCCGTGTCCAGGACCGACATGTGTGCGCAGCAGGCTGGTGTCCGCTGCAGGGCTGATGTTTTTCGGCGTTCTTGCGTTCCGGGCTGCGTGGCGCGGAGGTCACAAGCCGGCTGTAGAAACTCCTGAATCACACGCTCGCCGTCGCTAGCGGAAGATCTCCGAAGCGACAAAGGAAGTCAGCAAGCTTTGCCTGGTCGGCTGGGCAGGTGCCCGGTTACGGTACCCTGGCGAGTCTTAGATGCGGAGCGCAGCTTGGAGAGCCTTGGACCGACGCTGGTTACGCCCAGTCCGAAATAGAGTGATCCACGTGCTCTGAATCCGCCCGTTCCTTTTGTTTCTTCCGGCTGCCCTGCTTGTGCTCCTTCGTTTGTTCCTGGGACCCTTCGCGTGCCTCCAGTCTTACAACACAGGCTTCCCCGGAACCAGACTCCCCAGCCAGTTCTGAGGCAAACTCTACCAGCTTCCTTCTGGTGCGCATAGCTTCCCGGGTGGCCGCGGCCTTTTCCGCGGCATAAAGGGCATCCAGTTGGGCATTTGGATTGATTTGGTTGGCATGCACGCGCATAGCTTTGCTCCTTTGAATGCAGACATCTGCAGAACCCAGCGCTCCGTAGGTGCAGGTTGGCGGCAACTCGTTTTCGACCTTACTGAACCCTCGGGTTCATTGAGCAACTGGGATGCCGAACACTCCTGCTGACACAGCGATGTTCGAGAAAGAACTAGCATCAGTTCTTGGCGGTGACGAAAGAAGTGGGCAAGCCTTTCCGAGTTGGCAGGGCAGGCTTCGCCCACTTACTTCCTGTGCGAGCGGAACGCCCTGACGAGCTATCGGGCAAGTCTTGTCGATTGTGAGGATCTGATTCTTTGTACAGCCGCACGCATTTGGCACCAGACTTGCCCCGTCTCTGGAGGCACTACGGCAATTCAAGCTCGGCCGGAAAGCGCCGATAGCACTCTGGAACGGACAGTTCCCCTGGAAGGAGAAAACGATGTCAGTGTCGGGTATTTCGAGCAGCAGTCTCTTTGATTACAACACCCAGAACGTCCAGAACAAGATGCAGCAGATTCGGCAAGAATTCCAGCAGCTCGGCCAGGACCTGCAGTCTGGAAATCTGTCCGCTGCACAATCGGATTTTGCAACGTTACAGCAACTCCAGCCGCAGACCAATTCGACTTCATCGACGCAAAGCAGCAACCCCATTGCCCAGGAGTTCAACCAGCTTTCGACCGATCTGAAGTCCGGGAACGTTTCGGCTGCCCAGCAGGACTACGCGACGATCCAGCAGGACATGCAGAATCAAGCCGCCCAAGGACACCATCATCATCACCACGGCGGCGGGAGTGGAGCGAGTGAGATCAGCCAGTCAATGGAGCAACTGGGCCAGGCGCTGCAATCTGGCAACCTCTCCACCGCTCAGCAGGCATACAGCTCATTGCTGCAGGACTTCCAGCAGAGTAATGGACTGTCTGCCACGCTGGTGCCGTCACAGTCCAGTTCGAATAGCCTCTCGGTAAGCGCCTGAGGCTGGGCGAGGGATCGGCGGGTTACACAAGCGCTCGGAGACCACCCGGTGACGCGCCAGGACTCGCGCCGGTTCAATGCTGTGCTGCCAAAGGCGGGTCGCGCCCCTTCCCGGTGCCGAACCGGCCCTGGCCGGCACTCTGTGTGAACCGAGAGAGAGATTGTTGAGACGCCCGCTGCTACTTCTTCACCGCGGCAAAGCTCTCATCCAGAATGCGGACTGCTTCATCCACATCGGTCTTGGAAATATTCAGCGGCGGTGACATGCGAATCACGTTGCCGTAGAAGCCGCCTTTGCCGATCAGCAGGCCGCGCTTGCGCGCCTCTTCCATCACGGCGTTCGTTCCTGCCGGCGAGGGCTGCTTCGTAATACGGTCCTCGACAAGTTCGAGGGCCAGCAGCAATCCCATGCCCCGCACATCGCCAATCAAGGCATGCTTCTCCTGCAGCTCTTCCAGTTTCTGCCGGAAGTATCCGCCCACCACAGCCGCGTTTGTCTGCAAGTCATCTTCTTCGATCACATCAATCACGGCCTTGGCTGTCACGCAGGTAACCGGGTTTCCTCCGAACGTCGAAATCGTCAGTCCCTGAAACGAATCCGCAATTTCAGGCTTAGCGATCGTCAGGCCGACCGGCACGCCGTTGCCCAGTCCTTTAGCCGAAGTGATCATGTCCGGCTCGACTTCCCAGTGTTCAATGCCGAACCATTTGCGCCCGGTGCGTCCCCACGCGGTTTGCACTTCGTCGGCAATGAAGTCGGCGCCGAATTGCTTCACGATGCTGAACGCCATCTTGAAGTACTCTTTTGGCGGCGTAATGAAACCGCCGACGCCCTGGATCGGCTCCGCCAGAAATGCGGCCACGCGTCCCGAGGTCGAGAACTGAATCACATTCTCGATGTCTTTCACGCAGGCGACCTCGCAAGCGGGATATTTCAGTCCCAACGGGCAGCGATAGCAGTACGGATTCATGGCATGAACAATGCCGACTTCAATGGTGCCCCGCCGCCAGCTGCTCATGCCGGTCAGCCCGCGCGCCAGCGACGAGCGGCCGCTGTAGCCGTGCCGCAGCGAGACCACTTCAAAATTTCCGGTGTGCATACGCGCCACCTGGATAGCGGTCTCGTTGGCCTCGGTGCCGCTGTTGGTGAAGTACGATTTTTTCAGCGCACCCGGTGTAATCTGTGCCAGCTTCTCGGCCAGCGTGACCATGGGCTCATTGGGGAAGCAGGTCGAGACATGCTGCAGCTTGTCGATTTGCGCCTTAGTGCGCGAGATCACGCGCGGATTGCAGTGGCCCACGCTGATTGTGACGATCCCGCCGAAAAAGTCCAGATACTTCTTTCCCTCAACGTCCCACACATGCTGCATCGACGCGTGGTCCATGGGAACCGGATCAGCGTAATAGTTGGTGACCGATGGGAAAATGTATTCCTTCTGTTTGCGGTTAATTTCTTCGCGAGTGAGATGGGTTTGATTGACCGATGTTGGAGTCATGAGGGGCCTCGGAGTAGCTGGAAGAACGATGATAAATCATGCTGGCAGCCCGTGGCGGGAGAATGTCGTGGCGGATGTTCACCGCAGAGACATAAAGCCCCTATCGGAACCCTTACTCCTAAACCCTACGCGGTTTGCTGCTCCTTGCGCCGCCAGCGTGCTACTACCAGCCGGATCTCCTCAAACGTGATCTCCGGAGGCAGCGAGTCTTTGAGCGGCCGAAGCCATTGTGCTCCCACCTTGGCGATGGCAGCTTCAATGATGGCCAGTTTCGTGTTATCGATCCAAATCTCCTGAAATTCGACTTCGCCGTTCTCGACCAGGCCGGCAACGGCGCTGATGATGGTGGAAAGCTGCCGTCCACGCACGGCGGCGATTTCCTGAAAGGTGTGCCCGCCGGCAAGAAGTTGCCGAATTTCCTCCGCGGGCTGGTTTTCTTCTGCGGAAATGCCGCAGCTCGTGCGCCATCCTGGAATCGCTGCAGGGCTTTCAGGATTTCGCGGCCATAGGATTCCGTCTTGCGTTCTCCGAATCCAGGAATTCCGCGCAACTCATCAAGCGACTTTGGGCGCACGCGGCAAACGGCTTCAAGCGAAGTGTCATGCATCACGACAAACGCCGGCAAACCCTGTTCCCGAGCCTTGGTTCGCCGCCACTCCCGCAAGTAGTCGCTCAGTTCCTCGTCTACTGGGGCGCTTGCGGGGGCGTCGGGGGCCCGCCTGCGCGAAGGAAGCGACTCGGCAGCCGCCTTGCCGGGTTCCGTCTTCTGCGTTTGTGCCAGCCAATCCAGCTCGCAACGGCAAACATCACAGGCTTGGCATGAGGTCCACTTCGGGGTCTCCCCGAAATGCAAACAAATCTGCTGGTGGCGGCAGCGCGCCGATTCCACAAACCGGCGCACCACGTGATAACGCTGCCAGGACCGTTCTTTTTCCGCCGGGTCTTCGATCTTCTCATTGAAATATGCCAGCAACCCTGCATCGCGCTGCTGCCAGAGCAGAATACAGTCTGCCGGATCGCCATCGCGGCCGGCGCGTCCCGCCTCCTGGTAATACTGTTCAATCGACTTCGGTAGCGACAGGTGAATCACCGCACGAACATCCGCCTTGTTGATCCCCAGACCGAAGGCGATCGTGCCTACCAACACACGCACTTCGTCCCCCATCCATTGTTCCTGGTTGTGCTTGCGTGCATCGGCTTCCATCTTGCCGTGATACGCAATGGCCGCAATGCCGCTCTCCTCGAGGAAATCCACTGTTTCCTCGACTCGCTTGATGGTGGGAGCGTAAACGATCACGCTGTTCTTGGAGTGAAGACGCAACGCCCGCAACAGAAGGTTTGACTGGTCACGGTCGGTTTCGCATTCTCGGACGAAGTAGCGCAGGTTCGCGCGATGGAAGCTCGCGATGTACCTATGCGGATCACGCAGTTGAAGCTGCTTGACTATGTCATGGCGCACGACCTTCGTGGCACTGGCCGTAAAAGCGGCGATAGGACAGTCCGGAAAATTCACGCGCAAAGTGTTGAGTTGGCGGTATTCCGGGCGAAACTCGGGGCCCCATTCCGAGATGCAGTGGGCCTCGTCAATAGCGAAGAACGCCAGCGGCACATTTTTCAACCATCCAACGGTGTCGGCGCGTGCCAGGCGTTCCGGAGAAAGATAAAGAAGGCGGTACTCGCCAGCGCGTGCCTTGCGCATTACGACGGTCTGCTCCTCTCGCGGCAGGAAGCTGTTCAGAACCGCCGCCGGGATGCCCATCGCAGCTAGTTGCGTGGCCTGATCCTGCATCAGCGCGATTAATGGCGAAATCACAATCGCCGTTTTTCCGGAAACCAGCGCCGGAAGCTGGTAACACAACGATTTTCCGCCGCCGGTCGGCATGATGACGCAGGTGTCATGTCCTCCCAGCAGGCTGCGCACGATGCGCTCCTGCATGGGACGGAAAGTGCTGTAGCCCCAGTAACGTCGCAGGGCCGCGAGCAAGTCGCCTTCAGATAACGCGTCAGGCACGAGATCTAGTATAGGGATTTGTAATTTGCAATCGGGTAATTTGTAATTTGAACACCCGGGAGCACTCCTCCATCCTAACCAGAACGGGAAGCTATAATCATCTCCATCCATGAAAGGGTTCTTTCGTTTCGTGCTGCAGGCGCTTGTGCTGCTGGTGGTGGCATTGGTGTCGGCGCTTACCGCCATGCGCTTTGCCATTCACGGACGTGAAACCAAGGTTCCGGACCTGGTGGGAAAAACCCCGGCCGAAGCGCGCAAGATCGCCGAAGCCAGCGGTTTTGAAATGGAAATCGAGCGCCAATTCTTCAGCGCTACTGTGCCCGAGGGAAAGATTCTGTCCCAGGTTCCGGTTGCGGGCACGCTCACTCGGGGCGGCTGGCAACTGCGAGTAGCCGAGAGCATGGGACCGCAGCGGGTGCAGATCCCTAACGTGATCGCGGAAAGCGAGCGCGCCGCCGAGCTGAATATTCGTCGACGCGGGCTCGACGTAAGTTCGGTTGCCGCAACCGCGATTCCGGGCTGCGCCGCCGGCCAGGTTATGGCACAGAGCCCACCGCCCAACGCCAGCGGCGTTTCTGCTCCCAAGATCAGTTTGCTAACCAGTCTGCCTGCCCTGCCCCAGGCGTATGCCATGCCCAGCTTCATCGGCCAGACCTTGGAAAACGCAACTGCGGTATTGAAAGGTGCGGGATTTCAGGTGGGCCACTTGGCGGTTGCTGCGCCGCCGATGAACCCCGCGCCATCCCAAAACTCCACGCCAGCTGCCCCTCTGGCACAGCCGCAGCCGTCACCGGCCAGTATCATCGTCGCGCAAACTCCGCCGCAAGGGTGGAAGATCGCAGCGGGAGCCGCGGTGAGTTTTGAAGTCCGATAACATGCATAAGGGGATGCATCCTAGATCTGGATACTGGGCCCGACAAGCCTTACAATCCGACAAGCCTTTTGTTGACAACAAGCTCGGACCTTGGGTATCCTTAATCGTTCAGGTTGTCCTGCGGTTGCCCGCCTGGTAGCCCCTGCGCTTTCAGCGCTTACGAGGGTACTCAGCGGTCTTCATTTTTTTGGGTCTTTAATTTCTGGGAGATTTAGAATGTCAACCTATTTCCCCAAAGCGGGGGAAATTGCGCGCAAGTGGTATGTCGTTGATGCTTCCGGCCAGACACTGGGCCGGCTGGCGTCGCGAGTGGCCCGCATTTTGATGGGCAAAGAAAATCCGAAGTACACGCCTTTTCTCGACACTGGCGATCACGTGATCGTCATCAATGCCGAGAAGGTGAAGACCACCGGCGTGAAGGCGGAGAACAAGGAATACAAACACTACACGGGATACCCGGGTGGACTGCGCACCGAGGAATTCAGCAAGCGGATGACTCGCAAACCTGAATTGGTGATTGAGCAGGCGGTGCTGCGCATGCTGCCCAAGTCGAAACTGGGCCGCCAGATGATCAGCAAGATGAAGGTCTATCGCGGCGAGAAGCATCCGCACGAAGCGCAGAAGCCGGAAGCCAAGGCACTAGAAGTCAGAGCTTAGAATTGTGGAGACGCAACAGGCTGCGTCCGCGGACAAAGAGGGAGACGTAGCAAGCTACGTCTCTACAGAGAGGGATTGATAGTTACTCATGGCTGAACTGGTTCAATACTACGGTACGGGACGCCGCAAGTCGGCGATTGCGCGAGTCTACTTGCGTCCAGGCACGGGCGAGTTCAAGGTGAACGGCCGCCCGTTTGAGCAATACTTCGTGACTCCTTCGCAGCGCTCCAGCGCGCGCCAACCCCTGCTCTCGACCGAGACCACGGCTTCGTTCAATGTGGTTGCGCGGGTTTCCGGCGGAGGCGTGAACGGCCAAGCCGATGCCGTGAGTCTGGGCGTGGCTCGCGCGCTGATGATTTTCAATACCGAACTGCGCGCCAAGCTGAAGGGCGAAGGTCTGGTCAGCCGTGATTCACGGTCCAAAGAACGCAAGAAGTACGGCCAGAAGGGCGCGCGCCGTCGCTTCCAGTATTCGAAGAGATAGTCGTAAGCACGTAGTATCCGGTACCCAGTTTTACTCGGTACCAGGAACTAAAAAGGGTGTTCAATTCTTCCCGTGCTTCGCGGTGCGGGGACGGGAATGGCAATCGGAAGCAGCCTCGCGGCCAGCGGCCGATGCAGACCAAACAAGGAGGTTAATTGGCTAACATCACCATGAAGGAGTTGCTCGAAGCGGGCGTCCACTTCGGGCACCAGACCAAGCGCTGGAATCCCAAGATGAAGGAATACATCTTCGGAGAGCGCAACGGGATCTACATCATCGACCTGCAGAAGACGCTGAAGATGTTCAAGGAAGCGTCGAAATTCGTGCAGGATCTGGCAGCCGACGGGAAAATCATCCTGTTTGTGGGCACCAAGCGCCAGGCGCAGGACGCGATTGCCGAAGAGGCCACGCGCTGCGGCGGTTTCTACATTAACCAGCGCTGGCTGGGCGGACTGCTCACCAACTGGGTGACGGTTCAGAAATCGGTAAAGCGGCTCAAGGAACTAGATGAGATGGCCACGGATGGCCGGTATGAGCTGCTGCCCAAGAAGGAAGTAATCAAGCTCGAACGCGAGCGCAAGCACTTGCAGGCAAACCTCGCCGGCATCAAAAATATGTCCCGCTTGCCGGATGCGGTGTTCGTCATCGATTCGAACAAGGAGCAGATCGCCGTGCGCGAAGCCCGCAAGCTGGGCATCCCGGTGGTCGCTGTGGTCGACACCAACTGTGATCCGACCGAGGTCGATTACGTAATCCCGGGCAATGACGACGCCTTGCGGGCCATTCGGTTGTTTGCCTCCAAGGTCGCGGACTCGGTTGCCGAGGGTGCTCAGCTGATGAATGACAAGCAATTGGCGGATCTTTCTGCCGCTGCCGGAGCTGCGCAACAGGCGGAATTGGCTGCCAGGGAGTCAGTTGCGGAAGCGGGAACCGAGATCAGCGCCGTCACGGAGGATGCCTCGAGCGAAGAGATCAGCATGGAAGATCTGCTGGGCAATGGCGCTCGGAAGCAGCCGGTCGCGGCCACCGAGCCTGCCGAGGATGCTCCCGAGATCGAGCACCAGGCTCACTAAAGCGGCCTTTGGTCCTTAGTCGCCGGTTCTCGCAGCAGAATCCGGACTTCAGATCGAAGGGCATCCAGACCCGCGCGGGTCGTCCGCAGCGGGTCGAATTTTGTAAGGGTAAAGGAAGATTTATAGCAATGGGCACATCTACCGTGAATATTTCTGCGACACAAGTGAAAGAGCTCCGGGAAAAGACCGGGGCGCCAATGATGGACTGCAAACAGGCCTTGACCGAGGCCAAGGGCGATATGGAACAGGCAGTCGTGTGGCTGCGCAAGAAAGGTGTTTCGGTTGCGGCCAAGAAGGCGGCGCGTGTAACCAGCGAGGGATCCGTTGCCAGCTACATTCACGCTGGTGGGAAGATTGGCGTGCTCGTGGAAGTCAACTGCGAAACTGACTACGTTGCCCGCACTGACGATTTCAAGGAATTGGTGCACGATATCGCCATGCACATCGCGGCCAGCGATCCAAAGTTCGTCCGCAAAGAGGACGTGACTCCCGACGCCTACGAGCGCGAAAAAGACATTTACCGCGCCCAGGCCGCGGCTACCGGAAAGCCGCCTCAGGTGGTGGAGAAGATCGTCGAAGGCAAGATGGGCAAATTCTACGAGGAGGTCTGTTTGTACGAGCAGCCCTTTATCAAAGACCAGACGGTCAACATCCATCAACTCATCGCGACCAAGATCGGCAAGCTGGGCGAGAATATCTCCGTCCGCCGCTTTGCCCGCTTCAAAGTGGGCGAGGCCGGAGAGACCATTGCCCTCAGCAAGCCAGAACAGAAAGCGGAGTAAGTAAGGGCGCTTCGAGCGCCCCTTTTTTTCGTCGAAGTACGACGAAGACGCAAGCACGTGCGACCGAGAAGCCTGAGGGCTGACGCTTGAACTTTATGACAACCCCCATCTTCAAACGCATCCTTCTAAAACTATCCGGCGAGGCCCTTGCCGCGAACCAGGGGTTCGGCGTGGATACCACCCGCATCCACGAAATCGCTGCGGAACTCGCCGACGTGCACTCGCTCGGCATCCAGATCGCCATCGTTGTCGGCGGCGGCAACTTTTTCCGCGGCGTCGCCGACCAGGCTCGCGACATGGATCGTGTTTCCGCCGACCACATGGGCATGCTGGCCACGGTCATCAACGCGCTTGCCCTGCAGGATGCCCTAGAAAAGCAGAAGGTCTACACCCGCGTCCAGTCCGCGATCGAAATGAACCAGGTCGCCGAACCCTTCATCCGCCGCCGCGCTATTCGCCATCTCGAAAAAGGGCGCGTGGTCATCTTCGCCGGCGGCACGGGCAACCCCTACTTCTCCACCGACACGGCAGCATCCCTGCGCGCCATGGAGATCAAGGCGGACGTGATCCTGAAGGCCACGAAAGTCGATGGCATCTACGATGCTGACCCCCTGAAAGTGAAGGACGCCAAGAAATTCACGCAGATCACGTACATGGACGTTCTGAAGCAGGGTCTTAAGGTCATGGATTCCACCGCGATTTCCCTGTGCAAGGACAATAACCTTCCCATCATCATCTTCAATCTGAACCAGCACGGAAACATCCGGAAGGTCGTGACCGGTGAGAAGGTCGGGTCGCTGGTAAGCGCATAAGAGAGAATCCGGCAGAAGCCAGATTGAAGAATGGGATCAGCTGGGGTTTACTTCTGCAATTTGACTTCTGGCTTCTGTTTTCTTTCATCTCGTGGTGAATTTTCGTTCGAGCGGTTTATAATCTACGGTTTTGATCCTGTTCTTTCGGAGTTCCTGTATATGGCTCAAGCCAGCATGGCCGCGATTCCCGGCCTCAAAGAAACGTATGTGCAACTCAAGACCCGCATGGACAAAGCGGTGGAGGATTTCCGCAAGGAAATGGCGGCGACTCGTACCGGACGCGCTTCGGTGCACATGCTCGACTCGGTGAACGTTGATTACTACGGCTCGCAGATGCCGCTGAACCAGATTGCCCAGGTCCACGCGCCTGAGCCGCAACTGATCACGGTGCAGCCGTTCGATCCCTCATCTTTGGCGGCAATTGAAAAGGCCATTCGCAGCGCCGATATCGGCCTGAATCCCATGAATGACGGCAAGATCGTCCGCGTTCCCGTGCCGCCGCTGACCGAAGAGCGCCGCCGCGATATGGTCAAGCATCTTCACAAAGTCCTCGAAGAGCATCGCACCGCCGTCCGCAACATCCGCCGCGATGGCAACGACGCCATCAAGAAGGCGATGAAAGACAAGAAAATCACCGAGGATGACGAGAAGCGTGCCCTGGATGAGATCCAGAAGCTCACCGACGACGAAATCAAGAAAATGGAAGAGATGAGCAAGGGCAAAGAAAAAGAAGTGATGGAGATCAAGTAGGGGTCGATGTTCCTTCGTCCGTCCTCCCCTGAACTTGATCCCCAGCCATGATCCACCAATTTGACGTCGTCGTGCTTGGTGGTGGCGCCGCCGGTTTGATGTGCGCTATCGAGGCTGGCAAGCGCGGCCGCCGTGTCGCGGTGCTCGAACATTCTGACCGCTGCGGAAAGAAAATCCTTATCTCCGGCGGCGGGCGCTGCAACTTTACTAACCTTCATTGCCGTCCGGAAAACTTCATTTCAGCGAATCCGCACTTCGCGAAATCAGCGCTGGCGCGATACACGCCTACTGACTTCATCGCGCTAGTCGAGAAGCATCGAATTCCCTACCACGAGAAAGCTCTGGGCCAGTTGTTCTGTGATGGATCGGCAGGCAAGATTCTGGACATGCTCGAAGCCGAATGTGCCGCTGCTCACGTTCGCATCTTCGAGAGTACCGCCGTTACCGAAGTGAGCCGGTCCACGGAGTTCGTCCTGTGCACCACAAGTGCAGAATTCCGTGCCCCAGCTCTCATCGTCGCGACCGGCGGGCTTTCCATCCCTAAAATCGGCGCCACCAGCTTCGGTTACGACCTGGCCCCTCAGTTCGGCCTCAATATCCTTCCGCCCCGGCCCGCTCTGGTTCCGCTCATCTTTGCCTCCGACGACCGCCAGCGCTATTGCGATCTCGCTGGAGTTTCAGCGGAAGTGATCGCGTCCTGCAACGGCCAGCAGTTCCGCGAGAAGATGCTCATCACTCATCGCGGGCTGAGCGGTCCGGCCATTCTGCAGATTTCCTCCTACTGGCAAGCCGGACAGCCGATCCAAATTGATCTTGCTCCTGGCCATGAAGTGATAAGCCAATTCCGCGATCCGAAGGTCGCCCGAACCGCGCAGGTTCTTAAGACAGCCTTACGCGAGTTTCTTCCCAACCGCTTCGCCGATCGCTGGCTGGAGTCTCACACCCCAACCCAATGGACCAATGCGGCTCTCGCCGAGTTCGAGCACCAGATTCACCGCTGGACGATCACGCCCGCCGGCGCCGTTGGCTATGAAAAAGCCGAAGTCACCGCGGGCGGAGTCGATACCGGCGAACTCTCCGCTCAAACCATGGAGAGCCGGAGAGTCCCTGGCCTGTTCTTCATCGGCGAGGTGGTCGACGTGACCGGCCATCTCGGCGGCTTCAATTTTCAGTGGGCCTGGGCCTCTGGCGCCTGCGCCGGCCGGGCTGTGTAGCAGCCCTCGGGCCCCGCCTGATACATTTTCCCTCCAGGCATCAGTAACCAGAGAAGCCACTCCGACCACCCCCGAAGAACGCTTCAATAGCGATAGAATCAACCAGAACCAGGCCTGCCAATCGGGGAATCGGGAACCCGGGGCATACAACCCAGGCTCGGCTTGCAGATTCTTAGTCGGTAACGCAACTAATCTGGGCGGGCAGGGTTTAAGAGGAACGCGTGCGGACGCCCTTTGTCGAGAAACTTCTGACCAGGTCATTGCAGGACTGCGCGGGACGCACAATACATACGGTTCAGCCAGCGAGCAGCGGAATGCGGAGGCTATAAAAACCATGAAAACTCGGTTGAAGTCTGGAACTCATCAACGTTTGATGATTGCGGCTGGCATGTTTGTCCTGATGCTGTCTTGCCTGCCCGCGGTAGCCGCGCTCGGCGGCGATCTCAACTCGGTGCAGACCGACACGGCCCACATGAAGGGCACAGTCAAGATCCAGCAGATGGAGACATATTCCGTCCACGCGATCACGGACGCGCACCATACAGTGGTGCGCGAGTATGTCTCGTCGGAGGGAAAGGTTTTCGGGGTAGCCTGGCAAGGGCCGTTCCTGCCCGAGATGAAGCAGATCCTGGGCTCCTATCTGCAGCAGTATTCCGCGGGAGTTGCGGAACAACATGCCAAGTATGCGGGCCGCCGACCGTTGAGCATTCACCAGCCCGGACTAGTGGTCGAGATGAGCGGACACATGCGGGCTTATTATGGCCGGGCTTTCGTTCCCGGGTTGGTGCCGCAGGGAGTTGATGCCGGGGAGGTGCGGTAATGAAAGGTCTTGGACGCAGTTTTCTTGCAGTAGCGATTTTGGGGACGTTGGGGCTTTTGGCGGGTTGCACCAGTTCGACTCCCAGTGGGGTCCCCATATCTATTTCTCTGTCGGCCAACCCGACAACCATCAACCCGGGACAGACCTCGGCGATCACTGCGACCGTGTCCAACGACTCCACCAATTCCGGTGTGACCTGGAGCCTGTCGGGTGGGGGAACCCTGAGCAACCAGACTAAGACTACGGTGACTTACAATGCGCCGTCGGCAACCTGCCAGCAAGTAGTCTCGGTTACCGCGACTTCGGTAGCGGATACCAGCACAACAGCTTCGGTCCAAGTAACCGTGAACGGCGTTCTCGTTTCGCTTGCAGCTCTTCCGTCGACGATCAACCAAGGCGGAACGTCGACGATTACTGCAACCGTGACCAAAGATTCCAGCAATTCCGGAGTCAACTGGAGTCTTTCGCCGGTCGTCGGATCTCTGAGCAACGAGACCTCGACCTCCGCGACCTATGACGCTCCCCCGTCGGTTGGTACCCCTCAGGAGGTCGTGATCACGGCGACCTCAAAAGCGGCCTCTTGTGCGGCGGCTTCGACTCCAATAACGGTGCTAACCTCAGGTGCCGCAGCCAACGTTCAAGCTGTCAACGTGGACGGCGGGCCGGTGCCAGTCTACGCCAATGGTTCCTTTGCCAGTGCTACGGTCTGTGTGCCGGGCTCGGCCCCTCCCACCTCCTGCGTAACCGTTGACGGACTCCTTGTCGATACGGGGTCACAAGGGCTGAGGGTCCTGGGGACAGCCCTCAACGGGCTTGCGCTTCAGCCGATCCAGTTGGGCGGACAGGACCTGAATGACTGTGTTAGCTTTGCCGACGGGTCCTACCTGTGGGGACAGGTGGAAAGCGCTGATGTGCACATCTCAGGAGAAACGGCAAGCAACATCCCCATCCACGTGATCGCCGACCCGAACGGATTCTCGATTCCTACCGCATGCTCCAACGGCGGTACGGATGAAGACAGTCAGGGAACGCTCCTCGCGAACGGTATTCTGGGCGTGGGATCTGAACCCACCGACTGCGAGTTGGCAGGCCTCAACTACTGCGACGGAAGCAACGGCGCGCCCGCAGCAGTCTACTGGACGTGTTCGAGCTCTGGCTGCACCGCGAACCCAGTTACTGTGCCGATCGCTCAGCAGGTTACGAATCCGGTGGTCAAGTTCCCGGTAGATAACAACGGCGTGGTTTTGAACTTCCCTGCGGTTGCGCCGCCTTCCGAGGCCGCTGTCACAGGCATCATGACTTTTGGAATTGGAACTCAGACGAACAACCAGCTGCCGAACACCGCGACGGTTTTCACGCTGGACACAAACGATTTCTTCCAAACTACCTTCAACCTCGACGCTGACTACCTTCCGCAGAGCTTTATTGACAGCGGCTCGAATGGATATTTCATTCCCGATCCGAACAACGTGATCGCCATTTGCAGCGATTTCACAAGTTTCTTCTGCCCGGCCAGCACGGTAGACACTTCAGCAACGAACACTGATCTTCCGTCGAGCGATCAAAAGACGACGCCTTTCGCGATCGACAACACTGATACCCTGTTCGCCAATTCTTCGAACGCGGCGTACCCCACCCTGGGCGGGCCGAACGGGACCTCGACCTGCACCAACAGCAGCGGCGGCTATACGGGATCTTGCACCTTCGACTGGGGGTTGCCGTTTTTCTACGGGAACACGGTATTCACGTCCATTGACGGCCAAGGTGTCCCCACCGGTCTGCCCGCGGCACCCTGGTGGGCCTACTAACGCTGGTTTCACAAATCGTTTTGGAAGGGCGCGGATTCCCGCCGCGCCCTTGAATTCCTCAAACAAATGCGGGCTGTCAGTTCCTGGCGGAGCATTGCTTTCGTTCAAGCCGTTTGTCACTTCACTCTACTCCCCACCGGAATTGATCGTCATCCCCGCCCGAAGCTAACGGCTCGGCAGAAGAAAATGGGGTTTCACCATCCCGTCACACGCAATCGTGATCCGTCCTGATTTGAACCTCAAGGTGTCCCAGCCCGTCACAAACATCGAGGGCACCGAGTAACAGGCCGGCGACTTAGCAGTGCCGCACGTTTGAAGAGCCGGACCTCCTCAGCGGAACTGAGGAAGCCCGGCTTGTTTGTAGAGGTTCGCCACGGCTCTGGCGGCCGGCCGTTACGACAACGCCCGTGTCCCGTAATCTGCCAGGCTTAAAACCAGCAGAATCAACAGCCAGAAGATGGAAGAAATGATGACCATCTTGGTCAGCTTCTCGCTGGTGTACTTCACGTGCATGAAGAAGAGAATGACCAGCAAAGCCTTAAACGTAGCGATCACCAGCGCCACGATGGTGTTAAACGGACCGAGATCAATCGTCGCCACCTTGGCCGTTACCACGGTAAGCACCAGCAGGGCTGCCCAGATACCGTAGTAAAGTTTGCTTGAAAGAATGTGTTCAGACATGGCTCACCTCAGTGGCTTTCGATCGATCAGGTACAGCAGCGGAAAAAGATATATCCAGACAATATCGACGAAATGCCAGTACAGTCCGGCGATTTCGACCGGCGTGTGGTATTCGGGAGTGAACTTCCCTCTCCACGCCCAGATCGTAATGAATGTGAAAATACCGACGCCGATGATCATGTGCAGCGCGTGCAGTCCGGTCAAGGCGAAGTACAGCGAAAAGAAAATCTGCAAGTGGCTTTGATCGATGTGCAGCTGCGGATAGTCGTGGATGATATTGCTCGCATCAAAGGATGCCCCGGGGATGTGGTGCTCGGTGTACTTTGCGTACCACTCGATTCCCTTGATTCCGAGGAATGTGAAGCCGAATAGCAGGGTCAGCAGCATCAGGATGATCAGCAATTTCCGCTTGCCCATCTGGGCGGCACGCACGCCCAGGGCCACCGTCAAGCTGCTGCAGATCAGAACTGCGGTATTGATGGTGCCCCACTTCAGGTCGAGGCTGCGGCTGCCGGCGGCAAACTCGTTGAAATAGTTCAGGCGGTAAACCAGATAGGCGCAAAACATGCCGCCGAAGAACATGATCTCGGTCCCGAGAAAGAGCCACATTCCCAGCGA
Source organism: Terriglobia bacterium (assembly GCA_963758285.1). Lineage (GTDB taxonomy): Bacteria > Acidobacteriota > Terriglobia > Terriglobales > Acidobacteriaceae > DASVWZ01. The sequence goes on along the minus strand of CAVWUT010000009.1, from coordinate 482,869 downwards.
AGCAGCGTTGCGCTGCTGATCCATGTCGGCGAAGTGGTGCTGCAGGGCCGGATTGTGCTGTTCCACGGCGGCCGAACTATCGCTCAAGAGAAACCTCCGGGGGAGCCGGAATGTTTTCGTAGTCGTAGGCTTCCCAGGTGACTACGGGTGGTTCGTCGAAATTGAAGGTGGGCGGCGGCGAGGATGTCTTCCACTCCAGTCCCGAAGCGCCCCAGGGATTGTCGGGGGCAATCCTTCCATAGCGCATCGACCACAGGAAATAGACCATGGGCAACACATAGCCCACGGCGAGTATAGTTGAGCCGGCTGTCGACAACACGTTCAGAACCTGGAACTCCGGCGGATACTGCCAGTAGCGCCGGGGCATTCCCAGATAGCCCAGAATGAACTGCGGAAAGAACGTCAGGTTGAACCCGATGAACACGATGGTGGCCGCCGACCGGCCCCAGGCCTCGGGATACATGCGGCCGGAGATCTTGGGCCACCAGAAATGCATTCCCGCCAGATAACCCATCACCGCTCCGCCTACCATGATGTAGTGGAAATGGGCAATCACAAAGTAAGTGTCGGTTACATGGACGTTGATCCCCAGCGATGCCAGGAATAGGCCGGTCAGCCCGCCCATGGTGAACAGCCCGATAAAACCGAAGGCGTACAGCATGGGAGTGGCGAACGTAATCGACCCTTTGTACATGGTCGCGGTCCAGTTGAAGACCTTGATGGCGGAAGGCACAGCGACCAAATAACTGAGAGCAGAGAAGATCAACGCAGAGTACAGCGAGATGCCGGCCACAAACATGTGGTGGGCCCAGACCAGAAAGCCGAACACCGCGATGGCAATGCTGGACGCCGCCACTGCGGTGTAGCCGAAGATCCTTTTGCGAGAAAAGCAGGGCACAATCTCCGCCACCACGCCCATCGAAGGCAGGATCATGATGTACACGGCGGGATGCGAATAGAACCAGAAGAGGTGCTGGAACAGAAGAGGATCACCGCCGCGGTTAGGATCGAAGATGCCGAGGTGGAAGGCGCGCTCCAGTACGACCAGCACTAGAGTGACGGCAATCACCGGCGTACCCAGAAGCTGGATCACGCTGGTAGCGTAGTGCGCCCAGATGAACAGAGGAAGGCGCGACCAGGTCATCCCCGGCGCTCTCATGCGATGGATGGTCACTACGAAATTCAGCCCCGTCAGGATCGAGGAGAACCCGGAAATGAAGATGGCCAATCCCGCCTCAATCACCTTGGTGTTGCTGAAAGCCGTGCTGAACGGCGTGTAGAAGGTCCAGCCCGTGTCCACTCCGCCGGTCATGATGCAATGCAACATCAGCGCGCCGGCCACAACATATATGTACCAGCTCAGCAGATTGATTCTGGGGAACGCCAGATCCCTGGCTCCGATCATCAGGGGAACCAGAAAGTTCCCCAGCACCGCTGGAATCGATGGAATCAGGAAAAAGAACACCATGACCTGGCCATGCATGGTGAACATCTTGTTGTAGGTGTCCGCCAGAAGCAGGTCGCCCGCCGGGGTGAGCAGTTCCAACCGGACCACGAGGGCAAAGAATCCCCCGACAAAGAAGAAGAACGTGATCGACATCAGATACAGCAGCGCAATGCGCTTGTGGTCGGTGGTGAGCAGCCACGACCGGATGCCGTATTCCCGGTTCAAATAGGTTTCGCGTTCGGTAGTTACCGCTGTGGTCGCCATTGCTAATCCTTCGATCCCGGCACTTCCGTACCCGGAGGAGCCAGCGTGGGAAGAGCCGCCGCTCCCGGTGAGGGCTGGTTCAGCGATTTCACATATGCCACCAGCGCATTCAATTCTTCTTCGTTCACCAGCCCCTGAAATACAGGCATGATCGGTTTAAACCCGCTCACAATCTTGGCATTCGGGGCCAGGATGGACTCACGAATGTAGTTCTCATCGGCTACTACGATACGGCCGTCTTCCAGTTGGACGGGCCGGTTGTACACTCCGATCAAAGTCGGTCCGCGCCCCTGGGTTTCCGCCTTGTGGCAAGCTGGGCAGCCCAGTTGTTGGAAGATGGCTTGCCCATTCGCCGCCAGGGACAGAAATGCTCCGCCGCTCTGCACCCACGCCTGGTACTGCGCGGGCTCCATCACCACAATGTCGCCGATCATCCCGGAGTGCAAAGTGCCACAGTATTCCGCACAAAACAAATGATAGGTTCCCGGCTTGGTAGCGCGGAACCAGGCAGTGGTGTAGCGGCCGGGCAACACGTCCTGCTTGATGCGGAAGGCAGGCACATAAAAGCTATGGATGGCATCCTGCGAGGTCATGATCAGCTTCACGTCGCGCCCCATCGGCACGTGCAATTCATTGATCTCTCGCGGGCCCTCCGGATGCTGCATCTTCCACATCCACTGCTTCGCCACCACATACACTTCCGCGGCGCCCCGCGGAGGCGTGCGCTCCTGGAAGTAAATCACCGCACCCCAGGCAAAGATGAACAGAAAAATCCCCAGGGGAATGACTGACCAGGTCACCTCCAGGAGGGTTGAGCCTTCCACGGGTTTTGCTTCGGGGTGCTTATAGCGGCGGTAGTGTACGGCGAAAACCGCAATCGTAATAAAGATCGCGGTGCACATGAACGCCGAAAGCGCGACCAGAAAAATGTACAGCGCATCCACGCTCCCCGCTCCGCTGGAAGCACTTTCCGGCCAAAATGGAAGATTCTGGAACATAGTTTATAAAACCCGCTTCACCGCGTCGCGTCTGCCTGACGAACCCATGCGGAACATCACGATCAAAAATGTTCCCAGCACAAGGATGGTAGCGCCCGCCGCAAGCTTTAGAATGCGGCTGACAATGGCTCCGTATTTTCCGGTGTCGGGATCGTAGTGGTAGCAGTACAGCAGAACTTCATCGACCACGTTGCCGATCTTGTTCTGGGATGCCTGGACCAATCCCAGGCGCAAGTCCTTGGGCGCGTATTCCACCCCGTAGTAGTACTGGGAAATCTTGCCCTCTGTAGTCAAAATCATGATGGCCGTCGAATGGGCGAATTGGTCCGACTTCGGATCGTATTCGTATTGAAATCCAGCCGCCTTGGTCAGTTCGTCGATCGACTCCTGGGGGCCTGTGAGGAAATGCCACCCTTGCTCCGCGCCAGGCCGCCCATAACGCTCCAGTACTTCGGTCTTTTTCTTCGCCGCCATTTCCGGCGTTTCCTTGGGATTGAAGCTTACCGTGAGCACATCGAAATCTTTGCCGGGTTCGAACTTCACCACCCGCAGCGCGCTGGCCAAACCGTTCATCACTTCTCCGCACAACATGGTGCACTGGTAATACACCAGGTTGAGGATCATCGGCCTCTTGCCGAAAAAATCGCTCAAGTGAACGGTTTTCCCGGTCTCGTCGCGAAACGTGAGGTTCGGCGGAATCTGCTCGTTCAGGTGTTGTTCGATCCCCACGTGTTTCAACCCGGGTGGCCGCAAATTCGCGGGCGGCGACAGAATGCCCTGATTCACGTCTTGGCCGGTTGCTGCAGCCGCTCCCAGCATAACAATCGCGGCTAGAAACCCAGCCCACTTCAAAATGTTGTTTCGCATTTCCCTGCTCACTGCGGCGCCTTTCCACTTTGTTCCGCTTGCGGCTTGCTCTGCGGCGTTTCGGCGCTTGTATCCGAACGCTGCGCAGCTTCGTTGATTACCTTCACCGTGGAGGCCGGAGCTTCTCCGGCCCGAGGTGTTGTCGTCAGCCCACGTTGCGCTACCAGTTCCATTGCCCTCTCAATCGGAATCCGAACTACCCCGCTCGACTGGTCCACCCAGCCATAACTATGGAGCCGCTGTTCTTCCTCGAGTCGGAATCGATTGATCTCCGATCGCTCATTCGTTTCCAGCCTGGGGCTGGAGAATTGCTGGATTTCCTCGCGCGTCACGACCCGCGTGTCGGCCTGCGTGGGAACCATGGGATTCTGCGGCGGCTGGTGCGCCTTGTTGTACGAATCCATGAAGTGATACACGCCCCAAACCGCGAAACCTACCAGAGCTCCGGCGATCGCTAGGCCCGCCAGAAAAACGTAGACGACGGCCGGGCGCATATCTGCCTTCTCGAATTCGAGATCAGGATTGTGGCCGTGCTTCAGTGATTCAGTCATGTGCCGGTTCCAACAGGATTTGCGCTCGAGGATCGTAAGCGGCCAGCAGTGGACGGCTGCTCAGGTTATGAAAGAAGAACGCCATCCACAGACCACCGATCGCGATGGGCACGACCAAGTCCAACCAGTGATAGTAAAAGCTTTTGTGAAACGCCGGTTCGATAAACCAGTACAGGTCCACGTACCGCATGAAAATGATCCACACTGCCACCTTGACCAGGCTGCGCGGGTTTCGTTTGAAGGGCCGGGAAAGCAGCAGGACAAATGGGATAGCGAAGTGAAATACCGCCAGAAACAGCCCCACAAACTGCCAGCCACCGACAAAACGCCGGGTGTAGAAGGTAATCTCATCCGGGAGATTTCCCGCCCAGATGATCAACAACTGAGAGAAGCTGAAGTAGGCCCAAAGCATAATGAAGGCCAACATCAGCTTGCCATGATCCTGAACGTCGTCCGCCTTCAGCAAGGATGACATTGGCTGGTAGCGGTACAGCATGGCGCCGACCGCGACCACAAAGCAGAGCGCTGCCAAACACTGGCCGACGATGAAAATCATTGCGTAGATCGTCGAAATCCACGGCGGTGTCAGCGACATGATCCAGTCGATGACTGCAAACGAAATGCTGAATGCATAAAGGATCAGCCCCGGGGCGCTCACTTTGCGGAAGGCGGGAATATCGCGTATAGGCGGCTTGTCCTGCTCCAACGACCAGCGGTTCAGAAAGTGAATCAGAAGAAACCAAATTACGAAATAAATCACCGCGCGGATCACGAAGCCGTTTGGATTCAGATACTGCCGGGAAAGCATTTTGAGATGCTCTTCCTTGGCCATGAACTCCGGATTCGTCCAGACATAGAGCCGGCGCATGCCCAGAATGATCGGAAGGAACAACACGATCATCATGGGGATGGTGCGGCTACCTGCCTCCAGCATGCGCCGGATCACGGTTCCCCAACTTCCGCCCGTCACGTGCTGGACCATCAGGAACGCCATGCAGCCCAGAGTCAGTCCGAGCCAGAGCATGTAACCAAGCAAGTAGGAGCGAAAGAACTGGTCCGGCGCGACGAAAATACCGATGGCGGAGATGATCCCGAAGATCACACCCACAGTCAGTGATCGCCCCTGCACCGTTTGAGCAACCGGCGGCGCCAGCAGATCGAGTTGGTTTACGCGCGCCGTGCTCATTTCGATTCTCCTCCTTTTTCGGTGCTGTCTGCCGGCTGCAGTTCCGGCTGGGTCGCGCCCGATCCGGGCTCACCACGAAGCACCGGAGGCTCGGACGGCACCTTCTGCCCGGCTGGCACATCCGCCTGCGTGGCGTTTTGGCTCAACTGCAACGCACGGATGTAGGCGACGATCGCCCAGCGGTCGCGAGGCGGAATCTGCGAAGCGTACTCCGGCATGGCGCCAAATCCATTGGTAATCACGTCGAAGAAATATCCCAGCGGAGCCTTGCGCAACCGGTCGGTATGATACGACGGCGGCGACCGGAATCCTCTCTGGACGATCATCCCGTTGCCGTCGCCTAACCGCGAGTGACAGGGTGCGCAATAAATGTTGAAGCGTTCCTGCCCGCGCTCTAGCACGTCTTCCGTCACCGGAAACGGCATGTAATCCCCGGGATTGTTTCCGAGTTTTCCAGTGTAGAAGTACGTATCCTGATGCAACTGGCCGCGCGCCACGGTTCCCAGCACCTGCGGACGAGCCGAACGCAAGTCGGCATAGAAATCACTCTGAGCGAGCGGCTTGAAACGCGGCTGATCATGCATGTCCTGACGGCAACCGGCCAGGGACAGCAGCGCCAGCAGTCCCAGAGAAAACGTGCTTCGCAGGTTCCGCATGAGCTTAGGCCGGGACCTCCGAGATAAAGGTAGGCTGCAGACTCTCCAGGAAGGCGCGCGTGCCGGTCCTGGAATATTTCGGGTCCGTGGAGAAGATGATCAGGAAAAACCGGTCTTTGCTGGCGAAGACAAACCGCTCCACGTTGAACACCGGGTGATACGGCATGGGCAAACCGTTCAGCGCCAGCATGCCGAACACCGCGGCCAGCACGGAAAACAGAATCGTCATCTCGAACGTCACCACGATGAACGCCGGCCAGGAGTGATACGGCCGTCCGCCGACGTTGATTGGATAACTGACCGTCGCAATCCACCACTGCATTAAGTATCCGGAAATGCATCCCAGAATGCCGCCGGTCAACACCACCGGCGCGACCGCGTTACGGTGGAATCCGATTGCCTCGGCAAGCTCTTCAATGGGAAATGGCGAGTACGCGTCGATTTTCTTGTAGCCTGCCGCATAGGTTCTGCGCGCAGCCTCGATGACGGCGCGTGGAGTATCGAATTCCGCCATCAATCCGTAAGTCTCGCCAGGCTTCATTGGTGTTTCACCTCCGCCTCAGGCAGCAGAGTGCGCATTTCGAAAATCGAGATCATCGGCAGAACCCGGATGAATAAGAACATTGCGGCACTGAAGAACCCGAGCGTCCCAATGAAAATCGCCCAGTCCCAGCGCGTCGGGTAATACATTCCCCAGGATGAAGTCAGGAAGTCACGATGCAGGCTGACCACGACGATAATAAATCGCTCCAGCCACATTCCAATCAGCACATCCAGCGAAACCAGGAACAGCCAAACCGGATTAGTACGGATCTTGCGAATCCACAAAATCTGCGGCAACACGATATTGCAGAACAACAGAGCGTAGTACCAGAAAGCGTAAGGCCCATGCAGACGGTTCCAGCGCAGGTAGTTCTCGTAGGGATTGCCGCCGTACCAGTTCATGAAAGCTTCCATGACGTAACCGTAGGCCACGATCAGGCCAGTGGCGAGCATCACCATGGCGGAGTTCTCCAGATGCCGCTTGGTAATGAAATCGCCCACGTCATAAAACTTGCGGATCGGAATTGCCAGCACCAGCACCATGGCGAATCCGGAATAGATCGCACCCGCGACAAAATACGGCGGGAAAATTGTGGTATGCCAGCCCGGCACAATGCTGATGGCAAAATCGAAGCTCACCACGGTGTGCACGGAGAGAACAAGCGGCGTCGCCAGGCCCGCCAGCAGCAAATAAGAAGTCTCGTAGCGGCTCCAGTGCCGCGCCGACCCGCGCCATCCCATGGCCAAGAGTGCGTAAATCTTCTTGGTCCACCAATTGGTTGCACGATCACGCAAAGTCGCCAAGTCCGGAATTAATCCGACGAACCAGAACAAGGCTGAGGTCGTCGCATAGGTCGACACCGCGAACACGTCCCACACCAGCGGGCTGCGGAACTGCGGCCAGTAATTCATGCTATTGGGATAGGGAAACAGCCAGTAAGCCAGCCACGGACGGCCCAAGTGCAGAACCGGAAACATTCCGGCACAAGCCACCGCGAACAGCGTCATGGCTTCGGCAAAACGGTTGATCGAGTTTCGCCAGGATTGCTTCAGCAGCAACAGAATCGCTGAAATCAGCGTCCCCGCGTGGCCGATTCCAATCCACCAAACAAAGTTGACGATGGCGAAGCCCCAACCAATCGGAATGTTGACGCCCCAAATTCCGACGCCCTTGATAAACAGATAGCCGATGGCGTACAGCAGGACTTGCACGATCAGGAACGAAACAAAGAAACCGAACAGCCACCCAGATCCCACCGGACGCGTGAGCACGATCGAACTGATCTTGTCCGTGATCGTGGCAAAGGTGTGCCCAGGTTCAATGACCGGCGCTTTTCTTTGCTCTTCTTCGACTGGGGTTAGTTGATCCATGCCTTACTGTGCTCCGCTTAACTTTCCAACTCGGGATTCGGGTTATGAATTTCCGCCAGATACGTGGTCCGCGGCCGGGTATTCAGATCCTGCAGCAGTCCGTAGTTTCTGTTCTTGGCCTTGAGCTTTGAAACCTGACTATTGGGGTCATTGATATTGCCAAAAATAATGGCGTTGGCCGGGCACGACTGCTGGCAAGCCGTCTGCAATTCGCCGTCTTGAATCTTTTTGTCCTCGCGCTCCGCATCGATCCGATGTTGATTGATGCGCTGCACGCAGTAAGTGCACTTCTCCATGACGCCGCGGCTGCGCACGGTCACGTCGGGATTGCGCATCATCTTGTATTGCGGCGTCTCCCAGTCCTGGAACAGCAGGAAGTTGAATCGCCGCACTTTGTACGGGCAGTTGTTCGAGCAGTACCGCGTCCCCACGCAGCGGTTATAAACCATGTCGTTCAGGCCTTCAGTGCTGTGGACCGTCGCTCCCACCGGGCAGACCAGTTCGCAGGGAGCGTTCTCGCACTGCATGCACGGAACGGGCTGGAAATAAGCTTGGGGATTATCGCGGTCCCCCTGATAGTAAGCGTCAACCCGCAGCCAGTGCATGTGCCGGCCTTTGTGTACCTGCTCCTTGCCGACCACGGGAACGTTGTTCTCCGACTGGCATGCCACGATGCAATTGTTGCAGCCGACGCAAGCATCCAGATCGATTGCCATGCCCCAGTTGTAGGGTTCCTTCGCATACTGCTGATCGTAGCCCGGATAAAGAGTCAGTTCCGCCGGCGGTTTCCCTTCCTGCGCGAAGTTCGGCTCCTTGCGATATTCGTCGAGGCTTCTCGTCTGCACCAGCGGACGGTTTCCGCCGTCCTGAGTTTCCATCGTCTGGTAGCCCTGGGTCGACGCCAGCATGTACGTGCCGCCGGCCTTCTGCATAGCTGCACCAGTAGAGAACCAGGGCGCTGCGCTCGAACGCAGCGGATACACATCAAAGCCTGCGCCAGTTCCGGCGCGACCTGCGCGTCGGCGCCCGTAGCCGAGAAATACCGTGATCGAATTGTCGGGATGCCCCGCCTGAATCCAAACCGGCGCCGTGACTTTGCTCCCATTCAGTTCCAGATCGACCAGATTTTCCGACTTGAGCCCCATCCGGTCCGCCATCTTGGGACCAATCAGCACCGGATTGTCCCAGGTCATCTTCGTCATCGGCTTGGGAAGTTCCTGCAACCAGCCGTTGTTGGCGAACGATCCGTCGTAAACCGAAGGGTCGCGACGGAAGTTGATCTCCAGGCTGTTCTGATCGAAGCTGGCTGTGGGCTGCAGTGGGATGGCCTTGGCGGATACCTGCTTCGGCTGAAAAGTCGTGCCTTCGATCCATCCGTCGTGCAACGACTTTCGCCAGAAGGCGTCGAAATCGGCCCCGGGATGCTGCTTCTTCCAGTAGCCTTGCACGATCTCGTGACCGGTCACCTCCGGCTGGCCTGTCACCAGCGCCAAGACTTCGTTAGCGCTCTTGCCATCGTAGAGCGGTGCGATCAACGGCTGCACGATCGTGACCGTGCCGTCATAAGCCCGCGCATCACCCCAGGCTTCGAGATAATGCGCCTCATTGACATGCCATTGGCAGAGTTCCGCAGTTTCATCGTCGTAGAGCCCGACATGTACGCGGAACTGCGTGCTCGAATTCTTGAGTGCATCGGCAAAGTCTAGATCTGCAGGCGCGTCGTAGGCGGGATTTCCGCCCAGGATCAAAAGCAGGTCCACTTTACCGGCCCGCATGTCCGCGACCAGATCCTTGAGCGATTCCGTCTGATTGACGGGGTTGGCATCCACTGGATCGGTGTAGATCACGGTCTTGCCGACGTTTCCCAGCGACTGATTGAGGGCATGAGCCAACGCATGGACCGCGGGTGATTGATGCTCGCCCGGAATCAGGACGCTCGAACCGTGATGAGCGCGCAGATCATACGCAATCGAAGTCGCAACCCTTTCTTGCTCGCCAGCGAACACGTCTGAAGGATGACCCTGCTCCACAAACTTCTGCAGCATTCGTACAAAATGATGAACCTCGACCGCGCGTACCGGCAGCCGGCTGTCCGCCTTCGCCCCGGTCGAACTTGGCGTGCTCTCGACAACATACAGCCGGTTCATGTTTCCGGCATCCGGATCGCGGCGCTTGGCAAAATCGCGGATGTAGCGCACATTGCCCGGAAATCCAGCGTAGAGAAAATCCGCATCCAGGGAAACAATTACGTCAGCGTTTTCCAGCTTGTACTGCGTCTCCACCGGCTCCCCGAACGCTAACTTCGCACCCTCAAGCACGTTGTCGCGATGAATCGGCTCATACACATGCCACTTCGCCTGCGGATACTGCTTCAGCACCGTGCGTAGTTGATCGGCCAGCGTGGGGGAGGAAATCGTGCGAGTCAGTATGCGAATCCCTGCGCCCTGAGTCGCTTTCTGCGCCTCCAGTGGCCGTCGCAACGCCCCCAGAAAAGCTCCCCACGTGGTTCCCTCGCCCATGTAGGTGATGTTCTGCGAGCGGTCGGGATCGTACATCCCAAGAATTGAAGCCTGGGCGAATATGTCGGTCCCACCTAAGCTGGCCGGGTGTTTATCGTTGCCTTCAATCTTCGTTGGACGATAAAGATGGCTCTCCACCAGCAGCGGCGACGCGTATCCACCCAGAGTAAATGCGGTCGCGAAGAACAAAGGCCGGCCGGGCACCAGTTCTTCCGGTTGCTTCACGTAGGGCACAATCGGCTCGAGCGGTTGCTTGGTGCAGGCGGTCATGCCAGCCATGGCCAGCGAAGCTCCCATCAGCTTCATGAATCCCCGGCGTGAGACCGCATCCAGCCACTCCGAAGCCCCTTTGGGAAATTCCCGGTGCATCATCTCGCGGAATTCGTCGCTTCCCGCCAGTTCCTCCAGGCTGCGCCAGAATTCCGGACCCTTGGTTTCCGCAATACGGGCCTCAGCGGTGCCGAGGTCGAGCGACTTCTTTTTGCCCGGGCACACCTCCTCCGGGTGCTGGGTAAGATTTTTTTCTGCCATATTCATTATCCAGTGCTTCTTTTCCGCTTGATTCCAGCCCGCTACCGGTGGCACGTCGAGCAACTGGTGATGTCCGCCACCGTACGCAATTTGTATTTCTGCGCCAGATCTTTGCCCAGAGAAATCTGGTCCGTGTACTGTTTGCCGTCCATGGAGACGGGCTTTAGACTCGACGGCTGCTCATACCGCATGTTGAAAACCTGGTCGCGCGAGCGCAGATACTTCTCCGGCGCGCGGTGACAGTCCAAACACCACTCCATTTGCAGGGACGCGTAGTTATACATCAGCGGCATGCGGTCCACCGGTCCGTGACAAGTGTTGCAGCCTACGCCCTTATTGATATGAATGCTGTGATTGAAATAGACGAAGTCGGGAAGGTCATTGACCCGGTTCCACACCAGCGATTTTCCGCTGCGGAAGCTCTCGTGGACGGGTTCAAGCATGGCAGCCCCGGTCCAGATCTGGCGGTGGCAGTTCATGCAGGTTGAGGTCGGAGGGATGCCGGCAAAGCTCGACGTTTCCACCGAGGTATGACAATAGCGGCAATCCAGCCCGAGCCCCCCAACGTGGTGCTGATGGCTGAACGGCACCGGTTGCGGCCGCGCCACCTTGGCGTAGGTGACATAGGGCGAGCGCTGCCACTCCAGACATGCCCACAGCAGCGCCGCAATCAAGAAGACGGAGCCGTAGATCGATACCCGGGAGATTGAATTGGCGCGGCGATGATAAATCTGCATCGGTCAGGAGTTTCAAACTTAAGGGAAGTGAGCGTTTTCCCGGTTCTGCTTGTCTAGGTTTGGAGGTCACAGATGATCGTGACCTCAGTTACGCAAACTTGTGATTATAAACAGTCCGCTCTTTTTTGTGAAACCGCGGCGCGCCCGTACACAAAGTTTTGTCCCATCCAAGGACTGCAGCGGAATTCTGACTTGCGCAACTCAACCATCCGCCCGCACGACGCTGGAAGTTGGATCAGGCCACGATAAGGTTGGGACCGTGCCGTCAGCTGAGAAAATTCAGTGCGAATTCATGACCAGCAGCCTCGGCTCCGTCATTTCCTCGATGGTATAACGCAGGCCCTCGCGGCCCAATCCCGAATCCTTGACTCCACCGTAAGGCATTTGATCAATGCGGAAGCTGGTAACATCCCCCGCAACCACGGCGCCTACTTCCAACTCCTCGTACGCATGGAACAGCAGCTTCGTGTCACGCGTAAAAACGCCCGCCTGCAGGCCGAATTGGGAGCGGTTGATCTGACGCACCGCTTCGTGAAAGTCGTCATAGGGTTCGACCGTGACCACCGGGGCGAAAATTTCTTCACAATTCACTTTCATGTCGGGACGCGTGCCGGTCAGCACGGCCGGTTTCAGGATCGAGCCTTCGCGCTGGCCCCCGCAAAGGAGTCGCGCACCGCCTCGCACTGCCTCCTGGATCCAGTTGCTGGCGCGGATGGCATCACTTTCGCGGATCAGCGGTCCAACGTCGGTGGATTCGAGCAACGGGTCTCCGGTGGTGAGCTTCTCCGTTCCGTCTACCAGGAACTCCGTAAACCTGCCAAACGCCGAACGCTCTACCAGAATCCGCTGCACCGAAATACAGCTCTGCCCGGCATAGGCGAAACCGCCAGTGACGCAGCGCTCGGCGGCAAACTCGATGTCGGCGTCATGGTGAACGATCACGCCACCATTCCCACCCAGCTCGAGGATCACTTTCTTCTTGCCCGACCGCCGCTTGATGTCCCAGCCGACGCTGGCGCTTCCCGTAAAGCTGATTAGCTTCAAACGGTCATCGGTCACCAACTGGCTGGCATCCTCATCTGACAGCGGCACCACATTGAGCGCCCCATCGGGCCATCCGGCCTGCTGCACCGTCTCGGCCAGCAGCAGCGCGGTCAGCGGCGTTTGCGGAGCCGGTTTGAGCACCATGCTGCAACCGCTTGCCATCGCGGGCGCGACCTTGTGAGCAACCAGATTCAGAGGGAAATTGTAAGGCGTAATGCCGGCCACCGGCCCCAGGGGAAAACGCCGCACGATCGCCCAGCGCCCCGCCGTAAACTCCTGCCAGTCCAGGGGCAGGTACTCGCCGTAAATCCTCGTACTTTCCTCGGCAGCCACGGTGAAAGTAAAGATCGCTCGTTCGACTTCGCTTCGCGCGGACTTGATTGGTTTACCGGCCTCCTGGGCAATCGTGCGGGCGAAGTCTTCTTTGCGTTCCGCAATCCCCTGCGCCACTTGCCGGAGGACCCGTTGCCGTTCGAATGCCGGCAGCCGCCGCGTGGTGCTAAACGCTTTGACCGCGGCTGCAATGGCCGACTCAGCATGCTTGCGGTTGCCCTGGAAAATGCTGCCCACCACGTTGCCGTCATAGGGAGAACGAATGTCAACCGGATCGCCTTCCGTCACCCACTTGCCATCAACCAAAAACCCTTGTGTCGCGACCGGAGTTAATGTGATCTGTGCCATCCAAGACTCCTGAAAACTCCTTGGTTCCCCACTCTCGAAGATTATAGGCCCTTCGCAGGCACTCACATGACTAAGATGCAGACGCGGGCTCCACGCCCCTCCGGCGACAGTGGGAATTCAAATCTAATCACAGGCTCCTGAGGGAAAATGCTATCTTGCCCACTGGAAGATAATCGCGTGCCACTATCCATTCGCCAAACCGCCGAACTGATTCGAAAGCGGCAACTTTCACCGGTGGAGCTAACCCGTCACTGCCTGGAAAAGATTGCACAGCTGAATCCCGTTCTCAACGCATTTATTACCGTGACCGCTGAATCGGCACTGGCAGAAGCCAGGACCGCGGAGGCGGAGATTCAGCGCGGAAACTGGCGCGGCCCGTTACATGGCATTCCGATCGGGATCAAGGACCTCATCGATACCGCCGGCGTCGCCACAACCGCGGGCAGCGCTTTGTTTCGAGACCGGATTCCCGCCGAAGACGCGGAAGTTGTCCGGAGGCTCAGGAATGCTGGCGCCATTTTGCTCGGAAAACACAATCTGCATGAATTCGCCTACGGCGGAAGTTCGATGATCAGCCACTTCGGCGAGGTGCGCAATCCCTGGAATCCGGCGCATATCGCGGGAGGGTCTTCGGGTGGTTCGGCAAGCGCGGTTGCGGCTGGAATGTGCTTTGCCGCCATCGGCACCGACACGGCAGGCTCGGTTCGTGAACCTGCCGCCCTCTGTGGAATTGTGGGATTGAAGCCAACGTACGGGCGCGTCAGCGCCGGCGGCGTTATTGCGCTTGCTCCTTCATTCGACCATGTGGGCCCACTCACACGAACCGTCGAGGATGCGGCGATTATGTTCCGGACCATTGCGGATAGCGGTCCGAAGCATCAAGGCGACTCGAACCAACCCGCGAAATGGGATGACTCGGTGTTCCTGGGAGACAAACTCGGGACGATAAGAATCGGAGTTCCCATACAGTTCTTCTATGAAGATCTTGATCCCGAGGTTGCAAAGGCGGTTCAAACAGCCATATCTGTGCTGGAACAACTCGGAGGGACCGCCCATCCCGTGGATGTCCCGGTCTCCACCGATCGTACCCTGCAGAGCGCCGAATCCTACGCGGTTCATGCTGCAAATGTTGCCCGCAGCCCGGAGTTCTATCAGCCCGAAACCCTGCGGCGCATCCGCACCGGAGAGAAGGTCACACCCGCCGAAATTCTGAAATGCCGACATAAGCTGCAGGAAATTCGCAGCAGGATCGGCTCCGTTTTCGAAGGCGCTGATGTTCTCCTGACTCCGACGGTTCCGATCCTGGCCCCCACGGTCGCGGAGTTGAAGCAAAACCCGGACCTGCTGCGTCCGCGCGAAATCCTTCTGCTGCGAAATACCCGCCCGGTGAACGTGTGGGGATTGCCCGCCATCTCGGTACCATGCGGATTCTCCATTTCGGGCCTGCCGATCGGCCTGCAGATCATCGCGCCGCATTCGTGGGAAGCACGGGCCCTGCAAGTTGCCTATGCCTACCAGCAAGCGACCGATTGGCACGCGCGTGAACCCGCACCGATCTGATCTTTCGTGCCATGCGACGCACTTGCAGAGCTGCGGCAAGTTCCACTAGAACTGGTGTCATGAATTGGTTTGAAGGGGATCAGCTTCCAGCGCCTGCGAGAGGAACTCATATGAAATGGCTGACTTTTACATTTCTTTTCTGTATGCTCGCCACCCCAGGCTTTGCCCGTAAGCAAGAGGAGACGCCGAAGCCCGCACAATCCATCGAGGAATTGCGGCAGCAACTGGAGAAGGTTCTCAAGGACACGCATTCGCCGGGCATGTCGGTCGCCATCGTGCACCGCGACGGCCCGGAGTGGGTTGCCGGTCTTGGTCTGGCCGACGTGGCCAGCAATCGTGCGGCAACCGCGGAAACGCTGTTCCGTATTGGCTCAACCTCCAAGGCGTTTGCCTCGCTCTCCATCCTCAAGCTGGCCAACGAGGGTAAACTCTCTCTGGAAGACCCGGTGCGCAACCTGGCTCCCGAGGTGTGGTTCGAGAACCGCTGGGAGGCGACCGACCCGGTTCGCGTGGTGAATCTTCTCGAGCACACCACGGGCTGGGATGACATGCACCTCCGCGAGTACGCCAAAGATGCTCCCGACATGGCCCTGCGCGAAGCCCTCGATTACGACCATCACTCTCGCATCTCTCGCTGGCGCCCCGGTACGCGCATGGCCTATTGCAACTCCGGTCCGGCAGTCGCCGCCTACATTGTCGAGAGGCTCGCCGGCCAGCGTTTTGAGGATTACGTCAATCAAAACTTCTTCGCACCCATCGGCATGAAGACCGCGACTTACTTCCAGCCGCCTGCGAGGTCCGCTACCACTCTTTATCACAACGATGGCAAGACTCCCTACGCCTACTGGAACGTCATTTATCGTCCGGCGGGTTCCATAAACGCCTCCGCCGAGGACATGGCGGCGTACGTGCGTTTCTATCTCAATCGGGGCGCCGTAAATGGCGTGCAGGTCGTGCCCTCCTCCGCAATCGATCGCATGGAATCTCCTGCCAGCACTTGGGCGGCAAAACAGGGATTGAAAGCCGGATATGGTCTCAGCAACTACTGGACAGTCCACGACGGGTTTGTTTACCACGGGCATAATGGCGGTGTCGAAGGCGGCCTCACCGAGATGGGATACATGCCTGACTACGGCATCGGCTATTTCTACAGCATCAACGCTGCTAATGAATCCTTTGCGCGGGCCGGCAAGATCATCCGCGCGTATGTCACACGCAACTTGCAGAAACCTGCCGTACCTCCGGTTGCGCCGTTGCCGGCGAACGCCGCGGACTATAGCGGCTGGTACGAGCCCGATTCACCTCGCGTCGAGTTAACTCACTTTCTCGAACGCCTGCTGGGGATCACCTCGGTCCATTTGCGAGACGGAAAGCTCCTGGTCACTTCTCTGGGCGGAATTAATGAAGTGTTCCTCCCCGTCATTGGCACCCAATTCCGGTACGTCCCCAAGAAAGAATCTGCTGAACCGGTGCCCACGGTTGCGCTGCTCACGCCCAACGCTGAGGGCCAGTTCATTCAGTTCGGGGCGCAGGCAACCCTCAAGCGCATTCCCGCGTGGTTTGCAATTAGCGAAATTCTGCTCACGGCGTTCTTTGCAATCGCTATCGTGTCGATCGTTGCCTATGCGCCGTTCTGGATTCTTGGCGGTCTGAGCAAGAAGCGCCGCCGGCCGGCGGAGCGCGCCATGCGGCTCTGGCCTCTGGTTGCGGTGCTGAGCCTGGTCGGCTTTGTTGTCGTATTCATATTGGCCAGCGAGGACCTTATCGCGCGCATGGGGAACTTGACGGGCTGGTCCGCTGCCATCTTCTTGCTGACGATTCTTTATGCGGTTGCGTCGGTCGCCAGCGCCATCGCGGTGTGGCGCGCACCTAAACGGGAGACTCGCCGCAGCGTCCGCACATATTCGAAGATAGTCACCATAGCCCTGCTGATTGCTGCGGCATACCTTGCGTATTGGGGGATGATCGGGTTGCGCACCTGGGCTTAGGCGCGCCCAGGTCATTGCAGAGTTGATGATCCCGGCCTAGAATAAGTGTCCCGAACATTTTGGAATGATTGAAAGACATGATTGTCGGCCCGAATCTGTCACCGCAAACCATGAGCGAATCACCATTGCGTGAGATCTACGTCAGCACGGATATAGAAACCGACGGACCGGTCGCGGGAAAACATTCCCTCCTGAGCATTGGATCGGCAGCCTATCTGGCCGACAAAGAGCTGCTGGGGACGTTCTCCGCCAACTTGGAAACGCTGCCCGCATCGGCCCCGGATCCCAAGACCGCCGCATGGTGGGCCACACAGCCGGAGGCATGGTCGGCCTGCCGGCAAAATCTCGAAGCGCCTGCTGTTGCCCTGAAGCGCTACGTTGCCTGGCTCAAGGCGTTTGGCGGACGGCCTGTGTTTGTCGGCTACCCGGCCGCTTTTGATTTTTCTTTCGTCTATTGGTATCTCACCGAGTTCGCGGGCGAGAACCCATTCGGCTATTCGGCAATTGATATCAAGACCTACGCGATGGCGTTGCTGCGCAAACCATATCGAGCGTGCGGCAAGCAGTCGATGCCCCCGGAGTGGTTCGATCCCGTGTCTCATACGCATGTGGCGCTCGACGATGCCATCGAGCAAGGACGACTGTTCTGCAACATGCTTAAGGCCAACTTCGGCGCCTAACTAGCCGCTCACGGCTGCTGAATGTCGTAATGCTCCTGTGGCATGATCTGCCTTGAGCACATAAGATTTGAGGCCCGGACTGGCATCCGGGCTTTGCTATCTTATCTTCCTTACAATCCGACTCCGCGCTTTTGCTTGCTCAATTTTATTCGCCGCATCGCGTAGCTGTTTATACGCTTCAAGTAGATCCCTGTCCCGCGCCAGAGACAGGGAATTAACTATCTGCCGCAGTTTGCGGATATGTTTGTCTACGTGATTCGATGCCGCACTCCGCTGATTGTTCCCAACGTTCTTGCCGCAATATCGACATGGACTCGTAAGCATGGCTGAGGCAATTATCTCACCACGCCCGAAGGCGACCAACGCACATTTCAGACACTACCCGGGATTCGGCGTTGTCTGAAATGACGGTTCAGGACGGCACCGCGGGGCAGGTGGTGTCCTAGAGGCAATAGGCGGTTCAGTGAAGCGGTCGGAGAGTTGCGGCATCGCAAAAGGCATTCATCCCGCTTAAAATCCTCAGTACCAGAATGCTGGCGCAGTTTGCCAAGTTCGAGAAGTGACTCAGAGTCGAGGAGGTTGTCCTTGGACCCGGATTTCGCCGTCAACAGAGAAGACGAGACCAGCCCAATCCAGTTCCACTCGGAGCAAATTACAGCACGCTTTCTCTCACCCGATGGATCCGAGATGCGGAAGTCTCTGGAAGTCCGGTTTGACCCGCTGCTGGGGACCTCGTCTCGGATTGCCGAAGGTGTCGTTCTCTCGAAGGCGGATGAGGGCGCGCTGGCTCCTCTTCAAGCTCCCAACGCGAACTGCCCGTTCTGCCCGGATCGGATCGGCAAAGTCACTCCCAAGGTGTTGGAGCCAATTCATCACGGTGGACGCCTGGAGCGGGGAGAGTCGGTGTTGTTTCCCAACCTCGTTCCTTACTCCCAGTATGCTGCGGTCGCGGTTTTCTCGCAGCGGCATTGGCTGGCATTAAAGGAGTTCACTGCGCAACGATTGTTTGACAACCTCTTAATTGCTGTGGACTACATCCGCAAGGTGCATGCGTTTGATCCGAGAGCCGAGAACTGCGCCTACAACGTAAATTATCTGTATCCGTCCGGCGGATCGCTGCCACATCCGCACGCGCAGATCTATCTCGATCCTCACCCTACCACTCTCATGCGATTACAGCTTGAGGCCAGTATCGCTTATTGGACTGCCAACGGCCGGTCATACTGGGGAGACCTGGTGGAAACCGAAGAGGCCCGAGGACTGCGATTCGTGGCTCGGATAGGCCGCACCAGGTAGATTACCGCTTTTGCTCCTATCGGCTTCAATGAGGTATGGGCGGTGGTTCCGGGATGTGAAACCATTCTCGACCTCACGGAAGATGACCTGAAGGCGCTTTCAACCGGTATTTCCCGGGTCCTCCAGTGGTACGAATTGACGGGGTACAACAGTTTCAACCTGGCGCTCTATTCGGGACCCCTGAACACGTCGCGGGGTTGGCGCGTGCATCTGTCGATGATCACTCGCACGGCGATGCTGCCCTATTACCGGAGCGACGCAATGCATATGGAGCGGTTGCACTGGGAAGCGGCAGTGGATCGCTCACCCGAGCGGATCGCCGACGATCTTCGCGCCCATTTCGCCGCCGCTTAATTCGGGTCTCCGACCTGTTCCTGCCAACAACTCGATCATCCGGGAAAGAAGGCGATATTCCTCGAACTGGGAGGAAACTCATAAACCCTAATTCTCTACCCCAAGATCGCAGGACGAGCATAGAATGATAAAGTTCAGCCCATCTCAGATCACATTGGAGGAGCCATGGTGTACGCGCAAAACTGTGGCAGTAAGCAATCGTCTGCGGCACTTCGTCCCATTGACCGCTTGACGCTTGGATTAATTGGGACGGGAGTGATATTTGCTTCCCTGGGCCTTGGCGAAGCCGTGTACCGGCTAGCGTTCCTCGATTTCGATGGAGCAACCGATCGTCTTCCAATCGAGATGTTGTTTGGGCTGGCGTTTGCCTGGATGATTACGAAACTGGCCAGAGGAATTTACCAATACCAAATGGAGACCTCCGCGAGAATCAAATTGATTCGTGACCGCAACTACAAGATTCGTCACGCGGCAGAAGCCATCGCGCCCCTGTCCCATCCGAGCAATCAGCAAGCGATCCGGGTGATTCGTGAAGAAGTGGACCGAATTGAGTGGGCGTTGACCGACATCATACCCGGGTAGGCGCAGGCCGTGGTCGCTGGCTGAGTTACGGCCGTTCAGGGCCAGCGCAATCTGTCAGATTTGTTGAGGGCGAATCGCTTGGGAGAACCACATGGCTCGTCGACGGTTGCAACTCTCTTTCTTGTGCGTACTTTTGGTTGCTTCGCCACTGTTGGCCAGCGGTCCCACCGGCACGATCACCGGTACCATAACGGATCCCTCCGGCGCGGTGGTCCCGAAGGCGCGGGTGACGGTGCGCAACGAGGGAACCAATGCCACCCGCGATGCGGACACCAATGAAGACGGCGATTACACCGTCGCGCTTCTGCCCCCGGGCCGCTACTCCGTCATCGTCGAGAGCGTGGGTTTCCGCAGGAGCGTCTTTCACAACGTCAGCCTGGATGTAGATCAGACGGTGCGGCTCGATTTCGCACTTCGGGTCGGCGCAACCACCGAGGAGGTCATCGTCACCGATACTCCTCCCATCGTGCAGACCGACACCTCCACTCTCGGCCAGGTGGTCAACAATCGCCTGGTTCAAGAACTGCCCCTCAACGAGCGCAACTTTCTGTCCTTTGCCCTGCTGGTGCCGGGGAGTCACTTGCCGGCGGAAGGGTCCCAGAACTCGACGCAAGGCGGCGCCATCAGCGTCAACGGCGCCCGCGAGCAATCGAACAACTTCCTGCTCGACGGGGTAGACAACAACGATCCCTACATCAATCAGTATGTCGCTCTCCCTTCCATCGACGCCATTCAGGAATTCAAGGTGCAATCCAGCGATTACTCAGCCGAGTTCGGCCACGCCAGCGGGGCTCAGGTCAACGTGATCTTGAAAAGCGGCACGAACCAGTTCCACGGGAGCCTGTTCGAGTTCTTCCGCAACCGGGAGATGGACGCCAAGAATTACTTCGACCTGCCTGGTTGCACCGCCGACTCAGTGCCGGGCACGTGCGGCGACATTCCGCGCTTCGATCGCAACCAGTTTGGCGGAACTCTGGGCGGACCGCTTCGCAAGGACAAGACCTTTTTCTTTCTTTCTTATGAGGGACTGCGTTTGCGGCAGGCGACTACGCGGGAAGCTACCGTGCCCACAACGGCACAATGGCAAGCGGCCGAAGGCTTGACCGAAGAGCTCATGTTGTGCCCCGGCCTCCCATCCTGCCAGACCGGTCAGAATGTGTTCAAGCTCTATCCGGCAGGCAACGTTGGCGCTGATCTGGCAAACTCGAATACCTTTCTTTCGTCTCCGGTCATCCGCAACTCGGAGAACCTGGTTTCGGTCAAAGTGGACGAGCATGCCAGCCCTGCCGATACCGTGTCGCTTCACTACTCGCTGGCGGAGGAAAGTCTTTTTAGTCCCTTCGATCCAGTCAATGCCTTCACTTCGCTGCCCGGTTACGGCAGCTTCACCTTGACTCACGGCCAGAACGCCGGACTTGAATGGACACGCGTATTTCGTTCGAGCGTGGTCAACGAATTCCGCCTGGGCTTCATTCGCATGCGGGCCACCGTGCTGCAGCAGAATCATGGCGATGACATCAGCGCACAGTTGGGTTTTCCTGATGTTCTGACCAACCCGGTGGATTTGGGAGCTCCCAACATCAACTTGATCGGCTTCGACGGCATTGGCGAGCCCATCAACTATCCGCAAGACCGTCACGACACGACCCTCCAGCTTTCCGATAACGTGGCATGGACGGTAGGCCGCAACCAGTTCAAGATCGGGACTGATATCCGTCGGGTTCGGATCGACGACTACCTCGACTTCCTGGCACGGGGCGACTGGTTCTTCTCGGGGTTGGCGTTCGCCAATTTCCCGGGTCTTGGCTCCTGCTCCGGGACGAATGGAGCCCCTGACACGACGATCTGCTCTCTGGCGCAGGTGCTTGCCGGCATCCCAGATTACGCCCTGGCAGTGAGCGGCAACACCTATAACAGCCTGCGCAGCCATGGCGTTAGCGCCTACGTTCAGGACGACATCCACGTAATCCCGCGTTTCCTGCTCAACGTTGGTTTGCGCTATGAATTCAACAGCCCACCAGTCGAGGCGGAGAATCGCTTCAGCGTTCCCGACCTCATTCCCTCCGCGTCACCCCAGTTCACCGTGGCGGGGACACATGGAATCCCTCGGGCTACCTACAACCCCACCTACAGGGATCTCGCGCCGCGCATTGGAATCGCCTGGCGGCCGTTGAAGTCAGAGCGCTGGGTGGTCCGCTCCGCCTACGGTGTTTTCTATGACGTTCCCATCTCCAACATCAACATTCTTCCTCGCATCAATCCGCCGTTTTACGACTTGGCGGCGTATTTTCAAAACCCCGCCAATTGTCCGGGGGGATTGTGTACGGTTCAGGACATCCTCAGCCAGACGGGTCAGCAAGCGGGCGTAGTCCAGGGCAACATGATCTCTCCGAATTTCCGTGACGGATACATGCAGCAGTGGAACGCCGACTTGCAATATGAGGTTGGACCTAATTGGATGATTGACCTGGCATACGTCGGCTCCAAGGGTACTCAATTGGCGAACGTAATCGATCGGAACCAGGCCAACCCCTTGACCGGTCCGCCATACCCCCAGTTTTCCTCGGTGCTGTTCGTGGAATCGAACGCCAGCAGTTCCTACCAGTCGATGCAGTTCCGCTCGGAGAGGCGTCTAAGCCACGGGTTGGCCTTCCTGGCTGCGTACACGTACTCCAAGTCCATGGATGACATTTCCTCAATCTTCGGGGGAAGTGTGGGCTCCGGCTTGCCGCAGAACTCGCAGAATCTCAGCGGCGACCGCGCGGCCTCCGACTTCAATGCGACGCACCGGTTGTCGCTGAGTTTCCTTTACGACCTGCCATTCCGCCGCATGTGGGCCCAGGGTCCGGGCTGGAGCCGGAAACTGCTGGACAACTGGCAGGCGGGAGGAATCCTCACAGCACAGTCGGGCTCTCCCTTTACCGTGGTCCTGGCGGGCTCGCCGGCCGCCTCCGCCGCGGCTTTCGGCAACCCGCAGCGGCCCAACATTGTCGGAGACCCATCCAAAGGTGGGCCGGTGGCGGCCAACCCAACTTGCCAGGCCCCCGCCCAGGTGGGGACACCACAGAACTGGTTTAACCAGTGTGCGTTCGCCCAGCCTACCGCGGAACCTTTCGGTCCGGCATTTGGCACGGAGGGGCGCAACATTCTCACTGGCCCGGGCTACACTAATCTTGATTTCTCCCTGGCTAAGAGTATTCCGCTGCGCACCGAAAGCCATCGCTTGCAGCTTCGCGGTGAGTTTTTCAATTTACTGAACCATCCTAACTTCGACATCCCGAATCACACGTTTGATCTGACGGCCTGCGGAGCAAGCATCTTCTGCTCCGCCGGGAATTATGGCTCCATTCTCTCGGCGAATGCCTACGGCAATAAACCGCCGCGACAAATTCAGTTGAGTGTCAAATACCTCTTCTGATATCGCGAGTCTTTCGCTAGTCTCACGGCTCGCACCGAGGCGTTTGTTTGTCGGGTCCCTTCGGATCGGTTTTTGCAAGTCGACTACATCCCCCAACCTGTGTATTCGAAATAAAGCAAAGAACCTCCAGAATCCGGCGGTCCGTCCAACTGCGGGAGAGCGAGGTGTTAAAACCACGGAGGAGCAGCCAGGTTCGACTGCTCCTCCGTATTCTTCTGGAAAAACTGGCGAAACGTAGCATTCTTAGTCGTTCGCCAGGATTCGGGGTTCATGCATTCAGCAGCCGGAACCGCCCGGTCCGCCAAAGTAGAAGGAGGTGGGAGCATAGGTCAAGAAAGCATCCTTGAAGCAGTGCGGTGACGGCTGCTCCAGAGTGAGACCAGCCCACCACTTATTCGACTTGGTGTCGAAGTACCAGATATCACTCTGGTAGGCGGCATATTTCCAGCCTTTGCTGGCCCATTCGCCACTGCCCATAGGAGGCCAGTAGGTGAGGGCGGCGACTTCTCCACCGTATTGGATGACCTGCGCGTGGCGTGACATCTGCCCGCCTCCGTAGATCGAAGCTGGGTAATAGCCGACCCACTGCCCACCGAGTGCAAGCCACCAGTTTCCACCGCTCAGGAAATACTCGGCAGAGAAGTAGTATTGCGCGCCACCGATCGTGCTGTAGTTGTTGAAGCCGCTCCCGAAATACCAGTTGTTGTTGGTCTGCACGAATGCGCCGCAATCCAGGTTGTAGCAGCCGGTATTGTTGTAGTCGTCTGCCGTCCAGTAGATGAAGAGGACAGAATTTTCGCTGCCCCACGTATTGGGCTGGTTTTGCCATCCCACTTCGGCGGTCTGTGTCGGGCTGCCCCCAACGTACCACTCCTGTGACAAGGACATGGTTTCTCCTCCCTTCCCCGTATTCACATAGGGGCTCCAGAGATTCAGGTCGGAGTTTCCGCCCAGGTTGTTAACGTTCTCCTGCGCGTATGCGTAGTGATGGACATAACCATCGCCCTGCGGCTGCGGATCGTTCGGGTCAGAAAAGCGGCCCGCTCCATCGCGACCCTTGGCAAGGAACTGTCGCAGAGTCCCGAATTGAGCCATGTCTTCCAGGGTTATCCGGCGCATCGGGATAGTGTTGTCCTCGCACTTGGTGGAGTTGCCAAATTGGTCGAATTGATCGTTGGGACCGATTTGAGAGGCGGGCATAGCTGATTCTCCGCCGGGATTCTGTTGGTGAGGTTGGTGCATGGGGGGCGGCGTCGCGATCTTCTTTTTACCAAGGAGCCGGAACGAGGGTTGTTGTTCGACTGGGACGCAGTCGAAGTAATGAGAATCTAACAAGAAACTGTGGCTCACCTCGACCCCTTGGTACATGGTGAGAGCGTGCTGGCGCATTTCTTCGAATGCCGCAGAGTCCTTCACCTTGCTTGCCGGCCGGGCAAGGTAATCGCCGGCATCCGCAGTTGTGGTTTGGTCGATGAAGCTCCGGAACGGCACAAATTCCGTGGGCGCCGACTGGGCACTCACCAGTCCGTTCAACATGAAGAGGGCCAGGGTAGCGCCGTAAGCAATCTTGTATCCGATTGCATTCATAACATCTTCCTGAAAACGCTGAATCGGTTTGCAGAACATACTGTTTTTCATTTTCGTTTCTCCTTAAGAGGTTTTGATTTTGGCGTGGGCTCAATTCCGCGCTCTGTACAAATAGGCGGAAAGCGCGAGCGAAACGCCTCATGGGCCAACGGAAATATTTTTCGAGCTGGCTAAGGCAGCTAGAACGCAAAGAAATGAGGTAGCGTGGGCACTTCGAATAAAGGAAGCGTGCGGCGATTGACGGCGGTCGAACGCGCGAATATGCTGGTGTCCTCTTCAGAAGCAGGGGGCGAGGAAACGCGTGGCTGAAGATCAGTCCGGTCAGGTCACCGAGCTTTTGCGTCAATGGACGCAGGGCGACGAAGAAGCTCTCCGTGCCCTTATGCCCTTGGTGTACAAGGAGTTGCGGCGTCTTGCCCACTACCAACTCCAGTCCGAACGACCGGATCACTCCCTGCAGGCCACGGCCCTCGTCCACGAGGCATACATCCGGTTGTTAGCAGGCCAGCCGGTTGGACTGCAGAACCGGGCGCATTTCATCGCCATTGCCTCGCGAGCCATGCGTCAAATCCTGGTGGACTATGCCCGTGGCCGCCGAGCGACCAAACGAGATGGGGGGTGCAGGATTGACTATGAGGATCTGGCTGCCCTGCCGGTCAAGGGAGATGATGAGCTCCTGGCTTTGGACCATGCCCTCGACGAACTGTCGCGCATCGACGAGCGACAGGCCAAGATCGTAGAAATGAAGTTCTTCGGGGGGTTGTCGGCTCCCGAAATATCCCAAGTGCTGGGGATCTCGCGCGCCACTGTGGACCGCGACTGGGCGATCGCCCGGGTATGGTTGCATCGCGAAATGAGCAGGACGGCATAGCCATGACCATCGAACACTGGGAGCACGTCAAAGAACTGGTCCACCAGGCCATGCAACTTGCTCCCGAGCAGCGTGCCGGGTTCATCGATGAGGCCTGCTCTTCTGACCATGCGCTGCGCGCCGAGGTAGAGTCCCTTCTGCTGGCCGACCAAGCTGTCCGCTCCAGCTTCTTGCAATCGGTGCCGCTGGCTGAGGAATTGCGTGCCGACTCCGGTCGGATCGAACCTGTCGGCGCCTTGGAAACAGGCCAGATCTTTTCGCAGCGTTTTCGACTTGTCCGGAAGCTTGGGGAAGGCGGGATGGGGCAAGTCTGGCTGTGTGAACAGACCTCTCCCGTGCGGCGGCAAGTTGCCCTGAAGCTGATCAAAGCTGGGATGTACGACGAGGCGGTCGTGCAACGCTTCCAATCGGAGCGGCAGTCACTGGCGATTATGGATCATCCAGCCATCGCCAAGGTGTTTGACGCCGGGGCGACGCCACAGGGCCAACCCTACTTCGTGATGGAGTACGTACCCGGGCGGCCGATCACAGAGTATTGCGATGAGGAGAAACGAAGGATTCCGGAGCGGTTGGAGCTGTTCATCCAGGCTTGCGAGGGAGTGCAACACGCGCACCAGAAGGCGATCATCCATCGCGATCTGAAACCGGCAAACATCCTGGTGGTGGAAGTGGACGGCAAACCCGTGCCGCGAATCATCGACTTCGGACTGGCCAAGGCCGCCACACCGCCGATTGCGGGAGAGAATCTTCTTACGCGACCGGGACTTTTTGTGGGGACCCCCGCGTACATGAGTCCGGAGCAGGCCGATCCGAGCGTGCAGGACATTGACACGCGCACGGATGTCTATTCGCTGGGGGTCGTCCTCTATGTGCTGCTGGCCGGGTCGCAGCCGTTTGAGACAAAGCGACAGAAGCAGCCGCTCGACGAATTATTGCGAAAGTTACGCGAAGAAGAACCGCCGACCCCGAGCATCAAGGTTAGCACGGATCGGGAGACATCGGCCGCGACTGCCGAAGCGCGAGGCACCGAGCCCAAGCATCTGGTGAGCTTGCTGCGCGGCGATCTCGACTGGATCACGATGAAGGCGCTGGAGAAAGATCGCGCTCGCCGCTACGGCGCACCTTCGGAACTGGCGGCCGACATTCGGCGGTATCTGAACCATGAGCCCGTCGTGGCGCGTCCCGTAAGTGTTTCCTACCGGTTGCGAAAGTACACCCGGCGGCACCGTGTGGCCGTGAGTGTGGCAGCTGGATTGGTGCTTTTGCTTGCCGCTTTTTCGGTTTTGCAAGGGGTGGAATTACGCCGGATTACTCGTGAGCGCGACCGTGCCAACCGCGAACGAGATCGCGCCACCCGCATCACCGATTTCATGACCGGGATGTTCAAGGTATCCGACCCAAGTGAAGCTCGCGGCAACAGCGTGACTGCGCGGGAGATCCTCGACAAAGCGTCGAACGATATGGGAACAGGCCTGGCGAAGGATCCGGAGGTTCAATCTCAGATGATGCAAGTCACGGCGCGCACCTACGCGAACCTGGGGCTATACGCGCGTGCCCATGAACTGGCAAAGCGTGCGATGGACGATCGCCTGAGCATCCTCGGACCGGATGATCCAAAGACGCTGGAGTCGATGACTCAGCTCGGAGATATTCTGGAGCGCGAAGGAAGTTATGCCGAAGGGGAGAAGCTAGAGCGTCAGGCGCTTATGGGCGAGCGCCGCAATCCCGGACCCGAGGACCCGCTTACGCTCGATACTATGGATAAATTGGCCGTCATCCTGATCGACGAGGGTCATTACGACGAGGCGGAGAAATTGGATCGTGAGGTGATCGAGGCTCGGACTCGCGGACCGGACCCGGAGAGTATCCAAACCTTGCGGGCGATGAATAACCTGGGCACTGCGCTTGAGGAGCAAGGCCGCTATCCCGAGGCTGAAGCAGAGGATCGTAATTTGCTCGATGCCGCGCGCCGCGTCTTGGGACCGGATCACCCTTTAACTATGGGAGCGATGGGCAATCTGGCGGTCGCCATCGAACGGCAGGGTCGCTTCACGGAAGCTGAGCAGCTGTTTCGTGAAGTCCTGGCCACCGAGCAGCGCGTGATGGGGCCGGAGCACCCGGACACAGTCATTGCCATAGCGACCCTGGCGGAGGTCCTCGGTGCGGAAAACCGCCTGGCTGACGGCGAGAAACTGTATCGGGAGGCGGTGAGGATTTCTCTGCGAACCCTCGGGCCTGAACACCCAGATACGTTGACTTATGAATGCAACTTTGCGGATCTCATCTTTCGGGAAGGCCATCTGCGCGAAGCTGAAAAACTGCAACGAGAAACATTGGCGACCCAGCTTCGCGTCCAAGGGCCCGAAAGTCCCGATGCTTTGCAGACCAAGTCCAATCTTGCTCGAACGCTGAATCGAGAAGGCCATTACGCGGAGGCCGAAAAGATCGCTCAGGAGACTTTCGAACGTCGAGCTTCGTGATTTGGGGCCGCAACATCCCCTGACCCTGAAGACACTGCAACAGCTTGGGACGGCGATGGCCTACAACCATCGCTACTCCGAGGCAGCCAAGCTGTTTCGCGATGTAATCGACAAGGAAAACAATTCCGAGGGTCAAGAAAACCGTTGGTCGGTGTGGTATTCCTTCGCCTGCGTGGCAGCGGCTGCCGACCAGCCGGATGATGCCCTTCAGTATCTACGTGAAGCCATCAATCGCGGGTACACAGGTGCCGATGGCTTGACGGCCGACGACGATCTCAAGAACCTCCGCCATAACCCTCGTTTTCAGGAACTCATGGCCGCACTCAGACACCCACGCACAAAGGTTCAATCCCAATAGTTAGGCTTCGAATCCACGCGATTGCAGCCATGCGGCGGCTGTCGGACACGCTCTCGACCCGAATATGCACCTTGAGGGCAAGCGGAAGCTGCGCGTGATGCAATCGGGCGAGATAGAGAACTTCGCAAATGCGTATCACTGCGGGACTTAAGACATCTGGCGGAGAGGGAGGGATTCGCTCACTGTGGAGCGCAGGACGCCAGAACCTGCTGTTGGGAAGGACATTCTACCCTGTGTACGACGGCACGCGGCTGGAAGGGCAAAAGCTACGTGCGACACTCCGCTGTGAAGCCGCTAGACCTACGATCTGCCCTTCTTGGACAAACAGGACAAACGAAAGGCTCCCCGTCGGCCAATTCTCAACGAGTGTAATCGCCTGTTAACAGAAGTTACCCGTTAACAGAAGTAACCCGTCAGTGAGCCATCACGGTGCGGTACCGTCTTCGCCCCTGAGATTCAGGCGACGGCGATCCGCGTCACCGGGAAGGGCCAACCAAAAACCCGCTCAAGCCTGTGTAGGCTCAAGCGGGTCATTTCGGTCGTTACTCCCGTCACTTCTTCAGGCCGAAGGCGTAAACGTTGCCGTCGTAAGAGCCAACATAAACTACGCCATTCACGACTGCGGGCGAGCACGACCCATAAATGCAGCCGGCTGAGTAGCTCCACAGCAGGGCACCAGTGCTGGCGTTCAGCGCGTCTAGGCCGCCCTGAGACCAGTCGTCGTAGCCGACATAAACTACCCCATTCACGACTGCAGGCGAAGACACCACCCCGCTGCCAACGCCGTAGCTCCACAGTAGGGTGCCGGTGCTGGCGTTGAGCGCGTCCACTACCCCGGTGTTGCCCGTAGTATAACCCACATAAACCACCCCATTGGCCACGGCGGGCGAGGAATATACCCAATAGCCGGCGGGGCAGCTCCACAGCAGGGCACAGGTCTTGGCCTTCAGCGCGTTCACGTTGCCGCTCCCAGGGCAAAGCGTTGGAGTTGCTAGAACTGGTCTCATAAATAGGGTATGGACTGACTAAACCCTTGGTTTTCAGTGCCTCAGAGCCGTTTATGAGACCGCTTCTAGTATCTCAACAGGATTGTTGGCGAAACATCTCTATAGCACGCAATATAAAAAGGCGCCCACTTTTGCGGTAGGTTGAGATTGTTCGCACCATCAACCTAGCGAAAAGGAGCGCCTTTTATGAGTCAAGAAAAGTATATCGGCATGGATGTCCACCAGGCAACGATCTCGGTTGCCGTCATGGATGCTCAAGGCAAGCTGATCATGGAATGCCTGCTGGAGACCAAAGCGTCCACGATCGTCGAGTTCATCCAAGGATTGCAAGGGACGCTGTCTCTGACCTTCGAGGAAGGAACTTCGGCTGCCTGGTTACACGATCTCCTGAAGCCCCATGTCAGCCGGCTGGTAGTCTGCGATCCGCGCAAAGCGGCTCTGTTGAAAGATGGCAACAAGAGTGACCGGATCGATGCGCGCAAGCTGGCGGAGCTGTTGCGCACCAACCAACTGAAACCGGTCTACCACGGAGAGCATGGGGTACGCACCTTGAAAGAACTGGGGCGCAGCTATCTGACCCTCACCCAAGATGTCACGCGGGTGATGAATCGGATCAAAGCTGTGTACCGCAGCTGGGCCATTCCCTGTGCCGGTACGACGGTGTACGCTCCCCGGCATCGCGACGAATGGTTGGCCAAGATCGGAGAACCGGGGGTTCGGATTCGAGCCCAACGGCTCTATCAGCAACTGGACGGGCTGCAGCCGGTGCGACTGGAAGCCCGACGCGAACTCCTGGTGGAGAGTCACAAGCATCCCGAGGTGAAGTTACTGCGCCAGATTCCTTCGATCGGTCCGATTCGGGCGGCCTTGCTGGTGGCATTGCTGCAGACCCCGCATCGTTTCCGAACCAAGCGGCAGTTGTGGGCTTACAGCGGTTTCGCGGTCGAGACTCACGACAGCGGCGAGTACCGCTGTGTGCGAGGCAAACTGCAACGCAACCGCGAGCGCATCACGGTGCGCGGGCTGAGTGCCAACTACAACAAGGATCTGAAGAATCTTTTCAAAGGGGCTGCCATCTCGGCCAGCACCCGTCCTGGCCCGCTGCGCGACTTCTATGTAGCTCTGCTGGCCAAAGGGATGCGGCCGACCATGGCCCGTCTCACCCTGGCACGAAAGATGGTCGCGATCACGTTAACGATCTGGAAGAAAGGGGTGGACTTCGACGCCAAACAGTTAAGTCAGCAAGCAGCTTGAGCCTCTCTGGAGAAGAGGGCTTCCATCTCGTAGATTTTCTCGGGTGGGGTCGCTCGGGTTTCCGGAGAGCTCGGTTCGAGGGGAGTATCAGTCGATGAGATCGGGCCCCGCGTGCTTCGGCACCGAGTCACACATTACACGCTATGCCCCCTCGGAGAACCAGAAATAGCCATAGGCCACGAGCCTCGGATAGAACCATGGTTGCCCTGGAGCACCAGTCCGGCTTGCCGCTCTTTCGAACTCGATAGCATCGCCACCCTCCGCTGAGGAATTTTATGAGCATGGACAACAAACCAAGCTTCTCCAAGGAAGCCAAACGTCAGTGGGCTGGATCTCGAGACCAAACCCTCGCCGTCCGGTCGAGGGAGAAGTTTTTTCTTGACATCCCTTTTTATAGAACTCATCGACGGGGTCGTAAGCGCTACTTCCGGTTGTAGCCACGAACTGGGTCGGGGCGCTGCCTTGAGTTCACTACCAACTGGACAGCACATTTGCGAGATGAGCTTAGCCGCTTTCTC
This sequence comes from Terriglobia bacterium, assembly GCA_963758285.1. Lineage (GTDB taxonomy): Bacteria > Acidobacteriota > Terriglobia > Terriglobales > Acidobacteriaceae > DASVWZ01. Next base: position 451,521 of record CAVWUT010000009.1, on the reverse strand, counting down.
TTGCCGCCTCGACTGCCTTCAGCACTGCTCGCGCCTTGTTGACGCACTCCTGGAACTCTCTGGCGGGGTCGGAGTCGGCCACGATGCCGGCGCCGGCTTGCAGATATGCCTTATTGCTCTTCATCAGCATGGTGCGGATGGCGATGCAGGAGTCGAGATTGCCGGCAAAATCGGCGTACAGCACCGAGCCTCCGTAGACTCCGCGCCGGGTGGGCTCCAGTTCTTCGATGATCTGCATGGCGCGCACCTTCGGCGCGCCGGTCAGCGTGCCAGCGGGAAAGCACGCGGCGAAAGCGTCCAAGGCGTCCAAGTCTTTGCGCAACGTCGATTCGAGCGCAGAGACGATGTGCATCACGTGCGAATAGCGCTCCACGTACATCAGGTCGCGCACTTTGACCGAGCCGTATTCGCTGACTCGTCCCAGATCGTTTCTTCCCAGGTCAACCAGCATCACGTGCTCGGCGCGTTCCTTTTGGTCAGCGAGCATGTTCATTTCCAGTTGCTGGTCCTCGGCGGCGTCTTTTCCTCGTGGATGAGTCCCGGCGATAGGGCGATATTCCAGCTTGCGACCGCTCACGCGAACCAGCATCTCTGGCGATGAGCCCAGCACATGCGTGTCTCCCATGCGCAGGAAATACATGTACGGCGAGGGATTCACGGTGCGCAGGGAGCGATAGATATCGAACGGGGCAACCTGCGGTGTGAAATCGAAGCGCTGGGAGAGTACGACCTGAAAGATGTCCCCGGCGGCAATGTATTGCTTGCAGCGCTCCACGGATTCGACGAACCGCTGGCGAGTGGTTCGGCTGCGAACCTCCAGTTTCCGCAGGCGCGGACGGCCGCGTTTCCATTGGTTGGGACGCAATCCGGCGGCGAGCTTCTTCTCCAGACGCTCGATATCGGCGACCGCTCGGTCATAGGCTTTTCTGGGGCTTTCCCGGGAGACGTCGGCCATGGCAATGATGTCGATCTGACGCCGCACATGGTCGAAGGCCAGCAAGCGGTCGAAAAACATCAGGAAACAATCCGGCAGTTGGAGATCATCGTTGGCGTGGTTTCCAATGTTCTCCAGTTGGCGGACGATGTCGTAGGAGAAATAGCCGACGGCTCCGGCGGTGAACGGCGGAAGATCAGCAACCGGGGCTGGGCGATGCTGGCGTAACAACTCTCTCAGGACCTGCAGCACGCTGCCCTGCCGCTTTTCCGAGGTTTTACCTGGTTCTATGACGACGTTGTTGCCCGAGGCCCGGACCTGCATGTAAGGGCGCGCGCCGAGGAAGGTATAGCGTCCGACTTGCTCACCGCGCTCCACTGATTCCAGCAGGAATGAGGAAGGCTCATCTCCTGCAACCGCCAGAAACGCGGATACCGGCGTAAGCAGGTCCGCCATGACGGACTTTGCCACCGGAACCAGGGTGTATTGGCGGGCCAGGTCGGCGAATTGTCTGAAATCAGGACGCAGCATAGGGCCTTCGGCCTGAATTATAGGGGAAAGCCATGAAACCGGAGTGTTTGGCGGCATCAAACGGCGGGAAACGCCGCGGAACACGGTCTTTCGCTCGCTTGGGCGTTACCTCCGTAACCTGCTGATGAATTGACTCTTAGCGGATTGCAGCGGAAGATGACCTATTAGCCGCAGAAGTGTCGCTGGAGAACTATGCGTATTACGTTCTGGGGAGTTCGCGGGTCAACACCCGCTCCCCAGCCAGAAAACATGCGCTATGGAGGCAACACCTCGTGCATCGAGGTGCGCCTGGGCGACGAAGTCTACATCTTTGACTGCGGCACCGGAGTGCGGGTCCTAGGACATGCACTGTGTCGCGAGTTCAAGGAGCGCCCCATCTCGGCGCACATTTTCGTGTCGCACTTCCACTGGGACCACATTCAGGGACTGCCGTTTTTCACCCCGCTTTACAACAACCCGCAAAGTCATTTCCAGTTCCACTGCTCCAGCCGGGTGCGCAGCCTGAAGCAGGTGCTGGAGGATCAGATGGCCTCGCCGTACTTTCCGGTCGGACTGGCCCAAATGCAGGCCCATCAGCATTTCTACGATCTGGATGAAGGCCGCCTGGACCTTGGCAGTATGAAGATCGAAACCTCGTGGCTCAACCATCCCCAAGGATGCATGGGGTTTCGCCTGGAAACCAGGGAAGGCGTGCTGGTGTATGCCACCGACAACGAGCCCGGCCACCCCTTGTTCGATAGGAACGTCCGCAAACTGGCGGCCGGCGCCGATGTGCTGATCTACGATGCGCAATACCTGCCGGAAGAATATGAGGCGCGCCGTCGCGGCTGGGGACACAGCCACTGGCGCGAAGCGGTGAACGTGGTGATGGAAAGCGGCGCCAAAGAACTGATTCTCTTCCACCATGATCCTGAGCATAACGACGACTGCATTGACAAAGTAGTCAAAGAAGCCCGGAACTACTATCCGCAGGTGCGCGCGGCGGCTGAGGGGATGCAGATCGAGATACTGGCCCGGCGCGCGGCGGCTAAGTAAGCGACTCTCCGTTTTCGTCCATGGGGTTTTGCGGTTTCGTTCCCCGTCCTGCATTACAATGAACCTAGTTTTCGCGAAGCGGCAGGTTTACACCTCGAAAGGGGTCGGCTGAAGTGACGCAGTTCTTAGCACGGTGGCCACACGTGTCGGTGGTTTCGGTCATCGACATTCTGCTGGTTGCAGTGATCATCTACGAGTTGTTGGCTCTGATCAAGGGCACTCGTGCGTCCCTGATGCTGGTTGGGGTGCTGACCCTGGCGCTGGCGTTCTACGTGTCGCGGCTGGCCGATCTTGCGGCAGTGCACTGGCTCATCAGCACACTGCTGCCTTACACGGCGTTTGCGCTGATTGTGGTGTTTGCTCCGGAGATCCGCCAGGCGTTAGCGCGGCTGGGGCGCCGGATTACTCTGAGTCGCGCCTTACCTTCCGCGGCGGAGGCATATGACGATATCGTGCTTGCCGCCAACCTGTTTTGCCAGAACCAGACCGGCGCGTTGATCGTGATCGAGCGCGAAATCGGGCTGCGAACCTACATCGAAAGTGGAGTTCCGCTGGATGCGCAGCTTTCCTACGACTTGCTGGCGACCATCTTCCGCCCCAGCGCGCCCCTGCATGACGGCGCCGTGATCGTGCAAAACGATCGCATCGCGGCGGCGGCTTGCTTTCTGCCGTTGTCCATGAATCCGGTGCTCTCTACCCAGCTCGGCACGCGGCACCGTGCGGGGATCGGCGTCACCGAGGAAACCGATGCGATTGCGGTGATTGTTTCCGAGGAAACCGGCACGATCAGTCTCGCGGTCGGCGGAAAAATCGAACGTGATCTCACCGTGGATGAGCTGCGGAACCGCATGGGAACCTTGCTTCGGCACTTTGTACCTCCTTCCACCTTGCCTACGCCGATTACCAATGGTGAGCCAGCGTTGGAAAACGGCGAAACGGAATCCCCTGAGGTTTCCTTGCCCGGCCCCACCGACAACCGCTTCAACCAGGGAACAGACAATTGACCATGGGCGACTTCTGGCGCGAACACGTGGTGCACAACTTCTGGCTGAAGCTCATGTCCGTAATCTTGGCGGTGGGATTGTGGTATGCCGTGGCACACGATCGCGTCGCGGAGGTCGCGGTGGATGTGCCGATTGAATTCCACAGCATCCCGGAAAATCTCGAAATCAGTTCGGAGACTGTGCCCCGAGCCCAGATTCGGGTGCGTGGTCCGGAGCGGGTCATTCACCGCCTGCAGCCCGCCGACATCTATGCAGCCATTGATCTGGCGGGCCTCAAGCCGGGCGAGCGCACCTACGATCTCACCTCGCGCGAGGTGCACAAGCCTTCTGAGCTCGAAGTCGTGCAGGTGCTGCCGAGCCAGTTTCGCATCGCTTTCGATTTTCGTGAAACCCGGCAGGTTCCGGTCCAGCCAAGGGTGGTTGGCGCCTTCGCCCAGGGGTATCAGATCGGCCGCATTGTGGTCGATCCCGCGCTGGTGGTCATCGTCGGCCCGAAGAAACATGTAGACGCCGTCGACGCGGCCATCACCGATCCGGTTGATGTGAGCGGCGCCATGAACCAGATCTCTTTCGTGAGACACGCCTACGTTTCCGATTCTCTCATCCAGGTTGCCACTCCTGATCCGGTGCGGATCACGGTTATCATGGAGAAGATTCCAGAGACAGCCCATGGCGACAGGACTTCAAACTAGGATGGCATCCAGTACCCGGCAATTGTTCGGAACGGACGGCATTCGCGGAGTTGCCGGCGAATTCCCCTTGACCTCCGAGAGCGCATACATCATCGGCCGGGCACTGGGCCATGATTTGATCCGCAGCCATGCCGGCGCGCGGGTTGTGATTGGACAAGACACGCGCGAGTCCAGCGCGTGGATTGCCGATTGCGTGGCGCAGGGGCTGGCTTCCTGTGGCTGCCAGGTCCACAGCGCGGGCGTCATCACCACGCCGGGTGTGGCTTACCTCGCGCGCTCGCGCGGCTTTGCGGCGGGCGTTGTCATCTCGGCGTCTCACAATCCATGGACGGACAACGGAATCAAGATCTTTTCCGAGGATGGGTACAAGCTTCCCGACTCGCGCGAACTCGCCATCGAGCAGGAAATTTTCGGGCTGCTGCAGAATCCGCAAGCTCATTCCGTTTCCATGGAAAAGACCGGGCCGAGTCTGCCCGGAGAAGTTGCTTTGCGAAACTCGTACGTGGAATGGCTGTCCAGGAACATGAAGGCAGACCTCAGCCGCCTGCGCGTGTTAGTCGACTGCGCCAATGGCGCAGCCACGGCGGAAGCACCGGAACTTTTCCGTGCCTGTGGCATTCAGGCATCGTTTTTGAATGCTGCCCCTGATGGCAAGAACATCAATGAGAGCTGCGGGGCGCTCCACCCGGAGTTTTTGGCGCGCGCGGTCGCCGAGAGCAAGGGCAAGTATGACGTGGGAATCACCTTTGACGGCGATGCGGACCGCGCTCTGTTCAGCGACGCGAACGGCCGGGTGGTGAATGGCGATGCGGTGCTTCTGCTGGCTGCGCGCGATATGCGATCCCGTGGCACCCTTGTTGGTGCCACCGTGGTTGCAACGACGATGTCGAACATGGGGCTGGAAATCGCACTCCGCAAATCCGGCATCCGCATGCTGCGCGCGAATGTGGGGGATAAATACGTTCTGGAAGAGATGCAGAAGACCGGCGCGACGCTGGGCGGGGAGCAATCCGGTCACATTATTTTCCGCGATGGCGATGCCACGACGGGCGATGGCCTGCTGACGTCTCTCCGCCTCATGGAAGTGATGGTCCAGAGCGGCAAGCCACTGGCTCAACTGGTAAGCGATCTGAAAGTGTTTCCCCAGGTGATCCGGAACATACGCGTTCGCGAGAAGAAGCCCTTTTCGGAAGTGCCCGAAATCCGGCGCACCATCGATGCCGCGGAACGCGAGCTGGATGGCAACGGACGCGTCGTGGTCCGCTACTCTGGTACCGAGCCTCTCGCCCGCGTCATGATAGAAGCAGAGTCGGAAGAAAAGATGCGCGCCCTGGCGGAGAATATTGCCGACGCAATCAAGAATGTCTTGGGCGCGTGATGGTGTGCGTGCATGATCCGGATTTTCCCCACTGGTGCCGTCTCATGCTCTCTGCGCTGTTTCAAGTGAACGGCAAAACGGTTAGAGTCTAAGAGACAGTTCCTCGCCACTCATGAGTATCCTGAGCAACCTCGCCGCAATCTGGAATCTGCTTCTGCTGATGGCAGCGGTTGGAACCCTCGCGTGGTTTCTCTATTGGTTCGTGCTGCGAAGGTTGATCCGGGCGAGAAAAATCGCCGGCGCCCGCGACCGAAGGCTGCTGCGGGAAGCCGCGGAACGAGAGTCCGGCAGGGAATGACCAGCCGCGGCGAACTGCAGATCCCTCGCTTCGCTCGGGATGACAATTCATGGAGGGTATCCACGTCCCCGACTTGCAACGCTAAAACTAGGCGCCGGGCCGGGGAGCTAGTACTCGAGGTCGCGCCAGTTCGGACCCACTCCGATATCAGCGACCAAAGGAACGGCCAAGGGATAAGCGTTTTCCATATGACGCCGAACTAAACTCTTCATGGTTTCGACCTCGGACTCGGGAACCTCGAACACCAACTCGTCGTGCACTTGCAGGGTCATTCTGGACTTCAGGCCTTGCTCGCGAAGCGCCGCATCAATGCGGATCATGGCCAGCTTGATCAAATCGGCAGCCGTGCCCTGCAAGGGCGTGTTGACGGCGGTGCGCTCGGCGAATCCCCGCAGGTTCGCGTTCTTGCTGTTGATGTCGGGAATCGGGCGCACGCGCCCAAACAGCGTTGCTACCCTTTGCGTGCGGCGAGTCTCTTCCAGAACGTGCTCCCTAAACTCTCGCACGCCGGCGTACTTCTGGAAATAAGCGTCAATGAACATCCGCGCTTCCGCCGGTTCAATTCCCAGGCTCTGCGACAATCCGAACGCCGAAAGTCCATACACAATGCCGAAGTTCACGACCTTGGCTTGCCGGCGGTGATCGGCGGTGACCATCAGAGGAGGCACACCGAACACCTGCGAAGCCGTGAGGGTGTGAATGTCGTCGCCCCGCCGGTAAGCCTCCACCAGCAAGGGATCCTTCGAGAAGTGCGCAAGCAGCCGCAATTCGATTTGCGAATAGTCTGCAGCCAATAGCAGATGGCCCGGCTCGGCGGTAAAGGCAGCGCGAATCTCGCGCCCGAGCTCGGTTCGAATCGGAATATTTTGCAGGTTCGGATTGGCCGACGACAATCTCCCCGTTGCCGTTCCCGTCTGGCCAAATGTCGTATGCAGGCGGCCACTGACCGGGTTCAGCAGCGCCGGCAGGGCATCGACGTAAGTGGACTTCAGCTTGGTAAGCTGGCGGTACTCCAGCACAAGCTTCGGCACTTCGTGCTCTTCCGCCAGGCTTTCCAGCACATCGACCGCCGTCGAGATCGTCTTCCCTTTGCCGTACTTCACCGGCTTCGGCAGGTTGAGCCGATTGAACAGGACATCGCCCAGCTGCTTGGGCGAACTGATGTTGAACTCGCATCCTGCCTTCTCGTAGATCTCTTTTGCCTTGGCGGCAATCTCACCTTCCAGACGCGACGACATCTCCGCCAAGGCCTGACGGTCGATCTTGACTCCGGCTTGTTCCATGCGGGTCAGCACCGGCACCAGCGGCAAATCGATTTCATCGTAGACCTTCAGCAGTCCGGCTTCTTCCACATCGCTGCGGAGCGCGGTTGCGAGGCGGCCGGTGAGGTCCGCGGCCTCGGGCAAAGTTCCTTGCAGCTTCAGATTGAACCGCCGCAACGCCACATCCGCCAGATCATGCGAAGAATAGGTCGGATCGAGTAAGTACGAATAGAGCATGGGATCGTGCTGCACGCCGGCGAGCGTGATTCCGTGCGGCTCAAGCGCGTGGGCTGCTGTTTTCCAGTGGTGGACTGCCTTGGGGATTGCGGTATTGGCCAGGGCTGACCGCAACGCTTCCGGCACTTGGCCCGGGCCGCTTGCCACGGCCGATACCGCCGCGCCGGGAACAGCGGAGATTGCAATATGCAGCGGCGTCTCTTCAACGCTCGTCGTCTCGGGACGCAGTGGCAGCAATCCGGTTTCAGGCTCTTCTTCCGGTTCTTCGATCTCGGCCGCGGCTGAATCAGTTTCTATCGCAATTGCTAACGGCACGTTCAGTGCCGAGACTTTATCAAGAACATTCTGCACATCGAGCGGCGACTTCGCTTCGAAATACTGGGCTTCGCTGGCTTCGACCACGGGCAGCAGGTCTTTCAGCAGCGAGGTGAACTCCAGCTCGGAGAAGAGTGCGCGCAGATTTTCGACATCGGGCGCTCCAGCCTTCATCGATTCGATGTCCAGTTCGATCGGCACATGGGAATCGATGGTCACCATTTTCTTGCTGAATAAAACCGTGTCGCGGTTGTTGAGAAGCGATTCCCGGTAGGTCTTCTTTTCGATTTCCGCGGCCCGGTCCAGGGCCTGCTCGACCGTTCCGAAGCGCTGGATCAGTTCGACGGAACCTTTGTCGCCGATGCCGGGTGCGCCGGGAATGTTGTCGACCGAATCGCCACGCAACGCCATCACATCGACGACGCGTTCCGGCGGTACACCGAGAATCTCCGCTACTTTTTGCGCGTCGCAGATCAGGTTGTCCTTCGGCGGATTCAGCACCTGCACGCGCTCGTTCACCAACTGCAGCATGTCCTTGTCACTGGAAACCACATACACTGGGTGAGCCTGCTCGGCAGCTTTGCGCGCCAGGGTTCCGATCACGTCATCGGCTTCGTAGCCCTTTAGTTCGACAATCGGAATACGATATGCCTCTAGCGCCCTGCGGATGTAGGGCAACTGCTGCGCCAAGTCGGCAGGCATTTCCGCGCGGTTGGCTTTGTAGCCGTGGTAGTCGATCTCCTGGAACGTTTGCGTTTTCAGATCAAACTTGCGGACCTTGGTGACGGCTTCGGCTTGCTGATCGCGAAACGTAGGGCCGGCGACGTCGAACACCGCCGCGAGGTATTGCGGAGAAAAATCGTCCCGCAGCTTGCGCAGCATGTTGACGAAAACATACGTGGCCGCAGTGGGGAGACCGGTTTTGGTGGACATTCCGCGCTGCCGCGCCATGGCGTGATAGGCGCGGAAGATGAACGACATGGTGTCGATCAGGAAGATACGATTCGGTTCACTCTGAACCGGCTTCAGCTTTTGGGCAGGGGACGGCTCGACAGCAGCAGCCGAAGCGCCTTCCGCGGAAGTCGTCGAGGATTTCTTCTTGAGGGGCAAGTGCTCAGTTTAGCAGTTGAACGCAAAGCTGTTGCGGGCCCGGCACGTTACCCTTTCGATCAACGAGCAGGGGTTGCCCGGCACGGGCGGGGACGCCCGCGCCTACATCGACTACTTGATCAGAGTCTTCTCAGGACTGCCCACAGCGGCTCACGTAAGCGGGATCACTTTACTTGCAGGGCTTCCCGTATTCGGTGTTGAAGTGCAGTTCGATCTCGCCGCAGGTTCCCTGTTCGGGCGAGTAGACGACGCAGCGATCGAAGGGCCTGGAATAGATATGCAGGCTGACCGCCCGCTCGTTGAACTCCCGCGGATTGTACACACGGTGCACAGGATCCAGGGGATTCACCGCACAGGGATGGCTCGGATTCATTTCCACCTTGTCTGACGGTTCCAGTTTGCAAGTGCCGGCTTCCACGTCCTGTAAGATCAGATGGAAATTTTCCACGAGCAACCTGCCGATCGGCACGGCCATCCAGCAATGCTGATCAAGATGGTTGTGCACCGAACTGGCCTGCCCGACTTCCCAGCAAATCGCCATCAGCTCGAACAGCGGCGTTCTTTCGATCAGGTTGCGGGTGTAATGCTGCCGGTCCCAGCTCAGGTAAGGCGCCAGGCTGGTGGGCGCCACTGGGGTAGCTTCGAGAAATCCCAGAATCTCATCGGTGTATTCGAATGCTGATTCCGGGAATTTCTGCAATCCTGCAACCAGATCTTGAACAGCAACCGGTTTCGCCAATGTCTGTGGACTCATCTCTCACCCCGCTCTAGGTTCAGAACTGGTCTCATAAATGATTTTCGAACTCCGACGACGAACCCTCAGGGGCTAAAGCCCAACACCTCTGGGTCTGAGCGGCACAGCTGAAGTCGTGCCCTTTCACAAAACCATTTCGAGACCAGGTTCCTAGTATATCGCCCCCCTCTACTCCACGAACATGCAATCTCCATAGGAATAGAACCGATATTTGTGCTTGACAGCATGATCGTATGCGGTTAAGACGGCCTGCTTTCCTCCGAGCGCACACACCAGCATCAGAAGGGACGATTGCGGAAGATGAAAATTGGTGAGAAGAGCGCCAACCACCCGGAATGAATAGCCGGGATAAATGAAGATGTCGGCTTCGCCGCTGCCCGCGGCCACCAGGCCAGTCTGCGACTGTCCGGCGGAATGTTCCAAGGCCCGGACGGCAGTGGTTCCGATGGCGACAATGCGGCGTTGAGCTTTCAGGGTACGGTTGATTCGGTCTGCCGCCTCCGCCGAGATCGAATAGTGTTCCGGGTGCAGGCAGTGATCCTCCACTCGCTCGACCCGGACTGGCTGGAACGTACCCAATCCGACATGCAGGGTGATTTCGACTGTTTCGATTCCGCGACTTCGTATCCGGTCAAGAATTTCCCCGGTGAAATGCAGCCCCGCGGTGGGCGCAGCTACCGACCCTGATTCCCGCGCATACACCGTCTGGTACCGATCGCGGTCCTCGGGCCGGTCTTCGCGATCGATGTAGGGCGGTAGAGGGACATGCCCCAGTTGCTCGATGATCCCGAAAAAATCTTCTGACCGCTGAAACCGTATTCGCCGCTCGCCGAAGCTGCCTCGGGCGACGACCTCGGCTTGCAGTTCACTTTGGGTTCCGAAGAAGAGGTGTTCGCCGATTCCAATCTTTCGCCCCGGCCGAACCAGGCATTCCCATTCATTCGGATCCGATGAAATCTGACGGGTTAGCAATACTTCGACCCGGCCTTGTAGAAACTCACGTGCTGAGGGATTTCGCACGCTTACCGGCTGCGCTCTGGCTCCGCTTCTTCTGCCATAAAGACGGGCCGGAAAGACCCGCGTGTTGTTGAACACGACCAGATCGTTTGAGCGGAGCAGATCAGGAAAATCACGGAATCGCCGATCTTCCGACGTTCCCGATTCACGGCGGAGGTGCAACAGCCGTGCGGCGGAACGGTCGGCCAGCGGCTCCTGGGCAATGCAATCCGGCGGGAGTTGATAGTTGAATTCAGAGACCAGCACGCCATTCGATTATAGATTTCTCCCCTGAAAGGATTGAAACGACCATACAGAAATCCGTGATTGTCTTCGGGTCGGCAACTGGGTTACCATTTGCGTGCACGGGCCCGTCTCCCCAGTTGCCGTGGAACTCATGTCAAGCGAACGCCGATACCGGAGCCAGATTGTGCATTTTGGCAGGATGTTGCACGAGCGCGGCTACGTGGCCGCCACCGACGGAAATCTGTCGGTGCGGCTGAGCGACGACCGCATTCTGGCGACTCCTACCTGCATGAGCAAGGGAATGTTGCGCCCGGCTGATCTTGTCACGGTAAACATGGAAGGACGTCAGTTGACGGGACGCCGGATTGCTTCCAGCGAACTCGGGATGCACCTGCTCATCTACAGACTTCGGCCGGAACGTCAAGGCGATCGTGCATGCCCATCCTCCGACCGCAACCGGCTTCGCCGCCGCGGGCATGGCACTGAACCAGCCTCTGGTCTGCGAAGTGGTCATTGGATTGGGATCCATTCCGCTGGCGGGTTACGGGACTCCAGGTACTTCCGAACTCACCGAAAGTCTGGAGCCGCTGATTCCTCAGTACGATGCCATCCTGATGTCGAACCATGGAGTGGTCGCATACGGCGAGACGCTGGACCAGGCCTACATGAAAATGGAAACGGTCGAGCATTTCGCCCAGATTGCGCTGGTGACGCACCTTCTGGGCCGGCAGCAACCTCTGGGGGAACCGGAGCTGCAGAAACTGAATATAGTCCGTACGAAGTATCAGGCAGGACGCGCCGCAGCAACCTTGCCCAGCGAAGCAACTGGCGGCAATCACCATGGCGGGAACCATTCTGGTCCGCCGCAAAAGCCCGTCAAGGCAGGATCCACGGTAGGCCGGCGACGTTAGCTGGCGATCTTGTCCCCACCCGGCCCGAATAGGCTTCTCATCAGATTGCTCAAACTAAGATCATCAGCTACAACTGCATTGTCGCGCAGAAAATAACTGACGCTCTATGACTGATCGGTCAACGCCCACTTCAGTGGCTCGAACCGCAACCCGGCACTGGTTCTTGCGCAGCTGGGCGCAGGCGCGCACGTCTTTCTTCTGGATGGTGATCATTGCGCTGATTCTGCGGATTGGCTTCATTGTCGTTGGTCACACTTACAGGCTTAGAACTCTCGACGACAACTTCAGCTTTGGCTTTGAAATGGGACGCATCGGACGTTCGCTGGCCGAAGGCCACGGATTCAGCAGCCCGTTTTCCGGCGCGACCGGCCCGACCGCGTGGGAACCGCCACTCTACCCGTTTCTGATCGCTGGCGTGTTCAGAGTCTTCGGCATATACACGCGCGCTTCGGCCTTCGTGCTGCTGAGTATCAACAGTATTTTTTCGGCGCTGACGTGTATTCCGATTTTCTTGATCGCGCGGCGCTGTTTCAGCGAAAAAGTCGCAGTGTGGACCGCCTGGACTTGGGCACTGCTGCCGAACATCATTTTCTGGTGTACGCGATGGGTGTGGGAAACCAGCCTTGCCGCGCTTCTGTTGGCAATGATTTTCTGGCTGGCGCTGGTGATGGAAGAACGGGAAGGATTGAGCTCCTGGATCTCGTTTGGAGTTCTATGGGGTGTGTCGGCTCTAGTCAATACGTCGCTGCTTTCGTTTCTGCCAGCCTGCGGATTGTGGATCTGGTATCGGCGAGCGAAGCTGGGGAAGCGGTCGGTGACTGGGATCGGGGTGGCGTCGGTCGTCTTTCTTGCTTGCGTCACCCCTTGGCTGATTCGCAATGAGCGCACATTCGGGACATTTGTTTTCATACGGTCGAATTTTGGCGCGGAGCTGCGGCTGGGCAACGGACCGGGGGCCGATGGCAGATGGATGGACGCGGTGCATCCGACGAAGAATGTTTTGCAGTTGCAGTTGTACCGGCAGATGGGCGAACTTGCTTACGTGGCCGAGCGAAAGCGCCAAGCTTTAGCCTACATTCGCGAAGACTACGGCCGGTTCGCGGGGCTGTGCCTGAAACGTTTCATTTACTACTGGGACGGGTTGCCGAGTCCTTCGGGCAGCGGCGTGGCGGGGGTTGTGAAGAATTCGTTTTTTCTTGCTTCTTCGGTGCTGGCACTATGGGGATTGGGGCGGGCAATTCGTCAGCGAAAGCCTGGCGCCTGGCTTTTTTTCTGGCTGATTCTTTGCTATCCGTTGGTGTACTACGTGACGTTTCCACATCCCAGATACCGCCATCCCATCGAGCCCGAGCTGGGCGTTTTGATTCTGTACATTATCTCGGAGAAGGAAAATTGAGTAATTGTGTAATTGAGTAATTGTGTAATTGAGCAATTTAGTAACTTGATTCTGCGACGAGTGCGGGTTGGACTGCGAATTACCCCGTTGCACAATTACCCAATTACCCGATTACCCAACTACTCAATCCTACTGGCGGAATTATCCGCCGCTCGCTGTTACACTTTCCACAATGATTCCAGGCCATGCTACTGCCGCCGGCAGCGCTCGCTACCGGGAACGATTTCCCCAGTTATGCGAGGCGGGGCACTTTCGCCGCCCGGAGCACGTTCCCGGCGTGAAGGAGATCTGGCTGTCCTCCATTGGGCTGGGAACCTACCTCGGAGAGACCAGCGATGCCGCCGACCGCGAGTATGCCGAGTCCATCGCTACGGCCCTCGGTAGTGGAATCAATGTACTCGATACCGCCATCAACTATCGCCACCAGAGGTCAGAGCGCAATATCGGAGCTGCCTTGAAAAAGCTGGTCGAATCCGGCGAACTGAAGCGCGACGAGGTGCTGGTCTGCTCGAAAGCCGGATATCTTTCCTTTGACGGCGCTCCTCCGCCCGATGCACGCGCCTATTTTCTGCATGAGTACATCGAGCCGGGGATCCTGGATCCGAAGCAGTTGGCCGGAGGGATGCACTGCATGGCTCCGGCATACCTGGAGAACCAGATCGAGCGGTCGCGGCTCAACCTGGGACTGGAGACGATCGACGTTTATTATGTCCACAATCCTGAGTCGCAACTGGCGGACGTCTCGCGGGAAGTCTTTCATCAGCGCCTGCTCGAGGCGTTCACCATGCTGGAGGAGCAGGTCAAGTCGCGCCGGATTGGCTTTTACGGAATGGCGACCTGGAACGGCTTCCGCATGGCGGAAGGCTCGCGGGATTACCTTGGCCTTGCCGACATTGTCGAGCTGGCCGGCAACGCGGGTGGGGAGGGCCACCACTTTCGCTTCATAGAATTGCCCTTCAATCTCGCGATGCCCGAGGCCTTTGGCCTGCTGAACCAGCGGGCGGGCAAGAAGAAAGTTTCGTTGTTCTCGGCCGCCGCCGCACTGGGCGTTGCAGTCGTGGGCAGCGCGACTCTTCATCAGGGGCAGCTCACGCACGGCTTGCCGGATTTTCTGGGAAAAGTGATGGGTCAGAAAACGGATGCGGAGAATGCGATCCAGTTTTCGCGCTCCGCGCCGGGGATCACAACTGCGCTGGTCGGGATGGGACACCGGCAGCACGTGGCGGAAAACCTGGACCCGGCGCGGGTACCGCCGACTTCGCGGGAAGAGTGGACCAAGCTGTTCAGCCGGGCCGATTGAAGGAAGGCTACTTGAGCTGCTGCAATTTTGTCGACGCCATCTGGGCGGCTTCGCTGGTGGGATTGTCTTTCTGGATCTGCTGATAGATCCGCTTGGCTTCAACCGGCTGACCGGCAGCCTCATAGGTAGACGCCAGTTCCAGTTGCGCCACGGTCTTTCCGACGGTGGTGGTAGGCTTATCGATCAGCTGCTTGTAGAGATCAACCGCCTGTGGAGTGTGATTGGTATTACGGTACACCGAAGCCAAAGCCATCTTGGCCAGAGCAGCGAGATCGGCACCTCCCGAAGAAGCTACTGCTTTCAGGTTATTCTCGGCAGTGGTGTTGTCACCCAGGTCGGCTGCGGTGACGCCAACGAAGAACTTGGAAACCTCGGCCGCGTGGGTATGAGGATATTGGTTGACCACGTCCTGAAATTTTTTCTGGGTGGCCGCGGCCCGCTCCTTATTGCTCGCAAAACTGGGAGAATCCGGCTGCGCCGGCATATTTGCCGGGCGAACGGGTGTTTGAAGTATCCGGACCGCCTGGCTCACTCCCAGGCTGGCCTTTTCATCCTGAATGTTCAGGTAGTACCAGATGCCAACGGCTGCGGCCACCACTACGGCGAGTATGGCGGCGCCCGCGATGAGCTTGTTTTTGTGTTCTACCGACCAGTGAACGGTGGCTTCGGCAGCATCGATCGTAGCCCCTCTGAACCGGTCGGTTTTGAGTTGATGACGGGTTTGTGCGCGCACGACCTTCCCTTCTATGAAGAATAATGGCGGGCTGACAAACTGTCAGTGTAGCAGGGTCAAATCGGCACCGTCAAAGAGCGGGCGAGGTTGAGGGTTAGCCAAGTCAGCCTCTCAGCCCAACCGGCATCGAATGAGGATACTCAGCGCGATCAACCCCCGGGAAAGCTCCAATCTGGACGAAGGATTGTGGAATCCGCCACAATGAGAAACCCGGCGCGCTATTTGTACATCGCCAAGCCGCCGCAACGCGTGGGCTGGATTCTGGTACTCGGTACCGGACAATTCGGGCTGCCGGGATGGTAGTGCTGGGCTCCGCCCGCGATGAAAATCTTGCTGTCCACGATGGTCGGCACCATGAACTTTACCGCACCGGGACTTCCCGGAAAGCTGCCGTTGTAGGCAGAGGTATTCCACAGAGAGGTTCCGAGTCCTCCGGCAGCCAGCCGGGCAGGGATGGCCTTATACGCATAGAGAATCGCCGCCGAGGCAACTCGGGTTCTGATGCCATAACTCCCTGTGTCGAGCGCCCACACGATGGCGTCGGCCGGCTTCCCGCCGGTTCCACTGTTCCAGGTGACCGCCGGCGACGCGCCGGGGTACCCGAAGAAATGCGGCGAAGCAGGGGTGGCGGGGGTAAGGTTGAACGTGCCCAACCCTTTATGGTTAACCAGATGGAAAGCCTTCAAGGAATCCTGGACGCCGGCAATATAAAGATAATTCTGCACGCTGGCCGCGAGGAATGCGGGTGATCCGCGGCTTCCGGTGTTCGGAATCTTCTTACCCAGCTGCAGGCGGAATCCGAGAAAACATTGCGCAATTGCGCCCGATTTCGGCGCGGCTGAGGTGGTGCAAGCGTACTCTCCGGGGTGATTCTCCGCAGCGTCGGTGCCACCGAGCCCGTTGGCAAATGTGAGATATACCATGCCCTGTTTGCCGGCAGTCAGCACCTCAGGGTTGTTCAGCGGGAAGGTTGGGGAAATCAGGACCACGCCGGCGGCTCCCAGATCCCAGTCGTCGGCCTGAAGTTCTACCTGGCAGTAGTGCCCGCTATCCATCTTGCAAGGGGACGGACACTGCGGTGGATTCGGGTTGGTGCAGGCGACAAGTGCCGCCCCCTTGTTCATGGCGTCGAAGTCGGGCGGAGAATAGAAGTCCTGCAGGCCGCCATCGTTCAACTTCACGATGCTGTTGCTGAATTCCTCATTGCCCTGGTCGGAATCGTCGCCATTCCCGGTGGACAGGTATACGTTGCCCTGGGAATCGACCGCAGGCGCCGCGCCGCCCATCCAGATTCCGCCCTGGCACGGCTGTTTCTTGCAGGACTTCTCCGAATTGAAGATCGTGTAATTGCGCAGGAAGCTCTGCCCCTGGTAGTCGTAGGAAAATTGGATTGCGAAGCCGTGGTACGGAATGTCATCGCAGTGGGATGCCCAGGCCACCCATACTGCAGCACTGCTTTCACCCGATACCAGAGCGAGACCGGCACGCTGGTTGTTATAAAGGGGATTGAAGCTGGGGGCGCTGTTCTTGGCGAAGTCGGCATCAAGCAACAGTGGGCTGCCCGGGAGTTCCTGCAGGGTATCAATGTACAAAGCATGGAGTTTCTGGCGAAATGTTTTCTTGCCGGCGCGGTCGACATCTTCGTGCTTGCTTACGACGTAGAATACCGGAGGAGTGACGGAAACATCGATGACGGGAGTTCCGGTAATCCCGGCCTCGGGCTGAATATTATTGCAATTGCCGGGTAGATCAGTGTACGGCACCGCAATTTCCGTGTATCCGGAACCGAGGTCGCTGGCGGTGTTCAGATTAACCTGTGCCAGAACTGTGCCGGCACTGGCGGTGCTATCGGCATCGAAGGCATAAACGCTGTTGTTCTCGGTGGCGACGTACACGACGTTCTTTTTGCCGCCGTTGATCGAAAGCTGGTTGACATAGAGCGGCTGCGTGTAGATGAGACCGTCCGTGGCAGCCAGCCATCGCGGCGAAGGATGGTTGGTGGAATTCAAGGTAGAGGCTTTCAAAGTGCTCTCGTAAGGATTCACTCCGTTGCGGCTGTTATTGTTGTGATAAGTCAGAGCGCAGGGAGTCGGGGCCGCGCAGTAGCTCTGTCCCATGCTCAGCCGGCCCTTGGCGCCGGCGAGGATGTTTGAGCCTCCGCCAAGCACGATTAACAAGACCAGAAAAGCGAAAAGGCGGAGTGACCTGGAAATCTTAACCGCATGGTTACGCCGCCCGGGAGACTGTTTCATGAAACCTCCTCCAACGTGGCTGATTATTCGCTGGCACCGTACGGCAGTCAAGGTGCAAACTGTTGCAGCAGGAGCACCTCCCCTTAGAATTCCCAATCGGACTCGTGAAATTGGTCCAAGCCCCGCCGGGCGGCGGTGTGAAAAACTCTGCACATAGACTTCCGCGCGCCTGGAGAGTATAGTTCGGGTGAAGTCGCCGCGCGCTGCTGCGGCACCATGTGTTCCCCAAACCCCAGCGGCTTCCTGGCACGTTCGAATCAAGACTCAAAAGGACTACTCATGAATCATAGAAACTCAAAGTTCCTTGCTCCAAGCACCTTCCTCCTGGTTGTGGCGTTGCTCGCGATGATCGGTGTCTCCGCCGCCGCAGCCCAGGCTCAAATCAAACTCGAGAAGCTCAGTAACGATACCTTCAAGAACAGCAGCACCCAGCATGCCACGGAGGTCGAGCCCGATACGTATTCCTACGGATCCACGTTCATCACCGCATTTCAGGTAGGCCGCCGTTACGCCAACGGAGGCGCTTCCGACCTGGGATTCGCCACTTCAACCGATGGCGGCTCGTCCTGGAAGCACGGCTTTTTGCCCGGCTTAACGACGTTTTATAAGGGTGGCACGTTCAATACAGTGAGTGATGCGTCGGTGGTCTATGACGCCAGCCACAGCGTGTGGCTGATCAGTTCGCTGGGCATTAATGATTCTCAGGGAAATACCACTCTTCTGGTAAGCAGTTCCGCTGATGGCATCACTTGGAATAAACCGGTAACGGCCAACAATACCAGTTCGTACGCCGACAAGGATTGGATCACCTGCGATAACACCTCTACCAGCAAGTATTACGGACACTGCTACATCGAGTGGGAAGATGCGGGCATCGGAGATCAGGTTATGATGACCACTTCCACGGATGGGGGCAAGACGTGGAGTTCAGCCTATAGCGTGTCTAACGCGATCGGGTTGGGCGGCCAGCCAGTGGTTCAGACCAACGGCACTGTGGTTGTCCCATTTCTCGGAAACGAGATTGATTTCTTCACCTCGACCAACGGGGGGAAGACATGGGGCAACACCGGGGCGATTTCCAGCCTGTCCGATCATACCGTTGCTGGTAGTTTGAGGGCCGTCTATGACCTGCCTTCCGCCGAGGTGGGCAGCGACGGCACGGTCTATGTGGTTTGGTGGGATTGCCGCTTCCGCAGCGGATGCCCCTCCAACGACATCGTGTTGAGCAGTTCGACCGACGGCAAGACTTGGTCGTCGGTCAGTCGTATTCCGATTGATCCGACGTCCAGCACCGTCGACCACTTCCTGCCTGGCATCGCGGTGGATCAGACCACCTCCGGCGACACCACCCACCTGGGAGTGACTTACTACTTTTATCCCAACGCCAACTGCAGTATCCAGACCTGCAAGCTGGGGGTCGGCTTTGTTTCCTCCCACGATGCCGGCAAGACCTGGACGAAAGCCGACAAGCTGGCGAGCGGTATGCACATGAGTTGGTTGCCCAATACCACCCTGGGTTACATGGTGGGAGATTACATCTCGACCTCCTACCTGAACGGGAAAGCCTTCGGGGTGTTCGCCAAGGCGCTCAAGCCAACCGGCTCGAAGTTCCACGAAGCTATGTACACCCCGGATATGGGGCTGTATGAAATCGAAGAGGGAAACGGCCCGTACCTCAGTTCAGCGAGCGAGTTGCCCGTACCCAACGCCAAGTCCGACCACGGTCCAATCCCTTACTGGGATTCCGATGGCCGCCTGCCGAAAAAAGAGGTCGTGAAGCCTCACCAGGACCACGACTAGACTTGAATGCAGATGCCGCCAGTGCTTCGACACTGGCGGCTTTCTTGTTTCTGGTCAGGCGATTCGTTGGATGGTCCGGTCTGATCCCAATTCATCAACGGACTTCTGGCTCGGGACACCAGTACCAAGAGCGAACACTGCCCGAATTCCTCCCTTGGGGTGAACCTTCGCGTATAGACTTACCTGGGTCCCCAGAGTATATTTCCCCAATAGAAACCCTTCATCGCTGACAGCCCGATGCATCTCCTTGTAGCTGCCAGCAGTTCATATGAAGCACTTTTGAGGATTATTATCATGCACCCGAAGGTAGCAACATTGATAGCTCACAGGAGCGCCGCCTTTCTGAGATTTCTGGCGATGTTTGCGATAGCCACCACCCTTGCGCCCGCTGCCCAGTCCCAGGTCGAACTTCAGCAACTCAGCACCGACACTTTCAACAACAGCAGCAGCCAGCACGCAACCGAAGTCGGGTCGGATACCTTTGCGGTTGGGCCAAAGATTGTCACAGCCTTCGAAGTGGGGCGGAATTTTACCACTGGCTCCGCTGACATAGGCTTCTCCACATCCACCGACGGCGGGAACACCTGGACCAGCGGGTATTTGCCGGGTATCACTCAGTATTACGAGGGCGGGCAATACGAGGCGGCTGCTGATCCCTCCGTGGTCTATGATGCCAAGCACAAGGTCTGGCTGATTACCTCGTTAGGGGTGGGATCGACGAGCAATGCCGTTTTGGTCAGCAGCTCCAGTGACGGGATTAACTGGGACAATCCAAAGGTCGTCGATAACACCAGCCTGTTTGCCGACAAACCTTGGATTACCTGCGACAATCACAACAACCAGTACTATTTTCACTATGGTTTCTGCTTTGTGTCATGGGACGACGCCGGCTTGGATGACGAAATGAAGATGAGCACATCCACCGACGCGGGAAAACACTGGAGCACTCCATACGTTCTTCAAAAGGCTTTCGGAATGGGCGGGCAGCCGGTGGTGGGACGTCAAGGAATCGTGGTAGTCCCATATCTTGCAACCAAGAGCATGCAGTATTTCTTTTCCAGCGACGGTGGCAAGGCATGGTGGAATGTTGCGAAAATCTCCAGCGTTAAGACCCATCAAGTCAACGGCAACTTGCGGGTGATCGGAGCACTGCCCTCCGCCGCGGCGGATGCCGCAGGAAAGTTCTACGTGGTGTGGCAGGATTGCAGGTTCCGCACCAAGTGCTCGTCCAACGACATCGTGATGAGCACCTCATCGGACGGCGAGAAGTGGTCCAAGGTGACCCGCATTCCGATTGATGCTACGAGCAGCACGGTGGATCACTTCATTCCCGGGCTTGCGATCGACCCCTCCACCTCAGGCAAGAGAGCGCGCCTGGCCCTTACCTACTACTACTACCCGGTTGCCGACTGCACCACCAAGACCTGCAGCCTCAGCGTCGGGTTCGTTTCCTCCAAGGACGGAGGCAAGACTTGGACCGAGGGCCAGGAACTGACCGGCGGCATGAGAGTCACCTGGTTGCCGGGCACTTTACTTGGCTATATGGTGGGGGACTACATTTCGACCTCCTACGTGAAAGGCAAGGCCTACGGTGTGTTTGCGGTTGCCACCAAGCCGGACTCGAAATTCCACGAAGCCATGTTTGCCCCCGTAGGCGGCCTCATGGACGACGGAGATGGGCCGTTCTTCAGTTCTGCCGGCGACCACCCGGTGCCCAACGCGAAGTCAGACCATGGTCCGTGGCCTTACTGGGACACGGACGGTCGTCTTCCAAAGAAGTAGGTTGATGCCCGATTAGCCTGATCTGTACTTGTTGAATCCTCGCTGCAGAAAACGCGCCGCCGGACAAGTATGTCCGTGGGGCATTCTTGCCGGACTATAATTCCTTCCATGAGCATGATCGAGCAAATTCAGAAAGACATTGTCGTCGCCATGAAGGCGCGCGACGAGGCGCGGCTCTCCACGTTGCGCATGGTCAAGACCGCGCTGAAACACCGCGAAATCGAAAAGATGGCCCCGCTGGACGACAAGGAATCCCAGCAGGTGCTGAGCACGCTGATCAAGCAGCGTAAGGAGTCGGTCGAGCAGTTCACCAAGGGTGGGCGCCAGGAAATGGCCGACAAGGAATCGGCCGAAATCAAGCTGATCGAAGCCTACCTGCCGCAAGCGGCCAGCGAAGATCAGATTGTCGCCGGGGTGAAAGCGGTCATCGCTGAAATGGGATCTCCCACGATGAAAGACATGGGGACGGTGATGAAGAACGTCATGGCGCGCTTCGCCGGAGCCGGGGTCCGCACGGACGGCAAGGTGGTCAGCGACGCGGTGAAGGCGGAGTTGGCGGGGAAGTAGGCTCACGTGGGGACAGCCGCCCCCGGCTGTCCAGTCGAGCGAAGATCGACGTGGTGGGGCTCACTTGCTTCTCTGCAACTCGCGGTAGACTTCGCTCTTTGAAATCCCCCGCTGTTTTGCCACCTTCTTCAGCGCGGCCTTTTCGTCGAGTTTCTCCTCGGCCATGATCTGTTCGACTCTATGGCGGACGCTCACCCGCGATTCCGCGGAAACCCCCGTCTCCCGTTCCTCGGCTTTGCCGATCAGCAGCGTGATCTCACCCTTCACGGCATCGCGAGATTTCAGCGTCTCCAGAATCTCGCCGGAGCGTCCGCGCAGAAATTCTTCGTGCACCTTGGTGACTTCGCGGGCAACCACTATGTGGCGATCTTTCCCCAGCACTTCGACCACATCGGAAAGAGCCTCTACCACCCGGTGCGGCGCCTCGTAGAAAACCTGAGTCCGCGGCGACTCTCGAATGCTCTCCAACAGTTGGCGCCGTGGGCCGGCTTTTGCCGGCAGGAATCCGCTGAAACGAAAAGCGTCGGTCGCCAGTCCGCTCGCCACCAGCGCCGCCAAAAACGCCGAGGCGCCCGGCACCGGCACTACCGGCACATGATGCCGGATGGCCAGCGAAATCAGCCGGAAGCCGGGGTCGGAGATGCCGGGCATTCCGGCATCGGTCACCAGTGCGACGCGCGCGCCCTGCTCCAGTTCAACCACTAGCTCAGGTGCGCGGGTCATCTCGTTGTGTTCGTGATAACTGGTAGTGCGGGTGGAAATACTGTAATGGTTGAGCAGCTTCTGGGTGCGGCGCGTGTCTTCGCAGGCGATCAGGTCGGATTCCTTGAGCACGCGCAATGCCCGCAGCGTGATGTCTTCCAGGTTGCCGATCGGCGTCGCTACCAGATAAAGTCCCGGCGCCAGGCTGCTTTTTGCAGGTGCGGCGCTCTCCGCCTCAACCCGTTCCCGGTCAGCATTCTTCATGCCCGGAAGTCTACCACCGCGGCAACTTGCGTTAGCGTTCGCGAACTGATCTGCGGGGAAACGGCGAACGCGCAATCGGTTCGCGGCCTGCTAGAATCAAAGGCAGTTTCTGCGGCAGTCTCAACTCACAACTCCATGCCACTTTACGAGTATCAGTGTAAGAAATGCCATCACCGCTTCGAACGGATCGTGAAATTCTCCGACCCCCTTATGAAAAGGTGCCCGGACTGCGGCGGTGCAGTGGAGCGGACCATCTCTGCGCCGACGGTGCAGTTCAAGGGATCGGGGTGGTACGTAACCGACTACGCCAAGAAGACGTCCGCCCCGTCGTCATCCAGCGGCGAATCGAGTTCCAAGGGCGAATCCAAAGCCGAATCCAAGACTGAATCTGCAGCGAAGAAAGAAGACAAGCCTAAGGCGGACGGCAAGAAGTCGGAAAAGAAGTGACCCCCGCCTGCCGATGTGGGCGCGGGCGTCCCCGACCGTGCGGCCCTCAGCTAGAACCGCGTCCGAATCCCTTTTGCTCCGTTTTCATCTAATCGTGTTGTGGGGTATCAACACGAGGATTCGGCATGATCAACATTCGACACAGCAATGAGCGCGGGGGCGGCGATTACGGCTGGCTGAACACGCGCCATACTTTTTCCTTCGATCAGTACTACGATCCCAAGCATATGGGATTTCGCTCCCTGCGCGTGATCAACGAGGACCACGTCGCTCCGTCTGGCGGTTTTCCGACGCATCCGCACCGCGACATGGAGATCATCACCTACGTTCTCGAGGGTGCGCTGGAGCACAAGGACAGCCTGGGCACTGGCTCGGTCATCCGTCCCGGCGATGGCCAGCGGATGAGCGCCGGGCGCGGCATCCGGCATAGCGAGATGAATCCTTCGGCCAAAGACCCGGTTCACCTGCTGCAAATCTGGATCACGCCGGACCGCTCCGGCTACGAACCCAGCTATGAGCAGAAAACATTTCCCGAGGCCGAGAAGTGCGGCAAGCTGCGGCTGATCGCTTCACCGGATGGCAAGGACGGGTCGGTGACCATCCATCAGGATGCGCGCTTGTACGTCTCGCTATTGTCGCCCGGCCAGACCGTGGTTCATAAACTGGGCAAGGGACGTTATGCCTGGCTGCAGGTCGCCAAAGGCGCGGTTGAACTAAACGGGAAGAAGCTCTCCCAAGGCGATGGCGCAGCAATTGAGAACGAGAACGCACTGGAGATCAAAGCTGCCAAGGATTCGGAGATTCTGCTGTTCGACCTGGCGTAAGAAATTCAATCGGTAACCGAGGCCCTCCCATGCCAGACAGTTCAAGGCCAATCAAGATCGTAATCATCAACGGAAGCGTGCGTCCCGGCAATTACACCAGCATGGCGTCTGCCCTGCTGGCCGGCGACCTGCAGAAAGATCCGAAGGTTTCCGTGGAGGTTGTCCATCCGGCGGAGCTGCACCTGCCGCTGCCCGGAACTGATTTCAAGGCCGAAGGCGCGCTGAAGTTGCAGGAGATGGTGAAGCAAGCAACGGCGGTCGTGCTGGCGACGCCGGAATATCACGGCGGCATCAGCAGCGTGATCAAGTTGGTCATCGAGAACTTGGGATTTCCTTCCGTGCTGGCGGGAAAGCCGGTTGCCCTGCTGGGCGTGGCGGCGGGATCGATCGGCGCGATCAAGTCGCTGGAGCAACTGCGCAGTATCTGCTCGCACATCGGCGCAATCGTTCTGCCGCTACCGCTCTCCATTGCGAACGTGCAAAAAGTTTTCGATAATGCTGGCCACACCACGGACCCGTCCGTCGAACCGCTCATCCAGGCGCTGGCAGCGAACATTCTGAACTACATTCACCAGAACATTTGCCCGGCTGTGACGCTGGAGAAATTACTGCGGGAAGGAGTTTCCGCAGTTAGGGCGTAAGTAGAGAGGCATCTCCATATCTCTTTTCCATCGAGCTAGCGGAACCGAACGCTCTGGAGGCGTGACAGCCGTTGCCATCGTTTTCCTCCTCTGCTCGGCATACCTGACCGGACTCGGCTTCCTCATGCTGCTCCGCCCCGGAGCAATTTCTATGGCACTGGGGGCGCCGCTGCTCGGCGGGCTTGAGCTGGCCGGACCTTACATGTTCCTGCTGGTTGCGCTGGCAGGCGGGCTGGTTGGGCTCGGTCTGCTGCGCCTGAACAACTGGGCACGACGCGCTGCGATTCTTGCTGCGTTGGCAGGGGTGGTGACGCTGGTTCCGGACGTTTCAAGCGCCGTCGTCGAATTCCGCGTAGGCAAACTCGCTTGGGGGGGCTTGGAGTCATCGTCAGGGTGATTATCGTGTGGTATCTATATCAGCTGCCGGTGACAGATCAGTTTCAAAAGCCGGCAAAGAGCGGCTGAAGACCACAGCCTGTCGAGCCTTGCTCGACCTGGACGGTGGGACACTCGTCCCTACGTAGGCATTGCCAGCGTTAGCGCTTTGCCTTGGCTGGTTCTTTTTCTCCCACCCGTTTGCTGACCTCGAACTTCATCTTGCCGGCGCGTTTGTCGGCATCGACAATCACGTGGTCCCCGTGCAGTACCTCGCCGTCCAGAATCTTGAGCGCCAGCGGATCCTGCACCAGCTTCTGGATCGCCCGTTTCAGCGGCCGCGCTCCGAAGTTGGGATCGTAGCCCTCGGTGAACAGCAGCTCTTTCGCGGCGTCGGTCAGTTCCAGAGAAATTTTTCGATCCGCCAACAGCCGCCGCACGTCTTCGAGGCGCAGCTCGATGATCTTCACCAGTTGCTCCTTGCCCAGCGGGCTGAAGATGATGACATCGTCCACGCGGTTCAGAAACTCCGGTTTGAAATGCCCGTGCAGCGCGTTCATCACCTGCTTGCTGGCCTTCTCGAAGTCCTCCGGCGTTCCCGTGTTTTCGGCTTGCAAGTACGCTGGCCCGATATTCGACGTCATGATGATCACGGTATTGCGGAAGTCCACGTGGCGGCCTTTGCCGTCAGTCAGGCGGCCGTCGTCCATGATCTGCAGCAGCACGTTGAACACGTCCGGATGCGCCTTCTCGATTTCATCGAACAGCACCACCGCGTACGGCTGGCGCCGCACCTGCTCGGTGAGCTGGCCGCCTTCTTCGTACCCTACATATCCCGGAGGCGCGCCGATCAAACGCGACACGGCATGCTTTTCCATGTATTCCGACATGTCAATCCGGATCATGGAGCGTTCGTCGTCAAACAGAAACTCGGCCAGCGCCCGGGCCAGTTCCGTCTTGCCCACGCCGGTTGGACCAAGAAAAATAAACGAGCCAATCGGCCGCTTCGGATCGCTCAACCCCGCGCGCGAACGGCGGATCGCATTGGCCACCCGCTCCAGCGCGGCGTCCTGCCCGACCACGCGTTGCCGCAGCCGGTCTTCCATGTTGATCAGCTTCTTGACTTCGCCTTCGAGCATCTTGGAAACGGGAATTCCGGTCCACTTGGAAACGATCCGGGCAACGTCTTCTTCATCAACTTCTTCTTTCAACATGCGCGGCTGGCCTTTGCCTTCCATTTGCGCCGTGAGCTTCGCCAGGTCTTGTTCGGCCTGCCGCAACAAGCCGTAGCGGATTTCAGCAACCCGCTGCAGGTTCCCTTTGCGCTCTTCAGATTGCTCTTCCAGTTTGAGCTTCTCGATTCGTTCTTTCAGCTCGCTGGAGCGGGCGATCAGATCCTTCTCTTTTTTCCACTTTGCCTTGAGCGCATTCGATTTCTCGCGAAGTTCTGCCAGTTCCTTGTCGATGAGCGCCAGCCGTTCTCTTGAATTCGGATCGCTTTCTTTCTTGAGCGCCTGCTTCTCAATTTCGATCTGCGTCGCCCGGCGTTCCAGTTGATCGATGTCCGTGGGCAACGAATCGATCTGGATACGCAGCGATGCGGCGGCCTCATCGATCAGGTCGATGGCCTTGTCGGGCAGGAAACGGTCGGAAATATAGCGATGCGACAGCGTCGCGGCCGCCACAATCGCCGAATCCTTGATACGCACGCCATGATGAACTTCGTAGCGTTCCTTCAGTCCGCGCAGAATGGAAATGGTGTCTTCAACGTTCGGCTCACCTACAAACACGATCTGGAAACGGCGTTCCAGCGCCGCGTCTTTTTCGATGTACTTGCGGTATTCATTCAGCGTGGTGGCGCCGATGGCGCGCAGTTCGCCGCGCGCCAACGCTGGTTTTAGCATATTGGAAGCGTCAATGGCGCCTTCCGCCGCGCCCGCCCCGACGAGGGTGTGAAGCTCATCAATAAACAAAATGATCTGCCCGGACGAATCCTCGATTTCTTTCAGCACGGCCTTCAGCCGATCTTCAAATTCTCCACGATACTTCGCGCCGGCCAGCATCGCACCCAGATCCAGCCCGACTACTCGCTTGTTCTTCAGTGCCTCGGGGACATCGCCGGAAATGATGCGCTGCGCCAAGCCCTCGACGATGGCCGTTTTGCCCACGCCGGGTTCGCCGATCAGCACGGGATTGTTCTTGGTTCGGCGCGAAAGCACTTGCACCACCCGGCGAATCTCTTCATCCCGGCCAATCACCGGATCGAGCTTGCCTCGGCGGGCAAGTTCGGTCAGGTCTTTTGCGTAGCGCTCCAGCGCCTGATACTTGGCTTCCGGGTTCTGATCAGTGACTTTTTGCGATCCGCGAACCGCCGTCAGAGCCTTGAGGATTGCTTCATAGGTCGCTCCATGCCGCGCCAGAAGTTCCTGGGCCGCGTCGCGCTTGCCCTGAGTCGCGGCCAGCAAAAGATGCTCAGTCGAGACGTATTCATCCTTGAAATTGCTGGCTTCCTTGAAGGCCTGCTCCAGGAGCTTATTCAGCGCCGGCGACATGCCGGCCTGCGTGGTTCCGCCCGACACTTTGGGCAGACGATCGATTTCCTGATAGAGATCATGCAGAACGGCCTGGACGCCGATGCCGATCTTTTCGAGCACCGGCGGAACGATGCCTTCCTTGTCCTCGATCAGGGCTGCGAGCAGATGAACCGGCAACAACTCGGGATTGCCGTGCTCGGAGGCAAGGTCATTGGCGCGCTGCACCGCTTCCTGCGCCTTGACGGTGAATTTGTCCCAACGAATCGCCATGAAAACTCCATTGCGTAATTGAGAAATTGTGTAATCGGGCAATTTGGAAATTCGCAGAAGTCTGTCCGGCAAATTACTCAATTACCCAATTGCAAAATTACTCAATTACCCAATTACAAAATAAATCGGGAGGCGGTCATCTCTGCCGCCTCCCGTCAATTCTACCGCCGACCTTCGTTCCGACAGGCAGGTGAGACAGCTGCCCTACGTGAGCATTGCCACTTATGCAGCTTTGCCGGCGGCTTTGCCTTCCAGCGTCTTCTCGCTGCCGACGTTTACCTTAATCTGCTTCGGTTTAGCTTCCGCCTTCTTGGCCAACTTGATGTTCAGCACACCCTTCTCGTAGTTGGCGGTCACCTTTTCGTGATCCACCGTGTTAGGCAGGGTGAAGCTGCGGGTGAAGCTGCCATACTGCCGTTCCACGCGGCGATAGTTCTCTTCTTTCTCTTCCTTTTCGAACTTGCGCTCGCCGTGCACGGTGAGGGTATGGTTCTCGATGCGGACGTCAATGTCCTTCTCTTCGATGCCCGGGACTTCGATTTTCAGCACCACATTGTGCTCGTCCTCGTATACATCGACCGGCGGAGCAAAATTGGTGGTGGTTAGCGACTCCTCCCGGCCCTCGCCGAACGAATCCCGGACCAGCCGGTTCATGCGGTCTTGCAGGGTGGAGAACTCACGGAAAGGATCCCAACGGGTAAGTACAGTCATGGTGAAATTCCTCCTTCAGATTAGCTTGATTTCGCTTGAGCGGCATCATGCCACTCAATTGGATGTCTAATTAGCCTAAAGGAAGCATAAAATATGAGTGTGTTGTTGTCAATATATTTATTTAAATATATTTCAATTACTTACGGACATTATCAGGCACTTCAGATACGCAGTTTCTGGCACATTCGCCAATATAGGATGGTCTTTAGCCTGGGTGCGGCTTTCCATGATGCGGAGATTCTTGTGGGCATCGCGGGCCGCTTCGGCGACTACTCCCAGAAACTCGGAAGCGCTCACATGGTACGAACAGGAACAGGTGACCAGCAGTCCGCCCGGCCGCAACATCTTGAGCGCGCGGAGGTTCAGTTCTTTGTAGCCGCGCAGGGCGGTATCGAGAGTGCGCTTGCTTTTGGCAAAGGCCGGCGGGTCGAGGACGATCGCGTCATATTGCCGGCCGGCATCGGCGTAGTCGCGCAGCAGATCGAAAGCATTTGCCTCGATCCATTCGATCTCCCGGCCATTGAGCGCGGAATTCTGGTCGGCGACTTCCAGAGCCGGACGTGAACTGTCCACTCCGGTGACGTGCGAGCACTTCTCCGCCAGGTGCAGCGCAAAACCGCCCTGATAGCAGAAGACATCGAGCGCCTCGCCCCGGGCATACTGCGCGGCGGCGCCATAGTTTTCGCGCTGGTCAAGGAATGCCCCCGTCTTCTGGCCCTCCAGAGCGTTGAAGTGGAACTTGACGCCGTTCATGGTGAAAACCGTCGCGCTCTTTTCACCCTGCAGCAGTCCGGAGGAACGTGCCGGCAGTTGTTCCAGTTCGCGCACTCGAGAGTCCACGCGCTCGGCGATGGCAGCCGGCTTGAGCAAGGAAGTGAGTTCAGAAAGGATAGCCGCCCGCACCGGATAAGCGTCCATTGCCTGGGTAAGAATCTGGAGCGAGAGCAGGTCGTTGTAGCGGTCGACGATCAGCCCCGGCAGAAAATCCCCCTCGCTGAAGACAATGCGGTAAGCGTCGGTATCGTGCACAACTTTTTCGCGATACTCGATGGCCTGGCGCAGGCGTTCGTGCAGAAGCTGGCCGAAATCCTCGACAACATTGCGCGCGATCATGCGAATCGCGATCTGGGAGGCGCTGCTATATAAGGCCGTGCCCAGGGACTTGCCGCGTTCATCCGCCACGCCGACGACCGAGCCGGGAGAAACGCCGTCTGCGGAAACAACATCGGAGCGATACACCCACACATGCCCGTCTTTAAGGCGCTTGGCGCCGCGCGGGGAGACTTTCACAGTGGGAAGTTGTGGAGAGACAGGAGAGCTTTTGGGCATGTAGTGATCTTAAACCTGTGCGGTCCCCACATCCGAGATCGCTCACACCTGTGACGTGTGGCACTGACTTATGTCTCGCCCGGTCCGGTGCCCGGCAGACTCATAAACAAGCAGGGCACGTGGGGCTCCGGTTACGTATATGGCATCCGGGTGCCGCTGCTGGTGGTCTCCGCGTACACGGGAGTCAAGAACTCTGACGGAAGCTACAGCGGCTACGTTTCTCAGCCTTGGAACGGGCAGGGCAATCCTCCCACTACCTGTCCGGGCAACTGCATGGACTTCGGAAGTATCCTCCGATTTGCCGAAGACAACTGGAGCTTGGGCCGTATCGGTAACGGCAACTACGCGGATGCTCAGGCAGAGGCGTTAGACTCAGGCTTCTTCGGCCTGACAACGGCGCGTCAGTTCAAGTACATCCCCGCGCCGAAGTCCCAGATGTTTTTCATTACTTACTCAGACCCACTCCAGGCCCCAGACAACGATGCCGATTAAAAGGGGCTGAGCAGGGCGCATTCCAGCTTGTGGGCGCTGGTTTTTTGGAAGCCGGCGCCCCTACTTGGTGGTACAATGGGATGCAGTTCCACACCTCGGCGCCCCCAACAGGTGGTTTCACTAGGGCGTGGCAGGTCAAATGTCTCCGCAAACGCATCGGGTTCGGATGACTCCCGTTCTCCTTTCAGCGGTCCTGGGCTTCACGGTGTTCGCCACGGCAGCTCCCAAAGAAAAGGTGCTGCATAGCTTCGGCTGTGCTCCCGACGCCTGCGCGCCACAGGCTACCGTTGTCCTAGACGGGCACGGGCACCTTTATGGCACCACAAGCGGAGGAGGAAGCGCCGGGGCCGGTGCAGTGTACCAACTGACACTGCGCCCTGAGGTCTGGAGCGAAAACATAATTTACAGTTTCACAGAACCCGATGGA
Organism: Terriglobia bacterium; assembly: GCA_963758285.1. Classification (GTDB taxonomy): domain Bacteria; phylum Acidobacteriota; class Terriglobia; order Terriglobales; family Acidobacteriaceae; genus DASVWZ01. The sequence continues at coordinate 420,972 of CAVWUT010000009.1, read as the reverse complement.
TGCAGCCCTTATGCCCCTCTAACGCTGCGCTCCGGCGAGCTCTACGGCACTACACTTTGTGGGGGAGCTCACGATGCCGGTGTGGTCTTCGAGCTGACGCCGGACTCCGGCGGCTGGACAGCGACCGTTCTTTATAGCTTCTGTTCCCAGGGCTACTGCACGGACGGCGAAGACCCGTGGGCCGGCGTTGTTATGGACGCGGCGGGCAACCTCTACGGCGTCACCCGAGAGGGAGGCCCGTACAACGGCGGCGTGGCTTTTGAGCTGACCCCATCTTCGGGCGGTTGGGCAGAAACAGTCATTCACGGTTTTGGCGAAAATCCCAAGGACGGAGGTCAACCCTATTTCGCGCCGATCTTCGACAAGTCAGGCAACCTCTATGGAACCACCAAGTTCGGGGGAACGCAGCAGTGGGGCACTGTATTTGAGCTTTCGCCGAGTTCAGACGGTTCATGGGCAGAGCAGGTTCTGCTTCGCTTCAAGGGCAACAAGCACGACGGAATCAACCCTTATGGCGGGCTGGTGTTCGACGCAGCTGGGCACCTCTATGGCACCACAACCGGCGGCGGCGCGCATGGCCAAGGCACGATCTTCAAGCTTACCCGCGGTACGCGTGGCCGCTGGAAGGAGACGGTCCTCTACAGCTTCCCCAACATCCAGGATGGTGCCTATCCGCAGGGAACACTGGCAATCGACAAAGGTGGCGCGCTCTACGGCATCGCCGGGGGCGGCGGAGGATGTGGTGGAACTTGCGGGCTCATCTACAAGCTTGCCCCCCAAGCCCACGGCAAGTGGAAGTACAGCGTGGTTTATAAATTCAACGGCACGGACGGGATGTGGCCGCAGGGCGGCGTGATCCTCGACAAGGCAGAGAAGCACCTGTACGGCACCACCGAATACGGCGGCGACTATGGGTATGGCGTCGTCTTCGAAATCACGCCATAGTCCAATTCTGGCGGTCCAGCTTTGTAGTGGAAGGCAGTGGGGCTGGACTCGATCTAGCTGGCTGCCGTATGCGGGGTGCCAACGGACTCGGCTTTGGACCGCGCGTGTGACTTCGATTCCGCCTTCGCCAGGTTCAGGTCGCGCTGCAGGGTGTCGAGCACGACCGTGGGAACCTCGTTGCCCCACTCGTCCATCTCTGCCTCGGGCCAGCTTCCATTCAGACGGATCGCGTCCTCGGAAAGGTCTTCAGGGAAGGCCAGTCGGTACTCGCCTTCGCGCTCCAGAATGTCCTCCAGCTTCCGACCGCTGTGCGCGTCATAGGCTCGGCGGGTGGAATTCCCCTGGCCGTTAATGAAGACGAGAAGCACTTCGTGATGGTCGCCGTAGCTGGGCCGGTAGTACCATGCCTGGCTGGCTTCGAACTTGGGATGCGCCCGGCGCTTGCGAGTCACGGCCGCGACCTCGGCAGGCGTGTCCTTGGAGGCGTCGTAGTAAAGAATGCGCTGGCAGGATTCGCAACTTACCAGCTCCGTGCCGCTGCGCACTTCGTTGTAGGTCTGTGGGCGCAGCATGACTTGGCACCCCATGCATTTGTGATCTCGAACTTCCGATAAGCCGGTGCCGCGGTACTTGGCGACGCGATCATATTGCCGTAACGTGTCGGGATTCACGCCGGCTCGGGCCTGGTTGCGTTTCGCATTCCATTCCGCCAGCTGTTTTTCGTCTTCCGCGGTACGTTGCCGGGCTTCTACTTTTTCTTTTTCGATCTCCGCCGTTTCCTCTTTCAATTCAGCCTCGGCGGCTTTCACTTCTTTTTCGCGGGACTCGGCGTTGACCATCAGTTCCAGAATTTTGTCTTCATTGGCCCGGATATCGCGCTCAGCAAACTGAATCTCATGCAGCAGAGCCTTGTACTGGTCGTTAGTTTTGACCTCAAGCGATTGGTCGCGGTACTTGGAAATTTTCTGCTGCAAATCCTGAATGCCCTGTTCATACTTCCGGCGGGCGGTTTCGTCGGACTTGATCGCAGCTTTGGCTTTTTCCAGCACGGCCTTGGTTCCCGCGAGCTTGGCTTCGATCGCAGCTACGCGTTTGGGCAGGGCGGCAATCTCATCTTTCAGCCGCTGGATTTCGCGGTCGGCTTTCTGCAGCTCGATCAGGTTTTGTACGTCTGGAAGCATCTTTAGGGGTCTGCTGTGATTTTAGCACTTTGTCATGGGCGCGAGTCCGTCCGTCCGGCGTACATCGGCAAGTGACTCATATCACAGACAGAAGTGCGAATCCCGGCTGAAATTCTGAAGGACCACTATGCACTCCGATTCCTTCGCCGCTATGCGGCAAAGCATCATCGACGGCGCCCCAGAGACGGCTTCCGAACTGGCCCGCCAGGCCCTGGAGCAGGGTACCGCCGCGCTTGAGGCGATTGACCGCGGTTTCGTGCCGGGCATGACCGAAGTCGGCACGCAATATGCCCAGCACAAAATGTTTTTGCCCGACATGCTGGCGTCCGCCGAAGCCATGAAAGCGGCCATGTCCGTGCTCGAGCCTGAACTGACGCGCCAGGGCAAGCAACGGCCAGCGGCGGGAACTGTCATTCTGGGCACGACCAAGGGCGATATTCACGAGATTGGCAAGACCCTGGTCGGAACTCTGCTGACTGCGCACGGCTTCAAGGTTCACGACCTCGGCGTCGACGTGTCGAGCGAACAGTTTGCCGCCAAAGCCCGAGAACTCGCAGCCGACGTGGTCGGTGTCTCCGCCCTGCTGACCACAACGATGCGCGGACAGAAATCCGTGGTGGAGGCGCTCGACCGCGAACAGCTTCGTCCGAAGGTGCGAATCATTGTGGGAGGGGCGCCGGTCACGCGGCAGTGGGCGGCGGAAATCGGCGCCGACGGCTATGCCAAGGATGCCATCAGCGCGGTCGCCCTGGTGCAAAGCTTGATCCAACGATGAGGAGCCTGCGCGCATGACCATGAAACCCCGGCTGCAACTTCTCGATCCCGATCTGCTCAAGCGCATCCTCGACGAAGCCTTCGAGTTGATTGCCACGCTTGGCGCCAAGGTCGCTTCTCCGGAAGCGCAGGAGTTGCTCACCTCGGCGGGAGCACGGGTGGAAGAGGGAATCGCGCAAATCCCGAAGTCGCTTGCGCTGCGAGCCCTGGATTCCGTGCCAAAGGAATTCTTCCTGTACAGCCGATCGGGGCAGCCCGCAGTTCATTACGGCGGAGAGAACGTCAACTTTGATCCCGGCTCCTCTTGCCTGAACATTCTCGATACTGAAACCCAACAGCCGCGCCCGGCTCTGTCCAGCGATCTGGTGCGGATGGTGCAAGTCGCGGAGATGTTGCCGGAGTATGCGGCGCAGTCTACAGCGGTGGTTTGCAATGACGTCCCCAGCGAAATCGGCGATTGGTATCGCCTGCTGCTGGTTCTGTGGCACTCGGACAAGCCGATCGTGACCGGAGCGTTCAGCGCGCAAACGCTCGAAATCATGTTTGAATTGCTGGCGGCGGACGCCGGAGGAATGGAAGCGCTGCAGCAAAGACCGCGCGCGATTTTTGACGTTTGTCCTTCGCCGCCGTTGAACTGGTCGGAATTCGCCTCGCGGAACCTGGTCGAGTTGGCACGTGCCGGCATCCCTGCGGAGATGGTTTCCATGCCGCTGGCTGGCGCGACGGCGCCCGTGACTCTGGCGGGAGCCATTGTGCAGCACGCCGCCGAATGCCTGAGCGGCATTACGATTCATCAACTGGCGAAGCCGGGCGCGCCGATCGTTTGGGGTGGAGCTCCGGCTATTTTTGACATGAGCAACGGCAATGCTCCCATGGGCGCGATCGAAACCGCCATGCTGGATGCCGGATGCGCGCAAGTCGGCAAGTCGCTGGGTCTGCCCACTCACGGATATCTCGTCGCCAGCGACGCTCGGCAAGTCGACGCGCAGGCGGGCATGGAAAGCGGCGCATCTGCAATTGTAGGGGCGCTCGCCGGGATCAACATGATTTCCGGCGCCGGCATGCTGGATTTTCTCGCTTGCCACAGCATTGAGAAGCTGGTCATCGACGCCGAAGCCATTGCCAGCGCGCGGCGGCTGATCAGCGGCATCAAATCCCGAACCGAGCAGCTGGCTCTCGGCATGTTTGCCCAGACGGGTCTTCATGGCGACTTTCTAAAGCTGAAAGAGACTCGCACCCTGTTTCGTAAGGAGCAGCACTTCCCATCATCCGTGATTGACCGGGGCGGCGATGCCGGCGCGAAGGACATCATCTCGCGCGCCCGCCAGCGCGTTGACGAACTTTTGCACCAATACCAGGCACCTGCCATACCCGCCGAAGTTCGGAAGTCTCTGCTTTCGATTGCAACTCGGCACGCGCGAACTTCCGGGCTTGACCGCTTGCCGGGTATTGAATCCGCAGAGTCTTCCGTGACCGTCTGATAGCATGGGCCAATTCCCACTGCACGAAACCGTCCACCCGGTGTAAACTTTTCAGTCCTTGATCGCCGTCATTTCACTCCACGGAGTCTTCTGGTGAAAAAAATAATTCGCGTGATTTCCTTCGTCCTGATTGGCGCTTTCGCCGCCGCACAAACTGCCACTCCAGCCAAGAAGCCGCTCACCATCGAAGCCATCTTCGCCGAGGGCGGGATCACCGGACGGCCTCCACAAACCATCCAGTGGAGTCCCGACGGAACCAAGGTTTCCTTTGTGCAGCGCGATGACTCCGGTGAACACGGAGAGCTTTGGTATGTGGACGCCGCGACCGGCGAGAAGAAAGTTCTGGTCAGCGAAGCAAAGCTGGCTGGCCTGGCGCCGCCTCTCAGCAAGATCAGCAATGAACGTGAAAAGGAGCGCGTCACTCGTTACCACGTGGCGGCCTATCAATGGGCGCCTGACTCCAAGCACCTGCTTTTCGATTCCCAGGGCCAGCTCTGGTTCTACTCTTTGGAAAGCGGTACCGCAGTGCAGTTAACTTCGTCCGCCGACCCAAGCTCGGATCCCAAGTTTTCTCCCGCTGGCACCCATCTCGCTTATGTTCGCAAACACAACCTCTTCGTGCGAACGATTGCCGACGACACGGAAAAGCAGCTCACCACCGACAAGGACGAGGACCTTCTCAATGGCGAGGTCGATTGGGTCTACGCCGAAGAACTCGACGTGCGCAGCAACTATTTCTGGTCGCCGGACGGCAAAGACATTGTCTTCCTCCAGATGAACGAGAAGCAGGTTCCCACCTACCCGATCACCGACTGGATGCCCACCCACCCCACCGTGGATATGGAGAAATATCCCAAGGCCGGCGATCCCAATCCCGTGGTGCGCCTGGGAGTGGTCAGCGCTTCCGGCGGCAAGGTGAAGTGGATTTCGCTTACTGACGACCCCGACACCTACATCCCGCGTTTTGGCTGGGTTCGCGAAGGCGTGCTCTGGGCTGAGGTGCTGAACCGCCATCAGGACAATCTCGATCTTTACTTCATCGACGCGCACTCCGGACACTCGCACAAGATGCTCAGCGAAACCGCGCCCGATGCCTGGGTCAACGTCAACGACGATTTCAAAGTGCTGAAGTCCGGAGACCGCTTCACCTGGTCCAGTTGGCGCGACGGCAATACTCATCTTTATCTCTATAGTTTCGACAAAGACGATCCGCTGCGGTCCGTAGCCAAACTTGAGCTTCAACTCACCAAAGGCGATTTCGAAGTGCTCGCCCTCGGCGGTGAGGACCCGGCAGCCGGCGTGCTTTATTTCACCTGCAACAAAGATGACCCACGTCAGCGCCAGTTGTATTCGGTCAAGCTCGATGGCTCCGGCCTGCAACGGGTTTCACAAGAGGACGGCACGCACCACGCTACGTTTGCCGACGACGGCAAGCACTACTTCGACGAGTTTTCCGCTACTCTGACGCCGCCCAGCATGTCCGTATGCGCGCCAGGCAATTGCACGAAGATTTGGGATTCCCGGCCGGTCGATGCCTTCGATTTAATTCCGCCTCGCTTTCCCGACTTCAAAGCCGACGACGGAACCAATCTCTACGGTGAGTTGATCATGCCGGCCGCAGCCACGCCGACCGGCAAGATTCCCGTCATCGTCTACATCTATGGTGGACCTTCCGTTCAAACTGTGTCCAACCGCTGGGCGGGAGCTTTCGGTCTATTCCACGAACTGCTGGCTCAGAAAGGCTTCGCCATTTTCAATGTGGACAACCGCGGTTCAGGTGGACGCGACCGCAAATTCCAGACCACCTTCCGCCATGAATTCGGCGAGATCGAACTGAAAGACCAGCTCGCCGCTCTCGATCAACTCCTGGCGCAGTATCCGCAACTGGATCGCGATCGAGTCGCAATCTGGGGCTGGAGCGGCGGCGGCTCCATGACGCTCTACGCCATGATGCACTCCGACCGGTTCAAAGTCGGCGTTGCGGTTGCTCCGGTCACCGACGCGCGGAACTACGATTCCATCTACACCGAACGCTACCAGGGGCTGCCGAAAGAAAATGGCAAGGGATACCAGGACCTGCGGCTGGCCGATGTCGCCGACAAGCTGCACGGCTCGCTGCTGCTGGTGCACGGCACGAGCGACGACAACGTCCACTTCCAGAACAGCATTCAGATGGTCGAGCGATTCATCAAGGCGGGCAAGCAGTTCCGCCTCATGGTCTATCCTGGCAAGACGCACGGAATCTCCGGCCTCGCCGACTGCACCCATCTGTTTTACATGATCGAGGACCATCTGGAGCGGGAGCTGAAGTGAGCCGGGTGTAGGCGGTAGTGTGTGGGGCGGCCGCAGTGTAGAGATCCAGAAATGGAAGGGTGGGCCGGCCCCCAATCCGGAGTGCTTTACCGCTCCACCAGACTTCGTCCCAGCGGCAAGCCTGCCAGGTCGACCCAGCGGTTTAGGCCTTCCTCGCGGACGAAGGTCAGCTCCTGGACGGCGATCCGCCGGCTGCCTTTGAACTCGGCCCAGCGGTCCCGCGCGACGAAATACGCCTGCTGCGCCAGTTCTTCCGAGCTGAATTTCGCAATCGTCAGGTGTGGCATGTAGGGCCACTCCTCGACGGAAGCAAGCGACTGGGTGTTCAGCCGGTCGTGCAGTTCGCGCATGCGGTAGGCGGCACGGGCCACCCGGATAAACACGGTTGGCGTAACCGGCACGAAGGTTTCGACGTCGCTCAGTTCAATTTCGAACGGTTCCGAGCGGCTGCAGAGTTCTTCCAGGGTTTCCAGCGCGGAAAGTTCGCTTCCGATCAGCGCGCGCGGCGGCAGGATGGTCAGATGGGCCGGCAGGTGGAGCAAGTCGGGATGGAGTTCCTGGCGCAGGCGCTCCACGAATCCTCCGACTGTGCTTTTTACGTATGAGACCAGCGCGTATCGCTGCGGTTGCATGGCGAACAGAAATTATACCTCCGGGAGTCGTGGAAGCGCTTGTCTGTGGGCAGATTTGGTACGAAGGTAATCTCGCGTGGAAGATCGCGGAACTGGAAACCGCAGCCCGGCAAACTGAAAATAGCCACGATGCATGCGTGCTCCGAGGGGCGCGGCGGGTCGGCTATAATTGGCTCAGACCTTCCAACGGAGTCGGGGCGTAGCGCAGCCTGGTAGCGCACCTGCCTTGGGCGCAGGGGGTCCGCGGTTCAAATCCGCGCGCCCCGACCAATATCCCCTGTAGCATCAGCGAATTTTGGAAGCGCCAGTTGCTGGAATCCAAAACTTGGGTCCGATTTGGGTACAATAACTAATGCTTCCAGTCTTTCTACCGCCCCTCTCCTGTCCACAGAGAGCGAGTGCAGATACACCTGACGTGTGATCTCACTCGACGAGTGACCGAGCAGCGCCTGCACCGTCCCCAAGGGAGTTCCGATGGAGTCGTGCAGGGTGGCATTCGAGTGGCGCAGCAGATGCCAGTTCACGTTGCCCAACCCCAGCGTCTTGGCCGTGGGTTTGAGCTGCCGTGATAGCAGTGTGCGCCGATCGAGCACCGTTCTCTTTCCGCTCGGAAAAACCAAGGTCGCCGGATCCAACGAAACTCTGGCACGCTTGTCCCGAAGAATCGCAACCGCAAGCGGCCCCAGCGGGATCAGACGAACACTGTGCCTGCTCTTCAGCTCGTCGAAGTGCCCTCCGTAGACCGTTTCTTCTACGCGGAGCAAAGCAGTCTCCAGATCGACATGGCGCCAGCGCAATGCTAGCAACTCGCCGATCCTGAGTCCGGTAACTACTAACAAGAGAACCAGAGACCGCGATGGCTCCGGCAACCTCGCTAAAAGCATGCGCAGTTGCTCTGGTGTCAGCAACGCCTTCTGACTCATCCGACACCGCCTTGGCAGTCTTGTCATTCGCACCGGATTGGCTTCGACGTACCCCCACTCGACTGCGGTACCGAGTATTTTGCTGAGGGCGCATTGCAAGTGATGAACGGTTTCCCAGGCCAGCCCTTTCTCCAGCTTGGCATTCAACACAGCCTGAATCCGCTCTCGGGAAACCTCCCTTAAAGCGAGGTCACCAAGCGCGGGAATTAAATGCACCCGGAGAAGATACGCGTACGACTTCTGGGTGGCATACTTCATGGTCGGAAGCATGACAGGTTCCCAATCCAATCGGACGAAATCGGTGAACCTGCGAAGCGATTGAGACGAGCAGTGGCCGCTGTCATGATCGAAAGTGCGACCGAAGAGATGGATGGGTCGGACTGAGTTCCAGACCTGAAACTGATTACGAGCGAGCCTTGGTTGGAAAAGCAAAACCTTCAGCTAGAGCGAAATGGCGCTCTTCTCTGAGTGCTTGCTGTAGTGTGCTCGAAAAGTGCTTGACACGGGCCGACATTGTAAGAGATGGCCTGGTTACAACAGTTATGGGTGGCCGTCGACTTGCCCCGTTCTGTTCCGCGGAATAGACTTCGGAAATGTTGGTTACCCCACCCCATCCCGGGCCGCCATGATTGGTCAAACGCTCGGCCGGTATCGGATCGTGGAACGCCTGGGTGAAGGCGGAATGGGCGTGGTGTTCCGCGCCAAAGATCCGCGACTCGAGCGCGACGTGGCGCTCAAGGTCCTGAAGCAGGACGCGCTTCATGATGAAGATTCGAAGCATAGGCTCCGGCTCGAAGCGCGCGCCCTTTCGCAACTGCTCCACCCCAACATAGCGACGCTGTTTGATTTTGACTCCGAAGGGGACATCGATTTTCTGGTGCTCGAGTTTGTGCCCGGCGAATCCCTCGCCCGCACACTTTCGAACGGCCCGCTTCCCGAGACGCGGGCCCGCGCCATCGCACTCGATGTCACCGAGGCCCTCCAGTCAGCGCACGAGAAAGGCATCGTGCATCGCGACCTCAAACCCGGGAATGTCGTCATCACGCCGCGCGGGCGCGCCAAGGTGCTTGACTTCGGCCTCGCCCGCGTCATGCCCGGAACCACCGGCATCACGCAGTCGGCCACCATCAGCGGTCCGTCCACCCTAGTCGGCACCGTGCCATACATGTCCCCGGAGCAAGTGCGAGACGGCCGCGCCGACGCAAGTTCCGATCTCTACGCGCTGGGTGCGCTGCTGTTTGAGATGACGACGGGGAGGCGCCCATTCGGCGGCGACGATGTGCTCTCGCTGCTCTACCAGATCGCCCACGAGCCTGCGCCGCTTCTGCGGGTTGTGCGCCCGGGGCTCTCGGCCGAGCTCGAGGCGGTGGTGGCGCGCTGCCTCGAAAAGGCGCCGCTGCGCCGCTTTTCAGATGCGGGCGCCCTGCTTCGCGCTCTGCGTGGTGATTCCTCAGACGACGGCCGCGGATTGCCCACGCAAGCGTTGTCGTTTGCGGGCCGGGCCCCTGAGTCCGGTCCGGGGAGGGGCATTCAGTCACTGGTGGTGCTGCCATTCGAGAATCGCTCGGGCGATCCGGCCCAGGAGTTCTTTGCCGACGGGATGACCGATGCTCTGATCGCCGACCTCGCGCAGATCGCGGCCCTGCGGGTCATCTCCCGCACTTCGGCGATGCGGTTCAAGGGCACCCATCCGCCATTGTCCGAACTGGCGCGGGAGCTGCGTGTGGATGGGGTAGTCGAGGGCTCGGCGCTGCGGGTCGGCGACCGGGTGCGCATCACGGTGCAGTTGGTCGATGTGGCAACCGACCGGAGCTTGTGGGCGAAGAGCTACGAGCGCGGCCTCACCGACATCCTCGCGCTGCAGAGCGAGGTCGCGCACGCCATCGCCGACGAGATTCGGATCCAGGTGACACCCGACGAACGGGCGCGCCTGGGGTCCAAGGGGGCGGTCAATCCCGCGGCGCACGTCGCCTACCTGCAGGGATCGTTCCTGTGGAATCGGTTCACCGGCGAATCGGTGAAAGAGGCAATCCAGCGTTTCGAGGAGGCGCTGGCGATTGATCCCAACTACGCCGCCGCCTGCGCCGGTCTCGCCGACAGCTACGTCATGCTCGCAAACCATCATATCCTCCCGCCGCGCGAGGGCTACTCGCTGGGGCGCAAGGCCGCGGAGCGGGGACTCGCGCTCGACGAGTCTCTGGCGGAACTCCACACGTCCCTGAGTTGGATTCATCGTCTCTTCGACTGGGATTGGCCGGCGGCTGAACGCGAGTCCTTGCGGGCGGTCCAGCTCAATCCCGGCTACGCGTTCGCGCACAGCCGGTATGCCCTGTTGTTATCGGGGATGGGGCGCCACCAAGAAGCCATCGCCGAGGCCGAGCGGGCGCACGAGCTCGACCCTCTCAATCTGCTCACCTACACCGTGGTGGGCGATACACTGTTCTACGCGCGCCGCTTCGAACGCTCTCTGGCACCTTACCGGATGTGCCTCGAATTGGATCCGACCTTTGGAGCGGCCCACACCGATCTCGCGCGCTCACTGGAGCACGTGGGGCGGGCCGAGGATGCAGTGGTGGAGTTCGTGCGGGGCACCGCGGGCCCCGACGGCTTGCCGCGGCCCTCGTCCGGCCTGGCGATCCTCTACGCGCGCGCTGGGCGGCTGGAGGAGGCGCGCGTCACCCTCGAGGCAGTGCAGGCGCTGGCGCAGAAGCAGTTCGTCTCGCCCTACGGCATCGCCTCGTACTATGCCGTCATCGGGGACAATGAACGCGCGCTCGATTGGCTGGAGAAGGCTTACTCGGAGCGCGATGGTACGCTGGTGTGGCTCAAGGTACACCCCAGGCTCGATGGGCTGCGAGGCGAGCCCCGCTTTCGCGACCTGCTTGCCCGCATGCGGCTTGATTCGTAGCCGCAGCGGAAGACGAGCGAAACAGCCGCCGATCTCAACTGGCTGGAGACAGCTCTGGCTAGACACGACCCGCTCAATTGGCGTTATATCGCGTGGCTGTTGGATGCCCTACAAACGACTTTCTCGTTCTCCTAGACATTTTGTATCCTCGAAATTTTGGCTGTTTTGAGAAGAATGGAGTTTTTCAACAACTCGCGATTTCACGCAATATAAAAAGGCGCCCACTTTTGCGGTAGGTTGAGATTGTTCGCACCATCAACCTAGCGAAAAGGAGCGCCTTTTATGAGTCAAGAAAAGTATATCGGCATGGATGTCCACCAGGCAACGATCTCGGTTGCCGTCATGGATGCTCAAGGCAAGCTGATCATGGAATGCCTGCTGGAGACCAAAGCGTCCACGATCGTCGAGTTCATCCAAGGATTGCAAGGGACGCTGTCTCTGACCTTCGAGGAAGGAACTTCGGCTGCCTGGTTACACGATCTCCTGAAGCCCCATGTCAGCCGGCTGGTAGTCTGCGATCCGCGCAAAGCGGCTCTGTTGAAAGATGGCAACAAGAGTGACCGGATCGATGCGCGCAAGCTGGCGGAGCTGTTGCGCACCAACCAACTGAAACCGGTCTACCACGGAGAGCATGGGGTACGCACCTTGAAAGAACTGGGGCGCAGCTATCTGACCCTCACCCAAGATGTCACGCGGGTGATGAATCGGATCAAAGCTGTGTACCGCAGCTGGGCCATTCCCTGTGCCGGTACGACGGTGTACGCTCCCCGGCATCGCGACGAATGGTTGGCCAAGATCGGAGAACCGGGGGTTCGGATTCGAGCCCAACGGCTCTATCAGCAACTGGACGGGCTGCAGCCGGTGCGACTGGAAGCCCGACGCGAACTCCTGGTGGAGAGTCACAAGCATCCCGAGGTGAAGTTACTGCGCCAGATTCCTTCGATCGGTCCGATTCGGGCGGCCTTGCTGGTGGCATTGCTGCAGACCCCGCATCGTTTCCGAACCAAGCGGCAGTTGTGGGCTTACAGCGGTTTCGCGGTCGAGACTCACGACAGCGGCGAGTACCGCTGTGTGCGAGGCAAACTGCAACGCAACCGCGAGCGCATCACGGTGCGCGGGCTGAGTGCCAACTACAACAAGGATCTGAAGAATCTTTTCAAAGGGGCTGCCATCTCGGCCAGCACCCGTCCTGGCCCGCTGCGCGACTTCTATGTAGCTCTGCTGGCCAAAGGGATGCGGCCGACCATGGCCCGTCTCACCCTGGCACGAAAGATGGTCGCGATCACGTTAACGATCTGGAAGAAAGGGGTGGACTTCGACGCCAAACAGTTAAGTCAGCAAGCAGCTTGAGCCTCTCTGGAGAAGAGGGCTTCCATCTCGTAGATTTTCTCGGGTGGGGTCGCTCGGGTTTCCGGAGAGCTCGGTTCGAGGGGAGTATCAGTCGATGAGATCGGGCCCCGCGTGCTTCGGCACCGAGTCACACATTACACGCTATGCCCCCTCGGAGAACCAGAAATAGCCATAGGCCACGAGCCTCGGATAGAACCATGGTTGCCCTGGAGCACCAGTCCGGCTTGCCGCTCTTTCGAACTCGATAGCATCGCCACCCTCCGCTGAGGAATTTTATGAGCATGGACAACAAACCAAGCTTCTCCAAGGAAGCCAAACGTCAGTGGGCTGGAATCTCGAGACCAAACCCTCGCCGTCCGGTCGAGGGAGAAGTTTTTTCTTGACATCCCTTTTTATAGAACTCATCGACAGGGTCAAAACGTGTAATCGCCTGGTAGCAACAACTATCCCTGTTTCAGGGCAGCCCAAAACTCACTACGACTCAATATCCGAAACGACCGGCTCTGAGCCGCAGGGCCACATACTAGAGGTTCTCGTGATGGCCATACCCCCTAAAACGTTAAAAGCTCACTTTAACCGGCACAGCGTAGATGTTGGACTCGGTGTCAGGTGATACGGCGCTGCCCCAGCTTAAGACGAGCCTGTTGGGACTCCTGGTCGAAATGCCAAACGTGTCGCCGGGCCACACGCCGCTATCCCCAAATCCCTTCGAAATGCGAACCGGCGGAGTCAGCCATCCCTTCGTGATGGAAAACGTCCGCAGGTAGAGCGCGTATCCGCGTGAATCGCTGTCGGAGAGCCAAGCCACATAAGCGATTCCGTTCGCACCCCCAGCAACTTCGATGATGTGCGGAACGCTGAGCTTGTCCGGGATCGGCTTGATGGGCTTCGACCAGTGTTTGCCATGGTCGGTCGAATAGGAGAACCAGGCGATGTCGTTCGGGGTGCCGTCGGTATTCTTGCCCTGCGTGTCCCAGGTTGCGTAAAGATTGTCGCGAGCATCGATGCCAATCGCGCCGTCGATCCACCACACCTGAAGCGCTACTTTTCCCGTACGGGAAGTAAAGTAAAGTGGCTTGGACCACTTTTCGCCGCCATCGTCGGAGGAAGTGAAGTGCCCGCCCAGGGGGGCTAACTGGAAGTTCTGCTGGTTGAGAGTGCGGTCTGCCTGGTAATAGGTGTCGACCTGGCCGCCCGATTCCACGACCATGGGAGCAGCCTCGGCTCCGCCCCCGGGGAAATCCGGACTCACATGAACCATGTCGCTGAACGTCTTTCCCCGATCCGTCGACTTTTGCACCACCGCATTTAGATCGCCGTAGGAATAAGAGCAACTGCCTCCCTGCGAACAAATAAGCTGTATGTACGAAATCCAAGGGCCGTAATCCCATGTGGCATAGAGCGCGCCGTCGGGTGCTGTTGCAAGGAAGACGCGGTCACCCCAGTTGCTCTGATCGGGCGGAAGAAGTTGGGTCACCTGCGGGAAGCTGTTGCCATGATCAAACGACGCAGCAACCACTGGGAAAATTTGCGTGCTGCCCCACACCATATATCCGACGTATAAAGTGCCATCGGGGCCCACGGCAACGGTAGGGTCCCAGGAATACCCAAGCTGCGGCATCGATATCGGCGCGGAGAAGCTGACCCCGCCGTTCGTCGAGCGGGCAAAGCCGATGCCTTCGCACCCGATCCACGCCTCATACACATACTTGGTGTGCGTTGGATCGACCGCTTGCTCCACTTCCGCACTCCCATCGCATCCCTGGCTGATTTCTTGAATGGAGCCTACATGATAAGTGACTGACGCTGCCGCATAGTTTGTTACTGCGGCGGTGATTAGGATGAGGGTTATGAACAAAGGCCTGAACATCATCTTGTCTCCTGGCTTACCAAGTTGAGTGTGACGACGCTGAGCAACACGCGAAATATGATAACTCACCGTTGACCTGCTTGTCTGTGATTGTTGAAAAATCGCCATATCACTCATCCTATGAAAGAGGATGTCAAGAAAAAAGATTTTCCCCGCCCCTCCGGAAGATGCGGGTGTGGTGACTTGCATCCAGCCCCACCTCATCCCCCGCCTCATCCTTATCCATCGAGGGGTTATTAGTTTGGCCGCTTTGGATCGCCGCATATTCCAGCGGCGATGCCGACCCCAGCTGCATGTCCCAACGCGACGGTTTCATGAAGCAGTGATGCTCGACGCCATTCGGTTCCGAAGCTTCGCAAGCTAACCGTTGGCTAAAAGTGCCAACCAAGATCCTATGGGAGACTCGAGGCCTATAGCTTTTTGGGGTTATCCGAGGGGGCATAGCCTGGTTACATCAACTGAGCCATCACGGCCCTGTACAGTTTTAGCCCCTGAGATTCAGGCGACGGTGATCCGCGTCACCGAAGGTCCCAGCTCAGGTCGCCACCCGCCGCATAGCCGCAGTACCACTTCTCATAGGTTCAACCAAAACAAGTTCCGATATTGCATGACCCCCCTTCTCCGCCGATAGCGCTTAGGAATCAGGCCACCACGTTCTCTGGCGCCTGGGGTGGGCCGAAAGTCTCTTTGACATCTTGAGCCGGAGGGGTAGGATGGTTGGCGTTGAACAGGGAGGGCGATCATGTCAAGCCCAAGACAGCATTGGGGTTGGATTCCGAAGCCGTGCTTGCGAGGAGCAAGAGCGGCGCTGACGTTAGCAGTCGTGCTTGTGCTGGGAACGGTCGCAAATCCAGCCCAATCGTCGCAAGCGCAGACTTTCACCGTACTTTACAACTTCACCGGGGGAACGGACGGGGGGTATCCCTACGCGGGTTTGGTCCGGGACGCTGCGGGGAATCTGTACGGCACCACTGGCTCCGGCGGCTCCTCTGGTTTCGGAGTCATATTCAAGTTGAATAAGAAGGGCACCGAGACTGTGCTGCACAGCTTCACCGGGGGATCCGACGGGGAATATCCCTACGGCGAGCTGGTCCGGGACGCGAAAGGCAATCTCTATGGCACTACTGCAGGAGGCGGGGGGGAACGGATGCGGCGGCTTTGGATGCGGAGTGGTATTCAAGGTGACTGAGAATGGTACCGAGACCGTGCTGCACAGCTTTGCCGGGGGAACCTCGGACGGATGCTATCCCCACGGAAGTTTGCTCATGGACAGTGAGGGCAACCTCTATGGCACTACCGACGAATGCGGCACTTCCGGCTTGGGAACGGTCTTCAAGGTTAGCAAGACTGGCAAAGAGACCGTACTGCACAGCTTCGCGGGTGGGACGACGGACGGGGATTATCCTTTCTACGCAGGTTTGCTCATGGACACGGAGGGCAACCTCTATGGCAACACTTACTACGGTGGGGCTTCCAACGAAGGAGTGGTGTACAAGCTGAGCAAGAAAGGCACATTGACAGTACTGCACAGCTTCGCGGGTGGGACGGACGGGTGCTATCCCTACGGAACTCCGATTATGGACAGCAGGGGAAACCTGTACGGTACCACCGAACACTGCGGTGCCTCCAGCGTTGGGATCGTGTGGAAGGTGAGCAAAAAGGGCACCGAGACGGTGCTGCACAGCTTCACGGGCGGGTCGTCGGACGGGGAGTATCCCGTCGCAGGTGTGATTATGGACGCGAAGGGCAACCTCTATGGCGATACCGCGTCGGGCGGCGCTTCCAGCCTCGGAACGGTGTATGAACTGAATAAGAAAGGTACGATAACCCTGCTGCACAGCTTTGCTGGTTCGGACGGGGAATACCCCGACGGTAATTTGATCAGGGACGCGAAGGGCGACCTCTTCGGCACCGCCTCAGTGGGTGGCACCGACGGCTACGGCACGGTCTGGAAGCTGACCCCGTAGCGACGATGGCAAGAGCGCAGTCGCAGCGTAGCTCGGACTACGCTTTGGACGCCAAGACCGGCGCCAAGCTGTGGAGCTACACCACCAGCGTTTATGTGGGTTCCTCGCCCGCCGTGGCGAATGGGGTAGTGTATTTCACCGCGGGCGGCAACGTATACGCGCTGAATGCCCACACCGGCGCCGAGCTGTGGAGCTATGCCACGGGTGGCGCCTCGGGTTCCTCGCCCTCGGTAGTGGACGGCGTGTTCTATGTGGGATCGGGCAACGGCGAGATGTACGCCTTCGGCCTGAAGCATGGTCGGGAGTAGGCAGGGACAGCTTCCAAACGCCCGACGTTACCCTCCCTCAGCGTCCAGCCGATCCTTGGACGAGCCGACCGAGGCTACCGGTCCAGTGTGATGACATCCGGCCCCTTGGTCTTGCCTGCGATGATGGGCTTGTTGGGGATCGTCTCGTAGGCGTAGCCGGTAAGAGTCGCCTTCACACCTCAACTGCCGAAGCCTTGGTTCGTCAGCCGGGCCCAGCCGTAAAGGCAACACCATCCACGAGAGCGAAATGGCGCTCTTCTCCGAGTGCCCGCTGGAGTGTTGTTGAAAAGAGCTTGACACCGCCGACATTGTCAGAGACACGATGTTTCGCTAATTGAGACCAAACCCACCGTCCGCAATACCGCTAAATCTTGCCGATGTCCCAGCTTCTCTACTGATGGACTCCTGTACCGGCTACCACAGAGTTTCCACAGTTGCAGTTCGCGAAGAAGAATTGGAATCCCTTACCTGATGAGTTAAGCACGAACGTAAACTTGCTTACATTGTTGTTCTTATCTTTTAGACTCACCGATCCGGTCCCATCCGAATTGACGGAATAGGTTCCGCTGGACTTCCCGTTCTTACTTTGACCATCTTCGGTGGTCGCAGATACGGAATTGACCTTACCCGCGCCGTTGAAGGTGACCAGAGCGACAACCCCGATCGGGTAAGGACTGGAATTCGGATCGGAGGTGGTGATCCAGCTATTTTCTAACACCGCATACGATCCCTTGAGACTGGCATTCGAGAACGGCCCCTTACCCTGAGCTGCGGCGGTGCCGGTCATCACTGCGGTGTCGCCATTCGGGTTCGTTTGCAGCAATTGCAGGCTCTTGGCAGACGAGCCGATCACCAACGCCAAGGCGATCGTGTTGTTGTTCGAATCCGTCATGCTGAGCGACCCAGAGCCGTTCGAACTGACGGAATAAGTTCCACTGAACTTGTCGGTGGTAATCGTGCCAGCGGTGTTAATGGTAAGTGAGCTGGTGACCGTGCTGACGCCATCGAAGGTCAAAATACCCACTGAAACCTGATTCGTGACGTCCGTCGCTGAGGCCCATACATTCAGCATTACCTCGTATGAACCCTTCAGACTTCCGTTGCTAAAACTTGGCCGCGGCACCGAAGCCGCTGAAGCATTCGCCGCCATGAACAGGCACAACAAGACTGTCAGGACGACCGGCCAGGGCACGGAGAACTTGCATGTTTCATTCTTCAAGGTACACCCCCAATTTGGCAGTCCGCGCCGCTGGAGAAGGAAACCAGCAAGGGCGCGAGCAGTTGATTTACTAAGCCGGATTGTTTTCTCAACTTCGAAAGCGGGAAATATTATACGCCCAAAACCATTGAGTCGGAATCTCCTTCTTACCTTCCAAACGCGGGCCAAACGTTACACCAACTCCACTGATCGCGTCAATGTGAAACAACTTTCATCCGGATCGCCCCCAACGGTACAAAATTCCGACCCAGCATCGCCCCCAAGCCAACCGCCCGCGTCCAGCCATTGGGCGAGCTGGATGAATCTGAGGGGCCCACGCGATAACTTTCGCAAACGGCCATAGTGCTCATTGACCTGTCAGTGAGTGATAAGGCGATTTATCAGCAGTTGCCGATCCCGTCGACAGCGTGCGCTTCAGCACGGCTAGGGAGTTTACTCCGACAGTTCGACAGATACAATGTCCCCTGCGGCAAAGGTGTATACAGCGCAAGGAGCGCGGTAGTGCTCGGGGCGCGAGGCTTCCAGAACGGCAGCGATTATGTCTTCGTCCTCCTCGTCAACAAAATCTACTTTCACCTTGGTAGTCTCGCCGTCCGTCATGCGGAGCGTCACTATCCTGCCGACGAATTGCTTCAGGTCATCGATTCTCATGCGATTATCTCGGCCCCCGCATTATGCCTGAAAATGCTGTCAGCCGCGTAACTGTTGCTAACAGCCATTTCACTCGTTGACCGTCAATGAGTGATAAGGCGATGTTTCGCCAACCACCGATAGTTTCCGGTTGTGGTCCGCAAACACGACAGGTTCGAAACCGGTTAGCGCCGACTTTAGTCCCCGACTTTTTTCTGGTCACTGCGGCAGACCGACTTTGCGCACCAGTTCGGCGAACCGCGGATCAGCACGCAGAGGGTCGAGCTGGAAGTACGTGTTCAAACCAATCAGCAGCCAATCGTGTTCCTGATAAGCGGTGTTGAGCCAATGGAAAGCTTGCTCTTTGTCTCCCAAGTCGGCGTAGAAGTGGGCAATCTTCAACGCTGAGGAGTAGCCGGTCTTACGTCGGGCTTGCATGTTTTCAATGCCTTTGGTGAGAGCGCCTTTCCAGCCTGCGGAACGAAATCCTTGTTCCATGGCGGCAGCGAACTCAGACTGTTCCCGGTCGCCCGAGAGCTGGCCGTAGGCTTTCCATTCTTCAATGACTTGCGGGTACATGCGTTTCCCCCAATAGGCGTAGGCTAAGCAATCGTGCGCGATCGCGAATGTCGGGTTCTCATTCGCCACCTTCCTGCAGATCGCGATGGCTTCGTCGTACTGTCGCGCCCAGACGCGAACACTTGCGACCACCCGGCTGATGACGGGAGACAGCGGATCGAGCTCATGCGCACGATTGACTTCCGCCAGGGCTTCCTGTTCTCTGCCCCCAATCATGCCAATATCGTCCGCGTACCACTGACGCGCAGTGGCATCGTTGGGATCGAGGTCGAAAGACTTCTTGAACTCAGCCTCTCCCCCCATAAAGTCCCAGTCGTACTGCATCTCGTTGCTCCCCAAAACGGCATGAGGGTGAGCCAAGGTCGGGTCCAACTCCAGCGCCTTGCGGGCGGCGCGGTTCGACTTCGGATAGTCTTCGCGGGGATTGCCAAAATAGTTCGGCAGTACGGAATAGGCATCGGCCAGACCCGAATATGCCAGAGCGTAGCCTGGATCTTTCGTGATGGCTTGGTTGAAATAGGAGATTGCCTTCTCAAGCTCACTATACGTCCGATTGTTCCAGGCGTAACGCCCCTTCAAATACAGTTCATAGGCCTCTGGATTTTGCGTGCCTTGCCTGGTGACCTCCTGCTTTTCCGAGCTGCTGAGCTTGGAACGCAGCCTTCCCGCGATGTCGCCTGCGATCTGCTCCTGTAACGCGACGATATCCGCGCCCTTACCACTGTAGTGGTGCTCCCAGATTTCGGTGTTGTCACGGACATTGATAAGCTCGGCGCTCACTTCGATGCTATCTGCCCGCGAAGTCACTCGTCCGCTGACCAGCGCCGACACACCCAGCTCATCGCCGGCCTTTTGCGGGTCCACGTCCTTCCCTTTGTAGCGGAAGACGGAGCTGCGGGACTTCACCTTGAGCTGGGGTACATGTGCGAGGTTGGCGATCAACGATTCGGTGATGCCGTCGCTGAGATAGTCGGTATTGGCATCTCCACTGCCATTGGTGAAGGGGAGTACGGCGATGGAATCGGCGCCCGGGTTGCGGTGAATCAGCGCCAGACTTAGGATTCCCAGCGCCAAGGCCGCTGCCACGACCAAACCGGTGATCTTCCAATTCCAATGACTAGCGGAGGTGACCCGATCTTCATCTTCATGCTCGGCACCGATCGTTGCTTCCGGCGTCGGTTCGCTGTGCGTCGGAGCAATCCAGCGGTAACCACGGCGGTCGACGGTCTCAACGAAGATCGGATTGTCGGCCGAATCTCCGAGTGCGTCCCGCAGGCGCTTAATCGCGCCGCGGATGCCGAGATCAAAATCGACGAACACATCGCCGGGCCACAGCGTCTGACGAAATTCCTCGCGCGTGATCACTTCGTTCGGACGGCTCAGCAAAAGCTTCAAGGCGCGAAAGGGTAGATCCTGGATCCTGACCTTGACTCCGTTTCTACGCAACTCATTCGAGCGCAAGTCGGCCTCGAACACTCCAAAGCGTACGACCGTATTGGGCGTGCGATCCAATGAGTTAGTGGGCATAAAACGGAGTTGCTGCTGGGGGAGAGCGCAAGTTTATCACCGAAACTACTAACCGCGGAAGACAAACTTTGGCGCACCGCGCCGCTTTCAAGCCTGACCAACCCCCTGGCTCCCCAGGCAACAACTCTGCGTATTTTACTGCAAATAAATCTCTTAGCGCGTCACACACACTCCACCAACGGATCACACTCGAAATATTGACCACGGCCCGCATTCTACGGCACATTGGGTGCCGTGTTCAGGGGTGAGGTGTTCAGGGGTGAGGTATCGGCGGCATATCGCCGCTCCGGCCTTTCCGCAGGTCGTTCACGGGCATCGAGGGACAGATCGTTCTTCGGAGATTGTCACCGTCTGCAGGATGAGATTCGAGACGATCCGCGAAACACCAGTTAAGACTTTTGTGCTCTCAGGAGGCTGCATGGATCAAGCCCGGCAACAAGATAGGTCCTTTCGCATGTGCGCGGCATTTGTGGCCGCGTTGGCTGTTTTCACCCTCGCCTGGGTAGCGACACCCGCCCAGGCCCAAACCTATCAAGTGCTTTACGACTTTTCCGTCGGCGGCCCAGGCCCGCAATGGCCGGGAGGGTCCCTCGCGCAGGGACGCGATGGCGACCTTTACGCGTTCTCCGAGTATGGCGGCACCAATGACGATGGTTCGATCTGGAAAACGACTCCCTCGGGGACGGTGACCGTGATTTATAACTTAGGTGCGCCCAATACCGAAAATTGCCAGAGCGGGATGACGCAAGGTACCGACGGCAACTTCTACGGCTTCGCTTATACGAACTGCACCGGCGACGGGTACGTGTTCAAGCTTACGCCCAGTGGAACGCTCACCGTGCTGCACACCTTTACTGGCTCTGACGGTTCGGGTCCAGAACCACCGTTGGTACAGTACACCGACGGGAATTTCTACGGAGTTACCCTTATGGGCGGCGCGAATGGCTACGGCACTGTGTTCAAGATGACGCCCAGCGGCAAGTTAACCACCCTCTATTCGTTCCCTCCAAGCAATCCCTACCCAACTGAAGGTCTGACCATCGGCAACGACGGCAATTTCTATTCGACCACCGGGGCCCCCAGCACTTACGGAAATAATTTCGGAACGGTCTTCAAAATGACCCCGGCTGGCGTGCTGACCGTGCTCTACACGTTCACCGGCGAACCCGACGGGGCGTCGCCCGAAGCCGGTGTCATCCTGGGGAAGGACGGCAACTTCTATGGGACCACGGAGTACGGAGGCATCTCTGACGGTTATTTCGGCTCCGGAACGATCTTCAAAGTGACTCCCTCCGGCAAGGAGACCATTCTCTACAAGTTTTCAGGTTCGGATTACTCGGTCCACCCGATGGCACGTTTGCTGCAGGCGACGGACGGTAATTTCTACGGCGTGAACAGCGGTTGCAATGAATTCGGCTGTGGTAACGTCAACACCGACATCTTCAAGATGACTCCAACCGGCACCCTTACCGTTGTGGAGGAGTTTCCCCTAAATAACTGGTCGAACGGCCAGTACCCGTACTGGGGATTGACCCAGGACACGAACGGGACAATTTACGGTCTGACTCAGCAGGGCGGCGGCCAAGTGAACGGAGGCGTGCTCTTCACCGTGAACATTGGCGCAGGCCCGTTTGTCAGTTTAGAGACCTCCTCGGGCAAGGTGGGTGCCAAGATCGGCATCCTCGGGCAAGGGCTTACGAAGACAAAATCCGTTTCTTTCAACGGAAAGGCGGCAAAGTTCAAGGCCTCGTCGGACACGTTCCTCACCGCCACTGTTCCCAAGGGAGCTACCAGCGGCTTTGTCACGGTCACAACGTCCAAAGGCAAGCTGAAGAGCAACGTCAAATTCCGGGTGACGAAATGACACTTGGAGTGGTTCGGAAATTCAAGAATAGCAGGCCACGTGATCTTCACTTCCGTGCCGGTTCTTATATAAAGGTTCGGCCTTATCTGGAATTACAAGGTTCGATTCCCCAAAGGAGATACCCCATGAAGCGCCGCGTCGTCTGCTTGGTAGTCGGGTTTTTGTTGTCAGGTCTTTCTATGGCCGCACAGACCTCGGGCAGCAGTACGGCCCCTGCCCAGGTACCCCCGCCGCTGGTGAACTTCAGCGGCGTGTTAACCGATGTTAACGGCAAGCCGCTGACTAGTGTGGTCGGCGTGACTTTCGCCCTCTATCAAGAGCAGCAAGGCGGCTCGCCGCTGTGGCTGGAAACGCAAAATGTCACGCCGAATTCCGCCGGGCGCTATACTGCGGCGCTCGGTTCCGCCACCAGCCGAGGGATACCCGCGAATCTGTTTGCCACGGGCGCGGTTGATGCCGCGAACAAATATCTGTACCACTCCTTTGTCGAGTCACCCGACATGATGAACATCTACAACGGCAACGTCACCACCGATGGCCCGGGGTCTGGCGACGGTGCAACTACCGGAGTGGTTTGAAGCGCTCAACCGGGACTTCCGTTATCAGCTCACCGTGATAGGCCAGTTCGCGCAAGCCATCGTGGCTGACAAGGTGGCGAACCACCAATTCCGCATCAAGACGGACAAACCGAATGTGGAGGTTTCCTGGCAGGTAACCGGCATTCGCCAGGATGCATTCGCCAACGCCCACCGGATTCAGGTGGAAGTGGAGAAGGCTCCGGAGGATCGCGGCCACTATTTGCATCCGGAACTCTTCGGAGCGCCCAAAGAAGTAGTCGCCTTTCGGGCAGCGGGGTAGCGCACATGCCTCCCGTCATGCGGCCCCCCGTCAAGGCTCTGCAGGCGCAGCAGCGGCCGCTGATCCCTCCCGCTCCATTGCGGCTGGCTCTGTCGAAGTAGGTCAGTTGGTCCCTTCCGGCCGCGCAAGCCGGCAAACTGGAGGTCAACCAAAAGTAGCCTCCGCTCAGCCTGCATTGGCGGCGGTGAACGCTGCGAAGTTGATTAGCCCAGAAAGCCGCTCGGTCTTCCGGGCGGCTTTTCCTTGGGTCAACCCAGACTTGGTTGCGCGGGTAACTATTGATATCACGCCTGTTAACAGCAACTGTTGGTTTGGGATGATCAGCATGCCCCCACTCTCCCGCAGGGTTGGGCTGCACTACCCCAGACGGGAACTGTCAACTCTTTCAACGACTTCTCACTCCATCCGGCCACCGTACGGCGCGGCAGGAACGAGTTCCAGCGGCCGATGACTATCCTGAAACATGGGTGTCCCGCGGCGGCCCATTGTATTGGAGGCAATATCCTCTGGCTTGAGGATGTAAATGCAGCTCATGACTGAATTATCACCAATAGTTCCGTAAAGGGTCACCATTCCATACTTCTTGCTAAAAATGTTGGGAACACCATTGACAACCGAGAAGTCCACTTCAGACCCAAAGTCAAGAATTGTCCATTGCGCCTGGGCGGTAACGTCGTGGTGCGCATTGTCAAACAGCGAAAAACGCTGGGTTTCACCTAAACCCATGAGAACCTGAATGTAAAAGACAATGTGGCAGGGGATACGCGGGTCAGGATTGCAAGTATGTTGCGAGGCTTGAGCTTGCGGCGAGGGCTGCGGGCTGGCCGTCTGGGCTGTATCGCCAACTGAACCGGTGGGCGGCGCATTCGCAGAGTGGACGATCTCCTGTACCATGCTCTTGGGAATCTTGTAGACCGACTCGCCCACTGCATATTCGACCATGTCGCCGGCTTCGTTGGCACTGTCGGCGTGAATGGTTCGTCCATTCTTGAGGTGAATAGTTGCGGGAGTCGCGTTGTCGGTAATCACGGCGGTTGTTTGTGCGGCAGAGTTCGCAGATCTCTGGCTGGCGGCCATAGGCGCGGGCAGATCCTTGAGCTTCCACTCAGATAAAAGCGTGTCGGCGTCTACGACGCACGGATCGGAGCAGTCATACTGGTGAACTTCTCCCCCGTATAGGTCGCTGATCAGCACCGTGGTGAGGCTGTCGCGGGTGATGCGGAAAGGTAATATCTGCTCAGGTCCACCTCTCACTTTCCTATCAATACCGAACGGCAGCCGATCGATAAATCGCCCGGTATTCGCATCAAAGGTGCCGTGCCACTCGATTGTGGTAAAGGATCCTGGCTCTGGTCTATGAGTGTGGTACAGAATGCATAGCGTCGGCCACTCCTGTTGCGACCACTCCTGAATCGACATGTCCTTAAGCTCGGTCAAGGGCTCGTTCGGGTCGATTATGAATTTCTTGTATTTCTGGATGTGGCCTGCGGCGTCGGCGCGAAACACATACAATTCGGTTGGGAAATCCGGCCTGTCGGTGCGTCGGAAGCCTTGCGCTTCGAAGATAAATCTCTCCTTCTTTCCCTCAAATTCAACCGATGCGGCACCTTCGAGCCCGCCGTCTGCCGTGCTGCCTCTCACGTAGGCCGGCATTTGTACCATCCGAGGTTTCTCGCCCGGTATCTGCACCGTCAACTGCGGATCCCACTGTACCTGTGCGCCGGGATAGATGGTGGTCAGCAATGATTCCATGACAGAGGCCCGGGTTTCTCCGTAGGCTTTCCTAACGTCGCCCGGCTTCATCTGGGCAAATGCTGTGCCCGCCACAATTAGCAATGAGGCCAGCCCAACACCTGAAAACCGGACAAGTGGCTGAAGACGCTTACCCTCTACTGTGTCTTTTTCTGCTTGTGGCTTCATTGCTAACCTCCGAGCAGCACTTGATAGTCACTCAAACACCCGAAGTGGGTAAACAGTACGGAGGTCATTGCCGGTGTGGTTATTTGATCATCCGGCAGCATCTTGCACTTGGCAATCTCCAAAAAGACCGGTCTCCGCTTCTTAGCGTACTACCGCCAATACGCTCATTGACCCCGTCTTCGCCGGCAGTCACTCTACCTGAGTTTCTTAACCGCCTCGCGTAGGCGATGGCCCCGTAACAGGAATGCTTCATCCGCGCGCCGTTGTTCTTGCCGGATTTCTTCCCGCCGGTACGCCTGCAGTTGGTGGTTGCGAAGACTGTCCAGAACCTCGCGGCGATGGCGGGCCTGGCGAAAACTTTCCCGGCGAGTATCGCGCAAAACGATCGCGGCCAGCAGTTGTTTCTGCAGCGCGCGTTGGTGCTCTCTGGCGGCCGAGCGGCAGAGCAGATCAAACTGCAGTTCTGAGGCGGTCACCTGATTCTCCAGCTTCCGCAGTTGCGCGCCTTCCGACCGGCTGATCTGGGCTTCCACTTCCGCAATCCGCGACTCCAGCGCGGCGACCCGCTGATTGGCGTCCTGCAGCAGGAGTTCCTGCTGGCGTTCTTCGCTTTGGCGAAGCTTGCGGAGAGCTTCGAGGGGAAATCGGAACGCCATAATCAGTTGGCAATGGACAACAGCCGGGCAATGTTGTCGTCCAGCGACACAGATTCGCTGGGACCTTGTTCCAGAAAACGCTTCAATTCGGGCAGGATGGCCAGGGCCTGATCGAGCACCGGGTCGGTACCTTTCTGGTAAGCGCCGATGCGGACCAGGTCTTCCGACGCCGCATAGGCAGCCAGCAAGCGGCGCAGAGCTTGAGCTTCCTCCATATGCGGAGGAGCACAAACCGCAGGCATGAGGCGGCTGATGCTGTCCAGAATCCCGATCGGTGGATAGTGGTTCTGCGCGGCCAGCTTGCGATCCAGCACAATGTGGCCGTCCAGCAGCGAGCGGGCGCCATCGACCAGGGGATCCTGCTGGTCATCGCCTTCCATCAGCACGGTATAAAACGCGGTGATGCTGCCGCTGGCGAACTTTCCCGCTCGTTCGATCAGTCGCGCCAGCATGGTGAATACCGAAGGCGTGTATCCCTTGGCCGTCGGCGGCTCCCCGGCCGCCAGCCCAATCTCGCGCTGCGCCATGGCAAGACGCGTAAGCGAATCCAGCACCAGGAGCACGTTCTTTCCTTGCAGGCAAAAGTATTCCGCAATCGTGGTCGCCGCCAGCGCGGCGCGGATACGCAGCAGCGGAGATTGGTCGGACGTGGAAACCACCATGACCGCCCGTCTTCGGCCTTCTTCGCCCAGAGTTTCCTCGAGAAAGTGACGCACTTCGCGCCCTCGCTCTCCAATCAACGCCAGCACCGTGAGATCGGCGTTGGTATTGCGGGCCATCATGCCAATCAGCGTGCTCTTGCCCACTCCGCTGCCCCCGAATATTCCCACCCGCTGTCCCCGGCCACAGGTCAGAAAGCCATCCACCGCACGGATTCCGCAGCCGATCGCTTCATGGATGAGGTTGCGTTCCAGTGGCAGTGGCGCGGGCGCATCCAGCAGCCGGTGAGCCCGCGGGCTGTATGCGCCTAGCGAGTCCAACGGCTGGCCGATGCCGTCGATGACCCTGCCCAACAAATCATCTCCGACCGGCAATGCCGGACGCGCTCCCCAGGTTACGACCGAGTCGCCGTAGCGGATCCCTCGGGGTTGCTCCAGGGGCATCGACAGGACCGTGGTGCCGCGAAAGCCAACGATTTCTCCGGGAAAGATGCGTCCGCCCGCGGCCACGATTTCACACTGTTCCCCCACTGAACAGAATGGCCCTTCCGATTCCACCAATTGTCCAATCACCTGCGCCACCCGCCCTTCCCAGCGCAAGGTGGAACAAGCGTGGAGACGTTCAAAATAGGAGGAGAGTCGGCCGCCCGCGCTCATTGCGGTCCTTGCGGCCGCTGTGCCAGCAGGTCAAACAGGCCTTGCTCAATTTCCTTCAGCTGCACCTCAATCCCCAGTTCGGTCGTGCCCAAGGAGGTCTGTAATACGCAACCCTCCTTGCTGACCGCCGGATCTTCCGCCACTTCCGGAACATTCTGCGTGTCCATGTGCTGCGCGAAATAGCTGCGGAACTCCGAAACCTGGTGGGGATGCACCCGCAGGACGACCTTGGTGCCACTCTCGATTTGCTGCAACGCCAAATGCACCAGACTGGCCAGAAGCAGCGGATCCAGTTGCGCTTCGCGATGCAGAATCTTGCGTGCAATGCTCAACGCCAGCTTGACCACCTCGGCTTCCACTTGCTGATAGTAAGCCGAGCGTTCTTTCCCGAAGTCCGCCAGCGCGGCGCAGACACTCCCGCGGATTTGGCTGAGCTGGGCTTGGCACTCGGCGCGGGCGCGGGATTCACCCTCCTGCCGCGCTTGTTCGCGGGCCGCCATGTCTCGCTTGGCTTGTTCCTCGGCGGAGCCTTGCGGCCACCCGGGCGAAGCTTGCTGCGCGCCGGGCAACCCGCCGGCGGAAAGTGGGACTTCGGTGTACGCGAAGCCGTGAACCTCGGTTGCGGCGGACGCTTCCAGGACAGGCTTACACGACGTACTCATCCTCATCCCCTCCCAGACTGATCTTCCCTTCAGCCTCCAACTTCCGCGCCACCGCTACGCCTTCCTGCTGAGCCTGGTGCACCTCGCGGGCGCGTACCGGGCCGAGCACCTCCATGTCTTCTTTCAGCATTTCCACGGCGCGAGCCGACATCGACTTGAAAATGTAGTTTTTCAATTCTTCACTAGCCCCGCGCAGCGCCAGGGCCAGCGTCTTCTTGTCCAGTTGTCCCAGCCACTCCCGGATCCCGGCTTCCGGCACCCCGAGCAGGTCCTGGAAGGTGAACATCAGATTACGAATGCTCAGCGCCACCTTGGGATCTTCCTTTTCAATCGACTCCAGGATCATCTTGGCTTGATTCGGTTCCATGCGGTTCAGCAGGTCGGCAACCCCTTGAAAACCGGCATAAGCGCGCCGATGCTGCTCTCCCAACGCTTCCAGGCGCTGGTTCAGGGAAGTGGCCACTTTCTGGGCAATTTCCGGCAAGAACATTCGCAACTGGGCCATCCGCTTGACCGAATCGGCCCGCAGCGTCTCCGGAAGCCGCATGAGAAGTTCGGTCGCTGGCTTGGCCTCCAGATGGGCCAGGATCAGCGCGATGGTCTGGGGATGTTCGCTGGCCAGGAACCTCGCCAGCTGCTGCGGGTCGGATTTCTGCAGCGAATCCAGCTTGCCCACGCTCACTTCCGCCGCCCGCGAAACCTGCACCAGCAGATGCCGCGCGCCATCCTCGCCAAAAGCCTTCACCAGAAGCTTGCGGGCATACTCGGTGCCGCCTTGTGCCAGGTAGTCCTGGGTGAGTGCCATCCGGTGGTACTCTTCCAGCACGCTGAGCGCGGTCGGCGGGTCTACATACTCGAGATTGGCAATGGCTTCGGTCAGGCGCTGTAGGTCCTGCTCGGTCAGGTGCCGGTAAATCTGGCTGGCACTTTCCTCTCCCAGAAGCACCAGCAGAGTTGCGGCTTTGGCGGTGCCATTCATCGCGCTGGAGGCCACCGTCATGATTTTGCCGTCTCCCGGATCCAGCCCTGGACCAGCCGGCTCGCCGCCTCGGGTTCGCTCTTCACTTTGTCGGTCAATTGCTTCTTCAGGGCGGCCGCGTGGCGCGATTGTTCACTGGCAGTCGGCAGCTCAATCTCCACCGCCGCAGCGGATGCCGCCTTGTTGCCGGCCACCACGCGCCCGGGAAGCTCCCGGAACGCCGTGATCAGCTGCTTTTTGACCGGACGCAGCATCAGGAAATAAACGATCAGGAACAGCGCCAGAATCCCGGCATAGCGCAGCATGCCCATCCACTCCACCACGATTTTTCGCGTGGTTTCAAGCTTGGTGGGAGGCGCAACCTTCTCCACCGGAATTTCCTGGAAGGAGAGGTTTTCGACCGAAATCAGGTCGCCGCGCTGGCTGTCAATGCCAATCGCCGCCGCTGCCAGTTGCTCAATCTGTTTCAGTTCTTCCGCCGTGCGCTTCTGCCGGGAGGGATGTTTGGGATCGCCTCCCGCCACCGCATCGTCGACTAGGATCGCGGCCGTGATTCGCTTGATCCGTCCCGGCGGCTGGGTGCTATGCCGTGTGCTCTTGCTGACCGCGTAGGTTTCACTTTCCGAGTGGGAGGATTGCGAATCATTGTTGATTGCCACGACCTTGTTAGCCGTTGCCCCAGGCGGGTTGCCAGCCGCAGCCCCCGGCAAGTTGCTGGCCGTGCCTGGAACCCCTGCCGGCAGCCCTCCGCCCGCGTTCTCATCGGATTTCTGCTGGGTCACCAGCGCCGCATTCTTGGGATCGTAAACTTCGTCGGTGTCTTCGCTGGTGCTCAAGTCGTAGTCCACGTGCACGCTGGCCCGCGCGTGCTCGGCTCCCACCACCGGTTCGAGGGTGCGCAAAACCGTTTTCTCCAGTTGCTGTTCCAGATCGGATCCCGCGGCTTCCCCGTTCCGTCCCCGCGAATGCAATAGCGGAGTATTGCTGTCGGCGTCGACCACCGTGACATTTTCCGGGCGCAGGCCGTCAACCGCGCTGGCCACCAGTTGCGGAATCGCTAGCTGGGCGCGTTCGGAAAGCGAGCCTCCCCGGGTCTTCAGCAGCACCGCTGCTTTTGCCTCCCGCTCCTGCTCGGTGAATAGCGACTCGCGGGGAAACACCAGATGAACCCGCACTCCCTCGACTTCATTCAAAGTTTGTAAGGTGCGTTCCAGTTCGCCTTCGAGCGCCCGCTGGTAATTCACTTTCTCGGTGAAATCCGATCCGGTCCAGTTGGGCGTGTCAAAAATCTCGAATCCCAGGCGGGCGTTGCGCGGCAATCCTTGCGAAGCCGTCTCCAGCCGGCTGGTATCGAGCTGGTCGGCGGGAACCAGCAGGCTGGTCCCGTCCGCCGACAATTCGTACTGGATGTTTTTCGCCCCCAGGCGAGCGCCCAGGGCTTGCGCGTCCGCCGGTCTCAGCCCGGAATACAGCGTGCTGTATTTCGGCTTTCCCAGCAGCTCGACAAACGCCCACAGGGTGAGCCCGACCAGCGCGGTTCCTCCCACCAGCAAGACTCGCTGCTTGGGGCTCAGCCCGCCCAGCAGATGCCCGGCCTGATTTACCGCTTCGCCGAATGACTTGGGCGCTTCCACCTTGTTCTCCCGGCCGTCTTATCAGAACTGCATCCGCGAGATTTCCTGGTAGGCGGAAACGATCTTGTTGCGCACCTGCATCATCAACTGGAACGAAAGATCGGCCTTCTCTACCGCAATCATCGCGCTGTGGACATCCACGCCGTTGCCCTCGAGCAGGGCCGCCACCTTGTTGTCCGCCGAGCCCTGCAACTGTTCCACCTGGTCCATCGCGGACCGCAGGGTCTCGGTGAATCCCCATTCCCGGGGCGTGACTCTCGCCGGATCCACCGGGCTGGGCAGGATACGCAGAGTTGAAACCGGATCGGTCATGAGTGCTTACTCCTGGCTATTTCAGCAGGTCCAGAGACTCCTGGATCATGGTTTTGGTTGATTGCACCGCCGACGCGTTCAGTTCATACGCCCGTACTGCGCCCAGCAAGTCCGCAGTTTCTTCCACCGGATCGATGGCGGGATAAGAAACATAGCCTTTCGCGTCCGCATCGGGATGTCCGGGCTGGTAGCGCTGGATGGCTGGGCGGGGATCGGCCACGACCTGATCAATCCGCACCCCCGCACCCGCCCGCTGGCCCGAGCCGGCCAGAAACATTCCGAATTGCGGCATCCGCTGGGCCCGGAACACTACCAGTTGGCGGCGGTACGGCCCTCCCTGCGGCGTGCGGGTGGTCTCGGCATTCGCCATGTTACTGGTGACCACCTCGGCGCGCTGCCGTTCCGCGGTGAGCGCCGAGGCGCTCACATCAAGCATGCCAAACAGGTTCATGACGACGTGCTCCCTTCGTGGATGGCGCTCGACAGCATGCGGAAGCGGTCCCGCAGCAACTGCACGCAGGTATTGAAGCGCAGCTGGGTGTCGGCCAGCAGCATGCTTTCGCGCTCCAGGTTGACATTGTTTCCATCCGGGCGTTCGATCAGCCCTCGCACCGGGTGAGCGGCGGGCGAGAACGAAGCGGCTTCGAGGTTCCCATCTCGATCGCCCGCGGCGTTTTCGAGTTCCTGGCGGAAGTTGATATCGCGGGTGTGGTATCCCGGAGTATCGATATTCGCCATGTTGGAAAGAATCAGCCCGCTCCGGAACACACTGATATCCAGAAAATGGGCGAGCGATGCGATCACCGGATCATTCATCATGGGCACAACTCCTTGGCTCGGCAGCTTCGACTGCGTAACTGCGTTTCGGCGGAAGGCCATAATCGCGGATCTTGTTGCGCACGGTGCGCAGGCTCACCCCCAGCATCTCCGCCGTCCGCGAGCGGTTTCCCCCGGTGGCATCGAGCGTCATGGCCAGCAGTTGCCGCTCCGCGGCTTCGAGTGAAACTCCCGGCCGCAGCGGTTCCCCGGTTACGATAGCCGGCTCTGCGCCGCCCCCGAGTTCGCCCGGCTCCAGAATGTCCAGACCAATCTCGTCCGCGGACAGAGCTACCGCGCGGCGCATGAGGTTGGCCAGTTCCCGCACATTCCCCGGCCACGGATACTGCTGAATCCGCGCCAGGAACTCCAGCTTCATCGACGGGGCGGAGCGTCCCGTCGAGTAAAGCCGGGCAAAATGTTCCGCCAGTCCGGTAATGTCTTCCGGGCGTTCGCGCAGAGCGGGCAGAGTCAGCGGAATCACGTTCAGCCGGTAGTAAAGATCGGCGCGGAATGCGCCTTCCCGCACCATGACTTCGAGCGGGCGATTGGTGGTGGCGATGACCCGGATGTCCACCTTCACCGGACGGCTCGATCCCAGTCGGTCGATTTCGCGTTCCTGCAGGGCGCGCAGGAGCTTGGGTTGCAGCGGCAGCGGCATCTCGCCGACCTCGTCGAGCAGCAGGGTGCCCCCATCGGCCAGTTCAAATTTTCCCGCCTTGGCGATCACCGCCCCGGTGAACGCTCCTCTGGCATGCCCGAACAACTCGCTTTCGAGCAGGTTCTCCGGAAACGCGGCACAGTTCACGGCCACCAGCGGGCGCTCCCGCCGCCGGCTCAGGCGGTGAATCATTTTCGCCAGCAACTCCTTGCCGGTGCCGCTTTCCGCCTGGATCAGAATGTCGGCATCGGTGGCAGCCACCTGCCGGGCCCGCTCCAGCGCGCGGCGAAAGGAAAAAGACTGCCCTACGATTTCGTTGCAGTCAGCAGGATGCACCCGGGTTCTCGCCAGAATCTGCTGCGCCGCGTGCACCAGTTGCTCGAAGGCCACTGGTTTGACCAGGTAATCACAAGCGCCATCCTTCATGGCGGTCACGGCGCCCGGAATGCTGCCGTACGCGGTCAGCAGAATGACTGCCGTACGCGGATCACAGGCGTGCACCTGGCGCAGCACCGAGAAACCGTCGCCGTCCGGCATGCGAATGTCAGTCACCACCAGCGAGTGACGCGCTTGCCGGAACTTGGCAACCGCCTCGGTGGTTCCCGAGGCGGTGTCCACTCGCCATCCCCGGCGCAGAAAGCTCGACTCGAGCGCGGCTCGCATGCTGGCTTCGTCATCGACAATCAGCACGTCCTGCGCAGACGACGGGCGTCCCGTCTCTTCCATGGCACCACCCGGCATGGCATACGCTTGGTTCACGCGCCGCTCCTCAACACCGGAAATTCCAACTCGAACCTCGCCCCGCCTGACGCGGGCAAAACCCGGATGGTCCCGCCGTGCTGCTCCATGATGGTTTTCGACACGGCCAACCCCAGGCCCGGACTGCCCTTCCGGGTGGTGAAGCCAGGCTGGAAAATTCGTTCAGCGTTTTCCGGCGGGATGCCTGGACCAGTATCCGCGATCTCGACCATCGCCTTCGACCCGCCATCCCGCAGCTGGGTTTGGCATGAAATCGTCAGCACGCCTCCCTGGGGCATAAAGCGGAATGCGTTCAGCGCCAGATTCATGAGGACCTGCTCCACCCGATGCCGGTCGGCAGCCACTGGCACCGGGTTGAGGCCTTGTTCCACTTCAAGCTTCACGCGGGCGGCTTCGGCCTGCGGCCTCAGAAACTGCGCCAGCGACGTAAGGACTTCGCCCAGATCCACCGGCGTCAGACCGGGTTGCGGCTGGCTGTAGAAGTGCAAAACGTTGTTCACCGTCGCCGCCAGGGTTCGCAGGCCCGCTTGCAGGTGCCGTACCCAGCCTTGCTCTTCCTCTTGCAGCTTCGATTCCGCCAGCAGCCCGGCAAACAGCTCCAGGCTGGCCAGCGGGTTGCGAATCTCATGGGCCAGCGTCACCGACATTTCCGCCAGCGCCTGCCGCCGGCTCAGGACTTCGTGCTCCCTTTCCAGGCGCTTCAATCCGCTGATGTCCTCGACGATGAAAATCGAGCTGCCGCCGGTTTCTCCGCTCAGTTCGGCCCGGCGCACTGCCATCCATTCCGCGCCCGTCTCCGGCGGGTATTCGAACTCGCTGCCCTCCGGCGGTACGTGGGTGAGCAGTTCACGCATCCACGATGGAAGCCCAAGGTCTCCACTTGCACCCAGCAGACGGCCAGCTTCCGGGTTCGCCAGGATCACCCGTCCGTCCGCGTCAATGGCCACGACCCCGCAGGGCAGCGCTTCCAGAATGCGGTTGAGACGTTCCCGCATGAGCTGGTTTTCTTCCAGGCTGCGAACCAGGTCGCGGTTCGTCTCTTCCAGTTCTCTTCGCAAACGAGTTACTTCGCCTTGCAACTGCGCATACGAGCGTTCGAGCGAAGCCGCTGCTTCGGTGAAGGAGGAGAACGCCTCCGCCAGCAAAGCCGGATCGACTTCCGGGATTGGCGGACCGATGAGCCGCGGCATGGATATCGGCGAAGTCACCATAGGCAAAGAATGCTCATGCACGGAACCTGCCAGCTGATCTGGAGGAAGATAAAATTCCTCTTAGCATGGCTTCCCCGCTCTTTCCTGCCCCATTGCTCTTTCCAGGCACGGCGCAAAGTGCAGCTGTTCCGCCCCGATCCGGCAGTTTCCTTCGGCCAGGATCAAAGCCCTCTCGATGACCTGCTGCAACTCGCGAACATTCCCCTTCCAGACATGCGACTGCAACCAATGTCTGGCCTCGGGACTAAGCCGGGGAACCGCTCCGCCCGCCTCGGCCAGCGACCGCAGAAAATGTTCCGCGAGGGGAAGAATGTCTTCGGCACGGTCGGCGAGGGACGGCAGTTGCAGAGGAAACGACGAGAGCCGGTAATAAAGGTCCTCGCGAAACGCGCCGCGTTCGACCCGCTGCGGCAGGTGCGCGTTGGTGGCCGCGATCACCCGCACATCCACCCGCACTGCCTCCGAACTGCCCAGCCGCTGCACCTCCTTTTGCTCCAGAAAGCGCAACAACTTGGCTTGCAGTCCCAGGGGCAACTCGCCCACTTCGTCGAGAAACAGCGTCCCGCCCTGGGCGGCATATACTTTTCCTGCATAGCTTTGGACTGCACCGGTGAAAGCCCCCCGCGCGTAGCCGAACAGCTCCGACTCGAGCAGCGCCTCGGGTATCGCCGCACAGTTCACCACGACGCAGGGGCGGTGGGCGCGCGGACTTAATCCGTGAATGGCTCGCGCCACCAGTTCCTTCCCGGTTCCCGTTGCCCCGAGGATCAACACCGTGGTGGTGCGAGGCGCCACCAGCCGCGCCATGCGGTACAAAGACTGCATGGCCGGCGATTGCCCAATCATTCCCGGCAAGGGCGATTGCACAACTTCCCAGCCCTCGGCTTGAGCTCGAATTGTGGACTCGTTTCCAGCGGCGCCGGCCGCTTCCTCGCTTAGAGCAGGCAGCCGTGCATCTTTGGTGATCCAGTGCGGGGATGCGCCGCTGTCCGAATCAAGCAGCACGACTTCGATGCCGGGGAAACGAAGCTTGATGATGGAAACGAGTTCTTCCGCGTCCAGGTCTGGAAGCCGGCGGTCGAGAAACAGCACCTGCCATTGGCCGCTTTCCAATTGGGCAAGCGCATCCGCCCCGCCTTGCGCTTCCTGCACCGGTCGATGAGGCTCAGGCAAACTTCGGCGCACTTGCTCACGAAACGATGTGCTGGGACTTGCCACCAAAACACCTCCCCGCGGAGAGGACAACCCTGTGACGCTGCTCATAACCCGATTTCATCGTGATGAGATTAGAACGCGATGAAGGCAGCGTTAAGAGCTTCTCATAGCGGCAAATTGTTCCCAGTTTTGGGCAGGCGAGAGGAAATGGGAAAATTCTGCCGCGCGAAAAAGACTTGCCCCCGTCTCTGACCGTTCCTGCAACATAACGTCGTGATGGGCTGGCTCAAGGCACGGAACAGTTCGGCGATCTTCTGCTGGCCTTCGCATCCAGCCGGCTGGCCGCTCCTCTGCGATTCTCTCCGCTTCATGCCTGGGCCCCGGAACCGCCCGCCAGTTCGTAGCCCACGCCGCGAACGGTGTGAATCAGGTGCTGGTCAAAGCCGTCATCGACTTTGCGACGGAGATAATTGACGTACACGTCCACGATGTTGGTGGTGGTATCAAACGACAGATTCCAGACGTGTTCGATAATCATGGCCCGGGTGATGCGCCGCCCCGCATTGCGCATCATGTACTCGAGCAAGGCAAACTCTTTGGAGGTCAGCTCAATCCGCCGGCCAGCCCGCTCCACCCTCCGTTCCACCCGGTCCAGCTTCAGGTCGTCCACCTTCAGCACCGCTTCGGCGGGCAAGTGACACCGCCGCAGCAGCGCCCGAATCCGCGCTGAAAGCTCGGCAAACGAAAACGGCTTCGTCATGTAATCATCTGCCCCAAGGTCGAGACACTGCACCCGGTCTTCCACCCGGTTTCTTCCCGTCAGCACCAGGATGGGCAGGCTGGGCTTTCGAATGCGCACCGAGCGCAGAATGGAGACTCCGTCCAGCCGCGGAAGGTTCAGATCGAGCACAACCAGGTCATAATCAAACTCGCAAGCCATTGCCCTAGACTGTTCGCCATCGCCCGAAACATCCACCGCATAGTGTTCGGATTCCAGCCCCTTTTTCACAAAGCTCGCCAGCGCCGCATCGTCTTCCGCCATCAGAATTCGCATGAACTTCCTCTAATGCTGCTTCTGATTCTAGGGAAGAAGTACAGCGATGAAACGAAATCCGTACCGCACGAAGGTAGAGGCTTCCGAAAATGGAACGGAAGAGACCGTCGTTTGCCCCCAAACACCAAGGCCGCGGCCATGCAACGGACCAGAAATCTGTGGCAGCATAATATTTATGACGACGATCCTGCTGCTCACACTTTCGAACATCTTCATGACGTTTGCCTGGTACGGCCACCTGAAATACCGCCAAGCTCCATTGTTTAAGGTCATCCTGGTGAGTTGGCTCATCGCCTTCGCCGAGTATTGTTTTCAGGTTCCCGCTAATCGAATCGGCTCCTACGAGTTCAGCACGGTTCAACTCAAGACCATCCAGGAGGTCATCACCCTGACCGTGTTTTCGGTCTTCTCCGTCCTCTATTTAGGGGAGAGGATTAAGTGGAACTACCTGGCTGGTTTTGCACTGATCGTGGCAGCCGTTTTCGTGATCTTCAAGAAATGGTGACCTCAAGCAGCCCGGTCAACCCAGCTCGCGTACCTGAACTGCCACTCGCCGGAACCTTTCTCCGCTGGGGATAATTGCTACAGGCATCTCCAAACTGACCGAGCCGATGGAGTCCTTTCACAAGCGCACGCTGAAGTCTTTGTTTCTGCCGGCAGGGGCAATGCTGCTGGCGGCAATCCTCCTGCTGCAAGGCGGTCTTGTCTTGGTGTCGGCCGCGGCGGTTGACTTCTTCTATTACGCGGCTTTTGTCGCCGGAATTCTGCTGACATGGCGCTTCCAAAGCAGCCGCGTTCTGTCCGCGCTCATCCTGCTTCTGCTGGCTCACCGGGCCTTGGAGTTCTTTTCCGCAGGCAAAATCGTCGCCGCTGGCCCCGGTCGGATCGCTTTTGAAGTCATCGCGGTTCTGCTCCCGCTCAATTTCGTCGCCCTGGCTTGGGCCCGCGAATCACGTCTCAACATGTCGGTCATTGTGCCCCGGCTAGGCCTGCTGTTTCTTCAGTCCGTCTTCGTTGCGGTGATCTCCCGCCCGGATGAAGCGGCGGCGCCGGCGATGTTTCATCTGGCAATCCTCAGTTCGCGCCTGTTTCATTGGACCCGAATCCCGCAACCGGCCCTGCTGATCTTTGCAGTGGCACTTGCGGTGTTAGGGTTCCGCTTCTTGCTTTCCTACACACCGGCGGAGACCGGTTTGTTCTGGTCGCTGGCCGCCGTATTCGCCGGAATGCACGCCGGCGGCGTGGGCCGCATTGGCAGCGCCTACTTCGCAACTGCCGCGCTGATTCTCGCCGCTTCCATCGTGGAGAATTCCTACGTCCTTGCCTACCACGACGAACTGACCGCCCTGCCCGCGCGCCGCGCTTTCAACCAAGCCCTGCCTCAGCTCGCAGCGCCATACTGTATCGCGGTGGTCGACATCGATCACTTCAAGCGATTCAATGACACCTATGGGCACGATGCCGGCGACCAGGTGCTGCGCATGGTCGCTTCCCGGCTCGCCCGCGTCAGCGGCGGTGGAGAGGCGTTCCGCGTCGGCGGAGAAGAGTTCACGATTCTGTTTCCGGGAAAAACCACAAAAGAAGCTCGGCCACACCTTGAGTCCTTGCGGGCGGCGATTCAGGAATCACAATTCCGCTTTCGCGGCCAGCCGGATCGCCGCAATCTTTCCCGCGGCGCCGATCGCCGGCTCCAGGGTAAAAAGAGGAGGACGCTGCGGCACGAGCAACGCCTGTTGTTTCACGCCGAGTCTGCCGCTGGCGAGGTTTCCGTCACCGTAAGCATCGGCGTTGCGGAGCCCCTGCCAAAAACGCAGACCGTCGACCAGGTAATCGAGGCCGCCGACCAAGCCCTCTACCGGGCGAAGCAGGCAGGAAGAAACCGGGTGGAAGTCGCCGGCTCCAATCCTCCCCGTACCAGGGTTCGTCGCGCCACCGCCTGACCCGAGTCCCGCGACTTACCAGCGATGTCTACGCACTTCCGATCAGCACCCCGGTGATGAACACCAGCGCTCCGCCCAGCGCCACCTGCATGGCAGCGGAAAATGTTGGCGTGTCCATGTAGCGATGGCGAATCCAGGTAATGGTCCCAAGTTCTGCCACCACCACGATTGCGGCCACGACAAGCGCGGCCCGGAAGTCGGGAATCAGAAACGGCAGAGTATGTCCGATTCCACCCAGCGTGGTCATGGCGCCGCAAACCAAACCGCGCAGCCAGGGATGTCCGCGGCCGGTCAGACTGCCGTCGTCGGAAAGCGCCTCGGCAAATCCCATGCTGATGCCTGCGCCCAGCGACGCCGCCATCCCGACCAGAAACGCATCCCAGCTCTTGTGGGTGGCGAAGGCTGCGGCAAAAACCGGCGCCAGCGTCGACACCGATCCATCCATCAGCCCAGCCAGGCCGGGCTGCACGATCTGCAACACAAACAACCGTCGCTGCGCTCGTTCTTCGTCCTGCTGTACATCCGGACGCAACTCTTCTTCTTTCAGTTCTTGCGCTCGATCTTCGTGCGAGCGCTCTTCCTGTGCCAAATCGTCCAGCAGTTGGCGGATGCTGGCATCCTGTGCCCGCGCCGCCGATTTTTCATAGAAGCGGCGGGTCTCCACTTCCATGGCGCTGGCGGTTTTGTGCACGGTTTCGAGCCGTAGAGGTTGCACCAGCCACACCGGCTTCCGCTCGACAAAACCCCTTACGTCCTGCCGCCGAATCAGCGGGATATGCTCGCCAAACTTCTGCCGGTAGAGTTCAATCAGCCGGCGCCGGTGGCCCGATTCCTCCACCCGCATGCCGTCAAACACCGTGGCTGATGCTGGGAAATCCTTGCGCAAGCCTTCGGCAAAGTCTGCGTACACCCGCTCGTCTTCTTCTTCCAGCGAAATTGCCAGGGCAAGAATCTCACGTTCCGAAAGGGATTCGAAGTTTCGCATGTGGCCCAGTGTATGCGGGAGGAGGAATTGTCACAACTGGCGGCGTTGGCAACTCTGATTGTCATTCCGACCCTGAGTCTGCGAAGGGGAGGAATCTGCAGTCGCCCGGGGACTGCGAGGCTGCAGGCCCGTTCAGCGCTTTGTCTTGCCGGCTGTCCGCGCTGTGCCGCCTTTGCGCTTTGCGCTCCTGGGTTTGCCTTTGCTTTTGGCTGCCACCATCTGCTGGGACTGCCCGATCAGGTCTTTCAAGTCTTCTTCCGGCAGTGCATCCAGGCGGTCGAGCATGACCCACTTATAACGTCCTACATAAGGCGCAGGGCGAATGTCCTCGATCTCGCATAACTCTGAGAATTTTTCCGGCGTGCACTTGAAGCACATGCGCTGCGGGACCGAGTCGAGCCCGAGAATCGCAAAAATCTTTCCGTTCACTTTGAAGCAAAGATCATCTCCCCACTGCAGGTTTTCTTTCGCGCCTGCGAAGGAGAGACAGTATTTGCGTATCGACTCAGCATTCATGGCAGAATCCCAGGGAGCCGCTGATTAAGTCGTCAATATAGCCGCGGGCGTCCTCGTGAACCTGCCCTGTGCGAACTCGAAGGTTCAGGCTTCCGAAGCCTTGTCGGACTCCGTTCGCCTCAGCCTGCCGCGCAAGCCTTCACCATCATCGCCTTCACACATTGATCTGCGAGGGGGCGCCATCCTTGTGCTCTCGGCGCACTCGGCGATCAATGATTTTGCCCCTTACACCTGCTCCCGCGCCTCGCCCAGCGTCACCTGCACTTGCATCTTTTTCTTGCCGCGATAGATGTCGACCCGCACCGTGTCTCCCGCGCGGTGTCTGTTCATGATTTGCGCCAAATCGCCTTGACTCTCGACTTTCTGCTCATCGATTCCGACGATCAGGTCGCCGCCCACCATAATCGGAATATTGCCGAGGTAGGCGCGTTCATTGCCACCGCGAAGTCCGGCGCGATCAGCCGCGCCCCCTGCTACAGCCTGCACAATCAGCAGGCCGTAATCCTCCGCCAGTCCCAACTGATCGGCCAGGTCGGGATCGACCGGAATGGTGCGCACGCCCAGCGCCGGCCGCCGTACTCGGCCCAGCGTGACCAGATCATTGATCACCGCCTTCGCCGTGTTGATGGGAATCGCAAAGCCGATGCCCGCGCTCTGCCCCACATTCGACGCGATCATCGTATTGATCCCGATCACATCGCCGTGCCAGTTCAGCAGCGGCCCGCCGGAGTTGCCCGGATTGATCGCGGCATCGGTCTGAATGGCGTCCTCGATCGTCAGGCCATCCGGTTCCTGCACCTGGCGGATCGAACTCACAATCCCGCGCGTAAGCGTGCCCGCAAGCCCGAACGGGTTGCCGATCGCGTACACCTTCTGCCCCACTTGCAGATTCGCCGAGTCGCCCAGAGTCATGGGCTGAAGCTCCGGTGCCTTGATCTGCACCACCGCCAGATCATGCGAGCGGTCCGTCCCCACAATGTTGGCCCGGTACTTCTTGCGGTTGTGCAGCGTGACCTCGACCTGCCGCGCGTCGGCGATGACGTGATAGTTGGTAAGAATGTGTCCTTCTTTGTCGATGATGAAGCCTGAACCCTGGCCTTCCTCCGGAACCAGTCCGTAAAAGAAGTCGAACGTGACTGCCTTCGAAGTAATGTTCACCACCGAACCGATGTTCTTGCGGTACACGCTGATATTGTTCTGCTCTTCGGCGTCGAGCGCGTCGTTGCCCGCGGCCTGGCTGATTTCCACTTGCGCGGGATGGCTGATCCAGCTCGCGGGCCAGGTGCGGCCCGTACGATACGTTGTGAAATAGAAAAATGCGCCCGCCAAAATGACGGCTAAAACGACCGGTCGCAACAGCTTCATAGTCTCAAAAACCTTCCGCGGAACGTCCCTGTTTGTCGGCCCGTGGTGCAGATCGGGGCCTGGACACCTTATGCGAATTGTCATCCCGAGCGAGGCGAGGGATCTGGAGTCCGCCGCAAAATGCAGATCCCTCGCCTTGCTCGGGATGACAAGAACTCTGGCGAATTAAAGGTCAAAGAGCCGAACCTCCATTTCGCCAAGGTGCTATCTTGATTGTAATCAATCGCCGACTCCGCGAGAGCCAGTTCATGGTTCTTCTTTGCGGCCTTTGCGGTCATTCTTCGCGCTCTTTGCGGCTAAGATTTTTCGGCCTCTAGCTGCAGCAACCCGTAAATCCGTTTCACCTGGGCTTCGGTATCATCCAGCGACCCCGAATTATCGACCACATAATCTGCCGCCTTGACCTTTTCTTCATCGGGAAGTTGCGCGGCCATGCGTCGATCCACTTCACGTCTCGCGGTCTCTTCACCCACCTTCATCCGGAGCGCCCAGCGCCGGGCCCGCTGCTCCGGACGGCAGGTTACCACCACCAGTCGGTCGAACCGTTTGCCCACACCCGCCTCGAGTATCAACGCCGCTTCCACCATGGCAATGGCTTTGGGGTCCTCCTGGCCGACCGCTGCCATCCATTCCTCCTGGCTCCGAATCACCTCGGGATGCACGATGCGATTGAGTTCTTCGATACGCGAAGCCGCATTTTTAGCGGGAGAGCCGAAAGCCACCTCGGCCAGTCGCACACGATTCACCGTTCCGTCGGGATTCAGGATCGCCCCGCCAAAATGCCGCACCACTTCTGCGTAAACCGCCTCGCCGGGTTGCATCAGTTCGTGGGCAATCGTGTCGGCCTGCACCAGATGCGCGCCCAGCCGCACGAACATCTCCCCCACCACCGATTTTCCCGCGGCAATCCCGCCCGTCAATCCGACTTTGAGCAATCTGGCTCCTGAGCTGGCTCCCGACTCCTGACTCCCGACTCCGGCTCCCGACTCCGTCTCCGGCTTCAACGAACCGTAAACTCCCCGCTCCCGACCTTGCTCACATTTTCTACCGCGAACTCCCGCACTCGATCCAGCGCGCTTTGCAGTTCGGCGTGGAACTTTTCCTTCTGAGCCTCGTCGGCGTCAGGCGGAACTACAATTTTCCTGCTGATCCGCATCAGCGCCCGCGAAAACGGTTTCGGCGCCAGCGACCGGTCCCAGGTATTGAGAACCCATGCCTTTTCAATTGCAATGTGAAACGCCACCATGGGGGCGCCGGTAGCCCTCGCCAGCACCACCGGCCCAGGTTTCGCCACGTATCGCGGCCCGCGCGGGCCATCGATGGTAAACGCCACCGCCCATCCTTGCTCAACCTCCCGCCGCATCGCCAGCAGCGCCCGCACTGCGCCCTTGCTGCTCGAACCGCGCACTTTCACGAAGCCGAACTTGCGGATAATCCGCCCCGTGTACTCGCCGTCAAAGCTGTCGCTGCTCATGACCCGGATCGCCAGATTCCTCCAGACATACGTGGCGGGAAAGATGCAATCGTGCCAAAACGAAAGGATCATCGGCCGTGTCTCCATCGACTCCGGCCCGCCGTCTTCAATGGACACGGCCAGCCGCAACGTTGGCCCAATCAACCGTATCGCCAGAAACCCCGCCCAGGTGATCAGCCACAACTGAATCCGCTGCCACAGCGTAAACTTCGGCCTCTCCGCCGCAGGAGCTCCGTTCGACACCGGTGCCGTCGTGGCTGCGTTCACCTCAATATTGTACCGTCCGCGTTTGAGCCGCCCGCAGCACAAGGTTATTTCCTGGCAACCTCGGCGCGCTTTGCGTCCTCGGCGGTTCAAGGGCTTGGCGACGCGCCAGCAAGCACGCCGCACCCCGTAAGCTATTGATTCTGATGCACAACTCGCTATCGGCCCCTACCGAAAAGAAGCCGGGAATATCCCAACCTGCTTCCCTGGTTACTTTCGGCCTCGATTTTCACCAACCAATCCTGGAATCGCCTGCATCTTAGGACTATAATCAGCATCAACTTCCAAGGAAGTGATTTCCTTTCCGAGAAGACAAATTCGAATGTCCCTGAAATTGAAAGCTGCAATTCTCATACCTTCCGCCGCCGTGCTGTTGTTCATGGTGGTGGGTGGGCTGGACGGCGTGCGCGCCTCCAGCAACGACGGCGCTTACCGGCAACTGCAGGTGTACAGCGAAGTGCTTTCGCGGGTGCGCGGCGATTACGTGGAAGAACCCAACATTCCCGCCGTGACCGATGGCGCTCTGCACGGTTTGCTGGAATCGCTCGACGCCAACTCCAGTTTCCTGACTCCCGCCGAGTACAAGGAATACAAGTCGCACAAGAGTGAAGGCTCGGCCGACATTGGCGCCGCCGTCTCCAAGCGCTTCGGCTACGCGTCGGTTGTTTCGGTGATTCCCGGCGGCCCGGCCGACAAGGCCGGCCTGCAAAGCACCGACATCATTGAAGCCATCGAAGGCCACAGCACCCGCGAGATTTCCCTCGCCGAAGTTCACAACCTGCTTGCCGGACAATCCGGCTCGACTGTGACCGTTTCCGTCGTGCGGTCGCGCCGCGCCCAGCCCGACAAGATGGTCATCACCCGCGAAGTGGCCGCAATTCCGCCGGTGACCGACAAGATGCTCGAAGATGGCATCTCCGAAATCCGGGCCGACGCCCTGACCCAGGGCAAAGCGCAGGAAATCGCCAACAAGATCAAGTCCGCGCAGAAATCCG
Organism: Terriglobia bacterium; assembly: GCA_963758285.1. Classification (GTDB taxonomy): domain Bacteria; phylum Acidobacteriota; class Terriglobia; order Terriglobales; family Acidobacteriaceae; genus DASVWZ01. The sequence continues at coordinate 376,969 of CAVWUT010000009.1, read as the reverse complement.
GCGCCAAGCGGCTGATTCTCGACCTGCGCAACTGCGCCGAAGGCGACGAGCAGGAAGGCATCGCCACCGCCAACCTGTTCCTCAACCACGGAACTATCACTTACCTGCAGGGGCAGAAGTTTCCCCGCCAGGCGTTCAACGCCGATCCTGCCAAGGACATCACCAGCCTGCCGGTCGTCGTGCTGGTCAACAAGGGAACTGCCGGAGCCGCGGAAACCGTGGCAGCCGCCATTCTTGAGAATGCTCGCGGCGACGTGGTCGGCGACAAGACTTTCGGCGATGGCTCGGTGCAGAAAGTGCTGGAACTGTCCGATGGCTCTGCCTTGATCCTGTCGGTCGCCAAGTACTACTCACCCAGCGGCAAAGCCATTCAGGACACGGCGGTCACGCCCAACGTTTTCGTGGCCGATGCGGCAGATGATTCCGCCCTTCCCGACGAGGACGAAAACGCCGTCCCCGCCGAGCCGGAGAAGAAGCCGCAGCCTCCGCAGCAGGACGATCAGTTGCAAAAGGCCATCGAGGTCCTGAAAAGCCACAACGGATAGCCTTACATTCTTGCCGCGATTCTTATTTGCCCTCCACAAACCACGTTGGGGGTAAACGTCCCCGTCTGCCCAGCCGACTTCGCCCGACCACTACCGATGTGTGCCCCATCCTTCGCGCCTTTTGCGAAGGGTGGGATTCCACAAACCTCAACCGACGTGATCTTCCCGACCGGGTTCCCACTCAAGCCCGGTTTTGGTCGATGTAGGCGTGCGCGTCCCCGCGCGTGCTGGCCGACGCTGGGTTGATTTTGACCAACGGGCTGTGAGCCTCGTCACAGAAAAACCTGCTGCCGGGGCTACAATGGTCGCGTCCGGCGGGAGGGATGTATGAAACCGTCTTCGCGTCCGCCCAGAACGCCCTCCAGGCTTTCTGATTCAGCTCATCACCAGTTCAACATGTACGCGCTGGCGGCCAGCGCGGCCGGGGTCAGTTTGCTGGCTTTGGCCCAGCCGTCCGAAGCCAGGATCGTTTACACCAAAGCCCACCAGGTGATCGGAATCAACGGCGTTTACCCCCTTGACCTCAACCACGATGGAATCGTCGACTTTCTGATCGAAGATACACCGGTCGGCCAGCTTCTTGCCCAACCAGCGGTCGGGAATGCCGTCGAAGGGATCAAGTACGTTGCCGACGCGCTCAAGAAGGGCGCTGGCATCGGTCCTTGCCAGCGCTTCTCCGGCAACATTTACCCAGGGATGATCATGGCATGTATTTACTCCAGCGAGGGCAGTTTTTGGTTAGGAGGTCCATGGGTCAACGTCACCAACCGTTATCTCGGCCTAAGATTCCAGATCAACGGGAAGAATCACTACGGGTGGGCACGGCTGAGCACTCAAGCAGAGGGACTTCAGATTACTGCCACGCTGACAGGCTATGCCTACGAGACCATCGTCAATAAGGAAATAGTTGCTGGTCAAACTAGTGGCGACGACGCAACCCCGGGCCTGGATCCGACGGACTCGTCCCCCGGCCCAGCCGCTCCTGTCATCAAGCCTGAGTTGCAAGCCACACCTGTACCGCTCGGCCAACTGGCGCTCGGGGCCAGAGGCGTCGCACTTTGGAGGCGGCCGTGACCATGTGCAAAGTACAACTCGGAAGTGCAATTCGTGGGCGCGCTCCGGCTGCAACTGCGTTGCTGCTGTCCATCCCGTTTCTTTGGCTCTCGTTCGCAGCCTTACCGCTGCAGGCACAGACTTATACCGTGCTGCATGCGTTTACCGGTAATGGAGATGGCTCAATTCCTGAAGCGGTCATGACCCTGGACAAAGCTGGCAACCTGTACGGCACTACCGCGAACGGCGGTGCCTTCGCCAAGGGAACGGTCTTCGAGTTCAATGCTGAGGGCAAAGAGACGATCCTGCACAACTTCTGGGCTGGCGACGGCTTGTTCCCCGATGGGCTGATCCGGGATCAGGCCGGCACCTTCTATGGTACTGCAGGCCAAGGAGGCACCCCCGAAGGAGGAGAATGCGAGTATGGGTGTGGGGCCGTGTTCAAGCTGGACAAGGCCGGCAAGGAAAGCGTGCTCTACGCATTCACCGGTAATGCGGACGGCAGCTCCCCTGGCGGCGGTTTGGTCCGTGATGAAGCTGGCACCCTTTATGGCGTGACATGGGGTGGTGGGGATGGCTATGACAGTTACGGATGCGGAGTAGTCTTCAAACTGGACGCGCACGGCAAGGAAACCGTACTGTACACCTTCTCCCGGACCTCCTACGGATGCGCGAGTTCCACCGGGGGCTTGGTTCAGGACAACGCAGGCAACCTCTATGGCTCCGCCCGTCAGGGGGCTTACGGCGCCGGATTCGTGTTCAAGTTGAATCCAGCTGGCCAAATGACCGTGCTGTACAACTTTACCGGAGGGGCTGACGGTGGTTGGCCGCAAGCCCCCTTACTACGGGACGCGGGAGGGAATCTCTATGGAGCGGCCGCGGGCGGCGGAGACTTGTCTTTATGTAAGAACGGATGCGGGGTCGTGTTTAAGCTCGACCCAACCGGCAACGAAAGCGTTTTGTACGCATTCAAGGGAAGTCCGGACGGATTCGAGCCTAACGGTGGCTTGGTCCGCGACAAGGCAGGCAGTTTCTATGGCACCACGTGGCTGGGCGGGTCGACTGAATGTACTCAGTACGGCGACCAGGGCTGTGGAACCATCTTCGAGCTCGATACCAGCGGCAATGAAACCGTGCTCTATAGCTTCACTGGCGGGAATGACGGGGACAATCCCTCGGTGGGGTTGACCATAGACGGTTCGGGGAACCTCTATGGCACTACACCTGAGGGCGGTGATTCCTCCTGCGATCAGGGCTATGGCTGCGGCGTGGTTTTCAAGTTAGAGCCGTAGCGCTTGGCAGGTTCGAAGATCAGGCGAACGGCTTCCTTGTATGGCGGCGATAGACTTACGCCGTCTGTGGCGCAGTTCAAAAAAGGGCGGTTGGGCCAGCCTTCCGCGCACTTTGCGGAGGCCGAGGCACCCGGTGGCCAGCCCTGAAAATGGACACGAACCGTTCCCGGCTCGCCTTAGGCATACGAGCGAAAACTGCTGCACCGCCGCTGTGGCTGCGCTTGCCGGACACGGAGTGGAAAAGATTCGCACTCTATCAGAAGAGACTTTCACTCTATCCCTTGTCAGCAGCTAGGTGTACTGTATCGTCGGTTGTATAGTTGTTAGCTGTACGCGCTTTTTGATCGTTCAAATCGCAAACATAGGAGCCAAAAGTGAATACGGCAAAATGGATTTTCTGCGCCATGTTGTTTCTCATGATGTCGCTGGGAATGTTGTCGGCCCAGATGCCTGTAGGATGGAATCGTCCAGCCAGTGTCCCGCCCGACTACGTGATCACGCCGTTCGGCTACTTTCATCCCTCGTGTGTCCACGAGATCAAGCCGGGAGAGACCCTGCTGGACGACGGCCGCATCCGGTTCGCGGATGGAACGGAGGAGGTAATCGCTCCGGATTGCAGTTTTCCGCGTTATTCGCCCAGCGGAGAGTTGGTCGTCGAAGGAAACGCCGGGCCTCTCGCAATAAGCTGGAGCTGGATTGAAGCCGGCCAGGTCTCCACGAGTACTACGTATGGCAAAGTTACGGCCACTTGGACCGTCCCGCCGACCCCCAAAAGCAATGATGACCAGACCTTGTTTTTCTTCCCCGGTTTCGCGCATGTAAAAACGAATCCGCCCAACGAGGAGCCGATTATCCAGCCGGTGTTAGGGTGGAATGATGGACAGTCCGGGGTTGGGCCATGGAATATTGCCAGCTGGGACTGCTGTCCGAGCGGCCAGACCTGGTACAGTACGCCTCTGACCGTTAATACCGGCGACAAAATCCAAGGCACGGTGAAGAGCACATGCCAGGCGGGAAGCCAGTCCTGTTCGAAGTGGAACATCACAACCAAAGACGTGACTACCGAGCAAACGACAACCTTGAGCACCGATTACAGCCAGCCGTTGAGCTTCCCCTGGGCTCTGGCCGGCGTGCTGGAGGTTTACAGCATTTACCAGTGCAGTGACTTTCCCCCGAATCACTCCACAAAATTCAGCGACGTAGCTTTGTGGGACGATAACTTCAAACGAATCACGAATCCGGGCTGGACTGGCATGTTATTGGTCAAGAAGGGCAGCACAACACCGTGGTGCAAGTATGCTGTAAAAACAACGCCCACGAGCGCGACGCTTACCTACTAGCCACAACAGAGCTTAGACGGCAAGGCTGGTGGTGTTCTCGTTCAGAATGATTAGTGACACTCTCAGGTAGAGTGCAGGATGCAAGCCAGAGACGGAAAACCACCCCGATCGGCACGGTTAGCGACCACCGGCGTGGAACTGAGCCGGGCGGCCCGAGTCCGCCTGGCGTGGATGGATTTCTATCGCCAGAGCCAGAACGTGGCCCAAACCTGCCGTCACTTCGGAATCTCGCGGCAAACCTTTTACCGCTGGCAACGGCGCTACGATCCGCTGGATTTGACCAGCCTGGAAGAGCGCAGCATTGTCCTCGGCGACGCCGCCAGCCGACTTGGTCTTTTCCTTTATTAGAAAAGGTTTTGACGTTGCGGTTGCAGTTTCCCCGCTGGGGCAAAGACAAACTGGCGGTATTGTTGCGCCAGTCCGGGCAAGCCATCTCGACTTCGATGGTGGGCCGCATTCTTACTCATCTGAAACAGCATGGCTTGATCGAGCCGCCGCCCCGCCGGGTGCCGGGAGCGCGCCGGGCACTGCGGCCGCGTCCCTACGCCGTGCGCAAACCCAAGCAGTACGCGGTGTCTGCCCCCGGCGATCTGGTCCAAGTCGATACCCTGGAGGTGCGCCCCGTGCCGGGCGTGATGTTCAAGCAGTTTACCGCCCGCGATGTGGTCTCGCGCTGGGACGTGATTCAGGCCCACGGTCGCGCTACCGCCGCCAATGCCACCCAGTTCCTGGAAACTCTGTTACACCGTATGCCTTTCCCCATCCGCGCCCTGCAGGTCGACGGCGGCTCGGAGTTCGCCGCTGAATTCGAGCAAGCCTGCCAGCAGCACGGCTTGCGCCTGTTCGTGCTGCCGCCTCGCTCCCCCAAACTCAATGGTGCCGTCGAACGCGCCAACCGCACCCATACCGAGGAGTTTTATCAGGTCACCCCCTGCTCGCTGGAAATGAAAGCTCAACTGCGAGCTCCGCGACTGGGAACGCATCTACAACACCGTCCGCCCTCACCAGGCTTTGGGCTACTTAACCCCACGCCAGTTCTTGTCCCAGCTCTCATCTCAACGAAAGGAATGAAAGTGTCACCCATCTACTGGACGAGTACAATGGCCCACATCTCCCCTTGAGCGGACGGCGCCCCACATCTGCTGGTTTTTGGCAGATGTGGGTCTTTTCGCCGCGCAGCCCGTACACACGCACCTCCGTGACGCTCCTCCTTGACAAGACCGCATCCCAAGCGCACAATATCCAAAAGATATCCAACAAATAACAAAGTTATCTATGAGGACAGACGCCCGGCTAAAGTATGGCGAGCACATCGAGGATCGTCGGGGCCGAACGAAAGCCAGCCGGAGTACTAACCGGGCCGCTAAGTCCTTTGTTTTCTATATTATGATATAAGTCCTTTGCAATCTATATTTTACGGCTGTTAGTGAAAAACACGGGTGAAAATGGCATAAAACGGCGGTCTCAACGACGTTTGTTTTCTAGATCTTACGAAGTACCAAAACAGCAAGCGGCCTGTTTTCTATAGTTTACCAAAATGCCAAAACAGGGGGTGGGGGGATAAACATATAAGGTGGGTAGACAGGTGCTATCCTGAGCCTGACTTCCCATGACGGTCATCGATTCAGATCTTCCCCCAGCCGAAATCGCCGGGCGGAAGACGATGGGGCGGCTGGTGTTCGGCGTGCTCGTGCTGATCTCCGCCGCCGTCGGCGCGGCTGCCGGACTGCTGTTCGTCTACTCCACCGGCCTGCCGCAAGTCGATCAACTGGAGCACTACCGTCCCAGTTCCATCACCGAACTCTACGACGACCAGAACCGCATTATCGGCTCGTTCGCGTTGCAGCGCCGGGTGGTCGTCGATTACAAGGATTTTCCCCCGGTGCTGCGCGATGCCCTCATCTCCATTGAGGACAAGGATTTCTACCGGCACTGGGGGATCAACGTCTGGCGCATTGCCGGGGCGGCCTATCGCGACATCGAGTCCGGCGGCAAGGTGCAGGGGGCGTCCACCCTCACCATGCAACTGGCGCGCAATCTGTTCCTTTCGCCCGACCGCTCCTTCCATCGCAAAATTGAAGAAGCGCTGCTGGCCATTCAGATCGAGCGCCGCTTCACCAAGGAACAGATTTTCACTCTCTACGCCAACCAGATTTTTCTCGGCCACGGGACCTACGGATTCGAGGCCGCTTCCGAGTACTACTTCAGCAAGCCCGCTAAGCAACTCACCCTCGAAGAGGCTGCGTTGCTGGCCGGACTCCCCAAAGCGCCGGGACTTTATTCGCCGATCAACCATCCGGACCGCGCGTTACGCCGGCGTAACCTGGTGATTAACTCCATGCTGGAAGACGGCAAGATCACCGCGGCGCAGGCGAACCAGGCGCGCAGTCTGCCCATCCAGATCAAGCTGCAACATGACCTCAATTCGCTGGCGCCGTATTTTGTGGAAGACATTCGCCGCTACCTTGAGAACCGCTACGGCAGCGACCAGGTGCATCAGGGCGGGCTGCGGGTTTATACCTCGCTCGACATGGACCTGCAGCGAGCGGCCAATCAGGCTGTGCTTGACGGATTAGCGGCCTACGAGCGCCGTCACGGATGGAAAGGTCACCTGGAAAATGCATTGGCCGATGGCACGCCTCTGGCCGATTACCAGCATCCTGACTGGGATGACGCACCCGAGACCGGCCACTACTTTCATGCGCTGGTCACCGCCGTTGCGCCCGGATCGGCAACGGTTAAGTTCGGGCGCATTACCGCAACGGTTTCGCAATCCGACGCAGCGTGGACCCAGCGCAAACTTCAGGACATTCTCAAGCCCGGCGACCTCGCCTACGTCAAGATTCTGAGCCTTAGCCCGGATGGCATTGCGCACGTCAGCCTGGAACAGGATTCCGGCGCGCAAGGCGCGCTGATCGCGATCGACAATGCGACCGGCGAAATCAAGGCCATGGTGGGCGGCCGCGACTTTGAGGAATCCAAGTTCAACCGGGCCACCCAGGCCCTGCGCCAAGTCGGATCGTCGTTCAAGCCCTACGTCTACACCGCTGCCGTGGACCAGGGGGCCACCCCCGATGACACCATCGTCGACGCCCCCATCACGTTCGAAACTGCTTCCGGACCCTACGCGCCTCACAATTACGACGAAAAATTTGAAGGCACGATCACGTTGCGCCGCGCCCTGGCGCAGTCGCGCAATATCCCAGCACTCAAGCTGGCAGACAGCGTGGGCATCAAGACGGTCATCGACTACGCTCGCCGCTTCGGCATCACCTCGACTCTTCCGCCTTACCTTCCGGTTGCGCTGGGCGCGGCCGAGGTGACGTTGTTCGAGCAAACCTCTGCCTTCAGCGTTTTCCCCAATGATGGGGTTCGCGTGATGCCGCGCTACATCAAGAAAGTGGAGGATTACGAAGGCCGCGTGCTGGAAGAGGATTATCCCGAGGTGAAAGACGTAATCAGCGCGCGCACCGCCCGCACCATGACCTCCATGCTACGGGAAGTTGTGCTGCATGGCACTGCCACTGCTGCCAGCGGCATGAAGTATCCGATTGCCGGAAAAACCGGCACCACCAATGAGTTTACCGACGCCTGGTTTATCGGCTTTTCGCCCGCGACTACGACGGGAGTGTGGATCGGCTACGACGAAAAGAAATCGTTGGGAGCGAAAGAAAGCGGGGCCCGCGCCGCGCTTCCGGTATGGATGGATTTCATGAAGACTGCGCTGGCGGGAAAAGATCCGGGAGAGTTCGAGTCCGCGCCGGAATTGCCCCCCAGCCCGCTCGCCAAAAGGGTCGACACGCCCGACACTGCACCAGCGGAAGAAGAAGCCCACTAGAAGCTGGCAGCTAGCTCAGGTGAATTGGGAATACCAAGAAAAAGCCCGCCGGCTCATCGGCGGGCTCAAGCTCCAAAACCCCAGATTCACAAAAGGAGGATTGCTAGTGCACAAAATAGCATCCCGGATTTGCCAATGATGTGACCGGCATCACACGAAAACGCTTAAAAGTGCGTGTTGCGGACGGTTACGGCTGTGACTTTTGCTCGGGTTTCTTCTTGGCCAGGGAACGGACGTAGTTCACCAAGTCCCAGTTTTCCTCCAGCTTGACGCGCGGTCCCTCCGGAGGCATGTCCTGCAGCCCGTTCTTTATGACCCAGAAGATCTCGCCGTCGGTGTGGTCTTTGAGCGTGGCCGGATCAGTGAAATCGACGATCTGCAGCTTCATGTCCTGCGCGAGCTCGCCCTTGCCATCGCCCTCCTTGCCGTGGCACATCGCGCAGTCGAGGGTCCACCACTTCTTGGCTCGGGCCAGCGACTCGGGCGAGGACTTGACGGGATTGGTCTGGCGAGCCGCTTCCGCCGGGATCGCAGCGTAGGCGGACGGTTTTTGGGGCGGCGGGCTCGGTTGGGGTGGTTGGTTCTGCTGAGCGGGAAGAGCTAACACCAACACTAGCAACATAGGAACGACCAGTGCGAGTCTGGACACGGGAACGCCCTCTTTTCTCTTAGCCAATGTGCCTTCGGAGGCATTGTAGCATCGAAGATGCCGTTATTGCTGTGTCGGAGAAGGCCGGTGCCAAGGAATTGCGCTGCATGACAGCGGCCGCCGGATCAACTTACTCCGAGGTCTTCGCCGGTACCTGCATGCCCAGTTCCCGCATCACCATTTGCAGATCTTTCCAGGCTTCCTTCTTCTGGCGTGGATCGCGTAACAGAAATGCCGGATGGTACGTGACCGCCAGCCGGGTTTCGCGGAAGTCATACCAGTGGCCACGCAGCTCTGACATAGGCGCATTGATCGCCAACAATGTTTTGGCGGCCACCGCGCCTAAGGCCACGATGACCTTCGGCTTGATCACGGCGATCTGACGCATAAGAAAAGGCGAGCAGGTGTCGCACTCGTCGCGCTCGGGAGTGCGGTTGCCCGGAGGACGGCACTTGATGATGTTGGCGATGTAAACGTCCTCGCGGCGAATGCCCATGGCCTTGATCATGTTGTTGAGCAATTGGCCGGCGCGGCCCACGAACGGTTCGCCTTGCTCATCTTCGTCGGCGCCGGGAGCTTCGCCAATGAACATCAGCTCAGCCTTGGGATTGCCCACGCCAAAAACGATCTGCTTGCGTCCCTGCTTGTGCAGACGACAGCGGGTGCAATCGCCAATATCCTCGCGGATGAGGCGAAGCGCCTGCACCGGGTTGGCGACCGCGGCTTCGGGCGCGGGCGCGGCAAACAAGTCTTCTTCGACGACAACTGCGGTTGCGGCTCTGGCGGTTCGCGTCATTTCCTCTCGCTGTTCTGGCTGGGGATCGGAGATTACTTCGGAATTGTCGGATGCGTCGGTTTCGGCAGTTTCGCGGCGATAGAAGTCATAGATGCCCAGCTCATGGTAGAAGCGGACGCGCTCGGCGAGCGCGCGCTTCAGTTGTGGATCAAGGGTGCGGGTCATGGATAGGCTAGTTTAGCTGATAGCGTTGCACAGCAGAAATGGCTTAGTGTTTCTCCACAAGAAATCACAAGTAGGTCAGCCACCAGTCATGCCGACGCTGTTTGAGTCGCGCGAACCAAAGGCATGCCGGATAGAGAAGCAGCAGTAGCACAACCCAGACCGCATACACCGTCCACAGAGGGGACCCGTAGTCAGCCGGGAAAAGTTCGCTCGAGCTTCCCATCGACGGCGGCGCAATCAGCAGGAATGGCTTTGCGCCGTAGCGCACGAAGTTCATCCCAATCTCAATCAGATGAGCCAAAAGCAAGTGCGCCCCGTAGTAGAAAAACGGCACGCGCCCGAAAACGATCAGTGGATTGGTGAAAGGAAAATGAAATTTCTCCAGCCACGCCATGACGACCATTGCCGGGCCGAGTGTCATCAGCAAGAAGTCGAGCGAAGGCGGATATTTTGTGACATTAAGGAAAGAGAGCCCCGTGAAAACTCGCGAAGCTTGATGACTCCAACGTAGGGGATCGCCATAGACATTAACGGCGCGCACCACAACGAATGCCGCAGAAAGCCCCAGTCCCATACGCACCAGAAAACTCCGCCGGCGATACGCATCCCATTCAAAGACCGTGCCGAGGCAATAGCCACCAGCCATCACCCCGATCCAGGGCAGTACCGGATATGCGATCGCGAAGTTGATTCCATGGAAAGCGAAAACATTTTGCTGGTGCAGGATGTCCCAAATCCATGCCGCACGCCCGAAGCCCTCCGCCGAGACATGATCGAGCAGATTGTGCAGGGCGATAATCGCGATGCTCACCGCCGCAATAACTCGCGTCGGAAGATAAATCAACCCGGCAAGCGCAATCATGGAAACCCCAATCGCCCAAAGGATCATCAGGATCACAGGATTCGCCGTGAAGCTTATCTGCGATAACAAAATCAGGCGCAGTATCGTGACCTCAAGGAGAATCAGCCAAATGCCACGGCTAATCAGCAGCCTTGACAGCTCGCCTTTCGAGTGATGCCCGCGGGTCATCCAGAAATATGCGCCCAAGCCGGCTGTGAGCATGAAAACTGGCGCGCAAAAATGCGTGATCCACCGGGTCAAAAAGATAGCAGGAGTCGTGCGCGTCAGGTCAGTAGGCAAGAACTGCTGCGCGCTTCGGGCCACATAGTCGCGAATGTGATCGATCGCCATCAACATCATGATGGCCCCACGCAGAGCATCCACCGACTGAATGCGAGGCGCCGGTACACGCTGGGCGGGGATCGCCGAAGCAGCCATGATTTTGCAATTTTATTCTTTATGCCAGCAAGGGGCTGCCGATTCTGAAAAAACGTCTCTGTTGGGGTCAGAATTCAGTGACATCGTACCAGGCGGGTTCACTCCGGACTCCGTGCCGATGGCAGCCGACAACACTTGATAGCATGTTCCTACCGAATTCCGACCTGCCCTCGCACGCTATCGATCAACTTCTTCGAATCGTAGCCGATCCCCGCCTTAAACACCGTCTCGACGTTCTCGATGTCGTCAATTGTTTTCGACGGATCGCCTTTGATCAAAACCAGGTCTGCCTGTTTGCCAGGCGCGAGGGTTCCAATTCGATCTTGCTGGCCGAGATATATGGCGCCATTCTCGGTGGCGATCTGAATGGCTTCCACTGGAGTGAAGCCCGCCTCCACGAGCAACTCCACTTCGCGCTGATCGCCGAAACCCGGCAGCACGCCGCCGTTTCCAGTTGGATCAGGACCGGCGAGCAGCAGGCCCCCGGCCTTCGCGAATGCCACTTCGAAATCCATCTCCTTGCGCAGCAACGCTGTCATGGGCGAATCCAAAGGCACTCTGGCACGTGCGGTCAGATAGCTTTGCCCCGATTCTGCCGACATCGCATCCAGCGTGCGCTGCTGCAGCTTCGGTCGTCCTGGAGCGGAGATCTCAAACACCGGCAGCGTCGAGGTCACCGCGACGTGATGGATCACGAGATTGTGGATCATCTCCTGCACCTGCGCTCCGTTCACGTCCTGCTTCGCCCAGTTGCTGCCACCATCTGTTGGGCAAACGTCCGGCTTCTTGTCCGCCACGAATTCGGTGTCGGTAAACACCGGCCCATGCTCGAAATCATCGATCCCCATGGCCACAGCTTCCGGCCAGGTTACCGAGCACAGATGCCCGGTCAGTTTCATCTTGCGCGCATGCGCCTGCTGGATCGCCACGCCCAGCTCTTCGCGCGTGATATGCATGTAAGCCTTGTAAGAAGTCATGCCTTCCGCCGCCCAATAGTCCACCAGGCGTTTCGCATCGTCCGGCCCGGTCAGTTCGTGCATTTGGGTAAATCGCGTTGGCGCGCCTTCCAGATACGGTGCTGTCGCATCGATGCTCGGTCCTGGCATCAGGTTCGCGTCGATCCGGCTTTTGACCTTCAGGTCAGTGTAAGGCTCCAGGCTGCCCGTCGTGCGCATTGTGGTTACGCCAGCCGCCAGATAGAGCCGTGGCCCGGTGTAAGGGATCTCCGCGATGGAGAATCCAGGCTCGCCAACCTTTCCGTTGACAACTTGCACGGAAAAGGAATCGGTGTAGTACAGATGGTTGTGCATTCCAACCAGGCCAGGAATCACCGTGTAGCCGGAGCGCTCTATCCTTTGAGCGCCCTCAGGAATCGGCGCGGACGCGGCGGGCCCGATGGACTGTATTTTGCCAGTCGCGATCACGATCGCTTGGTCCTCCTTCGCCGGCGCACCCGCTCCATCGATGACTCGGACGTGGTTAAGAACGAAGACAGGTGAATCGATGCTCACGAAGTCCGCGACATCAGGGGCCTTCTGGGTTTGGGCGACTGTGACCGCAGCAACAAGCAACGGCCCAAGCAAAAAGAGGAGACGCATTTTCATACACATCGCGAGACCGGCCTTTGAGAATTCGGACAGAGGGGTACAATTCTATCGCAGCAGTGTCTGAGGCCGTTTCACCGGAGCGCTTTAAACGGTGACAGGCTTTGATTTTCGTAACCGCCCTACCTGATCCAGCACTCGCTGCGCGACTTCCCACTTCGTGGTTTCGGGAACTTCGATAATTTCGTGATGGGTGATGATGGTGACGGCGTTGCGGTCGGCGTCGAAGCCGATGCCTTCGCGGGAAACATCGTTGACGACGATGGCGTCCAGCGATTTTGCAGCGAGCTTTTTGCGGGCGTTTTCGAGAGCGTTCTGAGTCTCGGCGGCGAAGCCGATAATGATCTGCGATTTCTTCTGGCAGGCGATCTCGGCTAGGATGTCGGTGGTCGGCTCAAGCTCAAGCGTCATCGGGCCGGTGCGCTTGATCTTTTGTGTGGCTACGGACTTTGGCCGGTAATCGGCCACCGCCGCAGTCTTGATGACGATTGTAGCTTGCGGCAATTTATCCAGCACAGCCTGCCGCATTTCTTCGGCGGTTTCAACCGGAGTTACTTCCGCGGCACCTGGAGGGGTAAGCGCCGTCGGACCAGTCACCAGCAAGACGCGCGCGCCGCGACGCAAAGCGGCTTCCGCGAGCGCGTATCCCATGCGCCCGCTGGAACGGTTGGTCAGATATCGAACCGGATCGATCTTTTCGCGGGTCGGGCCGGCGGTGACGAGAACGGTCTCCCCGGCCAAGTCCTGCGACGCGCCCAGCGCTTCGAGTGTGGCAGCTATGATCGCTTCGTTCTCGGCCAGACGCCCGGGGCCGGTCATGCCGCACGCCAGGTACCCGGCGCCGGGTTCCACGATCCTCACGCCGCGCTTGCGCAAAATCTCAAGGTTCGCCTGGGTCGCCGGATGGTTCCACATATTGACGTTCATGGCTGGGGCAACCACTACGGGCGCGGTGGTGGCAAGGTAAAGCGTGCTCAGGAAATCGTTGGCAATGCCTTGGGCAAAGCGGGCCAGAACGTCGGCCGTGGCCGGCGCAACCAGCAGGGCGTCGATGGCTTGAGCGACCGAAATGTGCTCGACTGCGGAATCGATGTTGGGCTGCTCGTTACCGGCAGGGAACATCTCGGTAATGACTTTTTCACCGGAAAGGGCGGCAAAGGTAAGCGGCCGGATGAATTCCTGGGCGGCGTGGGTCATGATGACTTGCACCCGAATGCCGCGGTCCTGCAGCAGGCGAAGAATCTCGGCGGACTTATAAGCTGCGATACCGCCGCTGATGCCGAGAGCCACTTTCATAGAAACGTTCCGGAAACCGGTGCGGCTGTAGCTGTAGAGACGCAGCTTGCTACGTCGCTGGCGGGCGCGAGCAAGACGTTGCAAGCAACGTGTGTATAAAACACGCCCTACTCTTGTCCCAGGGCCTTATCCAGCATCTCGCTGGCAACTTCCGCCGCCGGCCGGGGCGTCTCGGGGACTTCCCACTTCACCTTGCCTGCCTTGATCTCATCCTGGGCAATGCGGCAGGGCTTGCGGGAACTGGTGTCGATCACCGGGGGCGCGCCACCTTGAAGTTGGCGAGCCCGCCGCGCGGCTACCAGAATGTATCGATAGTTGCTGTCGAACCCCTCAATCAACTTCATTGTTCTCTCCCTTGTCGTCTAGCGCCCGCTGGGAGCCACTGCGGCTGCGAAAGAGGCCAGGATGGGCTGCACGCGTTCGCGAACATTGCGCAATCTGCAGCCTTCGGCGAGGGCCAGCATTTCGAGGTCGTCAGCAGACGGTTCCACTCCGGAGCGCTGTAACCCTTTCACCAGCAGGATTGCCTTCAGCGCCGCAATGGAATCTTCCAGACGGTCATTGACCAAAATATAGTCGTATTTTGCGTATTTCTCAATCTCACGGGAGGCCGTGACCAACCGGCGCTGGATGACCGCTTCGGCATCCAGGCTGCGATGGCGCAGGCGCTTCTCCAGTTCGGTGCGGTTTGGCGGCAGGATGAAGATGCTGACGGCCTGGGGCAGGGCTTGCTTGATCTGCTCGGCCCCCTGCACGTCGATATCGAGCAGAAGGTCATGTCCCTGCTGCTGGGCGTCGCGAAGAAAGCGGCGCCCCGTTCCATAGCAGTTGCCGAAAACCTCCGCATATTCCAGGAATTCACCCGCTGCAATCATCTTCTCGAATTCGCTGCGCGAGATGAAAAAATATTCTCGCCCGTTCTGCTCATTGCCGCGGGGGGAACGCGTGGTATAGGAGATAGAAAAGTCGAGCTTCGGAACAATCTGACGCACTCGCTCCACCAGCGTCGACTTGCCCGACCCGGAGGGCGCCGAGATGATGTAGACCGTGATCATTCGAGGTTCTGCACCTGCTCGCGGGCTTTCTCGATGTCCGCCTTCATCGAAAGGCCCAGTTCGGTAATTGTAAGGGCTTCGCCCGCCAGGCCGGAAGTCTTCGAAAGTAGGGTGTTGGCTTCGCGGTTCATTTCCTGCAGCAGGAAATCGAGTTTCTTGCCAACCTCGCCCCCCTGATCCAGCAACCCAAGGAAATGTTGGACGTGGTTTTCCAGCCGAACCAGTTCTTCATGGATGTCACTGCGATCGGCCAGTAACGCAGCTTCCTGAAGAATGCGTTCCGGTTCGACCTGAGAACCGATCAGTTCCTGCATGCGTGCCCGCAGTTTCTCAGCATAGGTCTTCACGGCGGCATGGCGGTGCTTCTCCACGCCGACGCCTGCCTGCTGAACATGAATCATGCGCTGGCGCAATTCCCGCTCAATGCCGCGGCCTTCCTCCTCGCGCATCTGGTTCAAACGCTCCAGAGCTTCTTCCAGCTTGGCCAGCACACTCGCATCCAGCTTTTCTTCGGCGGGCAGGGATGCGCCCTCCAGGGCTCCGGGGATACGGAGAATAGCATTCAGGTCCGGCTCCGCCGCCAATCCGAATTCTGCGGCAGCGCTGCGAAAGGCCTGGATGTAGCCGCCCACCATGGTTCGGTTGAGGGAAAAACTGTCGTCCCCAGTTCGCTCCAGATTCAGTGTCAACTCGATGTGGCCGCGGGCGAGTTTTTCTTTCAGAATGCGGCGGAACTTCATCTCCAGCGCGTCACTATCCGACGGTGTGCGGAAGTGGAGATCAAGGAAACGGTGATTCACCGACTTGAGTGAGAGGGTGAAACTGAGTTGGCCATTTACCTGGCCCTTGGCCTGTGCAAAGCCGGTCATGGAGCGTAGGGGCATGGCTTAGGATCTCAGCGGAGCTGGACTCATTCGAGATTGATCCAGATCCACAAACTGCAACTCGTACAGGCGGCGGTAGGTGCCGAGTTTCTTCATCAGGTCTTCGTGGGCGCCGATGTCGGCGATGGTGCCATTGTCGAGTACGACGATGCGATCGGCGCGGCGAACCGTCGAGAGCCGGTGAGCAATGACGACCACGGTGCGCCCCGCCATCAGGTTCTGCAGGGCGGACTGCACCAGCGCCTCGGACTCGCTGTCGAGGGCGGAGGTGGCTTCGTCGAGGATCAGGATGGGTGCGTTCTTCAGGATCGCGCGGGCGATAGCGAGGCGCTGGCGCTCACCGCCGGAAAGGCGCACTCCGCGCTCGCCGATCACCGTATCGTATCCGGAAGGCAACTCCAGAATAAAGTCATGGGCAAGCGCCGCGCGGGCGGCGGCCTCGACCTGCTTTTGCGGCACGCTGGGCTGGCCGTAGGCAATGTTGTTGCGAACCGTATCATTGAACAGCACAGTATCCTGCGCCACTACGCCGATCTGGGACCGCAGCGAAGCCAGCGTAGTGTCGCGAACATCACAGCCATCGATCAACAGGCGTCCGGAGGTCACATCAAAAAAACGAGGGATGAGGTGAACCAGGGTGCTCTTGCCGGCGCCGCTGGAGCCCACCACGGCAAGAACTTCGCCGGCTCGCACTTCGAGATTGATGTCATGCAGAATCTCGCGGTCCCCATCGCTGTCCGGCTCATAAGAGAAACCGACGTTCTCAAACTGTATGCTACGCGAAAACGGCGGCAGCGGTTGAGCACCGCGCTTCTCGCGGACTTCGTCTTCGCTGTCCATGAAGCGGAACATCTCTGAGGAAGCGCCCAGTGCCTGCTGAAAGTTGTTATTGAACAGAGCGAATTTGCGCAGCGGATCGTACAGCCGGAAGACCGCGAAGACGAAAGCCAGATACGATCCGGTACTGAATACCTGCTGGTTGATCTTGGCGCGTCCCAGAAGCAGCAACAACGCAATCGCAATGGCCCCGAAGTTATCCATGAGAGGCGAACTGACCGCGGCGGCTGCAACGGAGCGCAGGTTGGCCCAGAACAGGCGGCGCGCGGCCTGGCGAAAACGGGCGATCTCCCAGGATTCCATGTTGAACGCCTTCACAATGCGGTTGCCGGTAATGGTTTCGTGAAGGATGTTCTGAATATCAGCGAGCTTGTCCTGCCCCTTGCGAGTGGTGTGACGGACACGGCGTCCGATCTTGCCCGCCGAATAAACGATGAAGGGAACGAACAAAAGCAGCACCCACGCAAGTTTTCCCCCCAGCGCCACCACCACAAAAGCAATGAAGATCAACGTAAAGAGCTGCTGCAGGAACTCGGCCATCACGGTGGACATGGCGTATTGCACGCGCTCGATGTCGTTAATGATGGTGGAGAGTAAAGTTCCGGTAGTGTGCTTCTGGAAAAAGGCGGCGGAGCGGCGCAGGATGGAATCGTAAAGATCGTTACGCAGGTCCGTAATCATGCCATACCCGGCGTAGTTCACCAGGTAGGTGCCCGCATAGTCGAACAGACCTTTCAAAATGGTGGCCACCACCAGAGCAAACGCGACGACGGTCCAGGGATTATGGAAGTGGGATGGGACCAGGTGTTGAAGATAGACCGTGTGGTGCGTGCCCGGGATGACGAAAAGCCGCATTTCCCGCGATTGCGAGCCGGGATTGAGAACGGTATCAATCGTGGGAGCGATGAGGAGCAAGCGGAACGCCTCGAGCAGGCCGACCAGAGCCATGAGCGCGACCGAAGAGGCCAACTGCCACCAGTACGGCGCGACATAGCGAACGAGCCGGGTCAGTTGCCGCATTGGGGGCTCCCGATGCGCGTCGCCGATGGAGTCGGGTGGCGTGGCAAGCTTCTATTCTACTTCAAGCAACAGCCAGTTCTCAGTTCCCAGTTGTCAGAAGGTCCTGGGCGATTCCCGTACGGTGGCTTACTCATCGAACCTCAAGCCATCTCACATTACCGGTCGGATGGACTGTCCCGATGGACTACTTTCACGTGATACCCAGCCGTTCGCAGAAGTTCGCTGACTTCTTCGGCAATCATTACGGAGCGATGCTGGCCCCCGGTACACCCAAACGAAATCGTAAGATAGCTTTTTCCCTCGTGAATGTAATGCGGCAGCAGATAGACGAGAAGACCGGAAATCCGCTTGATAAATTCCTTGGTTTGGGGGAATGAACGGATGTACTTGGCCACCGCCGGATCGCGTCCGGTGAGCGGTCGGAACTCCGGGACGAAGTGCGGATTGGGAAGAAATCGCACGTCGAACACAAGGTCGGCGTCTTCTGGAACTCCCTGTTTGAAGCCGAAGCTGACGCAGGAGACCAGGATATTCCTGCCGGATTTCCGCTTTTGAAAACGCTGCGTGATATGGGCGCGCAACTCGTGCACGTTGAACTTGGAAGTGTCGATGACCAGGTCGGCGATGGACCGGATGCGTCGAAGATGGCGGCGCTCGGCGGCCAGCGACGCTTTCACGGTCGTGTCTGTCCCCAGAGGATGGGGCCGGCGGGTTTCGCTATACCGGCGCACCAGAACGGCATCGGAGGCCTCCAGAAAAATCACCCGGGTGGGAATCATGCGCTTGATTCCCTCGATGATTTTCGGCAGTGCACCCAACTGAGCGCCCTCGCGCACATCCACCACCAGCGCGGCTCGCTTGATCTCGGCGGATTGCACCACCAGCTCCGCGAATCGCGGGATCAAGCCCAGAGGAAGATTGTCCACACAGTAGTAGCCGAGATCCTCAAAAGCCTTCAGCACCGAGGCCTTGCCGGAGCCGCTCATGCCGGTAATCACCACCACTTCGGGAGATGGGCTAATGTCGTGGGGCGCGGCGCCACGGCGCAACTTGGTTTGCTTGCGGGTCAGTTTGCGGGGAGACATGCTGGAGCGATGTTAGCAGGGACCAGCGGCGGTCGCCAGTTGCAGGCAGGTCACCGGCAGAAAAATGCGAAGCCGGGAGGGTCTTTCGTAAGAAGGACCCTCCCGGCTTTCAGAGCGTTGCGGCTAGATTCGATCGACTACTTGACGGCTGTGATGACTCCGAACAAACCGCCGGCACTATTGTTCGGACCAGCGGTGAAGTACAGCGCGTTGGTCTTGCCGTTGGCAGAGCTCCCTCCACCGAATTCGATTCCCCAAAGCTGGTCAATCTCGATGGCCTTGCCGGCCTTGGTCTTGATCGTGCCAACGAACTTGCCGGTCGTCGGATTGAACCCGCTGATCGTGCTGGTTTTGTTGTTGTCGTTGCCGACGAGCAAGGTATTGCTGAGCTTGCCGAAATTCTTTGGCGCCATCGCAAGTCCCCAGGGTTGATTCAACGGTTTGCCCTTGATCAGTTCCTTCACCAGCGTTCCGTCTTCCTGGAAAATGTCGACGTATCCGCCCGACCCCCCGTTCGTCTTGGCATATGTGACATAGAGTTGACCACCGATATCCTGGACGTTAAACGGAGCGTAGCCATTTGGAATGCCGGAGTCGGTAAAGGACTTCACAAAAGTGAAGGTACCGTCATAGACGTCAATCTTGTTGTTGGCGAAATCCGCCGCGTAAAGAGAGTTCCCCGAACTGTGGCTGGTGACGGCCAGACCGGTATAGCTTGACCCGGAACCGGAATTGTCCACCGCAATCAGGGTTTTCGAGGATTCGAAAGTCGACCACCCTTGAATGGTGCCGTCCAGGGTTACAAACAGGAAAGCTGAAGTCCAGGTGTCAATCTTGAACTCGTTCGAGCTGTTATAGGCGATTCCCGTGGGCGTGCCTGCGCCTTTACCGTTGGCGGAGGGAACGACGACTTGAAGCGACTGGGGTTTTCCCGCCCCGTTGTAGAGAGTGGACCAGCCATCGCCATCGTCGCTGACCCAGAATGGGGCGTCGGGTGCGTAGGCAAGCCCCCACGCGTTCACCAGCAGTGGGTCGTTATACTTGGTCTTGCCTTTCTTGTTGGAAGTCAGGTTAGTGAGTGAGTACTGCGCCAGGGCCGTGCTGCACACCGATACGAGCACCAGCCCCAAGAATGCCGCCGAAGCGAGGGTACGGCCTAAAGTTCGTTGCATATTTGAATCTCCTCTTAAAGTTTTCGATACGGGTTCGTACCCGAATGTTTCCGCAGGCGTGCACTCCCTTTGAGTTGATCCTGCGTATGAGCAACACTAGCTTCGGCCAGCCAGGCATTTGTCAACGAAATGTAATAGGTTTGTACAATCCTATGCTGGCCGGAGGGGGTTGCTGGCAAACAACTTACGGGATTGTAGCATGGGATCTCATCAGATATGCCCGAATTCTGTGACGTGGCGCTGCCGGTTCCGCTGGAAATGGTATTCACCTATCGTGTGCCTGCGGGCTTGCAGCCGGTGGTCGGCGGGCGCGTGCTGGTTCCCTTCCGGCAGCAGCGCATGTCCGGGATTGTGGTCGGGCTGCATGAGGAGGGGCCGAAGGTCCCGACCAAGGACGTTCTGAGCGTTCTCGACCCCTCAGCGGTGCTCGATTCCGACCTGATGAAGCTGGGTAAATGGATTGCTGACTACTACTTAGCGCCCATCGGCGAGGTGTTCCGTGCCCTGCTGCCGCTGGCCGCGGAATTCAAGCGGTCGATCGGCTACAAAATCACCCCGGAAGGGCAGATGACGTTACATCTGGCCGGGATGTCGGGATCGTCCGCACGATCGAAGAAGACGCCTGAAGAGCAACTGGCTGAGTTTCGGGTGCTCGACTATCTGGCCGAGCGGGAGACAACGCGGGAACAAACCCTGAGGTCTGCCACCCGAGTTTCAAAGGCTCTATTGGCGGGCATGGTCCGCAAGAAGTGGATCGCTCGCGAAGATCTGTCCCACGCCCATGATGCTGCCCGCTTTGTCCGAATTGCGGTGCTGAAAAGTGCGGAAGGAAAACTTAACGCAAACCAGCGCCTGCTGATTGATACTCTCGCTGCTGCCGGAGGACGGGTCGCAGTTGAGACCTTGCAATCGCTTGAAGTGCCGCGGTCGACCTTGGCAACGCTGGTAAAACGCGGGCTGGTGGAGATGGTCGAAGAGCCGGTGGAGTTCGTGGTTTCCAAAATGAAGTCGCGGCCGTCGCCTCTGGAGTTTCAGTTCAGCGCGGCGCAGCAGGCGGCGTTCGACAGTATTCGCAACCGGGTCGATGCGGGCGTTTTTTCCGGTGTGCTGCTGCACGGAGTGACCGGGTCGGGGAAAACCGCCGTCTATCTGGCGGCAATGCGTTCGGTCCTTGAAAGCGGAGGCTCGGCGATCCTGCTCGTGCCGGAAATTGGCCTCACACCCGCCGTGGCCGCGGATCTGCATCAAATTTTCGGAGACGCAGTGGCCATCCTGCATTCCGCGCTATCGGACGAAGAGCGTGCCGAGCAGTGGCGCCGGATCAAACGCGGCGAAGCCAGAATTGTCGTGGGCACGCGCTCGGCCGTGTTCGCTCCCGTGTCGGACTTGAAACTCATGATCGTCGACGAAGAGCAAGACTCCTCCTACAAGCAGGAACAGACGCCGCGCTATCACGCCCGAGATGTGGCCGTGATGCGGGCCAAGATGGCCAATGCGGTCGTAGTGCTGGGATCGGCTACGCCGTCGCTGGAGTCCTATTTCAACGCCAGGAAGAATAAGTATGCGCTGCTCGAACTGCCGGACCGGGTAGAACAACGGCCGTTGCCCGAAGTGGAAATCGTTGACATGCGCCTGGAGTTCCAGGAAACCGGCCAGGAGCAGGTGATCTCGCGCAAACTGGCCGCGGAACTCCGCGAGCGGTTGGACCGCAAGGAGCAGGCCATGGTGCTGCTGAACCGCCGCGGATATTCGCCGTTGCTGCTCTGCCGCGCTTGCGGCAGCCGCCTGGAATGCAGAAATTGCGCGGTCGCCATGACTCACCACAAGCGCTCTCACCGCATGGTTTGTCACTACTGCGGATTCATGGCGCCGGTGCCGAAGGTCTGCGGAGAATGCGGCAGCGAGTATGTCTATTTTCTCGGGACCGGATCGGAGAAACTCGAAGAGTTGCTGCACGGAATGTTTCCGCAGGCTCGCATCGGTCGGCTCGACCGGGACACGGTTCGCGGCCGCGACGATTTTGAGCGCACCCTGAATGCGCTGAATGACGGCGAACTCGATCTTCTGGTCGGCACCCAGATGATCGCCAAAGGACACGACATTCACGGAGTCACGCTGGTGGGCGTGGTGGGAGCCGATGCCGCTCTCGGTCTGCCGGATTTTCGCGCCGCCGAGCGCACCTTTCAATTACTGACCCAAGTCGCGGGCCGGGCCGGGCGCGGCCAGACGCCGGGCAAGGTGATCCTGCAAACTTTCTTTCAGGAGCACTATGCGGTGCAGTATGCCGCCCAGCACGATTTCGCCGGCTTCTACGAAAAAGAGTTGCAGTTCCGCAGTTGGATGCACTATCCGCCATACAGCGCGCTGGCCAATGTGCTGGTCCGCAGCGACAAGCTGGACGAAGCCCTGCAATGGTCAGGCATTCTGGGCAAGTGGTTCGAGAAGACGCGGCACGAAGGTATCCGCGTCCTCGGCCCGGCAGCCGCCCCAATCCTGCGCCTGAAACGCGATTACCGCTACCACTTCGTGCTGAAAGCAGCCAGCCGCCAGAAGCTCAACGCTTTGTTGCGCGAAATGCTAGCCCACGCCACTGACCAAAAGATCCCGCGCACCCAGGTAATCGTGGACGTGGACGCGCTGTGGCTGATGTGAGGGGCGGCCTTGGCAAAGGACCCGCGTTTGACACCCAGGCGATCAGACCCCGCCTGAGCGGGTGCCGGTTAGCTTGACTTCATCAACGTCCCTATTGTTTCGGCCAGCTCCCTTTCCAATTTTTGTGTGCCCCGCGGCGTGAAATCGTAAACGACGCACCGTATTGTTTTCAGGTCAAACGGAACGAACTCCATCGACTGCGTAATCAAGATCACGTCTTTGCTTAACGCATGTGCGAGACCTAGTTCATAGAACACGTTTGAGTTTTGACCTGTCAGCTCGGCGACAAGAAAACGCGAACGATTGATGCGCTCCCAGATGTCCCACGTAATCAAAGCCGTTCCGCGAATATCATCTGCACGCTCGCACCGCAGTCCCGCCCTCACCACGGTCGGCCTCACGTGATCCTCGTAAAGAGCCTGAAAGCTCATATCGAAAGGCATGAGCACAAAGCAGAGCTGCGGATCAAGGGTGAAGTTCATCCCCCCGAAGATCTTGCCCAGAATCTGCGGATGCGGCTGGGAGGTTAGCCTCTGTTCAGGAAGCACGGACCGGCTCATGGGGTTTGGCCTACGGGCGGCGGGCTTGGAGGAGCTTCTTGCCGTTCCAAATAAGTCGCTGAAGTGGAAGCCAGAAAATACTGCGGCCTTTGAAAGAACACCCTCCAGCGTGTCACTTTTTTCTCGAATCCTGTTGCTGTCGCCTGCGGCAAGGGCCAGCCCTAAAGCAGCGACGCTCTCGCTTAACTTTGCGTTAGCGCCGTGGCTAAGCTGCTCCTCGGCCTTCGCAACGAGCCCTTTGGCGCGGTTTGTGGCCTCCGTTCGGTGCAGTTCAGCCTCGTCGGACGCCCTGCCCGATTCTGCGTCAGCGAGCACCTTCGCGATAAAACCGTCAGAGAGCTCCTCGGGCAGTTCAAACCGCTGCTCAGCCGACAGCCGCGAGCCCAGCAGACTAGCACGGGCAGTAACCGCGCAAGTCGAATCAACAGAGAACTCAACCTTGACCTCAGCCTGTCCCCGTCCGGACTGGGGAATGCCATCGAGCGTCACTTTGCCAAGGGCGATGTTGCCGCGGACCAGAGGGCTCTCCCCCGATGAACAGCTCGACCGCGACGCTAACCTGGTTATCCGCGGCGGTCACGAAGGTATCCGACCGTTTGGCCGGGAGGGGCGTCCCACGAAGGACTATAGGCGTAGCGACGCCGCCCAAGGTCTCGAGCCGGATGCTAAGGGGCAAGAATTCAAACGTTCGCTTGGACATTTCTTACCATTGGCGACGTGCACGATTGTATCTCACCGCGCCCCAGATTATGCGCCTACATATACTCCGTCGACGGAAGGGCAGATCGACCCCCGCACCTGGCACCCAATCCGCCGCCGCTCACCTTCTACCGACTTTCTCTTTGAACCACATATTCCCTATGAGATAATAGTGTGTAACAACTATTATCCCATAGATAATATTTCGATCTTTGACAATCCGTCTTGAGACAAGCGTCGCTGCTCGCGCCTCGAACTGCCGGGATCACCGTCGTCTTTCCGGAGGCGTCATCCCGAACCTCGGCGTACTTCAGTCGAGGGAGAGCCTGCCCTGAGCGAAGTCGAAGGGGATCTCGTGCGGAGCGCCCGT
Organism: Terriglobia bacterium; assembly: GCA_963758285.1. GTDB lineage: Bacteria > Acidobacteriota > Terriglobia > Terriglobales > Acidobacteriaceae > DASVWZ01. The sequence goes on along the minus strand of CAVWUT010000009.1, from coordinate 352,778 downwards.
GCACTGTCGGGACGTCGGAGTTGACACACGTCTGCTACGGAGCCCGCGATAGTCCCAAAATGGAACGCAATGCTGGCCACAGGCCAGCCGTAACTCCCATGTTTTCTAGATTTTGCCTATAAACCATTAGGCGTCTAGATTTTGCGGGCAAAAAGTCCGTAACATGATGATTCCACTAGACCACAGGGGGAGGGGGGTACTAGATGCTAAACAGACCTCGTCTCAATGCGATGCAGGCGCAAGGGCAATTTACCCGCGCAGGTTGCGGATGACTCCTGCGATGTCGTTCTCCTGAAACAGGCGGATTGCGGCGATTCCTGCGGCTCCGGCATCGAGACAGGAGGCAGCGTTCGCTAGCGTGATTCCTCCGAGCGCGAGCACCGGAATCTTCTGCCGGCAAGCCTCCCGCAATTTTTCTAATCCGGCGGAGCGCGTACCGGGGGCGTCTTTTTTTTCGAAAACCGGGGCGAAAACTGCAAAATCCGCGCCCTCGGAAGCGGCGTGCTCCACATCCTCAATCGAATGACAGGAAACGCCAATCAGCGGATCGTTACCGCCCTCGCCGAGGACGCTCACACTACGTTTCCACGCCAGATGAACGTCGCGCGGATCAACATCGTTCGAGGTGAGGTGCACGCCATCAGCGCCACAGGCAATGGCAACGTCGGTTCGGGAGCTGATGAGAAGCCTGGTTCGCAGTTCCCGGTTCGCAGTTCTCAGTTGCGAATTCTCCCGAACGACCCGGACCGCGGCGCAGGCAAGGCTTTCCAGTTCGCGGCCCGAGAGGTCTTTCTCTCGCAGTTGAACGAAATCTATGCCGCGGCGGGCAGCCTCGCCGATCTTCTTAAGAAGCGCCGCGCGGCGGGCGGGTTCGTTCCCGGGAAGCTGCTTGCGGTCGGTGATGTAGTAGAGAAGCAAGCGTCACGGATTCGTCTTGGCAATCTCCGGTATTGCGGCCTGGGCCTTGCGTTTCGGTTCGAACTCGAGGTGATGTTCGGTCAAGCCATCGCGCAGGAATTCGAAGCCTTCCTCCGGTGAGTCCACCATCTTAAAAAGCTCCAGATCCTCGGGTGAGATAGTTCCTGCGTCCACCATCGCCTGGAAATTGATGAGCCGTTTCCAGTACTCGCTGCCGTAGATGACGACCAGGATCTTCTTTGCCAGCTTTTCGGTTTGCGCCAGGGTGAGAATCTCGAACAGTTCGTCCATGGTGCCGAAGCCGCCGGGAAAAATCACCAGCGCCTTGGCCAGGTATGCAAACCAGAACTTCCGCATGAAGAAGTAATGGAACTCGAAATTCAGGGAGGGTGAGATATAAGGGTTAGGCATTTGCTCGGCGGGCAAATGGATATTCAATCCGATGGTCTTGGCGCCGGCTTCCCGGGCCCCGCGGTTGGCGGCTTCCATGATCCCGGGGCCACCTCCGGTGGTGACCACGAAGCGCCGCCGGCGGGCGGGAATCTGGATAGACCACTCGCTGAGAAGAAATGCCAGCCGGCGAGCCTCTTCGTAATAGCGCGCCGTCTCCACCGCAGTCAGCGCCTGCTTGCGGCATGCCTCCCGCTCATCGGATGTGAGCTGAGACCCGATTCCTTCCAGCGCGGCCAAACCCTGGTCGGCACCGGTGCGGCTGCTGAAGCGCGCCGAGCCGAAGAAAACCACGGTGTCCTGGATCTGCTCTCGCCGAAAACGGGCCAGGGGTTCGACATATTCGGACAAGATGCGCAGAATGCGCCCATCGGGACTGTTTAGAAAAGGTTCATTCTCATAGGCAAGCGGGGCACGCTTGATTTTGTCACTCATGTTTTTGATTTCTTTCTTGTGAATCCCACCGACGAACCGCGACCCACCGCAGTATTCCGGCTCAAGTCAGGCGCAGGGCATGATTCATGGCCGCTTGATCTCGTGGTAATGCACAGCCTCCCAGAATCCAACCCACAGGTCCAGCACGCCCAGGCCGCTGCAAATTCCGCGAACAAATCCGCTGGCCACAAATGCGCGCAACCCGGGCGAGGACAGCAATAGATAGTTGTCAGTCCACTCCGGCCTCCAGGGCAGGAGAATCAGCAGCACCCCGACCACGGCGCAAACAAAGACGAATAACAGCATCGTGATGCGGTGCAGCCACAAGTCAAAACCGGTATAACGGACTTCCTCCAGGCTCTCGGGCGGCTTTTCCAGCAGGGCCACCGAAGTCACGGCTTGCCCCGGCGAAGAAGTATTCGTGGCAGGAGAACCAGAGGACGTTTCGCTCCCGGGTGTTTTCGCATCCGCCATCAAGAAGTGCTCCTGCGGAGGGCCGGCGGACATCCCTCACCTGGACAGACCCACGGCCCGAGCGCTATGCCCCCTTGCCCCATCCGGGTATTCTACGACTTCAGGGTCTGAATGCGCTCGGTTACGTCCCGATAATCGATGTTACTGCCGTACACCTCGGTGAAGTGCTGGAGCGCGGCGGGCTTGTTGCCCGCAGTTTCGTAAGCCGAGGCCAATTCGTAGTGCAGAGCGGTGCGGGTTTCTTCATCGATCGCGTGCAGCTTCAAAGCCTTTTCATACCAACGGATGGCCGCATCCGGCATGCCTTTGTCCAGGAAGCACTGTGCCAGCCAGGTGCAGGTCTGCATGATGCGTGGGAACGGATGTCCGTGATCCACCGCCTGACAGACCTTCTGCAACTCGCCGATGGCTTCATCCAGCAGCCCCATCTCACGGAAGGCAACACCCAGGTTGTAATGGGTTTCCGGATCCTCCTCGGTGGAAGCGGCTTCGTCTTCCAGTTCATGCTTCAACTCGCCAAACATGTCGGCGAGATCGACTCCGGCCGCAGGATCGACCGTCCCTGCCGGGGCAGCCGCGGGCCCGCCCAACGAGCGCATTTTCGAAGGTTGATAGACAAATGTCGGGGAAGTCGCAGGCGGCGCGGTTTCCAGAGCGGGCGCTGCCGCTGCCGCCGCAGACCCCGCTACCGCTGCAACAGCAGGAACGGAAACCGGGGCCGGAGCACTGGCCGGCGCCTGTGGAGTGGGTTTCGGCGAACCAGAGGGCCATTTTGGGCGCTCCGTCTTGACGGATTGCTCCTGAGGAACCGCCGGTGCCGGAGGCTGGAAATCGTCGCCCAGTGAAGCTTCCAATTGAGAGACAAACTCGTTCAGGTTGCCCGTGCCCTGCGCGGCCGGAGCGGCTTCAGCAACTTCGACCGCTTCCGGTTCCGGCTCCGTTGCAAGCGCCGGCGATTCATGCGACTTCGTTTGCGGCAGAAACTCCTCGCCCAAGGATTCTTCGAGATCGCTGACGAATTCTTTGAGCGCCCCCGGCTGGTTCGCGGGAGCGGTCTCCGTCTCCAGCGCGGAAACTTCCTGCGCTTCCGGAGCCACTTCTTCGGGAGCCTCGGGTGCGGTAAGGTCAGATTCCAGCGAATCCGGGGTCTCGGCCGGCTCGACCGAAACCTCTTCGACCTCGGCAACTGGGGCTTGCGCCGTGGCAGCGTCAATTTGATCGCGAATCCCGTCCAGAATGTAGGCTTCCGGATGCAGTTGCTCCAGCTTTGCGAATGCGGCGTGGGCCTCTTCCGTCATCCCATTGGTAAGGTAGAAGCGGATCTCCTCGATAGTTTCCGATACGGTTTGCGAATCAGCCGCAGCCGCGGGCGCTGCGGCCGGCGCAACTTCGATCGTCTCTTCCTGCGGAGCTGTGGCTGCCGCTGTTTCCTCCGAGAAAGTATCTTCCCATTCTGAGGAGACGTCGACTTCCTTCCCGGCGGCTGGCTCCACAGGTATTTCAGGAACCATTGAAGCGGAATCTTGTGGCGCCGCAGGAGTCACGGCTGCATGGAAGAAAGGCGCCGTAGCGGCAGGCGACGGGGCAACCGGCTCAGGGGTAACGGGCAACTCCGGCACTTCAGGCTCTGTCGAGAACTCAGGAGTTTCGATTGCTTCCGGAATGTCGGCAACGGATGCCTGGGGCGGAGCCGGAGCTGCTTCAGGCGCGGGCACGTATGGCACAGCTGCCGCGCGTTCCTCATATTTGGCTGCCAATTCGCCGTAGCGTGTGGCCTCGTCGGGATGCCCGGCGTCGTGATAGATGCTCTCCAGGGTGCGGCAGCAGACCGCCGCTTCGGTAAACCTTCCGGCGCGGGTGTGCAGCGCCGCCAAACGCTGATTGATCCGCAAATCGCGCGGCGCCTGGGGCAATACAGAGAGCAGCGGCCCCAGCGCTTTGGCTGGCATGTTGTACGAGATGAAAAGTTCAGCGTCGGTAAGGGCGGCCCGGATCGCCAGCGCCACTTCGTCTTCATAGCGCTGATCGATGAAGGGAGCGGTGGCTTCCAGTTCGTCCACCAGCACCGCGCCTTCTTCCGCGGTGATCAGGTGGCTGGTCGCAGGCGCCCCCAGTTTTCCCAGCACCTGCTGGTAATTCTTAGCATGCAGCTGGTTTTCTGGTTCCAGTTGGGTCAGCTTCAGGTAACAATCGCGCGCTTTCTCAAGCTGGCCGGATTGCACCAACCCGTGCGCCAGCAATTCATAAATCTCGGCCTGATGGGTATTCTCGCCCGACTTGTTCAGCAGTTCGAGCACCATCTCCAGCGCGACCGTGTTCTCGCGAACATGGCCGATCATCATGTGCAGACTTTCCAGAACTTTTGCGGAGTTGGTGGCCAAGAGCCGGTCGGCGTGCTGCTGGTAAAGCCGCAGAACGTCTTCGAATTGCCCGGCTGCAATCAGCGCCTCGGCATAGCTCAACATGGCGTCGACATCGTTGTGCACCGAAAGCAATTTCTCGGCCAGGGGTCCGGCTTGCGCCAGTTTTCCCGTTTCCAGGTAGGCTTGCAGCAAGGTTTTCAGCCCATCCGGATGGCTGTCCAGATCGGGCACTTTCCCCAGATACTGGGCCGCTCCCGCAATGTCCCCGGCCTCAAACGCGTTCTTGCCGCGCAGCAGCATGGCTTGACTGTTGCCGGGATCGAGGGCTGCCATGCGCTGCAGAACTTCTTCCGCCGCGCTCAACTGACCTTTGCTTCGCAGGCTTTCCACAGCCGCGGAAAAGATCGCCCACGCCTCTTCTTTCTTGTTCAGCCGGACATAGACCTCCGCCAGCCGGGTACGCATGGCGACGTTTTCCGGATCCATTTCCAGGGTCTTCTGGAAAATTCGAACTGCCTGTTCCAGTTGGCCGTCGCGCAGAAATTCCTCGGCCACCTGCAGATATTGCGCACGGGCGTCGTTGAACAGCCCCTGTTGAGTGTAAAGCTCAGCCAGGCGAAGCACGCCCTCCAGCGAGGACTTGAGCTTGCTCAGCTTCTTGTACATGGCGATCGCCTTTACCGTGAAACCCTGTGCAGCATAGGCGTCGCCCACACTCTTGAAACACTCCACCGCCTTGTCGTTGTTGCCGATGCGGGCGTAAAGATCACCCACGGTGTTCAGAACCGTGAGGTCTTTGGGGTCCGCCTTCAGGATTTTTTCGTACTCAGAGACGGCGTTTTGCAACTTGCCCTGCTGGACAAATTTCTCCGCGGCACTGAGCACTTTCTGTTTGTTGAAGCCAAAACCAAACGACATATAGGTGCGGACTCCAGCGCTTTTCGTTGCCCGAAGGTTCCGCTCGGCAGCATTTTGTGGCTGAGCGGCCCATCCGCCTGGTCACCGCCAGGGCTTCAGAGATAGTCCTTCGGACAAGGGTCATTGTACGGCTGGACCATCAGAATCGCATGGTTACTATGGGTTACCAAAAGGGAGTGTACGAGGGTTACCAGAAAAGTTGGGCTGGAAAAATCAGGCAACAGGGAGCATGAGTCAACCTCAAGCGAAATCACGAGCGGCAAAATCCCCAGCGAGCGCGTTCTGCGAGCTTAGGCAGAATTCCAGTCCTTGGCGGCGTCTCAGGACCCTGGCTGGGAACTGAGTGCGTGGGTGGCGAGGGTTACCGGCTTGTAATCCTGCTCATAGATGTCCACGACCGTGCGGCCGACCAGCCGGGTCTGGGCTTCGGAATGAATGTGGACCGGGAAAGTGAAGGAGGCGACGTCTGCGTAATCCTGTACAAACTCAATTCTTTTGACGAACAGGGACGGTGACTTTACCAGCTTGCCATCCGCCCGGGCGAGCGTGCCCGTATATGCATCGAGATAGATCTTGCCTTTGAACAAGCCAGCGCGTTTCTGGTGGGGTTTGATGTGAAAAACGTGCACTACCCTCCCGTTTAGCTCTGTCGTCCCTTTGTAGGAGAACTTGTAGTTTGCGGGAGTGATCGCGGTGAGCGCGGGATCGTCCTTCTGTACGTGGTCGACTTCCGATTGCAGAAGGCGCAGGATGATGTTGCTCTTTACGAAATTGTCCCCGGTAAAACGGAGCGCCTTGAAAACCAGCGTGCGTGGCGCGGAATAGTGACGCTGCAATTCGTACTCGCCATACTGGGACGTTTTGGGAAGCTGCGCCCGGATTAGCGTCGTGGCGGAATAGCCGGCCAGTTCGGCAGACTGGAGCGTTGCATGTCCCCAAAATACCTGCAAGGCGAACTCCGGGGCCATCCGCGGCATGGTTACCGGCCTGGCCAGAACGGCGGCGGGTAAATCGTTCGCGGGGCTGCCTTCGGCTGCGAAACCCGGAACCGCAGCCTTGTCCGCGAATAGACACGCGCCGCTGAATCCTGATACCTGCGCCCGGAGCAACCCCGGAAAGGTGCAGCCCAGCCACAAACATATAAGAAAGGAGCGTCTCATAGGTAAATCGGGAATGTATCTTTATATATGATTCGACCCCGAAAAGAAAGTCGCAAGTGGCTGTCCTCTCCTGCCTCTCGACTCACCCCGCGTCTCCGCGATAAGCTAAAACGTTTCCCCAAGGAAGGCGGAGCATGCGTGAAGCCGTCGCCAGGATGTGGCCGGAGATCCTGTGGATTGAGAAGCCAAAGTTGCGCGAACAGGTGACCCAAACCTGGATCAAGGCGCTGGAGCGCAGCCCCCTGAAGCCCGAGGATCTGAACCGGATTCCGTTCACGCTGCTGGTGCCGAATTGCCCCATCACCTTCATGGAGCACAAGCGCTGCGTGGTGCACATTGCGCGCCAGAGCGCCGAGGCCATGCAGGAATTCATGGGCCGCGCCTTGCCCATCGACCTGGACACCGTAATTGCCGGCGCCATTCTGGCGGATGTCGGCAAGTTGCTGGAGTACGAGATTGGTCCTGACGGCAAGAGTCGCCAGAGCGAGCGCGGAGAAGCGCTTCGGCATCCGTTTACCGGCGTGGCGTTGGCCCTGGAGTGCGGCGTGCCGGACGAGGTCTGCCACATCATTGCCGCTCACGCCGCGGAGGGCGATCTGGTGAAACGATCGACCGAAGCTTACATCGTGCACCATGCGGATTTCATGGCGTTCTTGCCGTTCAAGAATCCGAAGAATGTGAAAGGGAAATGAGGCTCTGGGATTCGGACGATTGTCACCAAGAGCCTTTTTGTCGTCCCGAGCCAAGCGAGGGATTTGTAGCGGGACGGCAAGAACTGCAGATCCCTCACTTCGCTCGAGATGACAATTCAAACATTGGCGCAAACGTAAAGAGGAGAAACCTTGTCCGCCAAAGAAGCTGTCGCAACTAAAGAAACCATCACCGCGAAAATGGCCCGCTGGGCTGCCGCACTCGACTACAAGCAGCTTTCTGCCGAGGCGGTTTACCAGGCCAAGCGCTTCCTGCTTGATGCGGCGGGCTGCGCGCTCGGCGGATACCAGCAGCACGACGTGAAGATTGCGCTGGATGTGCTCGACGAGATTGCCGGACGCGGGCCTGCTACCGTGATCGGCACAGGGAAGCGGGTGGACCCGGTATCCGCCTCGCTGGCCAATGCGCTGATGATCCGCTGCATGGATTACAACGACATTTACTGGAAGCAGGACCCGTCGCACCCCTCCGACATTTTTCCTGCTGCGCTGGCCTGCTGCGAACGCGCGAAGAGCGGAGGCAAGGAACTGATCGTTGGCCTCGTGCTCGGGCACGAGTTCGAGATGCGCTTCTGTGAGGCGGCGTTTCCCGGCATCCGCGAGCGCGGCTGGCATCATGCCACGCTGACGGCGTTCGTCTCGCCCTTCGTTGCCGGACGTGCGCTGTGCTTGCCCTGGGAGCAGATCCAGCACGCCATTGGCATTTCCGCCAGCCGTCATTGCACGCTGGGAGCGGTGACTGCCGGCAAGCTCACCATGATGAAGAACACCGTCGATCCCCTGGCCACGCAGAGTGGGGTGCTCGCCGCACTCCTGGCCGAGAAGGGATACACCGGCCCGGAGCATGTGGTCGACGGCAAAGAAGGACTCACCCACTGCTTCGGTCCGGAATGGAAGCTGCATATTCTCACGGATAACCTCGGCGACTCGTGGCGCATCACGCAATGCGGCATGAAGGCGTTTCCTACCGAGGCCCTCACCCATACTCCGATTTCGGCGGTGCTGGACCTGGTGAAGAGCAACAATCTGAAGCCCGAGGATATCGAGAAGATTCAGATCCGGTCGCTGGCGCGGGCGGCGGACATTTTGTCGGACCCGAGCAAGTACGATCCCCACACCAAGGAAACCGCCGACCATTCGCTGCCTTACGTGATCGCGGCGGCGCTGGCGGAGCGGCAAGTGACGCCGATGCAGTTCACCATGGAAAAGATCATGGATCCCACGATCCGGGCACAACTCAAGAAGGTGGAAGTGGTGGCGGACCCGGAGATCGAGAAAGTCTTCCCGGCGTTGCAGCGGGTGATCGTGAACATCGCAACCACCGACCATAACGTGTACACCAAGCAACTCGACTATCCCAAGGGCGACCCACGAAACCCGTTGACCGATTCTGAAGTGGAAGAGAAGTTCGCTGCGCTGGCGGAAGGGGTGCTCTCGGCGGGAGCACAGAGGAAGCTGAAAGATGCAATCTGGAACCTGGAGAAGCTCGGCTCGGTAAGCAAGCTGATGGCGCTGATGAAGGCAGACGTGAAATCGGATAAGAAGAGCACAAAGCGTCGTTAGGCACAGACCGTGTAGGGACGGGCGCCCTCGCAAGCCTACCCCGAGCGAAGTCCAAGGGTCCAGGCTGAGGAAAGCTCGGCAGGACAGCCGAGGGCGGCCGTCCCCACGTAAGGTAATCATGCCCCAGACCATCGTTGAAAAAATCGCGCAATCCCATCTCGCGGAAGGGCCCAAGCGTCCGTTGCGCACCGGAGACTTCCTTTCCATCCGGCCACATCGCGTCATGACCCACGACAACACCTCGGCGGTGATGAGCAAGTTCAAGGGCATCGGCGCCAAGAAAATTCACAACCCCGGACAGCTGGTTTTCGCACTGGATCACGACATCCAGAACCAGGACGAAGCCAACCAGAAGAAGTATCGTTCAATCGAGACGTTTGCCAAGGAACATGGCGTGGATTTCTATTCTGCCGGCTCGGGCATCGGACACCAGATCATGGTGGAACGCGGATATGTCGTGCCGGGATCGTTTGTGGTGGCGTCCGACTCCCACTCCAATATGTACGGAGCATTGGGCGCTGTCGGAACGCCAATCGTGCGCACCGACGCCGCCGCGGTCTGGGCAACGGGTGAATTCTGGTGGCAGATTCCGCGGTCGGTGCAGGTTGTGCTCGAAGGCAGGCTACCCGAAGGCACAACCGGAAAAGACGTCATCATTACGCTGTGCGGCCTGTACAACCACGACGAAGTTCTGAACGCCGCCGTTGAATTCAGCGGGCCGGGCGTCGCAAGTCTCTCCATGGACGCTCGCTTCGCCATCTCCAACATGAGCACCGAGTGGGGACCGCTGGTGGGATGGTTCCCGGTGGATGATGTCACGATTCGCTACCTGCAGGGCGTACATCAGAGATTGAAGGCGACAGGAGTTGAGCGGTTTTCAGAGAAAAACATCGAGCACTGGACGAAGAACCTCCCGTGTCCCGATGCCGACGCTGTCTATGCTGCTCGCATCGTGCTGGATCTTGGCCAAGTCACGCCGCATGTATCGGGTCCGGATACGGTGCAAGTGATGGCCTCGCTGGCTGAAATCGAGCCGCAGAAAGTCGCGATCCAGAAAGCGTATCTGGTCTCGTGCGTGAACTCACGGGTTGAAGATTTGGAAGCTGCCGCCCGGGTTCTGAAAGGAAAGAAGGTCGCTGCGGGGGTGAGGTTCTATCTCGGAGCCGCCAGCAAGTGGGTGCAGGAAGAGGCCGAGCGGCGCGGCATCTGGCAGACCCTGCTCGCTGCCGGAGCACAACCGCTGCCGCCAGGCTGTGGACCTTGTATCGGATTGGGCGTTGGCCTGCTTGAGCCGGGCGAAGTCGGAATTTCGGCGACCAATCGCAATTTCAAGGGACGGATGGGATCGCGCGACGCGAAGTGCTATCTCGCCAGCCCGGAAGTCGTCGCGGCTTCGGCGGTAGCTGGCTACATTCGCGGCCCGCACACCTCTATGAATGGCGCACCGGCGCGTCAGTACACCGAGTTCCTCACGGGCGCTGCAGCCGAGAAGGTCGAGATTCTTCCTGGTTTTCCGGCGCGGGTTCGCGGGCGGCTCGTCTTCGTGCCGCAGGACAACCTCAACACCGACGCGATCTACGGCAAGGACTACACTTACCGCGACGACATGACGCGCGAAATGATGGCCAAAGTTGTTATGGAGAACTACGATCCGCAGTTCGCCGCGCGGACGCAGGCGGGCGACGTGATCGTGAGCGGATTCAACTTCGGCACGGGATCGAGCCGTGAGCAGGCCGTGACTTGCCTGAAAGCCAAGGGCATACCGATGGTGATTGCCGCCAGCTTCTCGCAAACTTATCTGCGCAACGCGTATAACAATGGGTTCCTTTGCGTGGAAGTTCCCGCATTGGTGAAGCGCTTCCGCGATCAATTCGCGGGCCCGATCGCAGCGAAAGAGAAAACCATTGTTCCCGGAGATGAAATTGATATCGACTTCACTTCAGGAGTGATTCACTGGCGCGGCGAGAGCTTCGCGTTTCCAGCGTTGGGCAGCGTGCCGCAGTCGCTGGTGATCGCTGGGGGTGTGGAGAACCTGGTGGCGAAGCGGCTGGGATTAGGTTGAACTTTCCACCGCAGAGCGCGCCGAGAGCGCAGAGGAATGTGAACAGGTTTGACTCTAGGTTCTGAAAAGTTTTTTGTTTTTCTCAGCGGACTCAGCGTACTCGGCGGTGAGGCTTTAGGCTAGCAAGGAGAAACTGCATTCATGGCCAAACATACCGTAGTCACCATGCCGGGGGACGGCATCGGCAATCAGGTTCTTCCCGAGGCGTTGCGCGTGCTGAAGGCCGTCGGCTTTGAAGCGGACTACGTCCATGCCGACATCGGCTGGGAGATTTGGCGTAGCGAAGGCAACGCGCTACCGCAGCGCACCGTCGATTTGCTAGCCAAGCACAAACTGGGACTGTTCGGCGCTATCACCTCGAAGCCCAACAAAGCGGCGCAAGCAGAATTGAAGCCGGAACTGCAAGGCAAGGGCCTGGTGTACTACAGCCCGATCGTCACCATGCGGCAGAAATTCAATCTGGACATCTGCATGCGTCCCTGCATCGGCTTCACCGGAAATCCGCTGAACTTCATTCGCAAGCGTACGGACGGCGGTTTCGACGAACCAAGAATTGACACGACCGTTTTCCGCCAGAACACCGAAGGCATGTATGCCGGCGTCGAGTGGACCAATCCGCCCGGAGACGTGCGCGCCGCGCTGGCTTCGCATCCCCGGTTCAAAACGTTTGCGGCTGTTCCCGGTCCCGACCTAGCGGTAAGCGTGCGCATCATCACGCGCACGGCTGCGCGCCGCATCGTGACTGCAGCTTTCGAATACGCGAAAAAGCGCGGGTTCAAGGGGGTGACCATCTGCGAGAAACCCAACGTGGTGCGCGAAACTTCCGGCATGATGGAAGAAACCGCGAAAGAAGTTGCGAAGAATTATCCGGGAATCGCGCTCTGGTCCACCAACATCGACGCACAACTCATGTGGCTCAACAAGAATCCGGAAGACTACAACGTGATCGTGGCCTCGAACCTGTTCGGAGATATTCTGTCCGACGCGTTCGCCGGGCTGGTCGGTGGGCTGGGATTTGCCGCGTCCGGTAACATTGGAGAGGAAGTTGCGGTGTTTGAGCCCACGCACGGCTCGGCGCCAAAGTATGCGGAACTGAATCCGCCGATCATGAATCCGATTGCGATGATTTTGTCGGCCGCCATGATGCTCGATCACATTGGCGAAGGATCGAAGGCCGACCGTATCCGCAAGGCGATTGCAGATGTGGTGAGGGAAGGCGAGGTGCGGACTTACGACATGATGCGGCTTTCCGGCGGTCCGAAGGCGATTGGGCAAGGAGCAGCATCGACCGTGCGGATGACGGATGCGATTTTGGAGAAATTAGGATAACCACAAAGGGCACGAAGGAACACGAAGGATGAGCAGCGTCAGCGGAACTCGTCTCGCCGAAGCCGGGCACTGGGGCGCGGACATTCGCTCTGATCTTCACGTCGCCATCGAACCGCGCAGTCGTGGCGGCCTGGAAATTGTGCTCGAATCACGCGTAGGCCTGTACTACGGCGACTCGATTCTCGCGCAGGCCCGGCAGGTACTCGAATCGCTCGGCGTCAAACATGCCAAGGTTGCGATTCACGATGAGGGCGCTCTGCCCTTTGTGATCTCGGCGCGAATTGAAACCGCTGCAAAACGCGCCGGCCTGGGCGCCGGACAAAAAGCGCTGCCGGACGGACTTTCGCTGCCCGCGCCTTCTGCCCGCGACCGCCTGCGCCGCTCACGCTTGTACCTGCCCGGATCTGAGCCCAAGTATTTCATCAACGCGGGCCTGCATAGTCCCGACGCTATCATTCTCGATCTCGAAGATTCCGTTCACCATGCCGAAAAGGACGCGGCAAGGGTCCTGGTCCGGAATGCGCTTCGCGCGGTGGATTTCGGGGCCTGTGAACGCATGGTTCGCATCAACCAGTTGCCCCTCGGGCTGCAAGATTTGGAGGAATTGATTCCGGAAGCGCCCGACCTGGTCCTGATGCCGAAAGTGGAGTGGGCCGAGCAAGTGGCGGAAGCCGATCGCATGATCGGCGAAATGAAATCCCGTAACAACATCCAGCGGCCGGTCTGGATTATGCCGATCCTGGAGTCTGCCCTGGGAATCGAGAATGCGTCCGCCATCGCGTCGGTGAGCCCGAATGTTTGTGCGTTGACCATCGGGTTGGAAGACTACACGGCGGACCTCGGAGTGGTCAAGACGCCGGAAGGCAAGGAATCGGCTTATGCGCGGGCGCGGGTTGTCAATGCGGCGAAAGCTGCGGGAATCCAGGCGATCGACTCCGTTTTCGGCGACGTGGCCGACCTAGACGGATTGCGCCGTTGGGGAGAAAATTCGCGGGCGATGGGATTCGAAGGTATGGGCTGCATCCATCCCGGACAGATTCGCGTGATTCACGAAGCCTTCGCGCCGTCGCAAGTAGAAATAGAAAAGGCGTTGAAAATTGTCGCTGCGTTCGAGGAAGCGGAGCGAAAGGGGCTTGGTGTGGTCAGCTTGGGATCGAAGATGATCGATCCACCGGTGGTGGAGCGGGCCAAGAAACTGGTGGCGAGAGCAAAGCAGATGGGAAAAGCCTGAAGGGCCGTTGACCGAGAACTGGGCACCGAGAACTGTGAACTGAACCATATGACCGATCGCATCGAACTCGCCCAAAATGCCGCCGGACGTATGGTCCCGGCGATGGTGAACGGCAAGCCGCAGCTTCCGTACCTGGGCGTCGGCCAATACCAGCCTCGTGGACGCAAGGCCGCGCCCCCGGTGCGTTCGGCGAAGGATTATCCGGAGAACGGCGACAAGCGCGTCAAAGATCTCGAAACCGCGCTGCGCAAGTGTGGCCTTCGCGACGGCATGGTGATTTCCAACCATCATCACCTGCGCGATGGAGACGCCGTCGCTCTCATGGCGCTCCAGGCCGCGGCGAAAATCGGCGTCAAAGACCTGATGTGGTTTCCCAGTGCGTCGTTCCCTTCGCAACAGGGCGCGATTGAGTTGATGGAGAACAAAGTCATCCACCACATTGAAGGCAGCATGAACGGCCCGCTCGGCGACTATTGCACCCAGGGCAAAATGCGCGGCATGGGCGTGCTGCGCTCGCACGGGGGCCGCTGGCAGGCGATTCAGGATGGCGAAGTCCACATTGATATTGCGGTCATAGCCGCGCCCTCCGCTGATTGTTTTGGTAACGCCGATGGCTCGCATGGAAAGTCCGCCTGCGGATCACTCGGCTTCGCCTTGGCGGATTCCACCTACGCGGATTATGTGATCGTGGTGACCGACAATCTTGTCCCGTTCCCCTGCATTCCGTGGCAGATCCAGGGCAACAACGTGGATTACGTCGTGGAAGTAGACTCGATCGGAGATCCGGCCAAGATTGTCTCCGGAACGACGCAGATCACGCGCTCTCCCGATCGCCTGCGGATTGCCGAGTTTGTGGCGCGTTTTCTGCGTGAGTCTGGAATCATGCGGAATGGCTTCTCGTTTCAGGCGGGCGCGGGTGGAATCGCGCTGGCGTTCGTCGACTATCTCCGTCGCATGATGAAAGAAAATGGCGTGAAAGCCCGCTTCGTGCGCGGCGGATCCACGAAGTTTCTGGTGGAATTACTCCAAGAAGGACTGACCGACTACATCCTCGATGGCCAGACTTTCGATCTCGACGGGGTGAAGTCGATTGCCAGCGACCCGCGCCACGTTGCGACTTCGCCGTTCACTTCCTACAGCTATCACGGCAAGGGGAACTTTGCCTCGATGGTCGACGCGGTGGTTCTCGGAGCAACCGAAGTGGACGTGAATTTCAATGCAAATGTGGTGACGCACTCCGATGGGCGTTTGCTGCACGGTATTGGAGGATGGCAGAACTGCCTGGCGTCGGGTTGCGCCATTCTTGCCGTTCCGTCGTTCCGCGACCGCATCCCGGTGATTGTGGACCGGGTAACCACGCTGACCGGGCCGGGTGAACTGATTGACGTGGTCGCAACCGAACGCGGAATTGCGATCAATCCTCGCCGCCAGGATTTGCTCGATGCCGTGAAAGGTTCGAGCCTGCCGATCCGGCCGATTCAGGACATCAAGGCGGAAATTGAGAGGATCTGCGGAGGCAAGCCCGCAAAACCCAAGCCGGGAGAGCGTCCCGTAGCTATCGTAAAGTGGGTGGACGGAACCGTGTTGGACTCGGTTTGGCAGGTGGGCTAGGCGCGCTCCTTTACGGTTGCTTCGCCATGCTGCCAACGATCTCGACCCCGCTATCGTTCTGCAGCATATACGCCTGGCTGCCCGAGACCAAGTAGACCACAATATCATTCGAGTTCACCGAAAGATTGTTCACCGTAGCAGCGACGCGGCCATTGCTCGAGGCCGAGTAAGTGCCTGGCAAGTTGCCGGGTGCGTTGAAGCCGGCGGCTGAGTTGTTCACCGCTTCGTTCCAGGTAAGCGTTCCGGAACCATTCCAGATAATCCAGCCCACTCGCGTCAGGTATACCGTGCCGGCGCTGGTGAATTCGAGTCCGTCCATCGTGAAGGCGTATTGCCCGTTCAAACTGCTCGCCGAGAACGAACTGCCCTGCTGTTGATCGAGAGTCCCGTCTTCTACTTTGGTGGTATCGTCGGTGAGAAGATATGCCCGCGCCGGACCCACCATCCAGAACACTTGCTGGATGTTGTTCGATCCCGACGGAGTCAGCGTCACGGTCACCCGGCCATTCGATGACACAGCATACGTTCCGGATAGACTCGTACCTTGCGCCACGATATTTCCGTCCTGCACGGAATCCAGCATTCCCGTGCTGATGGTGCCACTGCCGCCGGCCGTGAACACGCCCACCGTGTTCTGTGCGTTTAAACCACTGCTGTCGTCCGCGCGGCTGCCAAAGACGTAGCTGCCATTGAGGGAACTGTTGGAGAAAGGCGCGCCAGACTGCATCTCCGCCGTACCGACTCCGATCACGCCGATATCGCTGGCGAGAAGATCAAGATGGTTCGAATCGAGGACGTAGTAGATGAAATTGACCGTGCCGGAGGCGTCGGTGATTGAGCCCACACCGCGGCCATTGCTGGGTGCGCCGAGACTTCCGGTGAGACCCAGCGGAGCGCCGGTGTTGTTGTCGAAAACTGAGCCGCGCAGAACGTCGTCGGAGCCGGTGATGGCGCCGCCGGAAACCGTCATGGCCCCGGCCAGGCTGGCGGATCCGCTAACCGAGCTTAGGGTGTGAACGCGGAACACGAATGTACCCGCCGGGGTCGCCGTCAGACTCGAAGCAGTCTGGAAGTCGGCCTGGCCGGAAGCGATGGCGAAACTGTCCGCCTCCGTCAAAAGGACCTCAGTGTTGCTGACCAAGGTCAATGAAAAGATCAAACTGCCTCCTGCAACGTTGAGCACCAGGCTGCCCGTGCCGTCATTGGCGATGGAGTATGTGCCGCTGGTCGAGTTGGATTGCACGCCGCCGGAGGTCGTCTCGGAAAAGTCATCCGCACCGCTGGTGAGGTTGCCGTTGCCGTCCGCGACAAAATAGCCAGCCTCGCGATAAGGGACAGCGCTGCCGCTGGTCAGGTCGGTTCCGGCGATCTGGTAAGCATATTGCCCCTTGAGACTGGCAGTGGAAAAATTGCCGGTCCCGCTGCCGACCGGCGTCGCGCCGCCGCTACCCGAGCCGCAGGCGGTAAGCAGGGAAATCACAGCGAGAAGCGAAATCAGAAGTAGATTTTTCATACAGCAGCAGGGTTGCCGCTGCCTCTCCTTGGCCGACAAAAGTGCGTACGCTCCGAACTCTACTCTTTCTAACACGGAATGTGACAGAAAGTTGCTGAATGGCAAGCGCGAGAAACCACTACGATGAGACTGCCTTCAGCGCAGACAAAGCCGCAACTCGCCTCGGGATGGCCCAAACCACCAGGCGATACCCCAACAAAACTCCGAGGATGGAAGCATATTCCAGGGGCTTGTGTTTGTCGGCTTTCACCAGCCAGTAGTAGTGGATCACGCCCGCCGTCGCCGCAAAATAAATAAGGCGGTGGAGCGCCTGCCATCGCTTCCCGCCGATCCGGCGTATCCAGCCTGCTGTGGAAGTGAGGGCCAGGGGGATGAGCAGCAGGAATCCGGTGAAACCCACAGTGATAAATCTTCGTTTCGCGACATCGGCCAGCATTTCGTGCAAAGCGAAGAATTTGTCGAGCCAGATATAGGTGAGGAAGTGCAGCACCACGTAGAAAAACGCGAACAGGCCGAACATGCGGCGAAAGCGGATCAGCCAGGGTTGCCGGGTGATTCTGCGAAGCGGCGTGATGGCAAGCGTGATCAGAAGGAAGATGAGTGTCCAGTCCCCGGTCGAGTGGGTGATGACTTCAATGGGATTCGCGCCGAGCGCTGCGTTGTAGGCTTTCCATCCCAGCCGCGCCAGCGGCAGCAGGCAGGCCAAAAAGACAGCGGGTTTGAACCAGCGGACGTTCATATTGACCCAGGGAGCAACGGTTCGACCCACCTTTCACGGCGAAAGCGGATCCTACACAAATTGATTCTCGAAACCGGTTTTGGTTACACCGCGAAGGCTCTCGCTGGGGCTATTTGTGAGTCGGAGGCACGTACTGCGCCGGCAGCGCGGCACCCTCACCGAAGAAGAACTGCTCCATCTGCTTGACGATGGCTTCCTGGTCTTCCCGGCGCGCTGGGTTCAGGCGGTATTCGTTCAGCAACATCTTGCAAAAATCCATCCACATGCCCCACGCCTGCCGCGAAACATTGTCGTAGACCTTTCGTCCAAGTTCGTTGTCGAAAGGCGGCTCGTCGAGTCCAGGGAGTTCCTTCTGCAGCTTGACGCAAAAAACTGTGTGCTCTGCCATCGCTTTTCCTATGCAGAGATTATCTCATAGCGGCACGAGCCGGAATCCGTCACATTAACGCTCTGCCCAGCACTTTCAAAAAAAGCCTTAACCGTGTTATACCCCCCTCCCCACCGGTCTAGTGGAATCATGAAGTTACGAATATTTTCCCGCCAAAATCTAGAGCCCATTGGGCTTAGAGGTAAGGCCTAGATTTCTAATGAGTTATACATATAATTTTCTATGTTCTCCACTAGATATACATCGAGGATGTCAGTTTGCTGGTCGCAGACGGGATGTTCCCCCATCTTGATCTCGCCCTTCGCGGCGCGTCCCTGCCCTCACCATGTACAATCTTCTACTTCAGGATGCCCACTCCCTCACCTCGCAAGCTGATTGTGGCGATTGACGGTCCGGCCGGAGCCGGCAAGAGCACCATCGCGGCCCGGTTGGCCCGCAAGCTCGGCTATGCCAACCTGGAAAGCGGCGCCATGTACCGGGCGCTAGCGCTCAAGGCGATTGAGTGGGATGTCTCGTTCGACGATGAATCTGCGCTGCTGAAGCTGGCCCGGGAATCCCGCATACAGCTCGAGCCCACATCGACTGGAAACCGGGTTTTTCTTGACCGGCGGGACGTCACGCAGCGAGTGCGGGAAACCGATGTGACCGAAGGCGCGTCGCGCGTCTCGGTGCATCCTCGGATCCGGGAATGGATGGTCGCCCGCCAGCAGGAGATGGGAGCAGCCGGCGGCGTGGTGATGGAAGGCCGCGATATTGGAACCAAAGTTTTTCCCAACGCCGATGTGAAAATCTTCCTCGACGCCGATCCTGTGGTCCGCGAACAGCGGCGGCTGCAGCAGCGGGGTCTGCCGCAAACCTCCGCCGCTGAAGTTGCCGCCGAATTGCGGGAGCGCGACCGGCGTGACCGGTCCCGCGCGGCGTCTCCTCTAGTGCCGGCGCCGGATGCAACAATCTTGGATTCCACTGCTTTGTCGGAAGATGAAGTCCTGGCGCGCGCTGAGGAACTCGTGCGCCAGAAGCTCAGTTGAGCAATGCCACGGCCAGGGTCCAGGAGATGATGGGGTGACCGGGCCATCGGAGGAAGTTTTTCAATGGCTCGATGACCCGATCCGCAATGCCTCGATGGCTTAACCCCGTTCCCACTTCGGAACCAAACCCTCAAAAAAACCTCACACCGCACAGACCTCTTCTGCACACCTCTGCTATATCTGCATTGTCTCCCGTCAGCGGCTGGACTCTCTTCACGAGAATTCTTATGTGCGTGAGAGTCCTATGGCGCGCCATTCTGATTGCTTCTTTTTCTTCCGCACTGGTGGTGTATTGTCATCTTGCCCGCTTCTTCAGGATTTACGACCGCGAGCAATATGGCTGACCTGCCACGCGGCCCGATTGCGGTCTTCGGCCCGGCTTGTGGTCCTCGGATGCCTTCTGCTCGCGTTGTCGACCGCAGGTTTTCCGCAGGACGCCTCCACCGGCGCGCTCCGCGGCACCGTTACCGATGCAACCGGCGGGGTCATCGCCGGTGCTACCGTCGCGCTGGTCAATCAAGCCACCGGCTTCCGCTATTCGATTTCCACCAACTCCGAGGGAAGATTTGCCTTTGAGCTACTGCCTCCGGGTGATTACTCCGCGCGTGCCACGGCGCAAGGCATGTCCCCTCAAATCACGCCCAGGCTGCACGTCGATGTTGGCGGGGCAACCGAAATAGACTTCAAACTCGCAGTCGCGGGCACCAAAGAGACGGTCACCGTCTCCGGCGCGCCTCCACTGGTTGACACCCAGCCCTCGGCGGTTTCTTCGCTGATCGACCAACGCGCCATCGGAGAACTGTCTCTCGACGGCCGCCGCTTCACCGATCTCGCCTTGCTGACTCCCGGAGTCACCCAGGACCCGCGCGGCCTGACCTCCGGCTCGAATGGCGACCTAGCCTTCGGCGGCATTCGCGGCTATCAATCCAGCTACCTGGTGGATGGCGCCGACAACAACAATGCGTTCTTTGGCCAGGCTCGCGGACGCTACCGCGCGCCTTATCAGTTCTCCAACGAAGTGGTGCAAGAGTTTCGCGTCTCCTCCAATACCTATGGAGCGGAGTTGGGCCGCGCTGGCGGAGCCGTGGTCAACGTGGTGACCAAGTCAGGCTCGAACCAG
Source organism: Terriglobia bacterium (assembly GCA_963758285.1). GTDB lineage: Bacteria > Acidobacteriota > Terriglobia > Terriglobales > Acidobacteriaceae > DASVWZ01. Next base: position 332,766 of record CAVWUT010000009.1, on the reverse strand, counting down.
CTTCACGGTTCCGATTTCTACTTTCTGCGCGACAATGCCTTCGGGGCCACCCATCCTTTCCTGGGGTTCAAGCCCTACGACCAGCAGCAGCAATTCGGATTCACTCTGGGCGGCCCTATCCGCCGCAACCGCGCATTCTTCTTTGCCGGATTCGACCAGCACATCTTCCGCATGGACAGTGTGATGCGTTTTCTCAACGGCAGTTCGAGGGTGGTCCCGCAGCCCGGCCAGCCGCCCCTGTACCCCGGCGATTACGAAGAAAGCGACAAGAGCCTGGTGTTCGCCGCGGCCGACCGGCTGACGGCACTCGCCGGCGATCGCCCGGCGCAGATGCTGGGCAATGCGGGTTTCTTCAAGTTTGACGTCGCGCTCAGCCCCCATCACGACCTTTCCGCCCGGGTGAACACGTCCCGCTATTGGGGAATGAACAACGTTTTTCTCGATCCCGGCAGCCCGCTCACCACCTTTGCACAGAGCGACAACGGTGAGGAGGAGGTGGCCACCGAGACCGGATCGCTGTCGCTTACCAGCGCGCTTTCCTGGCGCATGGTCAGTCACCTGCGCGCGCAGTTTTCGCGTGATTTGCAGCAGTCCTTCAGCAACACGACTGAGCCTCTTTCCCGCATCACGAGCATCATCGACGGTTTTGGACAGTCTTCAATCCTTCCCCGCTACACTCGCGAGCACCGCCTCCACCTTATTGAAACCCTAAGTCTGGAGGGACGGCGGAATTCCTGGAAGTTTGGCGGAGACGCGCTGCTCACCTGGATTTACAACTTTTTCCCCTCGTCCTACGGCGGGGAGTACATTTTCGATCCCATCAAGGTCGACCCCTTTACCTTCGAGCCGATGGAAGGCGGGCTTGAACTCACGCCACTGCGCGCCTACGCCCATGATGTGCCGAAATACTACATCCAGAATTTCGGCAACCCGGTCTCGCACCCGGACAGCAACGAATATGCCGCCTTCCTGCAGGACACGATTCGCGTCACCCATCACCTCGCCATGAGCCTGGGTGCGCGCTACGACCTGCAGACGTTTTCAACCAAGGGATTAGTGACCAATCCACTGTGGCCGGCTTCCGGCAAGGTTCCGTTCAATCCCTACAATTTCTCGCCGCGTTTCGGTCTCGCCTACTCGTTCGGAGACACGCGGCCGCTGGTGGTTCGCGCCGGGTATGGCTGGTTCTACACGCGTATTCCGCAAATCTACAACTCCACCCTGGCCACCGATAATGGATTCTCTTCATTCAACCTGTTTCTCGACAACTCCAATTACTACGATCACCAGGTAATGCCGCAATATCCGAACTCGCTGGTGAACTGTCCGATGACGGGAAGCTCGTGCACGCTGCCCGCCAGCCTGGCGCAGTTCGCGCAAGCAGGCGTTTCCTCGTTCGCGCCGAATTTCAAGACTCCCAAAGTGGAGCAAGCCAGCTTCAGCCTGGAGCGCAAGGTCGCGAACCGCCTGGCGGTGGGCGTCTCCTATATGTACGTGCACGGAGTCGATCTGATCCGCGCCCGCGATGTGAACCTGCCGCCGCCGGTCAATGTGGAGTACCCGGTGTATGACAGCTCGGGCATCAACTTTCTGGGCACGTATTACGATATCCCGTCATTTTCCACGTGGCAGATGACGCCGTCCTTCACTTGTCCGTGGCCGCCCTGCATCAATCCGCTGGCGCGGCCGATTCCGCAACTCGGCGCCATCGATCAGTTCGAAAGCGCCGCATCCAGCGTATACCACGGCGCCACTGTGTCGATTCACCGTCAAATGAGCCGCGGCCTCTATTTCCGGCTGGCCTACACTTTTGCTCATGCCATTGACGACGGTCAGGACGCGCTGGTGGCAGGTCAACCCTCTCTGGTACAGAACTCCTACGCCCCCAACGCCGAGCGCGGGCCCAGCGTTACCGACCAGCGCCAGCGGCTGGCATTCTCCTGGATCGCCGAGCCGCGTCCCTTTCACCACGGTCATGACTTGCTCTCTGCTATGTTCGATGATTGGAAATTGGCCGGGGTCGTAACCGTGGGCAGCGGGCGACCCGTCACCGAGACCGTGGGAGGGGATCCCAATCAGGATGGTAACGATGAGAACGACCGCCTGCCCGGAGTAAGCCGCAACTCGTTCCTCGGTCCCGACTACGCCACGACCGATGCCCGGTTAACCCGCCGCCTCTACGTGCGGAATCGTCTGAAAGTTGATCTCATTATTGAATCGTTCAACCTGCTGAACCGGGATAACAAGCTCGTCACAATCACGGAAAACGGATTGCAAAGCGACACGGCCTACTTCGTGAAAATGTTTACGCCACTGGGAGTCAATTACTATCCCGGCCACTACCAGGTGCCCTCGAATCCGGTGCAGATTCTGAACTCGTATCCGCCCCGGCAGATTCAACTAGCGCTGAAAATGAGCTTCTAAGATAGCGCAACCTCGGCAATGCGGACGGAGCGCGCACCGAGTCGTTGCGCCGCGTGTGCAAATCATTTCACAGTACACGCCAGATCGGGTAGGAATCCAGCACGTTGGAGCCATTCCGCATGGCCGCAAAACCAGGCTAGTCTGTGACTGGCAATGAGAGGTCAAAAAGGAGATTTCGATGAAAATGACTAACAAGATAAGCAGCCCAATTCTGATGCGAACGATGGTTGCGACTGTCGTGCTGTGCCTGGTTCTCGCCGCTGGTAGTTTTTCAAAGGCTTCAGCGGAAACACCGACTTTTTCCAACGGAAGCCTCGATGGATCGTATGGGTTTCTTGACACAAGGTCCCCCAGTTCAAAGAATACGAGCCCATCAAGCGTCGTCGGAGTGTTTACTTTCGACGGCGTCAGTGCGGTGACAGGATCGTACGTTTCAAATGACAACGGAAAAATTCAGAGCGGTACCCTAACAGGAAGTTATTCCATCAATTCGGACGGTACTGGATCGATGAAAATAAAGCCGTCAGGGAATGGCAACGGCACGCTTACGTTCTCGGTTGTGCTGAATGCGGCAGGTAACAGCTTTCAATTCCTGGAAACCGGTACCAGCAAGGGTGCGCCCGATGTTGAGGGTGGCATCGCGATCCACCAGTAAGCCGTCTGGAAACTTGTAGCCGTCAGATACCTCTAGACATTCTTTCCCCGGGAATGGCAGTTGGTTTGGTTTCCCCCCAGAGGCCTTGACTTGCGCCCGGAAGCTTGCAATAACTAGTAGGTCCCATCCGGGCGAGTTTGGGGGTGTTGTGATTGGCTGAAGTTAGACTGCAAGAGGGCGAGTCCCTCGAAAATGCCCTGCGGCGGTTCAAGCGTAAGGTGCAACAGGAAGACATTATCAAGGAGGTCAAGCGGCACTCCTTTTATCTGAAGCCGGGCGAGAAGAAGCGCGTGAAAGAAGCTCTGGCGCGCAAACGTAGCCGGAAAAAAGCTCGAAAAGAGCAGGAATAGCCGTGCCGAAGGCCGCTCCCAGAGCGGCCTTTCCTTTCAGAGGGGGAACGAATCAAGGGTCTGCCCGAGCGAGGCGGAGGTTAGCTCGCCTTCCTCTCGGTTCTAATCATCGCTCCATTCTGTGCGTGGAGCCCTGTCCGCTGCGCCGACAGAATTTGAGCGCTTCGGTGCCGTGCCAGCAAGCCGCGAATCTGGCGCAGAAGTTCCGCCGTTCCAACCGGCTTAATCAACAACGATTCCGCGGCATCCTTGTTCCAGCTTCCGTCGGCTGGCATATCCGCGGTCAGAAGCGCGGTCGCCGGATTGTAAGGCTGAAGCCGCGCCGCGCGGATCACCTTCAGACCCGCCCTTTCGGTCTCCAGACGCGTTTCGGTGATCACCAGGTCGTAGGTGCCGGATGCCAACTTACGAAGGGCTTCCGCGCTTGAAGCGGCGGCGTCTACCGAAAACTTGTGCAACTCCAGAACGGCCTTCAGGGTTAACAGGACCGCCGTATTAGTGTCGACCAGCAAAACTCGCGGTTTCATTCATACACCTCAAGAACAATCCACAGCAGGGCGGCGCGCGAGACAGGAACACTGCCGGGAAAATGATCACCCACCACGAATATGCCCCTACGGTACTACAAAAATGGGGCCTTTGCGAACAAAATGACGTATGACGAGAGCGTGATGTCATTCTGAGACAGCGGAGAAGGAATTGCCCATTTCCCGCGAACGCCGCCGGGGTATGTGCGCCCGACGTGTGTTTTGATACTCCCGCGAATTGGCTAACCATCGTCGGGCAGTCCCCACCCCACGACGGGTTAGTATAGACAGGTGGCAAGCTTCTACGTGGAGAACTTCGGCTGCCGGGCTACGCAGGCGGATGGCGCTGCTCTGGAGCGGCAATTCCGAGAGCGTGGCCTCGAACCCGCCGCGTCCCGCGAACAAGCGCAGTACGTTGTGCTCAACACCTGCACCGTGACCGCCTCCGCCGACCAGGATGCGCGGGCCGCCATTCGCCGCATTCACCGCCAGAATCCAGACTGCCAGATCGTTGTGACCGGATGCTACGCGCAACGCGCGCCGCAAGAACTCGCCGCGCTGCCGGGCGTCTCCCAGGTCATCGGCAATTCCCACAAGCATGAGCTGGTGAGCATCGCGCTTCCATCAACGGCGCCATCGACCGACGATCAGGCGCCGGCGAATCGCTCGATCTTCGTCTCCGACATTTTCGCCCACACCGAACTGCTCGCCGCCCCGGTATTCGACGCCGCCAACGAACGCACTCGTCCCAACCTCAAAGTGCAGGACGGATGCGACAATCGCTGCTCTTTCTGTGTGATCCCTTACGTTCGCGGGCAAAGCCGCTCGTTGCCGCTCGCTCAGATTCTTGGCGAAGTGAATGCTCTGGTGGACGCGGGTTATCGCGAAGTCGTGATCTCCGGCATCAACCTCGGACGCTGGGGACGCGACCTCGCTCCCGCCGCGCGACTTCGTTTCGAGGACTTAGTCCGCGCCATCCTTGACCATACCGCGCTCGAAAAGCTGCGCCTTAGTTCCGTCGAACCGATGGACTGGAGCGACCGCTTGATCGGTCTGGTAGCTGATTCACCGCGCATCGCCAAGCACGCTCATGTGCCAATGCAGTCGGCGAGCGATCGCATTCTGCGCAAGATGCATCGCAAGTATCGACCCTGGCATTATCGCGAAAGGATCGAGAAAATCCGCGCTGCCATGCCAAGCGCCGCGATTGGCGCCGACGTCATGGTGGGTTTCCCGGGCGAATCCGATGCCGATTTCGACGAGACTCGCGGCATGATCGAGGCGTTGCCCTTCACCTATCTGCACGTATTCACCTATTCGGCGCGTCCGGGAACGCCCGCCGCCGAGATGCGTAACCAGGTCCCAGTGCAACTGGCTCGGGAACGCAATCGAATCTTGCGTGAGTTGGCCGCGCGGAAAAAACTTGATTTCATGCAGTCGTTCGTTGGCCGGACAATCGACGCCATCACTCTGAACGTCTTCGACGGAATTTCCACCGAATGCCTTACCGATAATTACCTGAAGCTCCGCCTCGCGGGGAACCACCAACCCAATCGATGGCTGAAAGCCAAAGTCGAAGCAGTCGAATCGAACGCACTGCTGGGCAGATAGCAGTCGGCGACAATCACCGTGGTCGAGCATCACATCCCTCAAAAGCCGCCGCCTCGAAGCTTGTTTCCTTTCAAACAACCGGCGGCATTAGAATGCTTGAAGCAGGGCAACTGTAACGCGCGCGGTGCGTTCTGGGGCTCGGCAAATCTCGTGCTTTGATGAACGATTGCAGTGGAGGCCTAAGAAAGAGCCGAACAGAGAATGTCTTTTGAATATGCAATGACGTCTTGGTCGGGCTGCTTCTGAGTAGGGTTGGTGGATCTCTACAGCGCATTGCAATACCTGTTGTTTGTGGCCATTGTCACCGCCCTGGTGAAGCCTTTGGGCGGGTACATGGAACGAGTCTTCTCGCGGAAGCGGACTGCGCTTGATCGCTTATGTCTTCCGGTTGAGCGGCTCATCTATCGCGTTACCGCGGTTGATCCTAAGGTAGAGATGGGCGGCAAGCAGTATGCGACGTGTTTCGTGCTCTTTGGTCTTGCCGGCACACTCCTGTTGTATGCCATTCTCAGGATGCAGCAGTTTTTTCCCTGGTTCTTCCCGCAATACCACACGACGCCGTTGTCCCCAGACCTGGCTCTGAATACGGCCATCAGCTTCTCGACGACTACTACCTGGCAGGCCTACGCCGGCGAAAACACGATGAGCTACTTCAGCCAGATGGTGGGACTCTGCGCCCAGAACTTCCTAGCGGGTGCTGCGGGGTTAGCCGTGGGTGTTGCTTTTGTTCGCGGCCTCGCCCGGCAACTCTCGGACACGCTCGGCAACTTTTGGGTTGATCTGACCCGCGCCCTGCTCTGGATCCTGTTGCCGGGAGCATTGATCGGCGCCTTGCTGCTGGTCTGGCAGGGCGTTCCGATGAACTGCCGCCCCTATGCGGTCGCCACGACCGTCGAGGGTGCGCGGCAGGTCATACCGCAGGGTCCGGTAGCCGCTCTCGAGATCATCAAGAATCTCGGCACCAATGGCGGCGGCTTCTTCAACGCGAATGGGGCTCATCCCTATGAGAACCCCACACCGCTCACAAACTTTATCGAAATGCTGGCCATCGTGCTCCTGCCTGCGGCATTCACGAACACTTTCGGCAGAATGGTTGGCCAGCCTCGACAGGGATGGCTTTTCTACTGGGTGATGCTGCTTTTGTTCGGCAGCGGTCTGGTCTTCGTACATCACTTTGAACAACGGGGAGATCCCCACCTCGGGAATGTGGATTTCCGAAATAGCCGCGTCCAGTCTGGCGGGAACATGGAAGGCAAGGAGGCGCGCTTTGGCATTGGCGGTTCGACCCTCACGGCCGTGGTTACATCCAACACCGCGACCGGATCATACAACTCAATGCACGACAGCTATACCTCGCTCGGTGGCATGGTTCTGTTAGGAAACATGCTGCTCGGAGAACTCGTATTTGGGGGCCTGGGGACCGGTCTTTACGGTATGGTCATGACCGCTGCCATCGCCGTGTTTCTGGCCGGGCTCATGGTTGGGCGCACGCCGGAATACCTGGGGAAGAAGATCGGGCCGGCGGAGAACAAAATGATCATGCTGTATGCTTTGGCGGCGCCGTTGGTGGTGCTTCCACTCACCGCGATTGCCGTGAGCACCAGGCTGGGACTCTCCGGCCGGACCACCAACAGCGGCCCGCATGGCTTCACTGAAATTTTGTTTGCCTATGCCTCGTGCTTTGCCAACAATGGCCAGAACTTTGCCGGCCTGAATGCGAACACTCCGTTTTACAACCTCACCACGGCCTTAGCGATGATGGTGGGCAGGTTTGGCTTGGCCGCCCCGGCATTGGGGTTCGCAGCTTTGTTTGGTCGTCAGAAAAGCACCCCTCCTTCGTTGGGAACGCTTCCCACCCATTCTTTTTCGTTCGGGATCCTACTCACAATGTGCTTGATAGCGACGGTGCTTCTAAGCTATCTTCCTGCCTTGGCGCTCGGTCCGGTACTTGAACGATTGTTGTTCGGGGGATAAAAGCGGTTGACACCATATCGAATGCACGCCCCACGCCCTACCAAGCTCCGCTCGCAACGCGACATTAACCTGTGGCGGATCCCGCTGCAGCTCTCGCTTGCAGCAGTCGCGCTCTTCGGGATCACCCTGATTCCGGACATCCTCGACAAATATGGGGTCATTCACATCCCGTCGTGGCTGACCATGGGAAGCATTGACGACGCACGCGCGATCCTGTCGGCGATGATGGGCGCGGTTGCGACCGTGCTCGCGCTGATTTTCTCGGTCGCGCTGCTTGTGCTGTCGATGGTCTCAACACTATTTGGCCCGCGCCTGCTCTACCGGTTCCTGCAGGACTGGGTTACCCAGGTCACGATCGGCCTGTTCATGGCCACGTTTGTATACATCTGCCTCGTCTTCCTGGTCACGCATCAGGATCCGCAGTCGGCGTTCATCCCGCAGATCTCGTTGATCACGAGCTGGGTGCTCGTCGTGCTCAGCTTCGGGTTTCTCGTCTATTACAGCCATCGGGTCGCGAGATCGATCCAGAACCCTGACATGATCGGAGCGATCGTCGACGATTTGTACGTCGCGGCCGGCGGCGCGCACGCGTCCGGCCCTGGCGAGGGCACCGGCGCGATGCCCGACGATGCTGCGATTCTGCGCCAGGCCGAGAGTGGCGCGATCGTGTCATGCGCGAAGAGCGGATATCTGCAACACGTCGATCACGGCGCGCTGGTCGTGGCGGCACGCGCTGCGGATGCACTCATCGTGCTGAGGTTTCGGCCGGGCCAGTTCGTCTTGCGCGGTGAGCCACTCGCATCTATAGTCCCCGCGGGCAGCGCCGGCTCGCTCGATGCAGCAATCGATCGTGGAATTCATATCGGCCGTCACCGCACGCTCACCCAGGATAGCGAGTTCGGCATCGCGCAGGTCGTCGAAATCGCGATCCGCGCGTTGTCGCCCGCGGTCAACGACACGTTTACCGGCGTGGCATGCGTCGACTGGGTCGCCGACGCGCTGCTTACGCTCGCCGAGCGGCCTCCGCTCGAAGGGAACTGGTACGACACGGGCAGCAGGCTCCGAGTTTGGATGCCACCGGTGCGGCTCGAGCGACTCGCCAAGCTCGCGTTCGATCAGATCCGTCAGGCGGCCGCGACAACGCCCGCAGTCCTGATCCGGCAGCTCGAAGCGATCCGCCGGCTAGCGCCGCGACTTCCGGACGCCTGCCGTCAAGTGCTGTCGGATCAAGCGGACGCGATCCTCGAAAGCGCGAGCGCACTAGTCGCGCTCGACCGGCGAGACCTCGATGCAGCGTGGCACCGGGCACACATCGCGCTCGAAGCGCTGCCCCGGCCCTCGAGCGGCAAGCAGTCCGCATAGGCGCCGCGCCCCGAAGACCTTGCGGCAACAGCCAGTCCGTGACGCCCGGCCGATAAAGAGGAGTCCGCGCACTTCGCATTGAATCCTCACCAGACCTACGACTTTGGAATCGGCGCGGAGAAATCGCGCTTACACGTTAGTTGAGGCGCAGATTCCTCACTCGGCTGAAATACGCCGAATGTCGGGATAACGCCTCCGAACGGGGCTGGCGACCTTGTAGAACGGCATACGGCAGTCGTAGAGCGGCTCAACCCGCCGCGACGAGCCTGCTCTCGCTTCGACTGGCAAGCTGCTTCCACACCAGATCGGCGAGCGCCGCAATGAACGTCGGCGAGTCGTTCAGTCCTGCGGTCATTTCGAAGCGAGTCATGCCCAGGCCATAGGCTTCCTCGCGAGCGTGGTGGTCGATCTCTCCCAGCGTCTCCACATGGTCGGAAACAAACGAAACCGGCACCACGCAAATTTCGCGAACTTTTTCCGCCGCCAACTCGTGCAGGGTCCTGTGCAGCGAAGGTTGCAACCACTTGCTGGCGCCGACTTTGCTTTGATAGCAGAGACGATGGCGGTTTCTCCATCCGCCACGCCTCATAAGCAACTCAACCGTCTCCTCAATCTGTCGCTGGTAGGGATCGCCTTTGTCGATGACCGCGACCGGAACACTATGAGCGCTGAACACCAGTTCCGGCTGGTCCGGGTGGGAGAAGCGTGCCAGCGCCTCGTCAACACGCTCCCTGAGCGCTTGAAGATAAAGCTCATGGCGATAGAAATTCTCAATGCAATGAGTTGGAAGATCGCCGTGGAAAAGATCGCCCGGGCGGCGGCGCCGCCACTCATTCAGGCTGCTGCCCGTGGTGGTGCTGGAATATTGCGGATAAAGCGGCAAAAGAACGACTTCATCACAATTCGCCGCCTGCAACTGCTCAATCGCCTCAGAGGTAAACGGATGCCAGTAACGCATGGCCACAAAGCAACGCGCGTCAAGGCCACATTCCGCCAGCTTCGATTCCAGAGACCGGGCTTGCTGCTCGGTAAATCGACGGATGGGCGAGCCCCCGCCGATCACCGCGTAATGGTGCTGCACTTTCCGGGCACGGGTGCGAGAAATCAGCTTGGCCAGGGGCTTTCGTCCAATGCGGGCAAAAGGGAAGTCGATGATATCGGGATCGCAGAAAAGATTGTAGAGAAAAGGTTCAATCGCTTCCAGCGTGTCCGGGCCGCCCAACTGGAACAGCACTACTGCAATTCGCCGCGTTGTGTGAGACATCCCCCAGGCACCTTGAAGTACAAGGATGTTACTGAATCTCGGCGGGCACGTCAACGCAGTTGGGGCGATCCGGCTCAACAAAGAATGGCCCGCGCTTTTCACGCGGGCCATCCGGTGGACTGTTTGGGTTTGACCAAGAGGTGGTCACTCTACGTGGCCTCTACGGCAACTCCGGGTCCCAGCGCGACCTCACGCCGGGCGGATCGAATCCAAACTCACCGTTAGTTTGCGGGCTGTAGCTCTCGCCGCCTCGGCGAAAGCCCCGCTCAGAGCGACCTCGCTCTAAGTCTCAGCCACCTCACCTGGTCTTTGGATACGTCTACTACTGCCTTCTGAACTTGTCATCCGACCACCTCCTTTCCGGTGTAATCGCAGATTAGTACGAAACCCGCTCCCAAATCAAGTGGCACGAAAGTACTACAGACACTCGTGAAAACCTGCCCAGTGGCCATTCGCTGCCAAATTCTCGCCGACCACTGGTGTACACGACTCGCTTAGGTAACTTCTGTGCTGTAATAATGACTAAATATTCTCCATGCCATCTAGCCGTACAATTCTGCGCCGCAGGCTCAAGCAGGTGGTCCGCGACTTGCGTGGCGCCCGCAAGATCGCCTACGCTCTGGTGGCGACCGACCACCCGCTGCTGGCCCACATTATCCCGGTGCGCCGCTGCAATCTGGCCTGCGAATACTGCAACGAGTACGACGACTTCTCGCCGCCCGTCCCCACCGATGAGATGTTTCGCCGGGTCGACAAGCTGGCTGAACTCGGCACCTCGGTCATCACCATCAGCGGCGGGGAACCGCTGCTGCATCCTGAACTCGACGATATCATTCGCCGCATCCGCCAGCGCGGCATGGTCGCGGGCCTGATCACCAACGGCTACCTGCTGGTGGCGGATCGCATTGAGCGCCTGAATAACGCTGGCCTGGAGTGGTTGCAGATTTCCATCGATAACGTCACGCCCGACGACGTTTCCAAGAAAAGCCTGAAAGTTCTGGACAAGAAGCTGCAATTACTCGCCGAGTATGCCGACTTTCATGTGAACATCAATTCCGTGGTGGGCGGCGGCGTGTGCAATCCGCAGGACGCGTTGACCATCGGCAAACGCGCGATGGAGCTGGGATTCAGTTCGACGGTCGGCATCATTCATGATGGAGGAGGCCAATTGCAGCCGCTCAGCGATGACGAGCGCCGCGTCTATCATGAAATGAAGTCGCTGGAGAAGCGCAGCTTTACCCGCATCAACGCTTTCCAGGACAACATTGCATTAGGGAAACCGAACCAGTGGCGATGCCGCGCCGGATCGCGTTACCTCTACATCTGCGAAAACGGCCTGGTGCACTACTGCTCGCAGCAGCGAGGTTACCCGGGGATTCCGCTGGAAAACTACACCATTCACGATATTCGCCGCGAGTACCTCACCGAGAAAGGTTGCGCCCCGCACTGCACGGTGAGCTGCGTTCACCAGGTGTCGGTGCTCGATGCCTGGCGTGCTCCGCAGCATCCGATGCCAGCGGGAGTGATTGCCGGTGCAAGCGATCTGGTTCAAATCAAGTAGAGACGACCGTCTGGAGCCGAGCCGCTAATCGGCGGCGAAGAGTTTTCGCGCGAGGCCGTCCGCCCACAAAAGTGACTTCGCCATGCTCCGTTCCGCACCTCCATTTGTCACATCACTCTGAGACATAGGTCACTGGGCGCTGAGGGAATTCTGACGGAATTCCCTCAGCAGGGTCACTGACAAATGCTGAGCGCAAAGAGCAACAATTTGCCTAGTAGTCTTAGAGAGGATTATCCCCCTTCCTCTTGGTCTGTTTCACTTTTCAACCGCGTGGGAGGCGCCAGCCCATGCTCAGGAAACAGCAATTTTGCAGGTTATTTTTTTACACCAGCAATCGGACGGCAAGAGTTGAGCCGCGGATTATAGTTGGGCTTGCGCTCTTGATCCTCATGGCCCAATCCGTGTTCAGTCAAACGCGTGAGGAAGCCGCCCTATGTCCTCCATGTCTAATTGCCTCTTTGCGCCTTGAGGCGCCAACGCAGAATACCCGCGCCTTCCCGCGAGTGAGCCTGGGAGACGGTCGCGAACTGGAGTATCTTGGTACGTTTTCTGCCAGTGCAAAATACAAGAAGCGATCGAAGTTCACGGGTGTCCTTGAAGCGCTAGGTTCAATTTCCCGCTCCACTTCAGCCTTTGGCCAAGACGCGGCAAGGCAGACTGGGCCTCCTCCGTGGATGATTCTTCCCGGCCGCAAGATTGTGGAAGATTTCGAGCCTCCGGCCCACGCCACGAAAATCGCACACCCAACCTCCAACCTGGGAACAATTCGCGATCAAGTGGTGACATTTGTCTATGGACGAGCCAGGGTGATGGCAGCGCCGTACGAGGTGACCACCGACTCCATGATGCGCCTCATCATCAGTGATCCCGACCAGCGGGCCGTGCATGTGCTGGATCCCCAGGGCAAGACTTCGTTCACTCTTCTGGGCGGTCAAGGCCGCAGGTTGCAGCTGCCCGCTGGGGTTGCGGTGGATGCCGAGGACAACATTTACATCGCTGATTCCGAGCGGGGAATGGTGCTTGTGTATAGCCAATACGGACAATTCCTTCGCTCTATCGGGCGCTTCCATGGCGAGAACATGTATGAACGTCCGACCGGAATTGCAATTGACCGGAAAGCCGGCCGTTTGTATCTCGCGGATACCCCACGCAATCTGGTTTTCGTCCTCGATCTGCAAGGCAACGTTCTGAAGAGTCTCGGAAAGGACAGGCACGGCAATGGCAGCGGAGAATTTATATCCCCGACGCACATCGCTGTGGGATATCCCGGAATTGCGGTTCTGGATACCGAGGGAGCCCGCATTCAAGTTCTGGATTCGAAGAGCAATTGCACTTATACCTTTGTCGGCGTTGATCGAGGCTACGGACTGGCGGTGGATGGAGGCGGAAATATCTACGTGAGTTACGTTGCCAGATCCATCATCAGCATCTACCAACCGGATGGACTGCCGATGAGATCTTTTGGACGACCCGGTAGCCGAGTTGGAGAGTTCCATGCTCCGAGAGGGTTGTGGGTCGACGCAAGCAATCGCCTCTACGTCGCTGACGCGGCGAACGCGCGGGTGCAAGTCTTCCAACTCAACCCAGGGGCAACTTCCCCACGTTAGCTCGTTCCCGATCCACGATCTGGCCGGGCCGTTCCAGCTTTCCAGCCAGGCAACGCCTTTGGAAGCAAGGAGTAAACGGTCCACGTAAAGGCTTGCGCTACTTCTTCGCGGTCGGAGGCAACAGTCCATTCAACCGCAGATACTGTGCCGCCGCGCTGTAGTGATCCGCCCAATCATTGGTGAGCGCGATCAGGGCAAACGCACGCGGTCCCTGGCGCCCACCGAACAGATCGACGGTATCGCCAAGCTTCGCATCCTCGACCTTGGCCAGCGCCGTGGTGCAGAAATCGAAGGACGATTTCATGGCCGCGAGCAGCTTGTCTTTGCCGTCGGTTTCGGAGAGTTCGGGCACCTTGGGTGCAGCCGTGTCCCCAGCTTTGGCGCAGAGATAATTGTTCGACTCGGTGATGTGAATGACCAGGTGGGCAAACGTCATCTGCGCCGGCGTGGGCTTGAAGTCGAACTTGTTGGCCGGCATCTCCTCCACGGCGGCAACCAGATTCTTCTGCTGCCGCGGCAGGATCTCACGAATCACGTTGGTGACCACGTTCTTGTTTTGTTGCGCGAAACCGAATGTAGCCGAAGCAAACACAACCAGAAGGATCAGCAGCCGTTTCATGGTGCCTCCGAACGCTCTAGCATAGTGCATTTGCGATGACTTGACCCAGTCTTTTGCATGAATTGTTATCCCGCACGAAGCCGGAAGCCTGTAGTTCGACGCAAAATGCAGATCCCTCGACTTCGCTCGGGATGACAAGAGTTGGACGAGGTATTCACGTATCCCGGTTACTTCTTCCTCGCGGTGGGCATCACCGTGGGTTGCGTACTCGCGGATGTGTGACTGCGGCGCATCTCCGCCGCCAGTTCCTTGATCTCGGTGAGGTCGCGCTGCATCTCGCTCCAGCCATACCAGAGCGCGTAATCGGGACTGGCGTGGAACGTGCCTTGAAACGTTCTCATGCGGTGCTCCAGGTACATCACGAACAGCTTCTGCTCGATGACCGTGGGTGCGTCGTGGAACGTGAGCAGATTGGGGAATGCGTAAGCATAGTTCGGTGGCTTGGGCAGAGTCCAGTCCTGGTAAAGGCCAGCCACAATGAGGATTGCCTGGGCCATCAAGTGGTCGGCGTCGCGAATCATGTCATCGCCCTGCTGCAGTTGCTGCCTGGCAAAGTTTCCCGAGTGGCACTGGTTGCAGGTCTTGAGCATCTTGTCCCGTTCGCGCTGCCAGTCTTCCTGCGTCAGCCGGGCAAGGTCGGCGGCTTTGACGGTATTGACCAGTGTGGTCGCTTTGCCATTGGGATCAAGCACGCCCAGTGCCTGGAGGATAGTGGCTCGATCCGCGGCCCATTGCTTGTCCTCCGGCAGCGGCAGACGCACAGCCAGGAAGCCCCAGGCAGTACGCACTTCGTGGTTGCCATCCTGCATGTGACAGGTCTGGCAGGTTGGCGCGGCGGCGTCAGCCGGCAGGATCTTGCGTTGCTTCAAATCCTCGCGCACCCCGTGCTTGGACGCAGAGTACATCTCCCACTGCGGATGATCGAAACCCATGTGGCAAGTCTCGCAAGCTTGCGGCTGCTTGGCTTCTTCCACGGAAAAGGTGTGACGGGTGTGGCAAGCGTCGCACTGGGCAGCGCCGAATTCGCTGCCGCCCTGGCGCAATTCGACAATCTCAATCAAACTTTTGTCCCCAATCTTGTGGCAGCCGCCGCAACCCTTCTCACCCGTCGTCATGGCCATGGGTTGCCAGTGGATGGTTGGCATGGCCTTCATGGCTGCCCAGGCGAACGCGTGCTTGCCTTTGCGGAATTGTTCCACCTGCGTCTGATGGCAGGTGGCGCAGGTGTCGGGCGTCGGGATCTTCACCTTCGCCACATCGCTGGCTGAGGTGTGCTGATCCCCATGGCAAGCTACGCAGGTCACCTCTACCTGGCTGTGCCTGCTCAGCTTCCAGTCGGAAACGATGTTGGGAGTGACCTTGCTATGGCAGTCAATACATTGACTGGCGGAAGACTGCCCGGCAACTAACAGCGTGGAGAGCAGAAAAAAGACAACCACGGCGCAGATAGATCGCGGTTTCATAGTGCCTCCGGCTCACTGCGAATTGTCTGGCGATAATGCTAACTCCGGCTGTGACTTTTGTCACGGAGGCGAGCATTTCGCTTGTGGATTGGTGCAGCAGCTCGCTCAACCATGCCTGTTGGAGCGGAACAGAATCATGAGAACGCCGCGCCCAGAACAGCGCCAACCAACTTGTACAGCAGATACCATCCGGCAACGATCGCAATGGCCGTCGAGCGTTTCACTTTGCTGTTGGAGGCAAAACCAATGCCCATCAGGATGATGCTCCAGATGACGAACACATCCAGCGCCGACGCCATCGAGTAGAGAAACTTGTTCTGGGTTGGGTCCATGAAATAAGCAGGATTGGTCGCCACCGGATTCTTGGGGTTAAAGCCTTCCGGATCGACCCCGGCGAACATCGACACTGTCCCGAGGATCGCGGCGATAATGCCCGGCAGGCCGCCATAAATCACGATGGCGAGCGAGGTCCCAAACTTTATAGCTGCTCCGGCCCCGAAGTTAAATGTGGCCAGCAGAACCGCCGCCATGATCACATAGATGATCAGGACGACGACCGGCGTCCCGTACGAGAAGTAGCGGGTGACGGTAACAGAAATCTGCATCTGCTTGGCGCGTTGGTCGGCTGGAAGCTTCTCGAACTGCTCGGCTCTGGAGGACTGCGCGATCGCGTTTTTGGCGATTTGCTCGAACCCGATCTGCCGGTCCATGGCATAGACAAACAGCAGCGAGAAAACGGAAATCAACAGCCACGGCGCCCACCAGCTGGCATTTCGGCGCAGATCGGAAAAAGTCTTGCTCGGAGCGACAAATGTGTCCAGGATGCGCGCGCCTTCAGAAAGTGGTGCGGCCTCCGGTGACCCTGGAGTTGGGGTGGGCAGGTTGGACGCAGCGGCCATGCGAACTCCTTTCAAGGAGATTCAACGCGCGGATTGTAACACGAACCGCCGCTACACCGCGATTTCCGGCGTGGCTTCCAGCAGACTCCTGGTGTAGGCGTGTGCCGGGCGCTGCGTGATCTGGCCTGTTTCCCCCGCCTCGACGATCTTTCCCTGATACATCACGGCAATCCTGGTCGCCAGATAGCGCACCACGGGCATGGAATGCGAAATGAACAGGTAGGTGAGTCCGAATTCGCGCTGGAGTTGGGCCATGAGGTTCACAATCTGTGCTCCGACGCTCACATCGAGTGCCGAAACCGGCTCGTCCGCCACGATGAACCTGGGACGCAACGCCAGCGCCCGCGCGATGCCGATTCTCTGCCGCTGGCCTCCGCTGAATTCATGCGGGAAGCGGCGCATGGCCGATTCGTCGAGACCCACTGCCTTGAGCAATTCGGCAACGCGAGTGCGCCGGGTGCTCACCCCAGCTGTTTCCCCGTGGATGATAAGCGGCTCAGCGATGACATCTTCGACGCGCATTCGTGGATCCAGCGACCCAAACGGGTCCTGAAAAATGATCTGCATGTCGCGGCGCAGGCGTCGCATTTCGACGTGGCTGGTTTTCAGGAGATTGCGGCCGTCAAAACGGATGTCACCGGATGTTGGTTCAATCAAACGCAGCGCCAATCGTCCCAGTGTGCTCTTGCCCGATCCCGATTCGCCCACCAGTCCGAGAGTTTCGCCGGCCTCGATGTCGAGGGTAACGTCATCGACCGCGCGCACTTCTCCCTTGGCGCCTCCGCCAAGAATAGACTCGCCCAGAGGGTAGATCTTCGTCAGGGCGCGGATTTCAAGGAGGGGCACGAGGAGGATGGTAACAGGAAAACCCTGCGGCGGGCGGCGGGCAGGTGGGACACCTGCCGCTACGTGGGTCTTCCTGTAGTTGTCTTCCAAATTGGCAACGCCACAGAGGCCCAGAACGTCTCGTCAGGCCGAGGACTTCTACTGCATCGCAATCATCGGCACAGCCAACAGCGCCGCCAAGATGCCCACGGCCTTCCAGCGGGTGAAATGTTCTTTCAAAACAACCTGGCGAGCAGCACGGTCACCGCTGGATAAAGCGACGTAAGCACCACTGCGGCGTCCAGACGGCCGGTCTGGCTGGCACGAACGAACAGTGCGCTGCCGCTCACGTCGAGGCATCCGGCCAGCATGCCCCAGCGCACACCCGCAGGTGTGATCTCGTGAAAATTCTTTTTCAGTAGAACGATGATCGCGGTGGTCATCAGGGCGCCGGTGCGGGAAAAGCTCGCAATCCACAGCGCGGAACCGTCCCCAGCCTGCCGGATGCACAGGTAGAATCCCGCGAAACCCACGCCGGCGAGCGCCGCCAACCCAATGCCCTCCGCGCTGCTGCGATCCTCGGTGCGGGAAATGAGCCAGATTCCGATGCCCGCGAGCAGGAAACCAAGGACACGAATCGTTTCCGGCAGCCCTTCGGTAAACATCGCGAACACCGTAGGGATTGCCGCTCCCAGCACGGCGGCCACCGGCGCGGTCAGGCCCATCCGACCCGCCGAAAGCGCGCGATAGAAGAGGGCGAGTGCTGCACCGCCTGAAATTCCCGCAGTCAGCGCCCACGCAATGCTTACGCGCGAGGGAAATTGCGCTTGGGTAGCGGTGGCGAGGCTCAGCATCAGCAACAATCCGCTGGCGTGCGCGATGGTGGTCAGCAGAAACGCATTCGCACGCCGCGTGGCGTAGCCCCCGACAAAGTCGCTCGTCCCCCAGGCAAAGACCGCCGCCAGGCTGAAACTCGTGGGTACGAGTTGAAGGTTGAGCGTCATTGTGTTCCGAAAGGTTGAGATTAGCATGTGCCAGGCCGAGACTTCCCTGTACCGAGGCTGAGTGCGCTACACTACTGCCGCACAGGCCGCCATGCCATCACTTACCCTTAGCCGGCTGCTGGATCGTCTCGAACAGAGCAAAGACCGCTTTGGACGCGGCGAAGGTGCTCATGTGGAGAAACTGCTCAGGGCTCTCTCCCGGCGCCGCATGCCCGATGCCGGCTCGCTCATCCGTTTTCATGAGACGCTGCTGTTTCTTCGCGCGTTTCCCCAAGGGGCTGGCGTAGTTGCCCGCGCCGAGCAGCTTCTGAACAGCTTCCACGAAAGGATCGCCGGCCTCCAAGCGCAAGGCGCGGACATGAGCGAGTTCGACTCGTTTGAATTCGGGGGAATTGCGGGCACCACCATGGAGGACACGCTCAACTTCGACGCCGTGCGCTGGCTGGAGCAGCGTATGCCCCGCAACGCGGAGATCGTGTGGGACGGCTACGACGAAGAGCGAGCACAGGCAGCCACCTGGCCGCGCTTTCTGCCGCTCCTTGAGGAGGATGGCGACGTCGAAGCCAATATTCCGTGGTTGCGCTGGCTGCAGGCCGCCAGAGGCCGCCAGCGCGAGCTGAAATGGCTGGTTCGGCGCTTCGAGCAGTTGCCCTGCTCCGCGCGTGAAAAAGTGGAACTCTATGGTTCTTTGCGCTTGCCGGTGCGCTGGCAACTCGACAATCTGCGGCTTTCCCGCACTCGCAATCGCTGGCCGGTGCGCTCTTTCTATTATCACCAGGAGCCGCTGATTTCCCGCAGCAGGGTCTCCTTGCCCCGCGAGCTTGCTCAACCCGCGCCCGCGCTTAAGAAGGTATCACTCGCGGAAGGCGGGAGGGTCATCGATATGATCCAGGAGGTGATGCTGGTCCGCTACCGCGAACTCTACGGCACTACGCTGGGCGATCCGCGCTCGGTGGTGCGTGCGGACGTGGGCCGCGGCGTCGTGTTTTATTTTTGGGGACTGGAGTCGGAGCGCCGCTTGCCGCTGCGCGCTTACCTAGCCGGCTTCACCCTCAAGAACGGTGTGCCGATCAACTATATCGAGGCGATTGGGCTTTGTGAGTGGATTGAGATCGGCTTCAACACTTTCTATACGTTCCGCGGCGGTGAAACTGCGTGGATTTATGCGCAGGCGTTGCGTTGCCTCAGCCGACACATGGGAGCCAAATGCATCTCGGTGTATCCGTATCAGATCGGTGACGGCAACGACGAGGCCATCGAATCTGGCGCGTTCTGGTTCTACCGCAAGCTGGGATTCCGTCCCGGCCGTCCTGACCTGCTTCAACTGACTGAACGCGAGGAGAAGCGAATTGTCGGCGATGCGAAATACAAGACGCCGCCGAGCACGCTCCGGCGGTTGGCCCAGGCGCACGTCTTCTATGAATTGCCGGGCTCAGAGCGCGGAGCCTGGGATCAGTTCTCTACCCGCAACCTGGGTTTGCGCGTGAACCAGCGAATGGCGCGGGAATTCGATGGTGAGAGCAATCGCATCCGGCGAGCGTCGGCGGACGAGGTCAGCCGCGCGCTGGGCGTCTCGACCGCAAAGCGGACCGGCGCCGAACAGCATGCCTTTGAGAATTGGGCGTTGGTTTTGGCGCTCATTCCTGGCCTTTCCCGCTGGACGGCACAGGAGAAATCCGATCTGCTGCGAATCATCCGGGCTAAGGCCCGCCGCGATGAGATGCGCTACCTCCGCCTGACCCAGTTGCATCCCCGCCTGCGACGCGAGTTAGTACGGCTGGGATCGCGTACTGATCCTGTGCACTCCGAGTGAAAATAATTGCACAGTATCGCGAAGTGGTCAGACGAGTTACACTGTTGCCGCTCTTGACCGTCGCGCCCTTCGGCATTGTCAGTAATCTTCACAAGGAGAAACCGATGAAAACCTATGAATCAAGTTTGCGCCTGCTCGCAGTGGTGCTCGCGTTCACGCTGGTGACTGCGGCAGCCGATGCACCGAAACTAACCTTCAAGTTCACCACCCTCGATGTGACCGGCGCGTCACAAACGCAAGTTTTTGGAATTGCGAATTCCGGCGCCGCAGTCGGGACCTATACCGACAGCAGCGGGGTGATTCACGGCCTGCTGCTGGTTGGGAAGAAAGCCACCAACATCGACGATCCGAACGCTACCAGCGGCACCTTCTGCTACAACATGAATTCAAGCGGCGAGATTGTCGGCTATTACCTGGGATCAAGCGGCACCGCCCAGGGGTTTTTGTATAAGAAAGGCAAATTCACCAACGTGGGTCCTTCGGGCGATGGCTCCTACGCTTTGGGGATCAATACCAAAGGCGACATCACCGGCTTTTATCTTGACACCGGCGGGGTGGAGCATGGATTCGTGCGGAAGGGTACGAAGTACACGACCCTGGACGTCCCAGGAGCCACCGCGTCGGGAGCGTGGGGAATCAATGATAAGGGCCTGATCAGCATGTTCTGGGTGAATTCGAGCGGCCTGTACGAAGGCGCTCTTTACAATGGCAAGAAGTACACCACCATCGATGTGCCGGGTGCATTCGAGAGTATTGCGCACTCCATCGACAGCGCGGGCGACGTGGTGTTTTCGTGGCTTGATTCCAGCAGCATTTATCACGGCGCACTGCTGAAGGGCGGCAAGTATTACAAGTTCGACGACCCGAAGGCGTCCAATTACACGCGCCCGGCCGGCATCAACGACCATAGTACTATCGTAGGATTTTTTGAGGCGACCGCGGGTGTGTACCAGGGCTTCAAGGCAACCTACTGACTGCGCGAGCGGCAGGCCAGATTTTCCAGCAGTCGGGGTCTGCCGTCTTTCGTATCCGCGTTGGCGGCGCTTTTGGGGCCAGCGCATTCTCGCGGACTTTCTGGGGGTTTATTTCGAGGGCGAGATGAGAGGGAGTAATCGGGTTCAGCCGGCAGCCTGAAAATCGGCGCGGCAAAAATTAAGAGTCCCGAGGTGGTGTTGATCTCATTCGTCTCGGCCAGTAGCTCGCTTTAGACCCTTGCCAACCTGCGGTCGTCGCTCACCTTGCGGCGTGCAACAGTTGCGATTGTGTGCTCGGGCTCCGGGCTAACCGCCAACCGGATAAACCAGTTCAACGCCTCGGGACTCTATCCTGCCTTTGACTTGTGTTCTTGTTCGCCTCAACCAGCGCTTGGCTATAGACCCTTGCTGACCCTCAGCGCATCATCTTGCGATGTTGCGTTGTGATCTCGCTTGAGCCCCGGACGCCGCACCAACCGGGTAAACTCCAGAACGTGTCAAAGAACGATTATGTTTCTACTCCTTCTATTTTTGTAGTCAATGAAAAACACGATCGAATATCTGCTTTCAATGCAGTCGAGTGCAGCGGCTTCACAAGCCGGTGACAGGAATTGGTGCAGCCGGGCGGGAGGGTTGCATCGCCCCTTGCATCTTGAAGCACAATTCTGCGGATTCCTGTGGCTGACGCGGACTGAAGGCGGGAGGAGTGAACGCAAGCGAGGTGTGGAAAATCCGTCAGAATGCATATCTGGCAGGCAGTTCCGCCCCTTGCTGGTCCGGTACAAGATCCTGCGTCGCTTCTTATAGGGTAACTCGCCTCACGACAACTGAACTAGCCTTGCCGGCAAGCTCTTGCTGAGTTCGGCGGCGGATGCCAGGCACTCCGATCGGTCGGGGACGGGCCTGCTGACGCGATCTGGATATTCGTCGTAGGTGCGGTCATCCAGCACCCTGCCGTTCTGTTTCTTCCTCACACCACCCCATTGCTTGAAGAAGAAAGGCACGCCCTGACCTCGGCATCGCCGACGAATAGAGATCACCCACTCCCGCCCCATCCGCTCTCGCCTCCAACGATAACCCAGGTTATGCCGGACAGGTCTATTTCCCCGAGGTCTTCCAGCAAAGGCTCGATTGACAGAAAGCGAACCTTGGCGGGAGCCCGGCGAAGATGATCGACTCTGGACAACCCGTATTCCCGATCTTCGACGCTCACACCCCACCAGATGTTCTCTTTCTCTGCCGCGAACCGCGGTTTGCCTTTGAGCAGGTCCCGCATTCTTTGCGATCGCTTGGTCACCACCTGATACGTGTGCCAGTCTGCGGTCGCCATCACGCGCGAGACCGCATCGGTATATTCGTCAGGCACTCCCGGTTGAAACAGATCGCTCATCGAATTGACGAACACCAACTTGGGCGTCCGCCAACTAAACGGCTCAGTCAGTTTTTCCGGGACCAGACGAAGATCAAACCCAAAGGCGCTGGGCATCAACATCGGAGATGAAGTGGTATTGCGGATCGAGGACAACGAATTGCGCATCTCGACCATGAAACGGCGCGTCGAGCGGGTGCAGCGTCTTGTCCGGCGGCATGTAAAACCAGGTACGTCACTGGTGGACGATCTGATTGCCGAGCGTCGCGAGGCTGCGCGACGTGAGTAGGATCGTACTGGATGCTTCCGCGCTGCTCGCAGTTCTTAACAGCGAGCCGGGCGCCGAGAAACTGACTCCCCAGCTATTGAGCGCCGCCACCAGCAGCACCGTGAATCTGGCGGAAGTCCAGAGCAAACTTGTGAGCCGGGGAATCGATCCTGAGGACGCGTGGGAGGCTACGCTCAGTCCAATTCGCGAGGCAACCGAGTTTACAACGGAGCAAGCCAGGATTGCCGGCAGCCTGATTGCCCAAACCAGCGCACTTGGGCTGTCCTTGGGCGATCGCGCTTCCTTAGCCTTGGGAATCGTGCTCAAGGCGCCCGTCTATACCGCCGACCGCCTGTGGAAAGGCCTGAAACTCGGAATACGAATTCACGTTGTCCGTTAGTAGTACCCCGCGAGATTGGAAGCCCATCTCCGAAACAGTTAGACTGAGCCGTGTCAGTTCTCGCATCTAACTTATTGGAACTATGCGCTCAGTAATCTCGGTGATCGTTGCTTTTCTGCTGCTGGCGCTGGTGCTGCCCACGGCTTCGGCCCAACAGCTGGCCAAGCGGCTCATTCTCAAAGACGGTTCTTACCAACTCGCAACCAAATGGGAACTTAAGGGCGATCGCGTGCGCTATTTGAGCGCCGAGCGCAACGAGTGGGAAGAACTTCCCAATGACCTCGTCGATTGGGACGCAACCGAGAAGTTCGCCGCAGACCGGGCCGCGGGCATTCCGGATCCCGAAGCCCGAAAACTCGATGAGGAGCTTGCCGCGGAACGCGAGCCCGAAGGACCACGCACGCCAGAAGTGGCGCCGGGACTGCATCTGCCCGAGGATGGGCAAGTGCTGCTGCTGGATACTTTCCAGAACCAGCCCCAACTGGTCGCACTTGAGCAGAGTGCTGGCGAACTGAACCGGAACCGGAAGGAAAACATACTGCGTGCCGCGGTCATCCCGATTGCCAGCGGCAAGCAGACCATCGAACTGCCGGGGCAGCACGCCACCGTGCAAGCGCACGTCAACCTGCCCTCATTCTACGTGGACGTTACGATGCCCCAGGACTTGAGCGCTCCGGCGCAACCAGTCAGCGGCGCACAACAACCGCAACAACCCCAGCAACCCCAGCCCCAGCAGCCACACCAGCCCGAACAGCCACGCCAGGCCGAGCAGGCTTGGGACCGGTTCCATATTGTTCGAGCGCAAGTGAAGAGCGGCAAACGAATCGTGGGCGCCATAAAGATCAATCCACTCGGAAAAACCACTCAGGAACAGAATCTGGTGCCCACCACGGTGCAACGGCTCACCGGCGGCTGGGTCAAAATCACTCCGGTTGCCGCGCTTCAGCCGGGGGAGTACGCCGTTGTCGAACTTCTCGGCCGCGAGGGGATGAATACCTACGTCTGGGATTTCGGAGTCAATCCGTCGGCGGTGGCCAACCCCGGCGCATTAAAGCCCGACGCAACCGCGCCGCCGCCCCAGACTCCGCACTAATTGTATCTACGCAGACGATGTAGGCGCTTGCGCGCACATTCAGGGCGCGACCCCTTCCGCTTCCTCCCTGATTCCTCCGTGCTTGACCTTGCAATCACGTTCACCCCGCGATCCGACGCGATTCTTCCTGAATCCTCTTCCATGCCCGCTCCACGTGCCGCGCCTCGGTGTTCGTCTGGCCGACACACAATCGAAGGGTTAGCTTCCCGTCGAGTTTGGTGTGCGTCAGGTATAAATCCCCGCTTCGATTCAGGCGATCCATGAGCTTCTGATTCAATCCATCCCCGCCTTTGTGGCGGAAGCAGACCAGGTTCAGCGGCGCGGGCGCGGCGAGTTCAAACTCGGTGTCGCCTTTCACCCATGCCGCGAACTCCTGCGCCAGTTCGACGTGCCGCCGCACATGGTGCTGCAATCCTTCGATCCCATAATGGCGCATCACAAACCACAGCTTCAGCGCGCGGAAACGGCGGCCCAGCGGGATGTGCCAATCGCGGTAGTCGAAGACGGCGCCAGATTGTGTGGCCTGATTCTTCAGGTATTCCGGCAGCACGCTTAGGGTCTGAATCAGCGCGGCGCGGTCGGCGACCCAGAAGCAATCGCAATCGAAATTCGTAAACATCCACTTGTGCGGATTGAAAGCGTAGCTGTCGGCGAATTCCAGTCCGTTATGAATGTGGCGAAACTCCGGGCACAGCGCCGCCGTGCCAGACATAGCGGCATCAACGTGCAACCACAGCTTGTTCTCGCGGCAGATCCGTCCAATCTCAGCGACAGGATCGATGGCGTTGGAGGACGTCGTGCCAACTGTCGCGCAGACGAAGCAAGGAACCAATCCGGCGCGACGATCTTCGGCGATCTGCCGGGCGAGGACATCGGCCCGCATGGCAAAGTTCTGGTCGACTTCGATCAGGCGCAGATTATCGCGCCCGAGTCCGGCGATTTGCACGGCTTTTTCAATCGACGAGTGCGCCTGAGTCGAAGTGTAGGCGATGAGTTTGCCGTCGCATCCGCGGCGGTTGCTGGCGAAATTGGTGGCGCGTTCGCGGGCCGCGAGCAGCGCGCAGAGCGAGGCGCTGGAAGCGGTGTCCTGGATCACGCCGCCGCCTTTGCTTGTCGACAGAAAGCTCTGCGGCAGACCGAGCATTGGAACCAGCCAGTCGAGAACGTGAGTCTCCAGTTCTGTGCAGGCCGGACTGGTGGCCCAAAGCATGCCCTGCACGCCTAATCCGGAGGAAAGCAGGTCACCAAGAATCGCCGGGCCGGAGGCGTTGCAGGGAAAGTAGGCGTAAAAATTAGGCGACTGCCAATGTGTGACGCCGGGGAGAATCAGCTTTTCGATGTCGCCAAGGATCGCGTTGAACGGCTCACCCCGCATGGGAGGCTCGGGCGGCAGCGAAGCGCGGATCTGTCCGGGTTCGGCGCGGGACAGCACGGGGAAGGATTCGATCCGCGAGTAGTAGTCGGCAATCCAATCGACCACGGCGTGGCCGTGGCGGCGGAATTCGTCGGGGGTCATGTGGAAAGATCGGTCAGCAGTTGGCGTTGGCATGAGTTCTCCGGGAAGAAGTCAGTGTAGCGCGGCGGGTTCAAATGTGCCCAGGCGGGGACTTATTCCAGCCGGGCATAGTAGACCCGCGTCGCGTAGTCAAGTGACACCTTACCGCTGGCCTGATAGGCGTCGAAGATGCGCTGGAGTTCGCGAACCATGGGCCCGTGATTAGGATGGCCGGGCGGAGGCGTGTAGGATGCGGAAAAAGTCCGTCCGCGGAGGCCTTCATAGTCCAGGTGCTGGCTGATGTTGAACGTCCGGCGGTGGAACGGCGACGGAGCGAAAAAGGTGTCGATGACGGCGCTGGTGCGCTCGTGCCGGACTTCCTTGTAGTCGATGCTGTAGGTGAGCAGCATCTGTTCGTACTCGCCCAGCAGCGCGGTCGAAGTAACGTCGCGCTCATTCCAGATCAGAAAAGTCCAGCCTCCCGGTTTCAGAATGCGGACGAATTCGTGCCGTGCCTCGGCAAGTTTGAACCAGTGCGCCGCTTGCACGGCGGTGACAAAATCGACGCAATGATCGGGGAGCGTAGTGGCCTCGGCGGTACCGTCGACGCTGGTGAATTTGGGATAGGAGGCTAGAAACTGCTCGCCCGCGCGGCGCATCTCGGGATTCGGCTCAACGCCGTAAACTCGGTTGCCGTTCTCCAGCAGCAGGCGCGTGAAGATGCCGGTGCCGGAGGCGACGTTGGCAATGATGGAACCCGGGGTTAAACCACATTCATTTCGCATCAACTCGATGGCTTCCGGCGGATAGGTGGGACGGTAGCGGGCGTAGTTGTCGACCCGGGTAGAGAATCGCTGCGTGGGATCTTTCGCAGGCATGGAAAAAGTGTAGCCGTTTCGGGCTTGAACTGGTCATCCCCGCATAAACGCCTTCAGCGCCAGACGGTGACACGCATCAAGTCAAAATGATGATCGTAGGTCCACACGGGCAAGCCGAGGCGAGTGGCCAACGCTGCGACAGTCGCGTCGAACAGTGTGATGGGCTGATCGGCCAGCGCTCGAATTGTCGCAAAAGCCTGGCGGTAGTCTTCTGGTGTGGGATTCACCAAGGTTGCGTCAGCTACCTCGGTTAGCCAATCTGAGGCCGCATCCCTTCCAAGCCGGAATACAAGCAGCGAATAGCCCTCAAGCAAGATCGGGTAGGCGATCAGCACGTCACGACGGTCACGGGCCAACGCCTGTAACTCTCGGAGGGCACGCTGGTGGTGTGCGTCGCCCTTATCATTCGCTGCGTATAGGGGACCCGTGTCCGCCAGCACGGCGCGGGTCATTTCTTCCTGCCTGTCAGATAAAGGTCATGGTTCCGACTGACGTCGCTGCGCCCGCTGTTCCCCTTGGGCGTGATTTTCAGGGGGCGCCGCACTCTTAGAAATCCCCGTTCGCGGAGGTACTCGCGCAGCGCCGTTTGCACAACCGTAGTGAGCGCGGGACGGGTCTCCTGGGCTCGAACGTAGTTGTCTACGGCTTCCGCCAAGTCGTCGGGAAACGTCATGGTCGCGCGTTTCATCCCAGTATTATAGCACCAGATGGTGATGTTGGTGAAGTTGGTGATATTGGAGAAGGGGCGGGCAGTTTGCGCTCTGGTACTGTGGCCGCGAGATGATAAGTTTGTCGCTGCGGTTGGCGCGGCCCAAATGCGGCTACTCAAAAGCCCTGGCCGCACGCCCATAGCCAGCGCGGGGCAGGGTGAAGACAAGAATAAGGCTGACGAGAATCAGGATGCCGACGATGAAGATGCTGCCTTCGGGACCGGTGGCTCCTCCGCTGAGGATGGGCTTGCCCACCGGGTGCGTGGCGAGGAGATGGTGCTCGACCATGGTTCCGCTGTCGGCGACACCGTACAGGAAGGATTGGCCCCAGTCCCATGAGGTGTGGAAGCCGATGGCCCACCAGAGCGAACCGGTGCGCCACAGGCTGAAGCAGAAGACCATGCCGGCAAGACCGGCGGAGAGCAACCCGATCGGGGATTCGCCTGGGTTCTTGCTGTGGCCGAGGCCGAACAGGATAGAGAAGATGACGGCAGCGGTCCAGAAGCCTAAGGCTGCGCTGTGGCGGGTCTTGAAGGCCCACTGGTAGAACCCGGCCAGGCCACGGGTGAGCGTGTACTGGACGTAGCCGCGAGTGAGGTACTCCTCGAGCAGGCCGACCAGGAAAAAGCCGAGGAGCCAGATGGCTCCGTAGCGGACGATGTCGCTGCCAAAGAGCAGGCGGCTGTCGAAGACCAGGAGTCCGGTCTTCCATAGCGTCAGGATGAGCACCGAGAGACACGCTAGTCCCCAAGCCAGGCCGGTCAGAAAGTACTGGACCTTGCGGCTGCCGCCGAAGCCGTAGACGGACGCGGGGCAGCGTTCGATCTTCGACATGATCCAGGTGACCAGCGCGGCCACGAGGAAGACGATGGATTCGGAAATGAAACCGTCTTTCAGGGATGTTTCCGTGGCAGCCTTCGCCGTCTTGGGAGGCGGCGGGTAGAGCTTGTGGCCAATGACGTTGATACAGACGGCTAGGGCAGCGAAGATGGCGATGAAGATGAGCAGACTCCAGCCGGCGCGGAGTCCGTCTTTGCCGATGAAGATCCTGCGGAGAGTTGACGGCCGCGCGGGCGGGATTGGTTCGCTGGGTGTCAGCGTTGCGTCGTGATCGGGAGGCAGGTCTTTGGTTTCATCGTTCAAGGGCTTCCTCGTGTGGCTACAGTATCACACGCCCGAGATTCGATGGCCGATCTGTAAGACTTTACAGCGGGCCCAAAACACCGCGCTTGGCGAACGTTGCTGACTCCTTCATCGCCGGAGTCTGGGTTAGTATGGATCGGGTAGTTTGTCGATCCCGTGGCTGGGCGCTATGGGATCGCAGTGGAGGCCGATGAGATTTCTTCCAGTTTTTTGTCTGTCCGTTCTGTTGCTCAATGCCGGCAATTGGAACCACCCCACGCTGAACGCCGAAGACACCGCAAAGGAGCCGGCCGCGGCCAAGATTTTCGGATTCCGCAATCCGTCGGTGGAGCTGGCGGTGGAAAAGGTGTTTCAGCAGGTTCCCGACCCCAAGCGGGCGGAAGAGCATCTGCGCACGCTGACCCAGGCACCCCACATGGCAGGAACGCCGGAAGACAAAGCGACGGCGGACTACGTCGCGCAAAAATTCCGCGAAGCCGGACTGGAAACGGAGATCGCCGAGTACAAGGTCTGGATGAATTATCCCGCCGAAATCAGCGTGGACGTGACCGCACCGAAAGGCGTCCACATGCACGGCCCCACGCCCGAACATGTCAGCGCAGATCCCTACCAGGATGATCCGCGGATCGTGATGCCGTTCAGCAGCATGTCTCCGTCCGGGGATGTTGAGGCCGAGGTGGTGTATGCCAATTACGGGACGCCCGAAGACTTCAAGAAACTGGAGCAGATGAAAATCGATGTCCGCGGCAAAATCGTGATTGCACGCTACGGGCAGAACTTCCGCGGAGTGAAAGTGTTTGTGGCGCAGGAGCACGGCGCGGCGGGATTGATCATCTATTCCGATCCGGCGGACGACGGGTGGAAGCGCGGCGACAAGTATCCCGATGGTCCGTGGCGGCCCGATACCGCCGTCCAGCGCGGGTCGATTGGCTTCATCTTCCAGTATTCCGGCGACCCGACTACGCCGGGAATTGCGTCGGTGCCGTCGCTGCCGGAGGAGAAACGAACTCCGCCGGACCAGGCTGCGCAGTTGCCGAAAATTCCTACGACGCCACTTTCCTACGCGGACGCGTGGCCGATTATGGAACACCTGAGTGGGCCGGATTCGCCGCGCGAATGGCAGGGCGCGCTGCCCTTCACCTACCACGTTGGACCAGGGCCGGCGAAAGTGAAGATGCACTTGAAGCAGGATTTCCAGTTGCGCACCATCTGGGACGTGATCGGCCGCGTGCCGGGCAGCGAAGCTCCGGATCAGTGGGTCGTTTCCGGAAATCACCGCGACGCCTGGGTCTATGGTGCGGTCGATCCCAACAGCGGCACCGCCGCCATGCTGGAGGCGGTGCGTGGCGTCGGGGAACTACTGAAGTCGGGATGGAAACCGAAGCGAACCATGATTTTCGGAAGCTGGGATGGGGAAGAAGAAGGGCTGATTGGTTCCACCGAGTGGGGCGAGGAACATGAGAAAGATCTGCTGAACGCAGTCGCGTACTTCAACATGGATGTGGCAGTGTCAGGGCCGAAGTTCTCCGCATCGTCAGTGCCGAGCCTGAAGCAGTTTCTGCGCGATGTGGCCGCGGCGGTTGCGAGCCCGAAAGGTGGGACGGTGTACGAGCAGTGGCTCAAAGCCAGTCAGAACCATGAGGGCGGACCGCAGCAGGACGTCATTGGCGGAGCCTACCACCCGCCCGCTGCGCCGGAGGCGAATGCTTCCGTGGGAGACCTGGGCAGCGGATCAGACTACACCGTGTTTCTGCAGCACCTGGGCGTGCCCGCGGCCGATATCGGATCGGGTGGGCCGTATGGCGTGTATCACTCGGCTTTTGACAATTTCAACTGGTTCAAGAAGTTTGCTGATCCGGATTTTGTTTACGAGCAGCAAATGGCGCGGGTCTTTGGGCTAGAAGCGATCCGAATGGCAGACGCGGATGTGCTGCCCTACGACTACCAGCAATATGGGAAAGAGATTGCGACATATCTGAGTGCGGCCAGAAAAAAATCGCAAAGCGAGTTTAGCGCGGAGGCCCCGGATTTTACCGCTGCGGAAAAAGCCGTCCGGAATCTGCAACAGGCCGGTGCCAAGATTCTGCGCAAGCAAAACAACTTGCCGGAAGATGCCGGCAAGCTGAATCAGGCGCTGCTGGCCGCGGAGCGCGCCTTGCTGCTTCCGGACGGGTTGCCGAATCGTCCGTGGTATCACCATGCAATTTACGCGCCCGGACAATATACCGGCTATGCCGCAGTGGTGATTCCCGGAATCAATGAGGCCATTGATAAGCACGATCTGGCCCGCACCCGTGCGCAGATTGAAGCCCTGGCAGCAGCGCTCAATCGTGCGGCGAAAGTGCTGGAGAGCTATAAGTGAGTTTGTGGCTCCGCCAAACACCCTCCCCGAATTCCTGATAAGCTTTCCTGGCGATGCTGCCTGCCACTGCTGTCCGACATATTTTGCAAAGCTTGCCTTCAGCGGCGGTGGCAACTTTTCTTGCGCTTTTTCCGATCGTGAATCCGTTCGGCGGCGTGCCCTTGTTCTTCTCTCTGACCGCGGACCTTGCTGCAAGAGAGCGCCGGAACACCGCACTGAGAACTGCGCTGTACGTGATCGCAATCCTAGTCGTGTTTCTTTTCTTCGGACGCTTCGTGCTGAACTTCTTTGGCATCTCGCTTCCCGTGCTAAACATTGCCGGCGGCTTGATCGTTGCGAACACCGCGTGGGGCATGGTGACGGCGAGCAGCCGAATCACCGCGGCGGAAAGTTCGGAAGCCAGCACGAAAGAAGATATTTCCCTGACTCCCATGGCGATGCCGATGCTTTCGGGGCCGGGATCGATTGGAGTCGTTATGGGGCTGGCCGCGCATGCCAACTCCATGGCGGCGTATCTCGGAATGGTAATCGGAATCGTAATTTTGGGTTTGGTGGTCTACCTTTTTCTTTGCCTCGGTGGGCCGCTGGTGAAGCGCCTGGGGCCAACCGGAACGGGCGCGATCAACCGCATCTTCGGATTTCTGATCCTGGCGATTGCCGTGCAGTTGATTTGGGACGGCGTGGCGGAATTCAAATTCGGCCAACAATCCGCATGCACGGACGAGGATGCCCTTCCCTCCATTGTTCCGGTCTTGGCGCGCTTCAAAGGCCGCGACCCGATACTACATTGCGTGCCCGCCGCTCACGAAGAGTCTCTGCCCCGTTATCCAACGCGCTTGGTGGGACGCGAGGAAGACGACAGCATCCGCTACATCCTCAGGGGTTCCAATCCTGCCGAGAGGAATCGTGGGAAGAATTTCTCGCTCCAATTCTTTTGTAATCCATCCGGTTTGCACCGGCCCCAAGGAGACGATGTTGACGGTCACTCCAAAGCGGGCCAGTTCCAGGGCAGCGCTGCGTGTGTAACTTTCGAGGGCAAGCTTGCTGGCGCCATAGGTGATCTCAGAGGGAAAATGCTCCGCTCCCGCCGTACTCACGTTAAGGATGCGTCCCCATTTGGCCTTCCGTTCGATATGCCGGCGCGCAAACTCAGCTATGAGCAGGGCGGGCGCTCTGGTGTTTACCGTGAAAATCCGGTCGAACGTTCCAGCACTGATGACCTGGGACCGGTCCGTCCACAGTTCCACCAGCCGGTTCTCTAAGTCCTGGGTATGCGGGATGAAAGTATCACCTTCCCAGTAAGCTGCGTTGTTAATGAGGACTTCCACCGGACCCAGGTCTGACTCGGCTTTGTCGAACATAACTGGGATGGTTGCCGGATCGGAGAGGTCCGCCTCACATGCGAAAGCTTGGCCTCCCAGGCTGTGGACCGCGTCGAGGGTCTCGTCCGCAGACTTCACCTGTTGATCGGCATAGAACGATGCGCCCGGCGTGGCGGCGCTCTCTGCGGAATTCGCGGCTGCGGAAGAGGTCCGTTGACGGAGGTAGTGTAAGAAAAGCGCTGCACCTTGAGCGGCGAAGGCCTTAGCGATGCCAGCTCCGATACCGTAGGGATTGTTTGCGCCGGTTACCAGGACGACTTTGTTCTTGAGCCCGGTATCAACCATGGAGTGCCAAAATCATGGTGAGTCAGCAGGTGGTTGCCGAACTCACTTCAGCGTAACCAGCTTCTCCACCAGCTCCGAGTAGTCTTTCTTTTCCAGCCCGTGGACTTGCTTGTTGTACTCGTCCACTTTGCTCGAATAGTTCATCGAGCAAAATTTCGGGCCGCACATGGAGCAGAAAGCGGCTTCCTTGTAATAGTCGTCGGGAAGCGTTTCGTCGTGCATGGAGCGCGCCGTCTCCGGATCGAGTGACAACGCGAATTGCTTCTCCCAGTCGAATTTGTAGCGGGCGTAGCTGAGGGCGTTGTCGCGGTCCTGCGCACCGAGCCGGCGGCGGGCAATATCAGCGGCGTGGGCGGCGATCTTGTAGGCGATGATGCCGTCTTTCACGTCTTTGTCGTTAGGCAACCCGAGGTGCTCTTTGGGCGTGACGTAGCAAAGCATAGCCGCGCCGTGCCAGCCAATCATGGCGGCGCCGATCGCTGAAGTGATGTGGTCATAGCCGGGAGCGATATCCGTCACCAGCGGCCCAAGCGTGTAGAACGGAGCCTCGTAGCAAAGCTCTTTTTCTTTGTCGACCTGCTCTTTGATCTTGTCCAGCGGCACGTGGCCGGGTCCTTCGATCATGACCTGCACGTCGTGCTCCCAGGCTTTCTTGGTTAACTCACCAAGCGTCTTGAGTTCGGCGAACTGGGCCTCATCGCTGGCGTCGGCAATGCAGCCTGGACGAAGCCCGTCGCCCAGCGAAAAGCTCACGTCGTGCCGGGCGAAAATCTTGCAGATGTCATCGAAACATTCGTAAAGAAAATTCTGCTTGTGATGGTGCGCCATCCACTGAGCGAGAACCGCGCCGCCCCGGCTGACGATGCCGGTGATACGCTTCGAGACCATCGGCAGATACTGAATCAGCACGCCCGCGTGGATG
Source organism: Terriglobia bacterium (assembly GCA_963758285.1). GTDB lineage: Bacteria > Acidobacteriota > Terriglobia > Terriglobales > Acidobacteriaceae > DASVWZ01. Next base: position 299,527 of record CAVWUT010000009.1, on the reverse strand, counting down.
GTCATGTAGTCCACGCCCTGCTCGGCCTGCTCTTCGATCACTTCGAGCATCACGCTGGCGTTAAGATCCTCGATGCGCTTGACCCGCGAGATGGCTTCATAAATCGGCACCGTACCAATAGGCACCGGCGAATGGCGAAGGATGGCCTCGCGAATCTCGTGAATGTTGCCGCCGGTGGAAAGGTCCATGACCGTGTCGGCGCCGTAGTGCACCGAGGTGTGCAGCTTCTTGAGTTCCTCGTCGATGTTGGACGTGACCGCCGAATTGCCGATGTTGGAGTTGATCTTGCACAGCGACGCCACGCCGATGCACATCGGTTCGAGCTCGGGATGGTTGATATTGGCGGGGATGATCATGCGGCCGCGGGCCACTTCGTCGCGGACCAGTTCCGGCGAAAGCTTCTCGCGTCGGGCCACGTAATCCATTTCTTCGGTGACGACTCCCTTGCGGGCGTAGTGCAACTGCGAGAAATTGCCAGTCGAGTTTTCGGCTTTGCGTCGGGCAATCCATGCGGCGCGCGGTTTGAAAACGCCGTCCGCGGTAGGGTCGTGCTCGCGCTCGCCGTTCCTGGGAGCGCTGTTCGTCGGAGACATGACTAAACCATCCTAGGTGAATTCGTTAACCTCGATTATAGGAAAGAATTGAGTAATTGGGTAATTGAGTAATTTGCAGTCCGGATCGAGTGCGGTCAAATTACGCAATTACCCCTTTCTCAATTACCCAATTCCCTTGTACGTCCAACTTATCAAGGATTACAATCTGCCTTTCCACTTCACGAGGCAAACTCATGCGACTTCTCCGTCTTCTGCCGGTAGTTCTCGTTATCTTCACAATCGCCAGTCTCGGCCAAACCAGCCCGGCAACTTCCTTCTCGTCCAACCCAGGCTTCAGCATTGACAACATCGATAAAACGCTTGATCCCTGCGTCGACTTCTACCAGTACGCCTGCGGCAACTGGCTGAAGAACACCCAGATCCCTGCCGACCAGTCACGCTGGGCTTCTTTCACCGAACTTTTTGAGCGCAACCTCGCAAGCCTTCATGGGATTCTCGAAAAGGCCTCCGCGAATACTCCGGGCCGCAATGCGATCGACCAGAAAATCGGCGACTATTACGGTTCCTGCATGGACGAAAAAAGCGTCAACGACAAGGGCATCCAGCCCTTGCAGCCCGAACTCGATCGCATTTCAGCCGTGAAGGACAAGACTGCGCTCATCGACGCCATCGCACGAGTTCACCTCATTGGCCCGAGTGCCCTCTTTAATTTCAATTCTTCGCCCGACCTCCACAACGCCGACATGGTCATCGCCAATCTCGATCAAGGCGGCCTCACCTTGCCCGACCGCGATTATTACGTGAAGGACGACGCCCGCATGGTCGATATGCGAAAGCATCTCGTCGAATATGCCACTCAGGTGTTCACGCTGGCGGGCCGGTCGCCGCAGCAGGCAGCCGATTCCGCACAGGCCGTCCTGCAAGTCGAAACCGAACTGGCTAAGGCCGCCATGGACCGCACTTTGCGTCGCGACCCCAAAACTCGCGATCATAAAATGACCAGGGACGCCGCGCTGGCGCTAGCTCCGAATTTTTATCTCGATCGTTATTTTGCCGATGTCAACGCGCCCAGCTTCTCTGAGCTGAACGTGGGCAATCCGGAATTCTTCAAGCAGGTCAATACAGTTCTCGCCGGCACGCCGCTGGAAGCGCTGAAAACCTACGTCAGCTGGCGGCTGCTCGATGCCTCCTCCCCATTTCTTTCTCAGCCTTTCGTCGATGCGAATTTCAAGATGCAGCAAGCCATCACCGGCCAGAAAGAAATCCAGGCGCGCTGGAAGCGCTGCGTCCGCGCCACCGACCGCGCTCTCGGAGAAGCTCTCGGCCAGCGTTATGTCGAACTCACGTTCGGCGCCGAAGGCAAGCAGCGCATGCTGAAAATGGTCGATGCCCTCGAAGTCTCGCTCGATGAGGACATCAAGACCCTGCCCTGGATGACCGACGAAACCAAGAAGCAATCCAAGATCAAGTTGCAGGCCATTCGCAACAAGATCGGATATCCCGACGTCTGGCGCGACTACAGTTCGGTCACCATTGTGCCCGGCGACCTGCTCGGCAACCTTCAGCGCGCCAATGAGTTCGAGGCCAAGCGCGACTTCAACAAAATCGGCAAACCGCTGGACAGAAAAGAATGGGGCATGACGCCCCCCACGGTGAACGCCTACTACAACCCCAGTTTCAACGACATCAACTTTCCCGCGGGTATTCTGCAACCGCCGTTCTTCGATAAGAGTATGGATGATGCCGTGAACTTCGGCGGAATCGGCTTGGTGATCGGCCACGAACTCACGCACGGCTTTGACGATCAGGGACGCAAGTTCGATCCGCAGGGCAATTTGCGCGACTGGTGGACCGAGCAGGATGGCAAGGAATTTGAAAAGCGCGCCAACTGCATCGCCGACGAATACAGCAGCTTCGTTTCCATCGACGACTTGAAGCTGAACGGCCGCCTGACGCTCGGCGAAAATACCGCGGACAACGGCGGCGCGCGCATCTCATTCAACGCGCTGGAGCAGGTCATCGCCAATGACAAGACCGGGAAAGAAGCGCAGAAGATCGACGGCTACACGCCCGAACAGCGCTTCTTCCTGGGATTTGCCCGCGTGTGGTGCGAGCAACGCCGTCCGGAGATAGCGCGCTCGTCGGTGTTGACCGATCCGCACTCCCCCGGCAAGTGGCGCGTGGACGGCGTGGTGCAGAACATGCCGGAGTTCCAGAAAGCCTGGGGCTGCAAAGCCGGACAGCCCATGGTGGCCGCCAACGCCTGCCACGTCTGGTAAGATCGGGCATCAGCCGCCCAATGATCGGTCTCGTGCGCGCCTCACCAAGGAGTGCTTGAGTAAATAGTGGCAACAGCCCCGTCAGCTTGCCAGCGCGAGCGCTTTGCGGGCAATCAGGCCAAAGCCTTTGGCTCTGGCTTCTTTCTCCAGGATCCTGCCATGAGTGCGAGCCGCAGCCGGATCGGTCTTAGCCTCGACTTCGCACAAGGCAAGACGCGCTTCCATCTGGTAACGCACATAATTGTGTTTTGTAGTTTCGATGACAACCGCCTGCAGTGCCTGGCGAGCTTCGGACAGCTTCCCACTCGCAGCCAGCACGCGAGCATCAGCGATATCAAAAATGTAGCGCTCTTCCGTCCACTGACCCGGGTGAAGCAACTTTCGCGCGGTTTCCACTGCAGCCCTGGCCTCGCCCAGGTTTCCTTCTCTTAGCGCAATAGTCGCCAGCTTGCTCTCTGCGCTTATCTCCTGATCCGGATCCTTGTGCGCGTGAAGATAATCCAGAGCGGCGCTGAGCAACTGCCTCGCCTCGGCCAATCGGCCTTGCTCATCGGCCACTGAGGCGAGGGCAATTTCTGTTGTCGTCGCGGTGCCCTCATCGCCGATTTGGCGATTGATGGTCAGCGCCTCGGAGAAGGTTTTGTGCGAATCTTCCAACTTATCCTTCAGGCCGGCAATGCTCCCAAGGTCTGAGAGAGTTCTGCTCGCCAGGTATTTATCTCCAAGCTTGCGGAAGATTTCGAGAGCCTGTCGGCAATCTTCCTCGGCTTTTGTCAAATCCCCCATGGCGATATAAACACGTCCCCCCTCATCCAGGACCTCTGCGATTCCCTCCTCGTTTGACGTATCGCGGAAAATTGCAAGCGCCTGATCGTACTCTTTTAGCGTGGCCGCAGGATCACCACTCACGTCCAACACCCAGGCAATCTGAATCAGCGTGTAAGCGACGTGTGTTCTATCGCCCACGTCGCGGTAGATGGTCAGCGCCTTTTGATATAGATCCTTGGCTCCGCTTGTGTCTCCGGCCATAGCTCGAGCATTTCCTAGAAACCGGAGATCCATAGCCAATCCGGGCTGATTTCCAATTGCGCGGTGAATGGGCAGCACTTGTTGGAAGGTTTTTCCCGCTGCCTCATACTGGCCGCGAAGCCATTGCACCCTCCCGATATCGACCAACGCGGCAGACACTCCGAACTGATCTCCGGCGGTGTTGTATATGTTCTTTGCTTCCTCGGCTCCCGCAATGGCCTTGTCGTAATTCCCCAGATAGCCCAAATCTTCTGCCTGGCGGTAAAGCGCCCTTGCCAGAAGCAAATCCATCCCTCTGGTCTTGGCCTTCACAGCAGCCCGGGCCGCTGCATTCTCCGCCGGCGCATACTGGTGACGCGACCGGTAGTTCGCTTCCTCCGCCAGGTCGATCCGTGGATCGTCCCTGGCGGGCGCAGGAAGCTTGCGCAACAGCTGAATGGTTGCCGAAGCATCGTCGTTCTTACCAGCCTGTGTCTGCGCGTCAGCCAGGAGCAACCCGTAGTCAAGATCGTCGGGAAAAAAGTCGAAGAGCGTACGGTAAGCGCCGAGCCCTTTGTCCCATTCCTTGTTCAGGACGCGGTTTCGGGCCTCGATGAACAGACTGTCCTTCCGCGGAAGGTTGTTGCTCAGATCGTAAGCCTTCTTGGCTTCATCAATCGCCTTTTGATCGTAGCCCAGCCTTGACCATGCTTCTGACAGAGCCGCGTGCCCCAAAGCGAACCGCGGATCAGCCGTGATCGCCTGCTCTAACAGATCTCTCGCCGGCAGCGCATCGAACTGGCGCAGCTTCTCTAAGCCAAGAGAGTAGAGCCTAGTGGCTTCGGGATTCGCCGGCAATGAAGTTATATCGGCCGCCTGCTCAACCGCTGTTTCGCTATCCACTCCAAGCTTCTGCCGGAGTTGGGCGGCCACCGCCCCGGCCAGGTGAAACAGGTCGTCCTCGCGGCCGGTGGCAGAGACCTCCGAAAGGATGTTGCCAGAGGGCGCGTCCTGCAGGCGCACATCCAATCGCACCTGACGCTTCTGAGCCGCGCCGACACTGGCGTAGGATCCCAGAACCAGCAAATCGCCGCTCAGGCTTGCCCCGATCCGCGACGCCGTCTCCTGACCCAGCGTGCCGGTTTGCGTCCAGGGAGCGGTCATTCGCAGTTGTGCCACGTCTTCACCAGACACCAACCGCAGTTTGTCGCCCGACGCCAATTCCGTGCTGAGCATCTCCGAAAGCGCCGTGGAAAGCCAGGCGTCTTCGCCGCGCCCCGAAGTGTTGGTGAAGCCCAGCACGGCCACTGAGCGACGCAGGGTGACGAGACGCGGTTGTGCCACTCGCGATCGAAACCGTTCGTCGGCCGTGGTGAAGCGGTGATACGAGGCAACCACCAGCAACCCCAGAATCACACAGGCGAAACTGACCCCGACCATGCGTCGCCAGTTTCTGTGTCCGTCGGGAATCGGGGGCGAAGCTATTTCCTCGAGCTGCTCTGCGGTTTGAGTTTCAGCCGGACTCTTTGCCGGCTCCAGAGTATCCTGTGGAGGTTCCTGAACGGCCACCGGCGCCAGGAAACGGTACCCGCGTCTAGGCAGGGTTTCGATGTAGATCGGACTGTCGGCCGAGTCGCCCAGGGCATACCGCAACCTCTTTAATGCGGCGTTGAGGCTGCCGTCAAACTCGACGTAGGTGTCAGCCGGCCATAGTGCTTGGCGTAACTGCTCTCGCGAGACGACCTCGCCGGCCCGATCGAGCAGAAGGCACAAGACACGGAACGGCTGCTCCTGCAGCTTGACCCGTACACCTTCGCGCAGCAACTTTCCGCTCTCACCATCGACCTCGAAGAGGCCAAACTTATAGGTTCGCTTCGGCGAAACTGCCTTCATACCTCAACCACCTACATCCTGATGGGCCAAGAGTTTACCACGAAACTCACCGGATCGCGTCATATGTTCTTGTAAGTCATTGCTGTGGTTGTGGTTACCAGGTCATCTCAGTTTCACGAGCGCGTCCTTTGACCTTCCGCGCTGGTTTGCGCCATGCTCCTGCGCGATGTGGGAAGCCGCGGTGGCACGTGGCCCGGGCAAACCCCAAATCCCCAGAATCGAAAAAGGAGAATTCACATGAAGTGCAATTTGTTCGTTCGCATGTTTGTACTGTTTGTCCTGGCCAGCGGCGTTTACGCCGTTGCCCAGGATTCACCCATGACCAATATCACCGGCGGAGGCACCAAGGGCGCCGTCCCTGTGTTTACCGCCGCCCATAAGATCGGGAACTCCCCAATCACCTTGGACAGCAGTGGCGATGCGGATTTCGCCCATAGCATCATTGCCGCCGGCAACATCACTGCAGACGGCACTGTCTATGCAGATGGCTACGTCGAACCCACCGACGGCGTCTATTCCACATCTGGCTACGGTTACTTCGGCAGCTACCTTTACTCCGGCGACTACGTCGAAAGCCCTTACGTTTACGGGACCAGCGAGGGGTCTTTTGGTACCGTCTACTCGGGTTATGGCTCATTCGACAACACCGGCGATGGTGATGGCATTTTCGCGTACACCGCCTACGACGACTCCTACAGCTACCCGGTCGGCGGACAAGCCACAAACAGCTCGGGCACCTCCTTTGAGTATTCCTTTTTCAACTACGCTAGTTCGCCAGTGGAATACGGTGACAGCCTCGGCGACACCGTTGCGGTGGGCACTAAATCTGCCGCTGTTCCGCTGAAGAACGGCAAGATGGTCAAAGTATATTCCCAGGAATCGCCCCAGGTCTGGTTCGAAGACTTTGGCAGCGCCAAGCTGGTAGGCGGCGTAGCCACGGTGAAGCTGGAGTCAAAGTTTGCCCAACTGGTCGACACCAAGGTGCCCTATCACGTCTTCCTCACCCCCGATGGCGACTGCCCTGGATTGTATGTTGCCCAGAAGGATCGGAACTCGTTTGAAGTGCGCGAAGTGAACGGCGGACATTCGAATGTGGAGTTCGACTATCGCATTTCGGCTTTGCGTAACGGATACGAAAACCTCCGGCTGGAACCGGCGGTGATGCCGACAATGCAAAAGCCACACCAGCGTCCCGCAGCTCCAACTCCGGCCAAGCCGTAACATCACCGCTTTGGGTTGAAAGAACGATCGTCAACCGACGGTTACCAACCCGGAGCGGAATGCGGAAAGAAGCGATGTCCCCACGCTGGGCGGCACAACCAGCCGCCCAGCCGACCGGGATGCAGGCCGGCACTGCTGAAGCGATTTAAAAGGAGAGACCTTCAATGACGCACAGAAATCTGATCTTCGCAAGCACGCTGTTCGTTCTGCTGGCGGGAGTTAGCACGCTTTCGATCTGGGCGCAGTCGCCGCAGAAGCAGACTCGTCCCTCAGAACTGCATGGGCCAAAGAGTGCGGCTTTGCTGTCAGAGTCGCACAACCGCGGAGTCACGTCATCCAGCCGCGAGCGCTCCTCTGCCAACTCTGACGGACCAGTGGCAGCCGCGCGATATGTTTTTGGCCGGCTCGATTTACCCACCGGCAACCTCCCCTTAGGGATCGCCATCGGCGCCTTTCAGACTGGCGGCCCGCCTAGTTTGGCGGTCGCCAACGGTCTGGCGGGAACCGTCTCGGTTCTGCTTGCTAACCCCGACGGAACGTTTCAAAGTCACGTGGACTACACAACGGGACCTAGGTCTTTCGCGGTTATTACAGCCGACTTCAACGGCGATGGGAAACTCGACCTGGCGACCGTCGACGCTTCCTCGTATGCTGTTTCGATCCTGCTCGGAAACGGGGATGGCACCTTTCAATCGGCGGTGAATTATTCCGCCGGCACTTACCCGACCGGGCTTGTAGCCGGCGACTTCAACCATGATGGCCATCTCGACTTGGCGGCGGCGGACTATGAGGGCGACACCGTAGCCGTGCTGCTCGGCAACGGCGACGGTACCTTCCACTCGCCAGTGACCTATCCCACGGGCACCACTCCGTACGACGTGGTTACGGCTGACTTTAACGGCGACGGCAAACTCGATCTGGCAGTTGTGAACGCTGACAGTGAAACGATTTCAATCCTGCTGGGCAACGGCGATGGTACATTTCAACCCCAGGTCGAATACCCCGAAGGTGGCTATTCCCCTGTCGACCTGGTGGCAGGGGATTTCAATGGAACTGGAAAGGTCGATCTGATCGCAACTAACTTCGACTCGAATACCGTTTCCGTTCTGCAGGGCAATGGCGATGGCACCTTCAAGAAACCCGCCACCTTCCCGGTCGGTAACCTGCCTGGCGGGATCGTGGCCGGCGATTTTAATGGTGACGGCAAGCTTGATCTCGCCGTAGCCAACGAATACGACAACACCGTCTCGCTATTACTGGGCAAAGGAAACGGGACTTTCGAGCCTCAAGTGGTCTATGGCGCTGGGGCATCTGCTGCCTTTCTGGCAACTGGCGACTTAAACGGTGACGGCAAACTCGACCTGGCGATATCCAACGCAGATGCTGACACCGTTTCAATTCTAATCGGCAAGGGCGATGGGACATTTCAGACCCGTGCCGACTATGCTGCTGGCGACGGTCCCGCTGCCGCCGCAGTTGCGGACTTTAATGGCGACGGAAAACCGGACTTGGCGGCAGCCGTCAACCTCAGCAACTCGGCCGCGGTTCTGCTCAACAAGGGCAACGGCAAGTTTGCCCATCACGTTGACTACGCCACCGGATATGCCCCTTTATCGGTGGCCACTGGTGATTTCCGGAGCGATACCAAAATCGATCTGGCGTTGACGGACTCGGGAGCAAACGCCATCTCTGTGCTGTTGGGCAATGGCGACGGTACATTCCAGGCGCAGAAAGAATACGCTACGGGCATCTATCCTTATATTGTCGCTGTGGCGGACGTCAACCTCGACAATAAGCCAGACTTGATTGCCACCAACGTCCTGGCCAACACGGTCTCTGTCCTGTTGGGCAACGGTGACGGCACCTTCCAGGCTCATGTCGACTATTCCACGCCCGAAACTCCAAACTGGGTCGTGGTCGCTGACTTCAACAACGACGGCAAACCTGACTTGGCGATCACCTCCTGCCCCAATACTACCGGCGGGTATGCGAGTGTGTTGCTGGGCAACGGGGACGGAACATTTCAATCCGCCCTCAACTACACGGCTGGCAATTGTCCGTTCGGCATCGCGGCGGGGGACTTCAATGCGGACGGCAAGCAGGACTTAGCGGTTTTGAACAGCACCGACGGTACGATTTCCGTACTGCTGGGCAACGGCGATGGCACATTCCAGTCCCAAGTCGTGTATCCGGTGGGCATTACGCCCAACTCAATCGTCATCGGCGACTTTAACGGCGATGGCAAGCCTGACCTCGCTGTGGTAAACGAGGTATGCCTGCAGTTGCCGTGTACTCCGGGCACGGTATCGATCCTTTTGGGCAACGGTGACGGCACCTTTCAGCCGCACGTGGACTATTTGCTTGACCTATATCCGTTTGGGCCTGCGGTCGCAGATTTCAACGGCGACGGTGGAACTGATCTGGCAGTACCTGACTTTTACTCGAACACCCTGTCGGTTCTGTTGAATTTGCCGGTGGTGTCTCTGTTCCCCAGCGATATCAACTTTGGCAACGAGAAGGTTGGACAGAAGACTGCGCCACAGACCGTAACTGTGGCTAATCCGAGCGGCACGCCGATCACCTTCAAGAGTCTGAAGATCACGGGAGTTGACGCAGCGGATTTTGCCGAAACCAACAACTGTCCGGTGTCTCCGGCGACCCTAGCTCCAGGCGACAGTTGCACCGTGACGGTCACCTTCACCCCAAAAGCAAAAGGGAAGCGCGATGCCGAGGTCAGCATCAAGGACAGCGTGCCGGGAAGTCCGCAGTCCATCAAACTCGAGGGCAAAGGCACATAAACGTTATGCAAGTTGATGCAGCCTGAAATCATTGATGTCGCAGGTCGAACGCAGTTGGTCGCAAGCGAAAGGAAGAATATAAGAGGCAACCATGAAAACCCAGAAGTTTTGGCAAATCGTGAAATTTGCGCCGAGTTTTGCTGTTTTTGTTGCGGCCCTGGCCGCCGCGATGGGACAAGTCTTGCCGAACCCAGCGCAGCCGCGTTCTTTGACAAAAGCGCCGCCGGTCATGGGACACCAACGCCAACGGCGCCTAAACGACTCCAGGGCCAGGCAGGTTCTCCCACCGCCAGGTTCCGTGGCCGCTCAAAGATACGTTTTTGGCAGGACGGACCTGCCCGCCGGGTCTGCGCCTGAAGCCGTGGCAATCGGCGCATTTCAGACTGGTGGCCCGCAAAGCCTCGCTGTATCGAACTATGCCGCGGGGACAGTTTCGGTCATTCTCGGGAACCCGGACGGAACCTTTCAACCCAAGACAGACTACGCGGTCGGCGGCGGTCCGGACGCGATTGCGGCGGGCGACTTCAACGGCGACGGCAACCTTGACCTTGCTGTGGCCAACTACGGCGAAAGCGTATCCATATTGCTCGGTAAGGGAGATGGCACTTTCCAACCGCAAGTGTCTTACTCGTTGCCGGGAACATGCATTGACGTGATTGCGGCCGATTTCAACCACGATGGGCGGTTGGACCTGGCTGCCATTGATTTTTCAGGGAACGCCGTGGTCATTCTGCTGGGCAACGGCGATGGCACTTTCCAATCCCCAGTCAGCTATCCGGCTGGCGACGGCGCGTTTTACCTTGCGACAGGCGACTTCAACGGCGACGGCAAGCTCGATCTAGCCGTCACCAACACCTCCGCCAACACAGTTTCCATTCTTCTTGGCAATGGCGATGGCACATTCCGACCTCAGGTGCAGTATGTGACTGGCCTCATTCCAGAGATGATCGTCCTGGGAGATTTCAACGGGGACAAGAAGCTCGACTTGGCCACCGTTGACTACGGAGAGTACGCGGTCTCCATCGTGCTGGGAAATGGCGACGGTACCTTCCAAGATCACGTCGACTATCCAACCGGCAATGTGCCGAGCTGGCTGGCAGCGGGGGATTTCAACGCGGACGGCAACCTGGATCTCGTAGTCCCCAACAATTTCGACAATACGGTGTCAGTCCTGCTCGGTAAGGGCGATGGAACCTTCCAGCCTCGCCAGGACTACGGGGTCGGTTTCGAGCCTTATGGGATCGCGGTCGGTGACCTTAACGGGGACGGCAAACTCGACATCACTGTCGCCAACAACGGCGCCGATACGGTCACGTTGCTGGCGGGCAAAGGAAACGGTACGTTCCAGGCTCCGGAAAACTATGCCACCGCGTCGTACCCTGGGGGACTGGCTATCGCTGACTTTAATGGGGATGGGAAACCGGACCTTGCCACAGACACTCGCGACAATTCGGTTTCAGTCCTGCTCAACAAGGGTAACGGGAAGTTCGCGCCTCACGTTGACTATGCCGTCGGCTACGCGCCATTTGGCACTGCTGCGGGAGATTTTAATGGCGACGGCAAGATTGATCTGGCGGTAGCGGATACGGGATCGAATGCGATCTCCGTCCTGCTTGGCAATGGAGACGGCACCTTCCAGAAACAGACTCAGTATGCAGCGGGATTGGAACCTCAGGGCATCGTGCAGGGAGATTTCAACGGCGACGGCAACCTCGATCTGGCTGCCGCTAATTTTCTCGAGGAGGCCGACGCCGCTGTCCTATTGGGCAAAGGCAACGGCACTTTCCAGGCTTATGCGTATTACGGGACGGCGTATTTGCCGTATTGGATCGCGACGGCTGATTTCAGAGGAGACGGCAAGCTTGATCTGGTTCTAAGCGGCTACGATACCTCTGTAGATGTTTTGCTGGGAAACGGTGATGGGACTTTTCAAGCTCCTGTCTCCTACACAGTGGGCACCTATCCTTATGGCGTGACCACGGGGGACTTCAATAACGATGGCCGAGCCGATATTGCGGTGGTGAACGAGGTGAACAACACCGTGTCGGTGTTGCTTGGTAACGGGGATGGGACTTTTCAGTCCCAGCTCGTCTATCCCGTCGGTGTGGTTCCGATTCTCGTGACTGCTGCGGACTTCAACGGCGACGGCAATCTGGATCTGGCGGTCAGCAATGAGCTTTGTTATGACGTATGCCCGCCCGGAACCGTTTCCATTCTGTTTGGTAATGGAGACGGTACCTTTCAGCAGCACGTGGATTACCTCTTCGGCGAGTTCCCTGTCGCAGCGGCAAGCGCGGACTTCAACGGCGACGGCGGCGCTGATCTAGCCGTAACCAATGAGTTTTCCAACACAGTTTCGGTCCTGCTCAATCTGCCGGTCGTTTCCGTATTTCCCAATACAGCCAATTTCGGGAAGGAAAAGGTAGGCAAGACCAGCAAACCGCTGTCCTTCACCATTGGCAACCCGAGCGCCACTCCGATCACCTTCAGCAGCCTGAAGGTCACCGGACCCGACAAGGGAGATTTTGCTCAGACCAACACCTGTCCTGTCTCTCCGGCGACCCTGGCTCCGGCCGACACCTGCACGGTGAGCGTAACCTTCAAACCCAAGGCAAAGGGAAAGCGCGATGCCAAGGTCAGCATCAAGGACAACGTGCCAGGCAGTCCCCAATTGATTTCTGTATCTGGCAACGGCACCTAACAAGTCACCGGCGTGTGACTGTTGTCTGAAATCGATTATCGGAGTCCTTTCGGGGGCTCCCTAAGCAATGCAATTTTCTTTGCCCAAGGAGGCACCTATGAAAGCTCGCAACTTCCCGCAAATCGTGCAATTAGTCGTGAGTCTGGCTGTTCTCGTTATGTGCATCGCACCAATGTCGGGTGCGCAACAACCTGCACCCATCGCAGCCGCGCTGCGCATTCCTCATGCAAGCCGGGATGCGCAGAAGCCGCCGCCGCAAGCCCCTACCAGCTTTACGTTTGGAACGATCGATTATCCCGGCGGGCCAGACTCCGATGCTCAAGCCATCAATGATCACAATGAAATCGTCGGCGCATACGGCGGCGACCTTCCCGATTTCCGGCAGGGGCTGCCGGCATACGGATTCGTGTTGAAGGGCGGTTCGTTCAAGAAGATTGCTTACCCAAAAGCGCCGATCACGGTGGCTTTCGGCGTGAACTCTTCCGGCGAGATTGTGGGTTTCTACTCGCTCGATCCGGCCGACAAAAGCGGTCATGGATTCACCCTGGTGGGCAACAAGTTCACCACAGTCGACTATCCCGGCGCGCAATATACTCTGCTGGCTTCAATCAACAAAAGCGGGCAGACAATCGTACAAGCCTGCTTCAGCGGCGAGTTTTTCTGCCGTTCCTACTTGTTGAACAGCGGAGTCTTTACCCAGTTGATGTTTCCCGAGGCGATGGGCACCGTGGCTTATGGGATCAATGATTCGGGTGAGATTGTCGGCCTCTACTCCAACGATGAAGTCACCTACCACGGTTTCACTTTGATAAGTGGCGTCTACACGTCGGTGGATTACCCCGGCGCTACTGACACCTATGTGTACGGGCTCAGCAACAGCGGGCAGATGGTCGGCGCATACGACTACACGTACAACGGAACTACGCACGGATTCCTGCTGGATAGCGGGACGTTCACCTCGTTTGATGTCCCCTACGCCGGTGTGGTTTGGACTCTGCCGTTCGCGATCAACGATAAGGGACGCATTGTGGGCCAGTACTGGGATTCCAACAACTTTACCTTCGGATTCGAGGCCAAGACCGGCAAGTAGACGCGAAATGCTGCGACCAGCTTCACAGGATGTAGGCAGTTCACAAAACGACCGCTCTGCGCAGGTGATCGTGGTGACGCGGCCACAAAGGCGACCGGCGGCGATCATACGATGAGCTCAAGGTCGACTTTTCCCGCGAAGTGGATGAGGCCGGTTTGCGGCACAATCAAATAACGGGAGATCAGGTTAACTGCCAGGTTCTCCCACGACTAGGTCAAAACCAGTAGCGAGAAAGTGGACGGAAGAGATCGGGTCACCGGCAAGATAGTTAATTCATAAATCCAGCTCCCATAGCAGAGGAGCGTTTTCGGAGAAATCCATGAGGATCGTTTGGAGACCTTCAGCCGTAATTATTCTCTTGATCCTGGCTATTCTCATTCTGGCCCTGGTGGCCCTCAGCCCGGGATTTGTCTGGTCACAGACAGCACGGCAAGGAACTTCAGTCAGTTCCCGTAACTGCTTTCGCATGGCCTCGCCGCAGGAACGAGTTCGGACATCAGGCGGGTGGCCGAAAACGGCGCAGACCACCCTTCACTTTCTCCTTGACTCCGACCCCACAAACCGCCATCATCAGTGTATAACTTTTACTTAATATCAATTATTCATGTATAACTAAATAAGAATCTAGATTTTACCTCTAAGCCCAATCGGCTCTAGATTTTGCCGGGAAAATGTCCGTAACTTGATGATTCCACTAGACCGAGGGGGAGGGGGTATATCAATCAAAACTGCGTTTTAAGAATCGGCACAGAAGCTGTTCTGACGCTCCCGCTTTCACCCCGCACGGGCGAGGACGCCCGCGCCTACATCGACGACTTTATGAGGGGTTTCTGGATTTCCGCCAGCGCGCGGCCTTCCCTCGCTTGACCGACGCAGGGACGAAGCATAGAGTTTCCATAAGGGCGTGAGGTCTATGTCGAGTCAAACCAGCAAGTACCTGAAGTTCGGCGGGGCGATCGTGGCGATTCTGCTCACGCTCGGCTACCTGGCATACACCGGCGTGCAGGAGAGCAAGAGCTATTACGTCACCATCAAGGAATTGCGCGCCCTGGGCGACAGCGCCTACAGCAAGCGGCTGCGGGTGGCGGGAAACGTTCAGCCCGGTTCCATCAAGCGCAAAGGCACGCAAGTGGAGTTCGTCCTGGTGGAGAATGACCAGCTTCTGTCGGTGGTTTACAGCGGGACGGAAGCGCCTCCGGACACCTTCAAGGATAATTCCCAAGCCCTGGCCGATGGAAGCTTTGGCCGGGATGGAGTGTTTCACGCCAAAGGCTTGCAAGCCAAGTGCGCTTCCAAATACGCGCCGCAGCAGCCCGGAACCGGCGCGCCGGCTGCGGAGCCCGCCAAGAGCATGACCTAGGCATTGGGCGGAACCGATTTCTACGCGCTCTTCCGCGGAGCGCGCAGACTGGGGCTGGCCTGAGGAGCCTGCGCATTCGGCTTGCTGGCCGCTGGTTCGGCGGCAACTCCAAGGCCCAGGTCGGTGGCCCACAAGTCCGCCAGAATTTTCCACTCCCCGGATTGCCGCGCCAGAATCATCAGATACTTGCCGCGTTCTTCGCGGCGCTGGTTCACGCTGACCGGCACCAGCATCTGGCACCGTCCCGCCTCGTAGGCGACATCGCCGATGGCTTCGGTGCGGATCGAATCCAACTCGACTTCACCCAGTCCGGCATCCAGGATGGAGAAGAAGAACTCCCGGATCGCCGCCGTTCCGCGGAGCGCGGGAACATTGGGCCGGAGCAACACCGCATCCGCGGCGTAGAGGCTGACCATATCGTCGAGCTGTTTGGTATTGCAGGCCAAAACCCAGTCCTGGGCGACTTTTCGTACCGCAGTCTCCGCGCGGCTCATCGGAGCGCCAGGAGATGGGCGGGTGCGAACCGCGTCCCTCGCGACAACCGCAGGCGGGGCGCCGGGTTGAGCGCTCAAAGCCGGTGCCGAGCCTTCCCCATAAGAGAAGTAGTGATGATGATAATGATGATGATAGTGGTGCGGGCCGGGCGGCAGCGGCGCGGGCTTCTCCTCCGCAATAGCATCCGGAATCTCTGACACGGCCGCAGGCGCAACTTCCTGAATCTCTGCCGGCTTGCTTTCCTCCGGCAGTGTGCCTCCGCACATGGCGCAGAACCGGTTCTCCGCCGGATTCTGGTAGTCGCAGGCAGGACACGCAGTGGTTCTCGGCTCCCCCATCGAATGGAGCGCATCATCAATGTCGACTTGTAGGGCAAGCTGTTGAATCGCCTCCAGCGCTGCGGCTTCCATTTCAGGCCTGGCTTCGCGCGGATCGGCGGGTGTGGCAGCAGCTTCGTGGCTGTGGGATTTCTCCTGCTTCATCAGCTTTTCCTAGGCGACATTCTAGCCGAAAATATTGGTCAGCGAACCAGGAATTGAATCTTACCCTCGGCTTCCGCCGGGACGCCGTTGCACTTGGCCGGGCGGTAACGCCAGGAGCGAACCGCATCCAGAACCGTCTGGTCTTCCGAGGGGCCGACGCTATCCAGGATGAACGGAGAGTGGACTCGGCCATCGGTTCCCACAATAAAGCTGACGCTGATTCGGCTGTGTGGGCCGGAAAGTTCGACCAGCGGATCGGGCGTCGCCAGAGCTTCCGGAGGCTCGGAGATCTCGCAGCTGGAGTACGCGGAGGGGTGGGGCACGGCGGCAAACTGCGATTGCCGCAGCGCCGTGATCCAGGCGCCGCGTCCGCGCGATCCCGAGTCTTGCCATCCCGGCCCCCCTCGGAGCCCAGGGATTGAAGATACCCCCGCCGCCAGGGTGGGAGCCAGGACCGCGAACGTCAGAATGGCCAGGTTGCGAAGTAGCATGTTTTCCCGGGAGCGGAACGCTTTAGAACACTGTGGAACCGGCAATCGCGCTACCACGTGCCGTGTCGATTTAACTCATTTATAAATAATGCTTTACAGGATACGTCGGGCATCGTTCGGGCTGCCGGATGGAAAACCTTTGCAACTTCTGGAGAGCGGTCGGGGCGTGGTGACAAGAACGCTAGTGACATGGAAACATCGGCATGTGAGGGCGGTCACATCCGGCTATGAACCCTTTCTCAGAGAATGGGGCGTGCAGTGATCCGGCGAATCGTGGCACAATTGGGGACGATTACCGGAAAGGTTTCAGAGGAGGAGCGGCCATGTTTGAACAGGAAATGGAACTGGAAAAAAGGGAATCTTCAGTCCTGCCTCTATTGCTGATTGTCGCTTTCATCATTGCGGTCGTCGGCTTTGCCGGTTACTACGTGGTGCAAAGCCGGAAAGTGCTCTCGGCGGAAGAAGCAACCCGCATCGCAACGGCCGTGCTGAAGAACCAGGGGCCGGCGATCGTGAAATTTCACACCGGGCCGGTGAAATCCTCGGTGAATGACAGCAGTTCCGATCCGCATTACAAGCTACTGGAAAAAGCCGGCTTAATTAAGTTGGGGAAACCAACGGGAACCTATGGCATGACCATTCCGGTCGCGCTCACGCCGAAAGGGGAGGATCTGCTGAAGCAGATCCAAGGAGTTACAACAAAGAAAGAGAGCGATGGCGAGGAACTTTACGTGGTCCCCCTGGCCGAGCGGAAGCTGATCCGAGTATCCGAAGTCAAGATGCAGGGTCCCTCGTACGCGCGAGTGAACATCATCTGGACCTGGGAGACAAACGCCCTGGGCGAACTGTTCGACGCGGCAGGTCCCATGGTCAAGAGCTTCAGCACCTATGATCGCGGGTTGCTGATCCAGAAACACGGCGCCGCGTTTTATCACGAACCGCCGACCGAGGTGAGCTTGGCGCTGGCCAAGACCGACAAGGGCTGGCAGATCGCCACTGACTAAGGTTCACGGGGAGCACATCGGATTCTCGCGATGCCTCCCTGCCCATGTTGTGGCAAGCCGCTCCCTAAAAAACTTTCTCCTTGAGCAACTGTAGCAGGTAGCTGCCGTAACGGTTGTTTTTCATCTGGGATGCAGCCGACTCAAGCTGGGCAGCGGTGATGTATCCGTAGCGAAAGGCAATCTCTTCCGGGCAGGCCACCATCAATCCCTGGCGGGTTTCGATGGTCTGAATGAACAGCGAAGCTTCCAGCATGGCCTCATGTGTGCCGGTATCCAGCCAGGCCATACCGCGGCCCATCACGACCACATCGAGTTGACCGCGTCGCATGTACTCTTTATTCACATCAGTGATTTCCAGTTCACCGCGCGCGGAAGGCTTGAGCGACCTTGCGATCTCGATGACCTGGTTGTCGTAGAAGTAAAGCCCGGTCACGGCGTAGCGTGACTTGGGGACTTTGGGCTTTTCCTCCAGACTCAAAGCCCGGCCCTTGGAATCGAATTCGACCACGCCATAGCGTTCCGGGTCCTGCACGGGATAGGCGAAGATTCTTGCACCCTGGCGGCTGCCTCGGGCTTCGTTCAGACACTTCACCAGGTCGTGACCGTAGAAGATGTTGTCTCCCAAAACCAGGGCGCAACTGGACCGGCCGATGAACTTTTCGCCTACCAGAAATGCCTGGGCAATTCCTTCGGGACGGGGTTGCACGATGTAGTCAAACTTCACGCCGTAGCGCGATCCGTCGCCGAGAAAGGTCTTAAATCTGGGTAAATCTTCAGGGGTCGAGATGATCAGAACGTCACGTATGCCCGCCAGCATCAGCGTGGACAGCGGGTAATAGATCATGGGTTTGTCGAAGATGGGCAGCAGACTTTTGCAAACCGCATGAGTGACGGGATACAGCCGGGTGCCGGAACCTCCCGCCAGAATGATGCCTTTGTAGCGGGACTTGGGTGCGGTGTGTATTGGCATAATTTCTCTTTGGCTCGGTTCGCTGAGTGCGTGCGGCGCAGACCTTTACGTATAAAACTTCAAATCTTACAGGATCGCCCGTTTCGGACAAACCTAAAAACATTCCACGCTGCGATCCTCGGATCTCACGCGCTCCGTGAAACGAAAACATGGCGCCTGGATTGTCAGGCGGCAACATGGTACTCGGTTTTGACCAAGCCGCTTGGGTATGGCTGAGTTGCTATGTGACGAAGCTGCACATCGCGCGGCAGCGCGCCGAACAGAGGGATTCCATCTCCAATGAGCACAGGCACTCGAGTAATAATGAGGCGTTGAATGAGGCCTGCACGCAGGAATCGTTGAATCGTGATCCCTCCGTCGACGTAGACGTGGCGCACACCACTAGCAGCCAGTTTCGAAACGATCTCCGCCGGAGGCCCGGCCATCTGTTCTACAACTCCTCCACGCACTCCAGACAAGTCGACGGGCCGACTACTTAGCACCACGACGCGTTTGTCACCATATGGCCAAGCCGGAAAGGTCAGAACCGTCTCGAAGGTCTTACGGCCTATCACAATTGCATCAACGGTTGCAATGAACTCGTTGTAGCCGTGGGGCTCGCCGCCTCCGGGTGGCAGAAAGTCGAGATCGCCGTTCGGCCGCGCGATGAACCCGTCGACGCTGGCGCCGACAAAAACAGATACGGTCATGGCTTCGCCTCCTCTGCTCTTTTTGCTCCTCTGCCCTGCAAGTTAAAGGAATGGGCTGCTTATGGCGCAGACTCTGAAGCCACACGCGAGTTACAAAGCATACTGGGTCGCGATCCATTGCCGATAGCTTCCGCTGGTCACTTCCTGAATCCACGCATCGTGCGCCAGATACCATTCGATGGTCTTGCGGATGCCGCTTTCAAACGTCTGGCGCGGCCGCCATCCCAGTTCAGCCTCGATTTTTGCGGAATTGATCGCGTAGCGCCGGTCATGTCCCGGACGATCCTGAACGAATGTGATCAACTTTTTATGCGGCACGACAGGATCGTTAGGACGAAGTTCGTCGAGTATGACGCAGATCGTTTTTACAATGTCGATGTTGTACTTTTCGTTGTGTCCGCCGACGTTGTAGGTTTCCCCAATTCTGCCTCGGGCAAGCACGGTGCGAATCGCATCGCAGTGGTCTTCGACATAAAGCCAATCGCGCACATTCTGACCGTCTCCGTATACCGGGATGGGTTTGCCTTGAATCGCATGAAGAATAGCAAGTGGAATCAGCTTCTCCGGGAACTGATACGGGCCGTAGTTGTTCGAGCAATTGGTGGTCAGAACGGGCAGACCAAACGTGTGGTGGCAGGCGCGAACCAGGTGGTCAGAAGCCGCCTTGGAAGCCGCATACGGGCTGTTCGGAGCATACGCGGTGGTCTCGGAAAAAGGCGGATCCTGGGGCGCGAGCGAGCCGTAGACTTCGTCGGTGGACACGTGCAGAAAGCGAAATGCTGCCTTCGCGTCGGGCGGCAGGTTTACCCAGTAAGCCCGAGCTTCCTCGAGCAGCGAGAACGTGCCGTTAACATTGGTGCGCACAAAATCGTCGGGGCCGTGAATGGAACGATCCACATGACTCTCGGCCGCGAAGTGCACAATGGCGCGCGGCTGGTGTTTCGGCAGAAGATCGAATATCAGCTTCCGGTCAACGATATCGCCATGCACAAAGCGGTAATTCGGACCGCCGGATACCGATCGCAGATTGCCCGGGTTTCCGGCGTAAGTGAGCTTGTCGAGATTGACCACCGGAGATTGTTCCTGCTCTATCCACCGCAGGATGAAATTGGATCCGATGAAGCCGGCGCCGCCGGTCACCAGGATGGGTTGGGTTTGCGGGTTGATGATCGAATGCCCTCGTTCTGCGAAGGTTAAGTATATTCCACGGTGGGTTCGGGACGCTGAAGGAGGGGATTGCGGAACCCCGGCGAGCGATCTGCTATGCTGGCGTCCAATTCATGCAAAGGAACCATGGGAGCTGACTCTAACCTTCATCCAACGCTTGCTCAGCCCGACGGGCAGCTGCCGCCGCGCGAAGCTCATGTCTGGCTGGCGAAGCTTGATCTGCAGGACAGCGTCATGAAGCCGCTGTCGGCTCTTCTTGACTCGGAGGAACAGCAGCGAGCGGCACGATTTCTTGTGCCTTCAGCCCGCAAGCAGTTTGTGATCAGCAGAGCCTTTCTCAGGATCGTGTTGGGCAAATACCTGGGCAGTGATCCGCGCGCGATGCGGTTTCGCCTGACTTCGCACGGGAAGCCGGAACTGGATGGAGACCGCGGGATTCACTTCAATCTGTCTCACACAGAAAGCTTGGCGGCGATTGGAATGACGCGAGTCGGCCCCATCGGGATTGACGTGGAGTCTACTCGCCGGAACGTGGAGGCTCTTCAGCTGGCGGACCGTTTCTTTTCAAAGAAAGAAGCGGAGTGGGTGCGATCGCAACCAGAGCCGATGAGGATCCCCAGCTTTCTGGCGTGCTGGACGGCAAAAGAAGCCTATGTGAAAGCGCACGGCGGAGGTCTGTCGATTCCGCTGGACGGATTCGCGATCATTCCGGATTTCGAGAAGTTGCAGCTGCGGCTGGAAGTGTTTGGAAAGCCTGCCGAGTCGGAGCGATGGACGATGTGGCGGCTGGAGTTGCCGGAGGAGTTTCGAGGAGCGCTGGCCGTGGAAGGCAAGATCAGCCGAGTGCGGACTGGGGGGCTCGAGTTTTGAATCTTCGGGGCGCTCACAACCTGGCCGCACGCAACGTAATGAGCGTCACTTCGGGCGGGCAATTCAAGCGGATCGGCAGGCGAATCGTGCCGAGTCCGAGGTTGGTGTAGAGCGTCAAACGGCCAACTTGCCGCAGTCCACGAGGATACTTGCGGGCGAGCGGCGGCAGCCAAGGCGCCCCAAAGCCGGGAATCCAGATCTGGCCGCCGTGCGAGTGTCCGGAAAGCTGTAAATCCACCGGATATTGGTTCACGTCGTCGGCGGCATCCGGCTCATGGATGAGCATCACCACCACCTCGTTTGCCGGCGTACCCTGTAGCGCCAGTTCAATGTCAGGGTCACCGTCCAGATAGTCATCCAGGCCGGAAAGCCAGATTCGGTCACCCGACCGTTCCAAAGGGATAGAGCGGTTGTGCAAGACGGGAAGCTCACAAGAATTCAGGATCTCCGTAATAAGGCGACGATTCGCACCTACATCGTGATTGCCCAGCACGCTGAATCTGCCGACTCGGGCTCGCAATTGGCTCAGGAGATGCGCACACGGCTCGGCATCGAGCGCGGCGCGACGTTTGCCATTGAAATGATTGGCGATCATCGGCACGGTAACAAAATCGCCAGTCAGAACGATCAGGTCAGGATTCAGCTGATTGACCATCTCGATTGCGGCCCGAATGGGAATGATGGACAGGTGAGGGTCGTAATGAAAGTCGCTGAGATGGGCAATGGTGAATCCGTCGAAGGCCTCTGGAAGCCGCGCCAGCGGAATGTCCAGGCGCACCAGGCGAGGATGGTTCGGCTCCAGAACCGAGGCGTCTGCGCCAACTGCCAGAACGCCCGCACCAGCCGCTCCGGCAGTGACCTGAAGAAATTTTCGTCGGGTTAATGGAGCCAATCCGAGTCCGTCCTTGTGGATTTCACCGCACCCCAGGTGAGTTCAACCGGCAGAATGCCTGATATGGATTGTATCGGATCAGATTGGAGTTCCCGGGAAGACATGCCTAAGTGAAAACCATCTGCCGAAAGTGGTACCATCGCGTGCGTTATGAAAAGAAACCATTGCTTTGCAACTTCGATTGTTGTGCTGTTGTTCGTCTGCCTCTGTTTCATTGCCGGATGGGCCCAGTCGCAAACGACCGCGAAGCCAATCGTGCTGCGCGCGGCAAGACTGCTGGACATTGAGAGCGGCCGGGTTACGAAGCCGCGTGAGATTCTGGTGGAAGGCGAGCGGATTGTCGCAGTAGGATCAACGGTCAATCATCCAGCCGGAGCCGAGGTCATTGACCTTGGCGATCAGACGCTGATGCCCGGGCTGATCGACGCGCACGTTCACCTGTTTCTGCATCCCGGCGCCGAGGATTTGCAAACCATCCAGGAGTCGGTGCCGGAGCGGACCATTTCTGCGCTCCTGGCAGCGCGCGCCGACCTGATGGCCGGCTTTACTGCCGAGCGCGATATGGGGACAGAGGGCGCAGGCTCGGCCGATACGGCAGTGCGCAATGCAATCGACCGAGGTTTGATTCCGGGACCGCGGCTGCGCATCAGCGGAAATGCAGTGAATATTTTGGGCGGGCACGAGGATGCGATCGGGTATAACCCGGAACAACACGTATTGCCGAATGCGACGTATGCCAACAATGCCGCCGATCTGATCACGGTGATTCGCCAACAAATCAAGGAAGGCGCGGATTTCATCAAGATCTACGAAACTGGCGCGGATGTCATTCGCGACGGGCGGATCGTTACCCCGTACCAATATTCGGTGGCAGAACTTAGCGCGGCGGTACAAGAAGCGGCCAGAGTCGGCAAACGAGTAGCGGTCCATGCCACCGGAGAACCCGGCACGTTGTACGCGGCCCAGGCCGGCGTAGTTTCGATTGACCATGCCAACCAGTTGGGCGATGAGACCATGCGGCTGATGAAGGAGAAGGGCATATTTGCCGTGCCGACGTTCACCATCTTTGAATACTTCGGCGACCACGCTTCTTCTCCGGCGCAGGCGGCGCGTGAACACGCAATGCTCGATCTGCGCGCCCAGGAGTTCCGCAAACAACTGGCGGCGGGGGTTCCGATGGCGGTCGGCTCCGATGTCGGACCGTTTCCGCATGGCACGCAAGCGCGGGAGCTCGAACTGATGGTGAAATTTGGCATGAGTCCTCTTGTCGCATTGCAAGCGGATTTGCTGAACGGAGCGAAGCTGTTGGGCTGGGAAGGCCAAATCGGCGCAGTGAAATCCGGCTACCTGGCTGACATTGTGGCCGTGCCCGGTGATCCGCTGCAGGATATCAGCGTCTTAAAGAACGTAAGTTTTGTAATGAAAGGCGGCGTGGTGTACCGCAAGTGAGTTGCGGTCATGTTCCACGTCGAGCCGCGAACTACTCTAGAATTGAAATGCCCTGCACCCGACCGAGGGCTTATGGCAGATTCGCTTTATCTCAGCCTGTGGTTCCCTGACTTCGACGCGGAGGACATGCTGCCTCGCGCCTTGAGTGTGTTGCGGGCGTTTCCGTTTTCAGCCGAGCAGCCCGGCATACGCTACGTCTCGCTGCATCCCGTGTCATGGGATGAACCCACGATCCTGGAACAGCGATTCAATCCCGGAATTACGCCCGAAGCAGCGGTGCTCTTTGCTTCCGACCTGTTGCACGAAGACTACGCCTACGTTTTCGAAGCTGCCTGGGATCTCTGGGTGATATCGAGTGATCAAAGCAATTGGGCTCTGCAACCAGCGCCGGTGAAGGTCATTGTGCACGGGACCGAGTTTGACGGAGGTGCTTGTCAGCAGGACGGGCACATTGAGGTGGATTTCGGACTGGATTCAACGTTCCTCAATGAAGATGTCCCGTTGATGGGCAATGCAGAAGATCACATCCGGGCCAATGTGCAGAAGTTGGTGGACTTCGCCACGAACGCGGAGAAAAACTCAGGTGCTACGGGACGGCTGCTGTGGTCGGAGTTGGAAGAAAATCTGGCCCAGAAACTGATCACGCGGCTCCAGAGGGTGCAATAGAGCGAAACCGCGGGTCAGAACTCGGCCCCGCACGGGGACGCCTGCACCTACATTTGGCAACTCAATTTAGATTCTTCCAAACGTCCTATTTTGTTCTCCCGCCCTCGACCTTGAGTTTTTCGCTGGCGGCTGCCTGCGCCGCCGCCAAGCGAGCTGTGAGCACACGGAACGGCGAGCAGGATACATAGTTCAACCCTACCTGGTGACAGAACTCGACCGACGAAGGCTCGCCGCCGTGTTCTCCGCAGATCCCAACTTTCAAGTCCGGACGCGTCCTGCGCCCGCGCTCGGTGGCCATGCGGATCAGTTGCCCGACGCCTTCGCGATCGAGCACCGCGAACGGATCCTGCTTTAGAATGCCTTCCGCAATGTAAGTGGGCAGGACTTTGTTTACGTCGTCGCGCGAGAAGCCGAACGTGGTCTGCGTGAGATCGTTGGTGCCAAAGGAGAAGAACTGCGCCTCTTTGGCGATCTCGTCGGCTACCAGCGCGGCGCGCGGCAACTCGATCATGGTGCCGACCAGGTAGTCGACTTTTCGCTCTTTCTCTTTGAACACTTCCTCGGCCACCCGGCGAACGATCGCGGCCTGATTGGCCATCTCTTTTAACGTGGCAGTCAGTGGAATCATGACTTCGGGATGCACTCTCACGCCTTCTTTCGCAACCGCAACCGCGGCTTCGAAAATGGCGCGCACCTGCATTTCAGTGATCTCAGGATAGGTGATCCCCAGGCGGCATCCGCGATGACCGAGCATGGGGTTGAACTCGTGCAACTCCTCCACGCGGCGCAGGACCGTTCTCAGCCCTTTCAGCTTCGGCGACTTCGGCTTGGTGGCTTCCAGCACGGCGATCTCAACCATCAGATCTTCGCGCCGTGGTAGGAATTCGTGAAGCGGTGGATCAAGCGTCCGTATGGTGACGGGGAAGCCGTCCATGGCCCGGAATACACCAATAAAATCCGAGCGCTGCATCGGCAGCAGTTTCTTGAGCGCGGCCCGGCGCTCTTTTTCGGTACGCGCCATGATCATGGCGCGCATATGCGGGATGCGATCCTCGGCAAAGAACATGTGCTCGGTGCGGCACAGGCCGATTCCCTCAGCGCCAAAGGCGCGGGCTTGAATTGCGTCGCGTGGAATGTCCGCATTGGCCCGCACGCGCAGCTTGCGGAACGGCTCCGCCCAACCCATCAGTTTCAGCAGTTCAGGATCGTCTGCCTTCGGCGGGATGGTGCTCAGCTTGCCCTTGATCACCCTGCCAGTCGTTCCATCGAGCGAAATCCAGTCGCCATCCTTGAATACCTGACCTTTGACCCGCATTTCGCGTACTTTCTCAACTATCTCGATGTCACCGGCTCCCGCCACGCAGCACTTACCCATGCCGCGCGTGACCACGGCCGCATGGCTGGTCATCCCTCCGCGTGAGGTGAGGATGCCAGCCGCCACTTCCATGCCGTGAATGTCTTCGGGTGTGGTTTCCCCACGCACCAGAATGAAACTGGTATTCGTCTTCGCGCGACTTCCGCGTTTGATCGCCTCTTCGTTCCTTTGGTTCTCGTCGTCGGCCTCCCTCTTGCGTTCCACAACCTCATCGGCGGTAAACACGATCTGCCCCACCGCAGCTCCAGGCGATGCCGGCAAACCGGTTGCCAGCACTTCTACTTTCGTACTCTTCTCATCCAGCCGCGGAACCAGGAAATCGTACAACTGATTCGGCTCGACCCGGAAAATCGCTTCTTCCTTGGTTATCAGCCCTTCTTCCACCATCTGGATGGCGACACGTACCGCGGCCAAACCGGTGCGCTTGCCGTTGCGCGTCTGCAGCATGTAGAGCTTGCCATCCTGAATGGTGAACTCGAAATCCTGCATGTCCTTGTAATGCTTTTCCAGGCGCGTGGTAATTTCGCGGAGCTGGTTGTAAACCGCCGGCATGATCTTCTCGAGTTCCAGAATGTGCACCGGGGTGCGGACGCCGGAGACCACGTCCTCGCCCTGCGCGTTCAGCAGAAACTCGCCGTAGAATTCTTTGCTGCCGGTGGCGGGATTGCGGGTGAAGCCGACGCCAGTGCCGCTGGTCTCGCCCAGGTTGCCGAAAACCATGGCCTGCACGTTCACCGCGGTGCCAAGATCGTCGGAAATACTGTTGATGCGGCGATAGTGCTTGGCACGGTCGTTGTTCCAGGAGCGGAACACCGCATCCCGCGACATGACCAACTGTTCGTGCGCGTCTTGCGGGAAGTCACGCTTGGCGTACTTCTTCACGACCTTCTTGTATTCCTCGATGACCTCTTTCAACGCCTTGGCATCGAGATCGGTGTCGAGTTTGGCTTTCTTCTGTTTCTTTTTCGCGTCAAAAACTTCCTCAAACTCCGACTTCGGGATCTCCAGCACGACGTTGCCGAACATCTGGATCAGGCGGCGGTAGGAGTCGTAAGCGAAGCGGGGATTGTTGCTCCGCTTGGCCAGCGATTCGACACTCTGATCGTTGAGGCCGAGGTTCAGGATCGTGTCCATCATTCCCGGCATGGAAAACTTCGCGCCGGAGCGAACGCTGACCAGCAGCGGGTTCTCGCCCTGGCCGAGTTTCTGGCCCTGCAGGTCTTCGAGCTTTTTCAGGGCGGCTTCCGTCTGGCGATCGACCTCGCCAGAGACCTGGTTCTGGCGCATGTATTCGCGGCAGGCCTCGGTCTGAATCGTGAAGCCGGGAGGGACCGGCAGGCCCGCGTTGGTCATTTCGGCCAGGCCGGCGCCTTTGCCGCCCAGTTCGTCTTTCATTTTGCCGTTGCCATCCGCTTTGCCGCCGCCGAAGAAGTACACATACTTGACGCCTGGTTTCTGTGGGGTTTCGATTTCAGTTTCGGTAAGAGTGGGAGTCGCCATGATGATTAGTCCTTTTGCTTAGAATTTCGCACTACCGCCGCGTACCGTGACAGCAGGCTGCGCGGTTTGCTCTTCTTCAAATTCATTGTCATCCCGAGCAAAGCGAGGGATCTGCAGTTTCGGTTTTCTCGCCCCAACCTTCGGCTAAGTCCTGCCATGTGGGGTTCACGCTCTTAATCAATGCAATTCGCTTTGCCCACGTCCAAGCCTTGACCTGCTTCTCACTGGTAATCGCGT
This sequence comes from Terriglobia bacterium, assembly GCA_963758285.1. Lineage (GTDB taxonomy): Bacteria > Acidobacteriota > Terriglobia > Terriglobales > Acidobacteriaceae > DASVWZ01. Next base: position 272,336 of record CAVWUT010000009.1, on the reverse strand, counting down.
TATTCGCGTACTTGAAATTCTCGTAGTACACCAGTTCGCGTGATGTTGTACCGCTTCGTGAAGCCTCCGATGCTTCCGCTTTTATGCTCCAGCGCCCGACGGTAAACATTGTCAGTCACACCCGTGTACAGGTTGAGCGACCTGCTCGCCATGATGTACAACTAATAGCGCCGCTCGCTGCTCAACTGCAGATCCCTCGCTTCGCTCGGGATGACAACAATAAAGCTTCACAGACTCATGAACTCTTGCCTTCGGTCACGATCTCGGAGAAATCGGCAATCGTGGAAAATTCTTTCAGCAATGTTTGCAACAATGCCAGGCGATTCGCGCGCACCCGCTCATCGTCGACCATGACCATAACTTTGTCGAAGAATGCATCGACCTGTTCCCTTGCGGTCGAAAGCAGGAGCAACGCGTCTCCGTATTCTTTCTTTTGCCGGTGGGTCTCAATCCGCGGCGCGTTGATCTCTCCGTAGGCGGCCAGGTTCTTTTCCTCGTGCGACGATTCCGGCAGGTATTCGAATTTCGCCGCGGGCTGGATACCCTTGGCCTCGGCCTGCCTGAGAATATTGCGCATGCGTTTGCAGGCAGCAGCAATGGCAAGAAACTCCGGCATGTCAAGAACGCTTGCAACCGCTCGGGCTCTCGCAACCGCATCCACGACATCAACACAGTCCGCCAGCACGGCATTCACCACGTCGTACTTGAATCCAAGCGCGTCCCGCAGGTAGAACTCCAGGCGCTCCCGGAAGAACTCCCTCAGGCTGCCGGCATAATCAGACCCAGCAGAGAACTTTCGTTCCGCCGTCGAACCCCGATAGGCTTCACGCGCGTCCGCGAACAATCGGCTCAGGCTGATCGGCAGCTTGTGTTCGGCGACTATCTTCACGATCCCATTCGCCTGCCGCCGCAAGGCGAACGGATTCTTCGATCCCGTCGGCTGCAAGCCCAGCGCAAACATTCCCGCAATGGTATCCGCTTTGTCCGCAATCGCCAGCACCGCGCCCTCGACCGAGCGCGGCACCGAATCTTCCATCGATTCCGGTTTGTATTGATCGTAGATGGTCTGAGCGATCACCTGCCGGGTCGCGTCGGGCAGGTCGCCGTCGAGTTGCTGCACTCGGGCATAGAGCCCGCCGACGATGCCCTGCAGTTCGGTAAATTCCTTCACCAGTTCGGTGGTCAGATCGGTCTTGGCAAGGTAAGCCGCTTTGTGAACCACTCCCGGACGAACCGCCACTCCACCCTGGCGCACGATCTCGCACAGCCAGCTGCACAGCCGCTGCACTCGCAGCGTTTTCTCGTAGTAGCTGCCCAGATCTTTCTGGAAGGTGACGTTCTTGAGCCAGCCGGTGCGTTCGCGCAAGGGATGTTTCTGGTCAGTTTGCCAGAAGAAGCGCGCGTCGTTGAAGCGAGCGCGGAGCACGCGTTCGTGACCGTGGCGTATGGTTCCCTGCGGATCGCCATCGGTATTCAGCACCGCGAGAAAGTGTGGCAGCAGCTTGCCGTTTGCATCCTCGATGGCGGAATATTTCTGGTGATCGCGCATGACGGTGACCAGAACTTCCTCCGGCAACTCCAGGAATTCGGGATCGAAATTCCCCAGAATCACCGAAGGCCATTCGGTCAGATTCACGACCGTATCCAAAAGAGATTTGTCCTCACGCCAGCGCGCGCCGGGGATAGTGCGCGTGGCGGAATCAAGCGCTTTGCGAATCTGTTGCTCACGCGCTTGCCGGGCCAGGACCTTCGCCCCCTGTAACGCTGCGACATAGTCTTCTCCGGCCCGCGGAATGGTTACGGAACGGTTCGACAGGATTCGATGCCCGCGCGACTGATTGGAAGCCCGGACTCCGTCGAACTCAAGCGGAATGATATCGCCGTCCAGCATCGCCAGCAGCCAACGCACCGGACGCACAAACAACTCGCCGCGTTTGCGCCAATACATGTTCTTCGGCCAGTAGATCGAGTTGATTTCCTTGGGCAGCAGTTCGGCCAGGACTTCCGCGGCGGAGCGGCCTTTCCTGGTGACCTTCGCTGCAAGATACTCGCCTTTCGGCGTCGTGACTTTTTCCAGCCGGGATACGTCGACTCCGGCTTTCTTGGCGAACGCGTGAGCCGCCGGCGTAGGCTGACCGTCTTTGAAAGCGACCGCAGCCGATGGTCCCGTGAGTTGCTCGGTGATGTCCGGCTGCGCGGCGGGAATGCCTGCCGCAAGAACTGCCAGACGGCGCGGAGTGTCCAGATAGCTCACCTGTCCGTTTGCTCCCAGGCGTTCGCGCTGCAGCAACTTGTCGACTCGCTCACGCAAATCGAGCGATGCCGCATCGATCATCCGGTCGGGGATTTCCTCGCAACCGATTTCAAGCAGAAAGTCAGGCATTGGACAATCACTTATCTTCTCAGGTATGACGAAAGCCGAATGTGAGCGCCGTCACAAGGCAGCAATTTCCCTGGAATTCAGAGTCTCAGAAACGAACTCGTCATCCGTAGCGCAGCAGGGTGATTCGCCGGCGAATCGCCTTGCGGAGTCGAAGGACCCCGAATCACTGCACCCAACCATGCTCGCATCAGGGAGTTCTAACCCGACAGGCCATGGCACATGGGAAAACTCCCGGAACAGCCACTAAGTCCTAAGCTTCTCCCGGAGCCTTCGATGGACTGCTGTTTACGACACTACCGCCTCGGTTTGCGTCTTCGCCGGTCGCCGCTTGTCCGCAGGTTCTTCTTCTTTCGCGGCATCCGGTTCGCCCCGTTGCTGATCGACATACGCCTTCGCGATCCCCACCGCCAGCGCCCGCACCCGCGCAATCACGCCTACGCGTTCGGTCACCGAGATCGCACCTCGCGCATCAAGAATATTAAAAAGGTGCGAGCACTTGAGGCAAAGATCGTAAGCGGCCAGCACCGGGAAGCGCGATTTCTTTTGCCGCGGATTTTCATCATCCTTCGCCAGCCTGGCGTATTCCTCCAGCAGCGCCTTGCATTCGGCTTCGCACTGCTCGAAGTGCTTCCACGCTTTCTCCACGTCGGCCGCTTCGAAGTTGTACACCGAGAACTGGACCTCATCCGCCAGCCGAACATCTCCATACGTCACGACGCGTCCTGTCTCCGGATCGCGCGCCCACACGATGTCATAGATCGAATCGACATCCTGCAGGAACGCCGCGATCCGCTCCAGGCCATAGGTCAGTTCCGCTGAAATCGGATCCAGATCCACGCCGCCACACTGCTGGAAGTAAGTAAACTGCGTAATCTCCAGGCCATCGAGCATGACCTGCCAGCCAATTCCCCAGGCGCCAAGCGTGGGCGATTCCCAGTTGTCTTCCTCAAACTTGATGTCGTGCTGGCGCAGGTCAATTCCGATCGCGGTGAGCGATTCGAGATACAGTTCCTGCACAGTTTCCGGCGGAGGCTTCAGGATGACCTGCAACTGCATGTGCTTGTACAGCCGATTCGGATTCTCTCCGTATCGGCCGTCCGCCGGCCGCCGCGAAGGCTGCACATAGGCGACTTTGTAAGGCTGCGGGCCCAGAACGCGCAAGAAAGTCTCCGGAGCCATGGTTCCCGCGCCCACTTCGACGTCATACGGCTGCTGCAACACGCATCCCCGTTCCGCCCAGAAAGTCTGCAGGCGGAGGATGAGTTCCTGAAACGTCAGCGAATTGGAATTGGCTGGATTCACAGGCTTGTTCAGAAGCGAGCAGATCAATCCACGATTGTAATGGAAGGAGATGTCAGCCGTCAGCTATGGGCGGTCGCTCGGCAGTTTCAGCCAAGCCAGCGCAAAGATAACCAGCCCAGCCACCAGGAACGATGAAGGCGCGGCGAAGAAATAGCGCAGCGAGACGGCGGTCATCGCGACCAGCCAGAGGGTATTGACCAGCGCCACTCGCTTCAGCAGTCCCGCGCGCTCGCGGATGAGCACCAGATCGAGCACTCCCAGGCCGATCATCCCCAGCATGAACGAAATGCTGAACCCGCGCAGCAGGTTGTCCATGCTGCGGACGGACCCCATGAGATTGAACTTGTAGTTCGACATCAGGTCCATCAACTGCTTCTCGGTATCATTCGCGGGGACTGGTTTTTCGAACAGCGACAGTGAGTGCACCAACCCAAGCAGCACCAGCACCACCGCGCCCGCCGTGAACAACCGCCTTCCCCATTTTTCGGTCATGATTTGAGCCTCGTGGCCTGAGTTATAGCACGAACCGGCCCGGCATTTGGAGCGAGCGCTAAACCCCGACCTTCTCCAGCATCCCTGCCGTCACCAACTTCTTCTCAATGTGCCGCTGCAGGGTTTGGATCAGGAACTTCCGCAGGTCGGCGCCCTGCGCCTTGGGCCACGGTGTCCCCATAAGACCTTCTACCGGATTACGAAACATCTGCGCCGCCAGCATGCGCGATTCGGCGGAAATTTCCGACGATGCCAGCCGTTTGTCTTCCGGGCACATCAGCCCATCCGCCAATGCGTGGAAGTAGGCGCGGCTTCCATTCAGCGTTCGCCCGCAAGCCAGACACTCGGACAAATCCGGCAAGTAGCCCATCAGCCGGGTCATCCACAGCTCAAAATAAGTGACCGGCATCCACACATCGGACCCACGCAACGCCGCCAGCACCGAGAGCGCCAACCGGAACACTGCGTCATTAGCCTCACGGTCGGGAAGCAGTTCGTCCAGCAATTCCGCCACATGGCCGAGCGCAACCGCCCGCGGATAACTCACCTCAAAGGCCAGCGGAGATTCCAACACTTCGCAGCTGTCCAGCCGCGCCAATTCACGGCCTTCGCGGTCGTCGTAATAGGCCCGCACCCAGGTCAGAGGCTCGAGTGCCCCGCCAAACCGTCGCTTGGACTTCTTGGCCGAGCGCGCTACTCCGTGGACCTTGCCTTCCGCGCGGGTAAACAGGGTAACCAGCAAGTCTGCCTCGCGCAGGGGATAGCTTCGCAAGATAATGGCCTCCGATTCCTTCAGCGGCATGGGCGCTTAGGCAAGTACGGCTGATTGTAGCAGCCAAGGGCCGGAATGAGCCGGGGGATCAATTGTTCATTTAAGCTAATGGCGTGGCAAATCCAAGACGCACAGATCTCATTGTCGGCCGGCCAGTGGTTGCGTCGGGGTACGGGTCGTGGGTTTCCAGCGACATGGCAGTCGCATGGTTACTCGCGGTTGTCGCCGTTGCACTGCAGATGGCAACTAACGGTCGCTATGGATATTTCCGCGACGAACTCTACTATCTGGCTCTCTCCCATCACCTCGACTGGGGATACGTAGATCTTGCGCCAATGTCGCCCCTTGTGATGCGCATCAGCCGCGTACTGCTGGGCGATTCCCTCCACGCGATTCGCCTGTTGCCGGCTCTTGCGATTGGCGGCCAAATCTTGATCACGGGCTTGATCACGCGAGAGCTCGGCGGCAAGCGGTTCGCGGTGCTGCTGGCGTGTCTGGCAGTGCTTGTATGTCCGGTCATCCTCAACAACGCGTCACGCTTTTCCATGAATCCATTCGAGGCACTGTTCTGGATGGGTGCAATCTATTTTTTGTTGCTTGCCATCAACCGCGGTCGGCAGGAGTTGCTCGTATGGACAGGAGTCCTGCTGGGGCTTGGGCTGGAGAATAAACATTCCGCCGCGTTTTTCCTGATCGCTTTGCTCGCGGGCTTGCTCGCCACCTCTGAGCGCCGCTTCTTCCGCAGCAAATGGCTCTGGATCGCCGCGGGCCTCATTGTGCTACTCTGCCTGCCCAATCTGATTTGGCAATACACCCACGGATTTCCGACCTGGGTCGACCTGAGCAACGTCAAGAAGATTCACAAGAACATCGAACTGCCGCCGCTGTCATTTCTGAAACAGCAAATCATGATGTTGCTACCCCTCAACGCCCTGGTCTGGATCGCGGGACTTGGCTACTTGCTCTTTCACGCCGAAGGCAAGCGCTACCGCTTCCTGGGCGTGACCTATCTCGGATTCCTCGCCATCATGATGGCTCTCCACGGCAAGGATTATTACCTCACTCCGATTTACCCCATGCTGTTCGCCGCCGGCGGAGTGTTCTGGCAAAAGTTCATCGAGGCCCATTCCCGGCTGCGCTGGGTGAAAGTCGCATTGCCCGTCGTGCTGGCGGTCATGGGCGTCATCGTTTTCCCGCTCGTTCTCCCCATTCTTCCACCGAATCAGATCGCCCGCTACATGAATGCGCTCGGCGTTGGCGTCTCCCGCACCGAGACGGACATGAGGAGCACTCTCCCCCAGCATTTCGCGGACGAATTCGGATGGCCGGAGATGGTCGCGAAGGTCGCCGAGGTCTATGACGCAATGCCGGCCGACGAACGCGCCAAAACTGCCATTCTGGCCGGAAACTACGGCTCGGCCGGGGCAATTGACTTCTTCGGCCCGCGTTACGGATTGCCCGCATCGATCAGCACCCACCAGAATTACTATTACTGGGGATTCCGGCTATACACCGGGGAGAGCCTGATCATGCTCAACTGGGAGCTCGACGACGCCCAGTACTGGTGCCAGAACGTCGAGCAAGGTCCAAAGATCGGGCATCCGTATGCCATGGGCTGGGAACACTACACCATCTTGATCTGCCACGGACTCAAGAAACCGCTGGCAGAGGCCTGGCCTCGCCTCAAAACTTGGAATTGACAGTCCTATTGCTTTGGTTCATGTGCCTCTGAATGGCAAGGCGACATTTGAGGTCACATTTTGTGACCTCAAACACAAAAGGCGCGCGCCCAAGCAGGACGTGCGCCCATGATCCAGACGAGGGAAAGGCCAATGGCTAAGAGCCAGCCTGCTCACCGCCCAAAATACTTGGCGTTGCGCTCGGTATACTCCTTCCACTTTTCCGGCAGATCATCAAGAGCGAAAATCGCCGATACCGGACACACGGGCACGCAGGCCCCACAGTCGATGCACTCCACCGGATCGATGTACAGCATCTCCTCGGTCGCGTACTTCTCCGAGTCTTTCTTGGGATGAATGCAATCCACCGGGCAGGCGTCGACGCACGCGGTGTCCTTGGTTCCAATGCACGGTTCTGCAATCACATAAGCCATAGGGTTTTCTGTCTCCCGCTATATCCAAACTTAATAGAAAACGCAGATTCTAGCAAGAAGGGACGCCGTCGTACAGGCATACCGCGCCGCGGTGGTGGCTCAGTTTGATTTACACAATTTGCCGTACTGCTTGCGATAGATACGATACAACCACGCTGTCATGCAAACGCCGACCAAAAAGAAAGTCGTACACCAATGAAACCAGAAGGACGCTTGCGGACTTGGGTGCTTCCGCAACGCCTCGGAAAAGGCATTGTCTATGGAGTAGCCAGGAAACACGTAAATCAGCCCCAATAAACTTACCACTGACACAGTTGCCCAAACGAAGATTAACGACCTGACCGCTACTCTCATTAGCTTGCCTGCTCTCCGAGTGCTTTGAGGATATGCCCTCTGTCAAATGCGTTCGGCCGCAGACGGAGCTTCGGGCAGGTCAAACTGAGCCACTTGCGCCGCCAGCGGCGGCCATTAGGACCGGGCATACAAATCTTCCCGTCTCCATGTCCGTTTTCCCAGATGGAACTGGAACTGGCTGAAGCTGCGTTTCAAGGCTTCGCGCTCGCGCCGGCCGGACGCCACATTCTCCGCCGCGAGCTGTTGCAGATAGTCGCGGACCAATCCGGTTAGAGTTGTGTTCCGCTCGACCGCGATTTTGCGGACTTTCTTCACCAGCTTGTCGTCGAGCGAAAGCGTGATCTTCATGGACCCATGATAAGGGAAACTCTTAATACGTGTAACACTGGAACGGCAGCAACGAACGGAGCCCGTTCCCGATCTTTGCCCTTGACAACACTATACTATGTAGTACATAGTATGGTGCATGGCCGCTAATCATCCCGGCAGTTCCGATTCCGTGGACAAGTGGGAGGTCCAGCTCCGCAAGGGGTGCCTGGAGTTAGCGATCCTGGCCAGCCTATGGGGCGGACGGCTTTATGGTTTGGAGCTTCTGCGCGTGCTGGAGAAGGAGTCCGATCTTGTGATCACCGAGGGAACTGTCTATCCCTTGCTCAGCCGCTTGCGCGCGGAAGGATTGCTCGATGCCGAGTGGGTGGAAGCCGAACTCGGACATCCACGGAAATATTACCGGCTCACCCCGGCTGGCCGCGGGCGGGCGGTTGCCATGGCGCAAATCTGGTCCCGCTTCTCCGCCAAACTCGATGGCCTGCTCCGGCCGCTGCTCAAGGAGGAACGTTAGATGACAACTACCGATGTAAAGATCGATGCCTATTTACGACGCGTTCGGGCCGGGCTGCGCAGCCTTCCCGATTCGGAAGTCACGGACATTCTGAACGAACTTCGAGCGCACATCATCGAGCGCGTGGAGTCGGGCGACGGGCCCACCGACGCCGCTATAGAGTCATCCCTGCAATCGCTGGGATCGCCTGAACACATTGCGTCGCTCTACGTTTCCGAGAACCTCACTTCGCGGGCCGAGAGCAGTCGCGCTCCGTGGACCATTCTGCGCAGTGTCTTCCACTGGTCCACGCTCAGCGTTGTGGGATTCGCCGTGTTTATGGTGTGCCTGATCGGCTACTCTTTCGGCGTGTGTTTCCTGTTGGCTGCCCTGATGAAACCGATTCATCCGCAGGGAGTCGGACTTTGGTACGAGGGCCCCGATACCGGGCATTTTTCATTGCACGTCGGCGGATTTTATCCCCATACTGGCAATGAGCGTGAATTGTTGGGCTGGTGGCTGGTTCCGATAGGCTGCTCACTCGGCGGCGGAACTACTTTGTTGACCACAAACTTCGCGCTGTGGAGCTTGCGACGGCTGCGGAAATCGCGAAGCAAAGAGCTCCCGTGAGGTAGTTCGTGTGGCTTGATCCGCCCAGGGCGGCGATTGTGCGATCAAGTATAATCATGTTCTACGGGTGCCAACGGGGATTTCATGCCAAAAGCCAAACTGAAGAAAGCGTCCGAGCGTCGCTTCAAAAGCGCCCCTTCCCGGAAGAAAGCATCTTCGTCGGCCAGGCTACGCAGCGGAGAACTGGGCGAATCTTCCTGCGTGGAAGAGGAGAACACTCGAAGACAGAGTGCGCACGAGGGAAATTAGCGCCGCTGATATTCGAAAGCTGCAGGAGTGGATCGAGAGCGACCCTGACGTTCCGGACGAGGACTGGTGCAAAGACTTCGGATCGTTCAAGGTCGTTGGCAAGGGATCCGAGCCATCTACCTTCCTCTCAAAGAATCAGCCGTGTTGGGGCAAGAAGCTCTGACAGGATTCCTTCCTAAGCGCCCACCAACTCCGCCTTTTCGCTCGGCTCGTACTCAACGATATACCCGGCCACCGCGCTCGCCGCAACGGTTAGCGGGCTCGCCAGATACATCTGCCCAGGACCGCTGCGGCCGGGGAAGTTGCGGTTCTGCGCGCTGATCACAACTTGATCCGGCCGGGTCGAAACGCCCGGGCCGGCGTTGATGCACGCTCCGCAACTGGGCTCGATCACATGCGCTCCAGCTTTTTGGAAGACATCTAGGTAGCCCTTGCTCAGGCAATACTCGCGCGTCTCCTGCGATCCGAACTGAATGTAGAACGTCACCGACTCGGCAACGCGCTTGCCGTGCCTGAGTGCATCGGCGAGGACGGCCGCATACATATCCATGTCTTCGTTCTTACCCGCGGTGCAGGTGCCGCCGTAGGCCAGTTCGACGGGTACCGGCGAGTTCAAGTCACGGATGTATTTGCCGTTCCCCGGATCGCCAGGTGTGGCGACCATCGGCGTAATCTCGGCGGCATCGAGTTCGATCACGTGAGCATACTGCGCATCGGGATCGCTGTAGAGCCCTTCGATCATGGCCTCGGCCTTCTTGCGACCCACACCACGGCGCTCCACCAGAAAGTCGACAGCCTTCCGGTCGGGCGCAACAATCCCGGTAAACCCGCCGATTTCCGCCGCCATGTTGGTCATGGTGGCGCGCTCATCGACGCTCAGTTCTTCAATCGCCTCGCCCGCGTACTCCATGACTTTGGCCAGTGCCGTGCCGCTGCGAACGTATTCCAGGCTGAGAATCTTGAGAATGAAATCCTTCGCGGTGACGTTCGGATGCTTCTTGCCGCGAATCACGATCTTCACTGACTCCGGCAACTTGACCCGAACATCTTTCGTAATCCAGCTATTGAAAACGTCAGTGGTACCGATGCCGAAAGCCACGCAGCCAATCGCCCCCACATGCGGCGTGTGCGAATCGGAGCCAATGTTTAGCTGGCCGGGCAGCGCGTAGCTTTCGAGCACGATCGAGTGACAAATGCCTTCCGACCCCTTGCGGTCCTTCAATTCGCCATGCAGGCGGATACCTTGTTTCGCCGCGAAATCCTGCTGTTTGAGCTTGAGTTGCGTGGCAAGATCGAGCAAGCCGAGTTTCTTTTTCTCTTCCGAGATCACTTCGTCCAAAAATGTCAGGTGATCGCGGAAGAAGAGAATGCTGAAAGGATCGTTGACCTTGGCGTCTTTGCCGACATACCGCTCGAAGAAAATCGCCGCCATGGGCGTGACGTACTCATGGCTGAATCGCAGGTCGGCGCGGGCGAAACCAGTGTCTCCGGGCTTGACTGCCGCGACTCCGATTTCTCCCTTTTCATTGATCATGTGGCGCGCGAAGATCTTCTCGGCTAACGTCATGGGGCGTTGGTGGGTTTCAATCGGCGGCAGAAAAACCTTCTTCTGCATGCGGGCCACATTGAACGGGAACAGCCCGCCGTATTCGATGACCTGCCGCGTGATCTCGTCTTCTCCCACGGTAAATTCGCTCAGGGCAATCTCTTCGCCGCCGCGAATCCGGTCAATCAGCGAAAAGTTCGTCGAAGTCAGCAGTCCCAGATTCTGGCAATTCTGCTTGTAGATGCGCTCGATGTTTTCCGCGATCACAACGAGGATTCCCGCACACATCTCCGCGTATGGCGACTGCTCACGGCTCGAGCCTTTTCCGCGGCGCTTGCCGCTGACCGCGCAGACGAAGCCGCCGCGCTTCACGTCTCCGCGGGTGATCGGCAGCACGCCGCCGCATTTCAGCCCCAGGTAAGGGATTTCGCCGAGGGTCTCGTCAAAGTAGAAGCAATAATGCGCGGGAGTGATTTCGTCGGTCGAAATGTCGTCGCGCAGCTTGGGATTGTTGGCGGGATTCTTCGTGTCCCACGGCAAGTCTTCGCCGGCAAGCTGACGCTTGATCAGTTCGGGATCTTCGGTGAGAAAAAGAATGCGTCCGCTCAGACGGACATGGTCAGGACGTTTTTCAATTTTGCGCTGCAGTAAGGAATCAATCACGGTTTCAGCCTAGGTAGAAATCGGGGCCATCCCCTATTTCATTTTAACTCGAATGGCCGGGTCGCTTCGCCGATTGACCTATGCCGCAGGCGTGGCGGGCGCCGATGCTTGCTGTGCCGATTCAGGAAAACGCCGTTTTGATGGGGTATACCCCCTCCCCCCGGTCTAACGGAATCATCAGGTTACGGACATTTTCCTGCTAAAATCTAGAGCCCATTGGGGTTACGGGTAAAATCTAGATTTTTAACGAGTTATACGCTGCAAAATCACATTCTCTAAAAGATATATACCAATGATGACGGTTTGCCGGGCCGGGGTCAAGGAAAAAGTGGAGAGTGATCCGAGCCGAAACCGCCGCGGACAAATCTCACTTACTCTTCTTTGCGCTCCCCGCCTGTTCCCAGATCGGTAGGGGAGCAAACCCCGGATCGAGTTGCGTAGTTTCGGACTGGTATCGCCAGACTTTTCCAGTCTCGGCATCAAGCAAGAGCACGACTGATGTCGCAACATAGCCCTTGCCTGACACTTCGGGCGTCTCGCGTTTATCTTGCGCCAACTGCGGGCATCCGCAGGCTCCCTAGTGATGCCCGTGGGCTCGGTCGTAATTTTCTCCTGCAGGGATGGCGGCCGACAGGCGGTTTTCTTTTGGGGCTAGCGGGCACGTGGCGTAGGGCGTATTACGCAGGCTGCAACTCCGAGCATAATATCGTAAACAGTTGATTGCGAAGGTCTTACGTATGTCTGTCTGCCGGCTGGCGGGACAAGATTTCAGCACTTGGTTTGACCTTGACGGTGAAAAGGGCCGGCAATAAGCTAGAAAAGTGAAGGCGAAACAAAAGCGTTTGACCTCAGCAGTCAGCTACCAGCGTCTGAGGACGGCAGAGGGCCAGTCTCCCACCCGAAGTCCCCGTAAGTCCCGAGGACTGTTAGTGCAGGCTTTCAGCCACCCAGAAGGATCGTCAGAAAGGCGTCAAGGTTTCTCAGAATACTTGAACGCTTTGCATGATGAGCATGCCAAATAAGCTAGAGTCAACCCTTAAGAAATATCCGGAGCTAGTTCTTCGCAGTTGTCGAGGATTTGGTAAAAACCCGCCTTTCGTTGGATGAGGTTGCCGATATTCTGGAGGAAATTGAAGAGTGGCTTGCATCAGAGACCCATTTTGCACCAGATATCTGGGAAGGTCCGGAGGGGTGGCATAAGCAATTTCACGGTTTTGTGATTGAAGGTGACGCTGGGGAAACACATATTGCCCGCATTTGGCGAAAGGTGGGTACGCGCAAATGGCGGGGCGCTGATCTTGATGATCCGAAAACGTGGAACGTTAAACTCCCACCGTCGTCACCCAAAACTGAGTAAGGCGATTTCAGTCCAAGCTGCGCCAAACTGGTCGCCTTAGTGGTGGCCGTGAGCGCGGTCGTATTTTTCTCCTGCGGGGATGGCCGCGGCGAGGCGATTTTCTTTTGGGGCTAGCGGACACGTGGCGTAGGGCGTTACCGCGCATGGCGGATTGTAGGCGCGGTTGAAATCGAGCACGACGGTTCCGTTGACCACCGGATCGGTATCCAGAAAGCGCCCGCCGGGATAGGTGTCGGTCTTCGAGGTCAGATCGTTAAAGACAAAGAAGAGCCCCTTAGACATGTCGCCGCCTAACGCGGTAAGCGATAGATCCTGGCCATTGATGGTAAATACAGCTTCTCCGGCAATCGGAGTGGGAGTCGTGTCGCCCAGCACGTTGGGCACATCGACAGTTTTCTTGCCATCCCCGGCGACCCATTTGGCGGTGACGCGGTAATTCATATTCAGCGGGAAAAAAATCGGGCCAGCATAATTGCGGACCGCAGGACTGTTCAAGTCTCGGACGCGAATGCCGATGCGCTGGCCGCGCTTGATCACGAACATACGCAGGCTGCCGAGCTCGATGATGGTTGGCTTGCCGGAGACGTCCGGCTGCAACGGAGCGGTGGTCGCGAGCTTGCCATCAATTTTGGCGGCCACGCCGGGAAGAAATTTGACGGTTACCGCATCGCCTTGAAGATCGAAGGTGCCAACGTGAGCGGCTGCCGATCCTTCAGGAAGAGCGACGACACTCGACGGATCGGTTCCGCAAGTGTTCGAGCCTGGTTTCAGCCAGAACAATCCCGCGAGCGTCAGCCAATTTTTCTTGAGGTCGTCGACCAGTTCGAGCTTCCACTTTTCGTAAGATTGGCGGTAGGCGGCGTCTGGCGCGGCGGGAGAGCTGTTGTCGGCGGCAAAGGCGGCGACGCAGATTGTAAGAATCGCCAGAGCGGACGCTGTTCTCGTTCGAGTGTTCATGCAGAATCTCCTGACATCTTTGCTCGGTGTCCGGGCCAAAAACGGCTGAACCACAGAGGACGCAGAGGACCCTAGCCTAGCGGAACGCACGCGGGTCGGGCAATTCCTCCAGGCCGCGTCCGGCAAAAATCTGCGCGAACTCGGCGATCAGCGCGTCATGAATCAACCCATTCGTCGCCAGGGTCTGGCGGCTATTCAACTGAAAGGGGCCACCGCTCATGTCGGTGACCTTGCCGCCCGCTTCTTCTACCAGAAGCACGCCGGCTGCGGTATCCCACGGATTCAGATTGAATTCCCAGAAGCCGTCGAAGCGCCCGCAAGCGACGTAGCAAAGATCGAGAGCCGCGGACCCTGCTCGTCGCACGCCATGCGTCCGCAGCGTGATCTGATGATAAAAGAAAATGTTCGGATTCTTATGCCGTTTGTGGCTGGGAAAACCTGTCGCCACCAGACACTCCGCTAGGCGCGAGGTCCCGGAGACGTGAATCCGCCGGTCGTTCAGATAAGCTCCGCTGCTTTGCTCGGCGGCAAACAGTTCGTCGCGCGTGGGATCATAGATCACGCCGGCGATCCGCTTGCCTTTGAAGTCCAGCGCCATCGACACGCAAAACACGGGAAAGCCGTGCGCAAAGTTTGTGGTCCCGTCGAGCGGATCGACGTACCAGCGGTAGTCACAGCCGGTGTCGTGCAGGCCGCCTTCTTCACCCAGGATGTCGTGCGACGGCCACTTTGCCTTGAGGCGCTCGCGAATCAGCAGTTCCGACTTGCGGTCGGCGATCGTAACCAGGTCGGCCTCGCCTTTGTACTCAATCTTGATATGGCGATCGAAGTGTTCCATCAGCAGAGCGCCGGCTTCACGGGCGATGTCGGCCATCGCGGGGACGAAGTCACCGGCCGGAAATCCCGGGGAATTGGACAGGCTCATGGTCCTTTCTCGGAGCCAAGTTGGATTAAGACTTCCGCGCGTGACGGATCATTCTAAAATACTCCACGCCAGATCCCTCGCCCCGCTGGTGAAGACGCGGGGCTTCGGGATGACGGCTTTGAAAACAGGGCCGAACTGAGCCACTGCCACAGGAGAGTCAAGCTTTGCTCCTTTTGGGCGCGCCGTCTTCGGCGATGTACATGATCTCATGCTTGAAGATGAACAGGTTGGGCACACCGTCGCGCGTCAGCCGGACCATGTTCTTGTCGTAGTACTCGATCCATCCATGCAGGACTTGCCCGTCCCTCAGCTTGATGCTCACGGCCCGCTGCTTGTCGCAGAGCGCCTTCAGGTAATTGGCTTCTTCACAGGTTTCATCCGGAGGGACGGCTTTCGGCTTTCGCAGTGGGCCCGGCCCCCCGCTTCCGTGGAATGGCATAGAGATATTTTACACGGGAGGATTGTCGGCACTGCTTGGACCCCGCACCCTTCGACTTCGCTCAGGGCAGACTCGCGAGGACGTTGCGCTTACATCGGCGACTTAATCAGAGGCTCCTTAGAAGGAAAGCTTGAGCGAGAATTCCAGCGCCCGGGGCGAACCCAGAGCAAACACGCCGGAACCCAGGCCCAGGCGGTTGCTGGCCGGTTGTTCTCCTTGGGTGCCGTTTACCGAGCCAGGAGTTCCACTCAGCCCGCCGGTCAGCCCGGTCAACGGTCCGTCAAAATTGGCGAAGTTCATCAGATTGTAGAACGAGACTCCGGGCTGAACCTCGACCTTATCTTTCACCTTGTAGATCCAGTTGAGGCTCACGTCCAGCGCGCGGAGCCAGCCCATGTTGGCCTCATCCGCCGGCGCCAGAGGAACGAGTTGTTGCACTCCCTGGAGCGCCGTCAGCTGCCCCAGCGTGAACAGGCCGTTTTGGATGAGCACCTGGCCGGCGGGAGTCGGCTTGCCGGCAAAGTTCTGGTTGTAGTTCTGGATTACGCTGTTGATGTTGCCGGCGTTGACGCCGCGGGCAAAAGAACCGATGTTGGTTCCGGGCAGCACATCTCCCAACCCGCCGTTGTCGGCGAAGCTGCCGTCCCCGGTGCCGTCCCCGGTGATGTCGGTGACGAAGATGCCTCCCGCATTTCCCGTGGGATTGAGGGTCAGCGTTACCGGCAAGGGGCTGTAGAAGTGGCCAATCATGCCGAGGCGGAACTTGTAAGGCAGGTCCATCGAGCCGCCAAACGATATTTGCTGTTTGCGGTCCAGCCCGTTTGGACCCAGGTAATGCAGCGGGTCGTTGAAGTCGGTGGCAATGCTGATGAAGTCATTGTCCTGCGCCGGCGCGATGTATTTCGAGTATGAATAGGAGACCTGCAGGTTCAGGCTGCGAATGTGGCGGAAAGGATTCTGCAGATCCTGCTTGAGAGAAAGCTGCAATCCGTTGTATTCCGCGCGGCCGCTAGGGAATAGCATCTGGTTAGCGCCGAGGTTGGGATTGATGCCGGGAAAAGCGGCACCCGTTGCCGGTGTAAGACATAAACTCGGTCCGCAGGTGGAGGAGGCGGGAAATCCGCCAAAAGAGGAGTATCCCGAGTCGAGTCCACCCGAAAGCGGGTTGCCACTGGCGTCGAATTTCGATGAAGCAAAGTCCGCGATGGTAGCGCCTGCCGCGATCGCACAGTTAATTGCCGCGGCCGAATAACCTCCCGTACAACCAAATTGTCCCGTGGTAAGCGCAATAGCGTTCCGCGCCGCGGCCAGGTTGAAGTACCGCGCATCTCCAACGTGATTCGTGTCAATCGCCAGCAGAGTATGCGTCTCGATGTTGCGCAGGTAGTCCGCCGTGAATACCATTCCCTTGCGAATCTCGTGCTGGATGCCGAAGTTCATCTGCACCGAACGCGGGCTCACGTAATTGGGGGCCAGCAGATCGGTTCCAGTGGCGTCCAGGCCGTCCGCTAGAGTGGTTCCGATGAATGAAGGATTCGGAGCCGCCGCCCCGACTGCTGCCGTGGCGGCCTGGTACTGTGCCTCGAACTGAACGATCTCACTGGCCACGCTACCAATTGGTTTGCCGCAGAAAGTTGGGTTACCCACCTGCCCGGTGGAGTTGCCGCCTGAACAAACCGTCGGGTTAGCCAGGAACAACCCGCTCGGCAGGCGCGCTGGGCGGTCGAATTCGACGTTATTCCAGATAGAATTTTCGTAGAACAGTCCAATACCGCCGCGTAGCACGGTTTTGCCGCTACGGTTTGGGTCCCACGCGATGCCGAGCTGCGGAGCGAAGTTCAAGTTCGGCTGGTTCACCCGATTGCCCAGTCCTGCGCCGAACTGATTCAAGGCGGGAATCGGCCCCAGATCGCTGTCTGAGCGGCCAGTATCACGCACGTAGCGCAGTCCGTAGGTCAGGGTCAGGTTTGGTCTCACTTTCCAGGAGTCGCCGAAGTAGAAAGACAGCCGGTTGTCGGGCCCGAAGCCGCCGGCAGGAAATCCGAAGGCTGGAATCTCGGAGGAGAAGCCTTGCCCGTTGCCCAGTTGCACCGTATTCGCCGGATAGTTCAGAGGGTTGTTGCAGCCGCCGGGGAACGGCAGCAGAGGGCCGGGAGTGCAATCGGTCACACCGGCGGAGACGGCCGGTCCCAACTTCAGGAAGCTGGCAAAACCGCCCCCGAAAATGTGATTCAGGCCGCCGCCATAGCGCAGGATGTGGGCGCCGACTGCCTTGCTGCCGTCATATTTGATCTGACGGTCCGACTGATAAGTTTGCTGGGGCGCGAGAAAACTCGGGCCGGAGCAAAAAATGTCTGTGGGTGTGGTGCAATCCGGGTCGCTGCCGATCGCCAGCTCAATTCCGGGCGCCGGATTAAAGATCGGTGATCCCGCAACCGCATCGACAATGCCGTTGCGAAACTTGGTGTAGCCGAAACGGATACTGTGGGTGTAGCCGCCGGTGTTAAAATCCAGTCCCACTGCATGCACCGGCGTGTGGTTCACGCTGCCGAAGGGCTGAAATGAGTTCGGAACAAATGCCAGAACACTTGAATTCTGATCGTAGGAGAAACGGTAGAACATCTTGTAATTGTTGTTGATCTGCCAGTCGAGCCGGCCGATGCCCTCGGCTTCGCGAAAAGGAGAGTTAAAGTTTCCCGTGAGCGCCTGAAATACGCCGCCCGGCAAGACTGGATTCAGCAGATCCTGCTTCGTGCGCTCAGCATCGAGGAAGAAAAACAGCTTGTCGTGGATGATCGCTCCGCCGAAGTTGCCGCCGTATTGGTTTCGCTGAAAGGGGTTGTCCGTCCCGCCGGGCAGATTGGCGTCCAGCGACTGATCACGGAAATCGTAGTAACCCTCCCCGTGGTACGAGTTCGTTCCCGACTTCGTGGTCACGTTGACCGAACCGGAGGAAGTCAGCTCCGTGGAAAGATCCAGCGATGACTGCTGGATCTGGAATTCCTGGATCGCGCCCTCGGGAACGTTCTGCGTGGTGGTGCCCACGGTTTCGTCGCTGATATCCAGGCCATCCACTTCAATGCGCGCCGTACGCCCGAAGCGGCCCCCAAAGGAAATCGACGAAAAGCCATTCTTCGTAGGATCGAAATTCCCGCCGTCCTGAATCTGCACGCCGGGCTCAAGCTGCGCCAGATCGAGGAAGTTTCGGCCATTGATCGGAAGGTTCTCAATTTGCTGGGTGGTGAGAACTCCTTGCACGGTTGCCTGCTCCGTATTCACGGTCACCTGCGTGGCCTGCACTTCGACGATCTGCGAAGCCTGTCCCACTTGCAACTTCACGTTGCCCGGCGTGGTCACGCCGACTTGCACAGTCAGCGCGGTCTCGCGGGTCTTGAAGCCCTGCGCTTCCACTCGCACGGTATAGTCACCCGGGGTCAGCGCGCCGGAAATGTACGCGCCGGCGGAGGTCGTGGTCACCGTGATGACACGCCCCGTGGATTTGTGGCTGATCGTCACTTTTGCGCCGCCGACGAGCGCGCCGCTAGGATCAGTGACTGTGCCCTGAATGCTGCCGGTCGAGGCGGTGGACTGCCCGAACAGGAATGTCGAGGTGAGCAGAAATGCTGCCACCAGACTGCCGGCAGTCGTGGCGCGAGAAAGTCGGGGGCAGAGGCTGAGGGACATCATCTACCTTTCCTTTTCGAGGTTTGTGCTTCTCACTGCAGAACGCCGAACTTCGTCGGCTTAGATAATGCACTGCTGAATGACCTCAGCGCAACCTCGTCCGTGCCGCTGGGAACTGAATCTCACCTGATCGAGCGTCCTAGAACTTGGACTTCGTGGTGTAATACCCAGCCCGGTGACGGACATTCAGGCCGGAAACCGAACTCACCTTGACTTCGATCCGGCGGAAGCTGGAATCGGAGAATTTCTCCGAAGGGTAGTACGCCAACAGGTATTGGGTGCGGAGCTCGTCGCTGATTTTCCTAAACGCATCGTCCAGCTGGGACACCGACTCCGAGTAAAAGTATTTCCCGCCGGTATCTTCGGAAAGCTGGATCAAAGCGTGTTCTCCGCCAGTGTCGCGCCCGGCGCTGGCTTCGATGGGCACAACAATAATGCTATACACGATGGCTTCCGCCTCCTGCGCCGCACGGACTGCCTCTTTGTAGTTCATCCGGCTCACGGTGTCGCCGCCGTCGGTAATTGCCACAATCACTTTTCGACCCTGGCGGCTGTCCAACCCCCGCGCTCCCAGGTAAAGGGCGTCATAGAGCGCCGTCGCCGAGCCCAGATGCGGATGTTCGATCCCGCGGTCAATCGCCTTCATGTCGGATGTAAAGGGAACAACCTCATCGACAATTTCGCTGAATTCGCAAAGGCTGAGGGCGTCCTGCGGCCGCACAATCGTGTGGGCGAAGCGCTTCGCCGAACTCAATTCCAGCGCCAGATCCTTGCGCGTGCTCAGGCTGGTATCGATTGCCAGCACAATGGACAGGGGCAAGGCCGATTCTTTGTCAAAGACGGAAATCTTCTGCGGCTTGCCATCTTCCAGCAACTCGAAGTCATTTTGTAGCAGGTTAGCGACCGGTGCCCCGTGCTGGTCGGTGACGGTCACGAACACGTTGACCAGCTTGACCTCAACCTTAATGTCCGGGTTCTGCGGGGCGGTGGCGTTTTGGTTGGACGGCGAAGCTTTAGGACTTGCACCCGAAGCCCAGGGTGGTTTCGGAACCTGAGCTGGAGACATCGCCGCCGCAAGAGCCAGAAAAGCGATCAGTACGCGCATGGGAAAATGCAGGTTCGTTTTCGCGGCCTGCACCAGCGTTTCTTTGCGAGCATGGTGGTCCAATTCTGTAACAGCCGCCAATCGCGGAGACTGCAAGGAGATTCTATAAACCAGGAAGCTGCTCACTTAGATGCAACCTCGCCAGGATGGCTGCCCGAGGCCGTGCGAACGTCGGCGGGAAAAGGTTCGCCGTCCGCCCAAACGGCGCCATCCTCGAAATATTCCTTCTTCCAGACCGGTACGGTGCGCTTCAACGTATCAATCAGCCATCGGCAGGCGTCGAACGCCGCGGCCCGGTGCGCCGAAGCCACGACAATCAAAACGCTGGTCTCGCCGATCTGCAACCGGCCCAGCCGATGGACGATGGCGGCATCGCGCACCGGAAACTGCCTGAGCGCCGCCTCGATCAGACCCGCCATCTGCCGCAATGCCATCGCTTCGTAGGCTTCATAATCCAGGTACAGCGTGCGCCGGCCCCGGGTGTGGTCGCGCACCACTCCCTCGAAAACCACGGTTGCACCGTCGGCGGGCTGCTTGATCCGGTCGAGAACCGGCTGCAGGTCAATCTTCTCGCGGACGATGGCTGCCCGGGGCGTGCGTCCGTCCGCCCCGCCGCTCACCGGAGGAAGGAATGCCACCTCGTCACCAGCTTTGAGCTTGGCCTCCGGCCCTGCGTATTGCTGGTTGATCGACATCGCGCAGCACCCAGCCAGTTCGCGGAATCGCGGCCTGCGCTCCTGGTAGTGCCGCACCACATCTCCGAGCGTGGCGTCGTCCGGCAGATCCATCGGCTCGCTCGTCGTACCGGTCACATCCTTGAGCATCCCGAAGAATAGAACCCGAATCTGCATCATTGGTTTGTCTTGAGCCAGGACGGTTCCAGTTTATCGCGCTGGCAGTTACTTACGTAGGGCCCAGACGGTCTCGTCTGGGCCGGAAGCCGGCGGCACAACTGGGCAGGTGAGGACACCTGCCCCTACGTGGTTTCTCATAGTTAAAAAAGAGAATGCCAGCTCATTGGATCGAACTGGCATTCGCGTTCTTGAACAATCCGCGTGCGCTATTTGTGCTCTCCGCCATGGGGCTTTGGCGCCGACGGGTGGGGTTTAGGCGCGGGCGGATGAGGCGCGGCCGCACGCTGTTGCTGCCAGGTATTGAATTTCTGCTCCTCACTCCGTTGTTGCTCAGGTTTCTCCTGAACCGGCGGGGCCTGCCTCACCAGTGGATGACCGGCTTCTGCGGCCGGAGGCCGTGGAACCGAAGCCGGATGAGGCGGTTCGGCTCGCGAGGCCTCAGCAGGATTTGAGGGTTGGCTGGGGCGCGCCGGCTCTGCCGGCCGCGACGGTTCCATTGGCCTGGGTGAACCGCTCGGGCCCTCAGATTCGTTTCCCGCCCGCACGGGCTCGGCTTTCGCTGGCGTCTCGGTTCGTACGTTCACCGGAGACTGCCGTTGAGCGAGGGCAGAGGTGGGAGGCGTGGGTTGCCGCGTAGCCACGACGGTCCGGTTCATTACGGATGCCGGAGGTTTGGCCGCGGCTGGCCGCCCTGCTCCCATCACGCTCTGCTTTACCGGCTGCACCGGCATAGTGCGCGCCACGGGCGCATTCTCAAGCTCTTTTGGATCAACCTTGGCAATATTGGTCGCCACCGGCCGGGCGTTGACGAAGGTATCGTGCGAAACCGCGGTCACGGCATTCGCGACGTGCTGATTCGCGTAATGAATGTTGGTGATGTTCGTGTTATTGATCGTAGTCGTGTTGTAAACGTTGGTGACATTAGTGACGCTGACCCGGGTGTTGGTGATATTCACATTGTTCACGTATCCCGGACTGGTGTGATACCACGGAACGAAAACTTCCCGGGGCGCCAGCGGGAACCATGCGACTCCTACGCCGAAACCGACGCCGCCGCCAACAAACGCAACCAACGCCGGGGCGTACACCGGCCGTACCACCACGGGGCCCGGCACCCAGCACCAGCCTCCACCCACAAACGCCCAGCGTCCGTAGTGGAATGGAGCAAAGCCCCAGGGCTCATCTTCCACCCAGGTCCAGCCCCAAGGCGCCACGAACACCCAGTGACCGAAACGGTAGGGCGCCCATCCTGGAGCGACCACTGCCGGAGTCCAGACCTGACCGTAGTCGGCAACGTAGTGCCAGCTTCCGTTGTCGTCGAGATCTTCGGAGCCGGTGATCTCAGGCGAAATGTAGTTAGCCGACTCCGAACGGTCCTCGTGCTGGTCACGACTGAATGCCCAATTGTCAAAATCGTCGGGCGCGGGAATTTGATCGATCTCATGGTTCAGTTGGTCGGTGCCTGTGAAACGCGCCAACTGGTCCGCCACCACATCAAAAGACGCTCCGCCGCCGGTCACTTCAGCGCGGCCACGCCACACCGTCGTATCGGATTCGTTGCCGTCGGCGTTTACATCAACACGGTATTCGCCGGTGCGCAGGATTTTGAAGGCGGAATTGGGCGTGTCGACTTCGAAATTGTCGTCATCATCCAGGTGGCGCACCCGCACGATCAGGGACCCTTGCGACAGCCGGACTTGTGTTACGTGATCGTCCAGTTGCAAAATCGTGATGCTGGTTTCCGAGTCGACGCGGAGGGAAGTGGATCCGATTTGCAGTTCGGCGCGGGAATCCTTGTCGGCCCATAGATTGTCGCCGGTGGTCAGCGGACGATTCCGAACCGCTTGCACCCAGTCGCCTTCACCGCCGGGTTGAAAAGAGACCGACCCGTCGGAGTAGTCCAATCGCGCCACACGTCCCGGAGGGTCATCGTCCGCCCGCGCCTGGAGCGGCGCTTGCAACATCAACAGCGCTACCGCTACCACCGTTGCGACTGCTAACACCCTCGATGTTTTCATGGATATATTCCTCATTTGCGGCGCAATTCGCCGCGATCTCGAAACGAATTCTCTACATGGATTTAACCCGCCCGGAGACGAAAAGTTCCAGGCTCTCAAACCCTTGCTTTCACACTGTATCTATTGAAGATCGCATATTATCGTGGCGGGTTGAAGTGCCGGTAGTGGTGCAGTTTGATTGAAATGGTTCCGAACTTCCCTGCCTTAGCCGGAATTTCCTGGTCTCGGGGGACGCTGGGCGGACAGGAGTGTCCGTCCCACGGACGTGGGCCGATATTGTTTAGCTGAGGTGCTTGTCGAGAGCTTTCTGGATCTGCTCTTTGGGAACGTAGCCTACGATCTGTTCCTTGACCTGACCACCCTTGAACACCAGAAGCGTCGGAATGCCGCGGACACCGTACCGCATGGGCGTGGCGCTGTTGCGATCGACGTCCATTTTGCCGATCTTCACCTTGCCCTGGTACTCCTTGGCCAGTTCTTCGACGATGGGAGCGATTGCGCGGCAGGGTCCGCACCAGGTAGCCCAGAAGTCCACCAAAACCGGGGTGTCGGACTTGAGGAACGTCCTGGTCAAAATTCGCGTCATTGACTTCGAGAATGCCGTGCGGCATCGCCGCCTGCTGCTTCTTCTCGGTCACAGTCTCTTTGCCTGCCATGAAAATCTCCTTGTCGAGACCGCCGCCTGCGGTCTGTCTGATGCATGGACTACGGTCGAACCAACTATGGTAACACTTCCATTGGATGCTAAGGAGTTCGGAAGGTCGCAAAGGCAGGATAGTGGCTCATTCTCCAAGGTTATTCAGCAGCAAGTGGCCGTCGCCAAAAGTAAAAAGCGTCCTAAACTTTTCAGTTCAGGACGCCTCGGCAGCCCTCCCCCAGAACTGCCAAACCACGAGTGGATAGTAAGCTGGAGCCGACTCTGTGTAAACGTCACTTAGGTAATCCCCCCAGGATTTCGGGGTAATCTGGGTGCGACTGTCTGTGGTAACCCGTGCCGGTTTCGCAGGTTTGAGTAAAAACCTTGCGCGAAGCGAGCTTGCGGATGCGAAACGCAGCGGACAGGAGGTTACGTGCGCAGGAGCCGCGGATTTGCACAGCGATGGTCACCGGGGAGGGACGGAAGGACTACTGCTTTTCCCAACTCGAACCCGCGTCTGTCGTGGTCCAGACTTCCCCCGAGGACGTATTCAAACGCCCATTTTGGGCGTCGGGAAATTCCACCCCAATGATGTCGGCGGTGAGTTGCTGGCCGTTGCAAACAGGTCGCACCTGCATCCAATGATGGCCTGCATCGGCGGAGTGGTAAAGGGCTCCGGCAGTGCCTCCGACCCAAATATCGAGACCATTGGCCGCCAGGGCTCGAAGGCTGGCTCCAGCCGCAACGGTGATCCGTTCCCAGGTGCGGCCAAGGTCCAGCGAACGCTGCAGCGTGCCGTCGGAAGTGAGCGTCCATCGCGGAGCCAGACTCGATGCCGGCACCAGCAGGCTCTTCGCGTTCATGGCTTGGCTCTGTCCTGCCAGAGCCATTCCGGAGGCCGGCGCCAAGTTGCTAGTGGGAGCCTGCGCTTCTTCGCTGGCATCCTTGGCGCGCCCGGGGACGAGGGTGTCAATTTCATTCTCCGCCACAAGGTCGGTCGTCTCATCCGCATTGGGTTGGCTGGGCTCGGCTTGCGGCGCAGCAGCCCGCATATGTGGCTTCGCCATTGGCGCAGGCTTGAGCTCCATGAGCGTTCGCGTGGCCGGCGCATTTGAAACGGGGGCAGCCGGTCTAGCGGCCGCTGGCGAGGCAGCGGAGTCGAGCCGGGCCACGGCCGCTCCTGCTTGCGGAGAACTTGCTGCTGCTAGATCCGAGACCTGGGTGGAAATTTTCGCCAAAGAGGGGGCGGGATGAGTTTCCCACTTGTGGAGAGTAACCGCGGCGCCGACTATAACCACACAGGCCGCCGCCGCGCCCCATCGCAAAACCGGCCAGGAGAGCCAGGGAGCAGAAGCTTTCGCAGAAACAACATTCGCGGCTTCGACTTGCGGAGCGGCGAGCCAAACGATCTCCCGGCACTCGCAGCAGTGCGCGAGATGCTCCAACACCTGCAGGCGATCGGCGTTTCCCAGCGCCTGCTCGGCGAATGCCGACAGCAAGTTCGCGTTGGGATGAGAGTCCGGCTGTCCCACCTGGGAGTTGCGGCCGGCCAGCCTCGAAACCACGATTTTGGGAACGTCGGTCATCGCCTGCTAACTCTATGCTTTTCACCGCTTGCTGAGTGCCCTTGCGCAATTCTCTCAGCCAGATCCTTCTCCCGCTGGAGCTTCTCTCTTCTTCTTGGAGAACGCCGAGTGTGTACTATCTTGCGCTAGTCGGTCGCGAATATTCACACGAAGGTCTCGGACATCCACGTCCAAAGCCTCCTGGGCCTGGCGGCGGCTCATGCCGCGGCGTCCCAGACCAGCTAAAATCTGTTTTCGCAATGACTTAGCCAACTTATCCAGCTTGCGGCTAATGGTCGATTCGTGAACGCCCAAGGTACGGGCAATCTCGGCCAGAGTGCGGTCATCCAGAAAATAAGAAGCCAGAACGAAGCGGTCTTCAGGCGGCAGAGCCGCAAGCGCCTCATCCGTGGCAGCTTCGACGCGGGAATCAACCGCAACGCACGCTTCCCGCTCGGGCGCAGCAAACTGGACGCCTTCTTCACTGTCTTCGTCCAGGCTGGTCAGGCGGCGAACCCGGCGGTAACGATTCACATGCTCCTGCGCCATGACGGTGCGTAGCCAGCCTTCGAGCGATCCGCGTCCGGTGTAGGAAGCCAGCTTGGAGATGCGCTGGCCGTCGCGGGTAGAGGTTCCGTAAAGATCGGCGTAGATGGAGTCTGCAAGCTCGCGGCCCGCCGAACTTTCCCTTGTGATGTAGATGGCGATGTCGAAGAGCTTCTCGCGATAGCGCAGCAGAAAGGCTTCCCAAGCCGGGTTGTGGCCTGCAGCGCAGGCCCGGGCCAGCGCCAATTCTTCAATGCGCAGGGTACAGCAGAAGGCATGCGCTTCCTTCGCCGCACAGCCAGCGGGCAAGTACTTGGCCACGATTTCTTCCAGGACGTAGCCGAAATCTTGCCGGCTCAGCCCAAACGATTCCGCCTTGCTCTTGTCGTAAAGCTCCACGATGGTGAGTTCCATTTCTGCAGCGCGTAGTCCTGCAGATTGGACACCGGTATTGGGCGGCGCGGGCATGGCCTTACTGGATGCTATCAATTTATTGGACGCAAGTACGCGCAAATTCGTCGTTCGCTCAGTAGACAGAAAGCGAGAGTACGAATCGAGCTAACAGAAGCACCTGGGAAAGGCACCCCCACTGTATGCCGTTCCCGGGTGCTTCTGGAGGGAGTCTATGCGCGGTAAATGGTTGCTGGCAATTGCAGCGGTTGTGGTGCTGGTGGGACTTGCGGTTGTAATTCCATGCCTGGCGCCGGCGGGTGAGGTCATTCCAAGCCCCCGGTACACCGTGATGTCATCGATACGGCACGGCACTCTGACCGTGTTTCCCGTGACCGCGTCTACCACACACGACACGCAGGTTTTTCTGACGCTTGACGAAGGATTGCGCTCCGGAGACGTGGTGGTGAGCGAGTCCGGAGGCATCGAGCCGCTGGTGCGGCCGCGGCATGGCGGGATCCCATCGGGAATCCGGCGGCGCGGCGGAGCGGAAGTCAATCGTCTGATACTGGTGAACAATTCCAAACGGCCCCTGCTTTTGCTGGCCGGAGAGATCGTCACCGGCGGCAAACAAGACCGCGTAATCGGAAAAGACCGCCTGGTTCCGGCGGAGAGTGATCCGGTGGATCTGAGCGTTTTCTGCGTCGAGCCGGGGCGCTGGACAGCCACGAAAGACAACTTCGGTTCAATGGACAGCGCCATGGCTCAACCCGCGGTGCGTTCCAAAGCCATGGCGGAGAAGAACCAAGAGATGGTTTGGTCCGAGGTGCGAAGTGCGCAGGCAGCGGTTGCCGAACGACTTCCCGCGCCCTCGGCGGGAAACGTCGAAGCGATGAGTTCCTACGCCCGCGTCATGCAAAACGACGAGGTCAAGAAGCAGGTAAACTCGGTGGCGGAGCCCATGCTGCACGACTATCAGAGCGTGATCAAGCAGCTGCGCGATAAGAACGCGGTCGGCGTGGTAGTTGCGGTCAACGGCGAGATCATCTGGGCAGACGTTTTCGCCAGCACCAGCCTGCTGGAGAAATACTGGCCCAAGCTGGTGCGGTCATATGCGGCAGAGGCCATCACCAGCCATGAGAAGAATGCCGAAGTGGACGTGAAAGCGGCGCAGAGGTTTCTCGACAACATGGATGCGCGACACGAAACCGTTGACACCGAACCCGGACTCTACCGGCATACCGAGATTGCGGGAGACGGTTTCCGCGCCTTCGAGCTAACCTCCCTGCTGCCGAAAACGAATTTCGATCTGCATCTGGCAAAGATCGCCGAGTAGGCGGAAGTCCTCACTTTTTGCCAAGTCAATTGTGTCCTTCGATCTGACGAAGCCATTCACTAGCGAACGCGCGAGCGGCTTGCACCGGCTCCCTCCCTGCGCGGTAACACAGCTTCCACTCGCTGGACCTGGCTTCGTATTGCGGATCGGCAAACTTCATTTTGCCGCCGCCGCCGGGCGCCAGTTTGGCGTCAAACGGAATGTCCCGGCTCAAATCGAGAAATTGATGGAGCCGGACCGCAATTAACGCCCGGGAATCCGTGGGATATTTTTTCTCCCACACGGCCAATCGATCCTGATAGCTTTTTTGCTCGGAGATGTTTTCCTGCTCGTAACTCTGTTTCATCATCGCAGCCATCTGTGGGTCTTTGGCCAACCGTTCAACACTAGCCTCCATTTGCTGGACCATGGGTTCCATCTGCTTTTGCATATCCGGAGACATCTTCGCGACGTTTTGTTTCATCTCGGCCAAACTCTGGCGCTGCTCGGCCAGCGACTTGGCGAATTGCTCATCGGGAGTCCCTTTTGATTTGGGGACGGTAGGCTTCGCGGACTCGCGCTGTTTGCCGTAATCGGCCTTAAACGCGGCAGATTCTGAATAGGTTTTCAGCCAGCCCATGGCGTTCCTGACGAACGCAGCCTGAACCGCGGGCGAAGCCGCCTTGAACGATTTCGTGTTGGGGTAGAGGGGAATGTTTCCATTCGCCAGGGAGTAAACGATTCGCTCTTTTAATTCATCTTCCTTCAAGCCAAAATCAGCCAGGGAACTTTGGGCAAGAACGATCGCCGCCCCGGCTCCAAACATGACCCAGCAGAAGAAAAAAGCAAAGTTCAGACGCGGTCGCACAATTCCTCCGGAAACGTGGAATGGCTCTGCATGTAATGATGGAGGAGAGTATAGGACAATTCGAATGCCGGTTCGAGAGGGTAGAAGCGCTCACTGGAATGCTCCCGAAAAGAAAATGTCGGTGAATTGCCGGGCAAGCTGCTCGGCGTTCAATGCGCCCTCGGGACGATACCACTGGTAAATCCAGTTGATCATTCCCAGCAGGGCAAACGTAGCGGCGCGCGCGGCAATCGGTTTCCGAGGCTGCCGCAGGCGCTGCACTTGCGCGACCAGACTTTCCACGAAATGAACGTAGTCTTTCTTGCGGCGATTGATCCGCCGACGCAGCGACGGCGGCAGCGGATGATTCTCATGCAGCATGACGGTGATCTCGCGGTCGCGCGGGCTCAGCACCAGCTCAACGTGCAGGCGAATCAGCTGACGCAGGCGCTGCTCCGGATCCCGAATTTGCAGCACCGGATCGATCACCCGCTCCTGGGTGATTTTCATGGCATGGTCCATCAGGTTGAACAGGATTTCGTCCTTGCTCTGAAAGTGGTGATACAGCCCGCCTTTGCTGAACTTCAGGGCGGCGGCCACGTCGTTCATCGAGGTCGCGTCGTAGCCTTTGCGATGAAAAAGACGCGCCGCGGTGCGCAGGATCTCCTGCCGCGGGTCAGTAAGAGCTGCATGAGCCATTGCCGGAAGGATATCAGGATGGGCGGGGGAATCGGGTGAGGACCAGGGGGATCATCGGCGGGCGGGAGTAATACTGAGGACGGAGTCAACTTAGCATCCCGCGAGTGGGCAGCTCAGGTACGCGAGGCGGGTGTGACCGAGGCTTCTTGAAGTCACCACGAGGTAGAGCTTTTTCCCGGGCACTGGGGGGAGGAGTCCTGGAAAAATTTCACCAAAGGTTCTAGCACCAACGTGTAAAATTAATGGATGGCTTCTGATGGCTTCTGATGGCTTCTGGTTTTTCACCGCTTAAGCTATCTCAAGCGGTCATTTATTGGGGTTGAAGCCATGCCCAAGCCATCATGGCTTGGGGGGTCGTCGGGTTCGCCCTCCGGCAGTGGACCCGCGTCCTCGTTGCCGGGGCGTTCCTCAGACTCGGCCCACAGCTTCTCCACCTTTCGTTTGGTCTCGGTCTGCCTTGAAGCAGAGGGAGGGCGCTATAGAAGGCCCGATCGTTCGCTTGAAGCTTAGGCCCGATCGGCGCCGGCCGCAAGGTTACGGAGTGACATGTCCGGTAGGGCGCAGGGGCATTCGGCGTAGGAAGGAGGGAAGGAGGCGGGGATAACTTACTAAGGTTTGAAGGACTTAGCCGCTAGCGGCAAGGGAAGGGATTCCCGTCCGGGAAGTGACCTCTTCGTCGGGATCGGAGATGCGGGCTCCTTCTTCTGTTTGGCCCAGCGGGCCTGAGCGGCGCGGCGCATGGCCTCTCGCAATTCCTCTTTAGACATATTGGCGATCCGGGCCTTTCCACCTTTGCGCCCGAGTTCGGCGGCAGCGCTCTTGAGGCTCATTTGTCTACCGTTTTACCACGCATTCCGCAGGAGCTATGCAAAGCGACTTGCAAGTCGATGATTCCGCGCCGAATAGAGTTCTTGACATGCAAAGCGACTTGCATTAATATTCAACCATGATGACGGAGGGCAAAGCGATGACAATCGACACGTACAAAACTCAGTCCGGCCAAACCGTAGTCAGGTTACAAGGCGGCTGTACCGACAAGATCAGCGTTCGGTTTGAAAGCAGGCAAGACGCTCTCGCGCTGCTCAAAGCTCTCCGCAAGAGAGTCCGTTAAACTTAAACGCCCCGGAGCGGCTGTTGCAAGCAGCTCTCCAGGGCTAACCGAAGTCAGGCCGAAAGGAGCGGCCCAACAATGGCTACACCCACTCTAGCAAATTCCCCCACCCCCTACGCCGGCACGCTCATCTCTGATCTGGTGCAGGTTGCCGACCAGCCCATCGCACGTTCCCAACCCGCGGTGCTCTACACCCTGAAGTACGGCGCTGACTGCTACTGGATGTGGAAGCTCGAAATAAACGGCTTCGCGCCTCGGTTCTACAACACGCGCTACGAGGCCGAGAAGCTGGTCGCACGCTATCAGAAGGTGCTGGCCGCGCGGGAAGCGAGGTCACATGAAGAAACCACTTAAGAACACGGCGTCAGAAATGAGACTCGCCAACTCCCTTTGGGGACCGCTCTCAGAATCAAGTGCGGCCAGTCTCACGCAGTTAATTGAGAGCCTTTCCTTGCGTGTCAGTCTTGGAGATTTGCTTTGCCTGGACGGGCATTGGTATGTGACTCATGCCGGTCTGATACGGCTAGCTCGCCGAAGCCGATGCCAGGGAATCCGGGTTCAACCGGCGCGTGAGTTCTGTGATCCCTCTGTGCAGCGTTGGGCCTTTCGGGCCACAGTCTACAAGTCCAAAACCTGCCGCGGCTTCGTCGGTTACGGCGACGCCGATCCATCCAATGTTTCCGCACTGGTCCACGGCGCCGAGATGCGCGTCGCCGAGACCCGTGCTGTGAACCGCGCCCTCCGCAAGGCCTACGGCATCGGCATCTGCTCGGTCGAGGAGATCGGGTCTTTCGCCGGTCAGCCCGCTTCGCGTCCCGAGTCCAAGAAACTGCCCCAGCCTGCCAACGGCAATGGCAACGGGAACTACGGCGGTCGCACCGTCCGGGACCGCCTCTGCCAGTTGATTCGCCAGCACCAGCTCGATGCCACCTTGGTTAAGTCCTATGCCACCGATTTCTGTGGCGTCAAAAGCCTGCGCGAAGCCACCCGCGAGCAGGTCGAGAACTTCGTCGCTCACCTGGCCGATTGGGCCGAAAAAGACCGCAATGCCCTGCTTTGCCAGCTCAACAGCTACCCAGCCAGAAAGCAGGTGCAGCATGAGGCGCCGCATCCAGGGCTTACACGAGGCAGACCAATCTGCCCCAGCTAAGGTTCGCGATGGTCTGCTGCTGGTCCGGGTCGACCGAGCCCAGCATCGATGGGACGCGCGGAAGCCGTTTTATCTACTCCGCTTTTCGGTCCTTGAGCCGAAGGAACTCAGCGGCCACTCAGTCTCCGGCCGTCTGTACTGCACGCCGAGAGCACTGTGGAAGCTGACCTGGTTCCTGCGCGATTTCGGCTACGACACCGAACTGCTGGGGCGGGACGAGATTGACGAGAAAAGCCTGGTCGGCCTGTGCGGAGTGGTCAAGATCAGCCACGTGGTCGTAAACGGCGTTTCCCTGCTCAACCTCGATGGCTTCGCACATGCCAGCCAATGGGAGGAATTGGCGAGCGCTCCGCTTGCAAATCTGGCTGGTTCCGAGGTGGCGCGATGACCTACAGCTACACCCAACTCAGCCAATATCTGACCTGTCCCCGGCGCTACCGCCACCGCTACCTCGACGGCTGGCACGAGAAGGACACCCGTGCCGCCATGCTGTTCGGCCGAGCCTTCGAACGGGCTCTCAGCGCCTACTTCCTGCGTGAAGATACCGCCGCCGTCCTGTTTCGCGAATGGACGGCCTGTCAGAACCTTGGCCTGCGATTCTCGACCGGCGACACCTGGGACCGCATGCTGCAACAGGGCATCATGCTGCTGGACCGGTTCTGTCAGGATGACCGCATCCGCCAACCGCGCCGCAATCTGCAGATCAAGTTCACCCGGCCAGTGTCCGAAACCAACGACTTCGTAGCCTACATCGACGCCATCGGAAAGGTGGACGGCACCCGCTGCCTGATCGAGTGGAAGACCACCTCCAGCCGCTATCCAGAAGAACCCGACGGTCTGCTGGCCCTGGATCCGCAACTGGTCTGCTATTCCTGGATGACCGGCATCTCCGAAGTCGCCCAGGTCGTGTTCGTGCGCAAACGACTGGTCGAGGTTCAATACCTGCGTACCACCATCACCGACGAACAACGACGGGAGTTCGGCCAGTTGGTCCAGGACACGATTGGGCGGATCGAGTCCGCCCAGTTCTTGCCGCACAGCGGGATTCGTTTCCCGCAGAACCCGTGCAGTACCTGCCCTTATGTGGGGCTTTGCCTTGGGAAACAACAGTTGGTCGAGATCGACTTGGTGCGACGCCCGGGAGCAGAAAACCTTGGTTGGCTTGACGAGCTTGCTTACTAACAATCCGCCCATGTTGCCCAAACTCAATCGCCGGCGAGCCGTGTTCGTGCTTACGAAAATCGACGAGATTCTGGCTTGGGAGAAGAAGAACGAGGCGGAGCGGGATACCCGGTTCGTGGAACTCGGGCGCTACCTGTGCGAAGTGCGGGCTGGACAGTACTGGCAGGTGGAGAACGTGAAGTCCTTTGATGAGTTCCTGGAAAGGCGGTTCCCGGAATCGAGACGCAAGGCGTTGTTCTCCCGCAAGAATCGCGGAGGCGTTTGTTGTTTGCATAAGAATGCTCCTTTTTGGATTGACTCCTAGAGAGTCAGTGGTTTTATGAAAAGTTGAAATATGGAAAGGGTCGCCTCGGGAGGGGGCGTCACATCGTCACAAACCAGACACCGTCACAAACTGGCGGCTTGCCATTGTGACGCTTGTGACAACGGGGGCAATCCCCTGTAAACATGCGGGTCCGAGGCCGTCACAAATTTGAAGAGTTGATTCTTGGCGCTCCTGTCACAAACCAACCAACCCTAACAGGGTTGGTTTGGTGACGCGGGAGGTGACGAAGGGGAAGGTAAGGTCACCCAATCCCCATCTATCTGGATCGCGCCACTGGCCTGGGCTCGCATTAAAGCTGTTCGGAGCGCACTGGCCTTTAGGTCAAGACCTAGCCCAATTGCATCTCTAGAGAGCCGTCCCTGATTGGCGATCAAACGCCCACGAATTTTCTCGGCTTGATTCGACCAGCTTGGGCCATCCCCTTCCCATAGGGTGCCTTCTCTGAAGGTGAGCTTGAGATCGTCGGGCGCCTTGGCCCAGCGGGGGTCTACTGTCACGGTTAGCTTGGTTCCAGTCCGTTTCAGGGAGAAAAGGGTGTCTCTCCAGCCCGCAAGCACAGAGCTGCCTCTTGCGCCCCGAGAGGGGTCCTTCCCGAGCTGGATGGCCAGAAAGATCGTCAGCTCGGACTCCACGATGAGCCTATCCATGAAAGCGGTCGCTGGCGATACCTCCTTGAAGCTGTTCTCATCGGCCCCAGCGATGAAGCTCTGCCAGGGGTCAATTATTAGGATCTCTGGCTTGTACTCCTCCACGAGTTCGCGGATCGCGGCGTGCCCCTGGGGTGTTACGAGGCTTGCCCTAAGACTCCGTCCTTGGAAAAAGTTCTCCAATGGGCGCTGTAAGCCAACAGCCGCCTCCTGGAGCCGCTCCTTCAGTTCAACCGGGGCCAATTCACCATGAAAATACAGCACGCGCCTTGGGTGCTTAACGGAGAGGGATGAAAATACGGTCTCGCCAGTCGAAATCCCCAGCGCGAGTCGCATCAAGAAGGTCGTCTTGAACGCTTTCTCTGGGGCCTGGATGAAGTTCTTAGTCCCAGGCCTGACGAGTGCATTGGCGGCGGTACCGACGATCACTTCGCTTTCTGCGGCGCTGAAATCGGCGTTGAGCCAGTCCTCGGCACTGAGGATACCTTCCGAGCAACCCGGAACGACACACGCTCTTGCGGCTTGCCGTAGGCTTGAATGACTTTGATTGGGAGACCAAGGAGTTCGGCGAGTCTCTCGACAGTGATAGGAGCCATGTTCGGTACCCTCGAAGCTCAACCAAAGCTGAGCACAATTAGAGCACAGAATACCCGAACAGGGCCTAAAACCAGCTAACACCGACCGACGTAAGCGCAAGAAGGGAAAGAACGAGCCACTAGCATGAAACATTGACGGTTGGCTCATAACCCAAAGGTCGGTGGTTCAAATCCACCCCCCGCAACCACTTTTCGCCGACCGATATTAATTACTTTCACAACGTGATGAGTCTTATAATGACACTGCGTGCAAAGCGTAATCAGATTTTCTTCTGAATCATCGCCGGAATGACTGCGAAATTCTTTGTGGTGAACTTCAAGATTTGACATGCTGCCGCACGCCTGGCATCTCCATCCGTCCCGGCGTAGCACCTGGTTGCGGAGTTCATCGTACAGCGGGGGCTCAAGCCGCACAGGAGGGCGTTTTGGTCGGACCCAGTTCACGACGCCTTCTGGGTCAAGTGATCCACGAACGCTTTTCGTTCTTCACCCGGAAGGAACTTGAAGAACCGCAAGATCGATTGCAGCAGCACATGCGAGTTGCCGCTTTCAAGATTGGCCCCCGCCAGGAAATCGGCGCAGATCATTTCCAGGCAGTAGCCGCGGGACTTGTCCGTCCCCAGCATCAAGGCCGCCGTCTCAATCGCCTGCTCGACGATCGGGATCTGGCTCTTGTACAGCTTGAAGTAGATGATTTCCGACGGCTCGGTTTCTTTCCCGGTTAACTCCTTCTCGACCTCCCGCTTAAACTGCTCCTTCGGCATCTCGCGCGCTTTGTGCAACCAGGTTGCACAATCGAAGTGCTGTTGGTCCCTTCTGGCCAGCTTGGCCAACTCCAGCCCCTTGGTCCATCCCACTTCCTTCAGCTCCCGTCTCGCCTGCGGCGGCAGGTGCTCGTGGATGGACATCAGGTAGTAGGCGGTCGGACGGGGAACCCCCCTCCGGCGCGCACTCTGGAGCAAGAACGTGATGTTCACGGAGCGGGAACTTAAAAACACCTACCGCCTCAAGAAATTCCGGGAATACTACGAAACGGCCAAGATTGAGTTTTATCGCCAGTCGGGAGAAGTGCCCCGGCGAAGCCACACTAGCCTCGGCGAGCGATGCCTCGCCGCTCGACTGAACGCCTCGCAACTGGCGGAATGGCTCAGGTCGAGGATAAGCAGACGCTAGCCGCCGATTTTCCGCTACGATTTTCAAGATTTCGCCCTCGGGGGAGAGCAGGCGGGCTGTTTGGTAGCGAAAATAGCGGAAATTCGTGTCCGAGGGCGAAGGGCTGATTTGGGCCGTCGGAAGGAAGGACCCATGAAAAGTCTAGATGCAAGGGAAAGAGAAATCGCTCTAAACAATCATGGTTGGCTGACGCAGTTTTCCTGCCGTTTCGCGGAGTCCGGGGTAATGACCCGCGTTGGCGCACATGTGTGCACTGTGCTCAAGCGGGAATTATGATAGTGGCAAGGCTCGGAGGTATTTCGCGCCTAGTCATCCATGACCAAAAAGAAGATGGCTGCTATCGTTGGCTTCCTGCTTGTTGTTGCGTTTGCCTCTGGTGCAGGATGGTATATCTCCGGGCGCGACATTCGCACGTTTAGAGACGGTCTTTCCGCCCACTTTCGCGACCGAGGGACGGTTGTATTCAATACGATGAAAAGAGCAGTCGAAGCAGCCGAGGATAAGGAAGTAGATGATTCCACGCGCCAAGTGATATTCGGGGACGTACGCAGGGCATTGACAGAAGCAAGGCGTAATGTGCGAACGAGGAATGATTCGAAAGTCTACGCAATACTTAACTCGTATTATCTGTCTTGCTGGCTTCCGTTGGAGCAAATGCAGCTTATTGCGAAGATGCAAAGCAATCTCGAACGCGAGATCGATGACGCCAAGAAACTGACGAGTATGGGTGTCCGAAACGATGCAGCAGCGGCTCTTGCTGATGCAAAGAAGCATAATGCAACCGTCGAGGAGAGCTATAAGCGAATTACGGACATGGAACCTGCCCTCGCTGATAACAGCATCAACTGCGAGACTGCTGCCGCTGAATATTTCGCTGAGCCACCTGCCACGGTGCCGTCGGAAGGACTCGACAATTTGTGTAAGCTCCTTCCCGACGAAAAGCCTTCCTCTCAGAGCGGCAACGGAAATCACTGATCGCTCGCTGCTCCGTTCCAGATCGCATCGACCTTCACCTTGACCACGTGGCTCAAGTACGCAGCCTGCTCAGCGAACTCGCCGGTTGTTCCAGATACCGGTGTCGGCGGGGCTCACGGCCTGAGATAGTGCAAGTCGAAAAACGGCGTTGACTTCAGAGAGGATGGCGCGGGCTTCTTAGTGCTACGATATCGCCTGCTTCTTGGAGGAAGTTTTTATGCGCCGACACCTTCGTGGTGACAACTGTTGGGAATGGCGGGAGTAACGGAATCTGCGAACATCTTGGTTTCACGAATAAGTTTGGACCCTCTCAGGTGAGCCCAACAAACGCAGGGTTCTGTGCCTCGTCAGCCCAAGCTGGGGATAACATCGAAGGCACAATTCCAATCGCTGATGAGGGCGGGATGCCGATTACATTCTCAGTTTTCGCAAGTGGGGACATATCCGGCGCGAAGTACCACGTGACCATCATTGTCGAGGAGCTGTAGCCCGGACTCTGTGCGCGGCCTGCCGCTGGACCTCGGGCCGAGTCGGGTGTACCATCGTTCCTGCTACGCAGTCTGCCATCCCCCGACAGTGAGCTTGAGCCATGAGCGGTTCCTATCCCACCCGTCGCCCCGGATTGATTCTTGCGCTGATCCTCGCCCTCGCTTCGACTGCCATTGCTGCGCAATGGAAGGAGCAAGTGCTGTACAGCTTTCAGGGCGGCAGTGACGGGCAGCTACCCGTCGGCGCGATTGTGTTTGACAAGCAAGGTAACCTGTACGGGACTGCGCTGGGAGGAAATCTGGTGTTTCAGCTTGCGCCTCCGGCACAAAAAGGCGACCCGTGGACGGAAACCCTGATCTATCAGTTTCAGAACCTTCCCGACGGAAACGATCCCAACGGCGGGTTGATCATCGATGAGGCTGGGAACTTTTACGGAGTCACTGCCTATGGCGGAAGCGGCGGTTGCATCCTGCTGGGTATTAAGGTTGGCTGCGGGACGGTTTTTGAAGTCTCGCCGCCCTCGCAAAAAGGCGGCCAGTGGACGGAAACGATCCTTTACAGCTTCCAAGGCGGATCCGACGGCTACGTCCCGAACGGGAATTTAGTATTCGACAAGGCTGGCAGCCTGTACGGTGCAACGACCTACGGCGGCGGACATGGAAGCTGCAACTCGCCTTACTACCAGTACTGCGGGACGGTATTCAGACTGACTCCGCCGAAGCAAAAGGGCGGCAAGTGGGCCGAGAAGGTTCTGTACAGTTTCAAGGGCGGCACCGATGGAGCCAACCCAAACGGTGGCTTGGTCCTCGACCATAAAGGGGCTGTTTACGGTACGACGTTTTCGGGCGGCAATCAGAACTGTGGACTGGATGGGTCGGTCGGATGTGGGACAGCGTTCGAACTCCACCCGAAGGGTCCCAAGGGGAAGGGTTGGGAGGAGACACAGCTTCACGTGTTCACGGACGACGATGACGGAGGTTTACCCAGCGCCGGGCTGACCTTTGGTAATAGCAATGTTTTGTACGGAGTATCACTCGGTAGAGTGTTTAGATTAGCGCACGAATCGGGCCGTTGGAAAAAAACAAACCTGTACGATTTCTGCAATCAGAGTGGAGGCGGATGCGACCCCGAGGGCAGCCTCATCTTCGATAGCAGCGGCAATTTGTATGGCACAACCTATTATGGTTTTGTTAATGAGCTACGCGGGAGCGTTTTTTGCTTGAGGCGGCCTAAAAAGAAGGGTGGGGCTTGGGACATAGAATACCTGCACGGCTTCGTAAAACTGCCAGATGGTCTTTACCCAGCTGCAGGTCTCACATTCGATGCGACGGGCAACCTCTACAGCACAACGCAGCAGGGTGGCAGCGGCACTGGTTGTCACGAGGGCGGCTGCGGCACCGTCTTCGAGGTCTCGCCGCCATGATTCCCAGCAGCCCCGAGGGGCTGAACGGCGCTTGGCATCTTCCTCCTCGCTAATAACGGGGTTCGCTCCGAGCGTTCGCAAGCGAGCGGGCACGGGGCCGAAAGTCTCTTTGACAGCTTGAGGCGGAGGGGTAGGATGGTGAGGCTTAACAGGAAAGGCAAGCTGTGACGATGAATGAACGCTGGGGCTGGATTCCGAGGATGACTTCAACAAAATCTGTTGTGCTGTTCGCGCTCTGCTTCATTCTCGCTGGTGTTGCGGCGAGACCGGCTCAAGGCCAGACTTTCACCGTACTTCATAGCTTTACGGACGGCTCGGACGGCGCTAATCCAGAGGGCGCCCTAATTCAGGACTCGACCGGCAACCTGTATGGAACCGCCAGCGGGGGCGGTGAGGACAGGTCTGGTGTGGTTTACGAAATTAGCACCGCCGGAACAGAGACTGTTTTGTACAGCTTTAAGGGCGGCAAAGACGGGGCCGGGCCCACTACCTCCCTGGTGCGTGACCGTGAAGGCAACCTCTATGGGGCTGCACTGATTGGAGGTTCAGATGATTACGGCACCATCTTCAGGATCGATGCCTCGGGGAAGGAAGAGGTGTTGCACAGCTTTGGCAGCATTAAGGACGACGGGTGCTATCCAGCCCAAGGTTTGGTCATGGGCGAGTCCGGCGTGCTGTTTGGTACTACAGCCCAATGCGGCTCCCACAACCGAGGGACGATATTCAAGGTTGACGGTGCTCGGAACTTTACCATCCTCCACAGCTCCATCCAGTCCCCGGACGGTGGACGACCTTACGACGGGCACCTGACCATGGACAAGTTGGGTAACCTCTATGGCCTGACCACAGGTGGCGGCCACAACCAAGGGGTGGTCTACAAGCTGAGCAGGGATGGAAGGTTCAGCCTGCTGCACAGCTTTAAGGGAGGCACGGAGGATGGCTGCAATCCATACGGGTCGGTAATGCAGGACCAAGCTGGGAACCTCTACGGAACCACCCCCGACTGCGGTTCTAATGGCTACGGGGTTATATGGAAGCTGAGCAAGACAGGCAAGGAGACCATCCTGCACAACTTTGCCGGAGGTACGGAGGACGGGTGCCAGCCGCGTGGCGGATTGACTCGGGACTCCCAAGGAAATTTTTACGGGGTTACCTATGAGTGCGGCACGAACGATTACGGAGCGTTGTACGAACTGAGTGCGAGCGGCACATATACGGTGCTGCACAGTTTTGACGAATCAGACGGGGCCGATTCGACTGCCGAAGTGCTCTGGACTACGAGTGGAACGCTGTACGGGGCCGCGCAAGACGGCGGAGCCTACGGCTGGGGGACGATGTGGGAGTATGTGCCCTGAACAATGTTGGGCTGCGGCGTGGTGTATGAGATCACAACCTGACACAAGCGGCCAAGGAGTGCCGTTTGTCTTCTATTTGTGGAGGAATTTATGAAGCCAACTAGGAAGCCTTCCGCACTTTCGGAATCACTGCAACGGCACCTGAACGCCTATGCGCTGGCGGCGAGCGCGGCGGGAATGGGAATGCTGGCGGTTGCCCACCCAGCCGAGGCAAGGGTCATTTACACTCCGGCTCACCGCTATCTTCGGCTAAATCACCCATTGGGCCTCGACCTCAACGGGGATGGCATCGTCGATTTCCAGCTGTTAAGGTCTACTTTCTTTGGCTCGTTCAGCACAAATGTCACTTTTGTCTCCGCTCGGGGTGCCCGCTCGCAGAATCTCGTTGCGGGGATCGGGCATTCCACTCGCTCCGGAGGCTATCCCAATCACGCGTATGCCCTGCGGGGCGGGCGGCAGATCGGCCCTAAAATTGACTTTCTCCGCCCCGGCGACGGCTTCATGGTTCAGTGGTGGGACGAGCGACACGAGTCGGCGTCAGGGTGTTACGGTGTCTGGGCTAATGCCAAGGATCGGTACCTGGGCCTAAGGTTTAAGGCCAGTGGAAAGACCCATTACGGCTGGGCGCGGCTCAGCGACTGGTGCGGACCAGGCGTTATGGTTCTTCTGACCGGCTACGCCTACGAAACGATCCCGAACAAACCCATCATCGCAGGCAAGACCAAGGGGCCAGATGTCATCACACTCGAACCCGGCAGCCTCGGAGCGTTGGCGGCGGGAGCGTCGAGACTTCACAGCGGAAAGTAATTATAGAAATCGGAGGGGAACTTATGAAGCGAACTTCGAGGAACCCTGCCAGCCTTTCGGAATCATTGCAACGGCACCTGAACTCTTACGCGCTGGCGGCGAGCGCTGCGGGAGTGGGGATGCTGGCTTTGGCGCAACCTGCGGAGGCAAAGATCGTATATACGAAGATCCACCACGTGATCGGGCCTCATGGAACCTATCATTTTAGCCTCAACCATAAAGGTACCGACTTCGTCATCTTCGAGCACGGTTCGATTGTGGGATTTACTAGCCTTTCTGTGGAAGGACTTGGCAATAACGAAGTTCGAGGAGGCTTCAACAGCGGTTTAAATAAAAGCTTTGCCAACAGGTTGAACAAGAGCGTCGTGGTCAGCTCCAAGGAAGGCTTCGCCCCGGGAAGAAAAAAGGGGGCGCTCATGGTTGGGTACTACTGTAGAAGGGAGTGTGGCTATGAGGAGGGTTCTTGGGATTCCAACCGCTACGGCTACCTCGGACTGAAATTCAAAATCGGGAAGCAAATCCACCTCGGATGGGCGCGTCTGACTGTTGATGGGACC
This sequence comes from Terriglobia bacterium, assembly GCA_963758285.1. GTDB lineage: Bacteria > Acidobacteriota > Terriglobia > Terriglobales > Acidobacteriaceae > DASVWZ01. Next base: position 231,884 of record CAVWUT010000009.1, on the reverse strand, counting down.
GGCAATTACGCTTTCAAAGCCACTCTCTTGGGTTATGCCTACGAAACGATCCCGAACAAGCCAATCGTGACGGGCAAGACCAAGGGGCCGGATGTCATCACCCTGGACCCCGGCAGCCTCGGAGTGTTAGCTGCGGGAGCGTCGGGGCGCAACAGGCGGAAGTAGGAGTTGGGGGAATTTATGAATCGAACATCGAGAAGGCCATCCAAACTTTCCGATTCCGCTCATCACCAACTCAACATGTACGCTCTTGCCGCGAGCGCAGCGGGAGTGGGATTGCTAACTCAGCCCGCCGATGCGAAGGTTGTCTACACACCGGCTCATCGCCATGTTCTGCTCCACCATCCACTCGGTCTTGACCTCAACGGAGACGGCATCATTGACTTGAGGATAAGCAGGAACAGATTTTATGACACTGCATATAGCTTCGCCACGGAACTCAGCGCTCTGGGTGTGTCCCGGAATCGTGTCGGGGGCCACGCGGGTACTTACCGCACCACCTCCCGCACATTCTACAACGGGAGTGCGTACGCACTGCGCGCCGGAGAGCAGATCGGCGCGTTACTTCACTTTCCCGATCGCAACCCGGGATCGGGTTTCATGGCAATGAGATGGGGGGCGCGCGGAGGAGACGGGACTCACACGTATTTTTGTATTGGGCAATGGAATAACGTCAAGGGCCGGTATTTGGGCCTGAAGTTCGAGATCAAGAAGCAGGTCCACTACGGCTGGGCGCGCCTCAATGAATACTGCAACCGGCACGGCGGGCCGGACAAGGGGGCTCAGGCCCTTCTGACGGGCTACGCCTACGAAACAGTCCCGAACACGCCAATCATCGCCGGCAAGACCAAAGGGCCGGATGTCATCACACTGGAACCCGGCAGCCTCGGTCGGCTCGCCCAAGGATCGGCTGGGCGCTTAGGAAAGTAGCGACGGAGCGGTTGGATGCTGGGCCTACTCCCGGCCATGCTTCAGGCTGAAGGCGTAGATGTTACTGTTCACCCAGCCAGTGTAGACAACCCCGTTCACAACCGTTGGCGACGAAACAGAGCCATAGGACCCAGGCGTAAAGTTCCAGAGTTCAGCCCCGCTACCAGCGTCGAGAGCATACAAGCGACCGCCGCCAATGTAAACGACTCCATTCGCCACAGCCGGAGACGAATCCACAAAATTGCTACCAGCAAAGCTCCATAGCTTTGCCCCACTCTGTGCATCCAGCGCGTAAACGTTGTAATCCCACGACCCGATATAGACAACGCCATTTGCGACTGCCGGGGAAGAGGTTACGGTTCCGCCTGTAGCGTAGCTCCATAACATGGACCCGGTTCGCGCATCCAGAGCGTACAAATTGTCATCCTCCGAGCCGACATACACTACGCCGTCCGCTAATGCTGGCGAGGAGAACACCGAGAAGCCAGTTGCGAAGCTCCACCGCAAGGTACCGTTGCGGGCGTTCAGGGCATAGACGCTGCCATCCATCGAACCGAAGTAAACAGTGTTGCCCTCTACTGCAGCCGATGAAGTCACACCGTTGCCGGTCGGATAGCTCCACAGCTTGGCGCCGGTGCGGGCGTCAAGCGCATACAGATTGTTGTCCCAGGAGCCGATGTACAATACTCCATTGGCAATCGTCGGTGAGGAATACTCCGCACCCCCGGTGTAATAGCTCCACACCTTCGCGCCGGTGTTGGCGTCTAGCGCATACACATTGCCGTCAAACGATCCGGTGTAAACTACTCCATCGACAACCGCAGGCGAGGTGTAATCCGCAACCCCCATCGGATATTTCCACAACAATCTGCCGTTGTGTGCGTCGAGCGCATAGAAGTAATAGTCCTCGCCCCCAACGTACAGCTTTCCATCCACGATCGCGGGCGAGGAAGACAAACCATAGCCAGTGGCGTAAGTCCACTTCAGCGCCAAATTCTTCACATTCCTAACGGTAAGAAATTTCTCATACGGATTAAAGCGAGTCATGTTACGGCGATGGAACTCGTTCCAATTGGTGAGGACATGTTTCGTGGGCCGACCGCCTGAGGGCGAACCTACAACTTGCCCAAAGCAGAATCCCGCCAGCAAGAAAAGTGAGATGCACGTCAAACCGATTCGCAGGCTGGAACCACTCGGAATCATCTTTTGTGCGCGTTGCATGTTGTCCTCCTACATCAGCCAAGCATCTTCATTTCTCGGCGCTTCGAAACTCCCCCTGCCTTCTCCCTGCCATGCTTCAGGCTGAAGGCGTACACGTTGCCGTCGCCAGAACCGGCATAGACCACGCCATTCACGACATTCACAGGAGAAGGCTCCGGGCGGGATTGAAGAATGCAAGTGACAGTCGAGCGCAGCTCACTTCACCTTTAAGAATATGTACGCCGCAGCGCCACCCGCGGTTACCACCGTGGGCGGTGAGCCCTTGACGGCCACTGGTCCAGAGGCGTTTATCCTGGCATTAAACTTGGACGTCGTGCGCCATCCGATGTCCGGTTTCTGGAACACGTATGCCGCAGCGAGATCACTGGCTACCACCATGTGGCTGCTCATAGCCACGGACGATAGTCTTGCCCGGCGCACGGTTAACCTGGCTGTCTCGGTCTTGTTTTTCCAGCCGCTCCCTGGCTTGACGAAAACGTAAGCCTCGGGCCCGGAGGTGCATTCGCTGTCATAGACTAACCCCCCGGCTACCGCTGTGTTGCCGAAGATGGCTAGGGACCAGCCGAAACATTCATCTTTCTTCCCATCCGAAGCAGTCAGTCTAGCGGTCTCGGTCATATCTGCCCAACCGCTTACCGGTTTGACATACAGATAGGCTGCGCCCTGCCACTCCTTGGAACCAACATTTTCGAAAGGCGCTCCAAGCACCACAGTGTTGCCGCTGATGGCCGTGGACAAGCCCAGATTGCTGCTTTGTTTATCCGAGGTGGTCAGTTTCGCCGTCGCAGTCATGTCAGTCCAACCGCTTGCTGGCTTGACGAAGACATAGCCCGCCCCCTGGTCCCCATCTGCGGGAGGACACCCCACCACCACCGTGTTGCCATTGATGGCCGCTGCCATACCAAAGTAGTAACAGGATGCGTCGCCGCTGGTCAGTTTGGCGGTTTCCGTCATGCTTGTCCAGCCGCTCGCTGGCTCGACAAAGACATAGGCTGCGCCGCTCCCGTCATCGGCGTCTTGACTACCTGCCACCACCGTGTCGCCGCTGATGGCGATGGGACCCAGTCCCGCCCCGTCGGATGTGGTCAGTTTTGCGTTCTCAGTCTGGTCTTGCCAGCCGTTTATGGTTTCTACAAACACGTACCCAGCCTGACCTGAGCTCGCGACAACCGTATTGCCACTGATCGCAACGGCTCCCAGGGAACTCCCGTCCGATGCACTCAGCTTGGCCACTTCTGTCCATTCCGACTGCGACGCTACGGGTAGACTCGACAGGCGGGTCGCTTGGCCAAAACAGGTCCCTGCCAGCAGAAACATTGCGAAACACAGCGAACCCAACCGCTTCCCAGTATCTGTTGACTTGATCCTTTTCATGAATGCCATGTTGTCTCCTCCCGACGGTGTGGGATCGTTCTCGGGACGCCGGAACCTCGAAGACCAAATACCGTTGAGACGGTGGGAGAGGGAGCGGTACTCAGCCTGCGACCATTCTTGCCCTCGTCCTCTGGCTTGTCAAGGTGCAAAGACTCAGCTTCGGCGGCGAACCGCAAGGACGGAGCACAGAGCTGTGCTGATGATTTGCTAACCCCGTTCTGTGCGAGGAAGGAGATTTTTCGCTACGAGTCTTGTCGCCTCGCGGATTCAAGGGTAATAACCGCGTTGGCGCACATCTGTGCGATCTGCACACTCTGCTTAGCCGTGACAGGGTTATTCTTGTATTCGTCGGATGTAATTAAATTTGCCGCAGTGCATATCCGCCCCAGTTCTCAAGCGGAGAGAACAAAACACGCTTTCATACGAGTTCCCGGAGCGGTCCTTGTAATGGGCGACTCCCATGACGTACAAGCCACCGTCGAGCAGTTTGATCGCATCAATAACCGGCTTACTAACTGGTACAGGGCTGGATGGAGTCGAATATGCCAATTCGCACACGCTGGCACTCTGGTGCACAGGGGAGGATTTGAACCTCCGCGTCCCACTAGGGGAGACCGGGTTACAGGCGGTCCGTTTCGGTCTGGCTCACGCACCTGTGCAAACTTGGCGGAAGGTAGACGAATCGAACGCCCATCGCTCATCACGACGCCCTGGTTTTCAGGACCAGTTGCCGGCCATTCAGCAGTACCTTCCGCGTGGCGGAGAGTACGGGAGTTGAACCCGTTAGCCTCTTTTCGAGAGCCCTTGTTTAGCAGACAAGTGCCTTACCGTCCGGCCCACTCTCCGTTGAATTTTCAAAGAACGATGGAATTCTGGTAGGCCCGGTGGGATTTGAACCCACAAAAGGCTGCTCTTGAGGCAGCTACGTATGCCAGTTCCGTACCCGCCTGTAGGCAAGGATGTCGTCGATCAACTCATAAGAGGCATCGAGGCAGAATCTGCCGACCTTGGGATGGTGGTCACATCAGGTTCTATTTCTGACGAAGCGGTTCAGGCAGCCGAAAAATACTTGAGCGAGAAAGCAATTCGAATCGAGCTTGTTGATGGGGAATTGTTCGCCAAGCTGATTGTGGAACACGGAATCCAGCTTTTTATTCGGCACCATGCCGATTAAGGCGGCCTGAACGAACTGCTGAAGCTCAGCGATACTCGGCGAACGCGGTGCTTTCCCATCAGCACGCGGATCAATCACGATCATGCTGGTATGTGTCGAGTTTCTTACCAGCCCATCTTCTGCCCTTTGTTCTGCTCGTCTAGCCACTTTTTCAGCGGTGCGAAATAGTCCAGGATGGCGCTGGCGTCCATCTCGCGCTGGCCGGTCAGCACTTCCAGTTCATCCTGCCAGGGCTTGCTCTGGCCCATTTCGAGCATTTTGTTGAACTTCGCTCCGGCCGCTTTCGAATTGTAGAAGGTGCAGCGATTGAGCGGCCCGGTGTAGCCCGCTTCCTTGCACAGCGCGCGATAGAACTGGAACTCCAGAATGTGCGCCAGGAAATACCGCATGTACGGCGTGTTGCTGGCTACGTGATACTTCGCTCCCGGATCGAAATCCGCTTCGCTGCGCGCAGCCGGTGGCGCCACCCCCTGATACTTAAGCCGCAGGTCCCACCACGCCTGGTTGTAATCGGCTGGCTTGATTTCGCCGGAAAACACTTTCCATCGCCACTGATCGATCAGCAACCCGAACGGAAGAAACGCGACGCGCTCCAGCGCCTGCCTCAACAGTATTGGGATGTCGGCTTCCTCCGGCGGAACTTTATCCAGCAACCCAATCGTCTTCAGATATTCAGGCGTCACGGCCAGCGCGATGGTGTCGCCGATCGCTTCATGGAAGCCGTCATTGGCGCCGCCTTCGAACATGAAAGGCTGATCCTTATACGCCCGCTGGTACATGTTGTGACCGAGTTCGTGATGAATGGTCACGAAGTCGACATCGCGAATCTGTATGCACATCTTCACCCGCAAATCTTCTTTGAAATCCACGTCCCAGGCGCTGGCGTGGCAGACGACATCGCGATCGCGCGGCTTGGTGAACAACGACCGCTCCCAGAATGTTCCGGGCAGAGGGGCGAAGCCGAGCGACTTATAGAAGTTCTCGCCGTAGCGCACCATGCCTTTGGCATCGAGATTCTTGGCCTGCAGCAATTCGGTCAAGTCATAACCACGGGCGTTCTCCGGCAAACCGAGAAGCGGAAAGATGTTTTCCCACTCTTGTGCCCACGGATTTCCAAGGAGATCTGCGGGAAGGGGTCCATCGGGCGGCACAATCTGCGGACCATATTTCTGCGTCAGTTTGGAGCGCACATAGGTGTGAAGCGACAAATACAGCGGACGAACCTGTTGCCAGAGCCGTTCCAGTTCCGCGTTGAACTGCTCCGGCGTCATGTCATAATCGGCACGCCAGAGGACTCCGGTGTCCTTGAATCCCAACTCGCGGGCGCCCTGGTTGGAAAGCTCGACAAAGCGCACATAACGCTGGCGCATCGGGGCTCCCACTTTGTGCCATCCCACCCAGAGATCTTTCAACTCCTCGGGATCGCGGCTCTTCGCCATGAGCGTTTCAATGGCCGTAATGTCGAGGCAATCGTCCGGCTTGCGGCAGTACTTGCCCTTGCCATAATCAGAATCGAGCGACGTGCTGATCTGCACCATCTCCTTGCGCAGCGCGGGATCCTTCGGGGCGGGTGCGGTGAGAGAAAGTTTCAGCAGAAGGAATTTTCTTGCCAAGTCCGGAGGCATCTGCAGACCTTCGAAGCGCTTGGCCTGGTCGATCAATTCTTCGGTAACGGCGGTGATCTGGTCTTGCGCGTCCGCCGACAACGCCTCGGTGTCGTCGGTGATGAAGTTTTCCTGAACCCAGCCGGCGCGGGACGTCTTCACGGTAAGGTCATATAGGCGCGTCTCAGCTTGTTTCATGAATTGTTCAGCTTCCGCGACGGTCGGCTTGGAAGCAGCTTGTGAAGGAATGACTACCAGACAAAGCAAAAGGAATTCGAGCAACCGAAATTTCATAAGGACTCTCCCGGTGGAGAATTATGCATCAGGGGGAACGGAGTTGTCAGGTATCGATCCTGTATTGGCTGAGGGGGGCGGGCGGGCACTCACTCTGCGTCGTACAGTGCTTCCATCGCGCTTTTTACTTTTGCGGAGAGAATCTCCGTGTCGTGCAGACCATAGCCCGCGGTCGGGATCGGCTCGCCAACTCGCATCTCCAGCGGCCGACATTTGATGTGGTAGGTGTTCATCGGCAGCAGATCAAAGGTCCCGATCAGCGCGACCGGCACGATGTCGACTTTCGCCTTGATGGCGAGAAAGAATGCTCCGGCCATGAACGGCTTGATTTCGCCATCGGGGGTGCGTCCACCTTCCGGAAAGATGACCAGCGGTATCCCAGCTTTCAAGCCTTTCAGCGCGGAGCGGATGCTGCCGACCGAATGCGAAGGATGTTGCTGATTGATCGAAAGCTGGCCCGAGCGCCGCAGGTGCCAACCAATGATGGGATAAGAAAGCAGCTCGCTTTTGAATATGATCCGGAACTGAAAGGGCAGATAAACGTAGAGCATCGGAATATCCAGCGCGGACGCGTGATTGACGGCGTAGACATGCGGCTTGGAGGTGTCGATCTTGTCCAGCCCCGTCACCTTCACGGGACAGCAGACCGTCTTCATGATCAGCCACGACCACGCGCGGGCAAAGCTATGCAGGATGCGTTCCCTATCGCCCAAAAAAGAGACTGGCACTGAGACAATCCCGAAGACGACCGTGTACAGCCAGATCAGGGGATCGAAAATAAAGTAGGATCGCAGGCGGCTGAGCCAGCCATATTTTCTGCCGCCGGTTGTGGGTTCCCGGTCGATTGGCAGGCTGGAGCCCTCGCCGCCGAGCGAGACACGCCCAGCTTTGGCTTCTCCTTCTGCGCGAACTGGGCTATCCACTTCCTGCATATTAAGCGGCTATACGCTCATTCCTAAGATGCGCATCGCTTCTCCCACGATGTAGATTGAGCCGGTCACAACGATGATGCCTTTCGCGCCAGCCAACTCCCGAGCGCGGTCTAAAGCCGCCGCCACATCAACCGCATCTTCGATTTCAACCGGGGTGCGAGCCGCGGCTTGGCGAATCTCATCCGCCGAGGCTGAACGTGGGTTGTCGGCTTGAGTTGCCACCACGCGCTCCGCCAACGGAAAGAGAATTTCGGCAATTCCATGGATAGCCTTGTCGCGCATGGCGCCGAAGACGAACACCAGCCGGCGTCCTTCGTAGCAACCCGAAAGCGTGGACCGCAATGCCCAGGCACCCGCCGGGTTGTGCGCCACATCGAAAACATATTCAGGCCCGGCTGCCGGACGATAGACCTGGAAGCGTCCCGGCCAGCGCGTTTCTCGAATGCCGCGCTCGATTGACTCGGCGCTGATGACGAATCCCTGTTTGCTGAGTTCTTCTGCCGTGGCAATCGCCACCGCGACATTTCTCAGTTGATGGCGTCCCACCAAAGGCGTCTCGACCAGAATCTGCTTACCCATGACCTGCAGCGGATAACGAGAGACCGGCCCTGATCTATGAGTCGCCTCTCTCTCGGTACCAGGTACAAGGTACTCGGTACTTGCAGGCGATACGGGCGGCACATACTGTACCGCGCTTATCCCTTTCGCGCCCAGTTCCAGAATCGTGTTGCCGATCACGTCATTGGCCTGCGGCGTCTGCGGCAAGGTCACGACAATCCCACTGGGCCGAATGATGCCCGCCTTCTCGTGCGCAATTTCCGCTATCGTGTTGCCCAGAAACTTTTCGTGATCCAGCGAAATATCGGTGATGACCGAAACGCAAGGATCAACCACGTTGGTCGCGTCCAGCCGCCCGCCCATGCCGACTTCCAGCACCGCAATCTCGATCCGGCTGCGGGCGAAATACTCAAAGGCAATGGCGGTAAGCATCTCAAAAAAACTCGGATGCCCCGGCAGTTCGCCTTCTCCGACCAGCCGCTCCGCCGTTCGGTCGACCACGTCGTGCAGCAGAGCAAATTCGTCGTCATTGATGACCTGGTCCCCGATCCGAACGCGTTCGTTGATTCGCACCAGGTGCGGAGAAGTGTATAAACCGGTTTTCAATCCCGAAGCCCGCAGAATGGAAGCGAGGGTGGCCGCTGTCGAGCCCTTTCCGTTCGTCCCCGCGATGAGTACCGAAGGAAACCGCCGCTCGGGGTGGTCGAGTGCCGCCAGCAGCACTCGCACGTGTTTCAGGTCGAACTTGTGCGTGGGCCCGTGGGTCAGCTCATGGCCCAGCGCATACATGCTCGCAACTGCGGTCTCGTAGGACATGGAACTTTCGTCGTTAGTCGTTGGTCGTTCGTCGGTGGCCCTTGGCCATTCGCCTTTGGAAAAGAACGACCGGCTTTCGCTACCAGTTTAGTGGTTGGGCGCTGCGATACTCCACAGGGCGCGGGTTCACCTGCACCCAACAGCATTGAACGGCGCTGGCGGGAGGCTCAACTGGGGGCCTCGGCAAGGTTGGAACCGGAGTCCCCGGGGGATCATTCCCGGCACCGGGAACGGGCCATGAGTGTACCGGCCTGTTGGTGACCGCTACCGCCGCGACAATTTCAACCTCAAGAAGCTGTGCAGATTGCGATCGAGGTTGCGGGGAAGTTGCAAGGATGTTCGAACGTGCAGCTTTCTCGGGGCAGAATCTATCATTATTTGGCAGAGGCGCATCCTGGAATGTCAAACAGAGCTTCCATGCCGCAGGATGAATGGAATATTCCACGCTCGTCGTGGGCGACTCCGGGGACCTTCCACAATCTTTGGGAAAACGTGTCAGGATGCCGTCCTTTCATATAGGCAAAATAGGCTGTGCCACGGGCAAGGCGGTTGGGGCCCTCCACCTCGGCTTCGCACGACACGTCGAGATCAGGGTGGTGTGGATCCGTGTCTGCTGTGCCCAACAGGTAAATGACGTCGCGACGGGCGTAGCTTTCCTCCATATCGGCAAAGGAATTTCGCCCCACATAGGATGGCGGCTCGACGGTCCCATATTTCCAATGGTTAAAGGATTTGCAAGAACCACTGTACTGGGTGAAACTGCTCGTGCTTACCGGTCGATCGTCGGAGAAGTACACATATGAGGAGGGATTGGCAACCACGTAACGTACCCGAACTCCTACCTTACCTAGTGCGGCTTCGCCACGACCAACAACAGCATATCGTTGAAGAACTTGCCCTCCTCCAGAATGTCCAGCGAGCACAACTTGTTGAAGGTTCGGAAAGTGCGATCGATCCGCAAGCTGCGCTAGGACTGCGTCGATGGCATCAAAAGAGCTAATCGGAGTGGGGCCAGAAGCATCCGAGCCACTTTCCCATTGGGGATGGCGCCAGCGAAGAATCGCCGATGCAAGATGAAATGCAGTCGCGTCCTCTTCGATCAAGAACTGGGGCGCAAGCACAATTGTTCCTCGCCCCGCTTTTCCCGCCGAGTCGACCGCTTCATTCGCGGACCGGAAGTAAGTGGCCGCATTGCGCTTCACGCCGTGAAAAATGATGATGGCCCGCGTAATCTGCGGCTGTGGTTTGCTCAAGTCGCTCGACACGTAGATTGGCAGTAAGCCTGTCCCCGCAGCTGTAGTTACGCGCACGGCGGAGTGCGCAACCTCATCGACCGCTTGGCGTGCTGATTCGGCGCTGTGTCCCGAGGCTGGCATGGCAATGGTAAGGGCCAACAGAATCGGGCGCAGGCAACGGAAGGAAGAAACGGTCGTGCCTGCACGGGGACCCTCGACGATGTAACGTGTTCTCTGCATTTCTGAAGGCTCATTTCTCATAGACGCCGAGACTCATTATTTCATTTCCTACTCGACGCTATCGGCATTTTCGCAATGCTGATTGCCTCCGTGGTGGGTCTGCTCATTGGCCCCGGACTGCGCGCCTCGGACGCTCGGAACCGCTTAGGCTGCGGACGTCACCATGAAATCGAGTGCGCGGTCGATGTAGGATTTTAGCTGCTTGCGGGAGACGACCGCGTCCAGCATGCCGTGTTCAAGCAGAAATTCGCTGCGCTGGAAGCCGGGCGGCAACTTCTGCCGGATGGTCTGCTCGATCACGCGAGGTCCGGCAAATCCGATCAAGGCTCCCGGCTCGGCAATGTTGAGATCGCCCAGCATGGCAAAAGAGGCAGTCACCCCGCCGGTGGTTGGATCGGTGAGCACGGAAATGTACGGCACCTTGGCGTCGTCCAGCTGCGCCAGCGCCGATGAAATCTTGGCCAGTTGCATCAGGCTGATAAAGCCTTCCATCATGCGCGCGCCCCCTGAGGCGGAAACAATGATGAGCGGAGTTTTGCTTTCGAGCGCCTGCTCGATCGCAGCTGTAATGGCCTCGCCGACCACGGCTCCCATACTGCCGCCGATAAACGAGTACTCCATCGCGCTCACGATGACCGGCCGGCCATTCAGCTTGCCGCGGGCATTGATGATGGCGTCTCGCAAACCGGTCTCGGCCTGCGCCTGCTTCAGGCGCGATGAGTAGGCCTTGAGATCGACGAACTTCAGCGGATCGGTCGAGACCAGGTTGGCGCTGAAGGTTTCGTAGCGGCCGTCGTCGAGAAGCTGTGCCAGCCGGGTACGAGCGTCGATGCGGAAGTGCTTGTCGCACTTGGGGCAGACATTCATGTTCTCCGCCAGATCTTTTTTCCAGATGACCTGCCGGCAACCTTCACACTTCACCCACAAGCCTTCGGTACGGACTTTTTTCTCGCCCGAGGCATCCAGCTCGCCGGATTGTCGTTTGAACCAAGCCATAGGGAATTTGTAATTGAGTAATTTGGTAATTGAAAAGCCTTGACCCCAACCGTCCGAAAATCGGCGCCCGGAGATTTTCAATTACACAATTACTCGATTACTCAATATTCAATCCCTTTCTGCGCCATCACACCTTTCTCGTACGCATGTTTGATCTGGCGCATTTCGGTAACTGTGTCGGCCAGTTCGACGATCGCCGGATGCGCGTTGCGGCCGGTCAAGATGACGTGCACCATCTCCGGCTTCTTTTTCAGGCTCTCGGCCACCTTCGCCGGATCCAGCATACCGTATCCGATGGCGTAATTGATCTCATCCAGTATCACCAAGTCCCACTCCCCCGACTGGATCGCCTGCTCGCCTTCCGCCCAAGCCTGCTCGACCATGCGAACGTCCTCGGGATCGGGCTTCTCGCTGCCGACCTTCACAAAGCCGCGTCCCATCTGCTTCATGACGAACTTGTCGCCAAGAGCCTGCACCGCATCGAGTTCGCCGTAATGCCAGGAACCTTTCAGGAACTGCAGCATGAGCACCCGCATCCCCTGCCCGACAGCGCGCAGCGCAGTGCCCATCGCGGCCGTCGTCTTACCCTTGCCCGGCCCGGTATTCACAATGATCAGACCACGACGCACATCCTGCATAAGGGGTAATTAGAGATTGTACCTTTTTCCAGAGGGCGAAGCGGTGGGCAGAATTAGGGCATGGGCACAACTTGCCGCAACTCGACCTTGGCCGTTCCATTCGAGGAGTCATCCTCTGCGAGTAGCTTGGCCACCACCCGCAGCGCGTCGATTTCGGATTTCACTCGGGTCAATTCCTGTTCTTTTGCCCGAAGCACTTCGACAGGGTTTTTCATTGGGGGAGAGCCTTCCGGACTGAAATAGTAACAAAGACACTGTAAGCCATTCCAGTCAAGCCGGGAACATCACGAAAGGGCAGGTGCAGCCCAAAGCATTCCTTAGTGCCCAAGGTGATAAGGGTGACCCTTAAGAATCGTGAATACCCGATACAGTTGTTCGAGCAGAACCACTCGCGCCAGCTCGTGGGCCAGGGTCATCTTGCCGAGAGACAGCGTGAGCGTCGCCGCCTGGCGCGCCTCGTCGCTGAATCCGTTCGCCGGCCCGATGGCAAACAGCAGCGGCAGCGGATTGCGGTCCTGATAGTCTCCGATCAACTTGGCCAGTTCTTCCGACGACATCTGCTTGCCGCGCCCGTCCAGCAAAACCAGAGTGTGCTTCGGCGTTCGGGAACTGCCTCTGGCAAGAGCCAGCAATGCAGGTTCGTCTTTCAGCGTGATCCCTTCGGTCGGGGTATAGCGGCTCAGCCGCTTGAGATATTCGTCGGTCAGAGATTGGATCGCAGGCTCTTTGGTTTTGCCGATCCAGGCAATCTTCAGTTTCACCCCAAGGATTTAACCACAGAAGGAAGACACGAACACAGGGGGTGAGCGGCCCGGTCCTCATGGTGCCCGCAGTTCCACCTGAGCTTCCCGCTCGAAGAATTCCTCCACTCGCACCAGAATCTCCCGCGCGCTCTTCGCCTCGTAGATCACTTTCCGCAGCGCAGCTCCCCCCGGAACGCCGTGCGTGAACCAGGAGGCGAACTGCTTCATCTTGCCCATCGCATCCGGGAGTTCTTCCTCGATCAGCATGGAGAAGTAGGTGCGGATCATCTGGTAGCGGTCGGCTTCGGTGGGCTCGTCGTAGAGCGCTTCGGATCTTTTCTCCGCCTGGACGGGCGAGGCGCCCGTCCCTATACGAGCGCAGTACTGCTCAATCTGCCGGAAGATCCAGGGATTCGCCGGGGCGGTGCGGCCGATCATCACTGCATCGCAGCCCGTTTGCGCGACCATGGCGCACGCATCTTCCGGGGTGCGAATATCGCCATTGCCGATCACTGGAATCTTCACTGCGTCTTTGACTGCCGCGATCCACTCCCAGCGCGCCTGGCCGCTGTAGCCCTGTTCGCGAGTACGGGCGTGCAGCGCGACCGCGCATAGTCCGCAGTCTTCCGCCATCTTCGCCAATTCGACGCAGACGATTTCTTCGTCATTCCATCCGGCGCGGAACTTCACTGTAAACGGAATCTTGACCGCTGCGCGGACCGCCTTGAAGATTTCGCCGATGGCCGGCAAATCACGCAGTAGCCCCGAGCCTCCATTGCACTTCACCACCTTCTTTGCCGGACAGCCCAGGTTGAGATCGACCAGATCGAAGCCCAGTCCTTCTACCATGCGAGCTGCCTCGGCCATCACCTGCGGATTGCTGCCAAAAAGCTGCGCTGAGATCGGATGCTCGTCTTCATAGAAATGCAGGTAGCGCTTGGCCTTCTGATCCTTCTTGCGGAGCACGCCGTCGGCCGACGTGAACTCGGTCATGATCAGCCCGCATCCGCCAAGATTGCGAATGAACCGCCGGAAAACGGTGTCGGTGACGCCGGCCATGGGGGCGAGAACGGTTGCGGGCTTAATCTCAACGGGGCCGAGCATTAGGCGAGCGGGGACAGCAGTAGCACGAGCGGGGACGCTCGCGCCTACATCGGCCGGATTATCCCAGAACTTGCGCATGCCGTTGATCCGAAATGGGGTACCCTAAGCCATTCTACCCGTCTTTCCCTGCCGCCTCAGTTGTGCCACAATCAGCATCACACAACCATGAACCAGATTTCGCAGTCTTCCGCCCCAGGTTCGCCAGCCGCTCCCAGCCACTGGATCGGCCGCGTGCTGATCGCGGTGCTCATCGCTGAAGGGATATGGGGCCTGATCGTGTCGCTTACCCGCGACCTGATCGTGCCTTTCCTGGCCCGGCAAATGGGAGCGGATCCTCAGTCGCCGCTCTATCTCGGCAAGGGCGAGTTCAACGTTCCGGCGATTTTCACCGCAGTGTTGCAATTCTGCATGGCAGGGCTGGTGGCAGTGATTCTCAATGTCTGGGTCAGGAGGCCGGCCAAGGCCACACGCCGGACGGTGGCCAGAACAGGCACGAGTGTAGTTACGTCTTCGGCCCCACCGCGTTCAGTTGTACCGTCACCGGTTGTCCCGGCCGGGGTGTATGCGGCTCCGGAAGACCCGGCTCTTGCCGCCGCGACATCTTCAACTCCACAACCGGCAAGTCCAGCGCCGGCCATTGAACCGAAGCCCACAACGCCACCCCCGCCGCCCGTGACGCAAGCCCCTAAGCCTGCCAAGCCCAAGCCTCCGAAAGAGATCCAGTACAACATAGTGGGCGAGCGCATCTCTCCTATGGACGAGGACGAGTAGCTGCAGCATACTCAAGCGGACATAAGAAAACCTCCCGCGAAGGGAGGCTCTTGAAATCGTTGTGAGCTAGCGCGGACCCGCAGCTTACTTCTTTGCCGGTTCGGCCTTGGCGTACTTGCGGCGGAAGCGCTCCACGCGGCCGGCGGTATCGACCAGTTTCTGCTTGCCGGTAAAGAAGGGATGGCAACTGGAGCAGATTTCTACGTGGATGTCGCCCCGGTGGGTCGAGCGTGTAGTAAAACTATTGCCGCAGGCGCACATAACCCGAATCTCGTTGTACGCAGGATGGATAGCTGCCTTCATGGTTCTCCTAACCTCTTTTCGAACCATTTGATTCTAAAGGATACCGGGAGGATTCAGCAAACCGAAGGCTTAGTCCTGAGAGTCACTTGAATGGTCTGGGCGGCGGCGGCACCACGTGAAAATAGATCCATGCCACCAACGCGACAGTCAGCAAGGCCACCACGGTTCCGAACCAGAATCGGGTGCCTTTCGGTAGCCTAATAAACGAAGCCAACGATAAGATCAGGGCTAGCGTGGCAACCATCACCTCGGGCGATGCAGCCGAGACTTGGTCGGGGATCTGTTTACTGACGAAAAGGGCTAGGGCTGCAACAAGAATTCCTATAGCGGTCAGTATGACACCAACCGAACTATTGACTGTGGCCTGGAGTTCGTTGATCCTACGCTCAAAGCCGTCGATTTTTTCCTTCGCCTCCGTCGCCAATGCGCTCTGTAGTTTTTCTGGCTCATAGTCCTCGAACAGTACCCTTGTCCGGCTAAATGGGTCGTACTGAAGCTCTCGCGACCGCTTCGTAGGGGGCGTCGTTGTGACGAAGTCTATGACGGCTATCTCCTGGCCGCGTCGTAGCGTTACAGGTTTATCGGAAAGGTTGTATAGAGGACAGTCAAGGTAGCCTCTGTATCCCGCATCCACCTGCGCCGCCCCGACCCAAAGTAGGCCTTGATAGGCCCATCTGATTCTCACGTTCCATCTGGCAATCATGAAGCGTGGCATGTTCAGTCGTTCTAGGGTCTGGATGACCACGACTTCGAACGGCCTTATCACAATTTCGTTGTGACCGGGTTCGTCTGTGAGCGTGCCGGTTTTTCCGCCAATGGCGTAGAGATCTCCCACGCTGAGTTCATAGCGAGCACCCTTCAACTTCCCCGGGTCGAAAGGATCAATCATTTTATACTTTGTTGCGTAGCGCTCAATCTCATCGGCGAGCAAAACGCCAGTCGGGCGGGATTCGTCAAACGGCACTTCTGGCAACGATTTTAGGTGTTCAATTTCTCGCTGCCTTCTCAGCTTGACACTCTCTTGGAGAATCTGATCAAGGCGCCATTTCCGTTTCAGGCTATTCCAGAATCGCGACATTCTGTTCCTCGAGAGAGCAGCGGAAGTTTCGCGGACTATTGGGACGTACAGCGATGTCGCAGACTCTGGGCCCGGTTCCACAAAGCCAAACCGGCATCTGAAGGTTCAAATCGAAATCCTCGGTGAAGGACCGGGCGGCTTGTGTCAGCCCGCCGTGGTTCCGACATTCGCGGTTCCTGTAGTCGAGGTAGTCCAGCCCGTTGAGGGCGATACGGCTTGGTCGGTTCCCTTGAACTGCCCCCGCCGCCAACTCCCAATCGAACCTTCCTACCCTGCGCAATTTCTTGCTCACGGTAGTCATTTCCTGAATCGGATACGGATAGCCGCTCTCGACCTGGAGAGTTTCCCAACTGATCTCGTCCTTCAACGGCCCGGCCTGCTCACCCGCAACCCGAATGGGAAACGTCCGGAAAACAAGAACGATTTCGGTTACGAGCAGCGGGCTCAGCCCTACCTCGCTCAGAAATCCAGCCGCAGTCGTATCCCGCGAAGTTGCCTTCGGGTAGCTATCGGAATGGTAAAGCGATAATCCGAAGCCCTGAGTGCCCTCAACTAGGACCTTCTTTCCGCGATCTAGGGCTGCGTTCGCCTCATCACTCACATGCGTGATAAGTTCCGCCAACCACGGATTTTCCTTTGCAGCCACGGACGCTGTCCTCACGTCGGCTCCCCGAAGCGCGCGACGCGAAACCGCCGAGCCTACGCCACAAAGCGTTGAGCTCAAACGCTCGCGAAGCTGAAGCCCCACCTCGGCATCTTTGTCTTTGGCTTCGATGACCATTGCGTTCCGGTCCACGCCGATACGTCGTGGACCAAGCCGGAGCATATCGAGCTCGTATCTCAGGACCTCAAGATCGATGAGGGCTCCAGCGGGAATCAGCAAGCGGGTCTGCGGCCTAATGTACCCAGTGGGAAGCTGCCGCAGAAGTACAGTGTCGCCGGACTTGGTCACAAAGGAATGGCCCGAATTGGGCCCGCCGCAGCGGATGCAAATGTCAATGTGCTCCTGCTGGGTGATAAAGGCTGAAATCTTGCCTTTGCCCTCGCCACCGAATTGGCCTCCGACTACAACCCAAAGGCTCACGATTGACCTCCTGGCCAAATGTTTCCAAGTACAGTATCAACCTTCCCGAACAGCTCCGGCAGCGAGCCCTCATTCGTTATGGTAGCGAAGGCGGCCTTACGCAGTGACTCGATCTGTTGTTCCACGGGGTGAGAGTCCGCGGTCCGGAATACGTCAAGCTCCGGATATTTACCCCTAAGCCGCCCCCATCGAGATTGCTCGCTGCTTTCGATGAACAGGAGACGGAACTTTGGAGAAAAGGCGGTCGACAGGGATTCGTAGTCAGTGGGATGACGCAGCCCATCGACGGCACAGTTCTGCTGCGGTTCGATGCGGCTGATTAAACGCTTGTTGAGTTCCTCTTGCATGCCCCCTGCCATCACTCCCCATCCAACCGCCTGGAGGTGGACCTTGCTCTCAGCATCTTTTGCCATCCAGTCCGAGAGCACTTGGCTGTAACGTATGTAATAAAACCCATGCCGTTCCGCGAGATATTTGCCAACGGAGGTCTTGCCCGCCCCAATGCGTCCGGTAACGCCGATGACAAGAGGGTCACCCCGCTGCTGTGAGTTCTCGCTGGGCATTGACCGGGCATTCTACATCAATGCCGGAGGAAACCGCATCCAGCCCCGTCACAGACAGAATGTCGGCCAGCTTTTGGTAGTTGATACGCGGCGATCTGGGAACAATGAGGTAGTCCTCTGCCGAATTACCCAACGCGATGTAATCATCTGCCAGATAGAACAGCCCGACGAGGGCGGAGGTAATCGCGTCCACTTCGTCGTGCGTTACGCGCGCGGTGAGGTACCTTCCCTTCACCCCGGCGCGTGCCATGCCCCATTTAAGCTCCTCAAGGCTGGAGCCCTTACGCGGGATGCCGAGCAGGTCTTGAGCGGCGCCAGGATAGCTCTCGATTACCTTGAGGCCGGCAGGCCGCAACGACGCTGCCAGGCGCATTCCTCGCATGGTTAACGACTTCATGCTTGGCAGTAGGCACCAGAAAACCGAGATTCCCATGCGCTTCAGGGCCAGCTCACATTTCCGGTAGATGGGCCGGTCACAAGGTATGTCCGGGTCGTTCCACCCCTCCGGCAGCGACAGCGGAGAATCGATCGAGACAATATCGGGACTGGCAGCAAGTGTTTCGGCGATGAGTTCATCGTCCGTGCTAAGGGACTTGGTCACTGCCTCCGCGCCGTCCATTAAAGCCCACCCGGTCGCTCGTTTGGCGCTACCAGTGAGGTCGATCCCAACGATGCGCGGCGGGCGGCCTGGGTCTGGGCACTTTTCCAACAAATGAGAGACGAGGCCACTCGAGTTGGTCACGAGGGGCGATTGCTTAGCACGCTTCCTGGCCCGAGGCAGCTTGCCGATGCCGTTGAAGACCGGTCTGGCCGAGCTTTCGAGGAATTCCGCTGCTGTCTTCTGCGACAACTGGTCATAGGCGATTTCCATGATCGCCTTGAGATGCACCACGTCCTCGCTGTTGTATTGGATCAGTTGAGCCAAAGCGTGCTTGTCACCACGCAGATGCTTGGCCCAGAGCACAGTGGCGTCGTGGCCGGTGAGATCCTCTATCTCAGAAGGGCGCCTGATACCCAGCTTGCTTTCAATCTCCTTCAGGCCGCCTTTCATGCCGAGCTTTCGGCTGACCCAGCGCAAGTCGATGTGGACCGGCGGCACGACCAGTTGTGGGAAGGCCAGCTTCAGGAATCGCAGGTCGAACCCAGAGCCGTTGAACGTGATGACGACTGAATACTTCTTGAGTTGTTCGGGAAATTCCTGCAGATTGTCTCCATCGACGAATAGATGATACTTGCGCCCGTCATAGAGCCCAACCATGGTAACGGTGTCAAAAACGGTAGAGAGGCCGGTGGTTTCAATGTCGAGGTAAACGCAATTGTCGGCAAACTCTGGAAAAAGGCGCCAGGCCTCGCCGAGTGCGCACAGGCGCTCGAAGAACGCAGCATCTTTTTGCTCTATGGCCCGACGGGACCGCGGAATGTACTCATCCAGTTTTTGCTGAAGGCGGACACCAACCCTGCCGAATCGTTTTTCAAAACGATCCGCATCGTCCCAACTGCGTATGCCGTCAGCCCACAGGTCACGCTCTGTGTGTCGACCGATACCGGGAATGTGGATGAAGGTCCGCTCAAGCATTTTAGTTTGACCTTTTTAGTTTATCGAATTCTATTTAAATAGATAGTATTTTTAAATAGAATTCTTTACTTCTTTCAATTACGATAGATGGCCTGTTGAAAACTGGCCGAAAACGCGGGAGGAAGCCCCATACCCTGGCTGACAGGGCACTCATGGCACAGCTGTCAAAGAATCTGAAGGACCTAATGGAACAGAAGGGCTGGGATGTTAAGACGACGGCTCGAGAACTGCGTGTCAGTCGGGCGTCCCTCTACAACTACCTGAACAAGGACGACCTGCCGAGAATGGAGGTTCTTCAACGCGCGCACAAAAAATGGGGTTGGAACCTCAAGTACTGGAACTACGACCTGGATGACAGTTTTTTTGAAAACCTTCCTAAGGAGATCGGTCCGCCAAAGGAAACTCAGATTCCTCTCCCTTTCATTGAGAGCCTGCGTACCGAAGACGTTGAGGTAGTTGCGGTTATCCCGCGAAAACCTAATGCCGTCGAGGTAAACCTGAAGATCAGGTTTGCCGCTCAGTAAAAGCCTATCCCCCAAATGAAAAACGGCAGGGCCGACCCCCTGCCGTATTCGAGGTAAGACCTAGCCTACTTATTTACTGCGGTTGACTGCCTTCTTCAGTTCAGCTCCAGGGGTAAACTTCGCCACTTTCCGGGCAGCTATCTTGATGGTGGCGCCCGTCTGCGGGTTGCGCCCGTTGCGGGCCTTTCTCTGCGACACGGAGAAGGTGCCAAATCCAATCAATGCTACGCGGTCCCCTTTCTTCAGGGCGGCGGTAACGCTGTCGATCGTGGTGTCGATAGCGCCCGCTGCTTGTGCTTTGGTGACGTTGCAACTGGTTGCAATGCGGTCAATCAGATCGGCCTTGTTCATCTTGGCTCCTAAGCAGGTTCCTTTGTTCTCAGTTCGCGCCGCAGAAAGGGAGCATTTTCTGAGAGCGAAACCTAGCGGCCCCATTTAGCGCTATTGCGGTTATAAAGTCAACTGTGAAAATCGGCGCTGGGTGCCTGATTTGGGTCGACTGGGTCGGAATTGACCAAGTTTGGGGCCTATTTCGCCCAATCTGCGGTCTCAATTGTGCCCAGTTCAGGCACATCGCCGCCTCGACAAGAACGCCAGTTTAGTCCCATTTCACAGAGCACCACTTCCAACCGGAGAGATTGTGGAAACGACACTCGCAGGTATCGCGCCAATGCATGTGCTTGCTTTTCCTCCGTCCTCCACAATGCATCCCACAATCTCCACACAATGTACACAGCGTGCCTCGATTTTCCGATTGCAAGAACTCTCTCCATCAGTCACCTTCAATTGCGCAACAAGAAGTCATGGCCTGTGGAACGGAAAACTTCCGGCGAAATCAACTTTTAGAGTGGTTCCCCTTCTACGTTCACCGCTTGGTGGGTGATGTCCGCTACAGAGCGCTCAAGGATTTTCAGCAAGCATGGTATTTGAACCTGCTGTTTGCATCATGGCTCTCAGAATGCCCAGGATACTTGCCAGACGACGGGCAGTTGTGGCGCCTCGCGAATGCGCGCACCCGGCAATTCTTTGAAAAAGAATATGGGGCGCACCGCTCCGGTAGGATCCGCTCGGCGCATATAGCGTGCCAAATATTTCTTAATTTGGTTCCAGTTTTCCAAAGCGATTCCTGCAGTACACAGCCCATGGTTGCATTAGGCTAGTAAGCCGCAGGAGGCCAGAGATATGGAGAGAAGAACTTCGCAGCGCAAAAAACTTGTCGGGTGGCGCGACGAACGATACTTGTCTGTCTCTCTCTCTGGTTTCGGCCTGATTTGATGTTCGTATTTTGTTCCCCTACACTGAAATTATGTACGGCTCGTAAAACGGAGGTTGGAGGGTAGCAATGGCGTTTTACTGGAATGAGGTAGATCGGAAGGAAGAAGAACTTCGTCGCCACGTAGGTACAATTTACACGGACAACGCACGCTGTGATTGGTGTGGGGATCAGTTGAGCGGGTACACCTTTGAGTGCACCGTGTGCAAAGCCCTTCTCTGCCCACTACACAGCTGCATCGATGGACGATGCCCAGAACACACGAACCCCAGCGAGAACATCGCCTTCGAACATTAGGGAGTTGCTATCTAAATGGCGACCGCGTCAAATTATGGGGATCCTTTAGCGTCCAGTGCCGACGAACTCGGATTAAAGTGGCTGAAATGTCCACTGGATATGTGGGTTCCAGCAGGAATGGCGGACTTTCAGATCGGCTGGTTTATCAACCTACTAAAGGCCTCTCTTTATTCCGATTATGTGGGCTACCTCATCCTCTGCCCAGAGGGGTGTAGTGGTTGCCCGGCCTGTCTGTGGAAGATTGCTGGGGCGCATCGCTCGGACTACTTCGAAAAGAGGAAGTCCCTAGTGTTGGCCCGCTTCGAGTTCGCACAGATCGCCGGACGCCGGGTAGTGTACTATCCGCCGTTGGTACGGATGATAAAGCAACAGTTGTCACGGATGAAGAATCACCGCTCACAGTACGACGCTGTATCCGAAACATCCACAGTCTTCAACAAGGAAAGCGGGATTTTCTCTTCCTCTGGAACTCTTTGTTTTGACTTTGATTCAGATTTAAAGAATCAAAATCAAAACCACACTACAAACATTGCGCACGATGCATCAGTAAAATCAATTTCGGAGGAAGGACAAGACTTGGACATGACCCTTGGAAGACACAATCCTGAGTTAGAAGAGTGCCCCAGACGAATCCTGAACATACTCGGACTCCCAGATTCTTTCCTTGCCGCTGCAACTGCGGCGGTCAAGGCGGAGGCAAAGCGGAGCAAATCATCGGCCGACGGAGTCGTGCAGCGCATTTGCACCGCGGCCTTTGCCCGACGCACCGACGTCGAGCGAGAGGAGTTTCTTGAGGATTTCCTAGCCCAAACCTGCGCTCGGGAAATACTAGAAAGCGTCAACCTCCCCATCAACGATAATCTTGTCTCAAGAGTTACAGCTGTCGTCAAGGCGGAAACAAAGGACACTGGGCTCTCTTTGCAAGATGCAGCAAGCCGCATTACAAAAGCGGCGTGCGAGGATCGGCGAAGGGGAATGAGAGTCGATATATTTTACTTCGAGGACGTGAGATGGAGGTCAAATGCCGGAGTTAATAAAGCCGAACGGAGAAAGCTGGGTAACCTTGCCGCCAACACAAGAGCAAAGGAAATCCTCCGGAAGCAATTTCAGTGACTGGCTCGTGGATGAACTCACCGCGTTGGGAGAGGCTTTCGGTGAAGGGCTCACCGCCGAGCGCCAAGCGCTTTATGTAACCGCGCTTGCCGATGTACCGATGGATCAACTGCGGCAGGCCATCCGTGCGGCCATCCAAGAACTAAAATGGTTTCCAAAGGTAGCAGAGCTACGGGAGCTTGCGGGTGCTCTGCCTGAGAGACTGAATGACGGTCGTCCTGGGCCGGAGGAAGCATGGGCCCGGATGCCAAAAGGAGAGGGCATGGAGGAGGACAGTATTGTCTGGTGCGAAGAAGAGCGCATTGCCTATAGCACCTGCAGAAGCCTTCTGCTCGACGGAGATCAGATCGGTGCGCGTATGGCGTTCAAGGAACGTTATGAGAAGGAGCTTGCGGAGGCGCGCTCGCACCGAACGCCAGCACGGTGGTCGATCAGCGCGGGCTACGACATCGAGCACCGGATGACGACACTGGCAACCGCAGTCCAAGAAAAGCGGATAAGTCTAGAGAGTGCGCTTAATTTCGTATCCGCCGAGCGACGCGATGACTTTGCGCGGATGCTTCCCCCCGCAGAGGCCAAAGGACTACTGACGGGCAAGGTCGAAAAAATACTCAACCTACCCGGGCTAGCTGGAATACTGGCGAAGATGCAAATGGAAGGCACGGTACCCGAGGAAGTCAAGGCGAATCCTCGTCCCCCGTATAAGACCCCATCTGATCGCTCACCGGAAGAGGCACGTGAGCTGCGTGAGAAGGCCAACGCACAAAGCGAATTCCTGAAGCGTTCGCGGAATGGGTCCGGGCGCGGCGCAGCTTGAGACTAGAGTGATGGGACCTCGTCTTTCGCTGTGTCTCTGTGGTGAAAAAGCCTCTAAAATAGGCCCGTGCTGACTCAGCGGCTTGAGTTTCTTCCGGATCACGACGCGGAACTCTTTGCCGCTTCACCCACCGCGCCGGCCGTCTTTCTCCTTCGCAGTGACGATCCTCAGGCCGAGCCTTACGTCAGCAAGACAGCGAACCTCCGCCGCCGGCTGCAACGTCTCCTCGGTCCGCCTACTGCGCACAGCAAGAAACTCAATCTGCGAGAGCGGGTAAGGCTCGTCGAGTTCACTCCGACCGGCTCGGACTTCGAATCCGGATTCCTGCTCTACAAAGTTCTGCGTTCGACCTTTCCCAAGACTTATTCCGACCGGCTCCGGCTGCGCTTTGCGCCTGTGGTCAAAATGCATATGGGAAACGCATATCCGCGGGCCTCGGTGACCACCCACGTCGGACGGCTCGGCGGAGCCGCGCTCTACTACGGCCCTTTTTTTTCTCGCACTGCTGCCGAGAAGTTCGCCAACGACTCGCTCGACGCCTTCAAAATGCGCCGCTGCGTCGAGGATCTCCATCCCGATCCCAGCTTTCCCGGCTGCATCTACTCCGAAATGAAGATGTGCCTGGCGCCGTGCTTCAAGGGATGCACCGACGCGGAATATCAAATAGAAGTGGGACGGGTTCGCGCTTATTTCGACTCCGGTGGCGAGTCGTTGATACGCGAAATCTCCGACCAGCGGGATCAATCCTCGGCGAACCTGGAATTCGAAAACGCGGCCGAGTTGCACGCGCGGATCGAGAAGCTGAAGCCGGTGCTGGCGCAGCTTCCAGAAATCGTTCGCCGCCTTGATCAGTTGGCAGCCATCCTCATTCTGCCCAGCGCCACGGCGGGCTGCGTCGCGTTCTTTCGTATCGATGCCGGGTGCGTCGCTGGGCCGGTCACGTTTCCGATTCAAGCGGCGGAGCATGCGAAATCGCAGTCGATGGAGTCGCGAGTGCAGGAAGCTCTCGCTGCCTTGCCGCCTGCAGCTGTGCGGTCAGCGGCGGAACGCATGGAGCATCTGGCAATCCTGAAGCGCTGGTATTACCGCGGCACGCGCACCGGAGAGATATTTCTTGCGGATCGGAAAGGCGAGCTGCCGTTCCGCCGAATTGTAAGGGGCATCTCGCGCGTATATCGCGGGGAAAAACCTGAGCCTGCGGCAGAATCTCGAATTGGAAGCGCCATTCCCGGCGATCTCACTGCTGAACCGCGGGCCAGCGACTCCAACTCATCTCATAAATAGGCTGTACCGCGTTTGCTGGTCGGTCGTTCTTCTCTCTTACCTGCCGACGACGAACATGTCACCGTTGTTCAGGGTGTAGATCTTTCCATTCCGGCCAATTGACACTGGAGTGTAAGCCGCACCCACGGCCTGTTCCAGGAAAATTTCCCCCTTGAGCGTTCCACCCTGTTTGATCACGAACAGGTTCCCGTCCTCGCTGTCGGCGTAGGCCGTCCCATTCCTGTCAACCGCAGGCGCGTTCACGCACCATTCATAATTGTCGGCGCTCTGATAGCTCCATTCGGGGACCAAGTCGGCACTCAGCTGGGTTATATAGTAAGGGCCGCTGCTGCTGTAGTAGTTGTTCTTGGTGATGACAGAATACGTGCCATCATGAACATAGACGGCCGGCGTGTCGTCCCAACCGAAATCAAAGGAAGTCAGGTACTGCCCTGAGGAGTTGAATTTGAGCATGTAGCCCCGGTCGGTGCCCTGGGCGAGAACCCCCAACAGGATACTGCCGTCCGGAAGCACCACCGGGGTAGCGGAGGAAAGGTCGATGATGGCGCCCGTAATCTGGTCACTTCCCAGATTCGTCAACGATGTGTGCCACTTCGGAGTCAGATCGGAGTTCACCGCAATAATGTTTGCGTCCAACGAATTGAAGTGCGCAACGCTTGCGGTGTAGATCGTCTTGCCGTCGGCGGAGACGGCCGGTGAGATGTTGACACCCGGGCGCTGCGAACCATCCGAGTTTCCCTGCGTGACCAGCTTGGAGTAGCTGACCTTCTCAACCACCCCATCCGGCTTGATTTTCACCAGCCATGAGTTGAGTACATCCTTGCTCCAGGGATCCTTGGCATCCAAATCGAGGACGTTGTAATAAACGTTTCCTGCCGCATCGATAGTCAGCGGTCCCGACACAAATCGGTTGCGATCCACAGAATGAAACGGATTATAGCGAGCGACCTTCTTCCCATTGGTCTCGTTGACTTTGTAGATCGTCCCGCCCAAGCCGGGAACAAACACGTGTCCGTTCCAGAGGGCGGCGTGGAACACCGGCTCCCAGCCATAAAGACCGTCATCATTCTGGCCGCCGAAGTCGGTGTTGGGCTCAGGTTTCCAATCGGTTCGGAAGTCCCAGGCCTTGACGAGCGAGCCGTTCTTCCAGTGGAAGGCCCTCTCATTCCAGACTTCAGTGTTCCAATCATCCGGTCCGCAAGGATAAGGCTGGCCCGACCCCGGTGGATTGCAAGAAACGTACTTTCCCGTCTTGAATTCCATCAACACAGTATTGCCATCCACGAGGGGCACTTGATAGTGCGCGAGCAATTCCCCATAAGTCTCTGCTTTCTCCTGGCTCACGAAGGGGTCGTAGGTAATGTCGGCCAGTTTCGTCTTTGGACTTTGGCCTAAGGCGTGAGTCGAACTGGTATGCAAGGAAGTGCGTGCCCACTGCGGCCAGTCAGTAACGGGCTTGGCCGGATTATCCGCTGCATGAACGACGGTCGAGGCAATTACCGCTAGCCCAACACAGAGGGCAAAGAGAGGGATCTTCGGGGTCATACTGCTCACCTTTCAAGCTTCGATGGCAAAACGCACCCCAGTGTACATCAGTGGTTTCGCCCCAGTCTCTATAAATGCAAGAGTTCCTGCCTCAGCCCGCTCATTTCTCGATGCACCCTGCCGCGCCATCTATCAGATATTGCAGGGGTTTTGGTAACGTCTGAAGCCGCGCCAGCCCCTGCAGCATCTACGGCTTGTTGGAGAAGGAGCGTACCATGGCCGACCCGAAGGACAAAGATAAAGCCTTGCGCGAGCACATTGTCTATCTTCTGCAAGGCGGTGGCGCTCACGCCAAGTTCGACGAAGTGGTCAAGGACGTTCCTGCGGCGTTGCGCGGCAGGCAACCTGAGGGCTTACCCCACTCTCTGTGGACGCTGCTCGAGCACATGCGCATCGCGCAGTGGGACATCCTGGAATTCAGCCGCAATGCGAAGCATGTCTCTCCGGAATGGCCGAAGGGTTACTGGCCGAAAACGGAAGGCCCTCCCAGCGCCGCTGCCTGGGATGAGAGTATCAAGAAGTTCCGCGCCGACCTGAAGGCCATGGAGGAGCTGGTCAAGAACCCGAAGACCGATCTGTTCGCGAAAATTGCGTGGGGAGACGGTCAGACCATCCTGCGGGAAGCCCTGCTGGTAGCGGATCACAACGCATACCACCTGGGGCAAATGCTGGACGTGCGGAGGCTGCTGGGAGCGTGGCCGATGGAATAATCATTTCCGACCTCAGACTCAACTGCCGTAGCGCTCTTCGTGCCTCCGCATGTCCGTGTTGGGAGTGCTTCGCTTCCGAAACACCACCCGCACCCCATCCCGCCATCGTTCGTCAATCCCAACCAACACCCATTCCATCGCCGGCGAGATGTAGTGCAACAACGTATCGGTGGCCGGGTGCACGTGCAGCGCTGGCGCCACGAGGAACAATAGCGGCTGGTCTGGGCACAGCTCTCGCCCCTGGAAGTGGCCGAAGCGCTGAAACTCGCCGCGAGCATGATGCCACGCCACTCGCGACCAGTAGTCCAAGCCCTGCAATGGTAAGTGAATATCCTCGTCGGCTTTAAGTTCGACCACCGCCAGCCTGCCCTCCCGCGTTACCGACAGCACGTCGATCATGGCGCGGTCTGATGCGGAAAACGCCGGGACCTGCGAATAGACGCAGCGCGAATCCAGTCTCTCATCGAGCGCGTCCACATTACGCACCACCAGAGATTCCAGCCAGCGCTCCGGATGCAGCCTCCACAGCAGATGATCGCGCGGTCCGTCCGGGTGCCTCACTTCGCCGATGCTGAACAGCAACTGCCTGAACTCGCCTGCATTCCGCTCGCAGAGCACCCGTTCTTCCGCGCCCAGGCCGAATGCCAGTTCGGTAGTCGTGCGAAAAGTAATGGCCTCCTGGGCGAGGCGGGCCCGCGCGAACTCCAGGCCATGACAGCGAAATGCGATTTCGGCGGGAGAGAGCACGCTGAGTTCAGCCTCCGGCATCCATTCATGCACAGCCGCGATTTCCCTGACGAATCGTTCCCGCGCCGCCGATTCGTCCGTGGCCTGCACCAGCCGGGTTGCCACGTTGCCACAGTCGGCAACGTCAATTTCCTTCAGATTGTCGTTGCGCTCGTCGAGTTCATACAACTGCCATTTCGCCGCGGATCGGTTCAAGTGAGTGATGCGCTCACGGACAAGACCTGACTTCCCGGCTGGCACGAACAACTTCAGCCCTTCAACCATGGCCTTGCCAGCCTGCCGTTCCCGGCACGTATCCAGCCACAGGATGCCAAAGGTCAGCGCCGCGTCGATCGAGCCTTGTGTCTCCTCACCATTGACTCCGAGCACAGCAAAAGCCGTCTGCCCTTGCCGCAGCATCCCTCGCGCGTATATCGGACCGAACGAGCGCTCCAGGTCCATCGATGTGCTGAGTGCCGTGGTTTTGAATCCCGGAAACCGCCGCGTTAACACGCGCTCCAGGGTTTTCTTGTAGCTGAGGCGCGCCGCGCGCTTTGCGGTAGGCGTTCGCCGGTCGCGCCCGCGGCAGATCTCTAGCTTGGTCGGTCGGGCTTGACCCATCCGTTGCACCGCCAGCCGCAGCACGTCATTCTTGACTTCCGCCTCCAGAATTCGCCGCACCACGTTCCGCTCCGCCGACCACAGGTGCAGCAGGCACTTGTTATGCTCTCCGGAAATCGAGTACTTTGATTCGGCCAGATCGAACACTACCGCGCCGTCCTCGACAATCACTGCATCCTGCGCGCAGGCGAGGAACTGCTGCAAGGTTCCGATCAGAGCATCCGGCGTCACACCAGGATTGTCGTCATCGGAATCAGCTCCGTCTGTGACAGGTGACCATCGTGACTCACTAAAACGATTCTGTGTGGGATAATAAGCAGACACCGGAGCCTTTCCGGGTCCAAGGGCATCCAATCACAGTGGATAAGAATCGATTCTTTTTCGAGCATTACGGCCTTACCGAGCGCGACCTTGAGCATTATCTGAACGCGGCGCTTTCGGCCGGCGGCGACTACGCCGATCTCTATTTCGAATACCTATCTTCGACTTCGCTGATGGTGGACGAATCCATGGTGAAGTCCGCGTCCCAGGGAATTTCCGCCGGGTGCGGCGTTCGTGTAATTTCCGGGGAACGCACCGGATACGCCTATACCGACGACCTTTCGCCGGAACGAATTCTGCACGCCGCGCGAACCGCAGCTCTGATCGCCAGCGGTCCAGCCAAGACGCCGGCCGTCGGATTTCAGGAAAAAGCAGCCCGCAGCCTGTACCCCGTGACGCTGCCTTCGGTGGACGCTGAAATCACCGCGAAGGTCGAACTGGTCATGCGCGGCGATCAGGCAGCGCGCGCTTACGATCCGCGGATCAAGGAAGTTCGCTCCAGCTATGCCGACGAACTACGCAACATTCTGGTGGTCGGCTCCGACGGAACGTTTGCCGAGGATTCGCAGCCTCTGGCACGAATGAATGTGGGCTGCATCGCCAAGACCGAAGGCAATTCCGCTCGCGGAAGTTCCGGCGGAGGTGGCCGGGTCGCACTCGATTTCTTCTTCGGAGAACGAACGCCGGAGTTCTTCGCCAAAGAGGCCGCCCGGCAGGCGATTCTGCAACTGGATGCCCGCGAAGCTCCGGCTGGGGAGATGGAAGTCGTCCTCGGCCCTGGCTGGCCCGGCGTTTTGCTTCACGAGGCCGTCGGCCACGGACTGGAAGCGGACTTCAATCGCAAACAGACCTCGGCGTTTGCCGGACTGATCGGCAAGCGCGTGGCCAGCGAAAAATGCACGGTGGTCGACAACGGAACCATGCCGTGGCGTCGTGGCTCGCTGAATGTCGATGACGAAGGCAACAGCACGCAAAACACCGTCCTGATCGAAAAGGGCATTTTGAAGGGCTATCTCAGCGACAAGCTTTCCGCCAAGCTGATGGGGGTCGCTAACACCGGCAATGGACGCCGCGAGAGCTACGAGCACATTCCGATGCCTCGCATGACGAACACCTACATGCTGGCGGGCGAGGACGATCCCCAGGACATCCTTCGCTCGGTGAAGCGCGGGATCTATGCGGTGAACTTCGGCGGCGGGCAAGTGGACATCACTAACGGGAAGTTTGTGTTCTCGGCCTCCGAGGCCTACCTCATCGAAGATGGCCAAGTCACCGCTCCAATCAAGGGCGCGACTTTAATCGGAAACGGACCTGATGTGCTGACCCGCGTTTCCATGGTGGGAAACGATTTGAGACTCGACGAAGGTGTTGGAACCTGCGGCAAGGATGGCCAGGCTGTGCCGGTCGGCGTGGGCATCCCGACGATTAAAGTTGATCGCCTGACCGTCGGCGGAACAGCGAAGAAAGATGTCGGCGGCTTCATGCAGTAAAGTTTCCAGCACAGAGACACCGAGTTACAGAGAAGTGCTTTGTCAAAAGGGGTGTTTTCCTCTGTGTCTCTGTGCCTTTGTGGTGAAGTGAT
Source organism: Terriglobia bacterium (assembly GCA_963758285.1). Classification (GTDB taxonomy): domain Bacteria; phylum Acidobacteriota; class Terriglobia; order Terriglobales; family Acidobacteriaceae; genus DASVWZ01. Next base: position 201,837 of record CAVWUT010000009.1, on the reverse strand, counting down.
TTTTCATGTCTTCGACACAACTCGAAACTCGCAACCAGAAACTCGAGACTAGCCTGAAAGACCTGGCCCAGGATATCGTCCGACGTGCCATGTCTGGCGGCGCGACCGCTGCGGAGTGCGTGATTCGCGAAGGCGACGAATTCTCAACGCTCGTCCGCCTGGGCGAGGTGGAAAAGCTGCAGGAATCCGGTTCGAAGTCGATTGGGGTCCGCGTCTTCAATGGCAAACGCGCCGCGAGCACGTATTCGAGCGACTTCTCGCGTGCCGGTCTCGACCGCATGGTGCAGTCGGCTCTCGATCTCGCCAAGATCACCTCTGAAGATCCGTTCAGCGGAATCCCCGAGCCGGCTCAGCTCGGCTCCATTTCTGGCGATCTCGATCTGTACTCGGCCGACGTTTACTCGCTGCCAGGGGAAGAACGCATCAGCTATGCGCGCCGGACAGAAAAAGCCGCATTCGATTTCGACCCGCGCATCAGGAATTCCGAAGGCGGCTCGTTTGACGCTGCTACCGGACACAAGGTCCTCGCCAATTCACACGGGTTTGTGGGTGAGTACCGCCGCTCCTACTGCTCGATCGCAGCCGTACCCATCGCACAGTCGGAGACCGGCGCCATGCAGCGCGATTACTGGTATTCGGTGGCAAGAAGCCTGGGCCGGCTCGAATCTCCGGAGCACGTCGGCAAAGTGGCCGCCCAGCGCACCATCCGCCGCCTTGGCGCGCGCAAGGTGAAGACCGCGCATGTGCCGGTTGTGCTCGATCCGCTGGTCGCGGCTTCGATCATCGAGCATATTTTCGAAGGCGTGAACGGCGACTCGGTCTATCGTGGCGCATCATTTCTTGCGGGCAAACTGGGGCAGAAGATTGCGGCCGACCGCGTCAATGTGATCGACGACGGCACCATGCCTGGCGGTTTCGGGACCAGTCCATTCGACGGCGAAGGCGTGCCGACCCGCCGCACTGCAGTGGTTGAAAACGGCATACTAAAATCGTATCTGCTGAACACCTACACCGCGAAGAAGCTGGGACTTGAAACTACCGGCAACGCGGCCCGGGGCCTGGCCGGAACGCCAGGGATTGGCCCGGGAAATTACTTTCTGCAGCCCGGCACGAAGACTCCACAGCAAATCATCGGGGAAATCAAAGACGGGCTTTACATCACTGAATTTCTCGGGCAAGGCGCCAACCTTGTCACCGGCGACTATTCTCGCGGCGCATCGGGCCTCTGGATCTCCGGCGGCGAGCTTGCGTATCCGGTCGAAGAAATTACCGTGGCCGGAAACCTGAAGGACATTTTCTTCAACATCGCGGAAATTGCCAACGACCTCGAATTCCGCGGCGCCATCGCCTGCCCAACCATCAGAATTGACGGGCTCATCGTCGGCGGCGAATAGCAAGTTTTCTCGTACAATCTCCCCATGGGCGGTCTCATCGAGCCATCTCCGCTGAATGAGCAGCAAAAAGATTCCCCTGCGCGGCCACTTCTCATCGGAGTGGTGCTCGTGGTTGCGTTGATCGGCGGACTGGCCTTGCTCTCGCTGGGGAAGCACAAGGGGCCGATCCCGCCGCATCCCTACGCGACGAATCTGCAACTGTCGAACATCAAGATGAGCGCGGCGGAAAACTTCGTGGGCGCCAGTGTCACTTATATTGACGGGACCGTCACCAACGCGGGCAATCAAACCGTGACCCATGCGGTTGTTCACGTAATCTTCAGGAATTCGATGAACGAAATTGCCCAGGCGGAAGATGTGCCGCTTCTGGTGTTGCAGACCGGCGGGCCGTATCCGGACGCGGTTGATCTCCGCACTTCGCCGCTCGCACCGGGCCAAGGCAAGCAGTTTCGCCTGACCTTCGAGCATGTCACTACCGACTGGAACCAGGCATACCCCGAACTGCAAGTCACCGGCGTGAGCCTGAAATAGCCCAAGAACCTCGCCACGGATCTACGCGGATTTCCACGGATATATCTTTTCTTAATCCGTGAAGATCCGTGTAAATCCGTGGCCCGCTTTTGTGGTTAGAATGGCTCATGCCTGACACCAAGCCATTTCGGCTGACGGAGTCCGTAAAAGCCGCGGGTTGAGCGTCCAAGCTGAGTCCGGCGGCGCTGGACGCGGTGCTTGGGAAATTAGCCCGGCAACAGGACCCGAACGTACTAGTCGGTTTCGATCACGCCGACGACGCCGGAGTCTATCAACTTGGGCCCGCGACCGCGTTGGTGCAGACTGTAGATTTTTTCACGCCCATCGTCGACGATCCCTACACTTTCGGCCAGATCGCCGCGACCAACGCGCTCAGCGACGTCTACGCCATGGGCGGCCGCCCGATTACATCGCTCGCACTGGTTTGCTTTCCCGACAAAGCTGACCTCGCGATTCTCGAGCGAATCCTGGCCGGCGGATTGTCGAAGATGATCGAGGCGGGATGCACAGTCATCGGCGGCCACAGCATTCGCGACGAAGAAACCAAGTTCGGATACGCGGTCACCGGGCTGATTGATCCCAACAGAGTTCTCACGAATGCGGGCGCGAAACCTGGCGATCGTCTTGTTTTCACCAAAGCGCTGGGAACCGGCGTGATTTCAACAGCGATCAAGAAAGGCGTCGCGAAACAGGCCTGGATTGACGCCGCCGTAGCGTCGATGACGACGTTGAACAAAACCGCAGCCGAAGTGATCACCGGCCGCGTAGGGACGGGTGTCCCACCCGTCCAAGGGGAACGAAGCTCGACAGCCAACGACCAACGACCGTCCTTAGCCTGCCCTGAGCGGAGCGAAGGGACCCGCGACGGTTTCTCCGTTCATGCGATGACCGACATCACCGGCTTCGGCTTGATTGGCCACGCTCGCGAACTCGCTCTGGCCTCAAATGTCTCGCTGCACTTTTATGCCAGCCGAATTCGGTTGCTTGAAGGTGCCTTGGACTGCGTCCGCGCCGGTCATATTCCAGGAGGCCTGAAAGCCAACCGCGAGTTCGCGGAGTGCGTGGTTGGCTATGAAGGTGGCATCAGCGATGAAGTGAAGACGATTCTCTTCGATCCGCAAACCGCTGGGGGATTGCTGATGTCGGTCGCGCCCGAAGATGCGTCGGATCTAAACAGAGCGCTCAACGCTGCGGGAGTTTCCCCTGTGGAAGTCGGAGAAGTGCTGCCAGAATCCAAACCCCTGATCGTGGTCACTGAATCCTAGGCTGCCTCGATCAGCTCCCATATCCGCGCCAAGTGGTGATCGTCGTGCTCGGCTACAAAGTGGAGGTGGTCCACCAGGCGCATGGGTTGTTGGAGTCGCGGATGCGGGATCGACCGTGCCAACATTGCAGCGTCAAATTGCTGCACTCGATCCACTAGCCCCATCCGGGCCACCCGAAATCCCGCCAGAATCTCGCCGACTTCGCGCACATTGTAATTGGCAGCGTCCGTCTTCTGGTTGCTTAAGTCAGCCGCTGTGAGTTGCGATCTGCCCGCCACATAGTCATCCACCCGCGCCATCCACAGAGACTCCAAGTCCAGCAGATGTCCGGCTTGCTCTTGGGCCGACCACTTGCCGCCGGACTTGTGTACCCGCCGCTCCCGCGAGCAACCTTGAAGGAGTTCCTCTAATCGCGCCGGTGTACCCCGCAAGCGCGCACAGAGATTGGGATACAACTCCACGGGAAACGCGAACTCGAACTTCCTTTCAAACCAGTTTGCGACTTGGCTCATAGCTTGCCTTGGTGCGAACAGCGCAGCGCGTGCATCTATGACTTAGCGACTTGGATCAGGTTGCTGCTCATCACGCTTCTATTTTTCTTAAAGGAGTCATCCATGAAAATCGGCAAACTTGGCCGTACCGGCCCTACCGTTTCGTCGCTGCATCGGCAGTACCGGTCAGGGCAAGAACCCGGATGTGAGCACTCCAACTGCCTAACCGAGAAACGGAAAGCCGCTCTAAGCCGGTCGTACCGGCCATGTACCCCGGGTACCTAGCCCGGCCGAAATGCCAGTCGTACGCTTACTGAAATTCCAGCCAGCCTGCGTCCATCGAAGGACGAGGCATCCCTCGCTTGGAACCTAAGGAGAGCTTATGGCAAGCGCAGGTACCGCCCCGGCGCAATCAAGCGAGCGCTTGGCGCAAGAAGATCAGCAAATCGCAGTTTCCCGGATGGTTGCCGCTGCCCGCACCCGCATCGGCGCAAAGTGGTTCTACTGGATCGCAGGTCTTTCGATGATCAATTCGACGGTGGTGATCTTCGGAGGCAAGTTCCACTTTGTCGTCGGCTTGGGCATTACGTCCGTCGTGGACGCGATTGCCAAGCGCATCGGCAGCGCAGGTAGCGTTCTGGATCTCATCATCAACGGCTTCGTCGCCGGAGTTTTCGTGTTGTTCGGCCACTTCGCCTGCAAGGCGCAAAAGTGGGCGTTCATGGTTGGCATGGGGCTCTACCTCCTGGATGGCGTGCTTCTGCTGGGTGCGCGGGACTTTCTCAGCGTAGGCTTCCACGCATACGCGCTGTATGCGATCTATCGTGGATACACGGCGGCCCAGCAAGTGCAGGGGTAAGCAGACACGGCCAAAACTAAGGGCGGCCGCTCGGGCCGCCCACCAAGAACAGAGAACTAAGAACTGAAACCCTGACTTACGCTCGCGCCGGGCTTTCACCGCCCTTGGCGATTCCCGGACGTGGCTCCGGCTTCAGCACTTGCTGCACGCCATCCTCGGGCTTCGGCGGCGGTGTTATCTTCGGCAGTTCCTGGCCTTCAATAAGCATCTTGATCTCGTTAGCATCGAGCACTTCCCGCTCCAGTAGCGCCGCCGCGATCCGGATCAGCGTATCGTGGTTCCCGCCCAGGATGTTCTTCGCGGTATCGTAGCCTTGCGAGATGATGCGGCGGACTTCCTCATCGATCTTGATGGCGGTGGCTTCGCTATAGTCGCGGTGTTGCGCGATCTCACGGCCCAGGAAGATCTGCTCTTCTTTCTTGCCGAAGGTCAGCGGGCCAAGTCCGCTCATGCCAAACTCACAGACCATCTTGCGGGCCAGCTCGGTGGCCCGCTCGATGTCATTCCCGGCGCCCGTGCTCATCTGCGACAAGAAAATCTCTTCTGCCAGGCGACCGCCCATCATGATGGCAATCTCGGTCTCGAGATACTCCTTGGTGTAGTTGTGCTTGTCATCAATCGGCAATTGCATGGTCACGCCCAGCGCCATGCCACGCGGGATAATCGTGACTTTGTGCAGCGGATCGGAATTCGGCAGCTTGGCTGCCACCAGCGCGTGCCCAGCTTCGTGATAAGCGGTGACTTTCTTTTCCTCTTCGGAGAGCAGCAGCGACTTGCGCTCCACGCCCATCAGGACTTTGTCTTTGGCCAGCTCGAAGTCGTACATGAGCACAGCCTTGCGGTTCTGGCGTGCCGCGGCCAGCGCCGCTTCGTTGACCATATTTGCCAGGTCAGCGCCGGAGAAGCCCGGCGTGCCCCGCGCCAGCACCTGAAGAGCGACGTCATCGGCGACAGGAATCTTGCGGGTATGAACTCGAAGAATTTCTTCTCGTCCACGGACGTCAGGTCGGCTCACCACCACCCGGCGGTCGAATCGTCCCGGTCGCAGCAACGCCGGATCCAGCACGTCGGGCCGGTTGGTCGCCGCCATCAGGATGACGCCTTCGTTCGACTCGAAGCCGTCCATTTCGACCAGTAACTGGTTTAAAGTCTGTTCGCGCTCGTCGTGGCCGCCGCCCAAGCCGGCCCCGCGGTGACGTTCCGACAGCGTCGATTTCATCGATGAAAATGATGCAAGGGGCATTCTTCTTCCCTTGCTCAAACAGGTCGCGAACCCGGCTCGCGCCCACGCCCACAAACATTTCCACGAAGTCGGAACCGGAAATCGAGAAGAACGGAACATTCGCCTCCCCGGCAACCGCCCGGGCCAGCAAAGTCTTGCCCGTGCCCGGAGGTCCCACCAGCAGCACGCCCTTGGGGATTCTTCCGCCCAGCTTCTGAAATTTCTGTGCTTCCCGCAGGAACTCGATGATTTCCTTGAGTTCTTCCTTGGCCTCATCCACACCCGCCACGTCTTTGAACGTGACTTTTTTCTGCTGCATGGAGAGCAACCGCGCCCGGCTCTTGCCAAACGACAAAGCTTTGTTCCCGCCGGTTTGCATCTGGCGGATCATGAAGAACCACAAGGCAGCCAGCAGGATGAGCGGCGCAAAATTCAGCAGCCAGCTTGGCCAGCTTCCGTTACTGATATCGCGAAATACGATCTGGACGCCTTTGTTTCGCAGGGTGTCGATCATCTGGGGGTAGCTGGCGGGCGCCGTCGTATGGAAGGGGGAACTGTCGTTCGTGAACTTGCCGCGAACTTCCATGCCCGTGATGGTGACCTCTTTTACGTTCCCTTGGTCCACATCCGTCATGAACTGCGAGAAGTTGATCTCCTTCTCTTTCGGTCCCGCGCTGCCCTGCTTGACGACCTCCCATAGCAGGAAAGCCGAGAGCACGATGACCAGCCAAAAGACTACCGTTTTAACCGTCGAATTCACCTAGCCAACTCCTGTAAAAGTGACGCTTCTCCCACGTCCATGCGGGGGTCTTCCAACCAAATTAGATGCCAGCCGCGAGGCGAGGTCGAAGTAAATTGCCAGTCCTCACATTCTAACCTTTCCTGCGATTCTATGGAGGCCGTTCTTGCTGTAACTTAAGTCATGAGCACACTTCAGCTTGTAACCGCCAGGTAAGGCAGATTGCGCTGCGTTTGTTCTGCCGACCCCAAGCCGTATCCGATGACGAAGGCATCGTCTACCAGAAAGCCGAAATAGTCCGGTTGCAGTTGAACCCTTCTTGCTGACTGCCGGTCCAGCAACGTAGCCACTTTTACAGACTCCGCGCCCCGCGCCCGCAGATCTCCGACCAGAAATTCCGTCGTAACCCCGGAGTGCATCACGCCCTCTATCAATAAGACGTGCTTCCCCCGGATATCAGCATCCTGGCTGAAGAATATTTCCAGGCAGCCCTCCGGAATGCCCCCCTCCTGCCGGTACTGCGGCTTGATGAACTGGCAGGTCACCGGCACGTCCAGTGCCCTTACCAGGTCCGCCATGAAGACAAATCCATTCTCCAGCAGGGCAAGCGCATGGATAGTCTTACCCTTATAGTCATCGGAGATTTGCCGGGCCATTTCCCGGATTCGCTTCTGAATCTGCTCGGCAGGGATCAACGTATGCAACTGCTGCATCTTCGTGGGCGGTTTCATCGTGGCGCACCTCTGTAGCTTAATTGTACGGCCAAGGGCGCTTCCCTGTCTGGGGCACGTCGACACCTTCGCTACCCTTTTTCCCGCTTTGCGGTCAGCGGCTTCTCGCGCACGACCAGACGCTCCAGGGCTCCTTTCGCCGGCTGCAGCCTTTGCGGAGTAGGAAATCCCCGCACCCAAACCAGCTCCGAGCGCTGGACAACCACCGGCCAGAGTTTCCGTTCCCGCCCAGTAACATGCTTCTCCGCAAGCAGATCTTTGATCTTTTTCGGTTCCCGGGTGTGCGCCGGCCAGAAACGATCCCCCGCCCGCCAGTTGCGAACTCGCAACTCGTGGCCTAGCCCACCCAGATCCAGCAACTGCTCCGCATCATGACCCTCAAGTGCGCTCCGATCGACGATGACCGCCTCAAAACGCGAACCGACTTCCGGAACGTCAATCCACCCTGGGACGGCCAGAGAGTACTCGTAGTCGACGGCCTCGGCTGCGCTGTCCGCTGCCTCGAACCGCAATCCGCCCTTGTCCCGCCTCGCCATCCAGCCACCCGGGAGCACTACTGCCCCGCCCGCCGGGTGATCTGCGAGAGCCAGGATCTCTTCGACCCGGCGAAATTCCAACCGCAATCCAAGACTCTCAGCGGCTGCTCGAATGATTCTCCGTTGCAAGGCCAATGGCAAGGTGGCTAGCTCTGCGAGCTTCAACCGTCCGCAGGACTTGGCGGTGCCGTTCCCACGGCCGCGCCCGAGGCTTGAGCGGCGTACGACGACAGGTGCCCAGAAATCCGGCAGCAGCCTGGAAATCTCGCTCTGCCACAATTCCTCCTCGGCGCGCGCTATTTCAGCCGTTTCCGCCAGCGCTTCCCGCGCCGCCGGATTCAGGTGCCGTTCCAGCCTTGGCAAAATGCCATGCCGCACCCGGTTTCTGGCATGACGCAGATCGCGGTTGCTGCCATCCTCTCGCCATCCCTGGCCGATTGCCTTCAAATAACCTTCAAGCTCTCTTCGCCGCACGCCGAGCAACGGCCGCACAACCGCGGAGGCTCTGACTCGCGAACTCCGGCTACCCTGACTCCTGACTCCTGACTCCCGGCTACTATCCCGAGCAACCACCAGCTTCGGATAGATCCCGGCGAGCCCGCGGGTCCCGGCGCCGCGAACCACCCTCAGCAGGACCGTCTCCGCTTGATCGTCCAGAGTGTGCCCGGTCGCGATCCGGTTCACAATGCCGTTCCGCAGCAGCCGCCGGAAATATTCGTAGCGCATGGCCCGGGAAGCCGCCTCGAGACTCAAATGTTTCGCTGCGGCACGCGCTTTTACGTCTCCGCTCTGGCAATGGAACTCCAGCTTGTGGGTTCGCGCCAACTCGGCAACGAAACGCTGGTCCGCATCGGATTCTTCCCCGCGCAGCTTGTGATTGAAATGCACAACCGAGAGGACAATACCGATCTCGCGGCGCAGTCCAAGCAGCAAACGAAACAGTGCAACCGAGTCAGCTCCACTCGAGACCGCAACGCCCACGCGGTCTCCCGCCTTCAGCAGATCATGCTTACGGATGTATTCGAGGACGGTCTGAGCCAGAGCCTGCACGGAAACATGTTACATCGAGGGTTGTTTGCAGTAGTAGCCGCCCCTGCGGGACGCACTCTGAAGAAGTGTGCGACCTTTACCGCCGGTCAAACCACCACATTTTCCACCGGCCGCCGCGGGCTAGCGTGGGCTGTCCATGTCGGATAGCCGATATAGAAAACAAACGTCGGCTGCCATGCGGCGTCGCCTAGTACTTCAGCAAGCAGGCCAGCCCGCAGTGCCGGTTTTCCCAGCGCCTTCTCGTGGTCGATCATTTCCACCGACTCATTGCAGGGACGTCCCGCGATGCCATGCGCGGTTGCCAGCAAATGAGCCCGCTGCCAGATTCGACCAGCCAGCAGACAGTGTTCCCGCTCATAACGGTCGCGCACCGCAATGATGCCGATCACCGGCGCACTCAGCATCAGCTTCGAATATCCATTCTTCGGCCCTCGCGACCCAGCCCATTTCAGCATCCATAACGGCATCATCTTGGCAATTCCAGTCGCGATGGGGGGCAACCCAAAGGCATCAATCGAGAGGCCATCGCGAAATTTCTGGACCTCGCTCCAGTTAATCCGAATCCATCGATCGCTGCCGCGAACCACCTCTGGGTCGGAATAGATTTCCGAGTTCGCCGCCGAGCTTATTTCCATGATCTTTTTTCGGTCAGCATCCGCCGTGAACAGAAAAACCTTGACGTTGGATTCGTCGCCCGGCAAGCGGCCGAGCGCGTCGATGAACCCGGGCGGCAGCGGTTTCTGAGGATTGTACGCAGCGCGATTCGTATGGCGTCGCGGGATCGCATCACATAACTCGCTTGCCTCGCGTTTGCCGGTGGCCAGATCCACGTGCGCCAGAAGCTCCATCTTGGGATTGACGGGGATTGGCCCAAGCTTCCCTGGAAATAACCTGACGGTGGCTTGATAGCCGTTGGCGGCCGCCGCCAGCATCAGGTTTTCCAGAGCGCAGCCCATCCCGATGTGCTCTTCGCGCAGATAAGGATCAAGCGCTCCGACATTTCTGCTGGTGTCGATATGCAAACCAATCGACGAATTGGTCACCTTGAAAAGCCAGGGCTGGGTGTTATGCGGGCTTGCGGCCAGGATCGCGGCGCGCACCAGCGCCAGGGGTCCTTCATTCGCATCCTTGCGCCAGTCTTTCCAGGGTTCGTAGGCCGGTCCTTCGCCGACGCTGAAGACGCCCTGGTCGTAGGCGCGCCAGACTCCGCCGCCCACAACTGCGACGGTAACAACTCCCGCGCCCTTCAGGAATGCTCTGCGTTGCATTACTTCCCCTTATACGTTAGATCGCTACCCACGCCGGAACAGAAATCCCAGCCTTTCGTGCATCCGTTGCCCTTGGTGATATCACGAAAGAACTGATGGTATTCTTTCTGCTTTCCGTACTCCTGATAGATCTTGGTCAGCTCGGAGTTGGTCGACGTATAGAAATTACCGGCGGCGTTGACAATGCCTGCCAGTGATGGAGCCGATACACTGGTGCCGCCGAGGACCAGCCAGCCATAGCCTCCGTCGGCGTCATACACGGACACGCCGCTCGACGGGCTGGCGTCAAAAGAGAAATCCGGAGTGCCACGCCAGCTGCCCACGATTTTCTGAATAATGTCTTGATAAGCCGGCCGGGGTTCATAGACGCTGTCGCCGCCATAGCAACAGCCGCTCTCGCCGGTAAAGTCGCCCGAACCGTTGCGATTCACCGTGGTGCCGCCCGCTGACACCGCATAAGGAGACGTCCCCGGGTAGATCAGCCCGCCACTCACACTGCCCGACGAGGCAAGATACACGACACCCTTTTCCTTGAAATATTTGTCGTATTGTTCCTCGCCGGTGAATTCGGGGCCGCCCCAACTATTGGAAACTTCCCCGCCGCCGGCCGCCGCCACCAACTTGCTGGCCACGGACTCTGCCTTGAAAAGATCGGCGAAGCTGTCCGACGCCGCCTCTACTAGATAAATCTTGGCCTTAGGCGCCATGCCATGGGCCCACTCGATGTCGAGTGCCTCTTCCAGGGACCAGCCACCCGGGTCGTTCTGCGGTTGTTTGCCATCGGCATACACCTGTTTGAAATTCGCTGATGGCAGGCCGAACTGAGTTGAGAAGGTTTTCAAGTCCGTGGCCGCATCGGGATTGTCATACGCACTCACCACCGCGATGGCCTTGGCACCGCCCGTGGGATTCTGCGTCGTGCCTGAGATCGGGCAGCCCTTTACCTGCTTGGTCAACTTATAGACGCAAGCCAGCGAAGCGGGAGTCTCGCCTGAAGGCGAGTTCGATGCGGAACCGCCGCCGGCGGAACGAACGAGAATTGCAAAGTTGGTATGAGTCCGTACGCCGAGATCCTCGGGATGCTCGATGCTACTGGAAGGGGCGATCACTGTGCCGACAGCGGGTGAGGACTGGCCCAAGGCGGGCAGCCGCGAAACAAGAAGCAACACTGCCACCAAGAGCACAAACGGAATGGGGCGACGCATAGGCTTCCTCCTCGAGTCCCGTCCGGAGCGCGTGGCCGTATGGCTCCACCGGTGGGCTGTAGCCGGAACTTGAACTTCGCGACCGCCAACATTCTACACCCGGGTCGCTTTCAGACCGCTCTGACCGTGAACTCAGATTGCGAAAAGGCATCCCGGCCGGACTCACTCCAGCATCCGATTCACATCCGCGTGCGGAATCGCGCCGTCCAGCGTCCGGTAGGTTCCCTCAGACTTCAGTTCTCCGGCCATCCTTCGCAGCAATCCCAGCGTCGCCCGCACCGGACCCGATCCCAAGCTAACCCGCGCCACGCCCAGCTTTTCAAGTTCCGGCACTGTGGGCGATCCCGGCCCGGCCAGAATGTTCAGCGGACATTGCACATCCTTGACCAGCCGCGCAATCGTCTCCGGATCGCGCAGTCCAGGTGCAAAGACACAATCCGCGCCAGTGTCGCGATAGGCCAGCAAACGGCGCAGTGTCTCGTCGTATCGTTGTTCAGGAGAGCCAACCTGCGCCAGATAAACGTCCGTGCGAGCATTCAGCACCAGCAGCACACCCGACTTCAGTGCCGCCTCGCGCACGGCACGAATCTTCTCAAGCTGCAGCGACAAATCCACCAGAGGACTACCAGGATCATTCGTCCCGTCCTCGAGGTTCATCCCCACCGCTCCCGCCTCGATCACTTCCCGCGCCGTTCGAGTTGCATCCTCGGGCCTATCGCCGTACCCCGCCTCGACATCCGCGGTGACCGGAACCTTCACCGCGCGGGCGATTCTTGCAATGCGGGCCAGCATCTCTTCGGGCGAAATCTTCTGCCCATCGGGATATCCCAGCGAAAATGCGATCCCTGCGCTGGTCGTGGCGATCGCTCCGAACCCTGCCTCTTCGACAATCCGTGCGCTGGCAACGTCCCAGACATTGGGAAGCAGAAGGATCTTCAGCCCGCGCGGTGCATGGCCCGAAGCGCATTTGCTTTAGCTTTCTGTTCTTGGATGTTCACCATAAACGGCTCACTCCGCCAGGGACGAGTTTTCCCTGACTACCCGCTACTAGCCGCTAGCTACCAGCTTTCTTCTTCAGTTTCTCCAGAAATTTCCCCACGCTCACCACCGCGCGTCCGATGGTCCCCCGGCCAATTTCCTGAACGTCATCCCAGGCTGTGACACGCACCGTGTAAAACCGTCCATCGAACGACTCCAGCACGGCCTCGGCGCGGATCTTTGCGCCGATTCCACTGGCGACGCGGTGCTCAACATGAATCGCGGTGCCCACCGTGATTTCGTCGCCTTCGCAGTAGGGATGCAGCGCGTGAAAAGCCGCCGTTTCCATCAACCGGATCATGTCCGGAGTGGAATACACCGGCGGCAGTTCCGGATGATGCGCGGTCAGCGTGTGTTCGAACGCGACCGTTTCTTCAGCCGTTCCCCGCGCGCCGATGGGCATTGCTTTCGCCATGGAAAATTCCCCTTAAAAGGGAAGAGCCAATGATTCTATCGAATCACTGGCTCAAGCCTCTGTGTACCCTGTGTCCTCTGTGGTGAAAGGTCTTACGCCGCCTTCGCCATCCGCCGCGCTTCAATTCCATCCAGCGCATGCCACAGCGCCTTGGCAGCGCTCTCTCCGGCGAGCAATGCCTTCTTGGCGGTTTCAGGATGCGCCTTAACCCGCTTGCCAAGCTGCTGCCGCCATACTTGTGAATGGTAGACATCCGCCGTGGTGTGCAAGGTGAAATAAGCGGTGGTGCGCTCATCGGCACCGTACATTTCTTGCAATCCGCGAGCCTTCTCTTTGGCCACGCGCGGCACTTGCGACTCGTAGGCATAAAACGCGGCCAGCGCTTCCTCGGGAGTTCCGTCGCTGGCCACCCGATGAAAGAATTCCACCAACCCGTGAACTTCTTTCAGCGGAGTGTGTCCACTCAGGTTGCGCCGCGATCCCATGCCCTCGGCAAAGTCCAGCCACAGTTCGGAGTGGGCCGGCGAGGGCTCGCCGTACAGATCCTCCACGCCCCGCTCGTCTGACATGTTGGCCAGCACGGCCTTGCGCAGCTCGCCTTCCTCCAGACGAATCCCCAGCTCCGCCAAATACGTGGGAAACGCCTCCACATGATGGTAGTAATCCTGCGCATATGCCCGCAGATCGTCGCGAGTGAGTTCGCCCGCAGCCCATGCCTTGTAGAACGGATGGCAAAGCAGATCGTACTTAGCGATGCGCGCGTCCAGTTGCTCGAAGAACTCTTGCGTCGTCATGACAGCCCCCTTGCGTGGCAAGAAATAATATACGAGGGCGGGAGGAAGGTGGCAACTGGAGTATTGTTGAATTCCCCTTTTAGGACTTTACGGCTTTTCTAGTGCTTTTTCGGATGTTCGTAGGGTTGGGCTCTGATAGATGATTAAGAATGTGCTTTTGCGGCTTGCTGCTGGCTTCGATTCTGTTTGTGACGGGTTCGTTAGCTGTGGTGCAAAACCCGGATCCGCGGGTTCCCCCTGAAGTCCGATTCAAGACCGGGTATGTGGATCCGGTTCGGAAGCCCGCGGAATTCACTTCCGTGATGCTGTGGGGAATCGCCATTGCTGACACGTGCGTGCCAGGTTATGAATCGGCCACAGTGGAAGTCGCTTCCGTGCGGCTTTCCTGCCGCATTGACGGCAAAGATGTTGTCCTCATCAACGACAGTGGCCGGATTCACGGCGGACTCTACCGGCGCATCCCCTGGTTCCAAGGCAATCAGCCGGAGCCCATGCCGATGGCCAGCGACGCGGCGAATAACGCTGTCGTTCTCGCGGTGGGTAAACGAGGCGATCGTATCTGGCATTTCTGGAGCACCTCGCCCCGTCCCGCGCTGCCCGCCGGCAAACTCGCAGGCTGTATTGTCGAAGCCCGTGTGCGGATTTCTCCCGGAGCCTTACTGCAGATGGGCATGGATTACTGGCGCGACCCGACAGTCCCGTTCGGCTCCGGCGGCAACAACCACGAAGCCGGCGCTAGCGACTGGTATTTCCCTTCAGACCGATGGCAGGAAGCCGTGTTTAGCGATATCAACGGCCGCTAATCTCAGGCTGTATGCCCTGTTCACGATTTCGGTTCTCCGTCGTGGGAATTCGTGTCCTTTGTGGTTGTGGCCTTCCTTTGTGTCCCGCCCAAGTTGCTAGAATAGAAACACTCCCGGGTGGGGAACTTCTGCCGAATGCCGCAGTTCACGGAACAATTCGATGTGGTGGTAGTGGGCGCGGGCCATGCCGGATGCGAAGTTGAGCCGTTTAGCGGGCGTGAGCGAAGCGGGAGCCCGCTGGCGAAATCCCGAGCGTAGCGAGGGACCCAGCCGAGCCAGAACGAACCTATGCAGTACACCGAACAATTCGATGTCGTCGTAGTGGGCGCGGGACATGCCGGGTGCGAGGCCGCGATGGCCGCCGCCCGCATGGGCCTGAAGACTGCCCTCTATACCCTCAACGTCGACTTGATCGCCCAGATGTCATGCAACCCGGCCGTCGGTGGAATTGCCAAGGGCCACCTGGTGCGTGAAGTCGACGCGCTCGGCGGCATCATGGGCGAGGTCACCGACGCGGTCGGGATCCAGTTTCGCTTGCTGAATACCTCCCGTGGGCCCGCCGTTTGGTCGCCCCGCGCGCAATGCGACAAGCAGGCATATCGCCTGAAAATGCGCGAAGTGCTGGAGTCCCAGCCGAATCTCAAGATCAAACAAGCCGAAGTGGCGGACTTGATCTTCGAAGACGATCAAGTCCGTCATCCTGAGCGAGGCGAAGGATCTCAGAAGGACGAACGACAGACGACAAACGACCAAGGACCAACGACCGACGACGGTAAGAGCAAGCGAACCATTCGCGGCATTCGCTTGCGCGACGGCCGTACCGTAGGCGCTGCCGCAGTCATCATCACTACCGGAACTTTTCTCAACGGACTCATCCATTGCGGCGAGCAGCAATATCCGGCGGGACGCTCTGGCGAACCCAACGCTGTCTTACTTGGCGAAACCCTGAAAAAGCTCGGCCTGCGCGGATGCCGCCTGAAGACCGGCACGCCTCCGCGGCTCGATGGCCGAACTATCGACTGGTCGCGCTTCACGCTACAGCCCGGTGATGCCGACCCCACGCCATTCAGCTTCCGCACCAGGCGCGTCGCGCATCACGACTCGCAGGTGCCCTGCTACATCGCCTGGACCGCGCCGGAAACCCATCGCATTATCCGGGAGAACGTGCATCGCTCCCCGATGTACAGCGGACAGATTCAGTCAATCGGGCCGCGCTATTGCCCGTCGATCGAAGACAAGATCGTCAAGTTCCCGGACAAAACAACGCACCAGCTCTTCCTCGAGCCCGAAGGCCTGAACACGCATGAAATCTACGTGAACGGGATGAGCACTTCGCTGCCGGTTGAGGTCCAGCTTGCCATCCTGAAGACCATCCCGGGCCTTGAAACCGCCGAAATGCTGCGCCCCGGCTACGCCATTGAATACGACTCGATCGACCCCACCGAACTTGAGCGTACGCTGGAGACCAAGAAAATTGCCGGGCTGTTTCTTGGCGGCCAGATCAACGGCACCAGCGGATACGAAGAAGCCGCCTGCCAGGGGCTGATGGCGGGCATCAATGCGGCGCTGAAAGTGAAGAGGCAGCCGCCGTTGATCCTGGATCGCACCGAGGCGTATACGGCGATCCTCATCGACGACCTGATTTCGAAAGGCACAAACGAGCCGTACCGCATGTTCACCTCGCGCGCCGAGTTCCGTTTGCAGTTGCGGATTGACAACGCAGACCGGCGTCTCACACCGCACGGCCGCCGCGTGGGCCTGATCAGCGATGGTGCATGGGCAGATTTCCAAGCCAAGCAGGAGCGCCTGGCAAAGATGAAGCAGTTGCTGGAAAGCACAAAGCTGACTGCCGGGATGCTGGGTAAGGCCATGTGGGGACGGGCGCCCTCGCCCGTCCAGGCCGAGCAAAGCTCGGCAGGCGGCGACCAACGGCCAACAGTCGCCGATTTTTCCGCCGCCCTCGGCCAAACGCTAGCCCAACTCCTCAAGCGCCCCGAGATCGCAATAGAGACCCTCGCTCCCGCCCTCCAGGAGCTCGCCCCGGCATTCTTCGCCCGGCAAGGAATCCGTGCAAATCCGCGTGAATCCGTGGCCGTTCTTTCTTCTGAAGTTCGCAACGAGCTCAAGTCCGTCGAAACTGAAATCAAGTACGAAGGCTATCTCCAACAACAGCAGCGTGCCATCGACCGCCTGAAGAAAGCCGAGCAGCGATCCATTCCCGAGTGGTTCGACTATCACTCGGTCAGCGGCCTCTCGCGCGAGATGCAGGAGAAGCTGTTGAAGATCAGGCCTCGCACCCTGGCCCATGCTTCGCGCATTCCCGGCGTGACGCCGGCCGCCGTCTCGCTGGTAAACGTCTACATTGAAATCCAGGCCAGGCGGCGCCAAGCAGCCATGAGCATCTGAGGATGCATTACACCCAGACCGACAGCCCGGTAGGTCCGTTGCTTCTCGTCGCCGACGAGGGCGGCCTGCGCCAAATTCTCTTTGTGAATGGACGTCATCCAGCGCGCCCCGATCCGACATGGAAAGAACATCCTGCATCTTTCGCTGAGACCATCCACCAGCTGCGCGCGTATTTCGCGGGAAAGCTTGAGAGATTCGAGTTGCCGCTTGCGCCCGACGGCACCCCGTTTCAGCTCAAAGTTTGGCGCCGGCTTTGCGACATCCCGTACGGCGAGACGATCTCATACGGAGAACTCGCCCGCCGCATCGGGAATCCGAATGCCTCGCGGGCTGTCGGCCTGGCCAATGGCTCCAACCCGATTCCTATTGTGATTCCGTGCCATCGCGTGATTGGCAGCAACGGCAAGCTTACCGGCTACGGCGGCGGCCTTCCGATCAAAGAGAAGCTCTTGGCCCTAGAGCGCCACCAGCTTCGGTTGCTGTAACAGGTACTCCTGACACTCGCCTCCCGCTTGGGTTACCATATGGATCAGCGTGGCAGTCAGCTATGGCCTCGCATCCAACCTAAAAATATGAAGAACCCTTACCTGTCTGGAGTGTTTACGCTCGTCGTGCTGGCTTCCCTGGCTTTCGCCCAGGAGCCGGTGAATCCCGTCCTGCGGCCGCCGAAGGGCGCGAAGGTCGCGATCGTAGAATTCCAGGACCTGGAGTGTCCCGATTGCCGAGCGGCCATGCCGCTTCTCGAAGAAGCCGCCAAGACTTACAAGATTCCGCTCGTGATCCACGACTTTCCGCTGCCGTTTCACCAGTGGTCGTTCGATGCCGCCGTGAACGCGCGCTATTTCGATTCCCATTCCAAGCAACTGGGCAACCAGTATCGCGACTACGTGTTCCAGCACCAACCGGAGATCACCAAAGACAATCTGCGCAGCTTTTCTGAGAAATTCGCCGCCGACCACAAGGTGGAGTTCCCGTTCGTGGTCGACCCGCAGGGCAAGTTCGCCGCACAGGTCACCGCGGACCGCGACCTCGGCAAGGACATCAAGATTGAGCACACGCCCACCATTTACGTGGTCAGCGACAAGACCCAGGGCAAGCCATTCGTGGAAGTGGTCGACCGCACCCAGTTGTATCAGTTGATCGACGCCATGAAAGCAGAATGATAGTGGAGGCGTAGCGGTCCCTACGGACGTACGCACCGATATGAGAGGTAACCCTCCCGAACTGTTTTGGGCAGCTCATGCACCCAGCCGTTGTAGGACACATATAATGCCCGACTGCCGTTTAACTCAGTGCTGGTCCACCAGTAAATGACCATCGAGTGCGGATTCCATAGAGGGGTCTCTTTGTCGGGCTGCGTCTGGTAACTGGCCTTCATCGAGGCATTTGGATCCAAAACGCCGCCCGCGTTCCGTCCATGCCAGACCAGGGACCGGACGCATTCTTCCGCCGTCGGCAGCCTCCATATGTTTTGCGGCGCAGCGGCAAGGGTTTTGCCATCCTGCTCCAGGTTGCTGCAGGCGCGCGCTGCTTGGAACCAGTTTGTACCGGAGTTCGGCCAACCGGGACCCTCTGGCGCCCAGGTAAGCTCAACCCCATTTCCCGCAATCCGCCGCATTCCATAGTTCTCATCATCGACGCGATGGGCTACGCGCCACGCTGGAGGGGCGCCACAAACTATGGCAGTGAACAATGGCAGCGCCACGACCAGCCAAAGCGCTGCACGCTGAGGTTGGGGACGTCCAAACCAATAGCAAGCTGACAGCAAGATCAGCGGCAACACGATGAGTTGCCGCGCAGCACCGCCGTGAAAGAAGAACAGCGCAAATACAGCCAGTCCGAAATGGAACACCACGCCAACCGCACGCCATTTTACGGACGCTGCCGCAGCCGCCACGAACAGCACCATCGGCCCAACGTACTGAACCAGCGTCATGGCGACGTTCGCCCAAAAGCTGCGCGAATACCATCCCTCGTGAAAAGCCTCTTCGGCGCCCCAGAACGCCCAAAAGCACGCAATGAGAACCGATCCCGCCACGGCAATCCATCCGATTGCCATGCGCATGCGGGGTGTTGCCTGTGCATCCATGGACAGCATTGCTCTTGTAGGGCGTCGCTCCCGCGCCCGCCCAGGCGGAGAGAAGCTCCGAGGAAGTAGTCTCCTTGTGTCTGGCAGCGGGTGCTCCGAACGAGTCTATCCGCGCTCGAACGCGTGTTTCTTCTCCAACTCTTCCAGCGCGGCCCGCCTGTCGGCTTCGAACTTCTCTGCTTGCGCCATCAGAGCCGCAGTCGCCACCGCCCGCTCGCCTTCCAGCTTGATCAGTCCTTCACCTTCCAGCCGTCGGCCGATTTCTATGCAGTGCGCTGCAGTGGTCTCCACGTACAGAGCTTCGGTGGGATCACCCAGCCAAGCCGCGCCCCCAGCTTTCGTCTGCCAGTAGACCTTTCGTGACATGAGCACGGCGATTTCTTCATCGCTGGCTTCCCCGAACACCCACTTGTTGCGCTTGAAGTCCCAATAGCGGCTGGAAAAGTGTACCGGAACCAATTTCCCCGACTTCACAAACTCCAGTTGACGGCGGTCCACTTCCTTGCGCAGCGAATTGATGACGGGACCTTCCATGTCCTTCGGCTCGAGCGAGGGCATCACCTCCCGCACCGTAACTGAAAGATTCACCGCCACCGGCGAATGCAGCCCGCCGAATTCTCCAGCAGGATGTTTGCATGCAACACGTGGAAATCCGCTCCCGAGGTGGACTTATGAAACGGCCATTCCAGATTGAACGACAGTGGCAACCCCGTCAGAGTCACGTAGATCTTCTTTTCGGCTGCTCCATTGCCCTGCGTGTGACTGTCCATTGCGAAGCTTCAATCCGGCAGTTGAAGATGGGGTTGATTGTAGGCGGAAGACCCCACAAAAGAAAAGAGCGGCGCAAGGCCGCCCTTCGTCTCTGGTACCAGGCTTTCGGTACGCACTCCTAACGTCGTTTATCTCCCTGTGCCGGCTCCTTTGGCCATCTTCTTTTCAACGGCGGCGCCGATTGACGCCAGTGAGCCGATTTTCGCCACAACCTCTTCGATGCTGCGACCGGTGTCAGTGTTTGCATCGACGTAGGGATGCCGTTCCCCATCCGTATGCATTACCAGGACCTTGGTGTGGATATTGGCCTTCTTGACGGCGTACGCAAGGTGGTGACGGTCGTTTCGGGTCAAAGTCGGGCCCAGAACTACCAAGTCGTAGCTATCCTTATGGATCGCCTCTTCCACAGCCTTGCGGCCTATAGCGGCCTGGACCTGGTGTCCCGCCTTCTGGATGGAAACTGCCTGCGAAGCCACCGCTTCGGGATCAGCCTCGCTGTAAAGGATCTTCAACGCCACGGGCGACTTCTCAATTTTCCCCATTGATCAAAGCCAGCCTTTCTTACTGCTGCCTTGTCACGGTAGCAACCGGGGAAGAATTCGAGAACGTCACCGAAGTCCAAGCCCCAATGGGAGCCCGGCCGGGGGACGCCCAGGGATCGCGCAGTTTTATCACTGTTTTCTGCGGCCATCCGACGTACAATAGGCCCGTCAAACAGGGGCTGCTTTGGTCCGGCAGCCGGAAACCGAGTCCCCGGAGGATACGCCATGCGCCTGCTCGTGGTTTGCGCCGTCCTTTTCAGCATTCTGTCATTCATCACCCTTGCCATCGCTCAGGATTCCGACTCTGCGACCCAGACGGTATCCTGCAACTTTGCCGATGGCAATCAAATCAGCGTGCAGTTCAACGCCTCCGGCAAGAGTAAGGAAGAACCCAAGAACGGCAAGGTGTGGGAGCCCGGCGGTAGTCCCATGACCCTGTACACCCAGGTTCCGGTTGTACTGAACAATGTGCAGATTCCGGTTGGCGCATTCAGCATGTACGTGATTCCCAACAAGAAAGACTGGACGCTGATTGTCAACAAGAATGTCGCTGCGGGCAGCAAATATGACGAGAGCCAGGATCTGGCTCGCTCGCCCATGGAAATGGGAAATTTGAACGAGCCGGTGAAGCCCTTGCAGGTGGTTCTGGCCCACATGGGGGCCAAGCTGTGCAGTATCCGGCTGTACTACGGAACGGTCGGAGTGCTCACCGAGTTCACGGAGAAATAAAGCCTCACTTCAATGTGGCGGCGAGTTCCCGCACCAGGTTGGGATCGGTGATCTGGTAGCGGTCCTCCGGGGGATAAAGCGCGCCTCCAAAAGTCACCGCGAGGTTGGCGTGGGTGGAAGTATCGGTCGCCGTCCTCCAGGCCGTGAGATGGATTTGACTGCACCCCGTTTTCTCCACCACCCAACGAACCTGATACGGATGGATTCCTCCGCCCGGCATGATTTCGATCCTTCCTGTGGCACGCTCCACCAGTTGCCGGATTAGCTCCGCTCCCTCGGGAGCGCTGTCCTTCGCTCCGCTGGTGAGAATGCGGGTCACGCCAAGGTCGACCAACTGTTCGAGCGACTCGAATGGGTCGGGAGTCACATCGATGGCGCGATGAAACACGGCTTGCCGGTCGCCGACGAGCTTGCGAATACGCTTGGATCTTGCCAGATCAATTTTCCCGTCAGGCAGAAGAATTCCGAACACGATTCCATCCGCGCCGTTCTCGATTGCCGCGGCGGTGTCGCGCTCCATGGTGGCCATCTCGGCTTCGGTGTAACAGAACCCGCCGCCCCGCGGACGCGCCATCACCATCACCGGAATCTTCAGCCGGTGCTTCGCCTCCTGGATCGTGCCGATCGAAGGAGTCAGCCCACCCAGAAAAAGCGCCGAGCATAACTCGATCCGCTCCGCGCCACCCCGTTCCGCTTCAATTGCGTCATCAATCGAACCACAGCAAATTTCGAGAAGAACATGAGTCATGAGAATCGCCTTCGGAATGATTGCCAACGACATTAGCATATCGCTTTGTGTGCGACCCGTTCGCCCGGCTTCTGGCACAATCATTCACATGCTCCGTCACTGCTTCTTTGTTTTCCTCGCCGCCTCCCTGTTCGGCGAAACCCCGGCCCCCCAGAAATCCAACACTACCGAGAACTTGCGCGGTGTTAGCGTAGTGTCGAGCAAGGTCGCATGGGCGAGTGGCACGCATGGAACGTATCTGCGAACCACCGACGGTGGCAACTCCTGGCAGCCTGCGCAAGTCCCGGGCGCCGAGGCGCTTGACTTTCGCGATGTCGAAGCTTTCGACGCTAACCTCGCTTACCTGCTCGCCGCCGGTCCGGGCGAACAATCCCGCATCTACAAAACCACCGACGCCGGTAAGAACTGGACGCTCGAATTCACCAACCAGAATCCCAAAGGCTTCTTCGACTGCATGGCCTTTTGGGACCGCGGTCACGGCATCGCCGTTGGCGATCCAGTGACGGTTCACGAAGCCGGCGGGAAAGAAGTTACCGGGCAGTTGAAGTTTGAGCTGATTGCGACCGACGACGGCGGAAAGACCTGGAAGCCCATTCCGCCCGACGCTCTCCCTACCGCCGTCGAAGGCGAAGGCGCGTTTGCGGCCAGCGGAACCTGTATCACCGTGCAAGGGAAGTCGAATGTCTGGTTCGCCACCGGAGGAAAGGCCGCCCGCGTGTTTCACTCCAGCGATCGCGGACACACCTGGTCGGTTGCGGACACTCCCATCGTCCACGGTCCCGATTCAGCGGGAATTTGTTCGATTGCCTTTCGCGACGCCAAGCACGGCGTGATTGCGGGCGGCGACTACAAACATCCCGAGCAGGGCGGCTCGAACCTCGCGTTCACCAGCGACGGGGGGCGCACCTGGAAACTGTCCCCAGTCTCGCTCCAGGCTTACTTTTCAGCCGTAGCGTTTGACCGAAAGCATCACCGGATACTCGCGACGGGAACAGCACTCACCCTCGAGATCCGCAAGGAACGCGGCCAGAAACTTTCCGACCAGAACCTCAATGCATTAAGCATCAGCCTCGACGGACACGCACTCGCGGTTGGCCCGAAAGGCCTGGTCGTCGACCTGTCCCCGACCTCCCGCCAACAAAAATGAAACCGCCGCAGCCCGTCGAGACATGCGCCTGGTGCGAAAGTGGTTAGCGGTTGTTACTATTGCAGCAACCGCTCTCCGCCATTTTTTCGGCTAGAACCTTACCACTGTTTGGTTGCCATGCCAGACGGGCCATTGCCGCTTTTGCCTGCCACTGGAGTCAGGTAGACCACGGTTGCAATTCCGCTCACTGGCACCGCAGCCAACAATCCCAATTGCACTGAGCCGCCTTGGCCCTTGCAGGAACTCGTCACCGTCATCGCAAGCGCTCCCAGATCGTACGAGGAGCCCATGGTGTACGACCCAGTGGTCGCAAGTTTGCCCGTGCAGACGGTCGTGCCGCCACTCGAAGTGGTGCTGGTCTGCGTATAGCTGAGGGCCGTGATATGGCCTGCCCCATCGAACGTGATGGTGCCGACAATGGTCTGTGCTCCGTATTGCCCTGGCGCTTCTAACGAGAATGTGTAATTCCCGTGGAGCGAGGCATTGGATGCAGCTACGGAGAAAGGAACCATGGAGACAAAGCAAACCATCACCGCCAAAAGAGAAAGAAACTTATTCATTGTCATAATCGTTGTTTTCCTCGTACGTCGAATTTGTGAACCTGAAAAGACCCGCAAGATCGCGCTTGCGTGATTGCAGGTCGGCTGCGCGCCAGGGGAGATTGTCAGAAGGATTGGCTTTGAAAACCGGCGTCACCGCACATCCGACGCCGTGCAACCAAGACGAAGCCATCTTGAAACCACAGCCAATGCCTGTCGGCAACTTAGGGGAGACTCGCTGATTTCAACGGTAACGGACATGCTATTGAACGACAATCCGCCAACGTGCCATAAAGATGGCACGAGGGTGGCAAGCAATGGCCTAGTGAAAGTTGGGCTTCACCAGGAGCTATGCGAGCCAGCCCCACTTCCAACAGAGAAAAGCGTCCCGAGACTTGCGACCCTTCAAGAAAAAAGCCGCGGCCCTTGCGAGCCGCAGCTTTATGAAACGTGCCCATCGCACCCGGTTAGGCGCGCCAAACGCTATTGCACAGTCACGTTCACTGGAGCCGACGGAATTCCGTTGGCTACGACTTCGAGCGTGCTGGCGCCGGTTTCGATGTCGCTTGGGACATCGAAGTTGGTGGATACGATCTTCTTCCCGGTTCCGACGCCCATGGTGCTGTGGTCATGGGTACGGGCGTAGAAAACATGGCTGGTGGAGCTGTTGGTAATACGCACCAGCGGGTAGCTGGAGTTCATCTGGGCATCATCCCCATAGGCAGCGCCTGCGGTGAGCCCATTGAACTGAGTGCCCGAGATTTTGTACGTGTCGCCCGGTGTGATCGTACTGGGAGCGGTGGTGATCGTCGGCTGCCATGCGCTCTTGTAAGTTCCTTTGGCGGTGTAGAGTTCGACATCGATGGTGCCGCCGTCGGCAACCGCAAAGAGCACCTGGCCGGTCGGAATCACCAGCATGCGCCCTACGTACGATGTGTACCCGGGGTTCGACGTGGAGGGTGCGTTGATAAACTTCGTCCCGTTGAACTCGTAGAACGTGACCGGAGAGTTAAATACGCCCGGGCTGGTATCGACGAGCACGTTGCCATTCGGCAGCACGGCGGCCGGAGCGTCCGCCATATCGTTTCCGTTGGGGAAGTCCGGCCCTTTTTTCCACTTGCCCCGCTCACTCGGTTTCTTCGGCTGGGTGTAGATCGCGGTATGCCCAGCGCCCGTGCCATTGGCTCCCATGGCGAAAACCGTGCCTTGGGGCCGCCGCAGCTCCGGCCCGATCTCTTCGCCAGCGCTGATCGACAGTGACTGAATCGTGTTGCCGGCATTGATCCACTTTCCTTTGTAGAATTTCTCGGCGTTCGGCGGATCTTGCGTATCGACCGTCAAAACGGTTCCATCCGTCAACAACGCCCATCCTTCTTCCGCGAAGGCGTCCTTCTTGCCGGAGCCGATCGCCGTCCACGTCAAGTTCTGAGCATCGAACTGCGCCATCTGGGTGCTTTCGTTCTGTCCCAGGATGAAGGTTCCGTTCGGAAGCACGATCGATGGAGAATCTCCGATTTCGTTCCAGCCACTGGGAGGATCGACATTGGTCCATTGGTTGGCAACCGGATCATAGATCGCGCCCAGATTGGTTTCATCCCCTTGAAGGAAGTTATACTCTCCGCCCTCGACCAGCACCCGACCGTCCGGCAGCACCGCGGAAGCGAAGTATAGAGGAGCGTAGTTCGACGACATGGACCCCAGCTGAGACCACGTACCGTTCAGATAGCTGCCAGTGTTGTCCGGTGTCAGGTGCCACCAATTCGACGTATCGTACTCGTGGATCATGACGGTTCCATCCGTCAGCAGCAGAGCAGTGTCGGTTTGAAACGTTGGTTGATTCGTGAGCTTCTGCCACGTTTGCGCAGAACTAGGTCCTGCCGTAAGCATCAGAAGCAAGATCGCCATACTCAGACTACGCAACGACTTCATAAGCTGTCCTCACATGGTTGCTTGTGAATTAAAGGCGGGAGCGAGAGCAGACCTTGAGCAACCCACGGGCAGACATCTTACCCGGAGCACAGAAACAATGTATAGAGAAAAGTTTCTCCGAACCTTCATCCAGAGAATCGAGCGTCGTCAGCAGGGCTGCTGCAGGTTCGCTTGCAGGAATTCTTCTTCAGTTGCGATCAGTGGGTTGCTTGGTTGCCTCCATAGACCAGGGTCGGGATCAGATGAACTCCCACTATGACGTAGTGGTCATGGAGATTTTCCCGTAAACTCCGGACGCGCGCGATCCTTCAACTCCGCTCGTACACCGTCACCTTGCCATCCACGCCGACGGCAACATATTTTCCGCTTCCCACCTCGCGAAACTGCACCACCCGGTGCCCGTTGCGCGCTAGCTCTCCCCAGCGGCTGGGCTTGTCCGGATTCTGCTCAATCGCCTGATACCCTCGCCCATTCATGGCAAACCTGACGGTCTTGAGCCGCTGCGAACTCGTCCGCATGACCGGGATCGTCTTCCCTCCGAGTTGCACCGCGTCGCCCTCCATCATCTGCGTCGCGACGCCCGACATCAGCTCCAAATCCAGCATAGTTCCCACTCAAGCGGTAATAGCCTCTACAGAGGACGCGTCGAACCAGAAATAGGGTCGCGGATATTATCTCGCATTCCACGGTTACCACGGTGATTCGTATCTCATGGTGTACGCATAGGACACCAATGGGTGCCCATTTCTCGCGTTCTGTGCGAGAGGTGGGGATGGCGGACATCGGCTCCAAATTAAGCGTGTTTCCCACCAGGCCCGCAATCGACGCGACAAATGCCGCGTTGTACCAAGAATCATCTGATAGGAATTATCCCGCGTCCCACGTTTACATTCGTGATTCTTATCTTGGGATGTACAGCACCAGGCGTGGTTATCGAGGGGCGCGACAGTGCCGCGGCCGACGGCCAACGACAATCGCCCAACGACTATCCCTTCCCCTTCAGCATCTCCAGCACGCGGTCAAAATCTTCCAGGGTCGCGTACTCGATCACTATCCGGCCTTTGCCCTTGCGGTCTTTGATCCGCACCCGGACACCGAGCACCCGCTCCAGATCGGTTTGCGCCGCGCGTACGTTGGGATCGACCCAGCGCGCGGTTTGCGGCTGCTTCTCCTTCTGCATCGGCAGGTTCGTATTGAATACCAGGTCTTCCAGTTGCTCGACCGACAAATGCTTGCGCACCGCCTGTTCGGCAATCTTCGGGATCAGGCCCGGCTCAACCAGCGTCAGCAGCACCCGCGCTTCGCTGAAACCGAGCTTCCCTTCGCGCACATACTGAAGAACCGGCTCCGGCAGCTTCAGCACCCGCATGTAGTTGGAAACCGATTCCCGCGACACGCCTACGCGCTGGCCGATTTGTTCCTGGGTCAGGCCGAAATCGCGGCTGAGCCGGGCGTAGGCTTCGGCCTGCTCCACGCAATTCAGGTCCTGACGCTGCAGGTTCTCGACGATGGTCATCTCGGCCGCTTGCTGGTCGGAAGCCGCGCGCACAATCGCAGGCACCGTCGTCTTTCCGGCCAGCTTCGAGGCGCGGCAGCGCCGCTCGCCGAGGATCAGCAGATAGCGTCCATCTTTTCCGCGACGCACCACCACGGGTTGAACCACGCCATTCGCCTGTATCGAATCCGCCAACTCCTGCAGCGATTCGCTTTCAAAGGTGGAACGCGTCTGATAAGGGTTTTGGTCGATCTCGTCGAGCGGAATCTGCAACACAGCGTCGCCGGACGCCGGGAGCACGGATACCGACTCGGGCTGCGGAACTGCAGCATGCGTCTCAACCATGGGCAGAACCGCGGGAGCCGCGGTACTCACTGCCGTGCCCCCGACCACGCGAGGTCCCGGAAGCAGCGAATCCAGTCCGCGTCCCAGCGCCCGCCGCTTGTCGTGAATCTTCTCCACTGTCTTTTCCGCCGTCGTTGTCATCTCCGAAAGTTCCCCCCTGATCCACGTAGGCCACGGATTGACGCGGATCTTCACCGATCAAATTGAAGTAAGAGCCTTATCCGCGTGAATCCGTACAAATCCGTGGCTCGACTGCTTTTATCGGTCCCGTAAATCGATCGTGATCAATTTATTACGCTCTGTGATCCAACGCTTCCAGCGCGGCGCGTTCACTACCTGCCTCTCCTCCGCCGCAACCTCAACTGGAGCGTACTTGTCCAGGATTTCCTGCGCCAGCTGCATATAGCTCTCCGCCCCGCGCGATCGCGGATCATACAGCAGCACCGGCTTGCCGTGGCTGGGGGCTTCCGCCAAACGGATGTTCCGGGGAATCGTTGTCTTGCAGAGTTTGTCCCCGAAGAAGCGGCTGAGTTCCGCCGTCACCTGCTGCGCCAGGTTGGTACGGTCGTCAAACATGGTGAGCACCACGCCCTCAATCGCCAGCTCCGGGTTCAGCCCAGCGCGGATGCGCTCAATGGTGTCCAGAAGTTCCGAGATCCCTTCCAATGCGAAGTATTCGGCCTGCATCGGAATCAGCACGGAGTCAGCTGCGACCAGCCCATTCACCGTAAGGAGATCGAGCGCTGGAGGACAATCCAGCACGATGAATTGAAAGCGATCACGCAGCGGTGCAAGCGCATCGCGCAGCCGGAATTCCCTGCGTTCGCCGTCCACTAACTCGAGATTGGCGCCGATCAGGTTCTTGTGCGAGGGGATCAGCGATAAGTGCTCAAGTTCGGTCTTCTGCAGCGCCGATTCGGCGACGGCAGCGCCCATCAGCAGATGATAGGTGTTCAAGCGCTCCGGATCCTTTACGAGACCGAGCCCGCTGCTGGCATTTGATTGTGGATCGCAATCGACCAGCAAGGTGCCGACTTCTGCCGCTGCAAGCGATGAGGCCAGGTTGATGGCGGTCGTAGTCTTGCCCACGCCGCCCTTCTGGTTGGCTACCGCAATGATGCGTCCCATTGAGTTGTCGGAGATGTCAGAGCCAGTCGCAGGATAGTGTGGGTCAGAGTGTAATTGCAATGACGGATTTCGGTGCAGTATGCGGATGATAACTTGCGCCAACGAATGAACGACTTGAACGCGCGATTCACCGCAGTCTCCACAGATATGTTCCACGTGGAACATCGGAACGAACAAGTTGAGCGACGTTCACAACTGAACTATTCAGCGGAAATGGACAAGCGAAGAACACCTGGCGCCTGAACCCGACGATTCAGAACACACCAATGGTCAGAAATCTCCACACGGCATCAGGGACATGAGCATGGCCCTTGAGACTGCCAACCGCCTCTTGCCTGAGGAAAATGTTCCACGTGGAACGTCATGCACTTAGAATGGAGGTCGAATCCCACCACAGACCTCCGGTGGCACTGCCTGCTGGGCGGATTGGTCATGGATGCCAATAAGAATGCGTCATCGTTCCCACTTGTTACTCACTTGATCCCTGCGGGTTGGCGAACGTGGTTCCACATCGTCCGTTAGGATGTCAGCATCGAAATTCTGCTGGAAACGCTTGCTATCTTCCACTTTGGCCGTAACGTCCACCATAGATTCACCAGAGCTGGCAGATTTTATGACATTTCGTTCCACAGTATGCTCACGGGATTCGTATCTACGATGGTTCGTCCATTTTACTGCCAACCAACAAGACACGGCTTGCAGAGAGGGGAATCGCCATCGGCTCATCCCAGGAATACCGGGATTGGAGATCCCGCGCCTTGGCACACTGCGCCCGGCCGATCAGCAACGCGATCCGTCCGTCCGGACCGACTAGGCTCGCCGCCGCAGTAAGGGATTTTTCAAAGTGCTCCACAGCCCGGAGAGTAACCAGGTGGGCCGCGTCTCCTCGGTAGCTTTCTGCCCGTTCACCAAACACAGTCACATTCGTCAGGGCAAGAGCACGGGTTACCTCGCGTAAGAACGTGGCTCTTTTTTGGTTCGACTCGATCAGGGTGACACGTAAGTCCGAGCGCCAAATTTTGATCGGCAGGCCGGGGAATCCGGAGCCGGAGCCGAAGTCGATCAGGTGAGCGGCCTCAGTCGTCGTTCGCTCATAATCTGGTAACATCTGTCGCGCCGCGAACAGCGATTCCCCAAAGTGCCGGGTCACGATTTCTTCGGGCCTGCGCACGGCAGTCAGGTTGATGCGCGCATTCCAGCGCAATAACATATCGACATATGTCGATATATATTCCAGTTGCGGCTCTGCCAGCGGAGCGGTCAGAAATGGCTGCAGCAGTTCGGCAATCCGAGACAATTCCATACGAAAAACTGATTGTAGACGGACTGGAGGTTGGTTATGCGGTTCGGGCACCTCGAGTGGGGTGCGTCCTGAAGCTTTTCAGGCCGGGGCGTTAGTTGTCCCGGCCTGTTCCGCATCGTGATTCACTGCAAGCCAAAGGCGTAAATCTTGCCGCCCTCGTCACCCACATAAACCACCCCATCCACGACTACGGGCGAGGAAGTCACAGAGTTGTCGGTGTCATAACTCCACAGCTCGGCGCCAGTGCCGGCGTCGAGTGCGTAGATGTGCAGGTCGTCCGAGCCAACATACACCACTCCGTTGGCTACCGCGGGCGAGGATTCATCCGCGCCCTGCGTAGGCCCGTAACTCCACACCTTGGCCCCGGTGCTGGCGTTCAGCGCGTACACGTAACCGTCGTCCGAGGCAATATAGATCATCCCGTTCGCAACTGCCGGGGAGGGAAATACAGCGGCGCCGGTAGTGAAAGTCCACAGCTTTTGGCCGGTGCTGGCCTTCAGAGCAAACACGTAGTTGTCCTGGGTGCCGAAATAAACCATTCCGTTGGCAACGGCAGGCGAGGAACTCACAGCCCCGTGGGCGTTGTAGAACCTCCACAGTTTGTGGCCGTTGCTGGCCTTGAGCGCAATGACCCCGCCCTCGCCACCTACCCCGGCATACACCACGCCCTTCACGACTGCGGGCGACGAATCCACGGTGTTAGCCACATGCTGGCTCCACAACTTTGCGCCGCTGCTGGCCTTCAGGGCATATACATTGCCGTCCTCTGATCCGAAATACACCACACTGTTCACCACTGTGGGTGAGCCGTACACCGAGTTGCCGGTGGTGTAGCTCCACAGCTTGTGGCCGTTGCTGGCCTTGAGCGCGTATAGGTTGTGATCGCGTGAGCCTGCATAAACCACTCCATTGGCGACTGCGGGTGAGGAGTCCACGTAGTTGCCGGTGGCATAGCTCCACAGCTTGGCGCCGGTGCTGGCGTTCAGGGCGTACACGCTGTGGTCCCACGAGCCGACATACACCACGCCATTCACCACGGCGGACGAGGAATCCACGACCCTGCCAGTGGTGTAACTCCAGTTCAAGCCGAGGCCTCCAACGTTGTTGACGTTCAGTACGCTTTCATACGAATTGAAGCGCTCCATGTTCGTTCTGTGGAACTCGGTCCAATCGGCGGGCGAGCCTGAAGCCTGGCCAAAGCAGAATCCTGCCTGCAGGAAAATTGCGAGACTTATCAGACAGATGTGCTTAGTCTGGGTCCGGGGATGTAGGGCGATCGGCATAAGTGCCTCCTATTAAGTCAAGGCTATGCCTCTCTCCCCAGGACCCGTCAAGATGAAAGAGTTTGCACACGAGTTCTGGCCTGGCACGGGCGGGGACGCCCGCGCCTACATCGTCCTGTGTGTACTGAACCTTTCACAGTTAAAACGTGGCCCGCACTCCAATCTGGGCGGCGAACGGAATCCCTACGGTGGTTCCCGGACCGAAGAAATCACCCAACGCGCCTTCGGGTATCTCGAGCTGATTCAGGCTTGTGATGGGCGCGGTTTGGGAGCAGGATGCATTCGTGCAGATGCTGGTCACGTTAGTGATGCCTTGTGCATTTGGCACCATCTGCGATGGCGGAACCGGTAGCTGGACCACATTGACGGCGAAATTGGCGCCTGGATTATTACGGTTGAAGAGGTTAAAGAACTCGATGAACGGATCGATCCGCCAGCGTTCTTTGATTTTGAAAGGACGCGTGACGCGCAAGTCCGACTGAATGTAAGGCGTGCCGCGAAATTCGTCGAGGCTGGTGTACACACCGTTTACATAAATTCGCTGGGCGTTAGCCGCGTCAGTGATCGTGATGGGACGAGCGCTCTCGACCTGAGTGACCGTGCTCAACTCGAAACCGCCCGGGATGTGGACGGTGCCGGCCAGCACGAAGCGGTGGCGAACGTCTTCACCAGACGGGCCGTAGTCGCCGGGTCCGAAAGCATTCAGCAGCGGGACACTCGGCGGTTGTTGTGGGCAGACGCCATCCACATAGTCAAAGAGCTCGCCGAGCAGGCACCCCCAGGTTTGCGCCTTGGAGAACGTATAGTTCGCTACCAGGTTGAAGCGTTTCATATTGCCCTGTAGATGCAACATCAGCGCGTTGTAGCTGGAGCGGTTGTCTGACTCGAAAACATTGACATTCGGCACGACATTCGCCTGATCGGCGGCATAGCTTGGATCTGAAGTGGGAATGAGCGGACTAAATATGCTGCTACCACTGGTGTAGGGGAAGGCACGGTATCCGTGATTGCCCTGCTCGTGTACGTAATCGGCGCTCATCAGCCAATGTTCGTTGAAAGCGTGCTGCACCCCGCCGGTGACGTGAATGGCATAGGGCGTTTTGTAAGGGGAGCCGATCAGATTCCCCGTAGCTCCGGCGCCGCCGGCCAGGCAGCCCGAGCCGACCAGCGCATAAGTGCCCGGCCCGCCCGTAAGGCTGCATGGACCGGTGGTGAAGTTCGAATTATTGACCCCCTGAAACGCGGTCGCCCATCCGTTCTGTGCCAGATCGTCGTAGAAGATGCCAAAACCGGCGCGAATGACCGTCTTCTCGCTGCCGCCGGGAGAATAAGCGATCCCAAGGCGAGGCGCAAATTGCTTGCGGTAATCCTGCGGCAGGCCGGGCACAATCGGAATATGCAACGCCTGCAGCGTCACGTATGCGGCGTTATCGGCTTCGCTTCGGCCCGAACCCGTGAATAGCCCCCAAGTCGTCTGATAACGCAAGCCATAGTTGAGCGTGAGTTGGTGCGAGACGCGCCACGAATCCTCGGCGTAAAGCCCGAGACGCTGAACACTCTGAGAAAAGGTGCCGTCGCTCGCCGGAGTGTAAGTGCAAGTTGAGCCGTCCGAGGCGCTGAAGCCGACACACCCTGGAGTAAAAGTGCCGAATACACCCGGATTTTGTAGGTAGTAGGTCGGGTTGTTGGCGTACTGGGCAAGAGTCTCCGCGGTAGACGCGAATGCCCCGCCCAGCACCGGCTCATCAATGAAGTCGACTCCGAACTTGAGGGCATGGGCACCCATAATGTGGCTCAGATCGTAGCGGAACTGATACTTTTCCTGATTGCGCAGGTCGGGAAACAGAGTAATCGGAGTCGCAAATTGGTTATCGCCGAAAGTTTCGAAACCGGAAATGGTCAGCGCCGTCGAGCTGAAAGGGAACGCCAGCGCGAACCCCAGATCGGAGTTGCGGGTCTGCGTAAGATGCAACAAGCTGGCATCGAAAACAAAATTGCCAAGCCAGGTTGAATTGAAAGCATAGGAATTGCTGAGCGCCACATTCCAGTAATTGTTGTGCGTAAGCAGGCCGGTGGAGGCCAATGTGGCCTGTTCCACCAGGGCATTGTGCGTGGTGTAGTTGTCTTCCGACATGCGCAGAAACCAATTTGATTTCGGCGATTGTGCCCAGTCGAATCGCATCGAGCCAAGGTAGTCCCGAAAGTCAACCGGAACGTTGGCGGGAACCGCGATCGAAGGCACTCCGGTGATCAATCCCTGCGACGCCATCTGCGCCAGCGCGTCAAATTGCGTAGTGCTGAGCGGGCTGTAGGCCACGCTCGCGTCTTCATGCACGGCCTCGAACGAAGTAAAGAACCAGACCTTATCTTTCTTGAGCGGACCGCCAATCGTTCCAACGTAATTCTGGCGGGAGAACGGCTGCTTCGGATTAGGCAGAGGATTTTCGATCGGAAAGCGCGCGTTCAACGAAGCGTCCCGCTCATAGAAAGCGGCGCCACCGTGCCAGTCATTCGTGCCGTGCTTGGTGGTAATGACCACCGAACCGGCCGTGGTCCATCCCGTGTCGGCATCTTCGTTCGAGGTGCGGACGGCAAATTCCTGAATGCCATCGGGCGAGAAATTTTGCAGGAAGCCGCCGATCCAGTCGTCGGAGTTGTCGGCGCCATCGACTGAGAGTTCGTTGTTCAAGCCCGAACTGCCGCCGGTTGAGACCGCAGTGATGCGCGCCTTGGTGGGATCGGAAGGCTCGACCGGCTCAGTTCCAGGCACCAGATAAGCAATGTTGGCAAAACTTCGCGCCGGAAGCGGTAGAGTTTGCAGGTCTTGGCTGCCCACGACACCCCCGCGCACCGCGGTCGACGTGTCGGTAATTTCCGTGGTAATCGATGAGGACGTTCCCTGCACATTGACCGTTTCATGTCCGGTGGCAGGTTTGAGGGTAACGCTGATATCGCGCACAAAGGCGACCGCAATTTGCACGTCGGAAGCGGCGTCGGCAAATCCCTTAGCTGCGGCTATGACGTGATAAAGCCCAGGCAACAAGCCTTCGATGCGGAACTCTCCTCGACTATCCGCGACGACTTCGCGACTAAGAGATGACTCGGCGGACTGGACGGTGATGCGGGCTGCGGCAATGCGGGCCCCGCTCGGATCCTCAACCTCTCCGCGAAGAGCGCCGTTCTGATTTTGGGCCAAGAGTTGGGGTTCGAGGAGCAGGGACACCGCTAGTCCCACCAAAATAGGGATGAGAAAAGTTAAGAGAGCAGTAGCACACACCCGGACAGCCTTGATGACCGATAGGCGCATGGATGAATTCCTCAATCTGAAATTGGAACCGCGCTGACTTCCAGGGGAGCGACCTGGGTCGGCCTTCTCATCAATCCGAGCAAAGATGAGACCCACGAGAATAGCGGCAGCCGTGGCAGTACTACCACAGATCGTAGTGGGATCAGGGCTGTGTGGATGAGACGCTGCTCCTCTTCGTTCGATGAGGTCTGAAAACTTAGAGCTTCTTGGCTGACACTACCCGCGGAATGCCCTGCAGATCGTTGACAATTTGCAGCGCGCCCCAATCGTTCAGCAACCGCTTGGCACCTTCTGCAATGGTTCCGCTAATCTCCATGACCAGCCAACCGCCGGGCTTCAGCACTTGCGCAGCTTGCGGCACCAGCCGTTCGATTACTTCCAGGCCGGTTGGGCCGGCGAAAACGGCATTGCGAGGCTCGAACTTTCGAACTTCCAATTGAACCTGGTCTTCTTCCGATTCGCCAACATAAGGAGGGTTCGAAACCACCAGATCGAAACTGTTCGGCGGGAAGCCTTCGAGCAGATCAGCCTGCGCGACATGAATGCGGCTTTCTACTTGATGCCGTGCCGCGTTGGCTCTAGCAATCTCCAGCGCGGCAGGCGAAATGTCCACTGCATGGATTTCGACCGTGGGTAATTCTTTCGCCAGTGTCACGGCAATGCATCCCGACCCAGTGCCCACGTCGACGATGCGGAAATCTGCCGGGTCCCCAGTCGAACGCGTGGGGACAGCCGCCCTCGGCTGTCCGGGCGGGCGTAGCCCGCCGAGCGAGACCGACAAACTGCCGGGCTTTGCCCGGCCCGACGGCCGGGGGCGGCCGTCTCCACGTGGTTCATCTCGGACCAGCTGCAGCACTGTTTCGATCACATGCTCGGTCTCGGGACGCGGAATCAGCACCGCCGGCGTGACGATAAAATCCAGACCCCAGAATTCCTGGTGTCCGGTGATGTATTGCGCCGGAATTCCATTGGAGCGTTGCGCAACCGCTTCTTCGTAGCGGGACTGCTCGTCGGCAGCAAGGTCGCGCTCCGGGTGGGCGAAAAGAAAAGCGCGGTCGCAGCCAAGCACGAACATGAGCAGTAGTTCGGCATTCATGCGCGGCGAACCAACACCGGCTGCGGCGAGCCGGTCAAGCGCGGTCGTGAGGGCAGTTTTGAGGAGCACGGGAGTCTGGGGAAATCTTTAACTGCAAAGCTCGCAAAGAAAATCGCGCAAAGGTCGCAAAAAAGTTCCCTTTGTGATCTTTGCGAAATCTTCGCGCTCTTTGCGGTTTAAGAAGTTGCTATTTCTACAGCACGGCTGTCTCTTCAATCATCCGGCCTTCCGAAAAGCGGGACAAGTTCAGCAATGACGTGTCGATCAGGTCGCATTTTCCCGTAAGGATCAGGTCCGACAGAATCTTGCCCGTCGCCGGCGCGTGCATTACGCCATGTCCGCTGAATCCGTTGGCCAGAAAAAATCCCGGCACTCCCGGCGCTTCGCCCAGAATCGGGTGATGGTCCGGCGTCATCTCATACAACCCGGCCCACGCCCGCTTAGGATTCACCGCCAGATTTTCGAACATCGGAACGCGGTCTGCGGCGCGGGTGAGGATTCTCTCGATAAACGACGGCTCGAAATCCATTTTGTATCCTGGCGTTTCTTCGGGATCATTCCACGCCAGCAAGAATCCCAGCGCCTCCGGCCGAAAATGAAATCCGTTCGACATGTCGATGATCATCGGCGCAGTGTGCGGAAACTGATCGAATGGCTCGGTCGGCACCAGCATGCGCCGCAGGGGTTCGACCGGCAAATCAAGCCCGACCATCTTCGCGATGGCTGCAGCCCAAGCGCCAGCAGCGTTCACGACTTTTTCTGCAGACACTTTGTCTCGAGTCGTGGAAATTTCCCACGCGCTGCCGTTGTGCTCAATTCCAGTCACTTCCGTATGCTTCCACAGCTTCGCCCCGTGATCGGTCGCTGCGGTCATAAACCCGATCATCGCACTGTAGGGATCGACGAATCCGTCGGTCGCGCAGAAGCTGCCACCCACGATGTCGTCCGAACGCAGTTGCGGAAACATATTACGTATCTCGTCCGCGCTAACCAGCCGGAACGTCCTTCAAACCCATGGCAACTTGCTTCTGAAAATTCGCGCGCAAGTAGGCCAGGTGCTTATCGTTGGTGGCACAAAAAAGATAGCCCTGCGGCCGATACTCGGCGGGATATCCCAGCCGCTCGTCGAAGCTGGCGTAAAACGGGATCGAGTACAACGACATCTGAATGTTTACCGGCGTGGAAAACTGCGCTCGCACGCCGCCCATGCTCTTGCCGGTTGATCCCTTGCCCTGAGCGGTTTCACGCTCGATCACCAGAACGTTCTTGCAGCCAGCCACGGTCAAATGATATGCAATGCTTGAGCCGACAATGCCACCGCCGATGATGGCCACGTCTGCCGTTTCCATGACAGCACATTCTATTGCAATGTGCGGCTGGTCACGAGCGTGAGGCGCGATAATAGAGACCATGATCTCTGGCGCTCCCGACGAAGCCCGCTGGGTCCGCGCCGAGCCGCGCCGCGCGCTGTCCACGTCCGTTCTGGAGCAGATCGTTCATACCGCATTTCCGCGCGGCCGCGTGGTAGACATCCATCCGCTGGCCGATGGCTTGCGCAATGCGAATTTCAAGCTCCGACTCGACTCCGAGCCCGAGTTCATTGTGCTCCGCATTTATGAGCACGACGCCTCGCTATGCCAGAAAGAAGTCGAACTGATTCGGCTGCTCGGGGGATCGGTGACGGTTCCGAAGGTGATTCACGCAGAGCCGCGCGGATGGGACGATATTCCGCCTTTTATCCTGACGCGCTATGTCGAAGGAATTACCTTCCATGAGCTGAAACGCGGCGGTGACATGGTTGCGATCGCTCAAGCGGCATACTCCGCAGGCAAGACTTTGGCGGCGATCGGCCGCACCAGGTTTCCGAAGCCGGGATGGCTGGCTCCAGGACCGACCGTTACAGCGCCGCTGTTAGAAGGCGCAGATCCCACGCCTCGCTTTGTTGATTTGTGCCTCGAGTCGACGAACCTGCAGCGGCGCATGCCAGCGGCCTTGCGTGAGCGCACCCATGCTTTGATCTGGTCGCGGGCGCCACAACTTAGACAGTTGGACGATGAGTCATGCCTCGTCCACGGTGACTTCGGCAAGCGGAACCTGCTGGTAAAGAATTTTGGGGGACAATGGATGGTAGCGGCTGTTCTTGACTGGGAGTTCGCCGTCTCGGGATCTCCGCTGGCTGATCTTGGTCACTTCCTGCGCTACGAACGGGCTGCGCGCCCTATTGCTGAGCCGCATTTCTCGGACGGTTACTTGCACGGTGGCGGTAAACTGCCGCAGGATTGGCGCCAACTGGCGCGACTCGTCGATCTCACCGCCTTATGCGAGAGCCTCACACACGACGAACTTCCGGATAGCGTGGTTGCGGAACTGGTCGAACTGGTTCGAGCCACGGCAGAGAATCGCGACCCGCAGCTGTAGTCGTACGTGTCCTCTCGGCTCCTGGGATCGGGCTTTCGCGGCTTGAACCCCGGTTTGCCTGCCCTTAAACTGGAATGGTGCACATGCACGTCCATGGCGGAGGCGAGAAGACCTCGAAGGTTCTGCGCATCTCCCTGGGCGTCACCGCCGCTTACATCGTGCTGCTGGTTGTCGCCGGGATTCGCGCCCATTCGCTGGCGCTGCTCTCTGAGGCCGGCCACAATCTATCTGACCTGCTGGCTCTGTTGCTGTCTCTAGTGGCTGTGTATCTTGAGGCGCGGCCTCCCAGCTCCACCAAGACTTACGGATGGCGGCGCGCCGGAGTTCTGGCCGCTTTCGTGAACGCGGCATCTCTGGTTGCGGTATCGTTCCTGATCTTCTACGAAGCGTTCCGGCGCTTGCAGAACCCAGAAAAGGTCCACGCTCAAACCATGATGGGCGTGGCCGCGGCCGGCGTCCTCATGAACGGCGTGATCGCCGTGCTGCTGTACCGTTCGGGACGCGATGTCAATATCCGCAGCGCGTTTCTGCATGAGATCGGCGACACGGTTTCAACCGCCGCAGTCATTGTTGGTGGCTGGGCGATTCTGGCCACCGGGCAGTACTGGATCGACCCGGTGCTGTCGGTGGGTATCGGCATCCTGATCCTGTGGTCAGGCTTCGGCATCGTGCGCGAGACTCTCAACATCCTGCTGGAAGGCACGCCTCGCGGAATCAAACTCGCTCTGGTGGAACATGCCATTCGCGAGGTGGAAGGCGTGAATGACGTACACGACCTGCATGTGTGGAGCATCGGCTCGGAGACGTCGGCTCTGTCTTGCCACATCTCCATCGAAGATATTCCGCCGTCGGTGAGCGAGCGCATTCTGCGCGACGTAAAAGCGCAGCTGCTGGAACGTTTCCGGATCGACCACACGACGATTCAATTCGAGCACGTCGAGTGCGAAGTGGCGCATGGTTGCGTGATGGTAGTGGAGGACGAACAGCACCATCACGAGCATTGAGGAGCAAGCAACTGGCACTTAGCATTAGCACTCAGACCTCCAAGCGTTGCTTAATGGATTGGGTTCGCAGATCGGCCAAATGCCAAGTGCTGAGCTTAGCGCTGCTTCTGGTAAATCTCTCTTACCGTCTCAATCGTGTCCGCCTCTTCCGGCAACTTGTCCGAGCGGAGCCTCACAATTCTCGGAAAACGCAACGCATATCCGCTCTCATGGCGGTCCGAACGCGTCATGTTATTGAACGCTACTTCCACAACGATCCTGGGCTCCACAATCAGGCGGAAGCCCTGATCTTCGACAACGTGCTCCAGGAACCACTTGGTCATTTCCGCGATCTCGGCGTCGGTCAGGCCAGAATAGGCTTTGCCGATATTCACCAGCTTGTCGTCGTCCCATACAGCGAAGGTGTAGTCACTCAATACACCGATGCGCTTCCCAAGGCCGTATTCCACCGCAGTCACGACCACGTCCAATGTTGCCAACTCGCGTTTCAGCTTCAACCATGACTTCCCGCGGCGGCCGGGCGTGTACGGCGATTCGGGATCCTTGATCATCAATCCTTCGTTGCCGCGAGCCTGAGCGGCGTCGAACAGCTGATCGAGTTCCATGGCTGATGCGGCTCGGAACACTGGCGCGCGAATGATGCGTGTCATGGAAATCTCTTCGTCGCCGAACGCCAGCCTTGCCTGCGAGCCGGAAGAAACCGTTCTCGTTCTCCTGGATCGCTCCGCGGCCAGCAACACATCCAGCACCGCCGCTCGTTCGCGCAGCGGACGATCAATCAGCAGTTCCCCTCCTGCATACAGAACATCGAAGACCAGGTACGCCACCGGGACTTGCTGCATCAACTTGTCGCTTACCTTCTTGCGCCCAAGCCGTTGCTGCAACGCGCTGAAAGGCAGCGCCCGCCCGGGTTCGGCGCCATCGGCGGCGAGATAACTCCAGGCGACGATTTCTCCATCGAGAATCGCGTCGTCGGGCAAACCAGCCAGCACATCGGGCAATTCGGGGAATGATTCAGTGATCTCGTCGCGGGTGCGGGAGAAAATGCGCACCTGATCCCCCGAACAATGCGCCTGGGCCCGGATGCCGTCGTACTTGTCTTCCACCAAGGCGTCTTCGAAATAGCTGAGGCCTTCCTCGGCGTCCGCCACGGGAGAGGCCAGCATGAAGCCCAGCGGGTGAAACAATCGCATCCTGGCTTCCTTCAGTTTGCCCGCGGCGGCGAAGCGCAGGGTTTCGCCGATATCGGCGAGCAACATGTTCGCCCGCTGCACTTCGCCGGGAGTGCTGTCATAAGCTTTGGCGATGGCTTCTTCAACCAGGCTTTCCTTCAGCCCAATCCGCAAATCGCCGGTCATGATCTTGATGATGTATTTCGCTTCGAGGGGAGTGACTTGCGAAAGTAATTGTCGAACCAGCTCTCCCTTGGCCGCTGACGCGCGAGCCGCAGCGATTTGGCGAAACCAGCTTTGCACTTCGGTGGTCGTCAGCGCGTGTCCCGTCTTGAGCTCAGGCAGTACTTCCCCAGCTACGGCGCCCAGATCCCCGAGCTGGCGATAAGAGGAAGTGAGTTCTTCTTTCGACTTCCCGGAGATTTCTCCGACCAGCCGCCACAGCATCGTCCCGCCCACCTGCAGCGTGGTCTCCTCCCAGGCGGGAAACGGCCTTCCGGAAAGAAACACGGCTGCCACAGAAGCCTGGTCGCGCGGCACGGACTTCAGGTACTCCGCCACGAGGGCTGTCTTCTCCAGTTTCTTTGTAGTAGCGGCGATCCGTTCGCAGGCTTCGGCGAGTCTTCGCATTTGGCGAGAAGAATTCTAATTCCGAGTGTGGCAGATGCGCAGGAGTCGTCCACTCTCCACCGCGAAGGGCGGACGCGTTACTTGCCCTGAAAGGCCGGATCGCGTTTCTCCAGAAACGCCTTGATGCCTTCCTGGTAGTCTTCGCTGTCGTAGACCTCGCGGCGCAGCGACTGGATACGCTCGTAACCCTCGGGGCTCAGCGGGCGTGCGTTCCCCAAAACCCGCAGTTCCTCCTTCAAGATGCGGTGGACCAGGGGCGAGGTGCGGCAAATCTCGTGGGCCAGCTTCATGGTCATCGCCTCCAGCAACTCGCGCGGCACCACATGGTTGATCACACCGCACGCCGCCATGCGCAGCGCCGGAACTGGCTGCGCGGTGAACAGCATCTCCTTGACGAAGTGCATGTCGGCGACCTTCATGAAGTTCAGCGCTCCGGAAAGGTTGTAAGGCACGCCCAGCCGGGCCGGAGTAAGGGCGAACGTGGAATCGTCAGAGGCCGTGATGAGATCGCAGCTCAGGACCAGCTCGCAGCCGCCTCCCCACACTGATCCCTCGACCATGGCGATCACGGGCACAGGGTGCGTCTCGATCGCCCGCACCACGGCGCGCAACGGGTCATTGTAGGTGAGCGGATCGCGGCCATTGGTGGGTAATTCGCGGACGTCGTGCCCGGCCGAAAACACTTTTGCACCGGCGGCTGCCCGCAGGATCACCACCCGTACCTCCGGCGGCTGCATTTCCGCCAGGGCGGCGGAAATATCGTCGATCAGCACACGGCTCAACGCGTTCACCTTGCCGTGATTCAGAGTGATGGTTCCGATTCCCTCCTGAACATCCGTCAACACAGACGACATAGTTGTTCCTCATTCCACTGGCTTCATAGTGTGGCTAAGTATAATTGGCAGGACCTGCCTCGTCTGTGATCCGGCTAACACAGCCCTGTGTGGAGCAGTTCTCGTGATGAGACGGAAGCTGTTTAGACTCAGCATGAATTGGGCTATAATAACGTCCGTTTCGAGGTCCGCGACCAACCCTCCATGTAGAGGAGGGCCAGCGCTCTCGGAAGACCCACTTTGAGTTCGCCGGTTCGTGCATCATAGCCGACACTGCCAAGGAGGCAGCCGAATGCAAACCGAGGAATTGTCTCTCCGCGCGGACTGGCTGCTCGCGTCTCTCATTGTCATGCTCATTGGTGCGGGTAGCGCTGGCGCGGTTCAACAGAAATACCATGTCCTGTACGGTTTCCAGCCGGGCAACAACGACGGAAATCAACCGAACGGTACGCTGATCCTCGACGCATCCGGCAATGTCTACGGCGCAACCTACTTGGGCGGTCCCGACGGTCTGGGCACAGTGTTCGAAGTGAGCCCTCCGGCTGCGAAGGGCAAGCCCTGGACCAAGAAGACACTGCACGCCTTCCACGGAACGGACGGGAATTCTCCGGTGGGCGGACTTGCTTCCGATGCAGCGGGCAACCTTTATGGAATTACGATGTTAGGTGGCGACGGGCCGTGCGACGACTGGGGGATCGCAGGATGCGGCGTAATTTTTGAACTGAGCCCGAACTCCGGCCGAAAATGGACGGAGACGGTCATTTACAACTTCCAGGGGAGCTCCGACGATAGGCATCCCATGGTCGGCCTGGTGGCCGACAAGCTTGGCAATCTCTACGGCACTACGCCAGGAACTGTCTTCGAATTGTCTCCTCCGGGCGGAGGCGGTTCCTGGACGGAGACCGTTCTGTATGGCGGCTCTGGCCAATACCCGCCCATCAGTTTCTATGGGAGTGTGATTCTCGATAAGCGGGGCAACCTCTACACCACCAGTGTGTTTGGCGGCATCTACGACGCCGGTACGGTCTTCGAAGTCTCTCCGCCCCAGCAGAAGGGAGGCTCCTGGACCGAAACCAATCTTTACAACTTTCAGCAAGACGAAGCGGGGGGAGACGGGCCCGGTGGCCCAGTGGCTCTCGATAAGAAGGGAAACCTCTATGGCATCCTCTATTTCGGAGGCACATACGGTTCGGTGTTTCAACTCTCGCCTCCCAAGCAAAAAGGGGGGGATTGGACCGAGACGGTGGTGTACGATTTTGGCGGCGGCACAGACGGGAGTGGTCCTTCCGGCGGCGTCATACTCGATCCGGCGGGGAACCTTTACGGCAACACTTTCTACGGTGGTCAACCGGGCGGGCCCCCGGGTTATGGAACTGTTTTCAAACTGACTCCACACGGAAAAGGCTCTTGGACAGAGAGTATTCTTCACCACTTCAAGGACCACCCCGCAGAGAATCCCGTGGGCGAGCTGGTTTTGGGGGCACATGGGGAACTCTACGGCGCGACCGCGTCGGGGGACAACTCTGCCCCCGGAGGTGCAGTGTTCACACTTTCTTCCCACTGAACAGTCGAACCTTCACGCATTAACGCATACGCTGGCTGTTGGGCTTGCAGCCAATCAGCGCGTAATACAAGATGTACAGATAACAAGCCACCGGCAAGAAGAAGGCGTGATGAATTCCGATGCGGTCGGCAACGAAACCCTGCAGCAGGGGAACCACCGCTCCTCCCACGATTGCCATGTTCAGAATCCCCGACCCGTCGCCGGTCAGAGGCCCGAGTTCGGCCACGCCTAAGGTGAAAATGCTCGGGAACATGATGGAGTTGAAGAGCCCGACGGCGAGGATGCTCCACATCGCAACACGACCGCGGGTCAGCATGGAAACGGTCACCAGCGTGGCCGTGCAAGACGCGCAGAAGCCGAGCAGATAGCCGGTCTTGATTCTCCGCAGGATTGCTGATCCGAAAAACCGCCCAACCATTGCCCCGCCCCAGTAGAAAGAGACGAACCCAGCCGCAATTTTCTCGGTCAGCCCGGCGATCTCCGGCTGGGTGAAGTAGTTTACGAGGAAACTGCCGATGGATACCTCGGCGCCAACATAACAGAAGATGCCAATGGCTCCCAGAACCAGATTCGGGTGCTTCCAGATTGAGTCGCCGACCTTCTCGCCCAGGGGATGCTGCGCCGCTTCGATCTTGGGCAGTTTGGAACTGCCAATCACCACCGCGAGCAGCAGCAAAGTTATCGCGATGATGATATACGGCAGCTTCACCGAAGCGGCCTGCTGAATCCGGTAAGCCTGCAGCGCAGCCG
Source organism: Terriglobia bacterium (assembly GCA_963758285.1). Classification (GTDB taxonomy): domain Bacteria; phylum Acidobacteriota; class Terriglobia; order Terriglobales; family Acidobacteriaceae; genus DASVWZ01. The sequence continues at coordinate 158,268 of CAVWUT010000009.1, read as the reverse complement.
GCGCCAGCTTGTTGATTTCCCAAATCGCCAAAGGCGCCGAACTGAGAATCAGCAACTTCCCCACTTGCGGAGCTATCACCGTTCCCAGCGAGTTGAATGCCTGCGTCAGGTTCAACCGGCTGGAAGCAGTTTCGGGCGTGCCCAGCACGATGACGTAGGGATTCGCCGCAACCTGCAACGCGGTAATGCCCGTTGCCAGGATGATCAGCGCCGCCAGGAAAAGCCCGAACGAGGGCACGCTGGCCGCGGGCACAAACAGGAATGTGCCCACCCCCATGGTCAACAGGCCTGCCACCATGGTGCGCTGGAAGCCAATCCAATCCACAATCTTTGCCGCGGGAATCGAAAAGAAAAAATAGGCAGAAAAAAGGAGAACTGAATCAGCATGACCTTCGCGTAGTTCAGCTCGAAAATGGACTTCAAGTGTGGGACCAGGATGTCATTCAGGCAGGTGAGGAATCCCCACATGAAGAACAGCGTAGTGACCACCGCCAGGGGGCGACCGTATTTCCCCGACGGCGCCGCTGTCGTGACCTGGGATTGCGCGATTGGCACTGTCATTTGACCCCAAAACCCGGGCAGAGGTTGTGCTGTTTCTTAGTCAGAGTATAGAGGTATTGACAGGAAGGGACAGTCTCGACAGGAAGGCCGAAATCACTCCTTGCCGGTCAGAGCGATGGAGAGTTCGTCAAAAGCGCCCTGCGTGTTGCAGGTGACAAAGCACTGGAGGGGGCGAGAGCCTGCGCAGTAGTCCTCGAAGTAGCAATCGTCGAGATCGTTCTTCCATCCCCGATGGTTCTTTGGCTTTGCATCTTCGACGTTCACCACGTAGCCATAACCGTTGCCGGAAGTGGGGAGCAGGCTGACATAGGTAGACGGATACTGCTTCGTCGACTTCGCAATCTTGCAGACCTGCTTCAGCTTCTTGATCGTGTAGCTGTATTGAACGAGCCCGAAATCGGATTCGCCGTACTGCTTCATGGTGGCAGTGCCGCTGGTGTTGCATACGATCTTGCCGCCACCATTTTCAGACATTCCGATTTGGGTTTGGAATGGAGTCGATTGGTACCTGTGAAACCTGAGGTAAAGAGCTGGTTAAAGGTAGCTCCGGTGACCGTGGCGGCTTTGGGAGGCTTCACGCCAACCCATGTCGCACCATAGACGCCCGCGTGGTTAGAGTTGTACAAACCATTGGCGTTGGAGTCGGTGGTGTCAAAGTCCCCGGCGTAGAACAAGCTGGTCCTGGGCGGACAGAATGGCAAATTGCTCGAACTCCTCGCCATCATCGGCTGTGTGTCCGCTGCGTCGAGACGGCCTGAGGGTTTTCCCGCGCGGTGAGGGGCGGCGAAATCCTGCCGTCCTGAGCCGCCGCGAACAGGCCCAGCATGGCAATTAGCGTTAGCGTAAAGAGCATCTTGCCCAGGAGCCCTCCTTGATCCCGTTACTTCGTTTCCGTGCCCGTCAGAGCGATAGAGAACTCGGAGAAACCGTCCCCGCCGTGTTGGCTTTGGCTGTTGCAAGTGACGTAGTTATCATGGAACGCGGCGCCGTTGAAATAGCAATCGTTCTGGTCGTTCGGCCATCCCGTGTGATTCTTTGGCTGCGCATCTTCGACGTTAACGAGATACTCTGTGTCGGGGTAGGAATCACCGAAAGTGGGAAGCAGGTTGACATAGGTAGACGGGTACTTCGTGGTCCCCTTTGCGATCTTGCAGGCCTTCTTCAGCTTTTTTACGGTGTAGCTGTATTGAACCAGGCCGAAGTCGGATTCGCCGTAAACCGCTTCCGTGGCAGTGCCGTTGGTGTTGCAGACGATCTTGCCAGCGTGACCCTCTGTGATCCCAATCCGGGTTTGGAATGGGGTCGGATTGCTACCCACGCCAGATTCGCCAAAGAGCTCGTTAAAGGTAACTCCGGCGACCGTGGCGGCCTTGGTCGGCTTTACGCCAACCCACACCTGTCCGACAATTTTATCGTCCGTCAAGGTGGCATTGAACAAACCGTCTGCGTTGGAGTCGGTGGAGTCGAAATCGCCAGCGTAGTACAAGCACTTTGTTGGGGGGCAGAACGGCAAGTTGCCCGACTTCCGTCTCGCCGTCGACTTCGTGTCTGGCTGCGCCGAGACGATCTGAGTGTTCTCCCTTGCGGTGAGGGATGGTAAGACCCGGCCATCCTGCGCCGCCGCGAACCCGCCGAGCATTGCAATTAGGGTCAGTACGAAGAGTGTCCTGCGCATGGAAGTCCTCCTGAAGCCACCGGAGAGAGACTGCACCGAGGCTGCCGCCAGATCACCAAAATACTACACGCCGCCCCAACAAAATCAAGCTCTTAATTTGCCCGTCTACGGTAGCGACCGCGGGCGGATTTCTCCCCGCCGCATCCCTGACAGATTGAACGAGGGACATTCCTGACGCAGCAAACTCTTCCCTCGTCAGACCCAAGGCACTCTACTTTTTCTCTCCCAGCAACCCGTAGACGCTAACCACACCGACCGCGCCGACGTAGACCTTCCCGTTGGCCACGGTCGGAACCGTGAACTTCACCGCTCCGCCAGGATCGTCCCGCGAACCGTCTTGGGTGGTGTTGTAAAGTTCGCTGCTGACATCGGTGGCATCGTAAGCATGCAGGATAGAGGAGCCTCCGCTGCCGTACTGGTCAGTCTCCAGCGCCCAAAGGATAGCGCCGGTGTCCCCGTTGGCTGAAATCGAAGGGGTCGGCCCCGGGAAATTGAAAAACGTCGAAGAGGTGTATTCTGCCGCGGTCGACAGCAGTCCCGTCGAAGGATCGAAGGTGAACTGCCGCAGCACATCGCCGCTGCCGCCAAAATAAACGTTGTTGTTCCACCAGGCCGGTGTCGCCCACATCCCGCCTATGGTGTTCTCCAGATCCTGCACAATCTGATTGTTGTTCTTTGGCCTGAAGTGCCCCATCTGGTCGCGATCGATAAGATAAATGGACCCTGATTTTCCCACCTGGATGAGGAGAAACTCGTGCGGCGCTCCCTGCCCCTGGTCAGGAAGCAGGAGCACGCCTCCGGAGCCCACATCGATGTCGCCATCGGAGAGATAGGCCTGATCGTAAGGCGTAAACCAGTCCTTCAGGGGCAATTTATGGTCATCCGGCAGACCTAGTTTTGCGACCGTATCACTGAAATCGTTGCCGCCCTTTTTGCCATCGTAGGTTCCGTTGCCGGTGGCAAAGAACAGGAAATTATTCTCGTCCGCCGCGATCCCGCTGCCGCTCTGCCACACCCCGCCCAGCCCGCCATTGGGTGTCGAGTTCCAGACTCCGGTCTGCTTGAGCGACTTTTCGTCGTAGGACATCACCCAGCCGTGATACGGCTGATTGTCGCAGTGCGAAGCCCAGGCGATGTAGACGGTGCCGTTCTGCAACAGCAAGCCCGGGCGCTGCCCTTCCATCAACGGGTTGAACCTCACCACTCCGTCGACCGATCCTTCGCCGTTGCCTTTCACATTGGCCTTGATCTCCACCGGCGACCCGCGCCGCTCCCGGCCGGTTGTGATGTCCAGTGCATGCAGCCTTTGGAAGAACTTTCCGTTCTCTTTTGTCTTTGCGAGCACGTACATGGTGCCGGAATTGGTGTCGATGACCGGCGTACTGGTAATGCCAATTTCAGGGACAATATCACTGCAGTTCACGTCGGCGCTCGAGACGGTCGTAATTCCCCGGTTAGGACTAATGAAGCTGGTGTGCCAGAGGGGGCTGGCATTCATTCCGGTATTGTCGTCCGCGTCGAATGCGTACACGTTGTCGTGTTCCGTCGCCACGTACACCACGTTGTGCGTTCCCAGCCCGGGAATCGTCACATTCGGCACATACAGCGGTTGTGCGTACACATAGCCCTTGACGTTCTGCGAGAACAGCTTCCCGAAGCTATTTACATTGACATTGCTGGGCGTCAGAATTGTCTCGCTCAGGTTTTGCCCATCCCGGCTGTTGTCGTTGCGCGAAGTGGTAACACTAACCTGCGCAGACGCGGAGACGATTGCGATAGATACACCTAGAACTACAGCTGGGAGCAACTTCATCGGTAACCCCGGGTCAAAGTTGGTCTAGCAGGCCCGACGTGGCGTACTGGAGGAGGAAAGTCGAGGCCGACGTGCACTGAATTCTCAATCAGGAAGAGCCGAAAGTCAAGATAAAGCAGACATTCTAGTCTGCGCAAGACTTTCGTCCCTGCGAAAATTCTTGCATATCCACCCGGCTCGTCAAGGATACCCGGGCTAGGCCATGCTTGATCGTATCCTGCCGCTCTTACTTTCTGGCTGCCACCTTGGCCGGTTCCGGCACCACAGTGGGCATGGTGGTCACACGCGCCCCCGTGCCCGCGGCTGGACCAGTCCCCGTCTGCGATACTGATGGCGCCAAGCCCAAGTGCTTCCGCACTTCCGCATCCAGCTTGGCGTAGGTATCTTTGTTATCTTTCAGGAATTGCCGGGCATTCTCGCGGCCCTGACCGATGCGCTCGCCCTTGTAGCTGAACCAGGCGCCAGATTTTTCGAGGATGTTGTTGTTCACTGCGATGTCGATCAGATCGCCTTCGCGCGAAATGCCTTCGCCATACATGATGTCGAATTCGGCCTCGCGGAACGGCGCGGCCACCTTGTTCTTCACAACCTTAACCCTGGTGCGCGAGCCCGTAACCTGCTCACCCTCCTTGATGGCCGCGATGCGGCGGATATCGACTCGCACCGACGCGTAAAATTTCAGTGCGCGGCCGCCGGTCGTCGTCTCCGGGTTGCCGAACATGACGCCGATTTTCTCGCGAATCTGGTTGATGAAAATCAGGCAGGTGCGCGACTTGGAAACCGTTCCCGTCAGCTTGCGCAGCGCCTGCGACATCAGCCGCGCCTGCAAACCCATATGGCTGTCGCCCATTTCACCGTCGAGCTCAGCTTTCGGCACCAGCGCTGCCACCGAGTCCACCACCAGCACATCAATCGCACCCGAACGCACCAAAGCTTCGGTGATCTCCAGCGCCTGCTCGCCGTAGTCGGGCTGTGACACCAGCAGATTGTCGACGTCCACGCCCAGCTTTTTCGCATAGGCGGGATCGAGCGCATGTTCCGCATCGACGAACGCAGCCATGCCGCCCATCTTCTGTGCCTCGGCAATCACCTGCAAAGTGATGGTTGTTTTGCCGGAGGATTCTGGTCCGAAGACTTCAACCACACGCCCGCGCGGGAAGCCTCCGACGCCCAATGCCGCGTCGAAGGAAATCGCGCCGGTGGGAATCACTGCGATGGGAACGATAGCTTCCTTCGATCCCAGACGCATGATCGATCCCTTGCCAAACTGCTTCTCGATCTGCGCAAACGCCAGATCCAGTGCTTTTGCCCGCTCGTCGGCCATAAGGCTCCTTTTAGGATTGCTGGATAACTAGCCGGATTATACACACAGATGAGAGCGAAGCAAAGGCGAATATCAAGGTAAATTGTGGAAACTGTCCCGATTCGGAGCAGTCTACCGAGAAGACTTAAGTCTGCTTCCCTCTTCCTAAGCCCTTATCTCTGCGGTTTTTTGCGGCGACTTGTTCAGCATCCGGCGGAGAACTTCGTCGAACTGGCCCTTGTCCGTTTTCATTCGCTGAATGTACCACGCGAAAGCCACCGTGGTTCTCTCCGGTCGTTGCTGCCCTGAACACGCTTGTGACGCCCGGTGCTTTAGTTACTGTTTTGGTTTTGGATTGCGCGGAGAAAAGCAAAATGCTTTCAATCCGTAGTCGGACGCGTAGATCACGCGACCATTTTTGAGAGTGATTTTCGGGCTGAATACAGCCCCGTTTGCAGGTCTGACAGAAGATGGTTTTGCCATCGGGTTTGAGCGGGGCAAGTTTCCGCGCCATCTGAACCACACGCGCGCGTCCGCGATCCCGTCCTTGACAAGACCGCGCCTCAAGCGCACAATATTCCAAAAGATATTCAACACAATGTGTAGTTATCTCATAGGACAGACCACCGCCCGGGTGTGGCGGGCGCACCGAGGTCGCAACGGGGAGTAAGCGAATACAGCTAAGGATGCCGATTCTAGGCCAGCTAAGCCCTTTGTTTTCTATATTATGATATAAAGCCTTTATAATCTATATTTTGCGGCTGTTAGTGAAAAAACAGGGGTGAAAATGGCATAAAACGGCGGTCTTAATGACGTTTGTTTTCTAGACTTTACGAAGCACGAAAAAGCCAAGCCGCGTGTTTTCTATAGTTTGACAAAATGCCAGAAGAGGGGGAGGGGGTAACCCCAGACTAGGACGCCTCGTCGGTGCAACGGCTTACTTGGACAGGCCTCCTACATGGACCACTTAATCAGAGGTTCTCACATCTTCAGCACCGCCTCAACCGTGCCGTCCTCCATGTCGCTTTTCAATTCGAAACCCAGCTTGTTGCAGATGGCCAGCATCTCGTGGTTTTCGGACAGGACGGTCGAAACCACTTTCTCCAGCTTCTCTTCGCGGGCGATGGCAATCAGACGCCGGTAGAGTTCCGTACCGATTCCCTGATGCTGGCAACGGTCATCGACCAGCACCGCCAGTTCGGCCTCGTTCCGTCCGCGCAACTTGCTGAGAACGTCCGATGCCGATGATCTCGGGTGAGCCGTCAGCCTGCTTGCGCTCGATGACCAGCGCCATCTCGCGATCGTAGTCGATGAAGCAGATTCGCGTGAGCCGCTCATGCGCGGTGCGCTGGCTTAACCGGAGCGGCTGGAAGTAACGCAGGTAGACACTGCGCTCCGAAAGTGCCTGATGCAGCTTGATCAGCAGCGGCTCGTCTTCCGGACGAATCGGGCGAATCGTCACCGGCTCGCCATTCTTCAGGGTCCAGGGACTGACATATTGAATGGGATACGGACGAATCGCCAGGCGCGGCAACTCGTGTGCCTGCACTTCCGGCCCGTACACGACCACGCGCGCGTCCAGCGCCAGCAGACGCTCGGATGAAGCCAGCAGCGGATTGATATCGATTTCACGGATCCAGGGCTGCTCGACTACCAGGTGACTGAAGCGCACCAGCAATTCATCCAGCGCTGCCAGATCCACGGGCTTGCGCCCACGAACTCCCTGCAGGGCTTCGTAAACATGGGTTTGCTCCATCATGCGCCGCGCCAGTGTGGTTGTCAGCGGCGGCAAAGCCAGCGCCCGGTCCTTGAACACCTCGACCAGCTGTCCGCCCGCACCGAACAACAGCACTGGCCCAAACTGCGGATCGACGCTGCTGCCCACAATGACCTCATAGCCGTCGAGCCTCACCATCGGCTGCACGGTCACGCCCAGGAAATTGCCTTCGCCTGCTTTCTCCAGCACGGAGCGTTGGATCTTCCGGAACGCCAGGCGCACGGCCTCGGCATCGAGCAAGTTGAGCGCGACTCCGCCGACATCGGTCTTGTGGGTGATGGTCTCGGAGAAGAGTTTGAGCACCACCGGATAGCCGATCGTGTCGGCTTGCTCCACGGCCTCGGACTCGGTGACGGCAACGCTGGTTGGAACCACCGGAATGCCATAGGCAGCCAGCAACTGTTTCGACTCGACTTCGGTCAGGATGGTCCGGCCCGTTTGTCGGACACTCCGAATGATTTGCTCCGCCGTGGCACGATCCGGACCCTGGTCCGGATCGGAGGGCAGCGCCGGGGTTTCATACAGCCCGCGCAGGTTATAGCTGTAGCGCCACATGTAGTTGAATACGCGGGCTGCGGTATCCGGAAACGGAAAGGTGGGGATGGCGGCGCGATTCAGGATGTCGGTTCCCGCCGTCATTTCGGCGCCGCCCATCCAGCTGGCAATCACGGGCTTTCCGGTGCTTTTGGCGAAGGCCTTCAGCCGGTCGGCGGTTTGGGTGGGGTCGGCCATTCCCTGCGGACAAAGGATAGCCAGCATGCCATCGACATTGGCGTCCTGGGAGACGATTTCGACGACTTTGGCGTACTTGTCGGGCAGGGCATCGCCCAGCACGTCGACCGGATTGTTGTGACTCCAGTTGGGCGAGAGGATGGCGTTGAGTTCTTCCATAGACTTAGCGGAAAGCTCGGCCAGTTGCCCGCCGTCGGCGATGACGGCGTCCGCCGCCAGCACACCGGGGCCCCCGGCATTGGTCACTACCGCCAGCCGCGGCCCCCGGGGGCGGGGCTGTTTGGCCAGCACTTCCGCCATGTAGAACAGGTCGGCGATGGTGTTGACGCGCAGCACCCCGCTGCGGCGGAAGGCCGCTTCTAGGACTTCGTCGCTGCCGGTCAGCGCTCCGGTGTGCGACGCTGCCGCAGTCGCGGCCGCCTGCGTCCGTCCGGCCTTGATCACGATGATCGGTTTGTTCAGCGATACCTCGCGGGCGGCGGAGAGAAAAGAGCGCGCATCGCCCACCGACTCCATGTACATCACAATGCTGTGGGTTCGCGGATCGTTGCCCAGGTAGTCGATGAGGTCGCCCCAGCCGACATCCAGCATCGACCCGACGGAGACGAAAGAGCTGAAGCCGACCATTTCCTTCTGGCACCAGTCGAGCACGGCGGTGCATAACGCCCCACTCTGGCTAATGAAGGCAACGTTTCCCGGGCGCGCGATATTCGGAGCAAAGGTCGCGTTCAGGCCGCTGAGAGGATTCATGACGCCCAGGCAATTGGGCCCGATCAGCCGCACTCCGGTGCCTTCAAGGCGTTCGAGAATCTGCTCCTCGAGTTTTTTCCCCTCTTCGCCGTGTTCCTTGAAGCCCGCCGAAATGACGATGATTCCGCGCACCCCCTGCTCGACGCAGTCCGTAATGATCGCCGGAACGGTTGGGGAGGGAGTAACGATCACGGCGAGTTCGACCGGCTCGGGAATATCACCCACGCGCGGGTATGCCTTGATGCCCAGCACACTGGTGCGCTTCTCGCTGACCGGATACACGGTGCCGCCAAAAGGGCTGCTGACCAGGCTCCAGACCACGGCCCGCCCCACGCTGCCCGCGCGGTCGGAAGCTCCGATCACGGCCACGCTATGGGGAGAAAAAATGGAGTCCAGGGGATGTCTTGCCGCATGCAGCACGTCGTGCGCGCGATCATGCGCCGGAACAGCTTTGCTGGTTTTGCCCACTTTGATGGCAGGCTTGATTGCGCTCATAGCAACGCAAGTGTACGCCCTTCCACGAGGTGCCGTCTGTGGCGTACATCACGTTTGGCTCGCGGAGGATCATGCTACAATGGCTCGCGTTGGAGGCGGTTTTCTTGCGGGCGGCCGGCACTCCATTCGATCCCTTCGGTTCGAGCACGGACTTACACGCGTGGCGCAGAATCCATCTGAAATTTCGGTCATCACATACGCCGACGCGGGCGTGGACATTGACCGTGCCAACCGCACCAAGAAACGCATCAAGTATCTTGCGCACAAAACTTTTACCCGCGGTGTGCTGAGCGAGATCGGGGGCTTCGGCGGGTTGTTCTCCATCGACAAGCAGAAGTACGTCGACCCGGTGCTGGTTTCCAGCGTAGACGGCGTTGGCACCAAGCTAAAGGTCGCGTTCGAGATGAAGGTGCACCACACCGTCGGCGCGGACCTGGTCAACCATTGCGTGAACGACATCGCGGTGCAGGGCGCGGCTCCGATGTTTTTCATGGACTATCTGGCGACCGGAAAGCTCGATCCCGAGGTCGTTGAGAAAGTTGTCGAGGGTCTCGCGGAAGCTTGCAAACACAATGGCTGCGCGCTGATCGGCGGCGAAACCGCTGAGATGCCGGGCTTTTATCCGGAGGGCGAATACGATCTGGCCGGCTTTATTGTGGGCGTAGTGGAACGCGAGAAGATCGTCACCGGCAAGGCCGTGGAAGCGGGAGACGTCATCCTGGGCCTGGTTTCCAACGGTCTGCACACCAACGGCTACTCCTTGGCGCGCAAGCTGCTGTTTGAAGTGGGGCACAACACGCCGGAAACCTATGTCAACGAACTCAAGGGCAAAGTCGGAAACGAACTGATGCGCAGCCACCGCAGCTACTGGCCGATGATCAAGAAACTGGTTGCCGCGGATTGCGTTTCCGCTATGGCCCATATTACCGGCGGAGGGATTACGGAGAATCTGCCGCGCGTGCTGCCCAAGGGCGTAGCCGCCGTGATTGAGTTGGGATCATGGCCAAGCCAGCCGATCTTCGAGCATTTGCAGCAGCTCGGCAATGTTCCCCAGGAAGAAATGCTGCGGACATTTAATATGGGCCTTGGCATGTTGCTGGTGGTTCCATCGGCCAAGTTCAAGAAAGCGCACAACGTGCTCGATAAAATCGGCGAGAAAGCTTATGCCGTCGGAAGAATTGTGAAGGGCGACCGGAAGGTGATGTACACGTAGGCCTTAGATCCGATATTTCCATCAACAACCGCTAGAGATTATTCTGCTAACGTCGGCCTCGAATTCCTTCCAAACTAGCGCATGCCCGAGTGAGCGAAGAAGCGTGTTCATCACCGAGGTTACTAGTTCAGAGCGCTTACCCGCCGAACTTAAGAAGTTTAGCCTAGCCTCCGCGTTCGCGCGAGGATTTTGCCGCTTTGAAACAAGCACCGCCGAGCCATCTATGTACAAATTTCCCTTCTCGGTCGGACTGGCGTTCCTCGGGTCAAAGGAATACAGAAACCTGTCGTTGCGCCGTTCTACCTCCAAATTTTGTGCTCTTAGCTCGACCGACAGGTACCCGTCACCCAGCTGGCCGAGCTCGTTCCACCATCGCTCGCCCAACCTTAGGAAAAGAATTACGTATACGGTCAGGTCTACAAGGCTCCAGGAGCTCCTGCCATCCGGGGATCTCACTTGGGCTGCGTGGGCTATCTCGCCGCGGCTCGTGATTCGCCACCTCTCCTCATGGTCGACATCTCTGTAGTACCACAAATACTCGTAAAAGTCGGCCCCACGGTCCTCCGCATCGGTTGCGGGACCACCGCTCACTGTCCTCGGCACACGCGGGTACAGGCCATGCACCACCCCGACAAACCGAGCCTCATAAACTTCTGTCGAGGAGAAATGTTTCATGATTGACCGGTACGAGGGCCATCTTAAGAAAGGTCTGGGAGGGCTGACATGCCGATAAATGCCAAGCTTCTCGATTACGGCTTTGATAGCCTTCATTCAGTTGCAAATCCACCAGCAGGCGACGCCCTCGTTCAAAAAGCGCCGCAAGAGGATTACTTACAGATTCCCGTTCCCTTTCAATCAGCCGCCTGAGTTGAACCGCATCGGCTGGTATCGACTGATCCTCATTTCTCACGTAGACCGGCTGAACGTTCTTCTTGCTGATAAGATGCACCGCTGTACTGCTCTGCACACGGACCACGCAGAGTTTCTTTCTTGTGTTGCCCGGATCGTGACACTCGAAGATCTTGTAATGCGGAGTGGGGGAGATATTCGTAGCGATAGCGCTGGCGATCTTTGTCTTATATTCCGTCTCCGACTCTGCCCCGATGAGTCGGCTGTAAACGTCCGTTTTGCTCTTGGCCGCTCCTACGATTAGGACCCCGCCAAGGGTGTTGGCAAACGATGCGATCGTCTTCAACGCACTGTCATCCCACATCTCGGTAAAGTCGTGACGCCAGCCTTCATTCGGCTGCTCCCGAGCAAACTCGCCGATAGCCGAATAGAGTTCCGCATTCGACAGAGCATCCAAGTCGCTTGTGAACAGGTCAATCATATGGGCGACAATCAATCAGTAGATCGCAGGTCGACCCGGACCCAAACACGTTCCCCTCACCGTTTCAGCAAATCCACCGGCTCCCGAACATCCGTCACCCGAAAGTATTTCGCCAGCGCGGGATGTTTCTTCGCTACCGCTTCATACATCGCATAGGCCACGTTGCGATACGAGATGTGTCCGGCTGGCCCGGTACGCAGCTCGGAAATGTAGACTACCTCGGCAAAATCCATCTTGAACAGCGTCCGTTTGCGGAATGCCAGCGGAATCGCGTACTGCGCATTCTGGACGGCCTCGGGATGATTGCTTTTTGCCAGCGCCGCCACGGCATCGGACGCCTTCTGCATCGCCGCGTGATAGCTCTCCGCGGCGCCGGCAGCGTTCACTTCTTCCGGTGTGTCATAGCCGTGCGCGGTTGTGAAGTCCTGTCCGATTTGCACGCAGCGCCGGTGACGGTGCATGTCGCGGAAGCCGCCGATGTCCATGAGAATGTCGAAGCGGAACTGCTGCCCGGCGCAGAAAGCGCGAAGCATTTCGTCGTGGTTTCCCCGATGGCGCAGACCCAGGTCGATGATTTCCCGCCGGATCACCTCGCCCGCCGCTGCGACAGCCTGTCGGATCTGCTTGTAGGAATAATGGCAGTGCTCATAAACCAGCGTGGTCGCCAGTTCGATCTCCAGCGGCTCTTCGTCGAGCAGATCGACCAGCGGAGCGGGAGCAATCGGCAAATTACCCATCAATTCCGCTGCCAGCTGACGCATCTCGCGCCGGGTTTCACTTTCATAGGCATTGGGGTCGGCGTACTTGACCAGCGTCGGCGCGACTCGCACCTCGCGCAACAGTTCCTGCTCCGTCCGCGCGGCCAGTTCCGGCGAGATTTCACGGATCTGGCTCAGTAGGTCGCGCAGTTGCTCGTGACCGACGTTGTAGGCCGGTGACGTTGCCGCCTGCTTCAGCAGTTCCCCGAGGCGGCGCACCTCCCGGTGCGGCTGGGAAAGCAGGTGCGAGACTTGGGATTCGAGGGTTCGGGCATTGACGATCTCGCCGAGCGAGGTGTTGGTAGCCAGCGGGAGTAGATAGCGGGAAATATCGAACGCCCGGGCTCGCAGGGTTCGTTCGTAAGCTTCCTGCTTCATTTCCTCCGGCTTGGGAACGATGCTGCAGAGGTAGAGCAACATCCGGTTCGAGAAGGTCTCGTACTCGCCAAAAAGGGCCGCAACTGTGTTCGAATACAACTCGTGAGCTGCGCGGTCGTCCCCAAAATCCGGCGTGAAAAAGCCGCTCTTGCGGAAATCCTGATAGCGGGTGGATCGCTCCTGGCCGTCCCAACGCTGCTCGTCGGCCACGGCAATGGCGGCAAGAATCGACAGCTTTTCAATAGCCAGCGCCACGTGCGCCAGGTCTGCAATCGAGCGGTGTCCGTACTGGAAGTAAAATGTATTGAGAAACTTCTCCGCCTTCTGCTGGCTGATTTCCTTCAGCGACTCCTTCATCGAAAGCGCCGATCGCGAGTACTTCGCCATGGCATAGGCGAGCACTTCCGGCTCAGCGCCGTACACGGCGTAAACCTCAACGCTGGGTGTGGTTGGGGAAGTCTCGTTGGCGTTTGCGGGAAGCGTGGTTTCGCCGGCCTGGGGCATCGGGTCGCTGACCTCGTTTGGGAAACTGATTGGAATGTTAACAGTTTGCAGGGCTATCGGTTATTGAGCGGTAGAAAGATCAGCAAGGGGACAGCGCATTCGAGGCCGATGGAGCCTGGCAGTCGGCAATAAGAGGGAACCTACACCCCTGAGTCCCGTCACGGCCTGGCGCCCAACAACCTTGCCGGCAGCGTGACTGCAGCCCAGAGAAGTTCCAACACGCCATGCACTGCAATCCCGACCACCCGGAAGGGCAACAGGATCAGCCAGACCAGGGGATACAGGACCAGGGCAAACAACGCCAGCGGCCAGCAAACCACAAACAGAATGCACCACAGGAAGAAAGCAGCCATAAGAACCTCCTTGCCCCTGTTTAAGGATACGCAGAATTCCGGCCGGAAGTTCATGACAAATCCGCGACTTGTTCGTCCAAGCTTCAGCTTGGCGTGAACCGGACACTGGAATCCTCCGTACTTGCATGTTGTGAGGACAGCGATCTATGAACCGAACTCTTTTGCTTTTGCTATTGACAGCGATCCTGAATGTGACCCCCGCAGCGGCGCAAGAATCAGCGATCAAGCGTCTGGATGGCAGCAAGATCACCCCTAGCGAAATTGACGCGACAGTCACGCGCTTGATGCAGGCAGCCGAGGTCACCGGCGTGGGCCTGGCAATTTTCAACAATGGCAAAGTTGCTTACTTGAAGGGATACGGTTTCCGCGAAAAGGAAAAGAATCTGCCGCTGACCCCGGATTCGGTCATGACCGCAGCCTCGCTCACGAAGCCGACGTTCGACTACATGGTCATGCAATTGGTGGATGAGAAGGTCCTCGACCTGGATAAGCCTGTTTACCAGTATCTGCCGAAGCCGCTGCCGGAATATCCCATGTACAAGGATCTGGCGGATGACCCACGCTATAAAAAGATTACCGCCAGAATGTTGCTCAGCCATACGGCCGGATTCCCCAACTGGCGGGCATTTAATGAGAACGGCAAGCTGAATATCAATTTTGAACCGGGATCAAGATACGCTTACTCCGGAGAGGGCATCGTTCTGCTGCAGTTGGTGGTCGAGACGATCACTAAGAAGCCGCTGGAAGAATTAATGCGTGAACGCGTTCTTGACCCCTTTGGCATGACTCGCACCAGCATGATTTGGCAGGACCGGTTTGAAAGCGATTATGCCAACGGCTACGACGAATATGGCCGGTCCCTCGGCCCGGAAAGGCGTAAGACGGCGAACGCGGCGGGTGCGATGCAGACAACCCCACGCGATTTCGCACGGTTCATACAGGCGGTGATGCAAGGCGAACGGTTAAGCAAGAAAACCCGAGAGATGATGCTCAGCCCGCAGGTTCAGATCTTTTCGAAACACCAGTTCCCGAGCTTGCTGAACGAACCCACCGACGAGAACAAGCCCATCCGCCTCAGCTATGGGCTGGGCTGGGGGCTGTACTGGACTCCGTATGGGAAAGTGTTCTTCAAAGAAGGCCACGACGAGGGCTGGCGAAACTACACCGCGTGTTTCGACGGAGTGAAGACCGGCATCCTGATTATGAGCAATAGCTCCAACGGTGAAGGCATCTTCAAGGAATTGCTGGAGACTTTGCTCAAAAACACGTTCACGCCGATCGAGTGGGAGGGCTACACGCCTTACGACAAGCTGCCACCACGGCCACCGCTGAAAGAGCACAAGGAAGTGGCCATCGATCCCAAACTGCTCGATGGATATGTCGGCCGATACGTGTTCTCGCCGGACATCGCTCTGGTGATTACCCGTGGGGAAGGCACGCACTTGTTTGTTCAGGAAAATGACGAGCCGAAGCAGGAACTGGTTCCGGAGAGCTCGCGAGTTCTTCTCCAAATCGGCGGACGATGAGTACAGTTTCGAGGTCGATAGCGAGGGGAGGGTGACCCAGATGGTCCTGCACACCGATGGGAAGGATCTACCGATCAAGCGCGTGCAGTGAGAAGGACTAGCTTGCCCACGTAGGCGCGGGCGTCCGCACGCGGCGCTCAATAAGTGCTACGCGCTGACTTATCGCCCCACGGCGGCCGGTTGCCCGGCCAGCTTTGCCAGCGACTCTCCATACGGCGCTTTTGCGATCCCGCGCTCGGTCACGATAGCGCTCACGTACTTCGCCGGTGTCACATCGAACGCCGGATTCTCCACCTGAACGCCTTCCGGAACCATCTGCTTCCCGGCAATGTGGGTGACTTCTTTAATGTTGCGCTGCTCGATGGGAATCTTGCTCCCATCCGGCGTCTCCAGGTCAACGGTCGAAAACGGTGCGGCCACGTAGAACGGAATTCCGTGTTCCTTAGCCAGCACCGCTACGGTGTAGGTCCCGATTTTGTTGGCTACATCGCCATTAGCCGCAATGCGGTCCGCGCCCACGATCACCGCGCCGATCTTGCCCTGGCTCATCATGGCGCCTGCCATGTTGTCGGATATCACCGTGGTCGGAATTCCATCCTTCATTAACTCCCACGCCGTCAGGCGCGAGCCTTGCAGAAATGGCCGGGTCTCGTCGGCATAGACGTGGATCTTTTTCCCTTGCTCGATCGCGGCGCGAATCACTCCCAACGCCGTGCCGTAACCGCAAGTCGCGAGCGCGCCAGCGTTGCAGTGGGTGAGGACGCCACCGCTGGCGGGCATGAGAGTCGCCCCGTGGCGTCCCATGGCCTGATTGGCGGCAACGTCTTCAGCATGCATGCGTTGCGCTTCTTCGACCAGCGCCTGCTTGACCTGTTGCAGCGGCCGCACCCTCAGGAGGTCAAATTTCTCCCGCATGCGCCGGATCGCCCAGAACAGATTGACTGCGGTCGGCCGGGTCTCGCCGATCAGCTTGCAAATCTCATCGAATTCCGGTTTCAGCTCGCCGACCGTCTCCGCCTTCGAGTTCTTCACGCCCAGGGCAATGCCCATCGCCGCCGCCACGCCAATTGCGGGCGCGCCTCGCACCACCATGTTGCGGATCACATCCGCCACTTGCTCATACTTCTTGCAGGTTACGTAAACCTCTTCCGTGGGCAGCTTCGTCTGATCGATAAAGCGCACGCCGGATTCGGTCCATTCGAGGGTTTGAATCATGGGTCAGTCGTTGGTCGTTCGTCCTTGGTCGTTGGCCCGTCGCGGCGTGCTCGGCCGCAGGCGGGCAGGACAGTTGATCTTGAGGCGCCTGGCGATTAGCTCGAAACCTTTATCGCCTTCGAATCGTTCAACGCCTCGCTGTTTGAGACTAACCTTGCCCCACGAGCTTCGCTCGTTTCGATGCTGTTCGACCCATGATGCCGGAAGGGTAAAGAATTCAGGTTGGCCCGTCTCCCTATTCAGGCCGCCAGCTTTGCGGTAGAAGTAGCCCACGTTCAAGAATACGGCGACGACAAAGTCAAATGCGCCGCGGCTTTTCTTGGGCACAACGATGCTGCGGTCGCAGTCTATCTGATAGCGGCTCTTGACCTGTACCCGGACGGGCTTCACAGGCTTCCTTGGGTCGGGGTGGATGCAGATCAGGTCGTACCCCTCGTTCTTGCGTGGAGCTTGGTAGGTCAAGATGTTGCGACGCATCAGATAACCCTGAACCAGAGATTCCGCTCCGTGTTCGAGCACGGCGAACCTGAGAGGCGTTGATTTTTTCCGTTCAGCCATTCTTCCTTATGCCCAGATGTTCGTGTCGCACGTCGTTCGCCGTAAAGATCGCCACAAACGGCGCCGCTCCGGCTGCCATCTCCACGGCCGGCCTTCCCTTGGCTTCTTCGCGCTCCACCAGGCACATCACGCCGGCGACCTCAAATCCGAACTCGCGCGCGGCCTCGATTGCTGCGATCGTCGACGCCCCCGTGGTGCAAACGTCATCCACGATCACGACCCGCGCGCCCTTTTCGCGGAAGCCTTCAATCCGCTGTCCGGTCCCGTGCTGCTTCTCGCCTTTGCGTACCAGGAAGCCATGAATTTCGCCGCTGGTGACCGCGACCGCGACCACAATCGGGTCCGCGCCCATGGTGAGTCCGCCAATCGCCCTCGGTTTCCATCCACGTGCCCGAATCTCCTCCAGAAACACTTGTCCCGTCAGCTGGGCGCCGCGGGCATCCAGGGTGGTGGTCCGGCAATCGACGTAATAGTCGCTGGGCGCGCCCGAGGAGAGTTTGAATTCTCCCAGCCGGAAAGATTTGGCCGCCAGCAGGCGCAACAGTTCTTGTCGCGACGATGTCATGAATTCCTAAGATAACATTAGCTCGCTAGAAGCAAGAGTCCATGTGAGGCGAATACTCGTAACCGCCGAGGCCGCGCCCATGTCGTGAACGATGTAGGCTCGGGCGTGCGCGCCCATCCGGAGGCCAGTTCGGATCCTGAGTTTCCTTGGAAATCTCCTACTGCGTCAATTTCTCAAGATGCCGGAATCCACTGGTGGCCACGAACAATAACGCCGACAACGTCCCGTTGTAGCCGACGTGGACGAGAAAGCTCGAAGCCACCGACTTGGTGATGGCCCTTACCGTGGTGAGCACCATCCCGACCAGAAAAATGATCAGCACCGCCCAGGAATACCCCAATTGCGCCCCATGCAGGAGCCCAAACATCGCCGAAGTGAGCAAAATTGCAACCACCGTCCCCAGCTTGCGCGCCAGCACGGGATACAGAAACGCCCGGAAGAATAGTTCTTCCATGAGGGGAGCCAGGGTCACAGCGATCACCGTCATGATGCTGGCCTCGCGCGCTGTCTGGAAGAAGCGGTCAATCGGCAGGTGCCTGGGAATCGGGAGGAATTGTCCCAGTCCGATCAGTAGGATGTAGAGCATTACCCCCAAGAACAAGAATCCGCCCCAGGAAGACTGGGGCCAGTTCCACCGAATCGCCTCCCAAAACCTGCCTCCCCGGGCTTGCACCGTTCGGCGCATCACTAGAAACAGCGCCGCGTAGATCAGCAACTGCGCGATCAGGATAATTCCCGGAATCGTTGCAATGTCGGTGAGGGAAATTTTCTTGTAAACCAGCAGGTGTGCCAGCAGCACGATCGTCAGCGGCACGACCACCACGACAATCACCGTGAGCCCGATCATCTGCAGCAGGTCTATTCCGCTCCAGATGGGGTTCTCTTCCGGCTCCGGCCGGGGATGCGCCAGGGGTTCCGGCGTCACACCGGGTTCAGGAAGCGAATTGTGCGGAGAAGCCAAGAATTAGAGAATAACTGGCGAAGCCCTTTGAATGTAACTCAAAACGGTGTAAATCAAGAGCACCTTATTCTGCAGCCAAACTTTGTCATCCAGAAAAGACGGTTCGCAACGAAGTTAGAAACATCCAGTGGGTGCGGATCTGAAATAACGTGGAGAATAGGGATTTGGATGAGAGCGAAGGGCGGTTTTACCAGGGGGCTCGTTTCACCCTCGGATGCTATGATGGCGTTTTCTGGCCGCACGGGCAAGTTTGCGCCACTTGCAGGTGCGGTCATGATGCTATGCGCATTCGACGAAGCTTCCCCATACTGCTCGGCGTGTTGCTGGTTGCGGGGGCTGTGGCTCTGGTTGTCGTGCTGCGCAAACATGCCCCTCCCGAAGCGGCCCGCCTTTTGCCCGGCGCAGATGGATTTGTCTACGTCGACCTCAAGTGGATGCGGCGCATCAACTTACTTGGCGAGCTGCCCCGGGTACACCGCGACCCCGAGTACGAACAATTCATCCAAGCCACCGGGTTCGATGCGGAACGCGACTTGGAAGAAGCCGCGCTCGCCATCCACTATCCGCCGGCCATGCCCGGTGCGCCGAAGAGCGGCGAAGAGGTAAGGTTCTCAGGCGTGTTCGTCGGACATTTCCAGGCGGAGCGGCTCAGCGCATATCTGAAGAAGAGTGCGAACGCAGTAGAGAGTTACCGCTCCACCGAAATCTACAGCATTCCGCTGGAAGACCTGACTTTTCGAGTGGCGGTCCTGGGCGTGAATTCAGTGGCCGCATCCAATATGCCCGATCCGCAGATCGTCCGTGGGATCATTGATCGTTCGCGCAAGCTGGCGTCGCCCTTTGGTGGACCGGCCCTACTGCGGCAATATTACAAAGAAGTTCCTTTGGCAAGTCTGGCGTGGGGAGTTCTCAGGGTGAAGGCAGCCTCGGACAACACCGCGGCCGGCCCCCTAAGCTCGTCGTTCCTGTTTTCCAAGCCAGCCGTAGTGGTCGCCTCGGTGCGGTACTTGGGAACGGTTCACTTCAGAGCGGCGGCATTTACAGACAGCGAGGACGATGCCGCCCGGCTCACGGAAAAGCTGGGCGCTTTTCTCGATCTGTTTCGAACCGCGCAAAATACCGCTCCGCCAGAAGGCACCGATGCTGATGTAAAGGCGCTGGTTGGCAGCCTGCAAGTCGCGCAGCAAAAGGATCGCGCCGTGCTTACCGCAATCGTGCCGGTCGGATTCGTTCGCAAGATTCTTGCCGAGACCCCAGCTGGCCTGCCGGTCGAAATGCCACAACCTGCCGCGCCGGTCAGGGCCCAGCCTGCGCCAAGGGGCAAGAAGAAACACCGTTAGGATTTCACTGCTCCGGCGGCGTCGAGACCATTGCCGCGGCAGTGAAACTTTACGGTTCTCCGAGCGTCAAACTGTTTGTCCGGCCTGATTTCGGGGCGTTGCGGTCTGGCGGGAGAACCCGGAACAGGTAGAATAGCTCTGCATGACAAGCCTTCCTCTTCCTTTAGCGGCTTTTGTGGCGGGTCTGGTATCGTTTCTCTCGCCCTGCGTGCTGCCCCTTGTGCCGGGCTATGTGTCGCTGATCTCCGGCGTCGGGGTGGAGGAACTGAAGTCCCATGAGGCGAATCTGCTGCGCAAGATGATGATCAATTCCATCAGCTTCATCCTGGGCTTCAGCGTCGTGTTCATTACCTTGGGAGCGATCTCCACTGAGGTCGGCCAATTGCTGGCACGTTATAAATCGACCCTGGCCCAGGTGGCGGGAGTGGTCATTATCCTGTTTGGATTGCATCTGACGGGTCTGCTGCGCATCAACGCGCTGTACGCGGACAAGCGCCTGCACAACGTCAAAGGCGGCAGTACGGCGGGCGGCGCCTTCCTGATTGGCTTTGCTTTTGCTTTCGGATGGACTCCCTGCGTTGGCCCGATTCTCGCCGTCATCTTGGGATTTGCAGCCGCCCAGGATTCGATCCTGAAGGGCATTGTGTTGCTGACCATTTATTCGCTGGGGTTGGCGGTTCCGTTCCTGCTCACCTCGTTCGGCATCCAGCGCTTTCTGAAGTTCTACAGCCGCTTCCGTTCGCACATGCATGCGCTCGAGGTAGCCAGCGGCGCGTTGTTGATCGCGCTGGGTGTATTGCTGGTATTTGGACGTTTTACTATTCTGTCGAACTATCTGTCATTCTTGAATCGCTTCGCGCTATGAATGGAGTGGCTAGTGAAACGTGATCCAGTGGTAATTCTCGTGGTGGCCATGGTGGTTTCGCTGATGCTGGTATTCGGCTACAATCTGGCCCGGCATGGGCCGAAGAACTCGGCGGATGTGCAGTTCAAGAACGGCGAGGCCCCAGACTTCACGCTGCAATCGCTCGATGGCAGAACGGTTCATCTTACGGACTATCGGGGCAAGGCTGTGGTATTGAACTTCTGGGCCACCTGGTGCGCGCCCTGCAAGATCGAGATGCCCTGGTTCGTCGAACTGCAAAGACAATATGGGCAGGACGGCCTGCAGTTCGTGGGAGTGGCGATGGACGATGCGAATCCGAGGGACATTGCGCAGTTTGCGCAAGACATGGGAGTGAATTACCCGATCCTGGTCGGCAAGGAGTCCGTCGGCGATGCCTATGGAGGCATTCCGTTTATGCCAGAAACATTTTTTATTGCGCGGGATGGTAAGCTGGTCGGCAAAATCCTTGGGCTGAAAGGCCGCGGAGAAATCGAAGACGACATCAAGAAGATTCTCGGGCCGGGTGGGGTTGCGAAAAAGTAGCGCGCTTCAGCACGTGCACATGAATCGATTCTTCCAGACCGCAGTGTGGTTCGTGCTGCTGGGCTGTCTGATGCCGGCCCAGGATATGCCGGTCCGCAGAACCCCGTCGGTCACCATGGAGACGCCGGCGGTGGCCAGCGTGACTCGGGGCAAAAGCAATTCCGTGGAGCTCCAGTTTCGGGTTGGAGAGGGCTTTCACATCAATTCAAACAAGCCCACTGAGGAGTATCTGATTCCGACCACACTGAAGCTGGACCCGCCAACCGATCTGGTGATCGGCAAGATCACGTATCCGCCGGGTGAAACGATGAGTTTCGCTTTCGCGCCCGATGAGAAGCTAAGCGTATACACCGGAGACTTCACCCTCACCGTGCCGGTGCGGCCGCTGTCCAGCGTTTTGCCCAGCAAGTACGAATTGCGTGGCACACTGCGGTACCAGGCCTGCGACAATGCACAGTGCTATCCGCCGAAGAACCTTCCGGTGCAGTTTGCGGTGAAAGTGGTGAAAGCTCCCCCGCGCCATCAGGCCAATCCGGCGCAGAGCCCGCACGCGCACAACTGAGCGTCTAGCCTGCCAGGGGCAGGTTTTTGCGTGACAACGAAAGGGCCGAGCCGTTGTAGAATTCGACCGGTTGAAACCCTACGGGAGAACCTATGTCGAAACCAGCCCAGCATTTCCGCTCCGTCTTCTTGATCCGCTTTATGGCCGGCCTAATCCTCACTTCCGTGCTTCTGGCCGAGGCGCCGGCGCGCGCGCAGACCTTCAAAGTGCTCTACACGTTTACGAACACCGCCAATGGATTCCAGCCTGATGCAGGATTATTTCGCGATGCCGCAGGCACTCTTTATGGGACAACTCAATACGGCGGCACTGCGGGCGGCTATGGCACGGTATTTCAGCTCGATCCCAACGGAGATGAAAGTGTGCTGTATAGTTTTGCGGGAACGCCAGACGCAGAAGATCCCTATGCTGGCCTGATCCGCGACAAAGCCGGAAACTTGTACGGCACGACGATCTACGGTGGCACCAATGGTGGGTATGGGACGGTGTTCAAACTAGCTCCGGACGGCAAAGAGACAGTGCTTTATAGTTTCGCTGGCACGCCGGACGGGACGGATCCGTACGGAGGTTTGGTTCGCGATGGGGCGGGCACCCTGTACGGCACCACAATCTTTGGCGGCACGGCTGGTGGCTTTGGCACGGTATTCAAACTGAATGCGGCCGGCAAACTGACCCTGTTGCACAGTTTCTCCGGGACCCCGGACGGAGAAGATCCGTACGGAGGCCTGGTTCGCGATAGTTCCGGCAACCTCTATGGCACCAGCTTGTACGGCGGAAACGCCGGTGGCTATGGAACCGTGTTCAAGGTGAATAAAGCCGGAAAGCTCACCTTGCTGCACAGTTTCTCCGGAACCCCGGATGGGGTGAATCCTCGCGATGGGCTGGTCCGGGACAAGGCCGGCAATCTCTATGGGACCACCATCTACGGTGGCACAGGAGGGGGCTATGGGACCGTTTTCAAACTCAGTCCGGCTGGCAAATTAACCCTGCTGCACAGCTTCTCCGGCAATCCGGACGGGGTCAATCCCTATGCACGGTTAGCTCGAGATTCAGCCGGCAATCTGTATGGCACTACATTCTATGGTGGGACTTTCGGTTACGGGACTGTCTTTAAAGTCAGCAAGGCCGGAAAGCTGACCTTGCTGCACAGCTTTAATTACGCTCCGGACGGAGGGAATCTAATCGGAGGCTTGGTCCTGGATAAGGCCGGCAACTTGTACGGCACGACCAGCGCCGGAGGCGATACCAGTTGCGGCTTCAGCGGCTGCGGAACGGTGTTTGAGATCATGCCGTGAACGCGCCCCTCGGCCACACCAGGATGAAATGAAACCTAGACTTTCCCGCCTTGTTTCTTTTCGACTTTGGCCCACGTGTCTTTCAGCGCAACCGTGCGATTGAAAACGGGGTTGCCCGGCTTCGAGTCGGGATCGGCACAGAAATATCCCAAACGCTCGAACTGATACCGGTTGCCCGCGGCCCCCTTGGCCAGGGATGGTTCGAGTTTGCAGTGAGTCAAGACTTCCAGCGATTTCGGGGTGAGATTCGCGGTAACGTCCTGGCCTGCTTCCAGTTCGTTCGGATCTGCCTTGGTGAAAAGGGTTTCGTAGATGCGCACCTCGGCGTCGATGGCGTGCGCGGCTGAAACCCAGTGGATGGTGGATTTCACTTTGCGCCCATCCGGTGGAGAATTGCCACCGCGCGTGTCGGGATCGTAGGTGCAATGCACCTCGACGACTTCGCCTTGGTCGTTCTTTACTACGCTTTTGCAGGTGACAAAGTATCCGTAGCGCAGACGAACTTCGCGCCCTGGCGATAACCGGTAGTATTGCTTTGGCGGGTTTTCGCGGAAGTCATCCTGCTCGATGTAGAGCACCCGAGAGAACGGCACTTTGCGGCTGCCTGCGCTGGCATCTTCCGGATTGTTCACCGCGTCCATTTCTTCCATCAGCGTCTCCGGGTAGTTGTCGATCACCACTTTCAGAGGATTCAGCACGGCCATGACACGTGGGGCACGCTTGTTCAAGTCCTCGCGGACGAAGTGCTCGAGCATGGCCAGATCAAGGACGCCGGTAGTCTTCGAAACTCCAATGGATGCGCAGAAATTCCGGATCGCTTCGGGTGTGTAGCCGCGCCGCCGGATCCCCGAGAGCGTGGGCATGAGGGGATCGTCCCAGCCGCGCACGTGGCCCTCGTTGACCAACTGGAGCAGCTTGCGCTTGCTCAGCAGCGTGTAGGTGAGGTTGAGGCGGTCGAACTCGATCTGCTGCGACGGAAAGATTCCCAGTTGCTGGATAAACCAGTTGTACAACGGCCGGTGATCTTCGAACTCGAGCGTGCACATGGAGTGCGTGACTCGTTCGATTGAATCGGACTGCCCGTGCGCGTAGTCGTACATCGGGTAGATGCACCACTTGTTGCCGGTGCGGTGATGTTCGGCGTGCAGGATGCGGTACATCACCGGATCGCGGAAGTTAAGGTTCGGCGAAGCCATGTCGATTTTGGCGCGCAGAACCCGGGAACCGTCGGGAAATTCGCCGGCACGCATGCGCTCAAACAGGGCCAGGTTTTCTTCCACCGAACGGTTGCGATGCGGGCTGTCTTTACCCGGCTCGGTCAGCGTGCCGCGGTACTTGCGAATCTCCTCTGCCGAAAGATCGTCGACATACGCCTTGCCATCCTTGATCAGCTTCACCGCCCATTCGTAGAGCTGGTCGAAATAATCGGACGCGTAGTAAAGTCCGTCCCACTGATAGCCCAGCCACTTTACGTCCTGCTCGATCGACTCGACGTATTCGGTTTCTTCTTTCTCCGGATTGGTATCGTCGAAGCGGAGGTTGGTCTTTCCGCCAAACTCGGCAGCCAGTCCGAAATCCAGGTAAATCGCCTTGGCGTGGCCGATGTGCAGATACCCGTTGGGCTCAGGAGGAAAACGCGTCTGCACGCGGCCGTTATACTTATTGGTTTTCAGGTCGTCGAGAAAAATGTCGCGTATGAAATTCGACGGCCCGCCGCCAGACGCCGGGGCCGCTTTGACTGCAGCTTCGAATGTGGGCTTTGACCCGTTCATGTCTACTTTATTCTACACATGAGGTAGGATGGGCGGGGCGGCGGGGGCTGTATTGCCCTGGATTCTTATTGCCGCGATTTTCCTGACTGAGCTCACCTCAGCGGTGGTGAGCCCTGGCTTTAGCGATGCCACAATTCTCAAGTCACGGACCAATTGGCGCAGGCTGGCTGCTGGCAGGATCGCTCGTGCTGGTGATTGGAGTGGTGTTTCTGGTCGCTCCGGCCTGGACATGCGCGCCTTTTCGCCTGAGCGACCTGGTCGATCCCGGTGAACTTCCTCCACCTTTGCCGCCGAATTGTACTCCGACCGCCGAGGAACCCTCGGAAGCCACGATGAAAGCCCTCGACAGCCAGCGAGAGGAGATGGGACTGGCGCTGCAGGGAACGGCTACGTGCAAAGTGTCAGAGTCACGGGCGTCGCGCGCGCATGGCATTGATCCGCGATGGCTCCAGAGCCTGTATATCGGCGGCGTGCTTCGGTTCAAGAGGCACGTGCTGATCGCTACCACGCAGGACGTTCCCGGAGGAACCCTGTTCACGGTGGAGCGTTGCCTCATGCCGTGGTGGAAGTACGTCGATGAGTCCGGCAGCGACTGCTGGAGCCAGGTGGAATTCTGGAAGTGAGCGGGCTCGCCACGGATTGACACGGATCTTCACGAAGGGTTGCTAAGCATCAACAGCAGCGCTCCTGCTGGAGAATATCCCGAAAATCCCGCCGCTGCTAATTTTCCCGATCTTCGAAAAAAATAAGGTATACCCCCTCCCCCTCGGTCTAGTGGAATCATGAAGTTACGGACTTTTTCCCGCTAAAATCTAGAGCCCATTGGGGTTAGAGGTAAAATCTAGATTCCTAAGGAGTTATAGACGATAAACTTGACTTTATTTGCCAGCTATACAGGGGGGGTGGGTCGCCGGGCTAGAGTGAGGGAGGAAGTGAATGGTTGAGAAAAATGGGACGGAGGATGGGGATCTTGACATTGATGAAACTGCCCCGGCCTCCGCAAAGAACGCGGTAGGCTGGGCCGCCCGCCCTGGTCCATATGCCGCCGGGCTAGATGCCGTAGCGTCTCTGGTAGAACTTCGCCATAAATTCCATGTGCACCGGGGCTTCTCTGGTGTTGCTTCCGAGCTGCGCTATCCGGCAACGGCCTTCGGGGTCGCGGGAAATCAAAACCCGAAGGAATCCAAGTTCGTGGAATCCGACCCTTCGCAAAGTGCGCGAAGAATGGGGCGCCCCGGCAGAGTGGAAAAATCTTTTTCTCGGCTACCCCAGACTTACGTCCGGGGCTAAAGTACGCCGCCCTTCGGGGCTGGTGTTTGCCGCCCACCGCCAGAGTCCTAGCGCAGTTTCTGAATTGCCTGCTCGAAGCGGAGCAACGTGGTTTCTTTGCCTAGCACTTCTAACGTCCCGAACAGGGGTGGGGCGTTCTTGCGGCCGCAGACGGCTACGCGGATAGGCTGGAACATTTGTCCGGTTTTGATGCCTAGTTCCTGAGCGGCGGCGCGGAGAGCGTGATCCAGGGGGTCGTGTGTGAACTCGGTGTTCGCGAGCACGTCTTTTGCTTTCTGCAATGCCTTCAGCGCCATGGCCGCGTCTCCCTTTTGCGGGATGAGCTCGGCAGGGTCGTAGGGCGGGAGTTGGTCGACGAAGAAGAAGTCGGCGGCGGTGAGCACGTCGCGCAGCAGTTTGATGCGCTCGCGGATGAGTGGAGTGATTTGCAGCATCCGGGCGTGATCGATGTTGAAGCCGGCTTGGCGCACGACCGGCAGCAGGCGCGCACTCAGGTCTTCGACGGACAAGGCGCGGATGTGCTCGGCGTTCAGCCAGACCGCTTTGGGATCGAAGGTTTCTTCGGCGTAGAGCGGATTACTCGCATCGCTCGGAAGGGCAACTGCGGAGGAGTCCGCGGAGTTGGCGGGCGAGGGCGCCCGCCCCACACCATCGGATGCTGCCTCTTTGAAATTCACTACGGCGTTGGCGCGGTTGATGCCTTCCAGCGAGAACGCATCGATCAGTTCTTGGCGGCTCATTTGTTCGCGGTCGTTTTTCGGCGACCAGCCCAGCAGACACAAGAAATTGATGAAAGCTTCGGGCAGAAATCCGGCGTCGCGATAGGTGGTCACGCTCACGACCGGACCGTGGCGGCGTTTGGAGAGCTTGGTGCCGTCCGGGGCCACCAGCAGGGGAAGATGGGCGAATTGCGGCGGCTGGGCGCCCGCGGCCTCGAAGATCAGAATGTGCTTGAAAGTGTTTGTAAGGTGGTCCTGGCCGCGGATGATGTGGCTGATGCGGAGATCGACGTCATCGGCACAGGATGCCAGATGGTAGGTGGGCATGCCGTCGCTGCGCAGAAGCGCGAAATCCTCGATATCGGCTGCGGCTTTGGATTGTTCGCCGTAGACGGCATCGACGAAACGGACCGGCTGCTCACTCTCGCGGGGCACGCGAAAGCGCAAGGCAAAGGGCTCTCCGGAGGCGGCGCGGCGGTCGCTCTCGGCGCGGGAAAGCTCGCGCATCCCGGGATTGAACAGCCAGGTGCCTTGGGCCCCGGATTTGTCGCTGTCACCGGTGTGGGCAGGAGTAAAGTCGCGGTAAGCGAGGCCCTTCGCGAAGATCGAATTGGCGATCTGGCGATGGAGTTCCAGGCGCTCGGATTGCTTGTATTGCTCATCCCAGTCGAGGTCCAGCCAGCGCAACCCGTCGAAAATCGAACTGACGGAAGCGTCCGTGTTGCGTTCGACGTCGGTGTCGTCGAGCCGAAGGATCATGGTTCCGCAGGTCCGGCGCGCGTAGAGCCAGTTGAAGATGAAGGTGCGCGCGCTGCCGACATGGAGGAATCCGGTGGGCGAGGGCGCAAAGCGCACCCGCACCCGGCTCGGAGAATCCGGGCTAACTGCTGAGTTTTCCTTGGGATAAGCCATGAGCAACCATTTCGATGTTACGGGCGGCGGAAAAGAAGCGTCAAGCGGAGCGACATGTCACAGGAAGGTAACGTTCCCAAAGTAACCTAAGTTTTCAGAGTGTTTTACAGCAGAACGGGTCATCAAACTATATTGTGTTGTGTGGCGTGCTGTGAAAGTATTGGGGTACACCCAGAGCAGACAGGCCCTGTAGAGTTGCGGAGACTCTCTATCCAAGCATGATCACTGTGGCGATGAGCGTGGTTCTTGTGCCTGGCATCGTGGCCTTGCTTCTGTTCCTGCTATTTACTTATCTCTACGAGCAGAGCCGGTTCCCGTATTTCCGCGCCTGGCAATGGGCTTGGGCAGCCTACACCCTGCACTACGGGCTCGACATGTGGGACGCTTTCGGCACGCCCTCGGCGGTGTTTTCGTTTATAAACTCGTTGCTGCTGGTCGCGATGGCGCTGTGTATTTTCGTTTCCACCCGTCTGATGCGGCGAAAATTCACCTGGCGCTGGTGGGACGTTGCACTGGCTGTCGCGGGCATCGGGCTGGCCTGGTGGAACCTGCGCGTGCAGATGGTGAACGGCATGTTCCGGCCGGAAGCAATTCACCCGCACCTGCCTCTCGACATCGGCATGGGAGTAGTGCTTTTGTACTGCTCCTTGTATTTCTACCAGCATGGCCACCGGAAGAATTCGCTGGCATTCTCCCTGCTGGCGGTGTCGCTGGCGCTTTGGGCGGTGCTGATGGTGTTCGGAGATTTACGCAATCCTTTTCTCGAGATGTTCGGGGCCGCGGGACAGGGGCTCGGGCCGATCCCCCAGATGCTGCTCGGGATTGCCATGGTGATGGTGCTTTTCGAGCATGAACGCAATGCGGTTCAGGAGAATGCGCTGGCGTTCTCGACTCTGGGCGTCGATCCCACGCGCCTGCTCTCGGCTGCGGACCTGGCTCCCAGCATGCAGAGTATTCTCGACCGGCTGGTTGCCCCGCTGCCCACGGGCAAGGCCATCATCTACATCTCGGAGCGCTGGCGCGCCACTCTGCCTTCGGTGCAGCGGGGGTTTTCGCCGGAACTGCTCTGTCGAATGGAAAAGTCCGGCGCGGGTGAGTACCTGTCAGAGCTGGCATACCGGCGCGAGGGATTTGTGACCTTCCACAATCTCAGCGACATGCCCGAGCCACTGCCGGCATTTCCCGGAGCCCGCTTTGAGCATTTCCGGGAACTCATGGTGCAGGAGAACATCCTGAATATTACGGCGGTGAGCCTGCAAACCCGCGAACACAACTTCGGGGTGATTCTGTTTCCGCAGGCGGCACGGCGGGTGTTCGGTTCTTCCAATCTGCGGTTGCTGATCGGACTGGCATTGCAGATCGGGCTGACCCTGGAAAACTACGTGGTGATGCACAACGCGCAGCGCCGGACCAAGGAATATGAACTCCTGACCCAGATCGGCCAGGCCATCAGCTCGCGGCTGGACCAGGATGAAATCCTGCGCACCGTCCACAAGGAGTTGGGGCAGATTTTCAATACCAGCGACTTCTATGTGGCTTTCCTGGAAGGCGACCGGATTCAGTTTGAGTTCGAAGTCGATCGCGGCCAGATTCAGCCCAAGCGCTCGCGCGCGGTGGACAACGGTCTGACGGAGTACGTGATTCGTACCGGCCAGCCGCTGTTGATCCGCGCCGGGATGGAAAAAGCGCGGGAGCGGCTGTCTGCGACTTACGTGCCGGCGAATCCGTCGAAGTGCCTCTGTGCCGCGCCCATTCTGTTAGGCGGCAAGCCTGTGGGGGTCATGGCAGCGGTCAGCGCGGATCGAGAGTACGTGTTCGAGCAGCGCGACCTGGAGGTGATGCAAACGGCGGCGGAACAAGTGTCCGTGGCAGTGGAGAATGCCCGGCTCTTTGCCGAAGAGCAGAGGCGGTCCCGGCAGCTGGCGTTCCTGAACAGCGTTTCCAAGA
This sequence comes from Terriglobia bacterium, assembly GCA_963758285.1. Lineage (GTDB taxonomy): Bacteria > Acidobacteriota > Terriglobia > Terriglobales > Acidobacteriaceae > DASVWZ01. Next base: position 128,535 of record CAVWUT010000009.1, on the reverse strand, counting down.
CGGCCATTTCCAGCGAAGACGCCGAACAGATGATGTCGGAGATCGTCGGCCACATTCAGAAAAATTTCCAGTTTGACCACATTGGCATCGGGATCTTCGATTACACCCGCAAGGATATCGAAATCAAGGCGGAGGCCGGAACCACCGCTAAGGCCCTGGGGAAACGGATTCCGCTGGGGATCGGCATTGTGGGCCGGGTGGCGCGCACCGGCGAAAGCGCGCTGGTTCAGACCACCGGCGATCCGCACCTGCAAGGGGTGTTGCCGGATTCGCGGGCGGTGCTCTGCATCCCCATCGCCTATGGCGAAACCCTGCTCGGAGTTTTGAATGTGGAGAGCCGCAAGGAAGATGCGTTTGCTCCCGAAGATAAGCTCATCATGAACACGCTGGCCGATTTGCTGGCCACGGCGCTGCACAACTCGTTCGTTTTCCAGAAGCTGCAGCAGCAATCGATCACCGATGGTTTGACCGGGGTCAAGACCCGCCGGTTTTTCTGGGAAGCTCTTATTTCGGAGTGGAAGCGTGGATCGCGCTCCGGCCGGCCGTTCTCTGTGGTTCTCCTCGACCTGGACAAGTTTAAAGAGGTCAACGACACGCTCGGGCACCTGGAAGGCGATCTGGTGCTGGCGCGGGTGGGCCGGTTGCTCGAACAGAAGTGCCGGCAGTCGAACGTGGTGGCGCGTTACGGCGGAGATGAATTCATCATCCTGATGCCAGAAACCGGAGTGGAGCAAGCCCAGACTCTGGCGGAACGTTTGCGGCTGTGGCTCTCGACCGATCCCATGCTGCAGGAACACATGATTACGGGAAGCTTCGGGGTGGCCAGTTTTCCGGTCCACGGGTTTACCGCGGAAGGGATCATTCGGGTGGCGGATGCGGGCATGTACATCTCCAAGCACGCGGGTGGCGACCGGGTCTCGGTCGCGGACGAATTCAGCACGGATGAGACCGGCGCCACGCAGCGCCAGCAAATTTCGGGATTCATTGAAGGCTTTCTGCGGCGCGAGCATATCGCCCCAGAACATCTTGAGGAACTGCTCACCACCCTGAAAAGTCTCTGCACGGGGGAAGACAGCAAAGGACCGTTCGATGTGCGGGTTCTGCGGGAATCGATCGAAGTGCTGAATCACGCCGCCGAATTGCGCGAATCCGACGAAGCCGGGCACGGTGAAATGACTGCCCGCTATTGTGATGTCCTCGCCCGGGCACTGGGAATGTCGGCGGAGGAAGTCGACGAACTGACCTACGCTGCCCGGGTTCACGACGTGGGAAAGATCTTCATTTCGCAGCGGATTCTGAACAAGCCAGGATTTCTTAACGAAGAGGAATTCCGTCTGGTGAAACTGCATTCCCACGTCGGGGCTGAGATCCTGAGCATCTTGCCGAACAGCGAGCAAATGCAGAAGGCGGTCGAACACCATCACGAGTGTTTTGATGGAAGCGGCTACCCGGACGGACTGCAGGGAGAACAGATTCCGCTGTGGGCCCGCATCTTGTCGATTGCGGATGCCTACGTCAGGATGACCACCAGCGACCTTTCCTACGCTCCCGCGAAAACTGCGGATGAAGCCCTGGGTGAATTGGAGCGGCTCAGCGGCACCAAGTATGATGGCATGCTGGTGCGTACCCTGCGCCGTGAGTTGAAGACCGAGCGGGCATCGTCCAGCTTCTGAAGTTAGTTCCCGCGCCCCGGGAAAGTTCCAGCCGAGCCCGGCTGCGTGTCTGCGCTGCCGCTGCCGCCCGATGTGATTGCAATCACACAGGGCTGTGATTGTCCCTACCGAACCTGATCCTACAAAGGCGAATACTCTAGACAACTCACCTGCGGCACGCAGCCGGCACGGTGAGCGCAAGGGGGTTGGTAATGGCTTCACTGACGATTGTGTGGCGCAATCCAAGCCGAGTGGGCATCCGGCGACGCTGGCGCCAACTAAAAAGCGACCCACACTGCGGACTCTACGTCATCGAAGAGTTGATTTCCCCAAGAACAGATTTTTGGGTCAGCACCTCCCGGCTGGAGATCGTATCTTTTCCCCGAACCAAGGCTCATCAGGAGACCAAGGTGCGCAAATGGAGTCTCGGCTTCGGCGCCTGATTGGCCGAACGCCCGAGCATCAGATCCACAACCTTGCCGGCAGAGCACATCTCCATCATTTTGCCTTCCGCGGCTTCATCTGCGAAACTTGAGGCGTTTGCGGGCGTGAGCGCAGGTAAGCCCGCAGCTGACATCCCGAACGCAGCGCGGAAACTCCTGAACGCCTATGGGCAAGATCCACGTTCTTTCCGAATCCGTCGCCAACAAGATCGCTGCTGGTGAGGTGGTGGAGCGTCCTGCCTCGGTGGTCAAGGAGCTTCTCGAAAACTCTCTGGACGCCGGTGCCACCCGGATCAAGATTCAAGTGGAGGCTGGGGGCAAGAAGCTCATCCAAATTACTGACAACGGCTGCGGCATGGTCCGCGACGATGCCCTGCTGGCCTTCGAGCGCCACGCCACCTCGAAGCTCAAGAATGCCGAAGACTTGCTCACTGTGGCCACGCTGGGCTTTCGCGGGGAAGCGCTGCCTTCGATCGCGTCGGTCTCGCGGTTGCGGCTGGAAACCCGCGCCCCGGAGGAAGCCTCGGGCACCATCGTTGAAATCAATGGCGGCAGGATCCTCCGAGTGGAAGAAGCCGGCCTGCCGCCGGGAACGTCGATCACCATTCGCGACCTGTTCTTCAATACGCCCGCCCGCAAGAAGTTCCTGAAAGCGGAGTCAACCGAGCTTTCGCACATCGCATCGCTGGCAACGCACTACGCGCTTGCCCATCCGGACAAGCACTTCGAGTTGCACTCGGCGACCAACGCCATATTGGTTGCGCCGCCGGTCGCCAGCCACAGCGATCGTGTGTATCAAGTCTTTGGCAAAGAGGTGCTCGACCAGCTCATCCCTGTGGCTGCGGTGCAGCCGCTCCAGCACATTGGACTGCCGCAGCCTCCGCCCTGGCGAAGACAGGAGGCAGAGGAAGATCAGACGCCACCTGAGCCTGGCGAGCTTCGGGTTCACGGATTTATTTCCAAGCCCGAAATCCAGAAGCTCAACCGGAATTCCATCTACGTGTTCGTCAACGGGCGCCTGATCCGGGACCGCCTCATTCAGCATGCCCTGACCGAGGCGTATCGCAACATCATTCCGCCCAGTGTTTATCCGGTGGTCCTGCTGTTTCTCGAACTACCCAGCGGCGAGGTGGACGTGAACGTGCATCCCTCGAAGACCGAAGTCCGCTTCCGCCAGCAGACGGTGACGCACGATTTTGTGCGCGAGTCGGTCCGCGCCGCGCTGATGAAAGCGCGTCCCGTGCCGCAGTTCACCACGGAAATTGCCGCGCATGCCACGGCCAGCGCGTCGCTTACGCCCGGCGCTCACGCCCAGGGTTCGGCAGCATGGCAGCATCTGTACGACGCCGCCCCATCGCAGGACTTCCGCTTGCAGCCGCCGGTTCCTCCTCCGCCTGCCACTGAACGGTTCCAGTTCAGCGGCGGAATCAGCGTCGAAGCGAACGCGGCCGTTCCGGTTGCCCGCGCGCCCGGCTCCGTTGCTTCCGGGTTTGTGTCAGAAGATACCTGCACTCCGCCGGTTCCCGAAGAACCCGAGGTTCCCAGCGATCTCGCGCCGTCGTTGTCGTCGTTGAAGCCGCTCGGCCAGATTCGAGAATCGTTTATCCTTGCGGTGAACCCCGAGGGTTTGTGGATCATCGATCAGCACGTTGCCCACGAGCGTGTATTGTTTGAGAAAATTCTGCGGCAACGTGCCGCGCAGAAAGTTGAGAGCCAGCGATTGCTTATGCCGCTGGTGATTGAACTCACGCCCGCGCAGCAAGCTGTGTTTGTGGAAATCTCTGACGAACTGGCCCACAACGGCTTTGAGGCCGAATCCTTCGGCTCGCGCAGCGTCGCGGTGAAAGTTGCTCCGGCTGGCGTGGAAGCCTCGCAGATCGAGCATATGCTGGCCGAGTTGCTCGATCAGTTCTCTCGCGAAGAGCAGGCGCTCAACTTGGAGAAGGTGCGCGCGCGGATTGCCGCTTCGATTGCCTGCCACGCGGCCATCAAAGTCAACATGCCGCTGGAGCAAAATAAGATGGAGTGGCTGATTGCGGAACTGGCGAAGACCGAATGTCCGATGTCGTGCCCGCACGGCAGGCCGGTGGTTCTGCGATACTCTTTGAAGGATATTCAGAAGGCATTTAAGAGAATTTGAAGGTCAGCTGTTAGCTTTTGGCTCTTAGCTTTTAGCTCGAACTTTCCGATCTCAATGTCAAAACTGCAAGCTAACGGCCAAGAGCTAAGAGCCAAAAGCTGAATCTGCATGCTCGATCTTTCCCAACTTCGTTGCGAAAAATGGCGGCTCAACGGTCATCCCGTCCGCACGCTCGAGGAGGCACGCTCATTTATTGAGTCCGTCGGATTCTGCCAGATGTATCCGATGAAGCCTCCGGTGCTGGTGCCGACATTCATCGGGGCGTGGGCCGGATCCGACGATCGCCTGCCCACTTCGCAACATGCCTATGCCGACCCGCGTGCTCAGCAGGCTACCGACCTGATGGTTCGCCTGCTGCGTGAGCGCGACGCCTACGAGGCCATGCTGTTTGAAGAAAACAACGCTTTCCTCGTGGCCGGGTCGATCTTTCCTTATTTTTATGCGTTGGTGGGTGAGCGCAATCCCAAGCAGCCGCCGAAGCCGCGGCCACACTCGGAGTATTCGCAACTCGCCTGCGATGCCTATGAGATTGTTCGCCGGGACGGCCCGGTTTCAAAACTCAGGGTGCAGGAACGGCTGGGGGGCAGTGTATCAACGGCCGCGCTGGACAAGGCTCTCGGCGAACTGTGGTCAAAGTTGCGCATCACGCGCGTGGACTACAACCCTACTGAAGGCTCGTTCTGGGATGTTCTTTTTCGCTGGTCGCCGGACGCGGTTCGCGAGGGCATCAGCCTATCGGTCGCCCAAGCGCTCTCCGCGCTGGTTTCGAAATATCTCGATTGCGTGATCGCTGCTGAACCGCAGGAAGTCGAATCGTTCCTGGGCAACTTCGTTCCGCGCTCCCGGGTGAGAGAGGCCATCAACGCGCTGACCTCGGCCCGCGAGTTGAGTTTCGTCCACGTGGGGAACCGGTCCTTGATTCAGTTGACGCCCGCCAAGCCGGCGGCAGAACAGGAACGCATTGCGCGTGTCGCGGCAGGCCGCAAAGCCCGCGAATAGTGCTCGAGAAACGAGTCTCTAAAGACTGCGGTGATGGACTTGTAAACGCGCGTCCCGCGTTAGGTCTTCTTCGGCTTGTTTCAGATCGGCCGGGCGGCCGAGATCACGCCAGTAGTATTCATCGGCGCGAAAGGCGATGATTCTTTCCCCCTGGCCAGCGAGCCGCAGATACGGCGCGATGATGGAAAATACTCCTTGCTCCGTCATCATCGCAAGCAGGCGCGGAGAGATGACGTGAATGCCAGCGAAAGCCAGCGGCTGCAGCTTCCCCGCGGGCCGCACAAGTTCATCGCTTCTATCCCCGGACCGGCGACCACACAGCTGGCCGTGCTCGTCAAAAAGCAAGTACCGCGAAGTCTTCCGGTCCTGCACCGCCAGCGTGGCGAGAGCCGCATTTTCTTTGTGAAATTGCACCATGCGAGCGAGGTCGAGCGTGCTGATGACATCGACATTGTGCAGGAGAAAAGGTTCATTCGAACTACTCGAATCCTCAAGAAAGAACCAGGCGGCGTTCTTCAGCCCGCCACCTGTGTCGAGCAAGACCTCCTCGCGAGAGACTTCAATTCTCATCCCGAAATTCTCGTGCGCGTTCAGATACCCGGAAATCATGTCCGCGAAGTGATGCACGTTGACAATCACCTCGCGAATGCCGAAGGCTCGCAAGCGCGCGAGAGTGATCTCGAGCAGAGAGCGGCCTGCGATTTCGACCAGCGCTTTGGGACAGTCGTCGGTGAGCGGCCGCAAGCGTGTCCCCAGACCGGCGGCCAGGATCATCGCTTTCATTCGTACGATTCCTCCAACTGACTGTGCCTCACGATCACGTCCACGCCGTTCCTCTCGCGTAGATGCTTCGCCAATTGCTCCGCCAAGTACACAGAACGATGTTGCCCACCGGTGCAGCCGAACGAGACCATCAGGTTCTTAAATCCCCGCTGCTGATAATTGCTTACGCTGGAATCGACCAGCGAAGTCGCGCTGGAAAGAAACTGGTGCACGCTTGGTTGCTGGTTCAGATACTCGATCACCGGCGCGTCTTTGCCGGTCAAACTCTTGAAGCGCTCTTCGCGCCCGGGATTGGGAAGACTGCGGCCGTCGAAAATGAAGCCTCCGCCATTTCCGCTCTCGTCTTTTGGCAAGCCGCGATGAAAAGAGAAGCTGAAGATCCGTACGGTCAGGGCCTTCGCAGCAGCCGGGCTCAGCAGCTTCTCCGGCTCGGCGGTGGAGGCTAAATTCCACAGCTTCTCCGATGCCAACATGCTGTTGAACGCGTCCTGCAACGTGGGCAGCGCGATCGGCAGCTTGACGTTGTGCAGCAGCCAGCGCAGGTTTTTCAGCGCATACGGCACACTTTGCAGAAAATGCGGCTTGCGCTCATAAAATCCGCGAAATCCATACGCTCCCAAGGCCTGCATGATGCGAACGTAAACATAGGCGTAGTAGTGCTGCATGAAGACTTCGCGGTTGAGGTCGATGCAGCCGCCAAGCTTGCTCAGATAATGATCGAGCAATTGCTGACGCAACTCCGGCGGCAGATCAGCCTTGGCGTCATACAACAGAGAAGCGATGTCATACTGCAGCGCGCCTTTGCGCCCGCCCTGATAGTCCAGAAAAAATGGATGGCCGTCGCGCAACATGATGTTGCGGGATTGGAAATCTCGATAGAGAAAGTAATCGCGCGCGGCTGTCAGCAGAAACTTCGTCAAGCGGCTGAAATCATCTTCCAGCGCTTGCTCGTTAAAAGGGATACCGGCCAGCCTGAGGAAGTAATACTTGAAATAATTCAAATCCCACGCGATGGACTGGCGATCGAAGCTGGCCCGCGGATAGCACAGCTTGTAATTCAGATCGCAGCCGGCTTCGACCTGGAAGCGCGGCAACAGCTCCACAACCTGGCGATAAGCTTCAACCGCCTGGGGAGCGATGTTCTCGCCGGCACGATTCGTCGATAGAAACTCGAACAGTGTGGTGTCGCCCAGGTCTTCTTCCAGATAGGCGCCGTGCCTCAAGTCTTCGGCGTAAATTTCCGGCACCGGCAGACGGTGGCGGCGGAAATGCCGGGAAAATTCCAGGAATGCGGCGTTCTCTTCCCGCACATCGTACAAAATGCCGATGGCGCTGACCTTCTCGCCGGCCAGACGGATGATCTTCCGGCCAGAACCGCCGAGTTGTCCCTGCAGCGGCTGTACCCGCTCAGCCGGTACGTGGAAATGCTGCTCAAAGAGCTGCTTGAGAACGTCCATGAATACGGTTTCCCGCGAGCCAGGTTTGATGAGACACCCACTAAGATACCACTGAGCGACGCGCAGGAAAGCTCGGGAATTCGTAAGGGAAGTTCTGATTAAGTGGGGCTTTCATCCAAGGCACCGCACGGGCGAGAACCCCGCGCCTACATCGGCGCTGGATCTCTCCGCTTTAGAAATTTCCCCGGTTCCTTTACCATTAGCTGCTCTCACCTTTTCTAAACTTAGGCAGTCCAAAGGTTTATATGAACAAAACTGTTTCCTGCTGCGTTGTTGTGTTCTTCTTCGGGATGGCTGGTGCTGCATTCGCTCAGAACTCGTCGTCGAGCGAGCCGGTTCTTCCCTACTCGCCGAGCCTCGATCTGGCTTCGATGGACAAGTCGGTCGATCCCTGCGTCGACCTCTATCACTATTCTTGCGGAGGATGGCAGAAGAAAAATCCCATCCCGCCCGACCAGACTTCCTGGTCGGTCTACGGCAAGCTGCATCAGGACAACCTGAACTTCTTGCGCGGGATGTTGGAGCAGGCTGCTAAGCCGAATCATAAACGCACTGCCGTCGAACAGAAGACCGGCGACTTCTACGGCGCCTGCATGGATGAAGCCACCGTCGAGAAGCGCGGCCTGTCGCCGATTCAGGCGGAACTTGACGCCATTGCGCAGGTCCGGTCGGTGAAAGACTTAACGCCGCTGGCGGCGCGCCTGCAGTTCACCTATCGGCAGTATTCCTACACCAGTTCCATGCTGTTTTCGGCAGGGTCTACGCAAGATCCGGATAACTCCGAGCAGGTGATCGCCGACGTGGATCAGGGCGGGCTAGGCATGCCCGACCGCGATTACTACAGCAAGGATGATGCCAAATCGAAAGAAACGCGCGAGCGCTATTTGCAGCACGTGCAGAAAGTTTTCGAGCTAACCGGCGACAGTCCGGATACAGCCAAGAAAAACGCCGAGACCATCATGCGCATGGAAACCGCGCTGGCCAAGGCTTCGCTCACGCGCGTGGAGCGCCGCGACCCGCACAAGCTGGTGCATAAGATGAAGATGGCGGACCTTTCGCAGCTTGCGCCGAACTTCGACTGGCCCGTCTACTATCGCGAGCTGAAATACCCGCAGTTTGAAATTCTCAACGTGGATGCGCCAGAGTTCATCAAGCAAGTGAACGCGCTGCTGTCTTCAGAGCCGCTTGAAAACTGGAAAACTTATTTCCGCTTCCACGTGGTGGACACTTCCTCACCATATCTGTCGTCAAACTTCGTGCAGGAAAATTTCGAGTTTTATCGCAAGTACCTGCGCGGGGCCAAGGAGATGCAGCCGCGCTGGAAACGCTGCGTCCAGTACACCGACTACAACCTGGGCGAGGCGCTCGGCCAGGTGTATGTGGCCAAGGTTTTCTCGCCGGACCTCAAGGCGAGCACGCTCGACATGGTGCAACGTATCGAAGATGCGATGGGGCAGCGTATCCGCGCGCTCGATTGGATGAGCCCGGAAACCAAGCAGCAGGCGCTGACTAAACTGGCGGGAATCCGCAACAAGATCGGCTATCCCGACAAGTGGCGCGATTACAGTTCCGTGACGATCACAGTGGATGATTTCGCCGGCAATATCGAACGGGCGCACCAGTTTGAAAGCCGCCGCGACATCAACAAGATTGGCAAGCCGGTCGATCATGGCGAGTGGGACATTTCGCCTCCCACGGTGGACGCTTATTACAACCCGCAGATGAACGACATCAACTTCCCCGCCGGCGTTCTGCAGCCTCCGCTTTACGACGCCAAAATGGATGACGCTCCCAACTACGGCAATACCGGCGGAACGGTGGGCCACGAACTGACCCACGCCTTTGACGACGAAGGCAGCCAGTTCGATGCCAAAGGCAATCTGCGCAACTGGTGGACGGACGACGACCGCAAGAAGTTCGACGAGCGCACCAAGTGCGTCCAGGATCAGTACAGTCAATATGTGGTGGTGGACGATGTGCACATCAACGGCGCGCTTACGCTCGGTGAAGATGTCGCCGACCTGGGCGGGGAGATTCTTGGCTACATGGCGTGGAAAGATAAGACCAAAGACATGAATCTGCAGCCGGTCGACGGACTCACGCCGGAGCAGCGCTTCTTCATCGGATTCGCACAATGGGACTGTGCCAACGAACGTCCGGAAGATCTGCGGGTGCGCGCCATGACCGATCCACACTCCCCGGCGCAGTACCGCATCAACGGCGTGGTGGTGAATATGCCGGAATTTCAGCAGGCGTTCCAGTGCAAATCGGGCGCGCCCATGACCAAGCCCGTGGAGAAGGTGTGTAAAGTGTGGTAAGGGCTGGGGTTCGGACGTTCTCGGCGGGTCCTGAGATCATGCCACTTCGGCGGGCCGGTATGGTACTCTAAGACTGCTGGTTCCTGCTAGGTCCAAGGGGCATCTGATAAACATGCAGTTTATACGCACATTGTGGCGCTTTCTGGTGGCGGCGCAGCTTATGCCTGCGCTGGAAGGCGGTGAGGAGACGCTGGTCGGCGGCCAGGCCGTGCTGGAGGGCGTTATGATGCGGTCGCCGCACGCCTGGGGAATTGCGTGCCGCAAGCCCTCGGGCGAGGTTTCTGTCCACAGCGAGCCACTGGAACGCCTCTCAGAAAAACACCCGTGGATGGCCTGGCCGGTGATTCGCGGCGTAATGACCCTGGGCCAGGCACTGACGCTCGGATTCCGCGCCCTGAAGTTTTCCGCCAACGTCGCCCTGGACGAAATGCAACCCGAACCGGCTTCCCAGAAAAAGAAGCTGGAGATCACCGGTTGGATCGCCGCCGTCAACATCATTTTCTCCATCGGGTTTTTTATCTTCATGTACAAATTTCTGCCGCTTGTGGCCACCACCGAACTGAAGCGCGTGAACCCGGTTTTTGGCCAGCAGATCGTATTCAATCTTGTCGATGGTATCATCCGGCTGGGGCTGTTCCTGGCGTTTATCTGGGGAACGTCGTTGCTCAAAGACATCCGCCGGGTGTACGAATATCACGGAGCCGAGCACAAGACGGTGTTCGCGTTCGAAAACGGCGACCCGCTGGATGTCGCTTCCGTGCAGAAATATCCGACTTTCCATCCACGCTGCGGCACCAGCTTCCTGATGACGGTGATGTTGATCTCGATCGTGGTCTACATGCTGTTTCCGGTCACCACCTTTTGGGCGCGCTTCGCGATTCGCGTGGCACTGTTGCCGGTCATCACCGGTGTGTCGTATGAGATCATTCGCTTCGCGGCAAGACATCGCGGATCGCTGTTCGCCATCATGACTGCGCCGGGCCTCTGGCTGCAGCGAATCACCACACGGCCTCCCTCGGACGATGAAGCGGAATGCGCGATCATCGCGCTCGACCACGCCATGTCGCTGGAGAAGCAGCGCGGGGGCGAGCTGGTGATTGCTTAGGATTGGAACCTCGTCATCGGTCGTTAGTCGATGGTCGTCAGTTAAAGCCACCCCGTCGGCGGTGGTCAGTCGTTGGTCGCCAGCAATCGCGCTCTTGGTCATCGATCACAGATTCACAACCCTCCCAATCGAAAAACTAGTATCGGAGGGTAATATGCCATCATCTTCGTTTAGAGACTTGCACGTATGGCAAGATGCAATGAAACTGACAACCGAGATTTATCGGCGGACGGCGAGTTTTCCGAAGCACGAGTTGTACGGGTTAACGAATCAGATGCGGCGCGCAGCGGTATCTGTTCCCAGTAATATTGCCGAAGGCAAAGGACATCGGTCTGACAGGGAATTCACAAACTTTCTGCTTCATGCCAGAGGTTCATTGTTGGAGTTGCAGACGCAGGTTCTCATTGCGACGGATTTACAATATCTAAAGCAGGATGAGGGAGAGCAGTTGTTTCAAGCCGCTGAAGCCGTGTGTCGCCAGCTAAACGGGCTGATCAAAGCATTTCGTGAGAAGGCAGCTTAGCCCAGATTCTAAGGTTTTGACCAACGACTGACGACTAACGACCAACGACTGATTCACCATGTTCGAACGCTTAGACCAACTCGAAGCCCGTTACGAAGATCTGACGCAGGCTCTGGCGTCGCCGGAGATTACTAACGACTCGGCGAAGTATCAGAAGACTGCCAAGGCGCATAGCGAAATTGCGCCCGTGGTCGAGAAGTACCGCGAGTACAAAGACCTGAAACGCGGGATCGCCGACAGCCGCGCCATGCTGGCCGACGAGAAAGATCCCGAGATGCGGGCTTACGCCCAGGAGGAATTGGACAAGCTCGAGGCGCGGGTCGGCGGCGTGGAAGAAGCCCTGAAAGTGCTGCTGTTGCCCAAAGACCCGAATGACGAAAAGGACGTTATCCTCGAAATCCGCGCCGGCACCGGCGGCGACGAAGCCAGCCTTTTTGCGGCTGAACTCTTTCGTATGTACACGCGCTTTGCGGAAACTCAGCGCTGGAAGGTTGAAGTGCTCTCAACTTCTGATTCCGGCGTCGGAGGCCTGAAAGAAGTCATCGCCATGATTCAGGGCGACCGCGTTTATTCCCGGCTGAAGTATGAAAGTGGGGTTCACCGCGTGCAGCGCGTGCCGGCAACCGAGCAGCAGGGGCGGATTCACACCTCCGCCGTCACCGTCGCCGTGCTACCCGAAGCCGAAGAGGTGGACGTCAAGATTGAAGCCAAAGACCTGCGCATCGATACATTCTGCTCGTCCGGGCCGGGGGGGCAATCGGTGAATACGACTTATTCGGCGGTGCGAATCACGCATATCCCGACTAACACCGTTGTAAGTTGCCAGGACGAGAAGTCGCAGATCAAGAACCGCGAAAAGGGTATGCGCGTGCTTCGTTCCCGCCTTTATGAGATGGAGATGCAGAAGCAGCAGGAAGCGCTGGCCAAGGAACGCAAGCAAATGGTCGGATCGGGAGATCGCAGCGAAAAAATCCGCACCTATAATTTTCCCCAGAACCGCGTGACCGATCATCGCATCGGGTTGACCATCCACCAACTTCAGGAGGTCATGGACGGGAAACTCCAGCCCCTGATAGAAGCGCTGGTGACGCACTATGAGGCCGAAAAGCTCAAGCAGGAAACCACCAGCGTAGTGTAAACTTCCTCAGCCATTGTGATTCCTGGAGGTCTCATGCCTGTAAGACTTCGCGCACTTTGCGGTTTTAGGAAGATGGTCCGTATTGCTCTGACCATCGCGGTTTCGTCGTTACTCATTTCTGGCGAATTCTCCGGTGCCTCGACCGATCCCAAACCGTCCGATCCTCGGCTGCAGAAGGCGTACCGCTTCCAGCAAGGTGGCTGGACCTACGTTCACCTCGAGGGCTCTCCTTCCGACATCGGCTTCCAGCACGGCTACCTGCTCGCCCCCGAAATCCAGGATGCGTTCCTCGCCATCAGGTCGAGGATACGCACGACACCAAGCGGGATTGGAATTTCTTCCGCAAAGCCGCGCACGAGATGTTGCGGCCGCATATTGACACCGAATATCAGCAGGAACTGCAAGGCATCGTCGAAGGCCTGCATGCCCACGGAGTTGAGCTGGACCTTGACGACGTGGTCGCGCTCAACGCTTTTCTCGAGTTGCCCGATTACTACGTTCCCTGGCTCGATAAGCGCGAGAAAACTGCAGACGCCCCCAAACTTTCCGCGCCCGGCGACTGCAGTGCCTTCATCGCCACCGGCAGCATGACCAAAGATCATCAGATCGTGATCGCCCACAATAATTGGTCCAGCTATCTCGAAGGCGAACGCTGGGTCATGATGTTCGACATCGTCCCCACGCACGGCAACCGCATTCTCATGGACGGCTTCCCGGGTGTCATCACCAGCGATGACGATTTCGGGGTCAACTCCGCCGGCATCATGATCACCGAAACTACCATTACAAAGTTTGAAGGCTGGAACCCCGACGGCAAGCCCGAGTTCGTGCGTTCGCGCAAGGCGCTACAATACGCCAACTCGATCGACGACTACATTCGTATCATCAAGGAAGGCAACAACGGCGGCTACGCCAACGACTGGCTCATCGGCGATCGCAACACCGGCGAAATTGCTTACCTTGAACTGGGTCTGAAAAACACGCCCGTGTGGCGGACCAAAGACGGCTACTTCATCAGTTCGAATTTTGCCCGTGATCCTAAGGTTCTGTCGGAAGAAACGCCGGAGTTCAACCCTCACAATTTGTCTTCTTCTCCGAACGCGCGCCGCGTCCGCTGGGAAGAACTAATGCGGGAGAACAAAGGCAAGATCGACGTGGAGATGGCGGAAAAATTTCTCGGCGAACATTTCGACAGCTTTGAGAGAAAGCCGCAAGCCAACGAGCGCTCGCTCTGCGGCCACCTGGATGCTTCACCGCGCGGCGAGCCGCAATGGGACAAGCCGCCCTACTATCCCGAGGGTGCCGTCCAGGGCAAAGCGATGGATAGCAGCATGGCGGTCAAAATGAGTTTGGTTGCCCGCGCCGGCCATCCCTGCGGTGAAGATTTTCTAGTCAAGGATTTCCTGCCACAACATCCCGAATTCGACTGGCAGAAACCGGTTCTGCGCGACATGAAAGCTGGCCCCTGGACGACTTTCACGGCGGGACAGAAGTCGCCGGAGTGATATTCGCATAGGCAAGAAAGCCTCCTGTGGTTGCAGGAGGCTCTCATAGGTACTTCCCGGTCCATGTGGGGAGTCCGTCAGTTATTGCTGGGGCGCCTGTGGCTGAGCCGCCGGCGCGGTGTTAGTCGAAGCCAGCTGTTCGAGATCGTTCTTCAGCAAGCTTATCTCTACCCGTCCGCCGCTGGACCGCTTGGCCTTGGTGTCCTCGGCATTGGCTGACTGCACCGGGGCGTTGCCCATGCCCACCACATAAATGCGGTAGACGGGAATATCGTGGTTCAGCACCAGGTAGCGCACCACCGACTCGGCCATTTTCTGCGAGGTCGCGATGGCGGCCTGGCCGCGCCCGGACGAGAACCCTTGCACTTCGACGATGTATCCCCGCTGTTTCTTCAGGGGAACAGCCATCTCATCAAGCGCCGATTTCGCATTCGCACTCAGCGCGGTTTGGCCGGGACGGAAGCGGATTTCGGTCTGGTTGGTGGCCTTGTACTGATCGATGTTGCCCACCACTTGCTCGACGCCGTTAAGACGAGTATTCGCGTCGGTAGCCGTCTGTTGCGCCATCTGGGCCTTGTTTCCAGCGTCGATCGCATGCTGGTCGGCTTCGTTCGCCTTGGCTGAGGCCAGGCGAATGCCTTCCTGGGCCCGTGAGTCGACGTCCTTGATCATCTTGCTGTTGGCGGACGTGAGTTCATCGAGTTCGTTCAAACGGTCGCGGATCGGCCCGGTTTGACGCTGCACATACTTCTTTCGGGCGAACGGGTTCAAATGTCCCCAGAAGCCCTCGTGGGCAGGGGGTTGCAGCGGTTGCAGGGTTGTGGCCTGATCGCTAGAGGTTGCCTGCGAATTCTGGGTGGGCTGGCTCGATGCAGCTTGGTCTTGCGAGCCGGTCTGCTGGGCCATCGCCGGCAACCACAGAGCGCCGGCAAGCAGTAACGCTAAAATTGCACTTTTCTTCATTTCATTTCCTCCGAGGGGGAGCGTTTGGGAGTTCCGCTCCAGCACGCCTTACGGGCGTGATGCGTAATATTGTGCGTCCCTTTCGTTTGCGGAAAACATCATTCCCCGCGCCGCACCCGCGCTGACACTGCGCATGCTGTAATCCTGACACCACTGAGATGCTGGTATCCGCAATTCCGTATAACAGGTTTGTTGCCAATCTGGGGACGCCGCTAAGTTCTTCCCTGACAATAACATTCTAGCTGCTTCCCGCATCGGGCTGCGGCATAAATTCCCCCCGGAGGGTAATTTTGACGGCAATGGGGCATAGGAAACCCGCTGCTCGACGTTAAGTGTTTCTGGGCGTGAAGGATTTTGCTTACCCCCGCACGAACCTCTCGTGCTGCTCGTAAATGTAGGGGTCGGTCATGCCCGCGATGTAGTCGCAAACCACCCTGGCCAAGGGCTCCTGTTGCGCTTTTTCCCGGTGACTGGCCGGCAGGGTTTCCGGCTTTTGCATCCAGAAATCGAAAAGCTCGCGAATCACGCGCTCGGCCTCTTCTTTTTCCGCGTCCAGGGCCGGGCTGTAGTAAAGTTTGGCGTACAGAAACTGCTTGGTTGCCTTGCGCTCTTGCTCCGCCTCTTCACTCAGTCCAACCAGCCGCCGCGGGCTCAGACGCACGGCTTCCAGGCTATGAATCCCCCTGGCCTGGATCTGAGCTTTTGTGTTGACAATCAGGTCGTCCACCCAGCAATTGAGCACGCGCTTAAGAGTCTCATTGAACTTCAGTTTTTCAATCGCGTCCGGATAGAGCTGTTCCATCTCGGAGTAGAAGCGCGCAAACACCGTGACTCCTTCGCGGATTTCGTCGAGCGCAAGCAGGTGCGATTCGAAACCATCGTCCAGATCGGCGGTGCTGTAGGCGATCTCGTCGGCGACATCAATCAATTGCGCTTCCAGCGGCGGCCGCTGATCCAGCAAGTATTCCCCCAACTCCGGGAATTGCTGCGTGCTGTAATCGCGCGAGTGCTTGATGATGCCTTCCCGCACTTCGAACGTAAGGTTCAGCCCACGGAAGGCCGCGTATCGCAACTCAAAATCTTCGACAATGCGTAATGCGTGCAGATTATGGTCGAAGAAAAGTCCGTGTTTGCGCATGGCGCCATCGAGCGCCTTTTCGCCCGCATGGCCAAACGGTGGATGTCCGACGTCGTGTACCAAGGCAAGGGCCTCGACCAGATCGATGTTCAGCCCGAGCTGTGCCGCGACCGTGCGGGCGATCTGCGCGACTTCGATGGTATGTGTGAGGCGATTGCGGAAGTGATCGGAATAACGGCGGGTGAAAACCTGGGTCTTGGCTTCCAGACGCCGGAAGGCGCGCGAGTGAATGACCCGGTCGCGGTCGCGCTGGAAATCGTTGCGGTAGGCGTGCGGCGGCTCGGGATATCGACGCCCACGCGATTGCTCCACCCGAACGGCGTAGTCAGCCAGCATGAGTCGAGTCTAGCAGCGCCGAGCATCGGGAACCTACGAGTCAGCCGTTTTCCGTTGTAAAGTCGGCGCTGGGAGATATCCCGACGCAGTAAAACATGGCGTAAGTTCCTGCAAAGAAAAGACCTGCCAAGTCAATAATCAGGATAAAGTATTGGATTCAACGGACTTAGATTATCGAAGTATCCGATTCGTAAGACTTGGAGGCTGTAACAAGACCTCTAACATGCCCTCGCCGCCCATTAAGCAGGTTTGTACGGTTGACACTGGCTCCTTGCTGGGTGTACTGTTCCCGCCTAACGTGGGAAGCCTCTTCCTAGCCAATCTCTTTTGACCTTCCTAGGCTCTGGCTTCTGAAACCGTTTTCGGCCGGTTCCTATAAGGAGATTCCGATGAAAACCAACAAATTGATGCTGTGTGTATTTGGATTTATGCTGCTGTTCACAGTCGCTGCGGCAAGCGCAGCCGATGCGCCGAAACTAAAATTCAAATTCACTAAGAGTAACGTGCCAGGGGCACAGCAAACCGAACCTGACGGGATCAATAACGCCGGCGTCACGGTCGGGCAATACGAAGACACGAGCGGGGTTTTCCACGGCTATATTCTCAACGGCAAGAAATTAACCACGCTGGATGATCCGAACGGCAGCAACACCATTGCTGCTAATCTGCCTTATAACGGCGCGATGACGGTTGTCGGGATCTACACGAATTCCGCTGGCGCCGATGTGGGATTTCTGTACAAGAAAGGAACATTTACGGACATCCTTGGCCCCCCTGGGGCTATTTCCTCAGTGGCTGACGGGATAAACGATAAGCAAGAAATCCTCGGTTGGTATACAGACTCGAGCGGTGTCACGCATGGGTTTCTCTTGAAAAGAACAAAGTACACGACTCTGGACGTACCTGGCGCCACTTTTGGTACTTATGGTACCGAAATCAACGACAAGGGCAACATCGTCCTGGCTTGGATCGATTCGAACGGTTTTGACCATTCGGCTCTGTACAACGGAAAAACTTACAAAAATATTGACGTCCCCGGCGCTACGAATTCGTGGGTCAATGGCATTAACAACGAGGGCGACCTCGTTTTTGCCTGGTGGGATTCCAGTGGCCTCGGCCACGGTGCAGTGCTCCATGGCGGGAAATACTACAAGTATGACTACCCCAAGGGCTTCAACACCTACGGTGACGGGATCAATGACAAACGCACCGTCTCAGGAGGGTACCAAGCCCAGACCAACGGCCCCTGGTCAGGGTACTTGGCGGCCTACAAGTAGTGCTTTCTGGTGAAGTTCGGCGCAAGTTTCGGGATTAAAGAATATAGGCCGCCCGATGTCTGGGCGGCTTTTCTTCCGATGCTGCGACAGGCGAACTGCCAAGGCCTCGCCTGGCCGGACCGCCGGGATCCCTGTGCGATACTGAATGCATGACGTTCTCGGCCGATCCCAAGTCCGTCAAAGTCAACCTGACCACTGGGACAGGAATGGACATCGAATGGAAAGACGGGCATCTGTCGCACTATTCGTTCGTCTACCTGCGGGATGCGTGTCCCTGTGCGCTGTGCGACGAGGAGCGGTCGAAATCCCGGCGCGAACCCGGCGAAGCTCCGAAACTCGCTCCGGGAGCACTGCCCATGTTCAAGCCCTCCGCCAAGCCGACTTCCGCCGAAGGGGTGGGCAAGTACGCCATCAAGTTTCATTGGAACGACGGTCACGAACTGGGAATTTATTCCTGGCAATTCCTGCGAGACTGGTGTCCCTGCGCGGAATGCAAAGCGGCAAGAATTGAGCCTGAGCCGTCAGCCAAAAAACAATAGCCCCGATTTCTCGGGGCTAAAATAATTCTTGGGCGCTCACAGCACCCTGCGACAATTTCAGTATAGGCCGAAGAGCATTCACCGCCGCGGGCGTGTGGGCGGCGACAATGCACGAATAAGAGACTGCATGTCTGGGGGAAGTTCACAGTCAACGGAGACGCTGTCTCCCGAGCGTGGATGCACGAACTGAAGATGCCCCGCATGAAGCGCCACGCGAGCGATTCGCCGCTCCAATGCTTCCGCCTTGTGGTACTTTCGGTCGCCGATGACCGGGTGGCCGATCGCTGAAAACTGCACTCGGATCTGATTCTGCAACCCCGTCACCAGCGTAACCCGGACGAGTGAAGCGCCGCGGAGACGGCGTTCGACGACATACCGAAGCTCGGCACGAGCCGCCTGGGCGCCGCTCGCTGTGGTCAACTTTTGAAACATTCCTTCTCGCCGAAAGTAGTGAACCAGCGTCCCTTCCTTGACTGCGAGGTGTCCGCGAACTACGCCGACATACTCCCGAACGGGAGTGTGGCCGAGAAACTGTCGAACCAACGCATCTCGATCCGGCTCGGTTTTTGCAAAGAGCAGAACCCCGGACGTAAAACGATCGATGCGATGCACGACAAAGGCTCGTTGTCTCTTCCGTTTCAGTTCGGCAGAAAGCAGCGACCATGCGGATGGGGTGTCGGAGCCTTTCACCGGCACAGACGGAAGTCCGGCAGGTTTGTTAAGTGCCACGACGGCATCGTCTTCGTACAGCACGACCAGATCCCGCGAGACCCGAGGCTTTCGCCGATCCTGCCTTCCTGAACGACGACCGCCGGTGCGTGGAAATTCCTTCATGGCTGAGTGGCGGATCGTGCCTTTCTACGCCGGCTACATGAACCGAGTGGTGGAGCAATGTTCGATGATCCATCGATATGTTACCAATATTCCGAGCGGTTGCTGGGCAACTCAAGAGTCATTGCATCACCTAATTTGTGACCCACTGAGCCATTTACGAGATGGTTGAATCCCTTCGGGTAAAATGATCATAGGCTCCCTTGTCTTTTCTCTCCCAACTCAACCCGCGACAGCGTGAGGCGGTCGAAACGACCGATGGCCCTTTGCTTATCCTCGCGGGCGCGGGCAGCGGCAAAACGCGCGTCATCACCTACCGCATTGCCCATTTGATCGAAAACATCGGCGTCATGCCCGAGTCAATTCTGGCGATGACCTTCACCAACAAAGCTGCCTCGGAGATGGTCGAGCGCGTGGACAAACTGGTCGGGGGACTCTCGATCGCCAAGCCCGTCATCTCCACCTTTCATTCCTTCTGCGTGCGGATGCTGCGCCGCAACATTGAACAGCTGCGTATCCCTTCGGCCGTGCCCGGCAAGCCGCCGATCGGACTGAGCAAGCAGTTCGTCATTTACGACGAAGCCGACCAGCAGCAATTGGTGAAGACCATCATGCGGAGGTTGGGCATTGACGATAAGCAGACCACGCCGCGCTCCGTGCTCGCGCATATCTCCTGGGCCAAGAATCACATGCTCGATCCGCAGGAGGTTTATCTGCACTCGGCCGATCCCAAGACCGAGCGCGTGGCGCAGATTTACGCGGAATACAGAAAGGAACTTGCCAAGGCGAATGCGCTCGACTTCGATGACCTGCTGCTTGAGGGTGTGCGGCTGCTGAACGCTGTGCCTGAAGTTCGCGATTATTACAACCGGCGGTTCGAGTACATCCTGGTGGACGAGTATCAGGACACCAATCGCCCGCAATACGAGCTGATGCGGCGGCTGGCCGGCACCCGGCACAACATTTGCGCCGTCGGAGATGAAGATCAGTCGATCTACTCCTGGCGCGGCGCAGACATCCGCAACATTCTGGAGTTCGAAAACGACTTTCCCGAAGCCAAGATTGTCCGCCTTGAGCAGAACTACCGTTCCACGCAAAACATTTTGCAGGCTGCCTCGGCCGTGGTGGCGAACAATCTCAAGCGCAAGGGCAAGACCCTGTGGACTTCGCGCCAGGGTGGCGCAAAGATTGGGTACTACGAAGCGCCGGACGGCGAAAACGAAGCGCTGTTCGCAGCAGACTACATTTCGAAGTATTTGCGCGAGGTTGCTGACCAGGGTGAGAGTGCGCGGGCGGCGGTGCTCTATCGCACCAACTCGCAGTCGCGACTGTTTGAAGAGGCCATGCGCCGCTACCAGTTGAAGTATCACGTAGTGGGCGGCTTCTCGTTTTACGAGCGGGCCGAAATCAAGGACATGATTTCGTACCTGAAGGTCATTCACAACGTCGATGACTCGATCGCGCTGCTGCGCGTCATCAACACTCCGGTACGCGGCATTGGCAAGACCACCATCGACACCGTGGAACATCTTGCGCTTGAGACCGGATCTTCGCTTTGGGCCGCTATCGGAGAGGCCATCCAACGGCAACTCCTGCCGCAGCGGGCGCTGGCTGCTCTGAAAAGCTTCAAGACACTGATTGACGATGCCCGAGCGATGCTAGGCGGCACTTACGTAGAGCGGCTGGAACAGACCGCGGGGTCTGAAAACGCGGAGGAACTGTCGCCAGAGCCTGTGCCAAGCGAACTTGGTCGCTCCGACGCTGGTGAGCTTGCGGAAGACGATACCGGGTTCAACCCCGAAAACTTCAGCTTCGATTTTGACCGTAGCGCCGGCGTCCCGCCGGCTGTCGAGCAGGCGTCCCGCCCGCTACCGGGCCGGCCAGAGGCCGGCGCTCCTGAGGAAGGCTCGGCCGAGGGGTTTCGTGCCCCCGGTGGTCCCGCCAACACCGCCGAAATCCTGAAGTTCTTCATCGACCGCACCGGGTATATCAAGCAACTCGAGGAAGAAGACACCCCCGAAGCCTATTCGCGAATCGAAAACTTGCGCGAACTGGTCAACGCTGCCATGGACTCGCGCGATCGCGGCGAGACGCTCGACCAGTTTCTCGATCACGCCACCCTGGTCAGCGACGCCGACGCCTACGACGAGCGGGCACAGCTCACGCTCATGACTCTGCACGCCGCCAAGGGCCTGGAGTTTTCTCTGGTTTTTTTATGCGGATTGGAGGAGGGACTGTTCCCGCATTCGCGCACGTTCCTCGAACCAGACGACATTGAGGAAGAACGGCGGCTCTGCTATGTCGGGATGACACGCGCCATGGATGCGCTGATCCTTACCCGTGCCGTGTACCGCCGTCGCTATGGAACCGACTTGCCCGAGGCCAGCGTGCCGTCGCGGTTTCTGGCGGAAGTGCCGACGGAGTTAATCGAGGAACTGGGAGGGACCCGCAGAAAAACCTCGCGGACGGCAATGTCCGCGCCACACAGTCCTGCCAGCGGTTCTACTCACTACGCCTACGAAGACGAGGATCAGAGCGCCGCCTGGAGACCGCGAACCCAGCCACGCACACCGGTTTCATCCGGCTCCAAATACAATTCCATTGATAACATTGCCGAGTTCTTTGCCTCGCGGGGAAAGAAATTCAATCTCCCTAAATTGCCGGTCGAGGAACCGAAGGGCAAGAAGGGTTTCCGTCCAGGCCAGAAGGTGAGGCATCCCAAATATGGCGAGGGCACCGTCTATCAGCGCGAAGGAGAAGGCGAAGATGCCAAGATTACGGTACAATTCCCGAGATTCGGTTTGAAGAAGCTGGTGGAGAAATACGCCCAGCTGGAGCGGGCCTGAAATGATTGGGTAATTTGGTAATTGCGTAATTTGAAACTCGAAGATCGGCACTGCAGGATTGTTCAATTATCAAATTACTCAATTATCCGATCGCCAAATTGCGAATTACTAATCACAAATTAGAAATTTAGGATGCATTCATGCCAAACACAAAAGCACTAGCCAAGGACGAACGCAAAAAAGCCCGCCG
Organism: Terriglobia bacterium; assembly: GCA_963758285.1. Lineage (GTDB taxonomy): Bacteria > Acidobacteriota > Terriglobia > Terriglobales > Acidobacteriaceae > DASVWZ01. The sequence continues at coordinate 106,352 of CAVWUT010000009.1, read as the reverse complement.
TGCCGCACGCAAGAAACGCAAGGCGGAAAAACCGTTGAAGCCACGCGAATACGCTCGCGGATCGAAGAAACGCAAAGTGAAGAAGCTGGTACGCGGTCAGTCGAAGCGGTAGTCACAGCATCGGAACTCCGGCGTTTGGACCGCGAACTACCGCTTTTTATCGCGAGAGATTCGCGGGCCACGCCGGTTCCAGATTGCACGGCGCAGCTCAGGAGACAATTGGCCCAACCACCAAGCACGCATCAGCCTACAAACAACGCCGTGGTGCGGACTTCCAACCGGCAACTCTTCTGCTGCAAGTCCATTGACAAGCTGATCTCGGATTCGGAAGATCCGACCCGTAAGCTCACCAAGAGTCTCGGCCCCTGGTCCCTGACTGCCCTGGGCATCGGCGCGATCATCGGCTCCGGAATCTTCGTGCTCACCGGAACCGCTGCGGCAGGCGAGTACTTCCGGGCGTCTTCCATTCTCCACGCGCAAGTTCTCGACATCATCGTCAACCTGCTGCGCGGAGGTGGCACCTCCGCTGTCCTGATGCACGGACGCCCGCCCGCCGGTCCTTCGATCGCCATCTCGTTCTTTCTGGTGGCCATGGCGTGCAGTTTTGCCGGCTTGTGCTATGCGGAACTGGCTTCGATGATTCCTATCGCGGGCAGCGCCTACACATATTCCTACGCCACGCTGGGCGAGATCTTCGCCTGGATCATCGGCTGGGACCTGATCCTCGAATACGTCGTCAGCAACATTGTGGTCGCCATCGGCTTCAGCGCCTACACCAAGTCGCAACTGGCCTCGTTCGGCCTCAACCTGCCCGACCGATGGTCCACACCCGTCTGGGAATCCGGCCATTGGACCGGGTCTTATTTCAATTTCCCGGCATTCATTATCGTCTTTCTTCTCACGGTGCTTCTGGTGCGCGGCGTGCGTGAATCCGCGGAAGCCAACAACGTGATGGTCGCCATTAAAATCGGCGCTATTTTGATCTTCCTGGTGATTGGCGGCGCGCTGGTGAATCCCGGCAACTGGAGGCCGTTCGCGCCCTCCGGATTTGGCGGCATCGTGACCGGAGGCGCCATCGTTTTCTTCACCTACATCGGGTTCGACTCCGTTTCCACCGCAGCCGAAGAGGCCCGTAATCCACAGCGAGACTTGCCCTTCGGCATCATCGCTTCGCTGATTGTCTGCACCGTGCTCTACGTCGGCGTTTCCATCGTGCTGCTCGGCATGATGAGGTACTCGACGTTCGTCTCCGGCGAGGCCGCGCAGGCCCCGGTCGCGTACGCCCTGCAAATGCTGGGCGCCAGCCGCTGGTCGCGCTCCATTATCGTGATTGGCGCGCTGACCGGGATGATTTCTTCGCTGCTGGTCTTTCAATATGGCCAGGCGCGCATCTGGTACGCGATGTCGCGCGACGGCCTGTTTCCCAAGCTGTTCTCCCGGGTTCATCCGCGCTTCCACACTCCGCACTGGTCCACATGGATCGCCGGTTTTGCGGTGGGCATTCCTTCGGGGATTTTCGCGACCGAGGATGCCGCCGACCTGGCCAACATCGGCACGCTGTTCGCCTTCGTTCTGGTTTCTTTCGGCGTGATCATCCTGCGCCGCACTCAGCCCGACCGCCCCCGCGTGTTTCGAGTGCCGCTCGTGCCCTGGTTTCCCCTAATCTCGATCGTGCTTTGCGGTGGCCTGATGACCGGGCTCACCGTGATCACCTGGGTGCGCTTTGTCGGTTGGCTGTTCATCGGATTGCTGATCTATTTCTTCTACAGCCGCCACCGAAGCGAGTTTGCACGCAAGAATTGACTTCCAATTCCGGCTCGGATTCCGGCTTTACCTGGGAACCCGGCCGGCACCGTTGCATTTATCGTTTCACTGCACAGCCGGCAAGCCCAGCATCGATTGCGGCGTTTCCGCTGGGCCCACAGATCTGCTGGTTCCACTGTTTCTTCAGATCGGCAGCATGCGGCAGGGCCGGCTTCGCAGCGCTGATCTGAGCGGAGACTTGCATGGTAGGCTTCGGCATCAACAGCGCAAAACTATTCACCGTGGCAAGAATCAGATTCACCGCCGCCGCAATCCTCGACGATATCGCCGGGTTGTTAATATGGCTCGCCTGCAACAGGGCTGGAAGATTCTGGTTGAGATCGGTGATAGCGTCCTGAATCTTCTGCATTGTGCCTGCGTTGGGATTCTGCTGGTACTGGCTATACAGCGTCTGCAGCAGATTCAAATCTTTGCTAGCCTGAGTGGAAAGGTTCTGGATGGCTGCCGCCTCCACGGAACTGAGTTGCTGGCCGGACTGCAGTGACGTGACCACGGTGCCGATGTTCAGCGCCATCTGCGTCAGTAACGGCAGGTCAGCGAGGGCCACTTTGATCCAGTCCGCGCTGCATCCGGTAGCCAGCAACACGGCGGACAACAAAACAATCAATGCGACTTTGGGTCTAGAATTAATTTTTATGGTTCTCCTCATTTCTTGATAATTTGTGGTTGCTTGAACTCGCTACCAGCTACTCGCTACTAGCTACTGTTTTCCAATGAAATCACTCGACGAATATCTTCGTGACGCCGAACAAGCCCACGGGCATCTTTGCGCCGGTCAGGTGCTGGGAGTTCGGCTGGCGATGCTAGGGCTGACCAGGCTCGGCATCGACGACCCTCGTGGCAAGGACCGCAAACGCCTCGTCACTTTTGTTGAGATCGACCGTTGTGCCACGGACGCGGTCGCAGTCGTTACCGGATGCCGGCTGGGCAAGCGAGCACTCAAGTTTCGCGATTGGGGAAAGGTGGCGGCTACGTTTGTCGATGTCACCATCGGCAAAGCCATCCGCATCGCGGCGAAAGAATCTTCAAAGAAGCTTGCCCGCGAGATGCATCCCGAGCTCGAAAACAAGAATCAGCAGCAGATGCTGGCCTATCGTGAAATGACGGATGACGACCTGTTCACCATGCAGTGGGTGAAAGTCGCACTACCGCCGGAAGAATTTCCCGGATATAAAGGCGAACGAATTGTCTGTGAAGTATGCGGCGAAGGCATCAACTTCCGCCGCGAAGTTCGGCGCGATGGCAGAGTGCTCTGCCGTTCCTGCGCGGGAGAGCAGTATTACGAGCCGCTCTGATTCCGGCTTCTGCCAAAACCACGCGAGGACAGTCGCCGTCAGCCGTCCGACGCGAGCTCGGCCCGTCAAGCGTTTGCAGTTTCTTTCCCGCTAGGATCCACGCTCGTATGCGCTTGCCACCCTCAGAATCGTGCTTTCATCAAAGTGCTGACCCAGAATCTGCAATCCGATTGGTAGTTTCTCTTTGGTCTCGCCGCAAGGAATGGAGATTCCCGGAATTCCTGCCAGATCCGCCGTCACCGTGTAAATATCGGCTAAGTACATCGCCAGCGGATCATCCACTTTCTCCCCCAGCTTGAACGCGGGAGTCGGGCACGTCGGGGTAACGATCACATCCACCTGTTTGAAAGCTTCCTCAAAATCGCGCGCCAGCAGCGTGCGCACTTTCTGCGCTTTCAAATAATAAGCGTCATAGTATCCGGCACTCAAAACGTAGGTTCCCAGCAGAATGCGGCGCTTCACTTCCGCTCCGAAGCCCTGATCGCGAGTGCGCCGGTACATTTCCGAAGGCGTGCGCGCGTCTTTGGCCCGATAGCCGTAGCGCACTCCATCGAAGCAGGCCAGGTTGGCCGACGCTTCCGCCGTTGCAATGATGTAGTACGCCGGGACGGCGTAGCGTGTATGCGGCAGTGAAACCGGGACGATCTCGCAACCGAGCTGTGCCAGCTTCTGGATCGCGGTTTCCACCGCGTTCTGAACTTCCGGATTCAGACCCTCTCCGAAGTATTCTTTTGCCACCCCAATTCTGAGCCCGTGTACCGGCTTCTCCAGTTCGGCCACGTAATCCGGAACCGGCAAATCGGCTGAAGTGGAATCCATGGGATCGCGACCCGCGATCGTGCGCAGAATAATCGCCGCATCCTTGACCGTCTTTGTTAGCGGGCCAATGTGATCGAGCGACGAAGCAAACGCAATCAGCCCGTACCGCGACACGCGGCCGTATGTCGGCATGAGGCCGACCACACCGCAGAACGACGCCGGCTGGCGAATCGAACCACCGGTATCGGACCCAAGCGCGGCCACAGCCAGATCGGCAGCCACCGCTGCGGCCGATCCTCCCGAAGAACCGCCCGGAACGCGGCTCAGGTCGCGAGGATTGTGAACCGGATGCCAGGCCGAATTCTCGTTCGACGACCCCATGGCAAACTCGTCGCAATTCAACTTTCCCAGTATCACTGCGCCTGCGGCTTCCAGCCGAGCCACCGCAGTGCAGTCGTAAGGCGGAATGTAGTTTCCCAAGATCTTCGATCCTGCGGTGCTGCGTACGCCGCGAGTGACCATGACATCCTTGATGGCGACCGGAACACCTCCCAGTGGCGGCAACGCTTCGCCCCGCGCCGCCAAAGCGTCGATCTCGGCAGCCTTGGCCAGAGCGCGATCCTTGCACAACGTGAGGTATGCGCCAATGGCGGGATCATCTCTCTCAATCTTGGCGTAATGCGCCTCGGCGAGCGCCGTAGCCGTCGTCTTGCGCTGCTGGATCGCAAAGCGCGCGGAATCGATGGTGAGAGAGTTGGGCTCCATTGACGTTGAGCACATTCGAAGGCAGAAGTTAAAAGTCAGAATGCAGAGCTAAAACCGCGAGTCGGGCGATTCTTACTTCTTACTTCTGCCTTCTAACTTCTGCCTTCTGCACGTACCCTATCTTTCGATCACCTTTGGCACTTTGAAAAATGTGCCGTCCGAATCAGGCGCATTGGCTAGCGCTTCGTTGTGCGGCAACGACTTGCGCAGGCCTTCGGGAATGTCCTCGCGGCTGGCATAGGCAAAGCGCTCGCTGCCCCGCTGCGACGGGTCCACGCCGTAACGGTCCGATACCTGCGCCATCGGCTCGACGGCGGTGGTATCCAGCTCATTCAGACGATCCATGTAATCCAGAATTGAGTTCAGATCGCGCACCATGCGGGTGCGCTCGGCTTCGGTCAGTTCAAGATTGGCGAGTTCCGCCACGTATCGAACGTCTTTTTCGTTGACTTTCATGTGTGGTACTCGACCGCTAAGAAAATCCATTCGTGTTGTCCACTACTTCCAGAATACCAGTTGCACCCGGCTCACTATGCCAGTTTTCACAGCGATTTTTTCAGTGTGAATTCAGCAGCTTAGCGAAATTCCGGCGCCGGAGAGGGCTTGACAAGAAACTCAAGACCTTCTCGTTCTGGCATGCACCCTCCGATCAAGTGGACTTATCCGGCTGCTCCAACGGATACTCGCGAGCCACAAGCTCCATCGCTTCCGCTTTGCTCTTGAGGTTTCCTTCAAGCTGCGCGTCTTCGACCGCGGTCAGGATTGATTTGAACCGCGGCCCCGGGGTATAGCCCGCTGCGATCAGATCATCGCCCTTGATCAGCGGTTGGGGACGCAGCACTTCGGGCGGTATACGGGCTATCTTCTCGCGGACGAAGTCATACGACGTCAGGTCGCCGTGGCTTGCCAGGCAGTCCAGGCGGTGTAAAGCCATGTGCTCGCCAAAGCGCGGTAACCGCAGGAATCTCTTGAACGTGGATTCGCTCATTCGCAACGCCTGGGCGAAGCGCATGTGATTCTTCACCAGCGCCAGGACCTGCTGCGTATCCTCCCCCGCAAAACGCAGCCGCTGGCAGATTTCCTCCGCCATCTTCATGCCGACCTCCACATGATCGTCGAAGCGGATACGGTCCGGAGCCACCCGAAAGGTCGGCGGCTTGCCGACATCGTGCAGCAACGCTCCCCACGCGAGAGTGGCCGGAGAGGGTTGTGGCAGGTTCGCCAGCAGCAGCAGCGTGTGAACGAAAACGTCGCCTTCAGGATGAAACTGTGGAGGCTGCTCGACTCCCTTCATGGCCTCGATTTCCGGCAAGACTTCGTGCAGTAGGCCGGTGCGGTCGAGCAGCAGAAAAGCATCCCGCGCATGGCCTTCGGTCAGCATCTTCGTGAGTTCGTCACGAACTCGCTCGCATGAAACCTGATGAATCTTCGAAGCCAGCCGCCGGATCGCTGAAAAAGTAGCAGGTGCGATTTCGTATCCAAAGCGCGCGGCGAAACGGACCCCACGTAACATGCGCAGCTTGTCTTCGGCAAAGCGGCGCTCCGGCTCGCCGATGGCGCGCAGGATGCCAGCCGCCAAGTCTTTCTGCCCGCCAACGTAGTCGAGCACTTGGTTGGTGCTGGGATCGAGCAGCAGTCCGTTGATGGTGAAGTCGCGGCGCTGGACATCCTCGCGCGGATCATTGGTGAAACGGACCTCGTCGGGATGGCGGCCGTCGCTGTACCCGATGTCACTGCGAAACGTGGCGACCTCAACCAAGCCAGGGTGGTCACGAACAGCCACGTCGGGCGTCATGAAGCTTCCTTCGTTCTTGTCATCCCGAGCGGCGCGAGGGATCTGCAGTCCCGGCGGTACCGGCACCAGCACCACCCCGAACTGCGCGCCCACGGCATAGGTTTCGGGGAAAATCCGCATAACTTCTTCCGGTGTGGCGTCGGTGGCAACGTCGTAATCAGCAGGCTCGCGTGCGAGCAGCAGATCGCGCACACATCCGCCCACGAGGTAGGCCTTATAGCCCTGGTCGCGCAGCGTGCGGATGATCGAGATGGCGAAGTCTTTGAGCACAGCCGTCAATCTCTTTCCAGATAATATAGAGTTTATGCGCGACGCCTACATCCTCGGCATCGAAAGCTCCTGCGATGAGACCGCCGCGGCGGTGGTGCGGTCAGGCGAGGAAGTCGTGTCGAACGTGGTTTTCTCGCAGATCGCGACCCACCAGCCGTATGGCGGAGTGGTGCCCGAGCTAGCCTCGCGGGAGCATCTTCGAGCGATTGTTCCGGTGGTGCGCAAGGCGCTGGCCGACGCCGGGCAGACTTACAGGTCGGTGGATGCCCTAGCGGTGACGCAAGGGCCCGGACTCGCCGGCGCTCTTCTGGTTGGCATCAGTTATGCCAAGGCGATTGCTTTCGCGCTGGATAAGCCGCTCATTGCGGTGAACCATCTGGAAGGGCACATTCACGCGGTTTTGCTGGAGGAGCGGCAGAAGGGAAACCGTGAGCTCAACTTTCCTGTGTTGGCGCTCGTGGTTTCGGGTGGGCACACCCATCTGTACCTGGCGGAATCGCGAACGCCCGGTGGGGATTTCGCCGAGGACGCAAAGGACGGCGGCCTTCGCCAATGCTGGTCCTACCAGAACATCGGCCACACCCGAGATGACGCCGCCGGAGAAGCCTTTGACAAGGTTGCAAAGTTGCTGGCGCTTGGCTACCCGGGAGGGCCGATCGTCGACAAGCTTTCATTGCACGGCGATCCCCACGCGGTGAAGTTTCCGCCGTCCCAGATCAAGCATCCCGACCGAAAAGAGAAAGGAAGCATCCCGGCCTCGGTCGGTCATCCCCGCTTCGACTTTTCGTACAGCGGCATCAAAACGGCGGTTCTGCGTTATGTAGAGATACACGCGATGCAAGCGGCGATTGAAGAGCGACGCAGAGCGCTTGCCGAGATACCCGCGCCGAAGCTTGAAGACTATCTGCGGCTTTGCGACAAACCGACGCTTGATCTGGTGTCGTCCTTCCAGCGCGCCATGGTCGACGACCTGGTTGCGAAGACTCTAGCCGCCGCCCGCGCTTGCGACGTTGCGACTCTTTTCGTGACCGGCGGTGTGGCTGCGAACCACGAACTACGCCAGCGATTCGAGAAAGATTCCGCCCAGGAAGGTCTGCCGGTGTTCTTCCCGTCACGCCCGCTCTCCACTGACAACGCCGCCATGATTGCGGCCGCTGCCTATCCCCGGTTCCTGATGAAGGACTTTGCGCCGACGGACTTCTCCGCCGACGCTGGACTGGCTCTGAAATGAGCTGGCTCTAAGCTCCAGCCTCTGAGCTGCTCACGGCTCATCCGTTAGCTTGGTCTCTTCGATGTGCATGTCTCGGAATTCGCTGGAGTCGAAGATGTCGCCGCACTCCAGGCATTCGACAAATTCAGCCTCTTCGTCCCGGGACACGATCTGCACGCGCGGATGCCTGCACTGATCCGTGCCACTTCTCTTTTCGGGGGATTGCGAGGCCGGGTTGGCAGTCATATGGCGGGTTCACCCGGCGCGTGAGATCGGCGGGTGACAGGCCGGAAATGGCGGTATTTTAGCCCGGTTCTTACCCTTGTCAAGTGCCTCAATAAGCAAGATCCCCCGGTACGGCAGTTCCGCCGTGAATCCAAAAATACGACTAAAAGTATCGTATACTATAACCCGTTCGCTGCTAATCACTTACCGATAAATGCCAGAAGTTGCCGCTGGCTGTGGAGGGTTGCAATCGGGGCGGGAAATGGCTAGAATATTGATATCCGATTGAAAAGGTCGGATTTATAGATGCTCAAACTTACCAAGAAGGCGGACTACGGCCTGATGGCCATGAAGCATTTGGCCGAGCGCGCCGAGATGGGAGCATGCAGCGCCAAGGATGTCGCAGAGGCATACGGCATTCCGCCCGAGGCGTTGGCCAAGATCCTGCAGCGGCTGGTCAAGGCGGGGCTGCTGCAGTCGCAGCATGGAATGAACGGCGGGTACACGCTGGCCCGTGATCCCGGACTCATCAGTGCCTTCGAAGTGATTCGGGCGATTGATGGGCCGCTGTTTATCACGTCCTGCATTACGGTGAGAGGCGAATGCGGGCAAACCGATCGTTGCACCATCCGCGAGCCGCTGCGCCGGGTGAATCAGAGCATCGAGGATGTGTTGCGGCAAATTACGATTTCGCAAATGAAGGAAAAAGAAGAAGTGCCGGCCCGTACCGAGAAGAAGCAAGCGGAACTGGTGAGCATCACTTAGGAAACCTAGAAAAGGTCAAGGCAGGAGAGCCATCATGAGCACGGATGTAAAGACGTTCCCCACGACGCAGCACGATGTTCCCAACGGAGTCAAGCTGCCCATTTACATGGACAACCACGCCACCACGCCGATGGATCCGCGGGTGTTGGAAGAAATGCTTCCCTATTTCATGGAGAAGTTCGGAAACGCCGCCAGCCGCAATCATGCGTTTGGCTGGGCCGCGGAAGAGGGCGTGGAGGCCGCGCGCGAGCGGGTCGCCAAACTGATCGGCGCGACGGCGAAGGAGATCGTTTTCACTTCGGGCGCCACCGAGAGCGACAACCTGGCCATCAAAGGCGTCGCCGAGATGTACCGCGAGAAGGGCAACCACATCATCACTGCGGTCACGGAGCATAAGGCGGTGCTCGATACCTGCAAGCGGCTGGAGAAATACGGGTATCGCGTCACCTACATGCCGGTGCAAAAGGATGGCTTGGTCGATCTTGAGGATCTGAAGCGCGCCATGGATGACAAGACGATTCTGGTCACCATCATGGCGGCAAATAACGAAATCGGCGTGCTGCAGCCGGTTGCGGAGATCGGCAAGCTTTGCCGCGAACGCGGGGTGATCTTTCACACCGATGCGGTGCAGGCCGTCGGCAAGGTTCCAATCGATGTCAACAAGATGAACATTGACGTGGCGTCGATTTCGGGCCACAAGATTTACGGGCCGAAGGGCGTGGGGGCGCTCTATGTGCGGCGCAAGAATCCTCGAGTGCAGATCGCGGCTCAAATTGATGGCGGAGGCCACGAACGCGGTATGCGTTCCGGGACTCTGAATGTTCCCGGCATCGTGGGATTGGGAAAAGCTTGCGCCATCGCCACCGAAGAAATGGCCGAAGAAGGCCGCAAACTAGCGGGGCTGCGTGATCGCCTGCGCGACAAAATCATGGGACGCCTGGACGAGGTTTATATCAACGGCTCCATGGAGCACCGTTTGCCTGGCAATTTGAACATCAGTTTTGCTTACGTCGAGGGCGAATCTCTGCTGATGGGCATCAACGACATCGCAGTTTCGAGCGGTTCGGCCTGCACCTCGGCGACGCTTGAACCATCTTATGTATTGAAGGCTCTGGGCACGGGAGACGATCTGGCGCACAGCTCGATCCGGTTTGGCCTCGGCCGCTTCAATACCGAAGCCGAAGTTGATTACGTCGCCGACCGCGTGGTTGAAACTGTGACGCGGTTGCGCGAACTATCGCCCCTTTATGAGATGGCGAAAGAAGGCATTGATCTTAAGAGTGTAAAGTGGGCGGCAGAATAGTAGCTAGGGGCTAGGAACTTTCAAAGGGTGAGGAGAACGTAAGTCATGGCATACAGCGACAAGGTAATTGATCATTACAACCATCCGCGTAACGTTGGTTCGCTCGACAAGAACAGCACCGAAGTCGGCACTGGACTGGTGGGCGCGCCCGAGTGCGGCGACGTCATGAAGCTGCAGATCAAGGTCAATCCGCAGACCAACGTCATTGAAGACGCGAAATTCAAGACCTTTGGCTGTGGTTCGGCCATCGCGTCCTCATCGCTCGCGACCGAGTGGGTGAAGGGCAAGACCGTTGACGAGGCGCTGGCGATCAAGAACACCGAGATCGTGAAGGAACTTTCGCTGCCACCAGTGAAGATTCACTGCTCGGTCCTGGCGGAAGATGCCATCCGCGCGGCAATTCATGACTGGAAAAAGAAACAGGAAGTGCCTCAGCCGGCGGCGGTGGAAGCGAGATAATAGATCATGCAGGGGCGGGCGTTTTCATCCGTGCCCGGCTTTCGGGCGATCTGACTATGAGTGCGACTACAGCCAATGCTGTCCCGGCCAAGGGGATTCAGGTCACCGAGAAAGCCCTGGCCCGGATCCGCGCCGCCATTGCGAAGGAAGGCATTTCACCTGAACAGGGCGGCCTCCGGCTCGGAGTGCAAGGAGGCGGATGCTCGGGCTTGAGCTACAACATCCGCTTCGACACCCAGCCCCGGGAACGTGATCGCATTTTCCAGTTTGACGATGTCCGCGTTTTCGTCGATCCGAAATCGTTCATCTACCTGCACGGCATGACGCTGGATTATCAGGAGACGCTCATGCAACAGGGCTTCGTCTTTGTGAATCCGAATTCCACGAAGTCGTGCGGATGCGGAACGTCCTTCTCTGGCTAGCTGCTGGCGTCCGCCGCGGGGATATTTGGTAATTGTGTAATCGGGTAATTTGTCCGCTGCCCGAGTGAGACTACAAATTACCCAATTACAAAATTACTCAATTACCAATTTGTGTCTATGTCTGAAACATCAAAATCGACGGCGCCCGTGCTGGCAAACGGTGACCTGACCAGCGCTTGCTGGTCCTGTGGCGACATGCGAGCGGCACATTTCTGCAGCGCCTGCGGCAAAGTCCAGCCGCCAGTCCCGGTCGACTATTTCACATTTTTCGGCTTGCCGAAAAAGCTCAATATCGATACTGCCGCTCTGGAGCGCGAATTTTACGAACTGAGCCGCCGATTGCATCCCGATCTTTGCGCCCGCGGCGATCCCCGCGAGCAGGAATGGAGCCTCGAGCAAAGTTCGCAGCTCAACGACGCGTATCGCACGTTGAAAGATCCCATCAAGCGCACGCAATACCTGCTGCAACTGGAAGGGATTCATCTGGAAGAGCAGTCGAAGAGTGCAACGGAAGCGGCTCGGGCCACTGGTGGTGTGAAGAAACAGATTGTGCCGCCGGATCTTCTGGAAGAAGTTTTCGAGCTGAATATGCAACTGGAGGAGCTGCGGCAACTGAAAAAAGCCGGTGAAGACGATCCGGCGCTGATCGAGGAAATCGGCCGCCAGAAGCTCGAATTGGAAGAAAAGCACGAGGCTCTGCTCGAAGAATTGAAAGGCACCTGGGCTGCGTGGGACCGGCTGGCAGATGTCGAGGCCGGCGCAGAGCGCCGGAAAGTCCTCGACAAGATGGTCGACGTGCTCAACCGTAGAAACTACATCCGGAACTTGGTGAGGGATGTCAATGAGGCGCTGGAAAGCTAGTCAAATCAGCATTTCCAATTTGTAATTTGTAATTGACGAAGAGCAAGCAGGGGGCTCAGCGTTAAATTACAAATCACAAATTACCAATCGCTATGGATCGTGTTATCGGCATCGACCTCGGCACCACCAATTCGCTGGTGGCGTTCATGCACGAGGACAAGCCCGCCGTCATTCCCGGCGAGGACGGGTCGAACCTCGTCCCGTCCGTGGTTGCGCTGGATGAGCGAGATCAGATCATCGTCGGCAACGCCGCAAGGAAATATCTGATCGAAACTCCCGAGCGGTCCGTCTATTCGATCAAACGCCTGATGGGCCGAGGCGTCGAAGATATTCGAGAAGAACTGAAGTTGTTTCCCTTCCGCCTGGCAGATGATATTCATACCGGAGAAGTTCTGCGCATCAAGCTCGGCACGAGCACATTCACTCCGCCGGAGATTTCCGCTTTCATCCTGCGCCAGCTGAGGCGAAACGCTGAGCGCTTTTTCAACGCGCCGGTATCGAAAGCGGTGATCACGGTTCCCGCCTACTTTAACGACGCCCAGCGCCAGGCGACCAAAGATGCAGGCCGCATCGCCGGTCTGGAAGTTCTGAGGCTGGTCAACGAACCGACCGCCGCATCGCTCGCGTACGGTCTCGACAAAAAGCAGAACGGAATCGTAGCTGTCTACGATCTTGGCGGCGGCACGTTCGATATTTCGATCCTGAAGCTGCATGACGGCATCTTCGAAGTGATCGCCACCAACGGCGACACCCATCTCGGCGGAGATGATATTGACAATCTGCTGATCCGCATTGCCCTCGACGACATTCGCGGAGATATGGGTCTCGACCTATCACGTAACGGCGAAGCAGTGGCCCGGATCCGCAAGGCGGTGATCGAAGCCAAGATTGCGCTGTCAGCCGACGTTTCGACCAACCTAGCGGTCGATTTACCCGGGGGCAAATGCTACTTGCGCGAGATCACTCGTGAGCAGTTCGAAGCGTTAGCGCAGCCGATCATCGATCGCACCGTTGCTCCGTGCAAGCAGGCCCTGAAAGATGCAAGTCTGAAGCCCGAACAGATTGATGAAGTCGTTCTGGTTGGCGGATCAACTCGAATCCCGAAGGTACGATCACTAGTTGAAAGCTTGTTCGAGCGCACTCCCCACACCGATTTGAATCCTGACGAAGTGGTCGCGCTCGGCGCAGCGGTACAAGCAAAGATCTTGGCTGGTGGTTCGCGCGCCACCGAGAACATGCTTCTGCTGGACGTGACACCGCTTTCGCTGGGAATTGAAGTGGCCGGCGGCGTGACCGACAAAATCATTCTTCGCAATTCGACGATTCCAGCATCGGCGACGCAGTATTACACCACACAAATCGACGGCCAGGCAAACGTTGCCATCCATGTGCTGCAAGGCGAGCGCGAACTGGCGAAGGACTGCCGTTCTCTGGCCCGCTTTGACCTGAAAGGTGTTCCGCCCATGCCGGCTGGGATGCCGCGCATCGAAGTGAAGTTCCTGATCGACGCCAATGGCATTCTGCACGTGTCAGCGCGTGAACAACGCAGCGGGAAAGAAGCTGAGATCGAAGTGCAACCCAGCTACGGCCTGACCGACCAGCAGGTCGAGAGCATGATTCTCGATTCGTTCGATTATGCCGAAGAAGATTTTCGCCAACGCCAGGTCATTGAGGCGCGCCGCGAAGCGGAAACGATTCTCACGGCTTTAGAGAAGGGCAGAAGCGGGCCCGCGTGGGGTCAACTCACCAGCGACGAGCGAAAGCAAATTGCGACGCTGGAACACGCTCTGATCCAGGTGAAAGCCGAAGACGATTATCAGTCCATCCGGAAGGCGATCGATGCGCTGAATCTAGGCACGATGCGGCTCGCAGAGCTGATGATGGACACCGCCGTATCCACCGCACTCAAAGGTAAGACCATGGATGAGGCGGATATGGGCGAAGATGTTACGGCGGGTCACCCGGTGGCGAAGGCCGATTTTGAATGACCGATTCCTCTGAAGAGAGGCAAAACAGAGAGGCAAAACATGGAGACCAAGCTCAACTATGCAATCGAGTTCGTTGCGGACATGAATCGCGCCGTAAAGTTTTACCGTGACGTAATCGGGCTGCCCCTGAAGTTTGAATCCCCCGGTTGGAGTGAGTTCGCGACCGGCGGCACGACTTTCGCATTGCATCCGGCTTCCCAGCAGAATCCCGCGGGCAAGGTTGAACTGGGTTTCAACGTGCCGGACCTGCAGAAGTTCTATGACGACATGCGAGCCAAGGGAGTGAAATTTCCCATGCCGCCGAAAAAGCAGGATTTTGGCGGAATGTTGGCTCAATTTGAGGATTCGGAAGGCGCGCACGTAAGCGTCGGGGGCAGCTAGAGCGGCGGTCGAGGGCTCAGGAGCGGATTATGGCTGAAGAAAAAACGCACAGCACCGGAACGGCAACAATGGAAACGCCGGGAGAAAACACGGTCCAGGTGACATTCTTGCCCGAGGGCAAGACCGTGGAGTTCGAACACGGCAAGCTGCCTTACAAAGACCACGGCAAAGAACAATCCATTCTGGACGTGGCGCTGAACAACGGCATCCGTCTCGACCATGCCTGTGGCGGCAACTGTGCCTGCACCACGTGCCACGTGTGGGTCAAGGAAGGCGCCGAGAATCTCTCTGAGATGGATGACGATGAAGCCGACCGTCTCGACATGGCTGCCGATCTGCAGCTGAATTCTCGCCTGGGATGTCAGGCAGTCATCACCAAGCCGGGCAAAGTCGTAGTTGAGATTCCGGCATGGAACCGGAATTACGTTTCGGAAGAACACTAGAAAAGCAGCCTTTGGCTATTGGCCTTTAGCCCTTCGCTAGCTTTTGGCTTTGGAGGCCCAGAGCCAACGGCCAAAGGCTAAAGGCCAAGTGCCAACTGCCAATTGCCAATTGCAAGGAGCCCCATGCCCAAGCCTCTCACCTGGAATGACGCAGAAGATATTGGAATTGAGCTTTCTGAAAAACACCCCGAGCTCGATCCACTGACCGTGCGCTTCACCGACCTGCACCGCTATGTGATCGAACTGCCGGACTTCAAAGACGATCCCGCAAAGTCAAATGAGGGCAAGCTCGAAGCCATCCAGATGGCTTGGCACGAGGAGTACAAGGATCGCACCCAAGCCTGACCGGAATTGGGCTCCCACACCATACACGGCTTTGACAATCTTTTTACTTGTGCGCGACAACTGCGGTTTCGTGCAGGCCTAGTCTTTAAATCGTACGAAACGGAAAACGCAACTTGGACGGCGTTGACACCAGGATGCGGGATCCTCGCCCCTGTTCCTCCTTTTGTTGAGGGTTTGGCCTTGGCCAAGCCCTCATTTTTTCTTGGAAGCAGGCAGGCGGCCTAGCGCACTGTTTCCGCCACCGGCTCATCCACACTGGCTTCCCGCAGGAACCGCGCGGCTTCTTCGGGCGGCGTCGGATTGATGTAGAAACCCGTGCCCCATTCGAATCCGGCAGTCTTGGTCAGCTTGGGCATGAACTCAATGTGCCAGTGATAGTGGTCGTTGGTGGGGTCTTGCGCCGGGGAACTGTGGATCACCAGGTTATAGGGCGGATTGTCCAGAACCTGGTCGGCTTTGGTCAGAAGGTTCTTTAGCTCCTTCGCCAGGTTCTCATACATGTGGGTCGAAGAATTCTCGAAGGCTGATTCGTGCTGCTTGGGCAGAATCCAGGTTTCGAACGGAAAGCGTGGAGCATAGGGAGCAATCGTAAGGAAATCCTCGTTCTCCGATACCACCCGAACTCCGGTCTCGGACTCCTGCCGAATGATGTCACAGAAGACGCACCGCTCTTTGTAAATAAAGTATTGCTTGGCGCCTTCCAGCTCTTCCACCACGTACTTGGGCAGAATGGGCAGTGCGATGAGTTGCGAATGGGCATGTTCCAACGACGCCCCGGCAGCTTCGCCGTGGTTCTTGAAAAGCAGGATGTACTTGAATCGCCGGTCTTTTTTCAAATCCAGAATGCGGTCGCGGAAAGTCCACAGGACGTCTTCGATTCGCTTGGTTGGCATACTCGCCAGAGTGGCGTTGTGATCCGGGGTCTCGATGATGACCTCATGCGCCCCGATGCCGTTCATGCGGTCGAACATACCCTCAGCCTGCCGGTTCAGGCTGCCCTCAATTCCCAAGGCGGGGAACTTGTTCGGCACCACCCGCACCGTCCATCCCGGGGTATCGCGCTGAGGCGGCGACCCGCCATTGGAGTTGGGACGGTAGGCCTGGATCTCGGGGGGCGTTTTGTTCTCATTGCCGTAACAGAAGGGGCAAAAGCCGCCCTTGATCCTGACGGCATCGCGAGTGAAGTCGGTGGGACGCTTGGCACGGTCGGTGGAGATAATCACCCACCGGCCTACGATGGGATCTTTTCTCAGCTCAGGCAAGCACTGAATCCTTTCGCCATCAACAACTCAAAACTCCGTATTGTACGCCACGGGGAAGGCATTCCGGAACAGCTCGAATAAGGGCTGGCTGGAGCGAGTCTCATAATACACCGTTACCACGTCGAAACGCCACTGGCACGTCGGTGCCAGGTGGCGAAGGTAATCTCTGGCGACGACGGCCAGGGATCGCTGCTTGTCCCGGTCTACGGCGGCTTCCGCCGGCTTCACGTCGCGGGTGGTGCGAGTCTTAACCTCCACAAAACACAGCACGTCCTTGTCCCAGCCAATGAGGTCGATCTCGCCACGATGTTGAGGGGAACGGAAATTACGCGCGACCATGACATATCCCCGGCGGCGGAGATAGAAATAGGCGGCCTCTTCTCCGCGGCGCCCGGTGCGCTGGTGGGCTGGTCCCTCACGCTGGGGAAGCGTGCGATCGCCGAGCCAGTCCAGGGCGCGAACCGTGGCGTGAGTGAAGCGGCCGGAGAACACTGTGATCCTTTCAGTTGCCTGATCTTGGATGCCTAATTCCATGATTGGGTCGCCATGAAGGTCGGGTCAAGGGGGAATGAACAATCAATGAACGATCGGTGCGAGTTATTTCCTGTTTCGGGCTTGGCGGGGTGGAGCTGCGAGTGGCCCTCGATAAGAGTGAAGGCTGTGTCAAGGGCAAACTTCTCCCGGCGGTGTTTTTATCACCGTTTGCTTTGCCAGAGAGGTTGAGGACCAAGGCTCTGGAAATCTCACGCGGAATCACTTCCCGGTGGAAGATCGTTCCACCAACCATCGATTCGGCCACAACATCGACCATGATTCTTCTATGCGAACATCCCGTCTTTACGGGATGCGAGAGCGCCCAATCAATTCATCGGTCTAGCTTGCGCCGACCAGGGCCACCCGCGCGGGCTGCTCTCGATGCGAACGATCTCTGGATACGCTGTTTGCGTGCGCAGCATCCAGTAGAGTCGTACCGCTAACTTGCGTGCCGCCGCCACCTTCGCCACTCCCTTCGGCTTCTGGTGACAGCGATGCAAATACTGCTTCTTCATTCCGGGGTCGAAGCGCACCGCGATCTGCGCCGCCTCCACCAGCAACGAGCGCACCAGTCGATTGCCTTGCTTGGTGATCGCCCCCAGCTTCTGTCTCCCGCCCGAACTTTCCTCGCGCGGAATCAGCCCCAGATAGCTCGCCACTTGCTTGCCTCGTGCAAACCGGCTTACCTCGCCGATCGTCAGCACGAACGCCAGCGCCGTGTTCGGACCCACTCCCGGTTGCGTCATCAGCAACCTGGCCTGCGGATGTTGCTCGGCCGCCCGCTGCACCGCCTGATCCAGCTTCCCGACCTGCTGGTCCAACATCGCCAGCAGCCCCAGTAAGTCCTCCCTACGGCACGATGCCCACGGTTTTAACGGCAGCTCGCGCAGCAACTGCTGTCCGGCCTGGCTCCACAGCGCGCGCTTCTTCTGCATTCCCTTATTCAGAGAAAGGTGTTGCAGTTCGTTTTTGACTCGGCTGCGAATCTCCACCAGCTTGTGCCGATGCAGCACCAGCTGCCGCAAGTCGCGCTGCTCCGCATCCGGCGTCCACAGCCGCGGAAAACGCCCCTCCACCACCAGTTTCAAAATGTGGCCCGCATCCCGCTTGTCGGTCTTCTGCTTGCGCACGTAACTGGCCCGGATCGCGGCCGCATCCCCAATCCAGATCTCGTGCCCCATCTCCTGCACCATCTCAATGAACCACTGGCTGTTGCCTGTGGCCTCCATGCCAATCAACGCCGGCCCCGCTAGTTGCTGATAGAACTGCTTGGCCTCGCCGCTGGCGTGCACCAGTTTCCGCTCCCCGGTTTCTCCAGTCTCGCTGTCCAACCACGCAATTTGTTGCCAGCTGGGATGGAAATCACATCCTATAATCATCATGCGAAGGCTCCTTCCTTTCCGAGAAGCCTTTTGGTCCTCAACCGTAAGACTACCGGTTCGATCGAGCCTTCGCTCTTATCCAATCAATTCAAGCCCGGTTTTGGCTTGAGTGGGGCAGTTCCACTCTCATACAGAGTCTTGCCGCCGCCCGTTTTCGCGTTTTCCTGCCGACCATTCCGACTCGATCTGCAGCGTCCCCGATGGTCCGTTGACGTCACGACACCGCGTCCATCGCGCTGCCGCGATCTGTCCGGGTCGGGATCACAGAGTTGGGGATATCCGAACATCCCCACTCAGGCCAAAACTAGGCTTGAGCGGGCCGCCGGTCCCTAATATCATCTTGTGCTGCAAATTGACTACACCTTAGCTATTGTTTATATATGTGTACAACATAGCGGGAGTGTGTCAGATGGCGACGAAGAAGGATGATGCAACTGGGGCGTTAGTCGCAGTCGTTACGGCACTTGAGCCCCTTAACGACGCGGACCGCAATTGGGTACTGCAGTCAGCCGCGAGCAAGTACACTTTGACCCATCCAGGCCGCTGCCGGGGGCGGCCAAGCTGGCGCCGCGAATACGAGCGCTGCGGCAGCGGCTCCGCCGGCTGGGACAGCTACAACGGCAGACGTGCAAACGGCGATCACGAGGAAAGACCCACGGGCTTTCATTCGCCTCAAGAAACCAACCACGGACGTACAGCGTGTCGCATGTCTTGGCTATTACCTTGTTCAGACCACCGGACAGCAGGGATTCACGTCGAAGGCTATCTCGACGGCGCACACCGATTCGGGGGGCTCAAACGTCAACATAACTCGTGCCCTCGATAACGCCACTCGGGCAGCCAAATACCTCTCGAATCGCGGCCCCCGCGAGAAGCAGCTGACCACGCTTGGCGAAGATGTCGTAAACGCGCTGCCGGATCAGGCGGCGGTTAAGGCCGTCGAAGCCGCCGCTAAAGGCGGGCGGGGTGGCAAGAAAGGGAGAAAGAAGAGGGCTAAGAAGGCATAACACGTGCGTGCCACAATTGAGACACAACTTGCCTCGCAGCTCGACGCGACGCTCGTGAAGGAGCTGCTCGACGCTCACGCGGAAGCAAAGCGCAACTTCTACCTCGGCGGCCTCCGGCTCTCCGCTGTGGAGGGCGGACGGTTCTGTGAGGCGGCATTTCGCCTTCTACAAAACATTACGGAGGGTAAGCATACCCCCCTAAACAAGACACTACCGAAGACGGACGACCTAATATTCAAGCTATCGCAGTTGGACGGCTCCAAGTTTAATGACGCCGTTCGCCTGCATATCCCGCGCTCCCTGCGCCTCGTTTACGACATTCGCAATAAGCGCGACACGGCTCACCTGAGCGACGGCATTGATCCAAATCTACAGGACGCCACGCTTGTGGTCACTGTCATTGACTGGGTGCTTGCCGAGTTCATTCGGCTCTATCACAATGTGCCAGCGAATACCGCATCGAAAATGGTCGATGGCATCGTCAAGCGTGTCGCGCCGATCGTTCAGGAGTTCAACGGCTTTCTGAAAGTACTCAATCCGAAGTTGGGCGTCAGCGATCACTGCTCGGTGTTGCTTTACCAGCGGGGTGAGGACGGCGCAACGTACGATGAACTGGAGAAGTGGGCACGCCCTCCCATGCGAGCCAATTTGCGACGCACACTAGATACGCTGGTGGACGAGAAGGACTACGCGCATTTCGACGGATCGCGCTACCTCATCACGCGGCGCGGTGAACAGTACGTCGAGCAGAAAAACCTAATTACGCCAGCGCAGCTAAGCTAGTAGAGCCGGGCGCGCGGCCCACTCAAGCCCGGTTTCGCCCTCAGTGGAGGAAGCCCGCGGACCCTCTGACATTCCCCAATTTTGATCCTGCCGGCGGTCCACGTCCCCGCTTCGC
Source organism: Terriglobia bacterium (assembly GCA_963758285.1). Taxonomy (GTDB): domain Bacteria; phylum Acidobacteriota; class Terriglobia; order Terriglobales; family Acidobacteriaceae; genus DASVWZ01. The sequence continues at coordinate 86,159 of CAVWUT010000009.1, read as the reverse complement.
TTTTTCCTTGACACCCGGACCGGCAAACTGACATCCTCGATGTATATCTCATGGAAAACATTAAAAATACATGTATAACTCGTTAAGAATCTAGATTTTACCTCTAACCCCAATAGGCTCTAGATTTTGCGGACGAAAAGCCCGTAACATCATGATTCCACTAGACCGGTGGGGAGGGGGTATACCTCGAATCTCACCTTATCGGCGAGACCGAGGCTAAGGAGGCAACAGCGGGCCCGGGACGGCCGGGACCCCAGCCCGACAAACCGTCATCATAGACGTATATCCCGTAGAGAACGTAGGGTTATGATGTATAACTCGTTAAGAATCTAGATTTTACCTCTAACCCCAATAGGCTCTAGATTTTGCGGGCGAAAAGTCCGTAACATCATGATTCCGCTAGACCGGGGGGAGGGGGTATACCCTGATTTCAGGGCTTTTCGAAAAAGCGGCAGAGGGACAAGGCGAACAGCTGTCGCTACGCTGAAGGACGCTGAGCACCCCACGCAAGAAAAGCTCACTGCGGGCGGTAAAAGCGCGGACATGCTTTCGGTTGTCCCCACGCGAGCAATTTGAATCCGCGCTAGGGTGTCTGGACTGTGCGCTTTGGCCAGTGGATTTGCACTCGACTTGCTTCGCAAAAAAGGTAGACGGCGAGAAGGATCATCTCCGGTTCGATGGGGTGCTTGTAGCGGACGAACGGGTTCACCAGGTAATAAGGCAGCGGATAGATCAGCAGGAAGCACGCCAGCAGAAAACCTCCGGGCGTGCGGTTACGAAGTGTCAGCCATAGACCCGCGAAGGCAAACGCGGCTGCCAGCGCGAAGTTCACGTGGCGGGAGATCATGAGATCGTAGCCGGCAACGATGGTGGCTTGCGGAGGCGCGATCCAGAAGTAGGCAGCGCGCTCCAGCGTGAATTCGAGAAAGCGTCCGGGATGCTCGCGGATGAACTGGCGGACCTGCTCTTTTTTCTCCGCCATGAAGCCAAGTTCGCCGAGTTCCTGAAAACGCCGCATGGCTTCGGGATCGTTGCCGGGATGCTCGTTCCGTGTCCATAGGCCCTGGGACTGATCGTTGTTGGCCTCGTACATCTCGAGCGGGAGATTGTCGCGGATGAAGATGAATTTGCCGAAGACTTGGTGGTTGCGAACCAGCCACGGGGTTGCGACCAGGAGCGCGATGAAAACGCTTAGCGCCGCACCGGTCAACTGCGGCCGCTTTGGACGGTGGTAGATCAGCCACAACAGGCAGAAGGGCATCATGCTGACGACGGCGGTGTTGGTCAGGATGATGAGTCCCCAGAGCAGGCCGAAGCCGATCCAGGCGCGCCAGCGCGGAGGGTCGTCGGCCATGCGCAGAGTGAGCAGCAACGCCAGGCTGAGCAGAAAAGCGGTGAAGCTGGTTTCCCACACTACGCGGGTCGGCCAGTAGATGGCGTAAGGAAAGACGGCCCAAGTCCAGGCACTGCCGCGAGCGACTGAGACGCCGTACATGCGTTCCGCAATCCTGTAGAGGGTGAGGCAGGTCAGCGCGGCGAATACGCTGTTGAAGGTGAGAATGACCAATGCCGATGCCGGCGTGTAGATTCCGGACAGCTTGAAAATCCCCGCGAGAATATAGGGATACACCGGCGCTGCCCAGGCGCTGGGGCCGGTCGTCAAGTCGGTGGGTGAACTGAAGCCCTGACCCAGCGCGATGGAGCGCGCCAGGCGGCCCATTTCCCATCCGAACTGAAAATGGTCACGGCGCGGCGTGATCCGGTAGGTGTGGCCGATGAGGATGACGGCCAGGCGGATAGCAAATGCGACCAGAACGATGAAGAATACCGAACTGCGGAAGCGGCGGACAGCGAGTGCGGAGTTTGCTGTCGGTAAGGAGTTCGATAAGCCAGGAGTGGCCGGCAATTTGTCTTTGTCCTCAGCGTCCAACCAGCTCGGCGGAAAGCAAGTTGGCCTTCAGGGCGAGATTATAAGCGCGTTGAACATCTCCAGCGCTGGCTGCGGCTTTGGATTGGTCCATGTAGCGCTTGACCTGATCCACGGTTCCCTGCTGATCGGAACTGAGGGTGCGGCCCCCGAGCCGGGTGAGATTGATACTGGTGGTGGCCAGCAGTTGGGCGGTGGTTTGCGACTGCTTTGCTTGTTGTGGGCTGCCTCCCGGCCCGAGCCGGACGTTGGGGTCGCTGGTGCTCCCGTGGCGCACAATGGTCTTCGATGGCCCAGCCCCGGAATCAGAGGCCGTGGTGTGAGGGTGATGTTTCTTGTGGCTGGAGGTTTTGCAAGGCGCCTGGTGATCCGCGGGAGCCTGCGTGCCGGTGGCGCAAGGAGCGGCGGCGGGTTGGACGGCCGATTGCGCCGGATTGGCTTGGTCGGCTGTTGCGGAGTGTTCGGCAGGCTGGGTAGTCTGCCCAGACTGAGCCGCCCGCCACGCGGCTTGGGCCGGGGCGGGCATATCGGCGCTCGACAGAAGCGCGAAGCTCAGCAGTATTGTGGCGAACGTCATAACTCGTGTCCTGCAGGCAAAGTCAATCACCGCGATCCGCAACCGTTGCCGATGTGCTGAGCGTTTGAGCTGCGGCCAGTCCGTTTGCGGCAGATCCAGGTTCCAGCGCAGGCAGCCGCAGGCGAAACGTCGTGCCTTTTCCGGGAGCCGATTCAAAATCGATCGAACCATAGTGCCATTGCAGTATCTGGTAAGCTTGGGCCAACCCGATGCCGCTACCGTCCTTCTTGGTTGTGAAATAGAGTTCGAAGATCTTTTCCTGAACCTCAGGAGGAATCCCGACGCCCTGATCGCGAATCTCCGTAACAATGTCGTCATCGTGACGGTGCGCAGCGATGGTGAGAGTACCGCCGTCCGGCATGGCCTGGACGCCATTCAGCACCACGTTGAGCATCGCTTGCTTTATAAAGTCGGTATCCACTCGGACGCGCAGCGGCTCGGAAGGAAAAGCGCGCGCGATGGTCACTCCGTGCTGCTCGGCGTCCGGTTGGGCGAGGACAACAACGTCCTCCAACAACCGCCGGAGATCGATTTCTTCCAAGAGCAGATCGCGGGGCCGGGCAAATTCCACGAGGATTTGCACCACTCGATCGAGGCGATGGATCTCGTCGCCGATGATCTCCATGTGGCGGCGCGTGTCCGGGTCGATCTCCTGCAGCTTGTTTTGCAGCAACTGCAGATGCAGCACGATGGCATTGATCGGGTTCTTGACTTCGTGGGCCACGCCACGGGTGATGCGTCCGCTGGCCGACATACGGCGCGAGGTCTCGATCTCATCGCCGATGCGCCGCACCGATTCCGCGTCTCGGAAAGTCAGAAGGGCGCCGATGGGAGTGCCGCGCTCCTGGATGAAGTCGAGGGAGAGATGGATGCGCTTTCCGCTGGCCGCTTCCACTTCCCGCTGGGCGATGGCATGGCGCAGCTGAAAACTATCGAGCACCAGCGCACCCAGGGCGGAATCAGGGGAGAACAGTTCCTTCACGGTGTGACCGAGCAGTTCGTGCCGGGGGCGGCCAAGGAACCGTTCTACCGATGCGCTGACCAGCACAACGCGCGAATCCGGGGTGAACAGCATCAGGCCATCCTGCAAGTTCGCCATGATCTGATCGACGTTGTCTTTCAAAGCCGAGAAAATCTCGCGGGTATCCCGCATCTGGCGGCCGAGATGGGCGATCTTGAGCGTGACCAGGCCGTACTCATCTTTGCCGGCCTCCGGTTCCTCGACCGCGTCGGCGTCGCCGCTGCTGACGATGTCAAGGGTATGGCTGAGGTGCTCCAGGGGGCCGAGGGCAATCCGGGATAATCCGGCAGCCAAAACGAGGGAGAGCAGGACCGCGATGGAAGAAAAGATGACCTCATGACGCAGACGCGGGGTGAGTTCGTTTTGCAGAAAGACGGTGGAGATTCCCAGCCGCACGCTGCCGAAAGGAGCGCCGTTCAGCTCCAGGGGCATGCGAACTTCATACACCGTGGGCGGGTGATAGACCATGCGCAGCTGCCGCCGAAAGCGTGCGTCCTGCAACTGCTGCAATTCCGGACGTTCCGCGACGAGCTTTCCGATGAGATCGGGATTGGAGTGCAGAATAGCCTTGCCATCCGCGCTGACGATGGCGGCGTCATAGACCATGGGCCAGTTGCCAACCACCGATTGCACCATCGCATTCAGATCCGTATCGGTGCTGAGGTAATAGGTGATGGCGCGGCTTACCGCTGCCGGATCGTTGGTATTGGTCCGGGTGCTGGTCAGGTCGGGAGTGGCGTCATTGGCCAGGAAGGCAAGCTGCGAGGCCAGGGTGGAAGCGGTTTCGCGGGCGGCGGTAACGTCCTGGCGCAGAAGCTGGGAAATGTGCAGGTAGGAAAAAAACGACACCAGGACCGCCACCATGAAGGTGATGGCAAGCACGATTTGCGTTCTTCGGCGCATGCTGGCTCAACTGACGCACTACCCTGACTCTTGAAATCGGATGATGCTTTGCTGCCGCGAGGCAGCTACTCTTCCTTCAGCGCGGCGTCGGCCGCGGTGTTGCCGTACTCCTTCAGTTTGTTGTGGAGAGTCTTGAGGCTGATTCCCAGAATTTCCGCCGCCCGCGTCTTGTTGTTGGCGGTGGACTCCAGGGTCTTCAGGATCAGCAATTTCTCCGCCTGCTCCACCGTCGTGCCCACGCCGACGTGGACCGTGTCCGGATCCTCGGACGAAAGCCGCATGGTGGTTTGGCCGAAGCCCGGAGGCAGGTGGCGGGTTTCGACGACCGCACCATCGCAGACAATCACGGCCCGTTCCAAAGTATTGCGCAGCTCGCGCACATTTCCCGGCCAAGAGTAGTTTTGAAACAGGTTCAGCACCGCTTCGCTGACCGCTGCCACTTGACGTCCGTGCTTGGCGCTCATCTCTTTCAGCAGAAATTCCACCAGAGCGGGGATGTCTTCCTTGTGCTCCCGCAACGCCGGCATGTGAATGTTGAAAACGTTGAGGCGGTAGTAGAGATCATTGCGCAGTTCGCCGCGGGCGACCGCTTCCTCCGGGACTTTGTTGGTGGCCGCCAGGACGCGAACGTCGACCGTGGTCTCGACTTTGCTGCCCAGGCGGCGCAGCTTGTGGTCTTCCAGCACGCGCAACAGTTTTGCCTGGGTAGCCACCGGCATTTCTCCAATTTCATCGAGCAGAATGGTTCCCCCTTCGGCCAGTTCAAAACAGCCGGTGCGGCGTTCCAGGGCGCCGGTGAACGCGCCCTTTTCATGCCCGAAGATCTCGCTCTCGATCAGAGTTTCCGGGATGGCGGCACAATTGATCGCCACAAACGGCTTATTGTCGCGATTGCTTCGTTCATGGATGGTGCGCGCCACTAGCTCCTTGCCGGTGCCGCTGGCGCCCGTGATCAGCACCGAAGCGGTGCTGGGGGCAACCATCTCGACCAGGTGGAAAACGTCGCGCATCTTCTTGGACGAGCCGATCAGCTGGCCCATGACTCCGCAGTTGCGCAAGGTGCGGCGGCTGACTTCGAGCTGCACGTTGGCCCCGATCTGTTTCGAAGCATTCTGCAGGATGGTGCGCAGCCGGTCGGTGTCGATGGGCTTGGTGATGTAATCGTAAGCGCCCATGCGCATGGCGCTGACCGCGCTGTCGATCGTGCCCTGGGCGGTAACCACGATCACGGCAATCGTCTTTTTGTCGCCGGCGATTCTCTCAAGCAGTTCGAGACCTCCCATACGGGGCATCTTCAAGTCCGTGACCACGATGGATGGCGTCCAAGTGCTGATCTTCTCGAAGCCCTCCATACCATCCTTGGCGGTTTCGGCGCGGTACCCCCAGGACGACACCAGTTCCGCGAGCCCGGTTCGCTCATTCTGTTCATCTTCGACGATCAGTACCTTTTCCTGGCTCATAAAAGGCGTTGGTCCCACCCATAATTCGAGCGGAGTTCGAATCCTGCAAGCTCCCCCGGCCTTTCCGTCGGCGAAGGCAGCCAAAATTCCCGAGGTTTCATATCAATATGAGACTCCATGGAGCGACCCGACTAGACTCGAACCTCCGTGAGCAGGTAAGATGATTGATCCGATCCGACTGGCCGAAGAAGGTGCGCGCGTTTTGGAAACCTGGGCCGAACCACTGACATCATAACAATTTTTCTTGTGGCATGTTCCCAGTCTTTGAAGGAGAGCAGCTAAATTTGCGGTTAACCCCAAGTTCTGGAGGGCGAAATGTCTTTCTATCTCAAAGTGTGCAGCAGAGGTGAATTCCGCTGTGGAATCCTGCTGTTGCTGGCAATGGCGATGCTGTCCGCGATTTCGTTCGCGCAGGACCAGCCGGTTCCTAAAGTCGATGTTTTCACCGGGTATGAGTGGCTGAATCCGGGAGGCAGTGTGCCCTCCCCGTTGGGAAGTCCGAGCAGTCCCATCTCGCAGCCGCTGCCAGGTCTTGGCTCCGGCGTTGTGGGCGACGCAACGTACAACTTCAATCGTTTGCTGGGCTTGTCCTTGGATTATGGCAAGAACTGGGGATCGGACAAGTTCACCAATGAGGGGCTGCTATCAGTGGGCCCGCGTTTCATGTGGAGAACCGATAACGTCAACTTTTTCCTACACACCCTGCTGAGTTGGAACCGGCTCAGTGGCCCCGCCAATTTGGCCCCGAACAGCGGGATTGGAGCCGTGCTAGGCGGCGGCATCGACATGCCGGTGGTTAAGTTTCTCAGCATACGGCTCTTTGAAGCAGATTATGTGTGGGCGCGGCACAACTATTCCGACATAGTCGGACCGCAATCCCCGGATCTGCGCCGGTCCACGCTGGACGGCGCTCGGCTGGCAGCCGGCCTGGTTTGGAACTTTGGCTATCCGGCGACCGCGATCCCGACCGCGACCTGCTCGGTGCAGCCTTCGCAGGTGATGGTCGGAGAACCGGTCACAGCCAACGTTGCCACCACCAACTTCAATCCCAAGCACACGCTGAATTACGCGTGGACGGGCAGCGGCGGCAAGGTGACTGGCAAGGACAACACTGCCAGCATCGATACCAATGGCATGGCGGGTGGCAATTACACGGTAACCGCCAACGTAAGCGACCCCAAGATCAAGAAGAATGGCACGGCGACTTGCAGCGCCAGCTTCACGGTGAAGGAACCGCCGAGGAATCCGCCGACCATGAGTTGCAGCGCCAACCCGGCCAGCCTGCAGGCAGGCGGCACATCCAACATAACGTGTAGCTGCACCAGCCCGGACGGCGTTCCGGTGACGGTGAGCAACTGGACCGCCAGTGGCGGCAGCGTTTCCGGCAGCGGCACCAGCGCGGCGCTGAACACCACGGGCGCGTCCGCAGGGCCAATCACGGTGAGCGCGACTTGTACCGATTCGCGCGGTCTGAACACCCAAGCTTCGACGCAGGTGACGGTTGAGAATCCGCCTCCGCCACCGGCGCCGCAGGCCAGCAAGTTGACCGACTGCGACTTCGCGAACATGGCGAAGATCAAGAAGCCGTGGCGCGTCGACAATGAGTGCAAAGGCAAACTCGACGACGTAGCCAAGAACCTGCAGCAGAATGCGGATAACAAGCTGGTAATCGTGGGCAACGCGGAACCGGACGAGAAGCGGCCGAACCTGGCGGCGGAACGCGCGGTGGATGCCAAAGCCTATCTCACCAGTGGCGAAGCCAAGCTGGGCATCGACCCAAGCCGCATCGAAACCCGCACCGGTAGCGGCGGCACCATGACCGACGAGTTCTGGATTGTGCCGGCGGGCGGAACGTTCTCCGAAGAAGGCACGCATCCGGTCGACGAGACGAAAGTGATGGCGGTGCCGGACCATCCGCACGCCGCCGCAAAACCCAAGGCGAAAGTCCCGCCCAAGCATTAAAGGCGAGTCGAGTCGAAACGAATAGCCGGTCGAATCGCAAGGTTCGACCGGCGTTCTATTGGCGCGGGAAGGCGGGTTCAGAGTCGATCCAATCCTGGTCCGACTGAATCAGTCCTTCCACGCGGCCTGCGCCGCGCTTTCCATTTCTACCGCCCGCGGGAACAGAATGTTGTTCTCTTTGTGAATGTGCTGGTGCAGGTCGGACTCAAACCCTTGCAGCGCCTGGTAGAGCGCCTGATAGCTGATGCAGGCGTCGACGGGAACACTGAATCCATCGCTGGCTTTGCGGATTTGCCGCAGGGCTTCGCCGGCAGAGTCGTGCTCCTGGGTCATCATACGGATCGGATGCTGCACCGTTCCGAACGGCGCCGGCAGCACCGGCTCGTGTTGCAGCCGGGCCTCTTCCATCCGCACAATGTACGGGAACAGCACTTGCTCCTCTTTCATAAGGTGCAGGGTAAGTTCGTCCGCCAGAGCCTGGAAAGTTATTCGTATCGACAACAGCTCGGGATGATTCTTGCCATGCACTCCGCACACCTTGTCGAGCAGCGCCCGCAGTCTTGCGGTTTCTTCGCGGGTGAACTTGTGATGAGTCTTCACGATGTGGTTGATCAGTTCCGCCAGCGAGCCGGTCGGCGGTTCAGCCTCGGTGGCCGTCGCCGGCGTTTGGACTGCGTCGTCAAGCGCCTTCAATACCTCGTCCATCGTCACATTTGCGGTTTTGCAGGCCTCGTCCAGCGGCTGCTGCCCGCCGCAACAGTAGTCAATGCCGAGCCGTTCGAACACCCGGGTAGCTCCCGGAATCTCAATCGCCAGTTCCCGCACGGTCTTTGTATCCACTGCGTTCATGAATTCCTCCCAGCGGCGATCCGCTTCAGCCACTTGTAGAACCACACTAAAGCACGGCTGCAGACTTGCCGATGACTTTTGTCACGGAGAACACAGGGAGACGGGATGATCGGGCCTGGCGGAGCGAGCGGGATGCCTATTCTGCGCTCGCCAGCACCGCTTCGAGGGCCTTCAAGTCAGGAACGACGACGGAACGGCCCTCCAAGCGGATCAGGCCTTCTGCCTGCAACCGGCTGAGGTTTCGCGAAACCAGCTCGCGCACGGTTCCAATCTGGGCGGCCAGTTCCTGGTTGCTGGATGGCAGTGTCACTTCAATACCTTGTGCGGTGCGCTTTCCCTGCTGCGCCAGGCGTACCAGAAACGACGCCAGCCGGTGACGCACTGTGGTGAATGAAAGCTCCTCGATAATTCCGACGAGCTTGCGCAAGCGCGCTCCAACCACCCGCAGCACCTTCAATGCGACTTGCGGATGCGCCAGACACAGCGCCTGGAAATCCTGTTTGCTCACAAACAGCAAAGCGGCTTCGTCCACAGCTGACACCGAAGCCGGATAATTGCCGCCGTCGAACACCGGCAGTTCGGCAACGGAACTTCCAGGGCCTTCGATGTTCAGCACCTGCTCGCGGCCATTCGCCGAGCTTTTGAAGATGCGCACGTGTCCCGATTCCACCACGTACATTCCGGAACAGGGCTCGCCCTCGCTGAAGACAAGTTCACCGGGAGAGAACCGCCGCAGCACGGCGTGTTGCGCGAGAAATTTCAACTCATTTTCGGTGAGACCGGAGAAAATCGTGGTCCGGGAAAGAGTGGTGGCTGCGCTGGTTTTGGTCTCCGGCACGCCGATTATTGTAAACCGGCAGCCTGCTAGCCGATCTTGACCAGAGGCTCTTCTTTCTTTGCCTTCAGACTCGGTGTGTGCGGCTCGTACACGCAGAACGGCTCCTCGGCCAGGTAGTCGCCGGAAGCGGCATAGGCGCGGGCGCGGCATCCCATGCAGATGTTGCGGAATTCGCAGCAGCCGCATTTTCCGGTGAGGTTGCCGGTGTCGCGCAAGGCGTTGAATACCACTGAATTTTTCCAGATATCGGCGAAGTCCTGCTTGCGCAGATCGCCGGCTATCACTGGCAAGTATCCGCAGGGGTACACTTCGCCTTCATGCGAGATGAAGCAAACGCCGGTGCCGGCCAGGCAGCCCTTGGTCATCGCATTCATGTCACCGGGATGGCCTGAAGGATGGCCGGTGTGCTGGCCACGAGGCTGGCTGCCGGGATGTCCCGTCCCTTGGGGCTTCAGCAGAATGCCGGTCGAGCCGGGCATCATCATGTCGGCGGGACCAATGGGGGGAGGGCCCGAAGGTTGCGTGGCTGGTGCGTGTGCGTTTGCGGCAGCCTCTGCGGAACGATGTTCGGCGGCGCGGCGCTGCCGGACCACGCGGAAATAATGCGGAGCGCAGGTGGCTTTCAGCTCGATCCCACCCTCCAGCGACCGATCGTAGAACCAGTTCAGCATGCGCTCGTATTCTTCGGGAGGAACCATCTGCTCGGCGGCAATATCGACGCCGCATCCTACCGGAACCAGCAGGAAAGTGTGCAGCGCATCGGCGCCCAGCAACTTCGCCAGCTTCAGCACATCGGGCAACTGGTGCGCGTTGTGGCGCGCGATGGTGGTATTGATTTGGGTCGACATGCCCAGCGCCTGCAAGTTGCGCAGGCCTTGCACGGCCGCGTCAAAGGCTCCAGGAATGGCGCGAAAGGCGTCGTGGGTCGCGGCATCGGCGCCGTCCAGGCTGATGGAGACGCGCTTTACGCCGGAATCGACAATCATGCGTGCAACTTCCTTGGTCACCATGGTGCCGTTGGTGGCGAGCGCGACGCGCAATCCCTTGTCGGTGGCGTAACGCGCCAACTGGAAAATGTCGGAGCGGTAGAGAGGCTCGCCTCCGCTTAGCACCAGGATGGGATTCGCGTCCGCGGCAATCTGGTCGATGATTCCCAGCGCGGTGTGCGTGGGCAGGTCGTTCGGAGAACTCAGTTCGGTGGCGCTGGCGCGGCAATGAATGCAGCGTAGATTGCATCCCTTGGTGACTTCCCAGAAAATCAGACGGGCTTTGCTTTCGCCCGCGCCATGTTGACCATTGCCATTTGTCGGAGCCATGATTGCGACCTTTCCGTATGGACCTCGGGGGACTTGCCGCTCACCCTTGCATGTAACGATAGAAAATGCATGAACTTAGGGCCGTGACTGGAGTCACCGGAACTTGTGATTTGTGTCACAGGGGTGGGGCGGAAAGGATTGTGTGGGGCGGACACTTCTTGTTCACCAACTGTGTACACCCGGCACAGGCTGGGCAGTAGCTGCTGGCAGGCGAAGGGGCGCTTAGTCCGGCCTTATACCCCCTCCCCTCTTTTGGCGCTTTTTTCAAACTATAGAAAACAAGCGGCTTGCCGTTTTCGTGCTTAGTAAAGTCTAGAAAACAAACATCGTTGAGGCGGCCATTTTCATGCCTTTTTCGCTCTATTTCTGCACTAATCGCCGCAAAATATAGATTATAAAGATGTTATACTATAATCTAGAAAGCGAGGGACTTAGCGGCTCTTGGATCCCGGTTTTCTGGCTGCCCTTGGTTCCACACCGCGCGGGATCTCGATGCGCTCGGCCTGCCTGGCGTGAGCGCCGTCCTCAAAGATAACTTAGCACAACATGACATATCTTTTGGATATTCTGCGCTCGGTGTGTGGCCTTGTCAAGGAGGCATGTCACCGAGGCACGTGTGCCACAAGCCGCGGCTAGAAGTTCCGGTTCTTTTGCGGCTCTGCCGCATCGAATTGGTGTCAAAGGTGGAGGACATGGCAGCCTATCTTGACTCGAACTTGGTGACAGCGATTGCCACGTCTGTTTACGGCGCGGCGACCTTGCTGCTTGTCATACAGTTGTGGAGGGACCGCGCCCAGCGGGAGAGGCACTTCAAGAACGAGAGGGACGCCAAGAAGCTGAGCGACCTTCACGGCGCGTTTTACGAGGCTTGGGGCTATTGGGAGGGCCACCAGTGGGGTCGGGGGTCAGTCCAGATCGACGCCTCCCAAGTTGGTAGGCAGTTCGAGTCCCTCGTCCGGCTGGAGTGCCAGCTAAGGCTTAACGGCCACGTGGCCGAGGCCAACGACCTGGGCTTGGCCATCAGGACGGACCTGTCCGCGATAAAGCGCCCGCTCGAAAGGGCCGGGATCGCGCTGGGGCTGGTCCCCTCTGAGTACCGGTACGGCAAGGGGAGCGCCGCCGGATTCGCCAACAAGTAGGGAGGGTGGCCCGACACTATGGACCTGCAAACCGAGCTTGACCGAGCAACGCGGTTCGGCCAGGGGCTCGAGGACTTGGTATTCGAAAAGGCCAAGGCCGGGGCCCTTATAGTCCGAGAGAAGAATGACGACCTCCTTGTCACCTACTGGTCGCTCATCTTCGACTACTGCCGGGGCATTCTGTGTCTGCTGCGGTACCAGTACTACTCGTCGGCGGCCGCGCTCCTGCGCCCACTGGTCGAGGCCCTAGTGAAGGCCCACGTGGTCAAGATAGGGCTGGGGCAGGATGTGGAGAAGATCCGGAAGGGGCGGTACAACGTCAGTTACGACAAGGACGGGGCCAGGATTGACAAGGAATTCGGCCTGGGATCCCTGTTCGAGGACTTCCTGAAGAAGGTGCGGGGCATCCTCCATAGTTTCACGCACTCGGGTAATGCCCAACTATGGAGGCGATGGAGCGGCAACGAGGTGGGAGCCAACTTCTCCGACCAAGACATCACGGCTCTAATCGGCCATTCCAACATTGCGGTCTTTCTCACCACGATCTTGATCGCGAATCACTACGGTTTCGATCAAGAGCGGCAGACTGCGGAGCAAATGTTCTTGGAGTACATAAAGGCCACTGGTCCTTCTTCGCCGCCTCCAGCATCTTCACTTGCCTGAGGGTCAATCGTCGAGCCCGTCCAGATCCACCTTCGTAAGGTGCGGAGTGGCAGAATCCGGGACAGATTACCGCTTCAGATATTTTGCCGGCGACAGGATTGCGATGTCACGCCAGTTATGGAGCTTCAGCAAGTCTGCGTCGCCGGTGAGGATCACGTCGGCGTTCCCGTTGAGAGCGACTTCGAGAAACTTGTCGTCTTTGGGATCGCGGCATTCGCGCACGAGATTAACAATTGGCACGAACTCTGCCGTGCGGGCGAGCTGACGGAGAAACTGCCGGCGGTCGTCCAACCTGACATAGTGATCAAATCCCGGTCGAGCGAGAACGTCGGCCAACTCCGCCATTGTGGCGTCAGAAACCAGCAAGACGCCACTGTCCAGAGCCTTGCTTACGGCTTGACCAGGAATGGAAGGGAACCGCAGCAGAGCACTGATGAGCACATTGGTGTCAACGACAACGCGTTCCGGGACGCGCATTAGTCTTTCAAGATGTCAGCGAGAATTTTGGCAGTCAGGCCCCTCGCCGCTGCCTGCTCGCTGACACGGTCGCAGAGACGCTTAAGCTCCGCGTTGTTGATACCGCGAATGCGCTCGTACTCTTCGGCGGACATGATCACGGCGACATCGCGGTTCTGGCGGCGGATGACGACCGGTTCGCGCTGAGCCGTGTCGAGGAGCGCGGCTAGACGCTGCTTGGCGTCGGTGGCGGAGACGGAACGCATTTTGTCTATAGTAGCTAAAATGGACAAAATGGTCAATTAGGATGAAGGAGATCAAAATCCTGCGTTTTCGGCGCTTCTGGAATCCCACCCTTCGCACAGTGCGCGAAGGATGGAGCACGCATCGGTAGGGGTCGGGCGAGGGTGAGTGCGGCGAAGTTGGTGACGAGCCAACGTCCGCCGCAAACACAATGCATAGATCCTTCGCTTTGCTCAGGATGACAGCGGGAACCTATGTCCTGAACTTTTCGGGACAGCTCGCTTAGCAGGCTAGTTGTTCGCGGGTTAGCTTCAGGCCGTTCAGGTTGCCCAGGACGGTTACGGCTATGGATTCGGTGTGGAAGAATTCGTTGGCCAGTTCGCGGATGTCTTCGGCCTTGACGGCTTCGATTTTCTGCAAGAGTTCGTCCATGGTGTAGCAGCGGTCGAAATACATCTCCTGCCGGGCGAGGTTGGACATGCGGGCGGTGGAGGATTCGAGCGACAACATCAGGCTGCCTTTGAGCTGGTCCTTGCAGCGGCGGAGTTCTTCGTCCGGAACGTCCTGGGACTTGAGATTACGGAATTCGTTGACGATGCACTGCACCACTTTAGCCGCGGACTCGCGAGAAGTGCCGGCATAGACCGAGAGGCAGCCGGTGTCGCGATAAGGGTTCAGATCGCTGTAGATGGCGTAGGCCAATCCCTGGCGCTCGCGGATGTTCTGAAAAAGACGCGAACTCATGCCGCCGCCGAGAAGCGTGTTCAGAATGTAGGAAGCATGACGGCGTTCGTGAGCGATGGGATGCGAGGGTACGCCGACGCAGATCTGCACCTGCTCGAGCGCTTTTTTGTTGCGCATGATGATGCGCGGCACGATCTTGGGCGTGGAGCTGTGCAGGCCGTTCTTGGCCGGCTTCATGTGCTCGAAGTGCCGGGCGGCAAGGCTGGCGAATTCCTTGTGCTTCAGGTGGCCGGCGGCGCAGATGATCAGATTGCTGGGCGCGAATCGCTGGCCGTAGAAGCCGACGACCGGATCACGTTCGAATTTCTTTACCGTGTCGCGGGTTCCGAGGATCGGCTTGCCCAGCGGATGATCCTTCCAGAAATTCTGAGTGAAGATTTCGTGCACCAAGTAGTCGGGACTGTCCTCGTCCATTTTTATTTCTTCGAGGATGACGCCGCGCTCGCGGGTGATGTCCTGGACATCGAAGACGGGATTGAGCACCAGGTCGCTGAGCACATCCATGGCGATGGGAAGATGCTCGTCGAGCAGCTTAACGTTGAAGCAGATACATTCTTTGGCGGTGAATGCGTCCATGTTACCGCCGATGGAGTCGACCTGGCGGGCAATGTCCTCGGCGGAGCGGTGCTTGGTTCCCTTGAACACCATGTGCTCAATGAAATGGGAGATTCCATTCCACTGGGGTTCCTCATCGCGCGATCCGGTTTTGACCCAGATTCCGATACTCACCGAACGGATGTGCTGCATCTCCTCGGTGATGACGGTTAGCCCGTTGGGTAAAACCTCGCGATGAATGTTGCGGAGTTCTTCGACCATAATTCAATTCCCAAAGGGCCGGAGGGAGGCACGCTGGCTGCCGCTTTGTTCCTGATTATTGTTACACACCACAGAGGAACTGTGTGAGCCTAACCTAAGTTATACAAAACAAGGTGCTTATGCCTGCAACTTCGGCTCTGGCGAAGCGCGCACGGCCCGGCTTGGCGTTCCCGTACAATCAACTAATATCGGTACGCAAGTTAGATGCATGACAAGTGAAAAAGAATTCGCATTGCTAGGCCTTAGTCTTCAGCAACTTACAGACCTGCTGGAGGAGTTCGGCGAACCCCTATACCGTGGCCGGCAGTTGTTTGAAGCGATCTATCAGAGCCGGGTGACGGAGATTGAGCAAATCTCAACTTTCGGGCGGGAGCTTCGGCAGCAGCTTATTGAGAAGGGATTTGTTGTGGGTCTGCCGCGAATCGAGAAGAAGTTTGCTTCGAGCGATCGAACTGTTCGATACCTTCTGGGATTGGCGGATGGACAGACAGTGGAGACGGTGTGGATGCCGGAGGGTGATGACGGGGAAGCGGGCGATGGCAGCGAGGCGGGGGACGATGTGGAGCGGGCTGCCGTGCGGAAATTTGGCCGCGCCACGATATGCGTTTCGAGCCAGGTTGGGTGCGCGGTCGATTGCAAGTTTTGTCTGACGGCGTTGCTGGGAGTAAAGCGTAACCTGAGCGCAGGAGAAATTATCGGTCAAGTTTGCGCGGTGCTGAAGGACCAGCAGGTGGACCCGCCGCAGGACCGGGTGAACATCGTGTTCATGGGCATGGGCGAGCCGTTTCTGAATTACGACAACCTGATGGACGCCGTGCGGCTGTTGGTTGAGGGCGTCAGGATTCCGGAGTCGCGGATGACGGTGTCGACCGCGGGGATTGTGCCGAGGCTGGCGGATTTTGGCGCGGAGCCGGTGCGGCCGAAGCTGGCGATTTCGCTGAACGCGCCGAATGACGAACTGAGAAGCAAGCTCATGCCCATCAACCGCAAGTGGAATCTGGAAAAGCTGATGTCGGCGGCTCGGGAATTTCCTCTGCGGGTGCGGGAACGGCTGACGTTTGAATACGTGCTGCTGGGCGGAGTGAACGACTCGGCCGCGAATGCCAGCGAGCTTGCCGAACTGGTTCGGGGAATGCACGCCAAGGTCAATCTGATTGCGTGGAATCCGGGGCCGGGAGTCGATTTTCGCATGCCGGAGAACGGTCGCGTGGAGAAATTCCAGCAAGTCTTGATCGCCGCCGGAGTTCCGGCGTTCATTCGAACGTCCGCGCGGGCGGGATATCTTTGCGGCCTGCGGTCAGTTGAAGCAGACCGTGGAACTGGCTGGGTAGTGGCGCGAAGAGACATCAATCAAACGGAGGCGGTTGACCTCTGCAGCCTGTCTTCTGAGGCAGCGCTGTTGGCTGAGGGCAGTTCGATGCGGAAGGTGGCGCCGCCGCGGGGGCGGTTCTGGCACATGATCCTACCTTTGTGGTCCTGAATGATGCCGTAGCAGGCGCTCAGGCCTAATCCAATGCCTTGGCCCACGGGGCGAGTGGTGTAGAAGGGATCGAAGACGCGATCCGGTGCCTGGATGCCGGGACCTTCATCGGAAAACTCCACGACCACGGTGTCATTCTCCAAATGCGTGCTGACGGTCAAGGTGCCGCCTTTTTCCGCCATGGCGTGCAAGGCGTTGTTGGAAATATGCACGCAAACCTGGAGAAGTTGATTGGAGTCGCCGAGCACCTTGGGCAGGGCCGGGGTCAGCTCGGTGCACACCTTGACGTGCGCGCTGCGCAACTGCGGCGGGCAGAGCTTGACCGCGGTCTGCACCAGCGGATTTATATCCAGGAGCGTTTTCTCGGCGGGGAGTTGCTTGGCAAAGCTCAGCAGGCTGGCAACCAGAGTGCGAGTGCGGCGAACCTGCTGTTCGATTTTTTGCGAGAGCGCCCGCTGCTCCGTGCTCAGCGGGGTTGCCGAAAGCATGTCGGTGTATCCCATCATGGCGGCCAGCGGGTTATTGAGTTCGTGCGCGGCTCCGCCCACCAACTGCCCCAGAGCTGCCAGTTTTTCCGATTGCACCAGCTGGGTTTGGACGCGTTTGAGATTCTCCAGCGAGTCCCGGGATGTGGCCAACAAGCGAAGCAGTTCGTGATCCAGCAGCAATTGCCTGAAAAATACCAGGATGCACATCACCAGCATGCTGGCCATGGTGACTATCAGGCGGAATACGCGCACCGGGTGTGGCATCGACCGGTCGAACAGGTCCCAGCCTGCAAACAGGGGCAAGGAGAGGATGCAGAGCATCCCGAGTCGGGCAATCCAGATTGCCTGGGTAGTCGACCGGTCCTTCAGCGGCCTTTGAGCAGGAGCATCGAGGGAGATGAGCGCGGTGACCGTCACCCACGCCATGGAAGCAGCCAAGGGAACGTCGTAGATGCTGCCAGAAAAGTAAACATGCCTGGCGATACCCCAGTTGGCCAGATAGGAACTGAAGGCATAGACGACGCTGGCTCCGAACCAGTTGGCATAGATGGTCCTCCACCGCCCGCGGGCGCGAATCCAGAGCAACACCACGCCGGCGAGGAAGACGATCTTCTCGGTGAGATAGAGGGTATTAAAGCTGAAGTCGTAGAGAGCCACCTGGTGAAAGATGTATTGCCAGGGGATTACAGTGAGCAGGTAAAGGTAGACCCACCAAATCCCCAACAAAGCGAAATCCAGCGAACTTGTGCGGGAGGGTTGATCGGGTTGCTCGCGGTGAGGCTGCGCGGTCAGCGCTGCCATCATCGGCACCAAATGCAGGAAGAGAACGACGTCTCCACCGAAGGGATCGGGAACGTCCCGGCGCAAATAGACCTCGATGTAGGACCAAAGACACTGATAGCCAAGCCAGAGCCCGACTCCGAGGGTCATCAGGGTCCAGAACAGGCGGGTGCGTCCGCGGGCCTTGACGGCGTTGAAAGCCAGGGCGGCGGTTGCGGAAACCAGCAGGACGAACTGGGTGAGGTCGCTGAGAACCACTAGAAAGAAACCGCGTGGCAGAGTGAGCGATGCGACCGCCTGGGCGCACACCAGCGCCAGGACGCCGAAGATCCACAAGCGCGAACTCCGGGAGAGGCTCACACCGTTATTCTTCGACACAACCATAACCTGGGAAAGTTACTTCGGTAATCGGGATGGAAGCCCCGCGCAGGCTGGATTTCGGCGCCAAGAGAACTCACCGCTTGCTCTAAGGCCAGCTTTCGCCATAATATCCAAGGCAACTTCTATTTTGCGGGCGTGTTTAGCTGCCAGTGCGAGCGATTCGAGACCGGTTCCTTTCGAGACTGCGGGCCCCGATGGGGCCCGGCGAAATCCGCCGGGCTGAGCGGTGGCTGGCCAGCGCCCGGGTTTTCCTGGCGATTTCCGCCCTGGTCGCCGTGTGGATGGATCCGGGAGAGATCCGGTATTCGCTTTGGGCGTATGCTCTGCTGGCTTTCTATATTGCGCAGGGCCTCAACATAATCATTTTCCTGCGGCGGCGGCAACAGTCAACGCCCTCATTCCGTCTGCTGGTTCACAGCGCCGACATCCTCTGGCCGGCGTTGATCTCGGTGTTTGCGGCGGGTCCCAGCAATCCATTTTTCCTGTTCTTTGTGTTTGTGCTGGCGGCGGCTGCGTACCGCTGGGGCTTGTGGGAAACGACCGGAACGGCGGCCGCGGCGGTGCTGCTGCTCTGGATTGAGAGCCTCAGTTTTCACCTTGGGCTCGCGCGCTGGCTGGATCGCGGGCTAGCGGCGCATCATCTGCCGCTGCTGCGGATTGACACCGCTGATTTCGAGCCGAGGCGGCTGTTCATGCGCTCCATTTACCTGCTAGTGCTGGGCCTTCTGCTCGGATTCCTCGCCGAGCAACAGAAGCAGCTGCGGGCCGAGATGGCGGTGATTGCGCGGGCGGTCGGGAAAGCCCGAGTGGAAACCGGAGTCACCGGAACCCTGCAGGAAATCGCCGGCGAACTGCTCTCGACCTATGGAGGTCAGAGCCTGCTGATCGCTTCACAGGAGGGACACAGCCGGCGGGTGTTTCTGGCAGAAGTGAAACGGAAGGACGCCAGTATGCCGTTTCGCTGGATAGAGCCGTCCCCGAGCGATGAGAAAACCTATCTGGGGGAAATGCCCGCAGCGGTGTGCTATGCCCGGCGGGCTGGCCTGGACCACCCATTCGTCCTGGCCGGTCTGAACGAACAAGGGGCGCCAATCAGTCTTGTCAACCCGGAATTCTTCCAGCGCCTGGCCAGAAAACACGACTTCCGCAGTGCGCTCACGGCCTCGTTTGTGCTTGGGCGGGAGTGGTCCGGACGCCTTTTCCTGCTGGATCCTTCGTTGGCCGGGAATACGGAAGAGGAGTTGCATTTTCTGCAAGAACTGGTGCGGCAGGCTGGCCCTGCGGTATACAATGTGCTGCTTCTGCGGCGTTTGCGATTGCGGGCCGGGGCAGTCGAAAGAGCCCGTTTTGCGCGCGAGTTGCACGATGGCGCGGTGCAGTCCCTGATTGCCGTGGAGATGCAGGTGGACGTGCTGCGGCGCCAGTCAGCCACCCAGCCGGAACGGGTGACTCCGGAACTGGGAAGAATCCAGGCGCTGCTTCGGGAAGAAGTTCTCAAACTGCGCGAACTCATGCAGCAAATGAAGACCCTGGATGTGGATTCCAGACGGCTTCTGGGACTTCTGACGGACACGGTCGAACGCTTCCAGCGGGAAACCGGCATCACGGCCCGGTTCCTGTCGGAACTGGAAGAGTTTGACATGCCGCAGCAAGTGTGCCGCGAGATTGCCCGCATCGTCCAGGAGGCCCTGGTCAATGTGCGCAAGCACAGCCGGGCGAAACAGGTTCTGGTGCGCTTCGGGTCGCAGAACAGCCGCTGGAAGCTGGTGATCGAGGATGACGGAAGTGGGTTCTCATTTTCCGGCAAGCTTTCCCAGGAGGAGTTGGACGCGATCGGCAAGGGGCCGTTGGTCATTAAGGAACGTGTCCGTTTAATTGAAGGGGAACTCACGGTAGAATCAAATCCGGGACAAGGGTCGCGTTTAGAGGTTACCATTCCGCAACAGCGGGAAGCAGCCTATGGATAATCGAAGATCCCAAGTACGAATCGTGATTGCCGATGACCATCCGATTTTTCGCGATGGCTTGCGCCGTCTTCTGGAAACCGAACCGGATCTGAAAGTGATTGGGGAAGCCTGCGATGGGGCCGAAGCGGTGAAGCTCGCCCGGACCCTGAAGCCCGATATTCTGCTTTTGGATCTGGCGATGCCCCGCCACCCCGGACTGGAGGCGCTGCGCGAACTGAGTTCCGGCGCGGGCGCGACCGGGGTGCGCGTGATCCTTCTGACCGCTGCCGCGGAAAAAGCCCAGATCGTCGAGGCGCTGCAACTGGGCGCCCGCGGCGTGGTGCTGAAAGACTCAGCTACCCAACTGCTGCTCAAGGCGATTCACAGTGTGATGTCCGGGGAATACTGGGTAGGGCGGGAAAGCGTTTCCAATCTGGTTCAGTATCTCCGCACGCTGGTGCAGTCCAGCGGAGAGGAAGCCAAGCAGAAGAAGTTCGGCCTTACCCCGCGGGAGTTGGAAATTGTCTCTGCCGTGGTGGCGGGGTATGCCAACAAGGAAATCGCGGTGTATTTCAAGATCAGCGAAGATACGGTGAAACATCACCTCAGCAACATTTTCGACAAGCTGGGGGTGTCGACCCGGCTGGAATTGGCGCTATTTGCGGTGAATCAGTCCTTGCCCTTGAAAACAATCGCCTAGAGATATAGCACCTTCGTGCCATAGGCAGACACCTGCAGGCTATTGTCCCGGACTTGCCCGTAACCTAGACTGATTTGACTAGAAGCAGTCGGCCCTTTGGTGTCTTTGAAAAGGGTGCGATTGCAAAGGAGGGTGTGTGGCAAAGTGGGTGAGACAACTTTGGCAGGATGAGCAAGGTCAGGACATCGCCGAATACGCAGTGATGCTCGCCGTTGTACTGGTGATCGTGATTGGCACGGTTCGTTTGATCGGATCGAACGCGAACAACGTCTTCTCTTCAGTGGCCAGTTCGATATCGCAGTAGGTTCTCGGAAGTCTTCGGTTCGTTCCCCAACTCCCCAGCCTTTGCCGGACTAGCCTTGATCCGGCCAACCGAACAGCGCTTGTCAGACTGTCTTCGGATCACGCGCCTACATCGACGAGTTAATCAGAGGCTCTTCTGGCTAAATTTTTCTTACCGCTTGGCCCGGCGGCAGTGCGTCCCGCAGTTCGCGAATGGTTTGCTTGAATACGGGATGGCGTATGTCGGGCGCGATTTCCGTGAGGGGCTCCAGCACGAAGCGCCGCTGCTGCATCGCCGGATGCGGAATGGTCAGACCCTTCAGCTCAATCACTGAAGATCCGAATAAAACGATGTCCACGTCGATGATGCGCGGGCCTTTTTTCAGCGTGCGACGCCGCCCCATCCGCTGCTCGATGGCGAGAATGGCCGCGAGCAATTGCCTCGGCATCTTCCCGGTTTCCAGCTTGACGGCGCAGTTCAGAAACCAGGGTTGCGCGGTCAACTCAACGGGCTCGGTTTCGTAGAAGGAAGAAACCGCTGCTACTTCGCCGAGCGCGCGCAGGTGATCAATGGCGGCGTGGAGATTCGCGCGGCGATCGCCGACGTTGGAGCCCAGCGAGAGATAAACAGCTTTACGCACGAGTTACAGTGTCCGGTTTTCGGGGGGAAGTTTCCAGCCAATTCCGGAGTGGGCGGTATCCAGGTTGAGACTTGTCCGGGGCTGCGGAGCCAGTCAAGCTGTTGGTGGGCAATCCTCGGCGGAGACTCACATGCTGTCTATACACAATAGGATCGACCGCGCCCAGCGGCTGGTCCGGCTGCTTGAGGAGGATGCGCCTCTGCTGGATGTCCGGGTCGCGAACCTGACCCCAGAGCGCCAGCAGGCTGCCAAGGAGTTCGCTTCGCAGCTCACCGCCAGCGCCCGAGCGGAGTTGGAGCGGTTGATGCAGGAGTCGTTCCTATGGGATCCGAATGATCCGACGCCTCAGGCGGCGGATTGAAGGCGGCACCGGCCTAATAGAGCTTACCGCGGGCGCTAAAGCGCGGACACACTTTCAACGACGCACGGCGCGGCTGGAGCCGCGCCCCTTCAAATCCGAACTCGGATCAGAGTTCTCCGCAGGCTGTGAGGTCTGGGCCCTTGCACCGGTAGCGCCGGGTTCCGGCAACTTGACACTGGGCCGGGTCCGCGTCACGCGCCTTGTGCAGCTTCCAGGGCCATTGCCCGAGGAGGGGCTTCGTGGTCGAGCGAAACTTCCTCCCACAAGGTGTGGTCCCGCAGCAGGCGCGAAACCAGCGCGGTGTGCATGGCATGTCCGGCACGGTCGGCCACAACCGTTCCCAGGATCTGTTTCCCGACGAGCGCAAGGTCACCGATAAGGTCGAGTACCTTGTGGCGTACGAATTCATCCGTGAAGCGCAGCGGCGGATTCATGATGCCATCCCGCGTAAGCACGACGGCATTGTCCGCCGAGGCTCCGCGAATCAGGCCTTGGCGGCGCATGGCGTCGGCTTCATGCAGAAATCCGAAAGTTCTGGCCGGCGCAATCTCGGTGAAGTAATTTCCGTCGCTAAGGTCGAGGCAGAAAGTTTCCTTGCCAATCAGGGGATGCGGAAAGTTGATTGAATACTCGACCGAGTATCCCTCGGCTGGATAGATGGCGATGAACTTGTTACCCTCCCGAAGTTCGAGCTCCTGGCGGATTCGCAGGTAGGTTCGCGGGCGCCGCTGCTTGCGAATGCCGGCTTTTTCGATCAGTTCGACGAAGGGCTGCGCGCTGCCGTCAAGGATGGGCAACTCAAGATTGTCGAGCTCAACGATCGCATTGTCGATGCCGGTTCCAATAAAGGCGGAGAGCAGGTGCTCGGTGGTGGAAATCAGGACGCCCTTTTTCATCAAGCTGGTGGCGTAGCTGACGCGGGCAACGTTGCGGCTGCTGGCTTCGACTTCAAAGCCATCCAGATCAACGCGGCGGAAAACGATGCCCGATCCCGCCGGTGCAGGCAGGATGCGCATCTCGACCGGAGCTCCGCTGTGCAAGCCGGCGCCAGCACATTCCACCGCAGCGCGGATTGTTTGCTCTTGCTTCAGAAGTTTTGGATATCTGGGTTCTTCTTAGGAGTTTACAGCCTGGCTGGGGAACCTGACTGTGGCAATTCAACCACACTTCGTGGGGGAATTGTCGATGGCCGCGTCAGCCGCGCTGCGGAAACAGAGGGTCCGACCCCGCCGTCACGCGCTGAAGCGCGTATTGATAAGAAAGTAGTTATCGCAGCGCTTCAAGCGCTGCGCCACCCAAAATCAGGGTTATTCAGCAGGTCGTGAACGCATGCCCTGAAACGAATCGTGCTTACGCGGCAGACTGCTAGCCTTCGATGTAGGCGTCGATCCACTCTTTGATTTTTAGCCGGCGCTCGTCGCTGTTATCAAAGCGGACGCCGAAGGCCTTATTGCCCGGGTTTTTCCAGGTCACGGTTCCGCGAACGTGCGCCTTGGGCAGGGTCAGCAATGAAAAGGAAATTTCGACCGCTTGCCCGCTGGCGACATCCTGCGCGGTCCGCATGGACATGCCGCCGCAGCTGATTTCGATGCTGGTCGCGGTAATCTTCCTGGCGTCGCTGACGGCAACGGAAATTTCGGTAATCACCGGAATCCGCACGTAGCGGCGCAGTTCGTGCAGTACGAGCGGCTGGGTGGCGCGCACCAGCTTGAGGACGGAAGGACGTTCCAGCGGCTCGTGGAAAATGGCGTTGATTCCATACTTGGAATAGCGCAACGCCTCCTGCGCCGTGCCGCCAATTGCAAACAGAACAATGCGGCTGTTGGAAGCCGACATCCGGGCGGACTCCATGACCGGCTGAGCTCCGGGAGCCATTTTCACCACGCAAGCCTCAAATTTCTCTTTTTGCAGGCGCGTGGCGGCATCGCCGTCCAGATTCTTGGTTTCCACTCCAAACTGCCGGAAACACTCGGCCAGAAGGGAGCGGGCGGGGTCTTTCAGGTCGACGAGGGCAACCCGAGCCGAAGCCTTTCTGCTGGTGGGGATCGGGGAAACAGCAACTGCCGAGGTTCTATCCATAGTCTTTGCCGATGCGTCCGGCGAACTTCTATTCTGGCGTGGGGTTTGGGGCATTGGCAAAGGCGAAAAAGGACAATAGACGGGTACAAAAGTGTGGTTACTGGAGGTGACCAACGGCGGGGCGGTCGAAAGTTCTGCGGGGATTCGGGCAACTGGGACGGTTAAAACCTTTACAGGAACGTCGGCTGCGACCGCCGATGCGGAGCGTTGCGCCGCTTGGACCCTTCGACTTCGCTCAGGGCAGGATCGCGAGGGCGCCCATCCCCACATGTACATTTGGGGCCTATTCGGTCCAGCGGCGGAACAACAGCGCGCCGTTGGTGCCGCCGAAGCCGAAGGAATTCGACATGGCGTATTCCACATCGGCCTTGCGGGCGTGGTTGGGAACGAAGTCCATGCCAGCAGTATCGGGATCCTGGTGGTCGAGGTTGATGGTGGGCGGCAGAATCTGATCGCGCAGCGCGAGCACGGTAATTCCCGCTTCCAAGCCTCCCGCGCCGCCCAACAGATGGCCGGTCATCGACTTGGTGGAACTGACGGCAACGTTGCGCTGAAAACAGTTGCGGATGGCGTGAGCCTCGAGCGTATCGCCGATGGGAGTCGAGGTGCCGTGCGCGTTCACATAGCCGACCACATCGGGGCTGACGCCAGCGTCGCGCAGCGCGTTGCGCATGACGCGGAAGCCGCCCTCGTGTTCCGGCGCAGGCTGGGTGATGTGGTAGGCGTCGGAACTCATACCGTAGCCGACGATTTCGGCGATGATTTGGGCTCCGCGATGGCGGGCGAATTCCAGCTCTTCCAGTATCAGAATTCCGGCGCCCTCGCCCATCACAAAGCCGTCGCGATCGCTGTCCCAGGGGCGGCTGGCCTTCTCGGGCGCGTCATTGCGGGTGGAAAGCGCGCGCATCGCGGCGAACCCGCCCACGCCCATGGGCGTGATGGCCGCCTCGGCGCCGCCGGCAATCATGACGTTGGCGTCGTTGTGCTGAATGATGCGGAACGAATCTCCGACGGAGTGGGCGCTGGTGGTGCAGGCCGTCGCCGTTGCCTCATTGGGGCCCTTGGCGCCGTAGCGCATGGAAACGTGTCCCGCCGCGAGGTTAATGATGGAGGCAGGAATGAAGAACGGAGAAATCTTTCGCGGGCCGCCCTCCATCAAGGCGGTGTGTTCGCGTTCGATGACGTCGAACCCTCCGATGCCGGAGCCGATGTGAACTCCGACGCGCTCGTCGTTTTCCGGAGTGATTTTCAGGCCGGAGGTGCGGATGGCTTCATCCGAGGCTGCGAGGGCAAGATGGATGAAGCGGCCCATTTTCTTGACTTCTTTTTTTTCGATGAATTGCAGGGGGTCGAAATTGCGGACTTCGGCGGCGATTTGACAAGCGAACGGCGCCGCATCGAATTGCGTGATGCGGCCCACTCCGCTCTTGCCTGCCAGCAGGTTCCTCCACGTTTCTTCCGTGGTATTGCCCAACCCGCAGATCAGGCCGATGCCGGTAATCACGACCCGACGCGGCAACTACTTGCCACCTTTCGAGTGCTTGCCGATGTAGTCGACCGCATCCTGCACGGTGCGGATCTTCTCCGCGTCTTCGTCGGGGATCTCGATTTCGAAGGCTTCTTCGAACGCCATGACCAGTTCGACGGTATCGAGTGAGTCAGCGCCGAGATCGTCGACGAACGAAGCGTTTGTCGTGACCTCGGCTTCATCCACTCCCAGTTGTTCCACAATGATTTGCTTTACCTTTTCCTCAACCGCTGCCATGAGTTCTCCTTGGTTCCGTTTTCTGAAGACGATGAATGTGTCTGGTTGGTCCCACCCTTTCGCACAGAACGCGAAAGAGTGGGGTACCCGCACCCGGGGCACCCCAACGAAAGAATGGGGCACCCAGACCCAGTACCCAGTGATTATTTGCTGACCTTGGCGTGCTTGTCGATGTAATCGATGGCGTCCTGCACGCTGCGCATCTTTTCGGCGTCTTCATCGGAAATTTCCAAATCGAACTCTTCTTCGAGCGCCATCACCAGTTCGACCTGATCCAACGAATCCGCCCCCAAATCGTCGACGAACGAGGCGCTGGGCGTTACCTCGTTTTCATCGACACCCAACTGCTCGCTGATAATTTGTTTTACCTTCTCGTGGATCTCTTTTAATTTGTCTGCCGCGGCCATAACGAACCTGCCTTTCGAAGTTTCCCCCGGAAACGTGTAGTGTACTGGCACGCACGAATCAGTGTAAAGGAGAGCCGGCCATCGGAAATGAAATCGGGCGCATCCCTCACGAATCCTAATTGTTGGCAACGAGCACGGTCAACGGCAGGCGGGGATTTGGCAGGTCAGCTTTGGCGGGCGGAGGGTACGCCTACCAACGTGGGTGTTGGGGCCACGCGTTCCCAAGCATGGAGGGAACCGGCAATTTCATTTTCTGCGGTAGGTGCCAACCTCGTGTTCGTCGCTGATCAGGAGCTGGTCGGGGGTCACAGAAATTTTCCATACCTGGGGGAATTTCGGCCCTCCCGGGACCGAGCAATCCAGCCGGATGTGTTCGGAATCAGGAAAGTCGTAAACACAGTTATGGAACTCACGCGGGCTTTTCATGATCAGAGTCCCGTCAGCATTGAATTGCAGTGTCTCGTTGGTGCCGCGCACTTCTTCCCAGCTGCCGACGACATTCTCCTTCAAGTGCGGATCGGCGGCTTGATGGCATCCCTCAAGCAAGAAACTGGCGCTCAGGAGAACCGACAGGCAGATCCAGGAGGTTGAAAAACGCTCACTTCTGGTTTGTACGTCCACGTTCAGGCAGGTTTTCATTGGTTAATTTACCTCTTCGGCTCGGCCTGAATTTGATGAATCATGCTGATATTTTGGCCAGGCGCTTTGCATGAGTCCGTGACTTGCTGTCTGTACCGCATAGACGGTGCCCTGGAATGTTGCAGCGTAGAGAGTTCCGTCAGGAGCCAGGGCTGGGGAGCCAGCGAACGTCCCGGGCAGCGCCAGGTCCCACAGCATTTTGCCCTGCGGAGACAATGCAACTAGTTTCTGTTCCCCGAGCAAGTAGATCGTCCCGTCGCTTCCAAGAACAGGGGCGCACAACTGAACATTGAGCGCATTCGACAGTTTCAATTTCTTCTTCAGGGAGCCGTCCGGCGTGAATTCATAGAGCAGACCTCCCATGGTTACAGCGATGACGGTTCCGTCGGATGCGATCACCGGGGATGTGCGAAATGCCTGACTCCCAACATTGAAAGTCCATTTGATGACTCCGTGCGCATCCAGAGCGACGAAACGTTCGTTAAGCCGCGAACCCACGTAGAGAGTTTCGTCCGAACCCACAGCAATCGGGGTATCGACCCAGATTTCTGGCGGGGAATTGCCTGCAAACCGCGGGTCATAGGTCACGGCTGAATCGCGTGGATATGTCCAAAGCGTTTTTCCGTCCCGGTCAACCGCAAAAGCCTGCTGGCCGCTCACATAAGCAAGGATGCCGTCGTTCAACATCACGGGCGCGGAGTCGTTATCCAACGCAGGCCGCGTCCATATTTGGCGGCCATCGTTCTTGTTCAGGGCGTAGAAATTCTTGCCACATGCCGTGTACAAAACATTCCCGTCGAATGTTGCTCCTTGATCGTCCTGCCACGACTTGGCTGGCGAGCAGGCGGTCTCCCAGCGCTTCAGTCCCGAGGGTGTGAGCGAAAACACTTCGGTCAAGGTTGTGACGTAGAGATTATTTTCCCGGTCCTGGAGCAAGCCGCCGGCAACAAATTCTGGCAAGTGATATTGCCATCGCACTGCGCTTGAAGGATCGAGAGAATACACGTCTCCACGTATGCTGGCGAGATAGAGCTCTCCATCTTTTCCCAATACCGGCGAAGTCACGAAGCCTTCGGCATCGCCGAATGGCTTGGTCCATTTGATCAGGGGAATTGTGGCTGAAGGAATGAAGACGCGTCGCTGGAGGCGATAGTAATACAGGATTTCTCCCGCCGATGCCAGAATCACCAGGCTGAGAATCACGATGGGCAGCCTCATCGCCGTTGCCGGTGGCAAGCCTTTGCGTTTCATGCCTTAAACGAAAGTACTCTCCAGATCTCTGTTCATCGCCATTTCTGCCTGGAGCAGATGCTAACATGCGCGCGTGGACCCGGAACTCACAGGGATCCATGTTGCGTTACCAAGGTGCAGAGCTATGGCGCTGGAGGGCCTGAGCACGCCATGAAAAGTCTGGTGAGATTGTTGATCGTCGTGCTTATTCTTGTGGCGGCCTCTGCCATCATCAATTTCGTATCATCCGGGCCAGCACCATGGAAGGAAGTTGCGAGCCAGGAGGCGAAGTTCCGGTCGGCCAACGATGAAAAATTCCGCTCTCTGCTCGAGGTGGGCACGAAAGCCGTGCGGGGCAAACAGTACAATGTGGCGCTGTCGAATCTCCAGGAAGCCGAAAGAAGCATTGCTGAACTGACCGATGATCAGTACGCATCGCTGAAAAACGCCAGACTGCAGATTGCGAGTGCGTATGAATCATCGGGGAGCGACTCCGAAGCGGAGGGTGTTTACAAGCTTCTGTTTGATTCGGCAATTCACGCAGGACAAACCGATGTGCAGTTCCATCGGCTGGACGACGGGCTAGCCGCGTTCCGGGATGCGGAACAGTTCTCTGATCACCTGACAGAGACGAAAAAAACCTCCTTGCTGGCATCTCGTACCTTAATGGTGGACTGCCTGCGTCAGATGCAGCGCTATCCCGAGGCGCTGGCGATCACACAACGGACGATCGACGATCTGCAGGCCTCGGGCGATGAATACGATCCTATGATTACGCAAAAGTATGAGGAACTCGCCAAAACGTACTCCCTCGAACGAGGCTGGGATCACATGGAGCAGACGCTTCTGGTCGCCATAGGATTGTGCGATCAGAGAATCGCGCATTTCTCGGGGCTCTCGGGCGGCGACAGTTTTCTGAGCTCGGCTCTGGCTGACAAGGACATGATCATGTATTCGCTGGTGTTCGCGTATGGGCAGGACGGCAAGACCGATCTCGCGCTTGCCGCAGGCGAGGACATGTTCAATTTTGTCGGGGAGCACTCTACACAGTGGATGGACCTTGGGCCTTATACGCGAAAAGATGCTGCTAAACTCACTTTTAAGATTGCCAGCCTGGCCAACCGGCAAGATGCGGCTGAGGCTTGGCGTCAACGGATCGACCACTCGCGATAGGGTCGAAATCGCTGTCAGCTGTCAGCCCTTAGCCATTGGAAGCAGAAGATTTCTTTATGCGGGCTGTTGTCCAACGCGTGAGTCGCGCTCAGGTGAGCGTGAATGGCGAGGTCCGCGGCAAGGTTGGGCGTGGATTGCTGGTTCTGCTGGGGGTGGGGCAGGCCGACACCGAAACCGATGCTGCCTATCTTGCGGAGAAGATCGTCGGACTCCGCATTTTTGAAGACGATGGTGGGAAGATGAATCTTTCAGCTGCGGATATCAAAGGTGCGGTGCTGGCGGTTTCGCAGTTCACCCTCTACGGGGATGTGCGGCGGGGCAAGCGGCCGTCGTTTGATGGCGCGGCGCGTCCGGAGCGGGCTCGCGAGCTTTACGAAGATTTCGTCCGGCGCATCCGCGAAGCCGGCCTGCAATGCGAAACCGGGCGCTTCCAGGAGATGATGCAGGTTGAACTGGTGAACGAGGGGCCAGTCACGATTCTGCTGGACTCCTCACTCGGCTGAAATACGCCGAGTTTCGGGATGACGCCTTCGATTGGGCTGGCGGATCGTGTGATGGGGCGCGGCAAGTGGCGAAACCGCTGCGCGCGGCTTCGCGAATCGGCTGGCTGCCGTATAGAATCTAAGTGACGGAAATGGCAGCTTCCCAACTCATACACATCGACTTGGCCTCTCCCGCCCGGCAGCCCAAGCCGGATTGGCTGCGAGCCAAAGGGCCGGTTGGCGAGAATTTCCATAATCTCAAGAAACTGGCGCGCGGGCTCGGCCTGCACACGGTTTGCGAGTCGGCACAGTGCCCGAACATCGGCGAGTGCTGGAACCACCGCACTGCCACCTTCATGTTGCTGGGCGACATTTGCACCCGGCGCTGCGGTTTCTGCGCCGTGCCCAAGGGCCGACCGGAGGCGATTGACTGGGATGAGCCGCGGCGCGTGGCCGAGGCGGTTGCCAGCCTGGGATTGAAGCACGCCGTGATTACCAGCGTGAACCGCGACGACGACAATCTGGGCGGTGCCCGGATCTTCGCCGAAACGATCCGGCAAGTCCGGGAACTGACGCCGGGTTGCCGCATCGAGGTGCTGATTCCGGACTTCCAGGGAATGGACGAGGCGCTCAGGATCGTGCTCGATGCCAAGCCGGACGTACTGAATCACAATACCGAGACAGTGCCGCGCCTCTACCGGGCGGTACGCTCCGGCGCCCGCTACGAGCGCACGCTGGATTTGCTGGCGAATGCCAAGAAATTCTCCCCGGGGATGGTGACGAAATCGGGCGTGATGGTCGGCCTAGGTGAGTCGATGGAGGAACTGCTGGAAGTCTTCCGCGACTTAGGAAGCCGCGGAGTGGACATTCTCACCGTGGGACAGTATCTGCGGCCTTCGCGGGATCATCTGCCGATCGCCCGCTTCTACACCCCGGAGGAGTTCCACTATATGAAGACAGAAGCGCTGAGGTTCGGCTTCCGGCACGTGGAATCGGGGCCGCTAGTGCGATCCAGCTACCATGCGCACGAGCAAGTCGATGTTGCTTCCCATCTTCAGGAAGTTCAGTAGGTCAACCCCCAAAAGAAGAAGCACGCCGTGACGGGTTAGCCGCGGCGTGCCTGATCGAACGCGATGGCAATTTACCTTCCAGCTGCCATGGCCATCGTGTTTGTTTCTACTTGTCCGGAATGCGCGACGTAGGTTTTGTACGATTTGTAGACGGCAAACAGAACCGCCACCAGCGCAACCCCTGTGATCCAGCCCAGGGCTGTGCCGAAGGTGGAGGTGATTGCGGCCACTCCCGCTCCGATCACATAGTTGGGGAATGTCCACAGGAAGACTTTGTGCCACAAGCTGAAAGCCTTCCCGCCTTCGGTCAGCGAAATGATGCCGGCAACCGGCGTGGTGTTCGCCACGAAGTAGGCGAAAGCAGCCAGCACCAGCGGCAGCATGTGAGAGGCAAAACCGGCCTCTACGGTCTTGTAATGGAACGCCCAATAGCCGAGCGCGGAGGCGTTCAGTAAGTTGCAAGCGTTAAACAACAACTGCACCGGCTTTGGCTTGTTTGGGCCGGAGTTTAGACACTGGGCCGCACCCGCGGCTGCAGCAATCAATAGACTGCCCAGCAGGCTCAGGTGCACAATCCCGAGAAGAATGACCGGCAAATTTCCTGACATTGTGGTCGACATGCCGGGCAGTTTCACTTTGAAGCGGGAGGTCAATATGGCGGCTGCGAGCAGAAGCAGGAACTGTGGCGCGGACTGATTCACAGGTCCTCTGATGCCCAGCATCAGCGCGCAAAGACTGGCAAGGGCCACCGCTCCGATCATCCACTTGGCTTTGGTTGGCGTAGTCTTTGTCATGGTCGTGGTCTCCTGTAGGGCTCTCCTCCTCTCCTTAGTCTTCACCATCGTCGCCGGTAGCGAGCGGTTCCATGCTGCCGGTCACACCGCTGGTGCCCCAGACAACGCTGAAGCCACCAACCGTACTGGTGCCCCAGACCACGCTGGTGCCCCAAACCACGGAATTACTAGTAATGGCCGACGTACCCCAGACCACGGAGGTGCCCCAGACCACGGAAGTGCCCCAGACCACCGACGTTCCCCAGACCACGGAATTGGTGTTTACCAAGTAGACGTCTTTGTTCACTGAGTCATAAACCGCCGTAGGAGAAAGCGCGACGCCCGAGGATTTCACGGTGCTGCTCAAGGTCGCATTTACGTCCAGGTACCCGGCGCCATACGTGAAGACGTCGTACTGATTCGAATACAGGTTTCCGAAATCGTCCGTTGAGGTGCAGTATTGGCCAAAACCTTTCCAGGCGTTCAACATCAATCGTGCTTTCACCTGGTCAGGAGTAAGAGTGGGGTCCTGCTGTACCATCAAAGCCACGGCGCCGCTCACCACGGGAGTGGCCATGCTGGTGCCGCTCAGGCGGAAGTACTTGGGATTGACTCCGGAATTCGGTCCCACCTCGAATTGCGGATAGTTCGTGTCCAACGTGCTGCCCGCAACCCGCAAAGAAACGATGCGATTGCCCGGCGCAACAATATCCGGCTTGGCGATGTGATCGATCAGGGTCGGTCCCCTGGAGCTATAGCTGGCGATTGCATCGTCGACGCGGGTTGCCGTATCCATCGTACGGGTCGCACCCACGGTGATCACGGCCGGATCATTGGCGGGAGCGCCGATGGTGGCCCAACCGTGCGTCCCCAGCGAGTTGTCGCGCCCCTCATTACCGGCCGCGGCGACCACCACGATGCCGGCTTTCCAGGCGGCCTCAACCGCCTGGCAAAGCGGATCAAGGGTGTAGCTTTCAAACACGGGACGCCCGAGTGACAAGTTGATCACACGAATGTTGTAGGTGCTCTGTAGAGTGATGGCTTGCTGGATGGCGGCGATCACCTGGCTGTCGGTGCCTGATCCGTTCACAGCAAGCACGCGCAGATTGATGATGTTCGCTCCAGGAGCCATGCCGGCATAGTTGGCCCCATAGCCGTTTGTCGTGCCGGAGTCGATGCCGGTGCCGGCGATCAACCCGGCCACGTGAGTTCCGTGACCGTACTCGTCAGGCGTGGTAGCGTCACCCGCGACGAAGCTTTGGGCATACACCACGCGGCTGGGAGTGCCCGGGCCCGAGTGCAGATCGTCATGGTCGGCAACCCCACTGTCGATGATGGCAACCCCAACTCCAGCTCCGTTCAACGAAGGAAAGTTGGTCGCTGCCACGTTGGCTTCAACCGCCGGGGCATAGGCCTCGTTTATGGTTGCGCTCATTTGCACCTTGCGGTCAGGCGTGACGTAGAGGACACGAGGATCCTTCTCCAGCTCAGCGAGGAAACTGACCGGAATCCGCATGGTGACCGCACGAATGCTCGGCAGCAGATATTTTGCAGTTGCGTTGCTCTTCTGGAAATTCTTCAAAGCGGCTTGGTTCGGCATCGCACGAAACTGAACGATCACAGTTGTCATGCTTTGGGGATTGCTGGTGCTCACTGGCAGCAGATCGCTCGAGAACTTGGAATGGCTGCCGGTTTTTGAGCCGGAGGCGGTGCGCGTCTTTGTGCTCGTTGCCAGCGCCGGCAAGATGAAGGAGGCCAGCAGAACGATACCTAAAACTCGGCCCCAAGCGGCCCCATGTTTTACCTGTTTTCGAGGCCGGACGGCCCGGCTTCGCGTGGTTTGCATTGAATCCATGTTTGTCATAAGTTTTGTGTCGCTTGACAACCCTCGAGACACTGCTCAGGGTTCAGTCACTGTTACCATGGCAATCCAGCGACCAAATGAAAACATCCAAGATATTTGTTTTCAATTACTTGAGGCTAAGCGGCGAACCGAGCAGACGGGACACTCTGTCCCCGTAAGGGATGCCAAAGAGTGGCATGGATCCCGGTAAGTTATTGAGAATTATGGATGGGCCAGCGTGGGCGATTCGGATGGGACAATATGTCCCGCAGGACTGGCCGCTTAGCGGAGCCCGGCGGGACAAATTCAGCAGACTATCGACACTGCGGACCCTCCTTACCACACGCGGCACGCGTTCTGCCGCACCATGGGAGCGTCGGCCTTGCAGTGGTAGGCCTCCCGGAATTCAGGCATGTTGGAGACCGCGCCATTGACCCTCCATTCGCCGGGTGAGTGTGGGTCGACAGTCACCGCCATGCGGGCATATTCATCGGTGCGGTTGTTGCACCATACGTTGGCCCAGCCGAGGAAGAAACGCTGCTCAGCCGTCAGACCGTCGACGGGCGCCGGCTCGGACCCCGCAATCGAGCTGAGGAGCGCCATGTAGGCGATTCGCAATCCACCGTTATCGGCCACGTTTTCTCCGAGAGTCAGCTTTCCGTTTACCTTCAAGTCGGCGACTGCCGGGTAGCTGGAGTACTGATCGGCAAC
Organism: Terriglobia bacterium; assembly: GCA_963758285.1. Lineage (GTDB taxonomy): Bacteria > Acidobacteriota > Terriglobia > Terriglobales > Acidobacteriaceae > DASVWZ01. The sequence goes on along the minus strand of CAVWUT010000009.1, from coordinate 52,014 downwards.
GCAGGCGGTCCTGGTCTCGAACTCTTTCTTGTCCTGCGCGGTCCACCAGTCGCGTAGATTGCCCTGGGCGTCGAACTGGCTTCCCTCGTCATCGAATCCGTGGGTCAGTTCGTGTCCGATGACGGCGCCGATGCCGCCGAAGTTCATGGCGTCGTCCGCCTGATTGTCATAGAACGGCGGCTGCAGGATTCCGGCGGGGAAGGTGATGTTGTTCAGCTGTGCGCTATAGGTTGCGTTGACGGTCATCGGCGGATAGGGCCAATCGTTCTTATCCACCGGCTTACCGATCTTGTTCAGTTGCCGCTGGAATTCGAATTCGTTGGATCGCAGAGAGTTTCCCAGAGCGTCGCTGCGAACGATGTTCAGACTGCTGTAGTCGCGCCATTTGTCGGGATAGCCGATCCGGTTGCCGATGGCCGCCAGTTTCACCAGAGCCTGTTTCCTGGTTTCCGGGCCCATCCAGCTCAGGCCGTCGATATCCTGACTGAGAGCCTTCTCGAGCAACTGAACCATCTTCAGCGTCCGCTCTTTCCCTTCAGCGCCAAAGGTGAGATCGACATATTTCTGCCCGATCGCCTCGCCTAAATCGCCGCTGGCAAAGCGCACGCAGCGCTTCCAGCGGGGAGGAAGTTCTTTCGTCCCGGAAAGTGTCTTGTCGAAGAAATTGAAATTCTCATTCACGAACTTCGACGACAGCACGGGCGCGGCTGCATGCACGAGCTGCCAGCGCAGGTAGGTCTTCCAGTCCGCCAGGGAAGTATCCTTCAGCTCCCGGCTCAGCTCTTTGAAGAATTCCGGTTCAGTCACGTTCAGGGATTCCGCAGGCGGCGCGCCGATTCCTTCGAGATATGCCGTCCAATTGAAGCTGGGGCTCAGAGCCGCCAGATCCTTGACCGCCATTTTGTGATAGACCTTATTGGGATCGCGGCGGCTGGTCAGATCCAGCGCGCCTTGCGCCATGCGGGTCTCAATCTTCATGACGGTCCTGGATTCCGCCGCGGCCTTGGCGGAAGAATCGCCGAGCAACTCAAACATCTTCTGCACGTGTTGCACATACTGCTGGCGGAGTTCGACGGACTTCGCGTCGGTCTTCACGTAGTAGTCGCGATCCGGCAGGCCCATCCCACCCTGGTCGGCCTCGGCGATCACTTGAGTGGCGTCCTTGAAGTCCTGGTCGGAGCTGAAGCTGAACAGAACATTCGCGCCCTCGCGCTGCAGGCGGATTGCTTCCCGGGCGAGGTCATGCTTGGACTTGAGGCCATGGATGGCCTTCAGTTCGTTATCCAGCGGCCGCGCTCCGGCGCTCTCGATGGCGCTCTCGTCCATGCAGGATTCATAGTAGTCGCCAATCTTCTGCTCGGCGGTGGAGCGGTGGGAATCGTCTGCAGCGTACTTCTGCAGGATGTCACGCACAATATATTCGCCGCGGTCCTGCAGCTCATTGAACCGGCCCCATGCCGGATGGTCGCCGGGAATGGGGTTCTGCGCCTGCCACTTGCTGCAGGCGTAGTTGTAGAAATTCACGCAGGGGTCAATGCTCTTGTCCAGCATGTCCGGACTGAAGCGAACATTGCCCTTGGGCTCGTCCGAAGCAGCGGGAGATTGGGCCAGGATTGGAACCGCGCACAACAGAACGAAAACTGCGAGTCGTCGGAAGGTCATAATTCCTCCAGGATGTCTGGGTGTGAACCTGAAGATTGTACAACGGCGAGCAGGCAGGCGGGAGCGAATGACTGGTTCTCGGCCAACATCAAAAGCAAAGTCAAAGGCGGCGGACAGGAGTGTCCGCCCCACACGAACTAGAAGATTTTGAGATGGATGGTCAGGTATTTCTTGGGATTTTCCCGGATCGCCTTGATCAGATCGCGGCTCTCCACCATCAGTTGATCGGCGTTCTTGTATGCCGAAGGATCATTCAGCGCCATGCCGATGGTGCCTTGCCCTGAATTCAACTTGTCGGTCAGGTCCGACAATTTGTTCATGGTGTTTTGGAGTTTGGCGGCGAATTGCTGATCTCGCGCCAGCACACCCAGCGCGCCCTTGCCGGCGTTCACGTCGTCGGTAAGCTTCTTGACGTTGGCAATGGTGTCGTTGGCGTTGTTGTAAAGAGTGGGATCCTTCAAGAGTTTTCCGGCGGTGCCTTTGCCGGCATTGAGATCGTCGATGACGGCATTCAGCTTATCGATCGTGGTGTTCGCGTTCTTGTAGAGAGTGTCATCGACCAGCAGTTTGCCTAAGCTCCCTTTGCCGTTGGAGACGTCACTCACCAAGCTCTGGAATTGTGCGACGGTGGAATTGAGCCGGTTGTAAAGGCTGGGATCATAAACCACCTTGCCCAGCGAGCCTTGTCCGCTTTCCACGAAGGCCAGAATGCGGTCTACCCGTTTCTCCAACGCATCCAGGTTCTGCAATGTGCTTTGGCTGGCGCGGACCACGTCTTCGAGTTGGGGCGTATCCTGGGTGGCCAACACGTCGCCGTCCTGGGCCTCCAAGCCACGAGCCTGCGAACTGTTGATATCAATATAGGTCTCGCCCAGGACGCCGGCGGTGGAGAGTGTAGTCACTGAATCCTTACGCAGACTCGCATGGTACCGGGTGATGACCTTCATGGTGACTTTGACCGGGGTCAGCTTGTGGGCGGGGTCGGAAGCCACAGTGATCCCGGTGACGTTGCCGATGTCCACACCCTGCAAGCGGACTGGCGCGCCTGGCCGCATTCCGCCAGCATTATCAAAGTAGGAAACCAGGGTGATCTTGCGGGTAAAGATGCCACCGGTGCCGCTCATCAAAAGGATCAGAATGCACAGGGTGATGCTGGCGGCAATCACCATGACACCCACTTTCAGTTGAGACCACTTCAACTGTTTCTGGCTAGGCACAGGTTCTCCGTGGCAGCGTCATCGGAAACATTCTCCGCGTGGTCAAGGTTGAGATGCCAGCATCATAACAGACCGCTGGCGGGGGCATCACTTCGAGCCCGGGCGGGTTCGAGTGTCCGGAACAGCACGATTGCCAACAGATAGGCCAACGCGCCGCAAACCAGGGTTATGTTCAAACCGTATTGGATGGCGATCACCATGGCTAGAACCGAGCCAAGCACGCTGGATCCGGCATTCACCGCCCAGGCCCACTCGACCACGTTCTTCAAGGACTGGGGAGCAGTAAGGACCGGCGCGTTTGCCAGCGCACGCAGGCCGGTGGGGAAGGGCATGCCCATGGCGAAGCCCAGAGGAACCAGAAGCCCAGCGCTGACCAGGAGTTTGGCGGGAAAAGGGAGTCCGACGAGGGCGTTCAAAAGCCGCGGCAACATCCAGACGTAGGTTGCGAGAACGGCGACAATCGTGGTCAGAGGAATCCATGTTCTGTGGATTGCCGAAAGCCACCGGCGGGAAGCCAGGCTGCCCGCCCCGCTCGAAAGCAGAAGGAGAAATACGACGACCGTCAGGGCATACGTGGGGTGCCCGAGAAACAAAACGAATCTCTGAATGAACGCGATCTCAACCAGAATGTACCCCAATCCCACAGCCACAAAATAAAGCAGGCGGGCCGGGCGCTGGCTGCGTCCGCTGCTGAAGGCCAGCGGAACCACGAGAAACGCAAGCACGGCCAGCAGCGAAATCAGGAACACCATGAGCAGCACCGCGACTCCCAGATTCACTTTCCAGTCGATGCCTTCGGACAATCCCTCAGGGTGCAGGATCTGACTAAGCTTCAGGGTGAAGAAGAAGAAGGGCGCATCGTCATGCACGGGCGCCACGTTGTAGGGATATTGCCGGGCAAAGGCGTATGGGTCGTTGCCGGTGATCAGCGCCGAAAACGGGTTCGCGGCCGGGGCCGACGGAAGATAGAGGGCGGCTAACTCTGGGTACTTTCTTAGCTGCTGCTGTACCTTAACTTCTTCCTCTGAGGTGAACGCACTTTTCTTGGCCAGCACGACGACCGGAATGCCGTCTTCGTCCAATTCGCCTTGCGACGCCACGATAAAGTTCCGCGCCGGATTTGCCACCCCCAATTCATGCAGCGCTTCGATCGCCACCGAAACCACTCGCAGCGCTTCGCGAGGCTCGCGGAATTCCCAGCGCGTGATGGCAATCATGCCATCGGGCTTGAGGTGCTCGAAGTATTCGCGAAAGGCATCGGCGGTGTAGAGGCTGTTCTCGCTGAGCGCAAAAGCGCCGGCAGCGGTCGAAGCCCAGGTGTCCACCAGGGTCATCTGCACCACGTCAAAGTTCTGGCGGGCGTTGCGCACAAACGAGCGTCCATCGGTGACGTAGATATGAACATCCGGCCGCTGATAAAGATGATTGGAATAATCCGCATAGCGGTCCCGCATGATGGTGTTGGCAATGATCGGATTAATTTCGATTCCCGTCACATTCGAGCTGCCGCTCGCCAGGGCGCGGAGCACGTCCACGCCGCCGCCCGGGCCGATGATGGCGTAATCTCCGTGCGGCCGCAGCACATTCGCCAGGGCCGGCGGCGCCGACATCAAGTCGTATTCCCACTCAGAGCCGTACCACTGGTTCAGGTCGGCATTCATGATGTAGGTGGAAGCGTCGGCGTCAATTACCACCGCCTTGGCGTCGCCTTGGCGGTCCACCTCCACGCGGGAAATGGCATTCCAGCGCGCAAACTCCACCCAACTGCGATCCCGCAGCTTGCCCTTGGCGTAAGTGATATCGATCCATCGGCCGGAATAGTTGGCCGCAATCAGCGTTAGCAGAAGCAGGACGAGCAGTGCGGCAAGGTTACGGAAAACCGGTCTGGCGGCCCATACGGCGCCAGCCAAGGCAGCGACCACCGCCGCAAACAACACGGTGTTGGGACCGCCCAGGAAGTTGAGCAAAGGAACCACCCCAAGGCAGGCCAGCGCGCCGCCCACCAAGTCCGATCCGTAGAGACGCGGAATGTGTTCGGATTCGCGCGCGAATATGATCGAGAATTCCAGTCCCGTGAGGTAGAAGGGCACCGCCGAGGCGAGATAGATTGCGGTAAGGTGGAGAAAATTTGCCCGGGTCAGGCTCAGCGAAACCGGCACGTGCAGAACGATTTCCAGCACCAGGGGGATGATCCCGGCGTTCGCAACGCAGAGCCACGCCAGCAAGTCGCGGGTTTCAACGCGCGCCAGCCAGTTTCTGCCCAGATGCGCGAACACGCCACCCGAGCCCATGCCCAGTAGTGCAATAGAAATTGCCAGGAAGGCGAAGTGATAAAAAAGCACAACCGAAAACAGCCGGGTCAGCGCAAGTTCAAGCAGCAGCGCCGAAAAGCTGGCAAGAGCGATTCCGACAAGCAAGCCAGTGGGCGTGCGGAGACCCGCTGTCGACTCGGGCTGAGCGCGGATTGTCTCGCAGGTGGAAGACATTCGGTGTTTGCCGGGGAATGCGACAGTCTAGCAGACGGCGTGGGGAACGGCTCCTCAGATTTCCAGAATCACCTGGGCGATGGCGTATTCCTTAGTATGAGTGAGGGACAGGGAAACGCGCACCACTCCCAGTTTGGCGGCGAACTCCGCCGCTTTGCCGTGAAACTGCATGGTGGGACGTCCTCCCGGCATCCGGCTGACCTCGACGTCACGCCAGGCGACTCCGTGGTTCCAGCCGGTGCCGATGGCTTTCATGGCGGCTTCCTTCGCCGCGAACCGCGCGGCATATCGCTCGGCGCGGTTGGCTTTTGATTCGCAGTAACGTATTTCTCCTTCGGTGAAGACGCGGCGCAGGAAGCGATCTCCAAAGCGGGCGATGGATTGGGCGATGCGCGGCACTTCGGCGATATCGATTCCGGTTCCGACGATCATAGTTCCAGTATCACACCCGCCAGTAGTCCGGCCTCCAGTTGCGGATCGCCTTCTTGATGTCGGCAGGCTCAAGGTTCTCCGACAAGGCGCGCTGGGCCAGGGCTGGCAGTTCCTCATCCGAGGCAAAGCGGAGCGCTACCAGCTGCTTTTCGGTGAGCTTGGGGATTTGCGCGCGTAAGGACTCGGGCAACAGCGCGGCCAGCCGCAACCGCTCCTCCAGACGAATGACGCGGTCCTGCACTTTCAGCGCGTATAGCCGGGTCTTGAAGTTTGTGACCACAAGAGCCAGGAGCATAACCACAAGCCAAAGCGTGTGCAGGTCCCAGTGGTGCACGAGCATGTTCACGGCGACGACCAAAGAAATAAGGTATACGGGCAAGAGGAAAAAGTGGAACAACGGATCATAGCGAACATGGTTTGCGAGGTTCTGCGAAACGGGTGAAGACATGGCGCCTCCTGATGACTGCTTATCGTGAGAAGTTTAGCAGGGTCGGAGAGGGAGTCGCGATTTGTATGTGGGGCAAGCCCTCGTGTTTGATTCAACTGGCCGTGACGCGCACCAGCGCCTGGATCACCGACTCGTCCTGCTCCGGAAAAACTGTTCGCAGATCAAGCAGCACGCGGCCTTCTTCGACGCGGGCGATTACCGGCGGAACGGACATTCTCAGCCGGGTGGCAAGTACGTTGGCGCTGATTCCATCGCAGCGGATCGCAATCAAGCGCGTGGGCAAGGTCGCTGAAGGCGCGGCACCGCCGCCGATCACGGATTCGCCGTCAATAATCTCTGCTGCCCATTTATTCGATTGAATCTTCGCGGCGACTTCTTCGGCACGATGGCCGATTTTTTCTTTTGAGATTCGCATCATGCGCAAGGCGGGAATCGCGTCATGATCATGCTTCACGTAGGCGAGCAGGGTCGCTTCCAGTGCGGCGTAGGTGAGCTTATCGACGCGCAATGCGCGGAAGAGGGAATTCGACCTCATGCGAGCGATCAGGTCGCCGCGTCCGCTGAGCATGCCCGCCTGCGGGCCTCCGAGAAGCTTGTCGCCGCTGTAGCTGACCACGTCGACGCCGGCATGGAGGCTGTCGAGCACACTCGGTTCGCCGTTTACACCGATCGACCGCAAATCGAACAGCGCGCCACTGCCGAGGTCTTCCATCAGCGGGATACCACGTTTGCGGGCGAGTGCCATGAGATCGGCTACGTCAGGCTGCTCGGTGAAACCAGTGATCTCGAAGTTCGAGCGGTGCACGCGCAGCAATAGGCGCGTCTTCTCGTTGATGGCCTGATCGTAATCCTGAATGCGGGTGCGATTGGTGGTGCCTACTTCACGAAGCGTAGCGTTTGACTTGGCCATCACGTCGGGAATGCGGAACGAGCCGCCAATTTCGACCAGTTCCCCGCGGGAGACAATGACTTCGCCACCTTCGGCCAGGGTATTCAGGGCGAGCAAAACCGCAGCCGCGTTGTTGTTCACAACGATCGTTGAGATCGATGGCGTTTTGGGCTCGGCCGCACGGGCGGGGACGCCCGCGCCTACATCGATTGTTTGGTCGAGGAGCTTACGGAACAGGCGCTCGACATGCACATCGCGCTTGCCGCGTTCGCCGGCTTCGAGGTCGAATTCGAGATTGGAGTACACGCCTGCTACTTCACGAACGTGATCCAGCGCCGCGGCGGAAAGCGGGGCACGGCCGAGGTTGGTGTGCAAAATGACGCCGGTCGCGTTAATCACGGGCTGCAAATTAAATTTCAGGGCTTGCCGCAGTTGGCGCTCCACGGCTTGGTGCAAGCCGGAAATGGCGATCTCGATGCCTTTTGAATCGAGCGCTCCCGCGGCGATCTCGGCGCGCAGCTTCGCCAAGACTACCCGCGCAGCTTCCGCCGTTGTCGCGCGGCCTTCGGCTGCGATGAGCGGAGCCAGTTCGGGGCTGCGTAAGAGCTCATCGACTGAAGGCAGCTTGCGGAAAACGTCGGCTTTGGATTCGGTTTTCACTCGGCCATGATTATCCCATTGGCGGAGGGCAAAACCAACTCTCGGTCCCGCAAAGAACGCTAAGAATGGGGTGCCCCGCGTTGAATCATCCCACTTCCACCAGCCCATAAGTTTTCTGCCAGCGGGTGCGCATGTAGCGGAGGGCGCGGGAAATTTCTTCCTGCGTAATTTCTGCGTTGGGACCGGCGAGGACGGCGGCGGCCTCGCGTTTTGCGGCTTCGAGTAACTGACGGTCGCGAATCAGGCTGGCGACGCGGAAACTCGGCATGCCTGCCTGGCGGGTTCCGAAAAACTCGCCGGGGCCGCGCAGCTCGAGATCGAGTTCGGCAATCTTGAAGCCGTCAGTGGTGCGAACCATGGCGTCGAGCCGGCGCTCGCCTTCTTCCGAGACTTTGCCGCCGGTCATCAGAATGCAATAGGACTTCGCGGCTCCGCGGCCGATGCGGCCACGCAACTGATGCAACTGTGCCAAGCCAAAACGCTCGGCATGCTCGACGACCATGACAGCGGCGTTTGGCACATCCACGCCAACCTCGATTACGGTCGTCGAAACCAGGACCGCTAGCTCGCCCTTTTGAAACTCTCGCATGACGTGGTCTTTGTCATCGGCCGCCATCCTGCCATGCAGCAGGCCGACGTGCAGATCAGGAAACACCTTGTCCCGCAGCGTCCGGTGCATTTGGATCGCGGCCTTCAATTCGTTTTCCTCGTTCTCTTCAATCACCGGATAGACGACGTAGGCCTGGTGGCCGGCGGCGATCTGCTGGCGAACGAACTTCCACACTTCGGCGGCTTCATCGTCGGAAACTCGCTTCGTCACGATCGGCGTTCGGCCGGGCGGAAGTTCGTCGATGACGCTGATGTTGAGGTCTCCATAGAGAGTGAGTGCGAGGGTTCGCGGGATGGGAGTGGCGGTCATGACCAGGACGTTCCGGCTCGGGGGATTCTGGCGAGCTTCGCTCGCCGGGACGGACGGGAGCGTCCGTCCCCACGCGTGCGTTGGCGGGCTCGCCGGATTTCTTCATCAGCTTGAAGCGCTGCAGGACTCCGAAACGATGCTGCTCATCCACGATCACCAAGCCAAGCTTGTCGAATTCGACTGCCTGCTCGATCAACGCGTGGGTTCCGATGACAAGCTGGGCGTTGCCTTGCGAGATGTGCCGGCGGACTTCGCGTTTGCGGCCGTCTTCGAGCGATCCGGTGAGCAAGACGATGCGATAGCCGGCGTTTTCGAGAATGGTGCGCGCGGAAAAGTAATGCTGCTGGGCGAGGATTTCAGTGGGCGCCATGAGCGCCACCTGAAAGCCGTTTTCGATGGCAATGATGGCCGCTTCGAAGGCGACAATGGTTTTGCCGGAGCCAACGTCGCCCTGCAGCAAACGCCGCATAGGGAAAGGCTTCTCCATGTCGGAGGCGATTTCCTTGAGCGCCCGTTTCTGGGCGGCTGTGGGATGAAACGGCAGAATGCGCTTGATGGCTTCACGGGCCTGGTTGTCCAATCTGAACGGAATTCCGGTTTGTGCTTTCTGTTCACGACGTTTGAGTTCCAGACCGAGCTCCACGAAGAAAAGCTCTTCGAAGATCAGCCGGATGTGCGCGGGCGTGCGGGAGGATTGCAGGTCCTGCAGGCTCTCGCCAACGTCGGGCCAGTGGACCTTTTGCAGCGCCTCGCGGGGAGGGATCAAGCTAAGATGGCGGCGCACGACGGAGGGAATCGGTTCGGGAAAATCCGGCGACAGGCTCTGCAACGCGGTGTGAATAATGCGGCGAAACCACCGGGAGGTGAGGCGACCATTTCCGGCGGACTCATAGATGGGAACGATGCGGCCGATCTCGAGCGAATCCGCAATCTTTTTTTCGGCGGCATCGGCGGCGCCGTCTTCCGACGGATCGCCGACGATCTCGAATTGAGGCTGGACAAGTTGCAGTTCACCGCTGCGGCTGTCTTCCTCCACTTTGCCGTACAGCGCAACCATCTGTCCGGGCTTGAATCGGTCACGAAGATAGGCGGCGTTGAACCAGATGCACTTCAACCGCGTCCGACCTTGGCCGGCGGTCATTTGAAACAGCGGCATGCGGCGGGTGCGGAACAAGCCCGAGGTGCGCACTTCAGCAATCACCGTCGCCATCTCGCCTGGGCGGAGTTCGGCGATCCCTCTGGGGTTGAGGCGATCCTCGTAGCGAAAGGGCAGGTAGTGCAGCAGGTCGTCGACGGTGTGGATGCCTTTAGCGGCGAGAATTTCGCCCAGGCGCGGACCAATCCCCTTGACATACTGGACGGAAGTGTCAAGATCAAGCATCTCTGGGGATGTTAGCAGGAGCGGCTAGACTGGAGTGCGAGGTCGTTTGCGCGAGCCGTGTCGAAGTCTGCAGCAAATTTCGTGCATGCCCTGGTTGCCGTGGTCCTGGGCAACGCTGGTTACTTCCTGGCGATGCGCTTTCTTCCAGTCCGCCGCCCGACACGAGCCGTTTCACTTTGATTGGGGGCTACTGGTGGACTTCTGGTTTTGCCTGGTGGTTTTCGGAGTGATCAAAATGGTTGCGGGAAAAGGCAAGGCGACTCGGTGACCCTGGGTGAGAATCCTGGCAGTTCGGATGGCGAAGCTAAAGCCTGACTGCAGGCTAAAGCGCGGACACATTCTCAACGATTTAGCGGCCCGACTGAAGTCGGGCCCTTCAACAAACCTACGTGAATACTACTCTCTCCGCAACCTCTGAAGTCGGGCCCTTGCACAAAGCTGCATGAGTCAAAGTTTTCCGGTAGCGTCAAGGCTACGCCCTTTTCAAACTCGACGATGCAGAAGGCTAGATCCTGGTGCCGCCTTCGTGCACCTCTAGCTTAAACTCCCTTTTCATTTGTTCCTGATACTTTCGCATCTCGCGCTGAAGTTCGCGCATTTGCTTACTCCAGTCTTCTTTGTGCCGAACTGCGTCCCGCTTGAACCGTTCGATCTCCGGGTTGATTTGCTCCATTGCCCGGCTTACTGCCTCTTCCGTCTGCGGTTTTAGTTGGGCGAGTTTGGAATCCAGATCGCTAAGGTCCACGTCGACGTCCGCATTGATTTCGGGAATCTCGAGGCTCTCCCCGAAAAGTTCGGATTGCTTGCGCTCCGGCAAAGTCAGGGTGACGGTCTGCTCTTTCTTGTCGCGAAGGATGCCGATATTTGCCGTGGTTTCCTTGTGGGAACGCAGAGCGTGAGTGAAATCGCCGGTGTCGTGAATGGCCTCGCCGTTGACTTTGACGATCACATCGCCCGCGTGCAGGCCTGCCTTTTCCGCGCGGCTTCCTTTTTCCACCGACCGGACCAGCACACCGTTGCCGTCCTTCGCTCCAAAGAACTCGCCCAGTTGCGGCGTGAGGTTCTCCACCATCAAACCGCTGCGCCCCGAGGAACGAGCCACCACGATCGAGATCGGGATGTCGATATCCGGCATCGGAGGAATCGGGGGAATCGCCGGCAGGGTAAAGCTGAATTCCTTCTCGCCGGGCCCGTAGGAGTACGCAAATCCCTTCTTGCGGTCCGAGAGCTGCACCTTGACCGTCATGAGTTGACCGTTGCGGCTAATGCCCAGCGTAATCAGGCGGCCGGCGGGGGTTTCGCGGACCATGCGCCGCAACTGCTCCACGCTCTCGATGTTCTGGCCGTTTAACGTGAGGATCACGTCCTGCTCCTTAAGGCCGGCTTTGCCTGCGGGCGCGTCCTGGTCGACCATAGTGATCTCCACCCCGCGCTCATCTTTCAAATGCAACGCCGAAACGCGGTCGGGCGTGATGTCGCGGGTGTCGACTCCCAGATACGAGGTGTCGCTGCCCCAATCCTCACTGGAAAATCCGAACGAGTCGCTGCTGGACGTTGCGGAAAGACAATCCGTCGCGGAAAACGTGACGGCGACGAGTGCCAGAGCGATCAAAGACAGGATTGAATTTCGCATAGTTGCCTCCTTGGTCGAAATTCCTGGACTACTTCCATTGCAGTCTTACCGTTGTAGCTGTAGAGACGTAGCTTGCTACGTCTCTGCCGGGAGCCAGCAAGACGTTGCAAGCAACGTCTCTACGATATTCACCTGAGCTGCCGAGAAAAAGCGGACCACAAGACCCCTTTCCCGCAGCCTGGTTCAGCCGTGCCCTACCCAAAAACCGCTTCGAAAACAGTTCTACTGGTTCGCGCGGCGGAACGAAATATCTCCGGACGTGGTTTCCACCTTGAGTTCCGGACCGCCGCCATTCAAATCGCCTTCCGCGCTGACGGTTTTCGTGCCCCAGTCACCGCCTTCGGTCGTGACCCGGATCTCCGGAAAATCGGAAAAGATGCGATGTCCGTTGGCCACTTCGATCGACGCGCGAACACTGAGCGTGACACCGGGAACCAGATACACCGTGATGTCGCCGGCGGAAGTCTCCAGCACGGAATTGTGACGTTCCCCGCCCCACGGCACGAACTTGGCCGTGATTCCGCCGGCGCCGGTTTCGGCGTGGGCTGAGGGCACGGCTCCCAGATCGATACTTCCACCGCCGGTCTCGGCGCGCACAAAGCCTTTGGCCGAGGCCAACCGAATGCTGCCGCCGCCGGTCTCGATTTCCGCGCCCCCGTTCAGGTCGCCAAGCTGGATGCTGCCGCCGCCGGTGGAGACCTTCATGGTGCCGCCGCACTGTTTGACTTCGATATTGCCGCCACCCGCTTCCAAGACCATCCCCTGGCCGGAAACCACATGCATGTTGCCGCCGCCGGTGGAAGCGTCGATCTTGCCTTTGACCGAGCCAATGTTGATGGAGCCGCCGCCGGTATCGATATGAAGGTCGCCTCCAATCGAATTGACATCGATGTTGCCGCCGCCGGTTTCGGCGCTGGCGGGTCCGCCAATGTCTTCAAACCGAATGTTGCCGCCGCCGGTCTCCGCGCCAGCCCGGCCTGCAATTCCCGATGCTTCGACGTTGCCGCCATCGGTTTCGACTTTCAGTTCCTCCAGGTCACGCGGAACAGTCACCACGAAATCGCCGGAGAAGCGATGCACCCGGCCGCCTTCCCAATCGCCCACGATCCATGCGGTGTCTCCCCGTACGTATGTGCTGATCTTGAAGTTCTCGAATTCGCGGCGGGCCTTGTCTTCCGACGACGTGTAGGAATGCGTATGAATGACGTAGTTCACGCCCGATTGCGAATCTCCGACGACCTTCACCGAGCCCATGTCTACCTTCACCCGGAGGATCTTCGCCATACCCAGGGAACCGACAATCTCCTGGGTCCAATTCCCGTTTTCTCCGTAGACGCGGCCCTGTTGCGCGATGGCGACGGGCGCGGTTAGCAGCAAAACCACAACGAATTTGGAAATCTTTTTCAACATCCGCCTTCCATTCTCATCCTCGAATGGCCGATTCCGGCCTGGCGGGAAACGTGTCCCCGCCCCCTGGTTACAGATCAATCGAACTCCGGAAGCTCAGCCAGAGTATTCTGGGCCTGCAACCGGATGTATGGGTTCTGATCGTGGGCGGCGAGTTGTTGCAACACCGCTCGCACGCTGCTGTCCCCGCGCACTGGTTCCAGCAGATGCAACGCCGCCGTCCGCACTCCCTGATTCGAATCATTGATCAAGGCTTCCAGCAGAACATTCCGCACCGGCGTGTCGCTCTTCACATACGGGCCCAGACCGTCGAGAGCCTTCAATCGGACTCCGGGATTCGAATCATAACGCAGAGCGTAAATCAACGCTTCGCGCACATGGCTGTCGTTCGGTTTCTGGGTAAGCAGATCCACCGAATCCATACGCACACCGGAGTTGTTGTTATTTTGCGCCGCGAACAGAAGCAATTGCTGGATGCGCTGGTCATTCAGCGATCCCTGTGCTTCTAGGGTGGAAACCGTGTCGTACTTGATGGTGACCTGATTGGATCCCGGCTCCTGGGTGACCGAACGGATGCCGGTGATGGAAGCCTCGGAGGGCGGCTGGCTGAGAGAGCCGGAAGCCACTGAACTTACGCCGGCATTTCCGCCCATGTACTTGTAAGTGGCTGCGATGCCGCCGGCAAAACCGACAACAAAGATCGCCGCGGCCAGAGCCGGGGCGAATCGAATGGGACGAAGCCAGGCGCCCGGATCGAAAATCAAACGCTGCCAAAAGCCGCCCTGTTCCGCCGTCTCCAGCGCTTCCTGCAGCCGCATGCGTGATCCGGCCACCAGGTTGGGCGTCGGCTCCTCGACCGGCAATTCAGCCAGCGCGGCATGGAACTGCCGGGTGGCCTGCAGTTCGGCGGTGCAGTTCGCGCAACGCGCCACATGCTGCTCCAGTTCATAACGGGCGTCATCGGCCAGTTCGTTATAAGCGTAGAGCAAAATATTTTCTTTGACCCAATCACATTTCATTTTTGCACCCCTTCACCGGGGAATTAATTCGTCCACCTTAACTACCGCCGAGCTTCGCTCGGCCTGCACGGGCGAGACGTACGCGCCTCCATCGTAGCCTTCACCGCATGTCCGCAAGCGCGCCTCGCAGTTTCTGCGTGGCCCGGAACAACGTGTTCTTGGCCGTTTCTTCGGTCGTGTTCAGCACTTCTCCGACGGTCCGCAACTTCAACCCGTGATAATGCTTCAACTCAAAAACCATACGTTCGCGCGGAGTCAATTTCTCCAGCGCATGGCTGATCCGGGTCCCCAGTTCTCGGCGCATCAGATCGCGCTCCGGATTGGCTCCCGCCCGCGCATCGGGAACCTGCTCGAGAATGTCATACGGCTCTCCGGAGGCATCGGTGGCAACCGGCGCATCTTCCTTGCGCACCTGCTTCTTGCGCAGGTGATCGAGGCAGAGATTGGTGACGATGCGGTAGATCCAGGTGTAGAAGGAGCACTCGAAGCGGAAGTTGCCCACGCTTTTATACGCCTTCAGGAAGGCTTCCTGGTAAATGTCCTGGGCCTCGTGATCGGAGCCGGTGAGGTGCATGGCCAGCCGGAGCACGGCCTGGTCGTAGTGCCGCACCAGTTCTTCGAAGGCGGCGCGATTGCCGCGCTGCGCCTCCCGAACCAATAACGTGTCGTCGATACGGCCTAGACTTTGCCCAGCCATAAGGCCCCGTGATCGGGCTTCCTGGGTCTCACTAGCTGCTACTCGCTCGCCCCGTTTGGCATTCCCGCGGGAACACTCGCCAACTACCAATGATACTGCCCACGCATCGGCCGGCATCTTGTTTTCTATCCTCGACTTGCGCCGGACGCCTGTGCCGTTCCTCCCGGCTGCATAGCTATGGACGGGCGAAGCCAGGAAGTGTGAGCAGGAATTATAGGAGTTTGGCAGGATTCGTGCAGAGGGGGATTTGGCCCGGGGTAGATGATTACGAGGCGGGCGAGGGCGCCCGCCTCCCACGCAAAATCCCGCTCACTCCGCTGCTTCCTTCTCAATCACCACTTTCAAATGAGTGGTGACGTCCTTGTGCAGCTTGATGGGGATGGTGAACTCGCCCAGCATGCGCAGCGATTCGTGCAACTGTATTTTGCGGCGGTCGATGTTGAAGCCTTTTTTCTCCAGAGCATCGGCCACGTCGCTCGAAGTCACCGATCCGAATAGCTGGTCGTGCTCGCCGGAGCGGCGCTTGAATTCCACCGACAATCCGTCGAACTGCTTGGCCAGTTCCTCGGCCTGCGTCTTCTCTTTGGCGGAGCGTCGCACCGACGCTGCCTTCATCTGCTCAATGACCGCTTTATTGCCCGCGTTTGCCTCTATGGCGAGCTTACGCGGCACAAGGTAATTGCGGCCGTAACCTTCCGCGACTTTCACCACATCGCCACGCGCGCCCAGCTTGTTTACGTCTTCCTTCAAAATGACTTCCATGAGATGACTCCAATCTTGTGAGCTTCTAGCTACTAGCCTCTAGCTAACCACTGCCCAAGATGAGGCCGAGCCAGCAGAGCTAGTAGCCAGAAGCTGTTTCTTTACGAGGCCCGCCCGGCAAAGGGCAGCAGCGCGATGTTGCGTGCCTGTTTGATCGCCGCGGAGAGCCGTCGTTGATGCCGCGTGCAGACTCCGGTTAGACGACGCGGAACAATCTTGCCGCTCTCCGCAACGAATTGCGCCAGGAGACGCACGTCCTTGTAGTTGATTGCTTCAATCTTCTCGGTGCAGAACTTGCAAACTTTCTTGCGCCGGAAAAACTTGCGGCCGCCGGGGCCGCCTTCGCGCGATCCGCCGGGGCCCCCCTGTCCATAAGGGCGAGGTGGACGCCGCTCTCTGTCGGGACGGTCGGGACGATCCGTTCGTTCCGGGCGCTCGGTCGTCCCGCCTTCGGCCACCGCCGCGGGTGCTGCTATCGGTCTAGTTTCGTCAGCCATGATGCTCCTTGAAATCCGGTCTCTAGTGTTGGTCGTTGGTCTGTAGTCGTTGGTCGTTAGCTAGTTCCTTACTTCTAAGTCGCTTTGCCGGTGGCTTGGGCCAACGACGAAGGACCAACGACGAACGACGATCTTCTACGCCGTTACTGCGGGCGCTTCGCCGGTCGGCTCGGCCGTTGCCGGCGCAGCCACAGTTTTTCGCTTCGCGTCGCGGATCGCCTTGATCTTGTCCAGCCGCTTCTGCTCCTCATCGACCCGCACCGTGAGGAACTTAATCACCGGTTCGGTGACGCGCAAACGGCGCTCCAGTTCGTGGATCATGCCGCCGCCGCCTTCGGCGATCAGCAGCATGTAAAGGCCATCGTTGAATTTTCGGACGGTGTACGCCAGCCGCCGCTTGCCCATACGTTCCAGGCTCTTCACCTGCCCACCCGAGGAAGTCACCACGGTCTCCAGCGTGGAAAGCAGCTTGTCCTGGTCTTCGTCCGCCATATCCGGGCGAACGATGAACATAAGTTCGTAAGTACGATTCATTAAGAGTCTCCAAATTCTGGCCGCAGATTCAGGCTGACGAGCACGAACTTCTCAGAAAATCCGTGATAATCGGTACCAATCCGTGGCTAAGCTTTTTCTTCGTCCGGCTTGCGGTTAAAGCGATTCATCGCCGCCGCCGGCCCTTCGTTCAAAATCATCCTGACCGCTTCGGCTGTGGCGTCGAGCATCTCATCCACCACCGCGAGCTGCGCCTTGCGAAACGGGGACAGCAAGTAAGCCTTGCCGTCTTCCACCTTCCAATCGGGCGCAACGCCCATGCGGACCCGCAAGAAATCCTGCGTCCCCAGAACGCCGATCACGGATTCAATCCCGTTATGCCCCGCCGAACTCCGCCGCTGATGAATGCGGACCGTACCCAGCGGGAAATCCATCTCATCCTGCAGGATGAGCAAGTCCGTTTCCGGACTGATTTCGTTCTTCTCGACCAGTTCGCGCACCGACAAACCGCTGAGGTTCATGAAGGTTTCCGGCTTCGCCAGAAGCACAGTCTCTGAACCAACCGCGATCTTCGCAGTCACGGCGCGGCACTGGCGGTTTCTCAGCTCGACCCCGTGTTCGTTCGCAATGCGATCGACCGCAAGAAATCCTGCGTTGTGCGGCGTGAACTGATACTCGATTCCCGGATTGCCGAGACCCACGATAAGCTTCACGCCGGATCGTTCAAACCCTTCGCACCACAGAGGCACAGAGTCGCAGAGAAAATGACGGGCATTCTTTTTCTCTGTCGCGAATCTCCAGCGTTTTTCTTTCTCCGTGTCTCTGTGACTCTGTGGTGAATCACGCCGTTGTTATTTCTTCTCTTTCTTCTCAGCCCTCTCCGCCTTCTCGGGCTTCTCGGGAGCAGCCTCGGCGCCCTCCTCCTCGGTTTCCTGCTTGCCCTTCTTGATAACTTCGGGCTCAGCCGGGGCCGCGGAGGCTTCCGCCGCCACCGCCTCCGGAGTTGCCACCACCTCTTCCTTCACCGAGACCACGTGCGCCACCAGTTGGTTGGGTTCGGTCAAGTACTTCAGTTTCTCGAAGCGCGGTAGATCGGAGACGCGCAGAACTTTGCCAAACACCAACTCCGAGACGTCCGCCTCAATCGAAGCCGGGATATCGCCGGGGAGACATTCGATCTCCAACTCGCGCAAGGTCTGTTCCAGAATGCCGCTCTGGGTCTTGACGCCTTCCGCTTCACCTTTGAGGATGATGGGCACGCTGACCTGCAACCTCTGGTCCATGGCAATGCGCTTTACATCGATGTGCAGCAGCGATCCCTTAATGGGTTCGTACTGCCAATCGACGATCATAGCCTTGGTGTGTTCTCCGCCGTCCAGTGCCAGGTCAAAAATGGTGTTGTGGCCGGACTGGGAATGCAGAATGCGCGAGATCTGGCGTGGGTCCAGGCTGACTGCCAGAGCATCCTTACCGGCGCCATAGACCACGGCCGGCACTTTGCCGGCCCGGCGCACGCGCCTTGCGTCATTCTTATTTCCCGCGGTTCGCGGCTGGGCTTCCAAAATGTTGTTTTCCGTTGCTGCTGCCATAAAATTTGAGTCCTATCTACAAGAACAATTTGCTGACCGATGTCTCTTCGTGGTTTGCCTGGATCGCACGTCCGATCAGGCCCGCGATAGAAAGCACCTTGATTTTTGGTTCTTTCTTCGCCGCCTCGGTAAGCGGGATCGTGTTGGTAACCACGACTTCCTTAATGCAGGAATCTGAAATATTGTTGACCGCCGGACCGGAAAGCACCGGGTGCGAAGCGCAGGCATAAACTTCCGACGCGCCATTCTCCATCAACGCCGACGCCGTCTTCACCAAAGTGCCGGCGGTATCGATCAAGTCGTCAATCACCAGGCAAGTCCGCCCATGGACGTCGCCGATCACGTGCATCACTTCGGCCACATTCATTTCGACGCGGCGCTTGTCGACGATAGCCAGTGCGGCATCCATCTTCTTGGCGAAAAATCGCGCCCGCTCCACGCCGCCCGCATCCGGAGAAACCACGGTGAGGTTCGGCAGATTCAGCTTCCGGAAATAATCCACCAGCACCGGCGAAGCGAACAGGTGGTCCACCGGAATATTGAAAAAACCCTGCAACTGCGGCGCATGCAAATCCACAATCAGGGCGCGCTGCGCGCCCGCGGTGGTGAGCAGGTCCGCCACCAGCTTGGACGAAATCGGGGCCCGCGGCCTATCCTTGCGGTCCTGCCGGGCGTAACCGAAGTACGGCATCACCGCGGTGATGCGACGGGCTGAAGCCCGCTTCAAGGCATCGATCATCAGCAACAATTCCATCAAGTGCAGGTCGACCGGATTGCAGGTCGGTTGCACCACAAAAGCATCCGCCCCGCGAACGTTCTCCTGAATCTGCACGTACGCTTCGCCATCGCTGAAGCGCGTGACCAGCGCCTGCCCCCGGGTCATTCCCAGGAACGCGCAGACTTCATCGGCCAGCGGCACGTTGGCCGTCCCGCAAAAAATCTTGAACTTGTCGTCAACTCGCGCGCGTTGCGGCTTGCGCTCCGGCTTGTCCTCGGGGCTCATAGGCTTCTTGTCCGTCGCTGTCGCAAGAGTGGCCATGATCTTGGCTACTGGCTACTAGCTACTAGCTACTAGCTACTAACCCTGACGACTAGAAGCCAGTAGCTAGAAGCTGCTTTTCTGGCTGGGCCGCTAGGATTCGAACCTAGACAAAGTGCTCCAAAGGCACTTGACCTACCATTAGTCGACGGCCCAGTACTGGTTTCTTGAGGGGAAACGTACCCACTATCAGAATACTCGAAACTAGAATCCGGAAACCAGAAACTTCGTCCAGTACTGCTGGCGCGTCAACGTGGTGGTGACTACTGCCGCCACGCCGATTTTCCCCAGCCGGGATACTCCTTTCTTTGCCGCTTCCCTCGTACGGAACAATCCGTAGGTCGCCGAACCGGAGCCGGAGAGCGAGGCATAAAAGGCCCCTGCACGCTCGAGCACACGCTTCACCTCGCGTAGTTCGGGATATTTAGGAAATACGACCTGTTCGAAGTCGTTTTCGATCCCGGTACGGACAAGGTCGAGAAGCGGGGTCTCGGCCCGGCCCCTGCCACCTGCAGGGACACCGGATAAAGCCTTCCCAGAAATCTGGGACCCGCTCAGCCACGCGGAAAGCACGCGACCGAACTCCAACATTCTATCGGATGAAGGCAAAGCCGTCAATTTGGGCGGCTTTTCACCATCCATCCGGGGATGGTCACCCCCACTGGCCACGTGGGGACGGCCGCCCCCGGGAGCCTGCCCTGAGCGAAGTCGAAGGGTCCAAGCCGAGCGTAGCTCGGCGGTCTCGCCCGCAGCACACATCGCATCCCAATCGGCGAAGGCTTTCGGCGTCGAAACTCCGATCTCCGGAGTCGCGATGACACACGGCGTCGCCGGCAAATCCGGCAGCGGATAGACCTCCTCACCGCGCTCCACTCCCAGGCTCGTTCCCCCAATCAGAAACAGCGGCAGATCCGACCCAACTTCCGCCGTAATCCGCAGCCGTTCCGTCGCGGGCAGATGTTTTTTCAGAGCAAGCTCCAGGGCCAACAGCGTCGCGACGGCATTCCCTGACGCTCCGCCAAGCCCGCCTTGCACCGGCAGACGCTTGTCGATGTCGATTACCACCCGGCCCCGTGCCTTGAGCGCCACCATCGCGCGCTCGACGATGCGGTGGCAGGTATTCGATTCATCCCTCGGCACGCGCGGATCTTCACAACGTATCTCGACGCCCGAGCCGCGGACGACCTGGACGCGAATGATGTCATGCAGCGCGATCGTCTGATAGACAGTGCGCAGCTCATGGAATCCGTCCGGGCGAAGCGCGCCAATGCCCAGTCCGAGATTGATTTTGGCGAAGGATCGGACGGTGACAGGCATGGAGGAATGATTGTAAAGTTTCAGCGGCAGATTTGCGATTTGTCAGCTTTATTGGGGAGCTAAATCTGAACGGGAACGTTAGAGCTCGGCTTTGTGTGACACTCTGGCATCGCAGCACATCAAGCTGTGATCAATCTCACCGACATGATGCCGTCGCCTGTGTAGTATGATCTGTCTTCCGTCTCCCCGAAGAGAGTCCCCACCTGGACACAACACCCCCTGAGGCGAATGACCCGAATTCCCAAATTATTCCCATTGGACAAATTCATCTTGATGGAGGTTGGTCATGAAATGCATTCGTATCTTGGTTCTAATTCTTTGTGTGAGCTTCGTGTCTGTGGCATGGGGTCAGCAGCCCGCGGCCAAGGGCCAAAACGACTGGAGCCAGTTCCACCGCACCAACATGATGCGCTGGAACCCGTATGAAAAGGTGCTCGGCGTCAACAATGTCTGGAACCTTCAGGTGAAATGGAGCTACGACGCCGGGCGTGATAACTACGTTTCTGAGCCTGCCGTGGCGAATGGTGTCGTGTATTTCGCCGCAGAGAACAACATGATGTACGCCGTGAAGGCCAGTACTGGGGCCAAGCTGTGGGGCCGCCATTTAGAATGGTGTCTCGCCGGCGGATCGGCCGCAGTGGCGAACGGGGTGGTTTATGTCCCGACCTGGAATGCTGAGTACGCGCTGGACGCGCGCAGCGGCGCGCTGCTGTGGAGCTACGCCACGGGCGCCTCCTCGGACCCCTCCTCGTCCACCGTGGTCAACGGGGTGGTTTATTTCGGCTCCGCAAATGGCGTGTACGCACTGGATGCCAGCACCGGTGCCCTCATTTGGACCTACCCTGTTGGCAGTAACGGGCCACCCGCAGTGGAGAATGGGATCGTATACGCCGGCGCAGACGACGGCAATCTCTACGCCCTCGACGCCAGCACTGGAGCCCTATTGTGGAGTTACGCCACCGATGCTTCGGGGTCCTGGCCCGCCGTGGCCAATGGGGCCGTGTATGTCGGCGGGTGGGACTACAACGTATACGCCCTAGACGCCAGCACCGGCGACCTGCTGTGGAGCTACGCGACTGGCAATCAGGTGCAGTCCTCGCCTGCCGTAGCCAACGGGGCAGTGTATATCGGCTCGAACGACAGAAGGGTGTACGCACTCGACGCCAGCGCCGGGATCCTGCTCTGGAGCTATAACACTCACGACGAGGTGTGGGGTTCGCCTGCGGTGGCCAACGGAGTCGTGTATGTCGGTTCGCAAAACGGCAAGGTGTTTGCGCTGAACGCCTCCACCGGTGGACGGCTGTGGAGCCACGTTGGTTGGGACTTTGTGGTTGCGAATGGAGTAGTTTACGGGGGTTGTATGGGCCCGCACTACGAGAACAAACTCTGCGCCTTCGGCCTGAAGGGCCGGAAGTAATGGGATCCGGAGAAACCGGGGCGGGTTCCAACCGCCCCGGTCCCCATGCGAAGCACGGTCTTAATGGAGGTAAACACGATCAGCCCGGCGGACAACTGGGCCACAACTGATCATTTGGGTGAATTCTATTTGCGCAGTTCAATCGCGACCAATCCGCCAGCCTTGGCTGCGCCTGCCGTTTCCACATACTCCACTTTGGCGTGCATCCCTTCCAGGTCCGAGCAAGGCTGTAGATCTTCTTTAGGCATGAAGTTCAGCGCCGTGAAGACCAGCTTGTAGTAGTTGCGAGTGTACAGGCTGATCGTTTTTCCACCGGTATCGACGTCCAGGTCCATGTACGCAGGCGATGAGCAGTGGACATTCTTGATTATCCCGGTGACAAAGCGGCGGGGGCCCTTGAGCACCTCTTTCAGCTCAGGAGGCGCGCTTGTTGAATCGCCGGTTGCCGGCGCGGAAGTTTGCGCATCCGCCGCTGCCATCTCCGCGTTGAACTTGCGGTCTTCCTGTTCCAGCCTGCTTTGCTTGGCTTGCGATTGCTGGACCATTTGCAGATCATTCTTGACGGCTAGAACTTCCTCGGGCGTCTTGGCTAGTTTCAGAGCGATCTGCAACTCGGCGATCGCGTCTTGCCCGGGCTTCATAATGAGCAGGATATTGGCAGCGTTCATGCGGAAATGCACGTTTCCAGGCTCGAGTTGCACTGCCTGCTGCGTCAGCGTGTATGCCTGCTCAAGGTTCTTGTGGCGCATGCCATAGAACACGGCCAGCCGGTCGTATGAGGGTGCAAAGGACGGATTGAGCTTGATTGATTTCTGCAGACTATTTTCGATTTGGCCGTCCATGTCCGGGTTGGACTGACCGCGGTCCATGGCAATGGCGGCGAAATAGTAGTTCGCCAGGTAGCTCTGCGAGTCCAGTTTTACGGCTTGTTGATACCAATCCTGGGCCTGCTCCAGGTGTCCAGCGCGATACTCCAGATATCCCATGGTCTCGTGCGCCAGGGTGTTGTTCGGGTCATCGTGAAGCACCTGGGCCAGCAGGTCGCGGGCGTCGTTTTCCCGCTGGTTGTAGGCAAGGAAGTCGGCACGCACAGCGTCCGCCTGCGCCCGTGTAATCGGCTGCACTTTGAGGGACGCGTCATCTACCGGGAAAGGCTGGGCTAACTTGAAGGCAGCGAAGCTGGACTGCTCGACGTACTTTTGGAGGGCAGACTGCAACTGCTTGAGGTCCCCAAACGCACGCGTGGCTGCCGTCATGGAATCGACGTGGTTGCTCACGAGAAGTAAGTAGTCTCTGATCTTGGTTGTGTTCTTCTGCGCGTCCTTCACTTTGAGATAGTGAGCAAGCGCCCAGGACTCGGAATAGAAGATCGAGGCTTTCTGTTCTTCGTGGTAGTAGGGCGATTTGCGATCGACGGTGAGCAGGGTGGTCAACGGGAGCAGGCGATTTTGCCGCAGCCATAAGATGTCGTCCGCACTGGCTTGCCCTAAGATTGCATCTTTGCCGCTGATGTCGCTGTTCTGGTAGAACTCCGCCAGGCCCTCGTCCAGCCATAGAGGAAACCAATCTTCCGCCTTACTGAGGAGCAGGTGGGTGTATTCGTGATAAATGGTAGCGTAGGGATGTTCGCCCCCGGCATCCATCCGCAACAAAACATAATTCTTGTCGGCGGCGCGCAGAAACATTCCGGCAAGCTCCGCCTGCCCTTTCGCCAGGTAAGCCTGTGGCTCAAGCGCGCGAAAATCCCTGGCGTCCTTCACCGCGATCACAACGATCGGCACGCTGGGATCGATCCGCATATTCGGAAAGTCTGCGTGAAGGACCGAGCGCATCCTCTCGAACTCGTCGGCGATGCGGCGGGCCTGCTTCTCGGTCCCATCGCAGAACACGACGAAATGCTGGCTGTTGAGCTGCAGCCAGCTTTCCGGCTTATCGCTTGCAGAAGTCAGGACGGCGGCAAGGACCAGCGAGAACAGAACGATGCGCTTCGACATGAACTGGCGATACATAGATACAGCCGCCAAAGGGGAAGAACCGGCCTCCGGCTAGCCCCGGCGCTTGTAATACACGGCGAACTCGTATCCCTGATTCGCCGGGAACAGCTCCGCGACTTTTCTCAGGCGCTCGGCTAACTGCTGCGGCGCCAGCAGAGGATAATCCCGTTCGCGGAGATCGTAGTAATCCACGTCGATGAACAGCGACAGCAGATAGATCGAGATCGCGTCAGAGAACGTCGCGGCAAAATATTCGTTCTTGTGTTTCTCGGTGTCGGGTCCCGGCGCGGTCGCCGCCTTGCGCGATTCCCACGCGTCCAGCGAAGTTTCTCCGCGAGCGTTCGACTCCACCTGCTTCCACACCAGGTCAGCGAACGCCTGCGACACGCCGGCCCGCTCCACCACCGCGTGTCCCACGTTGATGTAGAACTCAAATGCGACAGAAAACTTGTCGTCCATCAGCCGCGTGGAGATGAATACGCATTGCGAGTCACCCAGATCGAGGTTGCGGTGGCAGACGGCGTGATCGCTCAGCGCGACGTCATAACGGTCGGCGATCACAGTTTCATCGCCCTGGTTAACGGTGAGCGGAACGAAGTAGTAAGCCTGGCGGCGAAGCGCGGCCGCGGCGGAGTCGGGCACAGCGGCCACCATGCGCTCCAGGTCGGACGCGGAAACCGTCATTTCGCCGGAGATGGCGTAGCAGATTCCGTTCGGCGCCTGCGTAACCGGAGTTTGGCGGACCACCTCCGCCGGGGGACGCGTAATTGCCGAAGCAGCTTGCGACATGGATTGTATTTTAGCGCACTGGCAGGACGGGGCCCTCCCAGCGCTACAATCTGAGAGATGCCTCAGGCCGAAGTTCGCCCTTACACGCCGCGCTGGTACATGGTGCCAGTACGGGTGTTGCTCATTACCTTTCTTCTTACGCTGCTATCGTTCGCCATCAGTTTGCTGCTGAGCATTGCGGGTCTGGCGATTTCCGGCCGCATACGCGGCGTGCATCCGAACATGGCCGCGGCATACCGGCATTTTGCCGTCCCTGCGGCCATGGCCGTGGCTGGGGTGGTCATGATTTCCGCCACCGTGGTCGAAGTCCGGCACTATCGCCAGGCAAAGGCTCTGGCGGAGATTGCCCGAGCCAGCCGATGAAATCGGACGGGTCTTGCTCTCGGCTTGCTGAAGCTTCAGGTGCGCTTCGGTCATCGTTAGATTAGGCGAGATACAATCAGCCATGCGGCCACGCATTGCCATTCCCGTTCCACACTCGGGCGATCCGGAATACGCCCAAAGAGCTTATCCGCAATATGCGGCAGCAGTTGAAAATGCCGGCGCGGAGGCGCTGCAGATTCCGCTCGATCAGGCGCCGGCCATGGTTATGAAGCTGATTGAGCGCTGTGACGCGGTGTTGCTCCCCGGAAGCAAGGCCGACGTTGATCCGGCCAAGTACGGCGCGGCGCGAGACCCACAGACCGCCGAAACGGATGCGGCCCGCGACACCGTCGATGAATTGCTGCTGCAGGATGCCTACAACATGCGCAAGCCGGTACTGGCAATCTGCTACGGTTTGCAGGCTCTGAACGTCTACCGCACCGGGACGCTGATTCAGCACATTGAATCCGCCATCAACCACAAGGCGGGACGCCAGGTCGCGGTGGCGCACAGGGTTGAAATTGAGCCCGGATCGAAACTGGCGGAGATCCTCGCATCGAATGCTCAATCTGGGCAGCGATTAAATGTGCCGGTCAATTCCAGCCACCACCAGTCGGTCGACGTAGTCGGTGACGGGCTCCGTCTCGTGGCGCGCTGCCGTGAGGATGGCATCATCGAAGGTGTCGAGGGAACGTCGCCGGATCACTTCGTGGTCGGTGTCCAATGGCATCCCGAGCGAACGTTTCAGGAGGACGAACACTCCCGCGCCATCTTTCGAGCGCTGGTGGAGGCCGCGAAAGCACGGCGCGGTGAGCTGGCGGGAGAGTTTGAGTCGGTGTAGTGCAAAACTAGCCACGGATTTGCACGGATCGACACGGATTTAGAAGAAAGAACCTTATTCCAACGGCGTCACTTTGAGGATACAAAGAGCCTCTCGGGCATATCCGTGTGAATCCGCGCAGATCTGTGGCTGATTTTATTTTTTCTCCAGCAGCACCACGGCGTGCGCGATGGCGGCGTTGTCCGTGCCCAGGCCTTCCGGAGTTTTCGCCTTGAGCCCGACGCGGTCACCGGGGATGCCGAGCAGCTTGGCGAGATTTCCGCGGATCGTTGCAGCGTGCGGGCCAATCTTGGGCGCAGCGAGAATCAACGTTGCATCCACATTGGCTAATTGGTACCCCACGCTCCGCACGCGCTTCAGGGCCTCTTGAAGAAAAATAGCGGAGTCGGCGCCTTTCCATTTCACGTCCGATGGTGGAAACAGCGACCCGATGTCGGGAGCAGCCACGGCCCCAAGCAGCGCGTCGGTCAACGCATGCAGCAGCACGTCGCCGTCGGAATGTCCGCCGAGTCCATGCGAGTGTGGCAAAGTAATGCCGCCGATTTTCAGGGGAATGCCGGGCTTGAATTCATGCGAGTCCCAACCGTAGCCGATTCTCATGCGGTAACCTCGGCCACGGATTTACACGGATTTGCACGGATCTTTTTTCTTTCATTATCAAATATCAGCCGACGAAACTGTGGCTGCGGACCGAAGTTCAGCAATAAGCCAACTTCAATCTCGGTAGCGCGCAGATAGTGCAGGAGCTGGGCTTGGTGCGACGATTCCAGCGTTCGAGCACTCTTCAGTTCCAGCAGAACCCAGCGTTCCACTAATAGGTCGGCTCGGTACTCGCCGACCTTTTTGCCGCGAAACCACACGGGTACCGGCACTTCCTGCTCCGCTCTCAGCCCGCATTCTGAAGAAGCAATTGCCATTGATTCGCGATACACCGATTCGAGGAATCCGTATCCTAATTCGTTGTACACGTCGTAGAAGATGCCAATGATTTGTTCCGTGAGTTCTTCGTGCTTTAGCCGGTTTTCAGACACGCCAGACTTGACAAACCTTCACTCCGCAGTCTAGCGCGACGAAGCCATGAAAAGATTTAAAATCCGTGAGAATCCATGCAAATCCGTGGCTAATTCTTCAAATAGAACCCTGCCAGCTCCAGGTCCCCCGGCGTTGTGATCTTGATGTTTCTTGGCGATCCCATGACTACCGCAACCCGATGTCCGGAGCGCTCCACCAGCGAGGCTTCATCGGTGCCCAGGAAGCCAACCGCGGCTGCCTCATCAAAGGCTTTCTTGATTACCTCATAGCGGAACCCCTGCGGAGTCTGCGCCATGACCACTTTCTCACGCGGAATGGTGGCGGTGATTAGCGCCCCTTCCGCGGTGCGCTCCACCTGCTTCACGGTGTCGACGGCAGGCATTCCCGCGATGGCCGCGCCATATTTCTGCGCAGCTTGAATCACGGCATGAATGATTTCCTGGGTCACAAAAGGCCGCACCGCATCGTGCACCAGGACAATATCGTCGCCCACGGCGGAAATCGCGGCGATGGCATGGGCCACCGACTGCTGCCGGTGCTCGCCGCCCTCCACCCAATGAATTTTCTTATGCAGTACGTCTTTCGCTTCCTTCTCCAGCCGCTGGCGAAAACTGTCGATTTCGTTGGCGCGCAAGGCCACGCAGATTTCCGCGACGTCCGGGCTGGCGGCGAACTTGCGTAAAGTGTGAATCAGAATGGGCGTTCCGCCCAGGTCAGTAAATTGCTTGCTGGCGATGTGCTTGCGGGATTTCGCGCTGGGGGCAGAGGCCATGCGCGTACCCAGCCCTGCAGCCGGAATGATAACGATCACCTTCATGGCGGGCTGTAAGTATACGAGGGCGCGAACTCAGCTTTCAACAAGGCGGCTTTGGGGTAGTGGCTGGAATTCCGCGTAACTTCAGCCACTATCGCCTTGGGCAGCACGAAGAAGTCGGAAGATTCCACTCGCGCCTGTCTCCGGTGTTATCAGCTGAACTATTCTGCTTCACGCGATTCGGCCACGATCGACGGAGCTGGCTTCTTGACGTCCGCTGCGGGAATTGCCGCTGTAGCTACAACTACTCCCCGCGGCTCCGTTCTCTGCACGATACCGCGTTCATCCCACTTGCCGAAGATCATCTTTCCCGCGGTGGTCTGCAGCACCGATGTCACCGAGATGTCGATGGTCTTTCCGATCATCTTTCGCGCGTTGTCCACCACCACCATGGTGCCGTCGTCGAGGTACGCAACCCCCTGGTTGTATTCCTTGCCTTCCTTCAGGATAAACACTTTCATGGTCTCGCCCGGCAACACGATCGGCTTGAGCGAGTTTGCCAGTTCGTTGATGTTAAGCACATCGACGCCCTGCAGTTGCGCCACCTTGTTCAGGTTGAAATCGTTGGTGATGATTTTCCCCTCGTAGAGCTTGGCCAGTTCGATCAGTTTCAGATCGACTTCGCGCACGGCGGGGAAATCGTCTTCGACGATTTGAATCTGCACCGAGGCGGTCTTCTGCAGCCGCTGCAGGACATCCAGGCCGCGGCGCCCCCGGTTGCGTTTGAGCGAATCGGCGGAGTCGGCGACCAGTTGCAATTCACGCAGCACAAATTGCGGAATCACCAGCGACCCATCGAGAAATCCGGTCTCCGCAATATCGGCGATGCGGCCATCGATGATGACGCTGGTGTCCAGAATCTTGTAACTCTTCTTGGACTGCTTTTCGCCGCCGAAGATGCCGCCAAGGGCCGACAGGTTGAGCAAGTCACCTTTGTTCGCGCCCACGATCAGGCCCACGTAGGCCATCAGCGCCATCACCATGAGTTGGAGAAAACTTTGCGTGTGGCCGGGCGCAAGGCTGTTGCGGATGACCAGAGCGAAAAGATAGGCGCCAACGATCCCGAGCACGCTGCCGATGGCCGCCCCAATCAGGCGTTTCAGACTGACCAGACGCAGCCGCCATTCGAACAGGACGATGGCTGCTCCCAGAAGCGCTCCGACGCCGGCATCGGCCGGCGGCGACAGACCAAAGGGCTGAATCAGGTAACAAGTGGACGCAACAAATAAAACAAATAAAAACCGGATCAGTATCAAATCCACGGTATAAACCCCCTCGGGTCTCATCCTTCGCCCTGTGGCGCAAGGATGAATCCCGCACGAGCTGCCTCTACCGTAATGCCGGCAGCGTGATCTATGCGGAGCGTATGAAAAAAACAGCGGATGAGAAAGCGCTCCGAGTCCATCTTTAGAACCGGGCCGTTCTGACAACAGATAACCCAGTGTGAAGTATATACCTGGGGTCACAACTTTATAATTACGGTAGTCACAAGGGCTTGTGATGTGCGGGCCAGGATCGACTGTCAGGAAAGGCTAGAATCCACCACGGAGTCACAAGGACGAAGAGAAGAGCGGGAAAAGTGAAGGGAGTTTCTCTGTGCCTCCGAGTCTCTGTGGTGAAAGTTCTAGGTTGGAAGATCAGCAAAGCCGAGCTTCTATGAAAGCTATTGTCATCAGCCGCGTAGGCGGCCCCGAAGTGCTGGAGGTGCGGGATGTTCCTGATCCAGCGCCGGTCGACGGGACCGAACTGGTTGAGGTTCAAGCCGGGGGCCTGAATTTTGCCGACGTTCTCACCGCCAAAGGCGGGTATCCCGGAACCCCGAAGCCGCCGCTGATTGCCGGCCGCGAATTCTGCGGCATTGGCCAGCGCGATGGACAGCGCGTGATGGGCTATGCGCAATGGGCGGCGTTTGCCCAGCGCATGACGGCCCGTCCCGAACTGCTGTGGCCGGTTCCTGATTCATGGAGTGCGGAAGAAGGCGCGGCTTTCCCGGTCAATTATTTCACCGCCTGGTTCGCATACTGGAAGGCCGGACTTCTGGATCCACAGAGTAAGAGCCCGCGCGTGCTGATTCACGCCGTCGCCGGAGGAGTTGGAACAGCGTGCGTGCAGATCGGCAAGCTGCTGGGAATGGAGATGTACGGCACATCTTCTTCAGAAGAAAAACTTGCCAGAGTGAAGCAACTTGGGCTGCAACATTGCATCAATTACAAAGAACACGATTACGAACAAGTGGTGAAGGACCTCACCCACGGAGAGGGCGTGGACGCCGTCTTCGAAATGCTGGGTGGAGAACATGCCAACCGGAGTGTGCGCTGCGTGCGCGATTTCGGTCGCGTGATTGTCTACGGCAGCGCCACGGGAGAAAAGGCCGAGCTCGATACGCGTTTGCTGTACGCCAAGGGTGCGAGCGTTCATGGATTGTGGCTAACCTATCTTTCCGCGAAGCGTGAGCTCATGCAGCAAGCCTGGCGGCAACTTTCCAACTGGATGTCGCAGGGACATCTGCGTCCTATCGTCGGTCATGTTTTGCCGATGGAGCGGGCCCAGGAAGCGTATCGCTTGCTGGCCGAGGGCAGGAATTTTGGCAAGGTCGTAATAAGGATTCCATAGTTCGAGTTTCGCCCTGTTGGAACTCGCCGCACTTTCGCAGCTATCTCTGCTCGGTTGACAAAACATCCGCAGGTTGTTCGCTGACGAGTTTCGCTAACGAGGAGAACGCACGACCGTCCAACACTTCGATTGCGCTCCGCAAAGCAAGGAAACTTTTGCCGCGGGCGATGCGTATCTCAACTGATTGATTGAGGGCCAGGCGGCCGAACCGTCGCAGCGGTTCTTTGGAAAAAGTTTGAGGGGTTAAGGGATTGTCTCACTTTCGGTTTGGCGGCCCAGGTGAGCGCAATCCTCAGGCAGAGCATCCGGTCTTTGCAGAGCGGCGCTCGTCATCTTAACCCCGCGCCAGCATTGTAGGGCTTTCGCGGAAAAACGCAAGTTTTCTTGCGAAGCTAAATTGACGCCGCCCCCAGCCGGTTCCCGACGCTTTTCGGGAAAGAAAAGGAAAGGTATGAAGTTTACGAACGGTTTAAAGGGCTTGCTGTTGGGATTGGCCTTACTACTGGCAGCAAGCGCATGGGCAGCGAGCAAGGGCTCGATCGAGCTTGTGGACAACGTCAATGTCGGCGGACAGCAACTGAAGGCCGGCGACTACTCGCTTCGCTGGGAAGGCAACGGATCGAACGTCGAGCTGAGCATCCTGAAGGGCAGCAAGGTCGTGGCCACCACTCCGGCGCATCTCGTCGATGTGGCGCAGTCGGCGGGCCGAGACACGGTCGTTACCAAGACCAATGCCGACGGGAGCAAGTCGCTGAGCCAGATTCAGCTGGCCGGCAAGAAATTCGCCATCGAAGTCGGCCAGGAATCGGCGGCCGAAGGCGCCCAGTAACTCGAATTTCTCTCTCCACAACCGGGGAGCAGAACATCGCTCCCCGTTTTCTCTTAGAGCACTTCTTAATGATGCCAGGACGTTGGTCCAGTGGTTTGTGCAAAAGGCACCAAATTTTCATCTATCTCCATTCGCAAAAAGCAGTTATAGTAATTCTGCTCAGCGATTCACTGACGACAACTGACCTGGATTGATGGCCCGGAAAAGCGGTTCCACCATCTTGCAGGAGGAGTTGTACCCACAGACCCAGGAGCCGGTGTGCGAAGAAGTGGACGATGCGCGGCTGCTCGACCTGGATGTGGAACAGGAATCGCCCTTCCTGCGTGGACAAAAGCGTGTCTCCGTCCGCCGCAGTGCTCTGCCCAAGAAGGCTGCCACCGGCCTGACCTGGGGGATCATCGCCGCCGGAGTGGTTTTTCTCTGCGGCACCGCCTTCGCCGCTCTCTATCACTATGGCGAACATTCCTGGCGCTTCCGGATCGAATCGAGTGACAACATCGAAATTGCCGGCCTGCACAACGTTACCCGCCAGCAAGTGATGGAAGTGATGGGCGGCGACATTGGCCGCAACATTTTCTTTGTGCCCCTGACTCAGCGGCAAACGCAGCTCGAACAGGTTCCGTGGGTCGAATCGGCCAGCGTCATGCGGTTTGTGCCCAACCGCCTTCGCATTGAAATCCATGAGCGTACGCCGGTGGCGTTTGCGCGGGTGGGCTCCAGAATTTCTCTCATCGACGCCGGCGGCACGCTGATGGATCTGCCAGCCGCAGGCAAAAAGAAATACTCCTTCCCGGTCATTCTGGGGATGAACCTCGGGGAGCCGCATTCCACGCGCGAAGCCCGGATGAAGACCTACAACGAACTGGTCGATCAGCTCGATTCCGGAGGCGCGCATTATTCGCAGGGTCTGAGCGAAGTCGATCTTTCCGATGCCGACAACGTCAAGAATCCTGACCAACGATCCCGGCGGAGAAGTGCTGGTGCATCTCGGTTCGTCAAACTTCCTGGATCGCTACAAGATTTTCATAACTCACGTGCGGGAGTGGCGTCAGCAATTCGACAAGCTGGATTCGGTTGACCTTCGCTACGACAACCAGATCGTAGTCAATCCAGACCTGCGGGGCGCGGTACGCGAGGCACCGCTGTCGCTGGTCGCAGCAAAGGCGGCGGCTTCCGCTGGAGTAAAACCGGCGGCGCTGATCAGCCACGAGAGTTCCGTAAAAAAGCCATTCGGCCCGCAGCCGGTGCATGCGGCAACATCGATCAAGCCAGTCAGAATAAGAAGGAGGGCCCAAAAGACGCACCGGCATAAACCAGCGCTGCAAAGAACGAAAGCGCACGGGAAGCCGGCCGTTACGCCAGTTTTGGCTGCCACTAAGACTGTGGTTCCCGCGGCGCAAAATCAGGCGGCAAAACCAACCGTCGTTGTTCCGGCAAATCCTGGGACCGTGACGACCAAAGCCGGGGACAAGCCAAGCCCGGCCATTCCTAAAGGACAGGAACCGTAATCACAGATGGCAAATCAGTCTCACCACTTTCTGACGGCAATCGACGTAGGCAGCGCCAAGACCTGCGTACTGGTAGCCGAGGTTACCGACAGCGGCCTGCGCTATCGCGGTCATGGGCTGGCGGAATCGCGAGGCTCGCGCAAGGGCGTGATTGTCGATCTCGACAAAGCGGTTGCCTCGATCCAGAAAGCTGTGGAGCAAGCCGAAGATGCGTGTGGCGCGCCGATCGAGCACGCGTTGCTGGGAGTCTCAGGAGCGCACGTCCGCGGAGTGAATTCCCAGGGTGGACTGAACTTCGGCGTGCGGGCGCGGGAGATTGCACGCGAAGAAATTCGCTCGGCGGTCGATAAAGCAAGAGCCATTCCACTGCCAGCCGATCGCGAAATCCTGCACCTGCTGCCCCAGGAGTTCATTCTCGACGATCAGAGCGTGGTGCACGATCCACTGGGAATGATGGCGATGCGCCTGGAAGTGCGCGTCCACATGGTGACGGCGGGATCGAGTGCAACCCAGAATGTGGTCACCGCGGTGAACCGCGCCGGGGTGCATGTGGACGATACCATCTTCGAGCCGCTAGCCTGCGCCGATTCTGTGCTGCGCGCCGACGAGCGCGAACTTGGAGTGTGCCTGATCGACCTGGGCGCGGGATCCACCAGCCTGATCGTTTTCCAGGAAGGCGCAGTGCTGCACACCGCGGCCCTCCCGATTGGCGGCGATCACTTCACCAGCAACTTGTCGGTGGGTTTGTGTACCCCGCTCGCCGAAGCTGAAAAGATCAAGAAACTTTATGGCAACGTCGCCGTGACCCTGATTCCGGAAGCCAATGAAGTGGAAGTTCCGTCGGTGGGCGACCGGGCATCGCGTCTGATTCAGCAACGCATGGTGGGAGAAATTCTGGAGCCGCGTGCCCGCGAACTGTTTGAAATGGTCCGCGACAATCTGCGGCATAGCGGCATGTTCGACGTTTGCGTCGGCGGAATTGTGCTGAGCGGTGGAACCTCGCGCATGGCGGGCATTCTGGATGTAGCCGACTCGGTGCTGCGGCGGCCGGTGCGGCTCTCCTGGCCGTCGCCGCTGGCGAAAATGCCGTCGACGCTCGCCGAGCCGGAGTATGCCACGGTGCTTGGCATGGTGTTCTACGGGCATCGCGCCCGGATTGCCCGCGGCTTGCAGGATACGCGATGGAGTTCGAGATTGATGGGCTTGTTTGCAAAAGCTAGTAGTCAGTAGTCGGTAGTCAGGAGTCAGGGGTCAGGAGTGTCGCGCAACAACTGACTCCTGACTCCTGACTCCTGACTACCAGCTACTAACCACGAGGAGTTTATGAAAAACCAGAACCAGAACGACATTCGCATCAGCTTCAATGAAGAGGCTCGCAACGACGCTAGGATCAAAGTCATCGGCGTGGGCGGGGGCGGCGGCAACGCGGTCAACCGCATGATCGATGCCGACATGGAAGGCATCGAGTTCATCGCGGCCAACACCGATCTTCAGGCTTTGCGCATGTCGCGTTCCGCGGTGAAAATCCAGCTAGGAGTGAAGCTCACCAACGGATTGGGAGCTGGGGCGAATCCGGAAATTGGCCGCAAGGCCGCGCTCGAGGATTCGGACAAGATCATTGAAGCCCTCGAGGGCGCGGACATGGTTTTCGTCACCACCGGCCTGGGTGGAGGAACGGGAACCGGAGCGGCGCCGATCATTGCCTCGCTGGCCAGCGAGATGGGCGCGCTCACCGTTGCCGTGGTGACCAAGCCGTTCGCCTTTGAAGGCAAGCGCCGCATGCAGCAAGCCGAGCGCGGGATTGCCGAACTGATGAACTCGGTCGACACCACCATTGTCATTCCAAATGAAAAGCTGCTTGCGGTGGCGCAGGACGCCGGCTTCTTTGAGTCCTTCCGAGTCGCCGATGACATCCTGCGGCAAGGTGTGCAGGGCATTTCCGACATCATCACTATTCCGGGGATCATCAATCGCGACTTTGCGGATGTGAAAGCGATCATGGCTGGGATGGGCTACGCGGTCATGGGCGCGGCCACCGCCAATGGTGCGCGGCGCACCACCGAAGCCGCGCAGAAGGCGATCGCGTCTCCGTTGCTGGAAGCCGGAGCCATCGACGGCGCTCGCGGCATTCTCATCAACGTTACCGGCTCCAGTGCGCTCAAACTCGCCGAGGTGCAGGAAGCCTGCGCCATCATTCAGAGCGCGGCCCATGAAGATGCCAACATTATTTTTGGGGCAGTGCTGGATGAAAAGATGAAAGATTCGGTGAAGATCACCGTGATTGCCACGGGATTCAAGGAGTCCGACGTGCGCCGCCGCCGTTCCGAGTCACGGTCTTCGTTTGCTCCCTCGCGTGATTTCGATGAGTTCCCGGAGGCTGGAGCTGAGCCTGAGCCGGAGATGGATCCACTTCCTCCACCACCGCCCATGTTGATGGCGGCGCCGCAGCCCGCGGTTGCAACCCCGGAAAGGGAAACCGGGATCGATGCGCTGCGCACCGCCATGATCGCCAACTTTGAGCAGAGCGATCTCGACGTGCCGACGTTCCTGAGGAAACGCAACGAAACGATGTAGTCACTGCGATCCAGGATGGAAGCGCGTCCTGCTGCCTCGGTGTCGGGCAAGGAGAACTGCCGGAGATTACTTTCGATCGAGCTCTGATTCGACCTGGCCAGTCATGGTGACGAACCTAATGGTGCCGGCGCTATCCTCGAAAACCAGGCTGGTGCCTCCGGGGGTTACCACCGCCGATACGAGATGGCCATACGATTTGGGAATGCCCCCGTGGCTTTGCGCGTAGGCAACACTCACTCTGCCGTTTCCGGCCAGATAGCCGGCGAGGAATATCAGCATCCCCCCTAAGACAAACAGAACCCTTTTCCGCATCTTGTTCTATACCTTCCCCTTCCTGCCGAGCTTAACCACAAAGGACTCGAGGTTACACTGAATCCAACCGTTCGCTGACCGTTCTTGATTTCATAATCCAGAGTCTTCGCCGATTCCCGACAAACTGCAGATCCCTCGCTTCGCTCGGGATGACAATTCGTAAGGCTCCTCAACAATGGTTGCGGTCTTTGGGTTCTTGAGCGTGCTTCACAAATTGCTCTCAATAGCGGGCTAATTCCCCCTCTTTCATTCCGGTGATGCTGACGAAGCGAATTACGCCGTCGTCGGCTTCAAAAACCACACCTGTGCCGATGGAATCAGCGATCGCAGTTACCAGACGGCCGAATGACTTCGGAACCGTGCCGTGCATAGGCGTCTTGGCATAGGCCACAGTCGCGTTGCGGCTTCCGGTCCAGTAGCCGCAAACGAACAAAAGCGCGCTGCCGACAACCAGCAGAATCCTGTTTCGCATTTTTCCTGCAATCTCCCGGGAAAGTTATTTTGGTTTGACGAGGATCTTGTGCATCATGCCAAGATCTTCGTGAAGGAGAATATGGCAATGATATACGAAGGTACCCGCGATCTGGGGTTCACGGAAATCCATGCGCACCTTCACGCTGTGATAAGGACCCTTCCCCTCCCAGTACGGAATCTCGATCATATCCCGCAAGTCATGATCGTGAACCGGCTTTCCATCGACTTCCAGCATCATAAAGTGGATCTGGTGCATATGGAACGCGTGGGTTTCCAGAGCGCGGTTCTCGATGGTCCAGTCTTCCACCGCTCCGACGTGGGTGACGATTGGGGGCTTCTCGTTTGGTTCAAAAACCTTCGGTTTTTGGCCATCCACCGTGATGAAGAACTGGATGGGGCCGCCGGTCCCGCCAAACTTCTCCGAGAAGTAGAGCTTCCGTTGCTTCGTGACCTTGGCGTTCTCCAGGCCGGCGAACTTAATGCTGTCCATCGAAATCGGCTGTGAGGAATCCTTGGCCGGTACAGATCCCGTTTCGTCGTCATCGTTGCTGAGAGAAATATCGGCCAGAGTTTGCTGGATATCAGGATTTCCGGTGATGCCAGTGTTATAAGCCTCGGTCTGGAAAACTGCGCCCGCTCCTTCTGGAGGCGCCTTCACGATAAACTCGGCCCGTCCCGCCGGAGGCACCAGAATGGTGTCCTGGTTTCTGGGCTTCTTGAGAGGATAACCATCAATAGCGATCAATTCCAGTGGCTCCGGCTTGCCGTTGATTTGCACTTGCAACGGCATGAAATCCTGGATGGTGGCATTCGCCACCCTCCAGAACTGCTTCTCGCCGGGTTTCATTTTGATGATGGGAGAAGGAAAAGTCGGAGAATCGGCCACCTGATAGTTGATGGTCAGCTGGTAAGGCCCGGGAATCCAGGGAACGAGGTATTGCTGGCGGATGACGAACACCCGCTCCTTCAGTCCCTTTACCTCGGGACGCACTTTGTCCATACCCTCGATCACGATTGCCCCGGCCGCGCCGCCGTTGACCTGGAACTCGGCGAACCCGTGTATATGGGGGTGGTACCAGTACAGCCCGGGCGGCTCGTTCTTGGGAATCTGGATATCGTAGTCAAATCCCGGAGAACCTGGTTGAATCAGCGTGGTGATCACATCATCCTGATGGCAAACGGGTGGGACATTCAGGCCGTGGTAGTGAATGTTGGTGGAACTTATGGTTGGAGTGCCGCTGTCGCCGCAAGTCGCTCCCGGCATATTCGACATGTCCATGCCGGTCATCTCGTCGCCTTCATCGGTCTTGACGCGGTCCTTGACGTCCAGCATGAGCCGGTCGCCCTGGTGCAGTCGCAATGTCGGGGACTCTACTTCCTCTCCTTTGTCAGTTTTGTAGTCCAGGCAATAGTGGGTATACCCGCCGTCGTCCACCGAGTGGCGCAGGGTAATTCCGGCCTGAAGCACGCCATTCTTGCTCGACAGAGCGAGCTGATCTTTCACCACCGTGCCGGTGTCGGGACGCTTGGGGCATTGAGCCACCGCACTGAGGCATGGGAGGACGCACACGACAACCAAAGGCAGCAACTTCGAAACGCGCATAACCAGTCCTTTCCGCATCTGTGCACCTCGGCCGAGTTTTCCCGGAATCTTAGAATGGCCGAGGCGGATAAATTCCGATCGACAGCAATCCCGGGCTGTTGGGGTCGCTCACCGGCGACGTGGAGGACTCGGTGAGCGTGCATTTGCCGTTGTTCACCGCGACTTCAACCATGCCGATCGAAGAAGGGTTGCCATACTCCGCCGCATAAATAACGCTACCCGTGCCGGAGGTCTGTTCGGTTACCAGCGTCCCCAAGTAGGCCCAATCGGTGCCGAAGCCCCTGAGGACTTTAGAAATGCAACCTTTCGAAACCACCCCCGTGTCTTTGTCGAACCAGGCCGCGGTGATTTCTCCACCCTGGGTGTTGGCGATATAGAGAAGGGTCTCGTCGGGGCTGAGCGACACCGTGGCGGAACTGAGGTCCCTCCCCAAATTGTAGAGCTTGGTTTTGGTCAGCTTGCCGGAGGAGATGTCAGAGACTTCAACGATGGTGCTGGTGGCGACATCGCCGAAGATCGCATAGTGGCCATCCTGGGTAATGTCGACTCCGCTGGGCCAACTGGCGCCCTTCTTCCCCGTCGAGTTCTGCTCGTCCCCGTTGGAAACCGGCTTACCCGCCGAGATGTCAAAAGACTCAATGGAGCCGTCCCCATAGGTGACCACCAGCATATTGCCGTGAATCGCCATGCCGTCGATGTTTCCGCCGTTCAGAGGCTTCACGGTGGTGTCGCCCACAAAATGCAACTTGCACCCGGACAGCACCTGGAAGGTTCCAATCGTATTCGAGGTGGTGAAGCCCGCGAACAGGTAGCTGGCATTGACAGCCATGCCGATGCCAGCGAGATTGCCGTTGTCTTTCTTGGATCCCCGGGCTGGCTGGTTGGTCTTGAGGGTTCCAATCGGAATGCCCGCAATGTCATTGCTCTGAGCATTCGAAGCGAACACGCACTGCTTCTTGCCGCTCTGCAGCACCGCGATCCGCTGGGTTCCAAAAAAGCCCCCGGCAATGCCGTTGCCGTCGGTGTTCACGGCCTGCAACAGGCTCAGTGCCCCGCCCGTGCCCACCGTGTAGAAGGTGGCATAGGTGGGAAGATTGGCAGGCACGTCGTCATTGGTCATGACATAGTGTGGTTGGCTCCCTGGGAAGGCGCTTCCCGCACACAAGAGGACTACTGCGCATATCCTTACGAGGCACGATCTTAGAGCCAGAAGCATTTGGTTTTTCCTTACAGGGAGGAACCCCACTGGCGGACATGCTAGCACATAATCGGTGCAGTTCAAACGAGAAATACAACCTGGTAGAAACGTCCGTTCCGGGACTCGAAAGTATGACAAAATCTGCGCAAAAGTGGCAATCGGCGCCCTATGCCCCACCGTCGCTTGGCGGGTAACGTGCCTACGGAGCCGGGTTAACTCATTGCCTTGGCCGCTTTTTGCGCGATGCGGGTGAATCCCCTGGCGGTTGCGTCTTTGCCAAGTGCAGCCAGCCGGGCGCGCCCAGCCGCGGTTCTGCCGGACTTCGTTTCGATTTCGCCCATCGCCAGGCGGGCGTCGAACTGGTAGGTCACAAACCCGGATTTTGTGGCGTCTTCCAGCGCGCCCTTCAAAATCGTTTCGGCCCCGGCTGAATCCCTGAGAGCTGCGCGGGTGCGCGCGGCCACCACGGCGATCTTCAAGCGGCTGCTCAGGTTCTGACTCCTGGCTGCCAGTACCTGGGCGGCGTCCACTTCTTTCTGCGCCTCGGCAGCCTTGCCCTGTTCCAGCAGCGCACGCGCGAGCACTGCACGGGCCACAATCTCATCCTGGGTATCTTTTTCTGACTGAAACTCTGCGATGGCTTGCCGGCATGGATCTTCGGCATTTCCCGGATGGCCTTCTTCAACCTCAAGTTCGCCAAGTGCGACTTCAGCCGCAGCCGTCGCTTCCTTTTCGCCAATTTCCTTGGAAATGTTGAAGGCTTCCTGGAATTGCGCGCGGGCTCCTGCCAAGTCGTCCTGCGCCAAAAGAACCTTGCCTCTCGCCAGCCTCGAGTCGGCCCAATCCTCCTTGTCTTCCGTTTCCTTCAGCAGAGGGTCGGCCTGTTCGAGGAACCTTCCCGCCGCGGAAAGATCGCCCTGGGATGCGACAACGTAGGCCAGGTTGATGAGATCGCTTTCCTGCAAATCCTTGTTGCCGATTTCTTCCACGGCCGCGAGCGCTTGCAGCAGCGTCGCTTTGGCTCGGGGCAAATCCCCGGAATTGTCCTGCAGATTCCCGAGGTTGCCTAGCATCGTAGCCAAGCTGTTCTTGTCTCCCACTTCACGGAAAATCGTCAGAGATTGCTGGTAATCGCTGGTTGCGCTTTTGAGGTCCCCCTGACGTTTCAGAATCTGTCCGATATTGCCTAGGGCCGCGGCTACCTTCTCTTCATCCCCGACATCGCGCCACATCGCCAGCGCCTGTTCATACTTTTCTTTAGCCGTGCCGTAGTCGCCCTGCGCCATTGCCTGGATCGCTACCCTATTCAAGGCGACCGCCGCCATATCACGGTTTCCCGCCTCGGCAAAGAGCCGCTGCGCTTCTTCCGCTTTGCTCGCGCCTTCCTTCGGCTGACCGAGACTGCCAAGAGCTCCGCATTGCAAGAGGAGCGCTCGTGCCATTTGCAGCTTCGCTCCTTGTGCCTTGGCCTTCTCGGCAGCGCGGGTAGCGGAAGCCAGTTGATGTTTCTGATCTCCCGTCAGCCCTGCCGCCGTTGCTTCAGCGACGTCGATTCGCGGGTCATCCCGCGCGGGCTCGGGCAGCTTGCGCAGCAGGTCCACCGTGTAAAGAGCATCTTGCGGTTTCCCACCCCGAGTCTGTGCGGCTGCCAGGCGCAGGCCGTATTCCAGGTTGTCCGGAAAAAACTGAAACAGCGTGCGGTAGTTGTCGGCAGCCTTGGCCCATTCGTGGGCGATGTCGTGATACTGCCCCTCTACCAGCAATCGCTGCTCACGCGCCAGGCTCCCGGAAAGATCAAGACCCTTCTTGGCCTCAGCAAGAGCCTTTGAGTTGTACCCCAGGGATTGCCATGCGATCGCCAGGGAAGAATACGCGGGCGCAAAATCGGGTTCGATGTTCACTGCCTTCTGCAGCAGATCCTTGGCCCCGAGCGCGTCAAAGGAACGATACTTTTCCAGTCCTTCCGAGTAGTACCGTGCCGCTTCGGTATTGGCAGGCAGGGAAGCCTTGACCTCAGCTGCTTCGGCGGATGAAGCCTCACCCGCGCCTAGTTTGGCACGAAGCGTCTTGCCCATGTCGGAAATAAGGTCGGAAATCTGCGCCTCGGTGCCGTTCTCCGTGACCGAATCGACAATTTGGCCGCTGGCGGCGTCTTCGAGTTTCAGGTCCACACGCAGCTTGCCTCCGCTCAAGGCAAGATATGAACCGAGGACGACTTCGTCACTGCCGAGATTCTTGCGAATCTTGGCCAGCGTTTCCTGACCGTAGCTGTCCGCGTCCGGCAGTGACAAGTTGGTCTTCATCTCGGCGACCAACTCCCCGGGCACCGTCAGCAATTGGCCTCCCGCAGCCAATTCGGTGGTAAGCATTTCCGAAAGAGCGGTCGAAAGCCAGGCCGAACCCGGCTGTCCGGTGAGATTCTTGAATCCGAGCACTGCCACCGACCGCCGCGATTTGACCGCACTGGCTGCCGGCTGCACGCGGCTGCTCCGGGCACGATGACGAAACACGAAAACCGAAACGCCGACGATCGCCAGCAGCAGGACGATCACTGCTCCCGCGGCAATCAAGTCGGAAGTGCGATCGCGTCGAGCCCGGGCAAGCGGGCGAATGCCGGCAGTCAGGCGATCCAGGTCCCGACCCAAACTATGAGCACTCTGATAACGCTTGGCAGGATCTTTGTCCAGGGCCTTGAGAATTACTCTTTCGAGCCCGGGAGAAACCTGGGGATTGATCTTGCTGGGAGACTCCGGATCGCGATTCAGAATGGCGTCAATGAGGAGCGGACCGTTAGTCTCGGCAAATGGACGTTTCCCCGTGGCCATTTCATACAGGGTCACGCCCACCGCCCAAATGTCAGTGCGCGCGTCGGTGACTTCCCCTCGCAACTGCTCGGGCGCCATGTACGGCAGGGTTCCGGTCACTTCCTGGTACTTGGTCATGGTCGCGGTAAGGCCGAGGTCGCTGGCGTGCGGCATGAGTTGCGCAAGGCCGAAGTCGAGGATCTTGAGACGCTTGTCCGGCGTGAGACGAAGATTGGCGGGTTTCAGATCACGGTGCACGATGCCCTGCTCATGGGCTGCGGCGAGGCCGTGCGCCAACTGCGATCCTAAAGAAAGGACATCTTTCCTGGAGAGCGGACCACCTGCGAGTTTCTCATCAAGCGTAACGCCCGGAATATATTCGGTGACCAGGAAATCCACGCCCTCCTGGCTGTCAAATTCGAAAATGATCGCGACGTTGGGATGGCTGAGTTTGGCCAGCGACAAGGCTTCCTTGCGGAACCGCTTGCGGGCAGTTTCGTCGGAAAGAGCGCCGGGAGGAAGCACTTTGATAGCGACGTCGCGCTCCAGTTGCTGGTCGTGGGCAAGATAGACCACACCCATGCCCCCTGCGCCGATCTGCTGGACAAGCCGGTAATGAGTCAAAACCCGGTTTTCCCAAGGAGACGAAGGGGCCATTACCGCGCATGTTATGCGGGTGAGGGACACAAAGCAACTGCGCACACGGACGCCCCTCGAACTCCGGCGCCATGAATCCGCCTCGTGTTTTTGCTTCACTACCCCGCCAGATGTCTACGATGAGTGGATCTCTCGCCGCCTCGCGGGGGCTGCTCTCTGCCGATTATTTATCTGATGTTCTGCTGGCTGAGCCAGCGCCAGCATTCCCACTCCCGCGGCACTCGCCGCCAGAGCGTAGGCGTTCAGGTGCCGTTGCAGTGAATCGGAAGGTCTAGAAGGCGTTCTGGGCGGTTTAGAAGACTGTTTCATAGTCATCCTCTGGCTACTCAAGAACCCGACCGTGTTGCGACCGGCTGGGACAGCTTGAGTTTGAAATCGGGACGAAGCGTCTTCGGGTTCGGGCGTTTGGAAGCTGCTTCCCCCGATCCATATTTCAGGCTGCATGCATAAATGTGAGCGTCGTAGGAACTGAAATACAGCACCCCGTTCACGACGGTTGGGTCGGAATAAATAACGTCGCCGGTCGGATAACTCCA
Organism: Terriglobia bacterium; assembly: GCA_963758285.1. GTDB lineage: Bacteria > Acidobacteriota > Terriglobia > Terriglobales > Acidobacteriaceae > DASVWZ01. The sequence continues at coordinate 9,110 of CAVWUT010000009.1, read as the reverse complement.
TAGTTCGGCGCCAGTGCTCGCATCGAGCGCATACATCGTCGCGTAGACGGAAGGAATATAGACCACTCCATTCGCAACCGCAGGGGAATCCGGCAGCGCGATGGGGGAGCTCCACAATTTGGCACCGGTGGCGGCGTTTAGTGCGTACACTGCGTTGTCAGGGGAGTCCACGCCTACGTAAACGACGCCATTCGCAACCGCTGGCGCAGAAATATCGCTTCGGGTGGCGAGAGTCCACAACCTTTCGCCGGTGCTGGCGTTCAGGGCGTATAGGTTGTGGTCCTGTGAGCTGGCATAGACGATGCCGCCGGTTACGGAAAGGTCTCCCGCATAACTTCCGGTCCGGTAACTCCACAGCAGAGTGCCGTCGTTAGCTTTCACAGCGTATACGTTGTAATCCGTCGAACCGAAATAAACTACGCCGTTAACCACGGCGGGCGAGGATTGCACCAAGCTGCCAGTGGGATAGCTCCATAATTTGGTGCCGGTGCTGGCGTTCAACGCGTAAACACTACCGTCATAGGAACCGAAGTACACAACTCTATCTGCCACGGTGGGTGCGGAGGCCACGTTACCGCCCGTCGTATAGGTCCAAAGCAGTGCGCCGCTTTTGCTGTTTACGGCATAAAGGTTATTGTCCGCGGAGCCGAAATACACAATGCCGTCCGCCACGGCGGGAGCGGAACCGGTCCAGCCTTGCGTGGCATAGCTCCACAATAGATCACCCGTGTGTGCGTTGACCGCGTATATGTGGTTGTCCCAGAAGCCGCCGTTTGCATAAACCACGCCGTCCGCCACGGCGGGGGAGCCGCCATTGGCTGCGAGCGTCTGGAAGGTCCACTTCAAGGTGAGATTTACAACATTGGTTCGGTTGAGGGCATTCTCAAACGGGTTCAGGCGTGTTCCGTCGGCATCGAAATGGAAGTCGCGCCAATCGGTTTGCACCAGAAATGGCTGCTGCGCGCCCTTGTCGTTATTCCGCTCCAGCGCGGTGACCCAATGTTCGCCGGGAGGCGCACTGCGGGGTGCGCGAATTCCAGCGTTTTTGAACTCGCCTTGTCCGTTGGTGACGATGAGGGCTTCGTCCTTCGTACCGAAGTAAATATCCACTCCTACGTTTGGCTCGAAGCCGCGCCCGGAAACGAGAATCCTAGTAGTCGGGGGCCCACTCTTCTTGGAGAGAGTGATGCTGGGCGCGGCGCTGGATATACCAGGGAGCAACAGACATGCGGCAAACAAGAAGATACTGGAAGCGGAAAGCCTGTGAGGCGTTCCGGGCGACTGCGAGGACGGTTTCATAAACTCCTCCCGCCGAACGCCACCATTGTATCCCCGCCAGCAAGTCTTCCTGTGACGCGGCTCACACGTCGTTGGTCAAAATCCAAACGCTGAGGTCAGGACATCACCCACAGCTTTCCCAGAGGAAGCGAGGGAAAACATTTTCCATTGTGGAGGTGCCTTTCCAGTAATCGAATCCTTGGTTACCAAGGTGGGTGACCACCCATTAAGAACGCTGCAACTATCTACGGCACAATGGGTTAGAAGAATTGTGCGGAGTTTATTGGAAAACAACTTTTGCGTTGCCTATGGCTGCTAAGTCACTGTACTATCGGAGAGTTGCGGGATCTGCTGTGGGGAAAGCGTCATTGGCCGGTTTCTTGCAATGTAATTCAGAGTGAACTCCGGGGATAGGTTTAAAGAAGTGATGAACGGGAAGTTTTTTGCGCGCCTGAAACTGGCCATCGTCTTCAGCAGTGTGTTGTGGTTGTGCGGGGTGAGCCCCGCCGCGAACGTCAACACCCACCTGACCAACCGGTCGAAATCCCAGAAGGTCAGTGAAAGCCAGACGGCACGCCGGCACATGAAGCACCTGGCTCAGAGCCGCGCCACCACCAGGCGCAGCACGTCACTGCATCGCAGCAGCCTGCATCGGCGCCACCGTTACTACGAGCGGTTCTCCACCAGTTCGTTCGCCAGCGATATTACCGAAGGCGATGTCGCCGCGGGCGAAGATCCCATTGTCCGCCAGGCAGCGATCGATGCCATGGGCAATATGAATGGCACAGTGGTCGCGATCGAACCGACCAGCGGCCGCATTCTGGCGATGGTGAATCAGAAGCTGGCGCTTTCCAGCGGCGCGCAACCCTGCTCGACCATCAAACTCTCCGTGGCTCTGGCCGCGCTTAGCGAAGGACTCATCACCAAGGAAACGGAAGTCCGCTTGGGTGGCCGCTCCCACATGAACCTGACGATGGCGCTGGCCCGGTCCAACAACGCATATTTTGAAGCGCTGGGCCGGCAACTGGGCTTTGAACGAGTAGCTTACTACGCGCACCAGTACGGACTGGGGGAACTCGCCGGTTACGATATTCGCGGCGAGAACGCCGGCACTTACCCGCAAGAAGAGATTTCCAGCAAGTTGGGCGGCGTGGGGAAAATGTGCTCGTTCGGCGAGGGCGTCTCGATGACGCCGTTGCAACTGGGCGCGCTGGTGGCGGCGATTGCCAATGGCGGAACTCTTTACTATTTGCAGCACCCCAGCACGCCCGAGCAGGTGGCCAATTTCGAGCCGCTGGTGAAGCGCCGTCTGGACATCGCTCCCTTGATTCCTGAAATCTCCGACGGCATGGCCGGCGCGGTTGACTACGGCACCGCCCGCCGCCTGCGAGTGAACTTCGACGAAGAAGAGATCCTGGGAAAAACCGGAACCTGCTCCCATGCCGGAACCCGGTTCGGATGGTTTGCCTCCTACGCCAAGACCGATGTCGGACATATCGTCGTGGTGGTTTTCCTGGAAGGCGGCCGGCCGACGTTTGGTCCCAAGGCCGCCGAAATCGCCGGCGTTCTATACCGCAATCTCTACAATCACGAATTCTTCATGGCCAAGCCGGAGTCTCCGGCCAAAACCGCCGACGTGAAGAGCGTGGGCGCTCCCAACTAGGTTTCCTTCGACTCTGATTCCGCAAGGCCTCTGGCAGCAGAGGCTTTTTCAAGCTGCGTCCCTACCCAAAGGCCAGCCGGTTGTGTGTGTGCGGCTCCGCGCTGACGGTTGCAATCTGAACTCCTTCTCATGACTTTGGTTACCTGTTGCTCGTGTCTTCTGGTACGGGAGAATGAAGTTCCATGAGAGCCCGCCATCTACTGCTGGTCGTTTTGGTCGGGCTCGTGTCTTGCCTGGCCGAGGCCAGGCAACTTGCAATTGTGGTCGAGAGTTCTGGTACAACCACCAACCTTAGCGCGTCCGACCTGGTGAAAATTCTCAGCGCGAAAACCCACCGCTGGCCGGATGGCAAGCCCATCATCGTGGTGCTGCGCGACCCGTCTTCCTCGGAGATGGAGATGGTGCTTCGCAAGCTGCTGAACATGACGGCGGACGAGGCGCGTGCCTTCATCGCAGCCCACCCAGGCGAGTTCGCAATTGTCGACTCCGACGACGCCGTGATTCGCCTTGTTTCCAGCACTCGCGGAGCCATCGGAGTGGTGGACCTTTTTTCTCTGACCAAAGATGTCAACGTACTCAAAATCGATGGCAAGTTGCCGGTCGAACAAGGCTACTTGTTGAGGGGGAATTAGCCATGATCCGTAGAACCATCGGGTGGTTTGTTACCGCTGCTCTGACGCTGGCCACGGCTGCCGGGGCGCAGCAGGCTAGTACTTTGTCGGCGAGTTCCCAGCAGGCTTCGCCGTCTGCGCCTGCGTCGTTGCCGCTGACCACCAAGTCGCAGCAAGCGCGTCACACGGTCGAAGAAGCCATGAATCTGTATCTCGATAAGGTCGAACAGGCCAATGCCATAGAACTGCTGCGAGCCGGGGTCAAGATCGATCCGGAGTTCGCCATGGGACATGAGTTTCTGGCATGGGTCAGCCTCGATCCCGCGGAGCAGGTTCGCGAGCAGGCCAAAGCCTTCGCCAACCGCACCCACGCCAGCGCTCCGGAGCAGATGGTCATCGAATGGTGCCAGGACAGCGCTGACCACAATCTGATTTCCGCCATCACAAAAATGAACGAAGTGCTGAGCCAGTACCCCCACGATAAGTGGGTGGTCTGGATGTCCACCTGGTGGCTTACCCAGGAAACCCAATATGAGCACTCGCTCGATATCTACGAGCACTCGGGCCTCACCGACTCCCCGGGCCTGATGAACAACGCCGGCTACGATTACGCCTACCTTCGCCAATTCGACAAGGCCTTTGCCTTGATGGACAAGTATGTGGCTGCCCTGCCCAAAGACGCCAATCCCCAGGACTCCTATGCGGAAATTCTGCGCATGGCCGGGCGCTATGACCGTGCGATTGAGCACTACCGCGCCTCCCTGGCCATCGATCCTGAGTTCTACTCCTCGCAGTTCGGGATTGCCGACACCTACTCGCTGATGGGAGACCAAGTGCGGGCACGGCGGGAGTACATGATCGGATTCCAGAAGTTTTCGTTGCCCGAATTGCATCGCATCCTGTGGCAGACTCGGGAAGCTACGACCTATGTCCGCGAGGGCGATTATGAAGGTGCCGACAAAGCCTTTCAGGCGGTTGCGGATTACGCCCACGCGCGTTACATGAGCCAGGTCGAGGCGGATGTGTATCGCCAGATGGCGCTCTACCAAGCCGACCCTAAACGGGCCCTGGGCCTGCTCGACAAAGCGGATGCCGCACTGCAGCTAGGCGCCAACGCCCAGCCGGCCGCCATTCAGCAGGAACGGGCGCAACTTCTGCGTGCGCGGGTCGAACTGGCGCTAAGGACGGGCGACAAGAGCGTGGCACTGTCGGCCATGATGACACTCGAAGAGATGGTACAGAAGTCCGACGACAAGGTGATCGATACAGCTTATGAAGGCGCGGCGGGCGCGGCGGCTTTCGCGGATCATCAGTACAAAATCGCCATCCCACACTTGCAGGAAGACAGCGTCAACCCGCTTTCGTTGAAACTGCTGGCTGAAGCCTACGAGAAAACCAAGGACCATGTCTCAGCCAAGCGGACGCTTGAAGTGCTGGCGGATTTCAGCGACCCGACGCTGGAGCAGGCACTCGTGGTGCCGTCGTTCCGCAGGTGTTACCAGGATCGATCTTGCAGCACAAAGACGGCGTTGAAGTGAGGCTGCAAAGTCCCGGCAGCTAGGCAAACAACCGCTTACGCGGGGTCAAGGTTTCTTGTACCGCTGCCACTTTCATGGAACTTCGGTTCCGTGCAAACCTCCGAGAGAAGGTATAGAATCCAAACTCTTACAAAGCGGTGAAGGGAATGCCGGTTGCATCTTTTGGGGTGTTCCTCTCATCAAACTTGAGCAAGATACACTCAAGGTGAATTCATGGCACAAAAGGCACAACCAGTTAGCGGACTCATAGAGAATTCGAAAAGTGGCGAGCCGGAGCGGGCGCTTCCTATCCTGCCGGTTCGGGATACGGTGCTTTTTCCCCATGCGGTTCTGCCGCTTACCGTGGGCCGGGAAAGCTCAGTTCAGCTCATCAATTCTCTAGGTGAAGACAAGACCATCGTGGTGGTGGCGCAGCGTGAAGCGCGGGTGGACACGCCTCAGCCCACCGACCTTTATACGGTGGGAAGTCTGGCCGTGGTCCACAAAGTCGTCAAAATGCCCAACCAGAGCCTGTTTGTTTTTGCCGAGGGCCTGGATCGGGTGCGCCTGGCGGAATTCACCCAGCTTGCGCCGTTTATGCGGGCACGGGTCGAACCGATTCCGGAGACGGTTCTTGCGGTCACCTCAGAAATCGAAGCCCTGCAGCGCAACGTGCTGACCTTGTTCCAGCAGATTGTGGCGGGGTCGCCGACGTTGTCCGATGAACTTTCGACGGTGGCCACTAACATCGAGGAACCGGGCCGGCTGGTGGATTTCATCGCATCCTCGTTGCCTTCGCTCTCCACCGCCGACAAGCAGGACACGCTGGAAACCACCGACGTCCGCGTGCGCCTGGAAAAGATCAATCAGCACCTGGCGAAGGAACTGGAAGTCCAGCAACTGCGCAACAAGATTCAGTCCGAAGTGCAGGACCGGGTGCAGCAGACGCAGCGCGAGTACTACTTGCGCGAGCAGATGAAAGCCATCCAGAAAGAACTGGGTGAGCAGGACGAAGGCGCGCGCGACACCGAAGAATTGCGGCAGAAGATTGAAGCAGCGGGCATGCCGGACGAAGTAAAGAAAGAAGCGCTCAAGGAACTGGGACGGCTTTCGCGTATGTCGCCGATGGCGGCCGATTACTCGGTGACGCGCAACTACATCGAATGGCTAGCGATACTGCCGTGGGCAAAGACCTCCGGCGGCGATGTCGATATCCTGAAAGCCAAGGAAGTTCTGGACACGGACCACTATGACCTGAAGAAGGTCAAGGACCGCATCCTGGACTATCTTTCCGTGCGCCGATTGAAGCCCTCGATGAAGGGACCGATTCTTTGCTTTGTCGGACCTCCGGGCGTGGGCAAAACTTCGCTGGGCAAGTCGATTGCGAGGGCTTTGGGACGCAAGTTTGTGCGGCTGTCGTTGGGCGGAGTGCACGATGAAGCCGAGATTCGCGGCCATCGGCGCACTTATATCGGAGCTCTGCCGGGGCAGATCATTCAGGGGATCCGGCGAGCCGAGACCAAAGATCCGGTATTCATGCTGGACGAAATTGACAAGGTGGGGCGCGATTTCCGTGGCGATCCAGGATCGGCTCTGCTGGAGGCGCTCGATCCCGAGCAGAATTCCACCTTCCGCGATAACTATCTCGATGTGCCTTTCGATCTATCGAAAGTGCTGTTCATTACCACGGCCAACATGCTCGATCCGGTGGCGGAGCCGTTGCGCGACCGCATGGAGATCATCGAGCTGCAGGGGTATACCGAAGAAGAGAAGGTGCACATTGCTTTTCAGTACCTGATCCCTCGGCAGATCGAAGAGAACGGAATTACGGCCGAACAGATCGAATTTCCGGAAGAGGCGGTGCGCAACATCATCCGGCACTACACCCGGGAAGCCGGCGTGCGTAATCTTGAGCGCAACATCGGCACCATCTGCCGCAAGCAGGCGCGGCGACTGGCCGAAGGCAAGCAGGAAAAGCTGGTCATCACGCAGACGATCATTCAGGAGTTTCTCGGCGGAATCAAAGTCCGCAGCGAAGGCGAAATCGCCGAACGTACCCGGCGACCGGGTGTGGTCGTTGGCCTGGCCTGGACGCCGGCTGGCGGCGACATCCTGTTTGTCGAAGCCAACACCATGAAGGGCAAAGGCGGCTTCACCATGACCGGGCAGATCGGCCAGGTGATGCAGGAGTCGATGCAAGCCGCACTCACCTGGGTGCGATCGAATGCAGAGCAACTGGGCATCGCGGAGAACTTTTTCGCGGAACATGATATTCACATTCACGTTCCCGCGGGAGCGATTCCGAAGGATGGCCCCTCGGCCGGCGTCACCATGACGACCGCACTGGTGTCGTTACTGACCGGTCGCACGGTGCGGCCGCTGACCGCGATGACCGGAGAAATTACTCTGAGCGGAAACGTGCTTCCCATCGGCGGAGTGAAGGAAAAGGTTCTGGCTGCCAAGCGCGCCGGTGTGCACGACGTGATCCTGCCAGCCGAGAACAAGACCAACGTCGAGGAAGACTTGACCCCAGAACAGTTGGAGAACCTGGACATTCACTACGTGAAGACGATCGGCGAAGTGTTGGAGCTGGCCCTGCCCGAATCTTCCAAGGAACTCAGGCACGACGAGGAGAAAGCTCTGACCGCGCAACCGGTCGGGTAAGCGATGGCTGACCATGATGTATTACATGGGGTTTGAAATCGCCGTCCTGATGCTTCTTCTAGGAGTCGGAATAGCGATCGTCGTGATACGCCGCTTTGTGGGCCGGGATTGACCTGGAACCGTGTGGGGCGGACACTCCTGTCCGCCAAACTCTTTCCCTTGAAAATGAGGATAGTTTCTATCCCAGAATCACGTGGGTGATACCCTGCCACCAGGACGGATTGTGCCGCCACATGTATACCGAGAGGCTTTGGCCAACGATCAATAACGGCAGCGCGACGCGATACACCGTATGGACGCGCCGGTCTACCAGCAGGTCGCGCGCAACGCCGAGAAGGATTAGCACGTCCAGGCAGGGAAAGTAGAGATTATGGTCGAACAAGTAGTCAAAGCGCCCGAAGGCCGCGTCCATGAGCCCGCAGGTTGCAATGAAGATCAGGCGGCGATGCAGCTCCGGTTTCGTGCGCCAGTAGACGGCGAGCGCAATGCACACGCCAAAGGCGATCATGTCATAGAACGGGATACTCAGAAAAGCGTCGATGCCGCTCTGATGCAGCTGAGTCTTGTCAAAGCGGGTCATGATGATAGCCGTGGTAACGCCCAGCGGAACCATCACGGTGGCGAGCCCGGCGCCAAACCAGCCGATGGAGCGATGCCAGCTGACCTTGTGTACACGCACCAGCGTGGACTGACAAATGAAGAAGACCACCCACCCGGCGAAACAGGCGCCATGAATCCATAGAATGAAGGGCCGCGGCACCTTGGCATGGAACAGGCTGTCGTTGATCGTGCGGCTGAAGCCGGCGACCACAATCGCAGCCAGCAGCAGCGACATCGCGAAATAGAAATAGCGACACACGATCCCGTTGCGACCGGTCACGGTCATCGCGCTCAGTTTTTTCTCCGGGCTCATTGCACGCCCGACGCGTTCTACGTTGACAGTGGACATTTGAGGTAAGCCGGGACTTCGATGCTGTTTGCCCGGATTACGAGAGGATACACGTCGAGCGCCCTGCTCGTCATCTTTTTCGGATTCGATCAAGGGAAGGGGCCACACAAGTGTGGCGCGGGCGCCCTCGCCCGCGAAATGCCGGGGACCGAGGCAAGCTGAGTGGCGGGCTTCGCTGGGCAGGGATTGTGGCGTCTTTCCAAGAAAGCGAGATCAAAGGCAGCGGGCGAGGGCGCCCGCTCCACACAAAATCCGGAGACTAAAAGGAAAAGGCCAATATGATTTCTCAGACTGGCCTTTATTTATGCCGGCAACGACCTACGCTCCCACACACTTTCGCGTGCAGTACCATCGGCCCTGCGGGGCTTAACTTCCGTGTTCGGGATGGGAACGGGTGGATCCCCCGCGGTAAGATCACCGACAACTTG
>CAVWUT010000008.1:0-148535 GCA_963758285.1 Terriglobia bacterium | reverse complement strand
GCTCGCAATGCCGTCACCTTGCGGCGTTCGCACATCGATGTCCGTAACAACGGTCTCGCCCGGCCGGAACGTTGTCTGCGGCATGCGCACCGACAGCTTGAGCTCATCTGGTCGTGCGTAGATCACCCGCGTGCTGACATGCAGCGCTGTGTGGGGAGTCTCGAGGGAATACGCCTGAACGGTAAGGACTCCCCGAAACCGCGAATCATAGGGAATCAGAACCTCTCCTCGCCGGTCGCGCAGGCGCAGCACCTGAGACGACAGTACTTCCTTTGGGGTAACGATATCGACGACGAACTCCCCATTTTTGGCACTTGAGAGCAGGGAAAGTCGAATTGGTTCTCCCGGACGATAGAGAGTGCGATCGGCAGTTACTTCGGCGAATTCGTTCTGTGCGGCTTGAAGCGGAAGCTGATCGTCAAACGTGCCGCGCAAACCGTTCGCATCTTCGCCGTCGATGGTCAACGGAATCACGCGCTCTTGGCTGCTGCTGTAGTAGCAGTTCCCACCACGAACCATCACAGACGCTTCGGGAATGTGCGGCAGCCGGACACGCGCGAGTCCATATTCGTTTGTCCGGAACTGCGCGAGGGGATTGCCAACTTCGCCACCGACGGGACGCACTCTTCCGGAGATCGGCGCGGGCATGCCGTCTGCGTAGGCGCTAGTGATGTAGAGATCTCGCGGTTCACCGCTCGGTTCGTACGTGGCCGCCGCAACGTAGAGATGAATGGGTTGCACAGTTACGCGCAGCTTGAACCGGCTTTGTTCCGTACGACCTGTCGAAAGGTCGGTTACATAAGCCGCAAAGTCAACGTTCCTTGAAACGCGAATAGCCGGTTTCTTCAAACTTCGCATCGGGGTGGAGATCGATCGCCGCGACGAACTTCCCCGTTCGGTCAAACTCTCCTAGCACAGGACTGGACTCATCGGCGGTCCAGCGGCCTGTTTTGCTGTCCCACTCTCCGTTGTCCTGGCGCACCACTCGAACCTTAGCCTGCTGGACTGGTTTGCCGAACAAGTAGTCGCCACTCACCTCAATCGACGCATTCTGACCTCTTATGTAGTACGTTCGGTCGGGTTTTACCTTGACCGTGAAGGTTGGCAACTCGTAACGGTTTATGCGAATATTCGCCAGCGCTTCGGTTTCGCTGCTGCCGTTAGTGTCGCTTAACTCGGCTTTGAGCCGATATTCTCCTAGCTCCAACTTCCGCGGTATTTCCCAATCGGCGGCCGCAATCCCAAAGTTCGACGTGGTAAGCACGCGCTCGAACTGTTGCTCCTGCGATTCGTCACTTCCGATCACCAGCTTCAGCTTGGCGCCGACCAGCGCGTGTTTGTTCGGCCCAAATGCCAGTAAACGCATATGAACCGTCTGGCCGGGTTGGTATAGCGGTTTATCCGTACTCAACCGCAATGAGGGACTGTCGGGAAGCTTGAACTCGGTGCTTGCAGAATCCGAGAACCCGCCTCGGGTAGCGGTCGCGCTGACTCTCCCTTCGGTACACGTACTTGCAGGGTCGATGTGAAACGTGACGACTCCATATCCGGAAGAATCGGTGGTGAGTGTGCGGTCCCCAGTCTTCTCGTCCGCGTCACGAGCGCATTCTGAGATCTCAAATTCGAGCTCGACCGGAATGTTCGCAAGCGGTCTTCCCGTTGCGGGGTCGTCCACCCGCACGCGCACCGGGTACGAAGTTCCTGGCGCAGAATTTGCTGAGCTCATCATGCTCAGGTTGAAGCGGTTGCGAAGGATTTTGCCGAATTGCAAAACCCCATGAACGGGCGCGAAGTCGTAACCGGGCTTGGGGGTGAAACTGTAACGCAAGCGCATGGCCGCTAATGTGGCTAGCTCGGTCGAGGGCAGACTCTTAACTGTCCACGGCAGCTTTTCAGTGGTTTCTCCCGGTTGTTCCTTGAATGTGCCCTTCGAGAACGCAAATACAGACTCTTCGTAATGCTGATTCTTCGCTACGATGTCTACTATTTCGAAGGAGAACTCCCCTTCAATCGGTTGGTTCGAGGAATTGACGCCTACGAAGACGAGCCTGGGCTCCGGATAGAGTTGGAATTCAATCTTGTCTTCCGGAACGTGGAAGATCTTGGGGAAATCGTCTGCCCTGACGATTCCCGCAGTTAGGCAGATAAGGAACGACACGACAGCGACTTGCCGCAATGTGGTCATATTCGCCTGGTGCTAACAGCTATTGTCCTAAATACCAGCGCGACACTGACCACCGATCTCCAGTTTTAGGAGTCACGTTGGTAACCAAGGTGATCAAGCCTCCACGGTAGTGAGTACTGCCGGCGGCGATCCAAGTCCGCTAGTCCGCTGCTAGAGAGGACGACTCGGAGTACTTCGTGACTACAGGTGTGAACACGGCGCCGATGGCTAAGTGGGCTACTGGATAACGGGCAACCCTCCGGCCAGGTTAGTGCCAATCGTAGGATGCACGCGGCGGGATAACGAAAACGGCCTTGTCCCGATTTTTCACCCACCAGTCCTTCCACTTTTGAGAGTTCTCCGCGGTTGGAGGAGCATTTGCAGGTAGGGGCGGGTCCTTCACAATTTCTGCGAGGGCTCTCAGGATAAAACTGGTGCGGCGCGCAGCCCAGAAAAAAGATCCGGCGCAGGCCTTCTGTGCGGCATCTCCTGGCTGCTTCGACGGCTGGTTCGCAGCTGGGACGCTCGCCACGCACGCGTCAAAGTTCTTCTGCGCATCCTGACTCATTCGATTGGAGCTTCCCAGGCCATCGATGAGAACTCCAACGGCGATCTTGCCCCCCGCGAACCTGAGCTTCCGGATCGCCTCCAGCGGAAAGTTGCCGGGCTTAAGAGCGAACGAATTTAACTCGGTTGCGACTTGGCCCGCGGTTTTCTGGTCTCCGAAACGCAATAAGGCGGCCTGCAGATTGCCCTGAATCTCTGAGTCTGGGTCCGGACGTCCATCTTCACTCCAAAGCACATCTGGGAATAGCTCTCTCGCTCCCATTACTTCCCCGGAACGCGGTGCAGGAAACCGCTTGAGGATTGCTTCCGCAGAAGGGCCACCAAACGTGGCGATGTCGAGAATGGCATCGGGATGGCCCCACTCAACTCTTCGGGCGAGACACTGCAGATAGGGATCCGATACGCTCTCGAAGACCGGCGTGCTCAGATGTTGTCCCTTGTATTTCCCAAGCCATAGCTTCCACTGCGCAATCCCGGAGGGCGAGTAGTCGGCGTCCGGAAGGTCCGGGACAACGTGTCGCCGGGCGATTCGCATGATTTCCGCGAGTATTCCGCTGCGGTAATCGTAAGGCCCGTCGGCCGGTCCGTGCTCTTCGATCATTCTGGGATCATGCGCATGCTGAATCAAAAACTCGACCAGAGTCTGGAGCGCCCAATCATCGCCAATAAAATCAATTCTGGCTGGTAACGGCCCGGCGCGATGTTGCGCCCATTGCTGCCTAATCGCCGTGTAAGCATTTTCGTCGCCGAGCTTCGCAAGGGCCGTCCGCGCTGCGGCATCGAAGGTTGAGCCAGTGCACGCGTTATGCTTGGGCAGGCTGGCAAACTGGCGAAGGACGGGGATCGCGAGATTCCCAGCAACCGACGCCTGTACAAGAATTACATCGTGCCCATACTTGTATTCCATCGCCTGGAAGTCAGCAGGCGACGAGCAGGTGGCCAATATCGTTTGGAGAACAGTGACCGCAAGTTGCGGGTTGCTAGCAGTACAATTTTGCGCGGACACCAGAGCGGGGATGCAACCTAGGGCGACGAGAACACCGATGCGCATCCACGCTTGACCACTCCCGAGATTACCGGCTTGAAAGCATAACGGCTGGTGTTGCTTCGTCACGGTTGAAATCCTACTGCATATAGAACGAACACGCATGTAACTCTTGTGTCCAAAACTTGCTCCGACAGCCGACCTCCCACATGACCGAAACTGGGGGTAGGGTTGGTCGGTCGGTGATTATGGCCGAATGACGCTAGTGCCTTTTCGGACGCGACGCGGCGATCGAGCGCTGGGACCGAAGAGAGGTGTGGGGCGTCGCATTCGAAAAAGCCGTCAGAAGGAAGCCGCTGGCGCGGCGGACGCGGGGCTTATGCAAATTGAACGTCGCGAGAGAGGGATGTGGAAGTTCGCGGGAGTGACCAAGGTCCATTGAGGAGAAGCCTGCACGCCTGTGTAAGGACGAGTCCGTGGTCGAAGTGAGCCTTCCCGAGGAAAAGAAGATGATGTCTGGGAGGAACGGAGACAGACTTGGAGGAGGAGCGGTCAAGCGCGTAGAGATTCCGATTCGACAGTTAGAGAAGGGCCTGCTGGTCGCATTCATGGGCATCCAATCTTACCGGTGCTGGACGCCAATCATAGAATTACAATAGGGTGACGACGAGGTTGACGATACAGATGGAGCGGCAGGTTTGGACATGGTGTTGCATCATTGGCCTAGCGACCGGCAACATCTTGGCGCAAGAGGCCGCCCAGCGGCCGAACCCGGCCCCTAATGTTCAGATCGTGCGCGTACGCATTGGAGAGTCTTGTGGTTGGTGCACTGGCAACTACGACGATAATGTAACGACCATTGAGCCGGGATCGATCGTTAGGCTCAACCGATCCTCCTCGGACCGTAAAGCCCATCCGGACATGGAGACCAAGTACAGGATTACGAAACGCGACTGGGTGGACCTGCAGCACTTCATCGACGCGGGAGTGCTGGCAGCCTTTACGGATCAACACGGTTGTCCTGGGTGCGCGGATGAACCAACCGTGTCGGTCGAAGTGCAGTTCAGCAACGGGACAAGGAAGTCCGTTGCCTACAATGTAGGGGAGACCGCCCCGCCGATCACAGCGTTGTTGCAGAAGATCGCAGCCATTCAGGCGAAGGCTAAGCTGCAGAAGCCTCAATCTTCACCCTAGTCGAGTCGTCCTAATTCGGAACCCTCGCTCGCTGCGGCTTGTTCGTGCTTTCGGACCTTGCAAACATTGATCGGTCGACTATTGCGCATCAGCTTTCTTCTTTTTTCCCCATCTCGCCTGGGCGGCGTGGCGGGCGGAGTCGGGCTTTCTTTTAGAGATCAACAAGACCAGCGACCCTCAATCTCCAGTTCGCCGACCCACAGCAAGTTTTTTCTTCCGCGCTTTTTGGCTGCGGGCCTTCGCTGCGGCTTTTGAGGCTTTGGTGGCAATTTTCCCGCGTTTGAAAACTTGGCCTTCCCCGTCTCGGCAAATTTGTAAGTCAGTCAAAAATCATAACTTCTTGGCTTCGTTTTGCAAAAACACCTCAAGGCGGGCGGGACACTTCGACCCACTGGTAATATAACATAATGTGTTATATTATAGATACTCCTTTGAGAGAAGCAAGCATCAGTATGGACGGGAACCTGCTGAAAGAAGCGCGCTGGAAGAGGAACTGGACACAAGAGCAAGCTGCCCTTGCGCTTCATGTTACCCAAGCCTATTTGTCGATGCTGGAGAAAGGGCATCGTCCTGTATCCGAACGATTCGTGCGTAAGGCTCTAAGAGTTCTGGATCTGCCGCCTACAGCGGTGCCGTTGCGATCTCAGGAACCGGGAATGGCGATGTCTTCGCGGAAGCCCGATTTCAGCGCAGAACTCGGGGCGCTCGGTTACCCGGGGTTCTCCTATCTTGGCATGAGAAGGCGGCGGAACCCCGCGGAAGTCTTGCTTGAGGCGCTGAACGAAGCAAATCTTGACAGCCGAGTTGCCGAGGGCTTGCCGTGGCTGGCGCTGACTTACGTTGACATGGACTGGGGCTGGTTGGTTCGCAACGCCAAATTGCGTGACCGGCAAAACCGATTGGGATTTGCCGTCTCTCTAGCGAGTGAAGTGGCAGAGAGCAACAAGGACAATGAACGGGTGAAAGAACTTCGACAGTGTTTGGAAGCCTTGGAAAGAGCGCGACTAGCTCGCGAAGATACCTTTTGCCACGACTCGGTGACCGGCGCTGAAAGAGTGTGGCTGCGTGAGCATCGCTCGCTCGCTGCAGCACACTGGAATCTCCTCACAGACATGAAGGGAGAACACCTTGCCTACGCGTCCCCATAAGAGCATTCCGGAACCGTGGCTGTCTTTCCTGCGCGAACTGGATTCGGCGGTGCACGAGGAAGTTCGGCTGGATTGCATGGGAGGATTCGTTATCACCATGGTGTACGGGTTCTCACGGCCCACGGGAGATCTGGACGTTCTGGAGATCGTTCCAGGGGAAGTCGGCCGCTCCATGCTGGAATTGGGCAGGCGAGGCGGTCCGCTTCATACGAAGTACAAGATCTATCTTGACCACGTCGGCGTGGCGCATGTGCCCGAAGACTACGAAGATCGGCTCACGGAGATATTCCCGGGAGTCTGCAAACGTCTTCGACTCTTTGCCCTCGATCCATACGACCTTGCCTTGTCAAAGCTGGAACGAAACATCCAACGTGACCGAGACGATGTGAAGCATCTTGCGCGAACCGTCCCGCTTGACCTAGAAGTCCTTAGAAGGCGATACCAGAAGGAACTGCGCTGGCAGCTGGGCAATCCCGAGCGCGAAGATCTTACGCTCCAACTGTGGATTGACGCCGTCGAGGAGGAGAGGTCAACGCAATAGTTTAGCGACATAGCCGAAGCAGTTGTTTTCTGTTGCTCTCAAGACCCTCAGGCCCGACATGGCGGCTCCGCTGCTGTCGTTGCGACGCGCATTGTCGAAGCAGGCGGGGCGGTTGCTGGTGGTCCACCGAAAACCGCAATCGCCCGTGCCCACCACGACAATCGCTCCTGGAGCGGAGGCTTGGGATCTGGAGCGGTTCGCCCAGGAGCTCAATCGTAGCCAGTAACCGAAAACGTATTCACTGCGTCATACGCACACTGATGGGAGGCGGTACCGGTTCTCCCTTGCGGCGTTGCTGCAGGCGCTCGAGCCGGTCGAGGGCATGACCGAGGTTCCGGTCGATCGATGCGTCATAGCGGAGAATTTTGTCGAGAGCATGCTTGGTCGGCATGGCCACGAGATCACACGCGCCGTTGAAGAAAGGCTCCAACTTTCGTCTGGCCCAATCTTGGATCATACCCTTGGTCTTTCTCACTGCCATAAGCTCCTGCGAACGATGAATTTCGGCCAACACCTCTGCTGCCTGGTGCAGGCATGGCCTTAGCTTCTCCAATGGCATTCCTGTTTTTGCCACCAGTTGTTCCTCGAGTATTTGTCTGCTGATTTTGTCGATATCCGGCCACGCTTCCTGAATCCGAGGGTCCGTAGCGAATAACTTTTCCTGTAACTTCTTTGACATCTTTCCGTTTGCTTCGATCTCTTTCTCCCCCTCTTCCAGCAGGGTGTAGAGAGTGTGAAGTATTGGGTGCATTCGTTTGCTGTCGGCTAACATATCGTTAATTGCCACCTGCATCGCAGATTCAACATCGCCCATGCTGGCAAGAACATCCGCGTTTTCGTATCGCCGCACTCGCCGCCTTTTCCACCAACACTGGGCGATCTGTTCGACTTCCAACTCTTCTGCTCTCCCCACCGGCTGGTACTGCTGTCGTAATTCGCGGACAAGTTTTTGAAATTCTTCCGGGTTTTCGAATGCCGCCATGAACTCGTTGGAAAGAGTCTTGGCGGAAAGCCCGTGTTTCAAGGCATTCTTCCGACTGTACGTCTTGCCTCCGGGCGTCCTGGGGCCGGTGGATTTCAAAGCATTCTTGCGGTTGGCCACGACTTTGCGCATCGACACCGGTCGCTTCTCGGGCGGAGCTTTTTCGTCCCGCTGTGAAACCATTTGGCTGGACCCCCAATTCTGGGGCGATGATGGCTTGCCTTCTTTCGCCCCACCCCATCTCTAGCACACAAAGCCACAGGGAGCCTACGATTCCAGAAGACAATCGTCTGATCATTGAAGACGTCCAGCTACGGCTATATTTACCTTGCATTTCTACTGCTATGTGGAATAATTACTATGATGCTTGCACGGGCCGCCTCACCCCGCCTTCACAAACTGCTGGGCCGGTTTCCGGCGGTGGCTTTGCTTGGACCGCGGCAGTCGGGCAAGACAACCTTGGCTCACAGCATTGCGGACGAGTTGGGCGAGGGAGCGGTCTATCTGGACTTGGAGCTTCCGTCGGATCGCGCCAAGTTGACAGATGTGGAGCTTTACTTGTCCGCCCATGAAGACCAGTTGGTCATCCTCGATGAGATTCATCGCCTACCGGGAATATTCCAGTCACTCCGCAGCATCATTGACCGGAGGCGGCGCAAAAACAAACGAGCCCGGCAGTTCTTGCTGCTCGGTTCAGCTTCGATTGATCTTTTGCAGCAATCGGCGGAAAGCCTGGCGGGAAGAATTGCTTATCTGGAGCTAACCCCCTTTCTGGTCACCGAAGTGGCATCCCTTGGCGCAAACGCGATCGACCGCCTGTGGGTGCGAGGTGGCTTTCCTGACAGTTATCTGGCAGACAGCGATACGGCCAGCTATGAATGGCGGCTTGCTTTCGTTCAGACCTATCTGGAGCGCGATGTTCCAGCCCTGGGTCCACGCGTTCCAGCAGAGACCTTGCATCGCTTCTGGCAAATGCTGGCACACAACCAAGGCCAGATGCTTAATGCGGCTCAGATGGCAGCCGGTCTGGGCATCAGTGGGCAAACCGTGGCGCGATATCTCGACATTCTTGTGGACTTACTTCTTGCCAGACGGCTGCAACCCTGGGCACGGAATGTGGGGAAACGTCTGGTTCGTTCCCCCAAGGTCTATGTGCGTGACAGCGGGATCGTTCACGCCCTGCTGGCCATTCAGGGACAGGAGCAATTGTTGGGACATCCGGTGGTGGGTTCGAGTTGGGAGGGGTTTGTCATCGAAAACCTGTTGCAGACTGTTCCCCCCAACACCAACGCTTGGTTCTACCGTACGTCTGCGGGTGCGGAGATTGACTTGGTCTTAGAGCCGGGTCCGAGAGACCGCTGGGCAATCGAGATCAAACGCTCACTTGCCCCACAGCCGAGCAAGGGCTTTCATATTGCCTGTGATGACTTGAAGGTGAACCGACGCGCGGTCATTTACCCAGGAGAAGAACGCTATCGGACAGATGCGAGGACAGAGGCCATACCGCTACTTGCTCTGCTAACTGAGGGGCTGTAACGCCCGGGCCCGACTTTTCAGGTCGCATGAATTTTCGTGATGTCATTTCTCCGTTTGTCCAGGTCAATCCTGGCGGGAATCTCACCCGATCAGGTCTTGTCTTGAGGGTCCTGCTGCTGGGCTCTTTCCCTGGCCTTCGCCCGCCTGGCGGTTACGGCCGTATGTGGCTGACGGCACACCAATTGCGCTGGCGGTTGCCTTGGCTGTTTGCTCCGAGGGTTGACACGTACACACAAATCTGAGATTCTTACACATAGTGAGTGGAACCCTACAATGCGGACCAACATTGAAATCGACGACCGCTTGATGCGCCAGGCCATGCGGAGCAGTCAAGCGCCCACTAAGCGAGCTGCGGTGGATGCGGCGCTGCGTTTGCTCATTCGCACCCACGCGCAGACCACCATTCGACGACTGAGGGGAAAAGTCCACTGGGAGGGTGACCTGAACGCCTCGCGCCTGGGACGGCTACCCGAGTAAGGCTGAGACGATGGTCATCGTGGACACAACGGTCTGGGTGGACTACCTGCGCGGCGCAGAGAATCCTGAGACCGACTGGCTGAACCGCGAACTGGACCGTCAACGGCTGGGGTTGACTGACCTGATCCTCTGCGAGGTGTTGCAAGGGGTTCGCGATGACGCCGCGTTTGCTCGAGTGCAGCGTGATCTAAGCAAGTTTGAGGTGTTCGAGACCGGGGGTGCGGAGCTGGCGATTGCCGCGGCGCGGAATTTCCGTACCCTCCGCAAGCGAGGCCAAACTGTCCGGAAGACCGTCGACTGCTTGATTGCTACCTTCTGCCTTCGAGAGGGACATTCCCTGTTGCATCGAGATCGCGACTTCGAGCCCTTCGAGCAAGCCCTGGGACTCAGTGTCATCCACGCTTAAGCGGTCTTTTCTGTTGCCCAGCGCGGCAATCGTTCCTGGAGCGGAGGCTTGGGATCTGGAGCGCTTCGCCCAGGAGCTCAATCGTAGCTAGTAACGATCAAAAGAACCGGCCCCCTTCGACATGGCTTGCCATGGCTTTCCGGATTGTGACCGCTTAAGCCATGTCAAGCCATGATTCATTGATGTCATAGCCATAGCCGAGGCATAATGGCTGGGTGGGTTCGTCGGGTTCGTCCAAATCCGGCGGGCGCAGCGCATATCCCTTCGTGCCCCTCGTGGGACCGAGACAGGTCCCCCAAAATCCACGGGTTCACGAACCATTCCAAGGGTCAACGACATCAAGCCCAAAGTCCTCGAAGTCGGTGACATTGCGCGTCGCGAGCTTGGCCCCTCGCGCTTGGACAATGGCCGCAATTTGTGCATCGGCGTGGCTGATCGGTCTGCCGAGCGCCCGGCGGTGAGCGGCGATCTTCGAAAACACTCGCGCGTCGGCGCTCTCGAAACCAAAGATGCGGCCGGCAAAGTCCTCGGCAAACATGGCTTCTGCCGCTGCCAGCAACCCCTCGCGGCGCTTGCCCCCGTTGAGCAGCTCAATTCCATAAAAGATCTCTGCCTCGGTGATCGAGGTCGTGAAAAGTTCAGTCGAGGGTTGTTTCGCGACCCAGGACGCAACCCGAGGAGAGGGCTGCGGTCTCATCAGCTCTGAAAGCACATTGGTGTCGAGGATGATCATTCGCCAAATCCCGGAGCCTGCCGCATAGCGTCGCGCCGCGGCAACTCAAGTTCGAGCCCGCCGAAAGCGGCGAATCGGCGATGAATGGCCTCCGCCAGGTTCCCCTTTGCCGGCGAAGAAGCGGTCAGAGCTGAACGCAGAATCTCCCTGGCCTCTTCCTCCATCGAACGTCCGTGATGGGCCGCGCGGACCCGCAACCGGGTCTTGGTCCTTTCGTCAAGTTGTCGAATGGTTAATGTCGCCATGCTGTCAATGCTATCATTGATAGCCATGAATGCACAAGCGTCCTTTTTCCCCAAGGGTCGGCCTCCGGCTGAAATATCAAGCATCATGCCTTGATGGGTTCGTCGGGGTCCTCGGGGTCCTCGGGGTCGTCCGGTTCGTCCAAGTCCGGCGTCGGCGCTGCGTCCCTTTTGTTGGCGGCACTTTCCTTTAACTCGGCCACCTGCTGCTTTATTTCCGCCAGGCTTTTTTCAAGATCCGCCGTGTCCGTCCCCCGCAGCAGTACACTCAACAGGGGCGCCACGCCAGAAGCGACCCTAGGGTCGCGCTTGTCTGACAATACATCGGCGAGCACCTGTGTCCCGGTCTCGAGCAGTGCTCTCCTTGTAGGCGCTGAAGCCATAGCGACATCAGCTCCCGCCGAAGGGTGACGATTGCTTCGGCCGCCCTTTCTGCCCAGTTCCACAGCCTTATCCGGATTGGCATGAAAATGACACAGGCCACCGTCCATCGCAGCGGCACCACAGGGTTTCCCGTCTTTGGTTCGACCTTTACAACGATTCCCCTTCTTTTTGGTGCTCATAAAGTCCTCCTTTGAGAAATATTTAACTGTCTTGCGGCAACAGTACTTGCCCCCTTACTCCTTTTTCGGGTCGACTCATTCTTCGTTCCGGATGACGTCATTTCGGAAGTCCGCATACCAGCCCGGTCCCGCCGAGGAGTTAAAAACGATCTTGCCTTTCACCACCGAGAGGGCCTCGGCGTAGCATTCCCCCGCATCGGCCTGAAAGCTCGATTCGTCGTTGAAGTAGCCCCAGGGGTGATAGCTGCGAATTTGGTCGGCGCCGCCGGGGATGCCGACGATTTTCCCACCGTGCGCGAACTCCAGAGTGTTTGCCGCTTGCTGGCGGAGCGGCTTCGCCAGTGGAAATGCCACCTTCAGCCGCTCGTCCTGCTGCTCGTACAAGCACTTGGCGTAGTCGATCAACTGGACCACTTTCGATAGCTTCTGTGCCTGGAACAGCACTCCGCGGTGAGGCACCACCATGGCGTGCCGGGTGAAGTAGGCGACAATGGCCCACGAAACCATCAGATCCCGGCTTTTTGCGAATAGGTTGATCCGTTCCGCGTCGAGCAAGGCAAAAATGATCGGGATATGCGGATAGGCTGACTCGTCGGGAAAATGCTCGTAGGGCGATGGCCGGCCCTCCTCCTGCCAATGCTCGTTGTACGTCTTGGTGTACCGTCTGACCCACAGGTAGGTGTCGGCGGTGGCTTCTTCAATCCAGTTATCGATCGGGCGTGGTTTCCTCTGATCCAGGATCTCTTGCTGTAGTATTTCCTCCACTTTTTCCATCCTGCGCTGAAGCGATCTGATCGTCATGTTTTCCTCGTCCCCGCACAGGTGCGGGCAATCCGCTCGACATTGCGAGCGGACAGGCGTGGTTAGTGCAGTTGCTGTTGTACCCGCACTAACTTTCTTGAGTTATTGCGTCGCAGCTAGAACGAACCCGCCTGTGGCGACGATTAGCTGGGACGACTTTCTGGTGCCTTTGTTCTAAATGAGCGCTAAAGGCTCGCGGGACTTACTGAGAACTTTTTGACTGTCTTTCGGGGAGCGCTAAAAGGCTCGAGGGTTTTGGTGGAGGAGCGCTTAAGCTCGTCCACTCACGATTAGACTATCTGAGCAGATGCCGTGTCAAATTCTTCCGTTGATCTAAGGTACTACGCCTTCGGTCACCGATCGTCGCGATTGGCGTCATGCCTTCTTTTTCTTCACCTTCGCCCAGCGGGCCTGGGCGGCGCGGCGGGCGGACTCCGGGTTTTACGCCGTGACAACTGGCGATGCCAGGCCTGTGGCACAATGTGCAATCTCGAAGTCCACCACAAACGATTCCGGAGCCACGCCGGTCCCGATTCTGAAGAGAACCCGATCACGCTCTGCACGACGTGCCATGTCAGCGTGCATCGTCAGTAACATACGGGGCGAAGACGTCAGCACCACAGAAACAACGGTTCGCGCGGTACACTTCCTGCGCAGATCGTCTGGTTGGGAGAGATTGTTTGGCTTGTTCGGCAGTGCTGTGCCGCTGCGGGCCGCAAAAGCCTCAGCCAGCTTCGGCTTGCTTCTCTCGTCTAGACTCAAGCGTCGAGTGTCCAGTTTTCTATGGCCAAGTTGCGGACGCGCCCGAACTCGCGCGTATTGTTCGTTACCAGCGTCATTCCGAGGCTGCGTGCATGAGCAGCAATCAGCAGGTCGTTGGCACCAATCATGGTGCCAAGACGCTTTAAGTCCGCGCGTATCTTGGCATAGTGCGAAGACGCTTCATCCGGAAAATCCAGCACTTCCACGTAGCGCAGAAATGCGCTGAGCGCCGCTTCGTCCTGCTTCCGCCGCGGAGACAGTTCAACCCCGAACAAGAGTTCCGATTTCGTAATGACGGAAACACACACATCGCCGATTGGAACTTTTTGCAGACGTTGCAGAACCACATCGTGCGAGCGCTTCATGATGTAGGAACAAGTGTCGGTGTCCAGCATGTAGCGTGGCATTATTGCTCACGCTCCTGCACAGGCAGGTTTTCTATATCATCCATGAAGGTCGCTGAGGCCACAGGCCCCTCCGCAAGGTAGGACGACCAATCGAAGGGTCGAGGGGACAGGACGACATCGCTTCCCTCTTTCCGTATGAAAACTTCCTGGGTCTTGAATTGAAACTCCTTCGGCAACCGGACCGCTTGACTACGGTTATTCATGAAGATTTTCGCTTTGCGCTGCATGGTTCCCCCTCGGTGACGTAGACGCACTCCTGTGGCATATACACAAGTATATGCCACAGGCGACACTTTCGCCACCCCAGAAGCACATTACTCTCAGCAGTGATTGTCACGCGTTCCGACGGCGGATCGGCTAATGTGCCGGCGTGGCGCGAGCGGGTCGTCTCACGTTCTGCCGTGAGGCGTCTTAGGTTCGATACAATGGTCAGTCCCTTACTTGGCCCAAGCGGAGCGGAGACAAGTGGCGCATTCTGTGGAGCTTAAGCGAAGGTTTGTGCTTGCTGGCACTCTGTCACTGAGGGGCGCACGTTAGAGAGACCATGCCACCAGCGCTCAATGCCGACCGGCCTCGCATCTTCCGCATCACGCATCGCGACAATGTTCCTTGGATTCTGGAGCACGGGGTGCACGCGCCAAACGGCCGAGTGCTGGACCCCAATTTTCGGAACATAGGAAATCTCGATCTGATCGACAAACGCGCCCACCGTGTTGTCGGGGTTGGTCCAGACGGGACTCTGGCCGATTATGTGCCGTTCTATTTCACGCCATTTTCCATCATGATGTTCAACATCCACACTGGCTGCAATGTGCGGCAGGTACCAAACGAAGAGATCGTGATCCTGGTTTCCTCGCTCCACAGAGTCGCGGAGCTTGGAATCCCTTTCGTATTCACGGACCAGCACGCTTACCCGCTCATGGCAAATTACTTCACAGATCTGAACGACTTGGACAAAGTCGACTGGGATCTCCTGAATCGCAGGGATTTTAAGCATGACCCGGACGACCCCGGAAAGAAAGAGCGTTACCAAGCCGAGGCGCTTGTTTGGAAGCATCTTCCCGTAGAGGGCTTACTGGGAATCTGCTCTTACGCTTCTGTCGTCGACGAGGGGATCCAGGCAGAACTTGCGAAACGCAATCTGATAATGCAGACTACTGTTCAAAGAAACTGGTACTTTTAATCATGCGCTTTGTTCAGGGCAACCTCCTCGAATCCAAAGTCGAGGCGCTGGTGAATACGGTCAATACCGTCGGCGTCATGGGCAAGGGCATCGCCTTGATGTTCAAGGAGGCATTCCCAGCGAATTTCCTGGCCTATGAGGACGCCTGCAAACGCAAGGAAGTCAGAATTGGCCATATGTTGGTGACGGAAAACCAAGCGTTTGAAGGTCCGCACTGGATCATCAATTTTCCGACGAAGAGACATTGGCGGCAACCGTCCAAACTTGAGTGGATCGTGGAGGGCTTGAAAGATCTTCGGCGTGTGATTCAGGAACACCAGATTCGTTCTATCGCTTTGCCTCCGCTCGGCTCGGGAAACGGCGGACTTGATTGGCAAGATGTGCGCGCCGAAATTCAGCGCGTTCTTGGGGATCTTGAAGATGTTGATATCCACGTCTACGAACCGACGGCGAAGTATCAGAATGTTGCGAAGCGCACAGGGGTGGAGGAACTCACACCGGCCCGAGTGCTCATCGCCGAGATGATACGACGCTATTGGGTGCTCGGAATTGAGTGCACCTACCTCGAGGTGCAAAAACTGGGGTGGTTTCTTGAGCGGACGATTCATTCATTAGGCATAGAAGATCCTCTGAAGCTTCGTTTCAAAGCAGACCAATACGGCCCTTATTCAGATCGCCTTCGTCATCTGCTCAACGCTCTCGACGGCACTTATCTCCACTGCGACAAGCGATTGAGCGATGCCGGGCCGTCCGACACGATTTGGTTCGACGAGGAACGTCGCAAATATATCGACCTCTTTCTTAAACAAGACACTTCGGAGCAACTAAATCGGGTGCTGGACCTGACCGCTAAACGCATCGACGGTTTTGAATCTCCCATGGGTATGGAGCTCTTGGCAACGGTTGACTGGCTGATTGAGCGAGAGCATGCGGAACCGACCATTTCAGGCATACGGTCCGGACTTCGCAAGTGGCCGGCGGGGGAAGCAGCTGCTGAACGCAAGCTTCGTCTCTTTAGTGACCGTTTGCTAAAGCTGGCACTTGATCAACTGGCCGTCAAGATTGAGCCTCGATAGAAAATGCTCAAGGATAAACTCTGTGTGCTGGTTCGTTGTGCTGCATCCGTACCGCGCAGACAGCGAGGTAAGACACACGAATCTGTGGTTACCATACATCAGCGTTAGGCTAGATTGGCCGAGTAGAATCACAGGCGCAGAGTTTTTTGCCAAGATTGCTGCGATGCCGAAATCCAAAACATACGGGTTCTTATCTCCGTCGTAGTGCGCTATTCCTTCATCGCTTCTCTGACGACTTCGCAGAGCAGCTTGGCTGGCATCTTCGTGGCAGTCGCTAGCGGCAAGATGGGTCTACGTTTCCCGTTGTCATGGTTTGGGTATCGCGGGTCCCTTACCCGGAAGACTCAGTGGGGGCATGGCAGGTTTCCTCTTTGAGATCAGCAGGAACAGTGACCCCTCAATCTCCAGTTCGCCGACCCACAGCAAGTCTTTTCTTCCGCGCTTTTTGGCTGCGGGCTTTCGCTGCGGCTTTTGAGGCTTTGGTGGCACTTTTTCGGCGCTCCTCCGCCGTCATGGACTGTGCTCGAGCTAGGCCGCCCCTTCGCCCCAAGATTCTCATCACCTGGGCGATGGTTTCGTTTGCGACTTCCATATGGAGATGTTTACACCCTAGCGGCTACGATTGCAAGAAATTATTTTCACTTTTCGCTTGACATCGTAGCCGTCACGGTGAGAGAATTGGCCTGTAAGCGGGCGGACCGGGTGCTTCTAACACCCGATCAGCCCTCACCAAAATCAACCTTCACTGGAGGCTGAAAATGGCTACACCCACTCTAGCAAACCCACCCGCCCTGCTCTACACCCTGAAACCGGACACCACGTTGTGGTGGATGTTCCGCCTGGAGCTGAACCGCTTTGCCCCGCGTTTCTACAATCACCGCGCCGACGCCGAGAAACTGGTCGCACGCTATCAGCAGGTGCTGGCCGCGCGGCAAGCGAGGTCCCATGAAGAAACAACTTAAGAACACGGCGTCAGAAATAAGACTCGCCAACTCCCTTTGGGGGCCGCTCTCAGAACCAAGTGCGGCCAGTCTCACGCAGTTAATTGAGAGCCTTTCCTTGCGGGTCAGCCTTGGAGATTTGCTTTGCTTGGATGGGCATTGGTATGTGACTCATGCCGGCCTCATCCGGCTAGCTCGGCGAAGCCGATGCCATGGAATCCGGGTTCAACCTGCGCGTGAGTTTTGTGATCCTTCTGTGCAGCGTTGGGCTTTTCGGGCCACTGTGTACAAATCTAAAACTTGTCGCGGTTTCGTCGGCTACGGCGATGCTGACCCTTCAAATGTTTCCTACCTGGTTCACGGCGCCGAGATGCGCGTTGCAGAAACCCGCGCTGTCAACCGCGCCCTGCGCAAGGCCTACGGAATCGGCATCTGCTCGGTCGAGGAGATCGGCTCCTTCGCCGGTCAGCCCGCTTCGCGTCCCGAGTCCAAGAAGCTTCCGCAGCCTGCCAACGGCAATGGCAACGGGAACTATGGCGGGCGTACGGTCCGTGATCGCCTCTGCCAGTTGATTCGCCAGCATCAGCTCGATGCCACGTTGGTCAAGTCCTATGCGACCGATTTCTGTAGCGTGAAGACCCTGCGCGAAGCCACCCGCGAGCAGGTCGAAAACTTCGTCGCTCACTTGGCCGATTGGGCCGAGAAAGACCGCGATGCCCTGCTCTGCCAGCTCAATAGTTATCTCGGCACGAAGGCAGGTGTCGCATGAGGCGCCGCATCCAGGGCTTGCACGAGGCCGACCAATCTGCCCCAGCTAAGGTTCGCGATGGTCTGCTGCTGGTCCGGGTCGAGAGAGCCCAGCATCGATGGGACGCGCGGAAGCCGTTTTACCTGCTCCGCTTCTCGGCCCTTGAGCCGAAAGAACTCGCCGGCCACTCATTTGCCGGTCGTATCTACTGCACGCCGAGAGCGCTGTGGAAACTCAACTGGTTCTTGCGCGACTTCGGTTACGACACCGAGCTACTTGGGCAAGACGAAATCGATGACAAGAGCCTAATCGGGCTGCGTGGAGTGGTCAAGATCAGCCACGTGGTCGTAAACGGCACTTCGCTGCTCAACCTCGATGGTTTCGCGCCCGCCAGCCAATGGGAGGAATTGGCGAGCGCTTCTCCCGCAACTGTGACCCGTTCCGAGGTGGCGCGATGACCTACAGCTACACCCAACTCAGCCAATATCTGACCTGTCCCCGGCGCTACCGTCACCGCTACCTCGACGGCTGGCAGGAGAAAGACACCCGAGCCGCCATGCTCTTCGGGCGGGCGTTCGAGAAGGCTCTCAGCGCCTACTTCCTACGCGAGGACGCTGCCGCAGCCCTGTTCCGCGAGTGGACGGCCTGTCAGAACCTCGGCCTGCGGTTCTCGAACGGTGACACCTGGGACCGCATGTTCCAGCAGGGCATCATGTTGCTGGACCGTTTCTGCCAGGACGACCGCATCCGCATTCGCCAACCGCGTCGCAACCTGCAGATCAAGTTCACCCGGCCAGTATCCGAAACCAACGAATTCGTAGCCTACATCGACGCCATCGGCAAAGTGGACGGCACGCGCTGCCTGATCGAGTGGAAGACCACCTCCAGCCGCTATCCAGAAGAACCCGATGGTCTGCTGGCTCTCGATCCGCAACTGGTTTGCTACTCCTGGATGACCGGCATCTCCGAAGTCGCCCAGGTCGTGTTCGTGCGCAAGCGGCTGGTCGAGGTTCAATACCTGCGTACGACGATTACCGATGAGCAGCGACGGGAGTTCGGCCAGTTGGTCCAAGACACGATTGGGCGGATCGAGTCCGCCCAGTTTTTGCCGCACAGCGGGATTCGTTTCCCGCAAAACCCATGCAGTACCTGCCCTTATGTGGGGCTTTGTCTTGGGAAGCAGGACTTGGTCCAGATCGATCTGGTGCGACGCCCGGGAGCAGAAAACCTTGGTTGGCTTGACGAGCTTACTTATTAGGAATCCGCCTATGTTGCCCAAACTCAATCGCCGGCGAGCCCTGTTCGTGCTCACGAAAATCGACGAGATTCTGGCGTGGGAAAGGAAGAACGAGGCGGAGCGGGACACCCGTTTCGTCGAACTCGGGCGCTACTTGTGTGAAGTGCGGGCGGGACAGTACTGGCAGGTGGAGAACGTGAAGTCGTTCGATGAGTTCCTGGAACGGCGGTTCCCGGAATCAAGAAGGAAGGCCTACTACCTGATGTCCATCCACGAACACCTTCCGCCTCAGGCGAGACGGAAACTGAAGGAAGTGGGATGGACCAAGGGGCTGGAGTTGGCCAAGCTGGCCAAAAGGGACCGGCAGCACTTCGATTGTGCAACCTGGTTGCACAAAGCGCGGGAAATGCCGAAGGAGCAGTTTAAGCGGGAGGTCGAGAAGGAGCTAACCGGGAAAGACTCCGAGCCGTCAGAAATCGTCTACTTCAAGCTTTACAAGAGCCAGATCCCGGTCGTCGAGCAGGCGATCGAGACGGCAGCCCTGATGCTGGGTACGGACAAGTCCCGCGGCTACTGCCTGGAAATGATCTGTGCCGATTTCGTGGCGGGGGCAAACCTGGAAAATGGCAACTCGCATGTCCTCCTGCAATCGATCTTGCGGTTCTTCAAGTTCCTCCCGGGCGAAGAAAGAAAAACGTTCGCGGACTACGTAGCCGAGAGAGTGTCGTGACCGACTGCCGGTCGAAACGCCTCAAATACGGCTTGATCAGGACCTGTAACGAGCAGGCTGCATTTAAGGGTCGGCTGCTGTGCCGGACATGTTATCTTTTAGCTGACGGATTGAGAAGTTGTAATGTGTGCATCTGTTTGAACGGAGGTAGAAGTGAGAAGCTTCACACGAATCACCGTAGACCCCAACCAAATGGGCGGCCTGCCGTGCATCCGCGGCCTACGCATACCGGTCGCTACTGTTGTCGGCATGGCAGGCGAAGGCATGACGGAAGCAGAAATCCTACATGCTTATCCCGACCTTGCCATCGAAGACCTTCGCGAAGCGCTGCTCTACGCGGCTGAGGCCGTCCGCGAGCGGGAACTTCCCGTCGCTGGTGGTTCTTGAAATTCCTGGTTGACAACGCTTTATCGCCTTTGATCGCGGAGGGTTTGCGATCCGCAGGCCACAACGCGATTCATATCCGAGACTACAACATGCAGAAGGCGACCGATCTTGAAGTTTTCGCACGTGCCGCAGAAGAAGATCGAATCCTAGTCTCTGCCGATACGGATTTTGGTACCTTGCTGGCTTTGCGCAACGAAGAAAAGCCATCCGTCATTCTGCTCCGGCATGGACCCAAACGTCCCGCAGTTCAATTGCGCTTGCTGTTAGGGGCTATGCCTGTGATGGAGGAGCCTTTGAGCGAAGGCAGCATCGTCGTCATCGAAGAAAAGCGAATTCGAGTCCGGCGATTGCCTGTGGGGCGTTGAGAATAAGAAAGGCAGCGCTTCGATTGTGCAACCTAGTTGCACAAAGCGCGCGAACTGCCAAAGGAGCAGTTTAAGCGGGAGGGGAAAAGGAGTTGACCGGCCGGTTTCGGGACTACGTAGCCGAGAAGGCGTCGTGAAGTGGATCGGACCAAAACGTCCTCCCGTGCGGCTTGAGCCCCCGCTGTACGACCAACTCCGAAACCACGTGCTACAGCGAGACGGCTGGAGATGCCAAGCGTGCGGCACCATGTCGAATCTTGAGGTTCACCACAAGGAGTTCCGCAGCCATTCGGGAGCTGACGCAAAGGAAAACTTGATTACGCTGTGCACGGCATGCCACGCCAGAGTGCATGGCCGCTAAGACGATAAACGGGTTGCATGGTCGTGTTATCCCCTGCCCGGGCCACGATGGAACTCGATTAGGTCGCGGATGTTATCCCTGGTTCCCTGCTGATCGTCGGGCTGCTCGGATGCCGCATTGCCGATGTATAGTGGGGCAACTATGCCAAAGTAGGTATTCCCAATAGGAGCGCGTTATGAAGAAGCTGTGTGTGCTGATGTTGCTTGTGTTTGCAAGCGCCGCGTTGGCCGGGACCGTGCCCGGTGCCAAGGTCAAGAAGTTCCCGAACATGCAGAGCGGGCCTGGGCAATACGAGGTTACCCTTACCTGGACGCCGAACGGCGCCAACAACATCGCCAGCCAGAACATTTACCGCGGCACGGTCAGCGGCGGACCATACTCGCAGATCGTTTCGGGTCTCTCCCCTAGTACAGATACCTACAATGACACGTCGGTCACCAACGGGGATACCTACTACTACGTAGCCACCTGCGTGGACAACAACGGCAACGAGAGTACGTATTCCAATCAGGCTGGACCGGTCACCATTCCGAACCCACCGAATCCGCCAACGAATCTGGCCGCCAAGGTGGTTGAACAGTAGTCATCAACGAGTGAATGTGGTGGGGGGATAGGAGCTAGTGCGATCTGGCTGCGTTTCAGAATCCGATTCCAGCGGAGCTTTTCTGCGGCGGGAAAACCCGAGCGACCGTCAGGCCAAGAAAAAGCCCCGTCCGATGATGGACAGGGCGTTAGGAAAACCGAAATAAGATAGCACCGGTGTTTGGGCCACCTCAAGTCTCAGGAATCTTTACGGAGAAGGGATCACGACTTGGACGAAATTCGAGGGACCACTGTCTGGTCTACTCGCGGCAGCTGCGGTGACAAAGTAGCAATAGGTCTGTTGGGGCTGGACTTGAGTGTCGGTAAAGCTGGTGCCTGTGACCGTTGTGATCACCGAGCACGGGCCACCCGGAGTGCACCGATACACGTTGTACTTCAAGGCTCCAGGGAAACTGCTAGCCTTCCAGGCCAGATCCACGCGATGTGGTTGCGCCGGCGTGGCAGGCGTGGTTTGCGCCTTCACACCCGTAGAACTTGAGCCATTCGCAACGCACGGTAGGTCACTACCCATCTGCGGTATCTTGTTTTCCGGCTTGCTCACCGAGGACTGGGTTTTGTCCGTGGAAGAGTGCGTAATCTCCCCATTTCGGCCGCTCAGTTGAATCGGAACTGTCAGAATCGCCAAGACGATCCCCGCTCCAGTCGCCAAGGTCATGAATGATTTCAGATAGCGGTGCATTGGTGACTCTTTCTGCCCGGCTGCATGTTATCGATGGTCAACGTCGTACTTCGATGCGCCAGTTGCTTTGGGATCGGCGGGTAGCTACCTTCAACCGGGCTGGTAATTAACTTCCTATCGTCGCGACTCTCACTGGGTTCAGAGCCGATGTCGGCGCCACATCCTCTCCTCTGCGAAGGATCCAGAGCAGAACGAAAACGGCGATCAGGGCGATCCCGAAGAAAATGATCCCACCCTCGTGATGTAGTCTTCCTGTTAAGTATCCCGGATCCACTCGGGTCCCGAGCATCGCAATCGTAAAAATGCGCAAGCCATTCTTGGCAACCGATAAGGGCACTGCTATGGCAACGACCAACAGCTTTCGCCACGGCGAGCGCAGCAGAAGCTGAGCCAGCACCATTGTCGTGACCAGCAACATCGAGCTGGAACGGATGCTGCTGCACTCTTGAGCGACTTGGACTGTCAAGCCTGGGATGGTAAGCAGAACGCCATCTTGAGCCACGGGAACGCCGACTGCTGCGAAAAGCAAATGCGCGGCCAAAGCAGACCCTTGCTGCAACAGACGCACGAATGTGTCCAACGCAAACTTAGGAAGAGGAATCAAGCCAAATAAGAAACAGAGGGGGAAGACGCACATTCGGGAAATCCGAGTGCCGAAACAAGCGACAAACGCTCCTATCCACCACGTGACAAGCGCCAGCATGCTCAGGGAGAATTGTACGTCAGGCGGGATGCCGGCTGGCCCCCACCATTTGCTGCCGACCAGGCCCGTTAGAACAGCCAGAAGCAGCAGAACCGAACCGCTCCGGAAATTCGACTCAGGCTGTGCATGTCCCGAACTCCACTCCATATAGATCAGCGCAGCACTCAGAGGGAGAATCAAAAGTATGTGCGTGTATTCATTATTTCGGAGCGCCAGCCCAAGTGTGCTGACCAGAGACTGCCACCAAAGAATTAAGGACAGCCCACAGAGAGAAACAAAATCAAGATGCCGTCGAGATTTCGTCATGTCACACTTTAACAGCTGTGCGGTCCGCGCAGTCACTTGACGAACTCTCAGTTTGGAATTGCAGACTCTGCAAAACATCGGCGATGCGCTCACCTGCGTGCCCGTCCCACAACGGGGGTATGGTGCCCTTTTTCGCTTTTCCCTCGACAATCCGCGATAACTCAGAACTGAGCTTTTTTCTGTCATTGCCAACGACAACGTTGGTGCCCAAACTCACCGTAACCGGGCGTTCCGTGTTGTTCCGCAGGGTCAAGCATGGCACTCCCAGGTAGGTCGTTTCTTCCTGGATGCCACCCGAGTCTGTGATGACCACGACGGCACGGCGCTGCAAAGCCAAGAATTCGATGTACGGCAACGGTTCCAAGAGGTGCAGCTTTTCAAGGTTGAGGCCAAGCTCCGAAACGCGTTGGCGCGTTCGGGGATGCACAGGAAAAACCACATCCAGGTTTTCGTTTATCTCGAGCAGGGATTCGAGGATGCTTTTCAGAGTTTGGCTGTCGTCAACGTTGGATGGTCGATGAAGCGTGACCAGAGCGTAGCGTTCGGGGAACTCATTTTTGGGGCATTGCATAGCGGCAGGTAAGAGACGTACCAAAGAGTCGATCATGACATTGCCGACACGATAGATTCTTGCGGTCGGAATGCCTTCACGCTCTAAATTCATGTCTCCATCTTCGGAGGGAGTGAACAGGAAATCAGAGAGTCGGTCTGTGACGACCCGGTTGATCTCCTCCGGCATACTCCAGTCAAAGGAACGGAGCCCGGCTTCCACATGGCCGACCCGGACGCCTAATTTCGCGCACACTAGAGCAGCCGCCACTGTGGAATTGACATCTCCATAAACCAGCACTACATCTGGCCTACGCTCCAAGACCACTGGCTCGAAACGGCTCATGATCTCTGCCGTTTGCCGCGCATGACTACCGGAGCCAACGCCCAAATTTACATCCGGTGCTGGAATCTCAAGTTGGGAGAAAAAAACATCTGACATGTTGGCGTCATAGTGCTGGCCGGTGTGCACTAATGTCTGCTCCACACGGGGCCGCTTTGCGAGCGCGTGCAGCACGGGCGCCGCCTTCATGAAATTCGGTCGAGCCCCGACGACGTGAAGAATATGCATAGCTATCTCTGATTCAGCTAGGGGTTGATCTGGTACTCAAGACGATCACCAACAATCGTCGCGAAGGCCAATTTGGCTCGCTCTGCACCGGGGCCTTCAATACGCCACGCCCCATCGTGACTTACGACATTCATTTTGCTGCGTGCACGCCACCAATTGTCAATGTCTCCTGGGACAGCGAACCAGATTCTTTTCTCCCCACCCATCTGGCGCAAGAAGCTCAACAGATCCCGATAGGTCCTTTGTGCCTTTTTTTCGATGACGTAGTCTGGATGGACAATAAAGCTCGCCAGGCCGTTTTTCTCCATAATCAGCTTTGTCTGAGCCTTCCATAGGTCTAGTGAATAGTCATTGAGCAAGTGAAACAGCATGTAGTCTTGCGTGGTTGTGAGAGGAATCTCCAGTATGTCGCCGACGAAATATGGCATCACCGTGCAGCAGCCCCCTCGCTGGGGATCGAGATGTGCGACGTTCGGAACAGACATGTCAAAAGAGAAGTCGAGCGCGTCGTACCAATCAAGATTCCTGTAAAGGACCGCAGCCCGAAAGCCCTTGGCGGCATAGTCCTTGCCGTACTTGTTAATCCTCTGCGCACGCCGCAGGAATTCTTCACGATCTCGAAAGAGCTGACCATCATGATTTAGGTCCTGAACGTTCACCTCGAACCCCCTGTCGCGGATACCCTGAATGAATGCGGCAGAGACTTTATAGCGTCCCTCGGGCACGACCTGGATTGATGCTTTGATGCCAAGAGAGTCATCGATGTCCATTAACTCAGTACAGAAGGCCTTTCCTCGTTCAGTTTCAACGTCGTGAGTCATGGCTACACAGCTCTGGGCGCCATCGGGCCAGAACCAAACGAAGGGCACCCTGTCAACGCCTTTCGCCCTCATGGATAACAGCAGCTGCTGCTCGCACAAATCCTCCACCGTCGTATCCACTGGCCAGCGCGGAAACAGAAGATTCCGCCAGCCGTTCAAGTGAGCTCTTTGAACGCGTCTTCGGACGTTGATGTGCATCAGCGGCCGCATGAAGTAGTACGCATCCCTCAGCGACCGCTTCCATCGGTCTAAGGCGCGGTAATGGAAGTGTTCAGCGTAACGCTCCAGTCGCAGGTTATCAACGACATCGCTCGGATTGAACGGCAGAAGCACATTCGAAGCGTTAGCGGTCACATCCTTAAGAACGTCATAAAGAACACCATCGGCGCGACTCTCACGAAAACCCGACGAAGACTGCCCGTAGCAGATCGTGTCTGGTCCGAAGCGGAAGTAACCTGCCTCGTTGGACAAAGGACCGATCAGATCGAACTTTACACAACTCTCCGGACAGCGGTAACGATCAATCAATGCTCTGTTCATGTGCTCCGATTGGCGTCCACCAAATTCAATTCTACAGGCATCGACCTGCAACATATGGGGTGAGACAGTTGAAGGGGAACTCATTCAATACCTGCGTACCGTTGAGCCGTAGCCGTGTAGATAATGCTTGTTTCTCGCGACAACGTGGTTGGTGGGACCGAGGAAATGCCCGGTTCGTGTGAGGGTTACCGGCACAGTGCAGATTCCGGCTGGCGAACTCAGTAAATCCAATAGTCGACGCTCAGATGATACTGGCTCTCAGTTAAACCGAGACTAGGATCTCCTTCTCTCTGGCTGAAGAAGACCCTTTCAATGCCCGAAGGAGGTCCATATAGAATGCTCTTTGTCCCGTGACGAAGAGGAGCATCCCGAGGTATGCCGCAAGCATGCTGGTGGCCTCTAGAATTAGGCGCTGTAAAGTGGACATTCCCTGGCCGCAAAGTAACTGGATTGCAAAGGCGAGCCCTGCAGCAACGATGCTAGAAGCCAACGGCCATTTCACGCTCAGCAACATATCCCAGAAGGAAATCACAGTGCCATGCAGACCCCACGCAATGGCGGGAAAAATCCAAAGCACCATCAGTAGCGAGTAGGCAAATGCGACACCCTTGGGCCCATAAGGCAGGGCCAAGAGATAGGCGCCGATCAGAATGGGGGTGATGACCAGGGACATCTTTAGGAGACGTCCCACCTTTCCAATCGAAAAAAGCAACCAGCTCAGGGGATTAACTACGGCAAACACTAACATGGTGGGAGCCAGCAAGCGGAAAATTGGAACTGCATCTTTCCATTTCGGTCCCAAGAGCGTGAAAATGATGTCACGCGCAAAGAGAGCTGAGGCAATCGTAATCGGTAGGGTAAGCGACACGATCAGAGAATAGCCTTTCAAGAAGTAGCTCTTGAGGCGAACTGGCTCGTTTTGGAGGCGAGATAACGCCGAAAATGCTACCTCGCCCGCCGTCGAATTCAAATTATCCGTGGGAATGTTGTTGAGCCGGTATGCTCTTCCGTAGACTCCGATTGCATTTGCCCCCCAATATCTACCTAACAGGACCTTCTCAAAATTAGTGGCAATATAGATAAGCAAGCCATGGACGGTGACCGTGCCGCCAAAGTGCATCATGGAACGTATGCCTTGACGCCTACGGGGCAGACCAGGGATCCAAGAAGTGACCAACCAAAAGCCAATCGTCGTGATCGCCGGGCCGGCGACTGTCATCGCTACTAGCGACCAGTATCCGTAGCCGGCCAAGGCCCCAACGATTGCGATCGCGGTACCCAAGAACAAACCAACCGTGTTGATCACCGACATGGCGGTGAAACGCATCTCTCGCTGAAGCATCGCCCCATGCTGCACGCCAGCAGAATTGAAAAGGAACCCAAGGGCTAGAACAGCCGTGACTCCAAGCAGCCTAGGCTCGTGGTAGAAAGCAGCGATCACCGGCGCCATTGCGAACGTCAAAATGGCGAGGATCGCCCCGACCGCCAAGTTAATCCAGAATAATGTCGAAATCTGTTCATCCGTAACAGTCTCGCGCTGGACTGAGGCGGCAGAGAGGCCGAAGTCTCGGAACAGGCCCAAGATTCCAGTAAAAGCTGTCACCATCCCTACTAATCCAAAGTCTTTCGGGTCCAAAAGGCGGGCCAAAATCGTGACCGAGAAAATGCCAAGAAGAAAGGACAGCCCTACGGTGCATAGCCTTGCGACACCACCACGGAGTGTTTTCTGTTTTAGGTCCTTCATGACAGTTTCAGTGGCCTGGGCCCAGCAAAGCTCTGAGACCTCTGCCAGAAACCAAGGATGGTATCGGTGCGTCAGTTCACAGGATCAGCTTGCGGCAGTAGAACGCCTCGGCGTACCCGCTGGGAGCGTTGCATTCCATGCCTCGGAGTCGCATGAGCGACAAAAATGTATCCTGCTGAAACCAGCGCTTGCTGTGCTGGGATTGGAAGGCTTCCAGGATGTAATGAACCTTCTTCTCGCACAACTCGGATTCGAGCGGCACGAACAGGTTCGGCTGACCGAGGTCACCGTCATATTTCGGAATCTCGTACTCAAGTATCAAATGATCCCGAAACGTGTTCCAGGTTAGTTCTGCTAGGAGACGATGGTCCTGATGCGCATCGTGGCGGTTGTGAGTGAGGATGAGACCCGGCGAGGTATGCTTTAATTCTTCGAAGATTGCTTTTACCTCGCCGCCGACAAAAGGCATGAACCCATCCTGAAACGCATTGAGCAATGGCCCCCTCAGCGTCGTCGTTCCGGCAAACAGTTCGGATGCCCGCTTGGCTTCAGCGGCGCGCTCTCCAAGGGCGCTGAACACGACCCAGTGGAACACGCAATTCTTATATTGCTGGGCGAGACGCAGGATTGTCCCGCCACACCCAATTTCGATATCGTCCGAATGCGCTCCTAAACAGAGGACGTTAAGAGGAGATGACGCATCAGAAGGCAGGCTTAGTGGAAGCATGGAGCAAGCCTCTCAGCAGAACTCTTACTAAGCGCATCCGGTCTGTGTTCCATACAGCAGGTTGAGTTGTTGCCGTGCCTGATCCAGTTCCACATTCCGCCCGTGTAGGGACTAGCGGCTACTATTGCCGAAATTCCGAACCCAACAGCGGAGGACTTCAGGCAAGACGGCAAGGTGCCGGCGCAATTTATTCGAGCAATTCGGCATGTCAAACGCATGAAGCTATGGTCTAGCTTCTGTATCTCCATTATTGCTGTCAGAACTGGCATCCGAAATGAAATAATAGCCTTCGCTTGTGGACGAGGGCAGATTTAACGAGCAGATACCCCCTGCCAGGTATCTGTGGCAGAAAAGCTGGAAAATCCTCCGTAAGGATCACACTCGGTGCTACCACAATCCTGATCAAATCCAATTCCTGGGCTTCCGTTCGTATATGTATTGTCCGTTGCCGTGCCAAGAAGTGTAGTTATATTGTTCCTTATCCTATAACCAGAAAGCGTGCCACCCGCAGAGGTTGCGCAAAGCACGTCGCCGTTTTGAACGCCATACGGCGATCCATTGAAGGTCTGAAGCGGGGTGAAGTCGTTCAGGGGCCCGTTCCATCGAACTATGACGAAATAGGAGTCACTGTCATTCGTAGTGCGCCAATCGAATTCGTAACCTGTAATCGAATGAGCGGTAATTGTGGTGTTTAAGCGAAGTTCAACTTCTTGGTTGTTCGAATCCGTAGGGTTACTTACGACGGCAGTGCCACAGGCTATTTGAGCCGATCCCCACGTTCCCGTAAGCACTGCCGTTGAATCGTTGTAGGGCGGCGCCATGGCACCGGTTTGGGTGCCAAAAGCCTCCCCTGGCATCCCGCCAGTTGTCTGCACGTTCGTCCAATCCAGCCCTACACTACCGCCGTTGATCCAGTGTCCATTCTCGCTGATGGGGTTTTCGGTCAAAGGGAAAGTCGTGTGATAACTATTCGCCCACAGCTCCCCTGTACAGACAACTAGCAACACAATCGCCGTAACAATTGATTTCATCAGAAACCTCCATAAACTCTCTAGTTGTTTCCACATCTGAGGTTTGCGTTCACAGACGAGGGAGTTCCGCTCGTTTGTGCCCGACCTTCCTCGATTGGCAGTAAAATTCGACCATCGTCCCGGCAAGTAACCACACTGCGAGCCTGCAGCTGAATCGTCGCGAGGGATCAAGTGTGACCATCCATCGCAAAATCCCCACGGCAAGCCTGCGAAAGAGATAGAGTGGAATTCCGCTGACGAACCACTTTGTGTCCCCTGCACCGCCCGTCTCCCGGATGTCGGCACGGCCTTTGTTAAACCACCACGTTAAAAAGTATCCTCTTTTAAGCCTATTCTGCGGCACTGAGTGATGAACGACAGCTTTCGGCTCGTATTTTAGCCGCTCACCCGCCGCTAGCAACCGACGGCCAAGCTCGGTGTCCTCGTTGTTGCGGATCTTGCCATTCGGCCCAGGCCCCAAATCAGTTCGGAAAATGCCGTACTTCTCGAACACCCTCCGATGAAAAGCCATATTGGTGCCAAATGGAGCGTCAGTGAGCGGGCCGGCGTCCGGGCCCACGTCGAAGATCGTCAGAGGGGCCCTTCCAAACCACTCTTTCTCCGGAAGCCAGGATGGCGGTGTGCAGGGCCACTGGGGAAGGATACGCCCTCCGGCACCCGCCCACTCGCCGCTCCACAAACCGCCTGTGAGATTCTGCAGCCAGGTGGACTCCACGGTCACATCATCATCCACGAAGGCGAGCACGTCACCGCGAGCCTCCTGAATTCCAGAATTCAGAGCCCATGATTTACCCTGTCTTGGTTCGAAAAGGTACCGAAAGTGATTCGGATACCGCCGACAGAAGTCCTCAACCACATCACGTGTCTGGTCCCGCGAGTTGTTGTCCACAACAAGAACTTCCCATTCCTCCGACTCAGGAAGGGTTATTGTGGCAACGCTATCGAGTGCCTTTGCCAAGCTTTGACAGCGATTAAACGTGCATATGATTACAGTGATCTTCGCCATGTTTCTTGCTTTGTCATAATGCTAAAGTCTGCAGCGCAAAGAGTAGACGCTAAGATCATCCCCAAACTTCATAGGAACATACCCGCTCTGCCTGATGTATCGCTCGTATTCGGCGACTCGCTGATTCGTGAAAGGTGGGTCCAATGCGTTCCTGTCTTGAAAGACCACCTGATCAGCTTCGGTTATTGCGTGGAAGTCCTCCTCGATCGGCACTCCATTCATAGCTTGGTACGCCAAAGTGCTAACTTGACGAGTTTTAACTGAGGGTTCCGGTGAAACCTCGATAGCAAGGGCCATCAAAGAAATGCTCAATGTTGGGCTATCGGTAGCAAGCACGACACGCTTGGCATTGCATCCGGCAGCTTGAGCCAGGACGGCGTCAGGCCTGCTGAGACTTTCACTGCTTGCCCGATGCCCCGTCGGCACGCCAGCTACGACGAGACCACAGAAGACGAGACTAGCCGCGAGAGTTGCGAATCTAAAGGAGGCCGAATGCCCTTTGCCGGACATCACTACCGCGCTCAAGAAGGGCAGTGCCACGATTGCCGGAAATACATACCGAACCTGCCGGTTATTGGCTGCCAGCACAACTATGCCGAAACCAATCGTGATCAGAAGTGCCAAGAGATCTGGGCTCCACAGCACTATGCGCCCCTTGATCGCAAGGTATGTGAGGGCGGCAGCTACCAGAACGAGAGAGAGAACCAATCCAGGCGATTCTCGAATAGCACCGCCGACAAATCGCAATAGGGGAATATGGTAGAAGTTCGCAACCCCTCCGAAGGAGGATGCTTTCGCATTATCGAAGGCGGGTCTTCCCCAATGAACCAAGTAGATTGCAGATGGAACTGACGAGCAAGCAAAAGCAGCAAGCGAAGCAAGAGCGCTGCGTAGTCCTCCATGATGAAGCCTTATGAGAAACAGAGCCGGGACTATAAGCACCACAAAGTAAAAGAAGCTAAATTTCGTCATTACCCCTAAGGAAAGTACCAACCCCCAGAGAATGCCCCGCGGGACGGCACATCTGATTGAGTGGTTTTGCGTCCTCGCTTCATACGGGACGAGGAGTAACGCCGCCAAGGCCGTCCACGCCAAGAGACTGTCCGCCAGGAAGGCCGTTGCGGCGAAATACGCAGACAAGGCCTTTTCGGTGACGCGCATTGTGGATGGAGACGGCGCACAGGGTCCCAACGAGGCGAACACACACACACTAGCCGCGACGAGGGGCACCGGCTTCACTCCTATGCGCAGCAGCAGATATAGGCATAAGGCCACCAAGAGCGATATCGCTGCCGCCAGCGTAATAAAACACCTGCCGGCGTCATCCCAGGATTTTAATGGTCCCCAAGGCAAGCCCAACAACGTCATAGCCGGGGGACGGATACTCACCATCGCTCCGAGCCCATGTCGATCCCAAGACCAAAAGGCCCGGCTGACGGCTATTGACTGCCGCAGATAATCGGAATCGTCCCATTCGAACAAATACGGCTGATAGCTAATAAAGGTGGGAGCCACGCAGAAAGCAAACATTGCAGCCGCCAACCACTTCAACCTATCGAGTCTGCCTAACATCTTAGGTTGCTCGTACACACTCATGTTTCTTCACCAACAGTTCCAGGCTTCAATCAGGAATTAACCGCCTCAGAACCTTTTCGGATGTCTCCTTTGGATTGAGTAACAGGTCCAACACTTTAGCCGACACGGCCTTGGCGAGCCTGACGCTACTGAAGTGTAAACCGACTTCCTTAAGCCTCCTTCTGTGATAAGTCCAGTAGCTTTTGTCCCTAAAGTGGACAGCGCTTAATGCTAGAGTGTCGTAGTATTCATCCATCAGTTCCTTAATACGTGTCTCTTGTTCGCCCGGTTCTAAATAGAAGGGGCCGTAAGTGCGCAAATCGCCGATCTTGCTAGCGAAATACGCATTGAAAGTCTTAGATGTATTGGTAATCTGCCCTGGATGAAGCCTCTCGTATGAGAGTACCTGATGTACGAAGCCAAAATCTGCAACTCTCAGACACTCGAAGCATGCACTAGCGTCTGCTTCCGGTGTCGCATTCGGATAAAAGGACTCGCTGAGCCTTATCAAGTCTGAGCGATATAGGCTTGAGGTCGGATTCCCAAGCACATCCAAGGTGCCTAATAAGTGCGCTCTGCCGATCTGTCGACCCGAAATAACGGTAGAAGAGTATGGCAGGCCATACGTTCTGACGTACCACTTATCGCCGCCGCCGGAGAGTTGATAGGAGCCCACCAGCCCAACTGATGGGTTTGCCTCGGCGAGCTCGACCATCCGGGTGATGCATTCCGGATAGATCCAATCGTCGCCTGAGACGATCTTGCAATATTTGCTCTCCGGTGAGATGAGTCGAAATGCCCGGTTATGGTTGGCAATGATGGGCAATAGCTTGTCGTTGCGATGCACACAGATTCGCTGATCCTGCTGTGCGTATCGCGCGGCAATTTCAGGAGTCTCATCCGTGCTGCAGTTATCGACAATTATGTATTCCCAGTCAGAATACGTTTGTGCTAGAACACTTTCGATACACTCTTCCAGATAGGGCGCGCCGTTGTAAACTGGAGTCACAACGCTGACTAGTGGGTGTTGGGAAGTAGCCATTTCTACAACTCCGCTGTAGATTGCGGGGGGAATAACTGATCGAATTGAATGGACAAGCCCCTTCTGTAGCACGCTGCTTTTTCGGCCATTCGCGCCTTGATGTGATCACGGTTCTCAACCATGCGAATAAATGTATTTGCCAGAAGGTCCAAATCAAAGGCCCGGATATCCACGCAGTATTCCGAAAGTTCCAGATCGTTCATGAGCGTTGCGACCTTATGGTGATGGGATATGGCAAGGACGGGCTTGTTCAGCAAATGGGCTAATACAACTCCGTGATAGCGGCACGTGACGATATATTCTGAAGACCGTATCGCCGACATCAATCCCTGAAAGGCATCCACGGGTTCAAGCATGACGCTACTTGAGCGGGCGCCGTCGGTAACTTTATTCAAAGCGATTGCCAAATCTTCAATCGCGTGCGAATCGAACGAGATTTCCGTGCTGAAAAGCTTCAGACGACACTGGTGGCGGATAAGCCATGTCCCAAATATTGCAAGCCTGTGAATATAGCCATCGTAGACGCTCCGGTTCTGATCCCAGTAAAGGCGCGGGTCACAATAAGCCATTGGAGACATGCCGACGATTGGCTCTTCCGGCGTTGGGGCACAAGTTGTGTCCGGTTCGGGGAGATCCAGACCATACACGCAGTCGACAGACACCTCACTTTTGCCCTTGAATCCGATTTCTTCTGCAACTGCTTTCGAATTGCCATCGCGAAAAGAGATATAGTCTGCAAAAAATAAAGCGCTCTTTATAAACCATTTACTTAACGGATACTTTAACGGACCAGCGCCAAGATTTATGAAATAGCACTTTACCCGTGACAACTTAGCGAGCAAAACCCACTTGAAAAGCGTATACGGGAACGCCCAGGGCCCGCCCCAGGAGTCAAGAAGCTGTCCGCCGCCGCTTATCACAAGAAGATCCAGATTGCTCACAATGGCGAACGATTCGACCAGGAAGGAGAATTCTTGGAAGAATGCCCTCGGCATTCCAATCGCTATCGTGTTTGTCTTTCGAAGTAGTGCAAGGAGAAAGGGGTACTTGCTGAGCCTGCGCTTGACCTTCGCTCTAAATCCCACTTCACTGGGCAAGGCTTTGCTAGCCTGAGGGGGCAGTTTCCAGTATCGTCGGATCGCGTAAGAGGGAATTCCATGCCTCTTACGAGTATCATGGGGGTTCATGGTTAACGCGATTATTTCAGCCTGGGGCCATCGACTTGTGATGCTCTGCATCACAGCATCCAGGGTTGCGTCATCGCCAAGGTTTCCGAACCCCAAGTGGTCGAGGAGGCCAATCTTCTGCCGCGATCGGGCCATCGCGTCGATTCTCGACTGTGTTTGGGCCGGGACTGTCGTGCTCTGAGAACGTCATGTCGCCTTTTAGTCGGCTTCGTGGTGAGACGGGGAAACACGGGCATAGCTGATAGCTTGAAAAAGCCCGCTGTTAACATGTCGCACGGATAAGGCCTTTTCTGCGGCTAGTTCCCCGCTCTTGAAGCTTTCATCCGTCCACATGTAGCCCCAGTCTCCGTAGCGCCCACAATAGGCGATACCGAGATCATCGAGATATGCGTGGACTGTCTTCAGTGCAGCCTCGCGATCGAGATCGAAAATGACGTTGGCGTATCGGAGCAACATCGCCTTGCTGAACAATACGCGGTCGTCTTCGCGAAGGAGGCCACAACGGCGGAGGTCCTTGATCACGGGCTCAATCCAAGCATCGGGTGAGCCCATAAAAGGTTTGTATTTTTCCGAAAAGTAAACTTCCGCCTGAATACTCCCCGCGCCGGGAGGTGCGTTGCGCGCGGTCAGCATATGCGGAAAACCTAGGCGGGAAAAGCATATGTCCTCGTCGTAGAAGTACGTCATGTGGGCATCGGAAAGATCCTCGCGATTCACGCCGACATTCACGAGAACGCAGGTTGAGCAGGACAGGCGCCGGGAGGCATCGAGAACATCTTGCGGTGTGCCTTGTATCATGCGAACGAGATCTGGCAGTGGTACCGAGGAGATTAGTGAGTCGTAGTGTGTCACTAAGCCATCCGAGAAGCTGAGCTGTCGTGTACGAGGATCGATGGATACAAGCTCGTGATTGAGCTTCAGGTTCCCTAATGGGACGAACTTGTTCAGATAGTTTACGAACCCGCCGGCACTGGGGTAGCGGAAGTGCGTGATGTAATGAACATGCGGAGCGGAGGACGAAAGTGCGCCCCGCAGCACTTCCTCGAGATTGGGGCGGTAGATGCGCGGCCCGAGCCAATCCGTACTCATGTTCTCGGCAGTAGTGGTATGGTACTTTCGTGTGTACTGCATGGGAAAGAGCTCGGCAAAGGTTCGGCCAAAGCTTGACAACAGCCAGTCAGCGTAGTTCTTCACCGGCCGCTCAGGTGCCTGGCGCTCCTCCACGAAGTCGGTAATGACTTTGACGATGACGTCTTCCGGCAATCCGTGAAGATGGAGTTGCACGGGATGCTTGGGCCAGTAGCCCCGCCAGTTGTTGTTCAGGTTGATCGGCAAAGTCTCGTACTGTTGGCCGATACTCTCGGCGAAGAGGTCTTGAATTCGGGGATCTTTGGTAAAGGAAATGTGTGGGCCCATGTCAAACAGGAAGCCGCTCTCGAAACGGAACGATGCCGTATGACCACCGTGATACGCAT
The DNA here is from genome assembly GCA_963758285.1 of Terriglobia bacterium. Taxonomy (GTDB): domain Bacteria; phylum Acidobacteriota; class Terriglobia; order Terriglobales; family Acidobacteriaceae; genus DASVWZ01. Next base: position 113,440 of record CAVWUT010000008.1, on the reverse strand, counting down.
TTTTGTCATACATGATGGGCGCGATTCCTTCGGCATGAAGTCTGTGAGCGGCGCCGAAGCCGGCCATTCCGGTTCCCAGGACAACGATGTTTGGGTTGGACATTGAAAAAACTTCTCCTATTTCCTCGGTCTCTGTTCTAGTCACTGCCGCTCACGGGGGATTCAGCAGCCCTCCACAAATTCGCCAAGCGGGCAAGGACGGCGCGCCGGGTCAGCATCAGTTCTGTAAGAGTGCCTCATATCGCTCGATTTGCGCTTTGGTAAGGCGCCGAAGATCGGCACCTGTTTGATAAGCACGATACCACTCAGCGACCCAGTCGAGAGCTTGGCCTAGCGGAAGCACAGGATGCCAATTCAGCTCGACTTTTGCTTTGGAGGCGTCCAGCTTGAGGAAGTGGGCCTCGTGCGGGTGCACCCCTTCATCCTGGCTCCACGAAGCTTCGCTCCCCCACAACCGCACCAATCTGTCTGCAATCCAAGACACGGGCTTGGCATCCGCGTCGGCAGGACCAAAGTTCCAGGCCGAAGCGAAGTTGGGAGCGTCCTGGGCAAGCCGCTCAGCGAGCATCAGATATCCGCGCACCGGTTCCAGGACGAACTGCCATGGCCGAATAGCGCGAGGATTCCTGATCAGGCAGGACCGGCCGGCTAGAAAAGCCCGCATGAGGTCGGGAATGAGTTGATCGCCGGTCCAATCTCCACCACCGACAGCGTTTCCCGCACGAGCAGACCCCAAAGCAACGCCGTGACGTTCGACAGAATCGGGAGGAAAGAAGGAATCGCGATAGGCCGAGGTGACGAGTTCCGCGCAACCCTTGGAGTTAGAGTATGGATCGTGGCCGCCCATAGGCTCGTTTTCGCGATATCCCCAAATGAACCCGCGATTTTCGTAGCATTTATCGCTTGTCACATTGACTACAGCGCACGGCTGTTTAAGTTGTCGCAGGGCCTCAAGGAGATACACCGTGCCCATAACATTGGAGGAGTAGGTTTCGAGGGGATCCTCGTAACCGCGACGTACGACGGACTGTGCAGCCATGTGAATGACCACCTCGGGGCGACACTCGACTAGAGCAGCCTTCAGCCGAGGGAGGTCGCGAATGTCCGCACAAATGGACCGGACAGTGGATGCGATCGCTGCCTGCTCAAACAAATTCGGCTGAGTTGGGGGATCAAGCGCGTAACCAGTCACTTTGGCGCCGAGGGCATCGAGCCACAATGAGAGCCAGCTCCCTTTGAATCCCGTGTGCCCTGTAACGAACACATTGCGACCTCTCCAAAACGAACGATTAAGCATGACTGATCCCGGCGAACTCCACCACAAGACTAAGATTGTGGTCGGCCGAAGTGATGGGCAGACACACGTCTAAAGCCTTGCCACAGGCGCGTGTGGCGCCAAGGAATGCAACTCTGGGGTCGCGAGTGGCCAGCGCGCATTTTGCTCTCTCCAGAGAGCTTCAGTCATGCGGCTGGCAGATAGCTCCACATCCTCGAAGGTGAGGACATCGTCCTTCGAAACGTCGCGCCGCATTACGCAGCCTTCGGCGAGGGCGATGGGCAGGGCCGCTGTGGCCCGCGCTGCACTGGCGTTGTCGATGAGTCCATACGCGCAGAAACCACCGATGCCATCTAGGCGCTCGCCAGCTTTGAGGTCTCGCTTGGCAACTGTGACCACCTCGCAAACGGGCCCGCCAATGGGGGCCACCGTCGGGTCGCGATGAATGACGGCTCGGCCAATGGTCGATGCAATCTGAATGTGAGGCAGGTGAAATGGTGTGTAGAAGACGTAGAACGGGCCGTCGCCAAGCTTGTAATAGGCCAATTGGACCCTCTTGAGCGGTGAGTCCTCGTGAATGATGACGAATGCGCCGGTGTAGGGCGCCGCGCCTAAGGCATAGTCTACTAGGCCAGTACTGAGCATCTGATCCGCTGGCAGCAGGTTGGACATCTCGCGGACTTCCTTGCATGCGGGGCCGTACATGCCACGGCGGCCAGCATGAAAGCCTGTGGCGTTGGCCAAGACGGTTGCCTCCATGGAAAGCTTGGTGGAATCCGCGAAGGAAGTGACTTTCTTGGCGTCCTGATCATTTCTCTCGGCAAATGCCCGTTGCGTTTCGGGGGTCCGATAATAGTCGACCATACCCTTGATATTGCCTGCCGCTACAGGACGCAAGCCCAACGATCGGAGATAGCGGAGTAGGGTCATTGCTACGCCAGGCTCATCTCCGTCCGTGTGTGTGATTACGACTCCGGCCCGGTCTGCCTTCACCTTTAGAATCGGACCAAGGATCGAATCGAGTTCGGCGTTTACCAGAACTACGTGCTTGCCATGGTCGAACGCCTCGAGGACTACGCGGGCTGCAGCATCAACCGCACCCGTGACCTCTACGAGGATGTCAATGGTATCGCATGCAGTTAACACCGATGGGTCGTCAGTCAGCACCGGAATCCCGCGCGCGATTGCGGTTTCCGCCTCCCGAGCGGACGTTGCACGACTCCACGTCGTGACGCCGGCCTCTCGAAATGCCCGCTCGCCATGCTCCGTCGTCCGATTTGAGATAGCCACCAGACGAATTCCCGGTGCTGGGGTTCCAAGCTGCAGTGCAATAGCGCGCCCTGTTGCGCCGGCTCCAATCATACCGACTCGGATCGGACGGCCCTTGGCCTCAAGCTCCCGAAGGGCGGTATCTACATACATGTAGAATTCCTCCGCTCAGACGAGTGGCCGGCTTTCGCGACACTGTGCTGCCGTCCATTCCCGTTCGTTCTCCACAATTCCCAGGGAGCAATACCGACTGTGCACAAGCTCTCCAATTGCTGTTTGTCCTTGAACGTGTCCATGCTCGCCCAGAAACCGTCGAATTTGTAGCCGATCAACTGCTTTTCTTCGACCAGCCTGTGAAAAGGCCCGTTTACAAGTTCCTCGTTCTCGCCGATGTAGTCGAAGATTTTCTTCTTGAAAATGAAGTAACCTCCGTTGATCCGTACGCTGCCATTGTTGATGGCTTGAATCGCCGAGACCAGGCTATCACTTCCCTCTTGCAACGAAACCAAGTGATAGCTGAGATTTGGGCGGACACAAAGAAAGCTGGCAATTTTCCCGTGTTGGTGGAAGTGTTCTAACTGTTGCGGAAGCAGCAGGTCGGTGAGGCCGTCGCTATAGTTGGCCAGGAATTCTTCTTCTCCTTCCAGGTACTCCTCGACTGCCTTCAGGCGTTGTCCGATATTAGAGTTGATTCCCGTGTCTGCGAAGGTGATCCGCCAATCATGGATGTCGCTGTTGAAAAGCTCCAGGTTCTTCCCGCCGCCAGATAAGACAAAATCATTCGACACGCATTCGCTGTAATTCAGGAAATAATCTTTGATTGCGTCGGCGCGGTGCCCTAAGCACAAAATGAAATCCTTGTGCCCAAAATGCGCGTAATACTTCATGACGTGCCAAAGGATCGGACGATAGCCGAGATTCACCATGGGTTTGGGGATAGTCTCCGAATACTCGCGGAGACGCATTCCTAAGCCCCCGCAGAACAATACGACTTTCATAGGTGTCTCCTTCGTGGAATTTCCTTCAAGCCCAAACGATAGGGACGACAGGGTGTCGTCTGATTTCCGTGCTTTGCTATATGTATGGTGGCATTCCTGAGCCGCGCGCACGATCCTGCGGCTTTGCTCGCGATCAGAGGCGCCCAATGAGCGGCCAGCTGCGATCCTGCTCTGAAACCACCGTAGAGGGCAAAGGCCATTTAATGCTGAACGCCGGATCGTCAAACCGAACGCCATGCACAGCAATTGGAGTGTAAAAGGCAGAGGTCATGTAATACATCTCCGTGCCATCCTCAAGTGTCTGGTAGCCATGGGCGCAGAGTTCGGGGACGTATAGCATTCGACCGTTTTTCGCGCTTAGCTCTGTGCCGAACCACTTGCCATAAGTTGGAGACTCAGGTCTGAGGTCGAGCGCTACGTCGAAGATAGCTCCCCTGGTGCAGCGCACCAGCTTAGCCTCGGGCGCGACGGACCCTTGGAAGTGCATCCCACGGACTGTTCCTTTCTGTATGCTAAATCCCAGGTTCGCTTGCACAGGCAAAAAGTCAAGACCGTGCTCCGCAAACTCACGGGCGCACCATGCCCGCATGAACCGCCCGCGACCATCTTCGTGCGGATTTGGATCGATCACTCTTGCACCGACAACGTCGGTCTCTGTGAAATGCATGCAGTCACTAGCCGAGCTGAAAGACTGAAGCGTAGCGAGTCCTCCAGTCAGGCCGGTTATCGTCGAATGGTTCCAGCCCCCAGTATTCTAGGGGCCACCCACTTCTCAGAGAGGGGTCGCCTTCGTGAATATCTCTCATCAGATCCGTGACCGGTCTCCAGCCCATTGCCTGCGCGACCCTTGTCCGCACGTCCAAGTCGATCCCTGAGACGAAGAGGTATCCGCCAGGTTTAACCAGTCGCGCGATATTGCGAAGACACTCTTCCGCATCCGCGGGCTTCATATGGCAGAGAAACCGGTTTGCTACCACCATGTCCTGAGGCCCAAGAAACTCGGCGACCTCCGGATTGCCGGCATCCCCGCAGACCCACGTGATACCCTCTTTGAGCCACGCCCTGATCCTCGCTCGATCGCCTTTCAAGTCAAAAATCGCCTCTATTTCGTCCCTGGTCATGCGCTCGAACATCAACGTCAGTTGGTCTCTGCACGTGTTCCAGGTGACATCTTCACCCGACGTGTCGGCTTCACGGCTCGATGCGTTGAACACATCTGGGCTAGCAAGCGAATAAACTCCCCTTTCGGCAAATTCGAGGATATCCTGCGAAATGTCTATCGCATGCATGCTGATTTTCAGATCAGGACGTGCAGATCGCAGTACCCAGAGGATGGAATAAACTTCGGCACCTTTGCTGCATGCGAAGACTGATATGTCCAATTTGGAGCCATGGGCCTTCTGGTCTGCCAGACGCCGCATCAATTCCAGCTCTGCCCGGTTCCGCAAAAAAAAAGTGGCGAAGTATTGTTTTCGCTCCGCACGCCGACGCACCAACGCGTGCAAATGACTGCCGTATGAGCGACCTAATGGAAGACGCTGTAGAGATGCCGGCACATGATTCCAAACCCTGCGGCTTTGCCGAAGATAGAGTCCAAGGCACCTTCGGAACATGATTGAATTTCTTATGCTTGAAGGCTGTCCAGGATCTGTCCTGGCAAACGAGGAACGCAGAATGTAAGGGTGGCGAATATTCACACAATCTTCCGGGCAAAGCTCAGCTTGCCCCGGGTCACCACGGTATCCTCAACAGTGGCGACTCCTTCGACCAAGGCGGCTTCGTCCGTCATTTTGACGATTTTGACTTCCATAATCATGGTATGACCTGGCAGCACCGGCACTAGGAATCTCATGTCATTGACCGCAGCCAGCGCCATGAATTCCTTTGAATCCATGCCTTTGCCCGTGGTGTAGCTAAACAAAATCGAAGCGCTTTGCCCTATGGCTTCAATGATGGAAGTTCCGGGCATTATGGAATAATCGGGGAAGTGCCCGAGGAACTGAATCTCGTTGCCGGCGACGTTCTTAAGCGTTTTGATCCGTTTTCCAGGTTCTAATTCCAAAACCCTGTCAACCATGATGAACGGGAATCTCTGCTTCAGGTGCGCCTTTACTTCTTCGAACGTCATGGTCATAGGACAATCGGTTGTAGAATTGGGCTCGACCGCTATCATACCGCTTCCCATTGCAATGATCTTCCTCAACGGCGGCGCAGCACCATACCTAACGCGCGTGGGAGAAAACGGCCACCAGGAGCAGGCAAGCCCGCATCACTGACCAGCCGAGTAACACGGAGGCCAACTTCCTCGGCCATTTTGATGGGCTCACTTTCGTTGTGGAATTCAAAAGTGTGATCACGCTGGGCGGATTCGAGCGCGGTGCTGAAAAAGACAACACCATCGTCGGCAAGATGATGAGCTATCGTTGCGAACAATGGGCGCGGGTCCTGCAAGTGTTCGGCCAGCATGGCGGCAATAATTCCCTGATATGCTCCGCGGTCTTCGGCCCTCAATTTAAGAGCATCCTTGACCGCAAAGTTCACACGGCGACCATGTCCGGACACGGCAAGCAGCCGGTTTGACACCGCCACTGCCGGCGGGCTGATGTCGAAACCGTTCACCTGGATGTCGGACCTTGTCTCAGCCGCCAGCAAGCCCATCACTCCATGACCGGAGGCCAACTCCAGGACTTTAGCTCCGGGCGGCAGCGATTTCAAAAACTCGTCACGATATAAGGAGATGTGGCTGATCATTGAGGGCCAGAAAGGATAAATCAAAATTGCTGCCCACATGTAGGGGACCATGTAGCCTTCGGATTCGTACACTTCCGAGACGAGCTCGGGCATGGTTTCGGGCGTGTACCGCCCGACTTTTTCATAGCGTTGTTGGGACTTCCAAACGCCTAGACAATACTTGGCATAGCCCTTCGCAGCATCCTCGAAGGCGCGGTCGCCATAAGCCGATTTGGCCCAGCGGGCGAGCGGGTCCAACAGCCAGGAACAGAGTTCGTCATTGGCCTCAACTGTAGCCCGCGCGGCGGGCGCTAGCATCTTGGCGTTTGTCTCCAGACTTCTGACAAAATCCTTGCCATCGTTCATAATGTGAGTCTTTCTCCTAGTGCATGTCGGTCGAGGAGACATGCCGAACCAGTCTGACCATGGGGCGGATTAGGTCCATTCCATCCCAAGGGGGAACGAAAGTGTGCATCTGCCCGAGTTTCACGATCCGGTCAACACCTCGTTGTCCGGCAAGCGCGACGACTTCATTCTCCCTTTCCGGATTTGCCATTCCCAAACCCAACGTCTGCACGTTTCCATCGAGCTTGGAAATTGCGTCCACCAGATTCTCCACTTCCATAACCATTAAGGTCTTTCCTTGGATCGGTTGGGGAATCTTGGATCCGGCGCCGATCAACAGTGTCCAGTCCGGCTCCTTCGGAAAAATCGCCTGATGTGCCGCGTCGCCCAAAAGCCAAGAAGCGCGTGCCTGGCAAATTGCTGAGGTTAGCGCGGGGGCGATCGTTCGCCGTGGGTGCGCCTGGTTTTCGATTTCGAAGGCGCGCCGAAGGACTCCGATAAATTCAGCGGTTGACCGGCCGTTCCGCTTTTCAAGAAACAAAACTTGCGGTGAAGAGCAAGCCTGTTGGTCAAATTGCCAAACATCGCGGGCGATTCGCTGGCACCAGGCTTCCCGCTCGTCAGCATTGCTCCAGGCGGCTTCGTCCATTGCTGCGACTGAGATCCTCGGACCGAAGACCGCGATTCTCGCCCAATGCGGAAAGGGCAACGAACGAATCTGCAAAACTGCTTCTTCTCCGCCCCAAATCATCGCTCCATCCACGGATCGGGCCATCGCTTCCTGCAGGTCCTGACGTTCGTGACTGAACGCGGCCATGAAAATGCGGGGCGTTAGCAGTTCTTCGGGATCGCTTTCAACCAACTTCTCCATCAGCTGTCGCGTCAGGTCGACGAGGCCACTAGGAATACGTACCAGAGCAGCATTGCCCCCCAAGAGAGCGCAGGTCATGGAGAGAATTGGCTGAATCTCCACGTTGCCGGCGGGCCAGTGGCCTACCACGCCAACCGGAAAAGCCTTGCACTTGGCGCGGCCATATTCATTCCATCCACCCTCTAGGCTATTGGGACCGAGTTCGCGGCTAATGATTGGTTCCAGAGTTCCACGTCTAAGCCACATCCGAAGAAACACTATTCCGGGCGCATCGTCAAATTCGCGGCCGCCTAAATTCTTCGCCCACGCCTCAAAAACCCTTATGACCTGATTCGGCGAAAGCTCATGGCTCGAAACTGCTTCTCGGAGTCTCGCCGCTGCGGAGGAAATCTCAGCGGGCGAATCTACCTTCTGGGCAAGAGCGGTCATGGAAATTGTTGCCATTCAGTTCACCTGCGACCGACTGATTTGCAAATTCCCGCAGCCCCGCAGCTCAGCTTTCGGAATGCGTCCCGCAAAGCGGAAGCTGATGCCCCGTCTTCCGCACGGGCAACCATCGTAAGCCATCACCTGAGCACAATCTTCGGTGAGCAAAAGGTGGCCGGGAAAACTAGTCGGCAGAACGCTGCAAACCTGAACGATTCCGTACTCTCCCGGTGCAACCGGTTCTAGTGTGAGCGGATCGCGCACAATGACGTCGCCAAACGATGGGGCGTGCTTGTTACCTTCAGGGCAATCGGGATAGATAACACCGACAGTCTCGACCATTCCATAGAAATCGACGACACGATCGGGCGAACATCCAAAAGTCCGAGCCAACTCACGATTGAAGACTTCTTTTTCTACCGCTTGGTCCTGCAGGCGCTTCCAGCCGCCACTGTGAAGGATGCGGGCCTTCGGCAAATTCAAAGTGATACCCTCGGACAAGAGCGGCTTTACCAGGTGGTTCCAGAGAATAAATGTGAAACCGTAAACCAGGACTTCAGAATCCTGCCGGTCTTTCGCGAATTCGGTCAGTCGGTCCAGTTCAAGCTTCAGATCACCTTTCTCGTCGAGGCTAAGGCAATGCGTTACTGCGCTGGCAAAAGGTTGCAACCCCTGGATTGCTGCGCCCCTCGCGCCAAGTGCGCTTGCACTCCCCTTGAGGTCCGGGGTGTCCACGACTAGGTAAGGCCTGCGGCTGGATCCGATGAAGTCTCGCACAATCGCGACGACTCCCTTGGTCATGCGGCGTGCCGTCGGAGAATCAAGGACCACACGGCTGGGTGATTGAGAAGTTGTGGCGCTCGAGATTAAGGTTCTCTTGATCTCGGCAACATCTACGAAAGACAACGGAGGATTCGCTTTTAGAAGTCCGACCGGTAGATAAGGAAGATCCGATACTTGGATTGCAGATCGATACTCCACAGGCCAGCTCTCGACATAATTCCTATAGCCTGCGTGGCGGCCGCAAGCGTATTCGAGTTCTTCCTTAAGAACCTCTAACAGGCCAGCCTGCCTTTGCTCGGGCGGCTGGCTATAAGGAGCCAGCGACAGCAGCGACTCGACTTTTTCTTCAAATTGCGTCATGGCAAGACCAGTTCTAAGCCGAAAGCGCCGAGAGCGCTATTTTTCCTCTGGAAGTCTTCGGTAATTCAGAAACTAAACGGATCGAGTCGAGAGCCCAATGGGCCGGAAGATAGCGACGAACATCTTCCATCACAATGCTTGCACCATGATCGGGCACAATAAATAAGACGAGCGCCTCTCCCGCTTCCGGATGCTCGACGGCGCGCGCGGCGCATTCATACACCCCCGGGATCGCGGTGACTCTCGCCGCAACTTCCCCAAGACTCACCCGTATACCTCTCATTTTCAAGAACGCGCCTTTGCGCCCCTCGATCCACAAATAACCCTCCTCATCCTGGCGAGCGAGATCGCGGGTTCGCAGCCAACCGTTGCAGAAGACGCCACGAGTTTCTTCCGGATCATTCCAGTAACCGGAGCAAATGGATGGGCCCTTTACCAGCAACTCTCCGACTTGCCCAGCGTGCACGTCATTTCCTTCATCGTCCACGATCTTCACCATCAGATTGTCCAGGGGATGTCCGACGCTTCCTGGCTTCTGATTCCAACGTTCAGGGTCCATGCACGATATCCTGGCGGTTGCCTCGGTTTGCCCGTACATCACATAGAACTTGGTCATGGGGAAAATCGATTGCATCTCACTAATTCTCTCGCGGCTCAAGGCGCCACCAGCCTGGAGAAAACGTCTCAGCGTAGGCATGTTGATTTCCCTAATATTCGATCGTCGGAGGAGTACGTTGTAAGCTGTCGGCACGCCGGCGAATGTGGTGCACCCAAATTCTGTGATGGCCTGGAGCACCTTATCGGGGAACATGAAACGACGGTCAAAGACTACGCCTCCACCCTGATAGAGATGAGAATGCAGCACACTAGCGCCGAAACAATAGCTCACCGGTAGAATCAGCATTGCTCTTTCATCGCTGGCCAAGTGCTGGCTGCGAATAATGGCTTCCGTGTTGGCGATCAGGTTCCCATGGGTGACCATGACAAAGCGAGGAACGCCGGTGGAACCGGAGGTGGCCATCAACGCCGCAAGATCCGAGTCCTCGCAAGCAGCGGGCGGCATCATCGTTGGCATGTCCTTAGCTAAGTCACCCTGCAGGCTAAGGATAGATGCCTCGGGGAGCCCGGTCCCTTTAAGACCTGTTTCGGTCCACACGGCTTTAGCCCCTGTCGCCTCCAGCAGCATCGTAGCTGAGGCAGTCAAAGCGCGATCCTCGACCGGCACCGCCGTAAGGCCCGCATACATGGCTCCCAAGTAAACCAAGGCGCTTGAGGGAGATACGGAACAACCGATCAGCACGCGATCACCCTTCCTCAACCCGGCGGAAGCTAAGGAAGCGCCATACGACGCAATCAGCCGTGGCAAGTCATTCGGGCAGATCGTGCGCCCGGTAGCGGCATCGATTAGGTACGAGCCCTGTCCGAGGCGCTCGACCAATCGCCCGGCAAAATTCCTTTCGGACGTGACCGTCACTTTAGACTTTCTTGGAAAGCTTGGTCGAAATGATCCGTACGATCTCGCCCACGCTTTCCATTTCCATCAACTCATCCACATCCAGGCTGATCCCGAAAACCTCTTCCAAGTTGCCGGCTAGAGACAGATGTCCGACCGAATCCCAGGCAGAAATATCGCCGGAAGTGGTCTCCATTGTCACCAGTTGCGGGTTGATGTCGAAGGCGCTTTTGAAGGCCTCCTGGACGTTAGCTAAGATGTAACTCTGATCGTTCATTTTGCCCCTCTCGTGCTTTTAGTGATGTTTTGTTGCTGGGTGATTGTTCGTACTTTTTGAAGGCGAAGTGCCACAGTGTTTGTAAAATCCTCGGCGCGCGGGAAGAACTTAGGCCATGACCCCTGCACCACCATCAACAACAAGGGTATGCCCGATGATCCCTGCAGCTGCGTCGGAGCAAAGGAATTGCGCTCCATACGCGACCTCTTCAGCGGTCGCCAGGCGCCCTGCTGGTGTGCGGCGGAGTGTCTCGGCGATACGCTCTTCGCTATTCGGCATCGCCTTCCAGGCATCGGTGAGGACTGCCCCGGCCGTCAGAATATTCACGCGGATACCGCGCGGCGCTAGCTCGACGGCGAGGTGGCGTGCAAGCGATTCAAGTGCGCCCTTGGACGATCCGACCAACGAATAGCATGGTAGGGCACGCAAGGCTCCCCAGGAACTAACCGCGACGATGCTTGATCCTGGGGAAAAACGCGTCATCAAGAGCCTGACCAGCTTGAAAAAGGCGCGAACATTCAGGTTGAACGTCCAATCAAAATGGCGCTCGGTGAGTTCCTCGATTGGACGATGGATTCCGGTAGCAGCACAATGTACCAAACCAGAAAGATGGGGACTCACATCTTGTAGCGCGCGGTCGATCTGTTCCAGTCCTCTTTCCTGAGTCAAATCCGCACGGCACAACGTAATAGCCAAATGTTCCTCGGTAGCAATCGCCTTCAAGCGCTCCGCAGCCTGCTCGTCGCGCAAATAATTCGCAATCACGATGGCACCGGCCCGCGCGAAGCGCAGTGAAATGGCTTGCCCTATGCCACGTGTACCTCCGGTAACCAAAATCGTTTTCTTGGTCAAAGGAAACAGATCATTCCCGCTTGCGCTCATGCGGACTCAGTCCAAAACTCTCTTATGAGAAATTGCGCTTGGGACACCGGAGAAATCACTTGCCAACCACGTCGTATGGTGTTTCAGGGATTCGCGCGCCTCTGCTCCCATTCGAACCAATACGCCAAGCTCGTGTCTCGGGATCGTACTGTCTAATTATCGTCGCGGGTGATCCAAAAACGACGGAGTAATCCGGGATGCTTCGCGTCACCACCGAATTGACCGCGACAACACAATTACGGCCTATCGTCAGCTCTCCTCTCGGGCATATGATGGCAGCCCCACGGCCGATCCAGGATCCTTGACCAATTCGGATTGTACCGCCCTCCGTAACACCCTGTTTGACCACCGGTGTCGTGATATCTTCGTACGCGTGATTATGGTCTACCATGAGGACCTGCTGGCCGACGAGCACATCACGTTCTAAATGGATTCGGTTCCTGGCGGATATGATACTTCCATAGCCGATGTGACAATTGTCATCAATCACAATCACGGGCTCACCCGTGGGGTCCTCGGTGGCGACGCTGAGCCAGGCGTCCTTTCTCAGGCTTACCGAATTGCCCAGGCTAATTCTGACCGCCCTTTGTCTGTCCAACTGACTGGTGAAATGAAACGACAGATTGCGTCCTTTGGACGCAAACGGATAGGTCAAGCTGACCCAAATGCTATACAGCTTGGTAAGCCCCTTAGGTACAAGTTCCAAGGGGTCCGCAAGCGGTCTCCGATGGTTCGAATGATGCACGTTCTTACTCCTGATTATTCACGAAAAGCTGACGCTTGTCGCCAAATTCCGGATACGCTCGCATTCTTGGTGAGATCCTTCTCGCAAAACTGGGAGCGAGGTGGTAAGAGCTCCTGCTTGCAAGAACTGGCCGATCTCCATCTGGTTTCGGCCCAGGACGCCAATCCTCACCGGCTGTTCACGGCATTATCGCTGCCCCTCATAAGTGTGACCTTGCGTCCAATGTCCGGTACAAAATGAGTCATGATCCACTTTACCGCTAAGCCAAAGGTAAAGCCGTAATACAAGGCGTTCGACACGGCCTGACGAGCCTTGTCGTATTGCTCATGCGCTAGATACCAGTTAGTCCAGTGAGAGTGTACCAACCGCAAGTCCAGCTCGACAATCTTACGCACTTCTAGCGGCAACGCCGCACCCAACCCCAGCCATTTTTCATACATGCGCTGGTGGCTGCGGAGACGTACATGCCATTTATCCCATGGGCGGCAGGTCGACCCCGGAGGCGAAGGGCTCCGGTCGGTTCGAACAAGTGGCCTATCGATACAGGCCAAGGGAGTGACGAGCGCTAGACGGAAGTAAAAATCACGGTCCTCAGGTCCCTGAATCTCGGGATCAAATCCACCGATACGTCGGGACAAGTCGCTGCGAACTAACAAAGTGGAAAGCCAGAAGCCACAAAAACACCGGGCAAGAAAGAGCAGGGCTTCGGATGCAATTCCGACGGTCTGTTGGCATGGTCTCCCGAAACAACGGAACGAACTGTCATTCAAGCCAAGGTCATTCACCATCTGGCTATCGGTGAAACAGGCCCCACATTCGTCCTTGAATTGTTGAATAGCCTGCAGCTGCAACTCCAGTTTTTCGGGGTCCCAGAGGTCATCCGAGTCTAAGAAGGCAATCCATTCACCGCGGGCCTGCTCGATTCCCTTGTTTCGGGCAACGCTGGACCCCTGATTGTGCTGGAAGAAATAACGGATTTGCTTGCCGCTACCATTTTGCTGGCCGATGATCCGCTGCACGGCCTCGCCTGTTCCGTCCGTTGAACCATCGTCCACGATGATAACCTCGAACTCCCGGTACGTCTGCGCAAGAACACTCATCACGGCAGCCTCTACCTGTCGAGCTCGGTTCAAAGTCGGGATGACGACCGATATGAAAGGGCTATAGCTCATCAGATTTCGAACATCCTATGATTCCGACACGGCTCGCCAGCGGCTACGTGGTCTGCTTAATCCTCATGAAGGCTGGTAGACATAGAGCGTAGGCAATAAGGCAGGCGCCCGCGCCGAGAGTGATGTTGGCTACCGGCCGGGTCGCTAAGCCGAGAGAGCGAGCGCCTAGGACGGCAACTAGAATTCCCGCGGATGCCAACCCCGCTGGCGCAAAGGCTCTTGCATAGCGAGACAGATCCAAGCCCGTGAGCCCACGCATGCGTATAACTTGAAGTAGGTAACTAACAATAATCGCCAACAGTGCGGCGACTTGGCCTCCCACTATGCCCAACAGCTTGCAAGCAGGGTAGACTGCGATCACCATGACCACCGCGGAAGCGGCGACCGCGCGGCGATGCAAGGCCGGACGACCCACAGCGGTAAAGACGCACGTGATTGCGGCGTTCAAGATGTTCAAGAACACCACGGTGGCCGCGACTGCCAGGGGTCCGGCAGCTGCGACATATCGCGCCCCGTAGACAACGGAAAGAAGGGAATGTCCGCACAAGTAAATGACAACCACGCTGGGAAGCCCCAAGAGGATCAGCCAAGAGGTGACCTCAACAAGGATGCGGTTGAGACGCTCTTTATCTTCCTGAACGTGGGAGAGTGCGGGGAAGAGGGTTTGCGCAAACATACCTGTTAGAAAAGCTGAAGGCGTCAGGACCAGAGCCACTCCCATCGTATACAACCCCAACTCTGTTGTTGAATAAAGCTTGCCGAGTACAAAAATGTCTGTGCGGGAGAAGATAAGGTTCAGAAACGACAACCCAAATGCTTGCTTTGAGAACCCATAAAGTTCCCGGATAGCATGGCGCTCCCACCTGAGTGACGGCAACCCTGGATACAAAATGTACGACAAGAGGCAGCGGAATGCGTTCTCACTGCCAAAGCCAATCGCCAGGGCCCACACGTCACGAATAACAAAACTGAGAGCCACCGTCAGGATGACTCCACAGATGCCGCCCCCGTTGTTGATGGCCATCCAGCGCCCGAACTTCATCTCTTTCTGCGCAAGAATGGAACGGGGACTCATGGCGCCATCGAACAGAGTGCCCAGCAGTGTCACTCGGAGCAAGGCAGACAACTCCGTAATCCCATAGAAATGCGCGACCCATGGCGCCATGGCGAAGATAATGAGGTACGTGCTGAGCGCCCGGCCGAACCCCATCCACCAGCCAGCGTTGAGGTACTCCTTCTCTCCTCCTCGCGGGTTTTGAATTACGGCCTGCTTCACTCCCACCTCGGTCAAAGCGCCGACGATTGCGGAAGAGGACATGACAATCGCCATCGCCCCAAAAGCGCTTGGCGCCAGTAGCCTTGTCAAAATCATGTTGCGGGCAAAGCGAGTTGTCTGCTCTGCAACGCTTCCGCCGCCGAGCCAAGCCCCTCCACGGGTCGCCTTGGCTCTCAGGCCGTCGCCAAGCAGCAAGTCGCCGATAGCTAGCTTGACGCGATCGTAGTTTGGTATAAGATTCATCGCGAGTTTCTAATCTCCGAAATCCCCTTATAAAGCCGAGGGCCTTTGCAGTGTCGCCTGCTAATTCTTGAGGAAGGCGTTACTCTAACCGATGTGTCGGTACAGGAATCTGCCGGATGCAGCAAAAATAGCGTCCGGAATACAGGAGAATACTCCTTTGGCGATTTGAATCCGCCAGGTTGGGCACATAGCTTCAGCAGTCTTCATGTTCGGATATCGCCAGTAAGTCAGCGTCGTCTTGACGGCGCCTAGACGATCTTTGAATTCAACCAAACCTGCCTGATTCAACTCAGAACGACCGAGATCAAGTTCGCGCATCCCCTGATTCTTGGATTCCTGAATGGTTTTCCAAAACAGAAACGGGGTACCACCGAGACTGTGGAATCTCTCATCGGAGCAGCCATACTTGTACGTTACGGTAGTCCTGTGTGACAACGTGAGCATCGCCGCCACTGGACAATCGTTCTTAGAGACCAGGCGAATGGTCAGATTGTCACCCATCGCCCCAACGAGATTACGGAACCAGCGCAACGGCTGTGGCGGCAGGCAGTGACGCCGCCGCGTGCGCAGCATAAGGTCGTAGAATTTGCGCAGAAGAGGCTCGGAACGCCCGCTCTTGTAGACCAAGTCTGCTCTTTCTCCACGCCGGATTTTGCGCTGAATGCAGTTTTTGTGCAGGTTACCGAATAAGGTGTCGAGCGGCGCATCCAGCGGCACCTTGTGCAGATAAAACGCTTTCGAAGGCTGCAGGTTCATGGCTGTCGACCATGCAGGCTCTCCCGTTGTCATCGGTCGTAATTCCATGTGCGCGTGGCCATCGCGCGCAACAAGCTCGCATGCGTGTGCCAGCAGCTCTTGTTGTTCGGCTGTGGACTCGGCCAGCAGATCGCAGTGATCGGAGAATGGCAGCGATACCAAACGCCGGCCAGTAATCCAACTCTTCACTTTGCAAAAAACCAAGCCATTTTTCAGAGACTCGGTGGGAGGGCAAGTAGTCAATGCAACCGGCTCGTAACCGTAAGTTCGCTGCAGAGCTAACAACCAACTGGAACTATGAAACACACCTGCACGACGGTGTTGGCTTACTAGCTCATCCCACCTTGCATCGGTCAGCGGATAGACTGTGAAAACAGGCAACGTCGGTCCTTAGAGTCGGGCTTCTGCGTTTATGAAGGACGATTCAAGCGGTTTGCTTGATTCCTTGCGGAAAATTGCATGGATGGACTCGCCTCCTCCGACTACAGGAGCGATCGCCAGCAGACTGCGCAAGACAGTCAGTCGCACCAGTTTTCGCGCAGCTCTCCAGAGAAAACTCGCCTCTCCTCGGTATGCAACCGGTGTTTTGCGGATCCCCACAGCACCAAAAACGCCATCCCATACGTAGCGCAGGCTGGTCCCCACTGCCGGATTCCGTCGGGTTTCGAGCGACACCTCTTTGAGTCCCGCCGACTCTGCGATGAACTTGAGAGACGCCGGCGAATAGTGGAACAGATGCCGAGGCAACTCCAGCCCGTGCCAATAACTTCCAAACACGCGCGCCTCGGCAGAGTCTACGTTGGGCACTAGGACATAGAAAATTCCGCCCGGTCTCAGCCATTCGCCGACGCGATCCATCACTTGCCGCGGCTCATAGAGATGCTCGAGCACGTCAAAGCAGGTGATCACGTCAAAGGATTCGCGCGGGAAAGGCGCGTCGAGGATATTCCCTACAAACACCTGAGCCTTGCTTCTCGCTTCGGCCATCTTCGCGCCCTCGGCGGACATCTCTATGCCATACAGATTCCACGCTTCGCCTTTCATAGACTCAAGGAACGATCCAGAGCTGCACCCGAGGTCGAGCAACGTTCCGGACTGCTTGCATTGCGTCAGCGCAGCTTTGCGGGCCCTCCAGCGAGCTGGCGCGTTCTGGCCTCCCGCTGAAATCAGTCGGTGATACGCATCCGTGTAATGCAGGTCCATTTCTGAAGGCTTGGGCGGATTGCTCAGCCATACCAGCGAACAGGCCGGGCAGCGCGTCAGCGTGTACTTCTCCTGCCTGCCGTGGAGCCGGTCCGGTGCACGCAGCCACTCCTGGGCACCCGCTTGCCCGCAAACTGGGCACGGCTCCGGACCGTGATTCTTGGGACGGGCCTCGTCCTCGCGGTTTGCAACCCAGTCTGGTTCTGGGACGGCGGCCAATTTCATACCGTAAAGGTATCCTTTGTTCTTTCCTTGCGCTGCTGCACGGTCCGGAGCGCCAGTTGGGGACTCATCCACGTCAGCAGCCATTTCATTGCGACGTTGAACGTCAGGTTAAGTTGCGCTGCTCTCGACACGGCTTGGCGCGCCTGCTGGTACTGCCCAGTTTCCAGATACCAATTGGTCCACCCGCTGTGGACCGTGCTCAAACGTTCTCGAATCACGTTGCGGACTTTCGTCGGCAAGCTGTCGCTCAAACGCAAGAGCCCTTCGAGCCGGCGTTGACTATCCTGAAGCCAGAATTCCAACTTGTTCCATTCTGAGCTCACTCCCACATGGCGAATTTCTGCGGGTGATCGGTCGAACCAAACGAGCGGACGGTTGACGTAACAGAAGCCCGTGAGCATAGCTAACCGGAACATGAATTCACTATCTTGGCTGTACAGCAGATTGGGATCGTATCCTCCCGTTCTTCTCACCACATCGGCGCGTGCCAGGAAAGATGACAGGCAGACGACCATACCAGCACCCCCTGGTCTCACCAGCAGTCTCAGCACGTCCGTGTTGACTCCCATCGTTCCTTCATGTCGATAGCTCTCTTCAGCCATTTGGAACATGGTCCGTGTTTCCGGGTAATTGAAAAATCGGACGTCTGTGTAACAACCGCCGCACTGCGGGCCAAACCGCTCCAGGGCCTTGAACTGCCACTCGAGCTTGTCCTTCTCCCAGAGATCGTCGGAGTCCAGGAAAGCGATCCACTCCCCTCGTGCTTCGGCGATTCCCTTGTTGCGTGCCATACTGGCGCCCTGATTGGCCTGGGCGTGGTAGCGGATCCGATCACCAAAAATCTCTCCAAGGATCTCCCCCGTGTCATCCGACGATCCGTCATCCACAACGATGACTTCGAGGTTGGAGACCGTCTGGGCCAGGACGCTTTCGATGCCGTTCCGGACCTTGGCTGCCCTGTTATAAGTCGGGATAACAACGGATACCTTAGGATTCATGAAACTCGCTCACTTCCGACTTGTTTGCTTAGCTCCGCCCGGGACCAGTCTCTCAATAACTACCGACCATGGCTTATGGGACGATGGCACTGTCGCGTCCTAGATACTGGTTTCCTGTCATTGCAGATACTGCATCGCAACAACATCACTGCTTCCGCGTCTCCTTGAACCCTTGAAGATAGGAAATGCGCCGTCAGCCAACCGACTTGTCCGCCCCAATCATAGGCATTCATCGGAAGTCATGCTAAGTCGACCTGGCTTGACCTGGGCTTTCCTCGATCGGAGCAAAGCTGTTTCGCGAAAGGCTTGTTGGATCAGGGATCTTGTTCTCTTTCAAAGTCTTGTCACGCCAGGTAAATCTCTTGTTCAGTTCGTAGTTGAAAACCGTGCCGACGAGAATGGCGATTAGCTGAAACCCTAGGGCAAGCATGTATGATTCTTTGGCCGGCTGAACAGTGTGCAGGTAAGTGTGATAGGCACCGGTAAGGCCCGCGAAGGTTAGCGTTGAAGCGGACATTCCGACCAAGGAAAATCCAAGATAGGTAACGTACCCTCGCAAGAGAGACCAACCGCGGTGCCCTCGATCCACAAAAGTCCAAGCATTATTGAAGACGTAGTTCGTGAGGTTTGCAAAAAGAGTAGCCAAGGCTGAAACTCGCCAATCCCGCAGGTCAAACAATTTGGCAAAACTTAAGAAAGCGCAAAGGTTGATTATCGTTCCTGATGCGCCGACGATTGCGAACTTGATGAATCGAACGGACATGTAACGGCTGACAGAGGAGAGCTTCCAAAGTTGTCCCAGGTACTGGAGAACGACTTTTGAGGACAACTTAGATTGACCAGCCACACGTGCTCGAAATGTGTACGGAACCTCCTCAAGCCTCGATGGGGCCAATCTGCAATGATCTCCAACAAAATCTTAAAGCCGCTCGAATCAAGTTGCTTATGAATTCGGCTGAAGTCATCGCGTCGCAGAATAAAATATCCAGACATCGGATCCGTCAACTCAACACCAAGAAAAGTCTGAGCCAATTTGGTGGCGACCCAGGATTGAAACCGCCGAGCAGCATTCCATGTGCCAGTTCCTCCGCCTTCTACATAGCGGCTACCAACCGCAATCCCCGCGCCAGCGTCCAAAGCAGCTATCATCTTCGGCAGGATTGCTGGATCGTGTTGAAGGTCAGCATCTATGACTCCAACATAGTCACTGTAAGACGACAAAAAGCTCTCAATCACGGCTGGACTGAGGCCGCGATCCGTTCTCCGGCGAAGAACCCGAAGGCGCGGATTATGCATGGCTAATTCTTGAGCAACAGCCCACGTGCGATCGGGTGAATCGTCGTCTGCAATGAGCAACTCGTAGTCGATCCCCGACAGTACACTGCTGACCTCATGAACGAGGCGCATTACGTTTTCGGCTTCATTATATGTTGGGGAAACTATAGTTACTTTCACAGTTTTCACTCCGCCTTGCGTCCGCTGCACGAATGTTTCCTCATCTAAGCGAAACTATTGACGATGCAAACAGAGGTTCGAATGGAACTGGACTGCCGACCGACGATCTTTCAACCAACCCAGAGATGCGGGACCGGACAAGGTGTGGCCCACTGTGCCTCAATACATACCGCGTGGTTATGGTTGTTTGGCTTGATCTGGCACTTCAAAAACGTACAAGCTGTGGTTAAGGATCAACTTCGTGGGATATTGCAGCACCCAATGGTAGGCATTTGGATCAGGAAGGCTCTGCCCGGTTAGATAGGTCGCGCTGATAATAACTGTCCCCGAAACACGCTCGTTCGGCATCAGAGGGATGGCTTGTATCCCGTACATGGCCGGAGCAACGTTTCCGTAGTATGCGAGATGAATCGGCACGTTTGGGTGCGCTTGCTGATAGTGGCGTAGCGCGACCAGGCCTTCACCCCAATCGACGTTGCTGTCGCTCAGAAGTTTATGGCTGCTGGCAGGGCTGACGAAGAAATTGAAGTACGAGAGATAGTCTGGCGCGTAGCTCAGCACGTCTCCGACGTGAACGGCGAGAGCAACGAGGAGGAGCACCCGCACTGCACGGCGACCTCTCGTGAATTGCCAAAGGCTGCCACAAAGGAGCAGAGCAAACGGGTAAATGGGCAAAATATAGCGTTCACCGAGATTGAGACTGGAGAATTCCGCAAGACTAAAATACAGAAGAGGGAAAGCCGCCCACAGGGCGAAGTCCGGCGGACGCGAAGTGCGACGCAAAAACATTAGTCCCATGGCTGCCAGGAAGAGCGGCAGCACGATTGTGGGCCATTTGAGAATCGCCACTGTCGGGAAATACAAAATTGATCCGCCTTTGTAACTCCGGCCTAACAGAAATGAGAAATGGCCTTTCTTGTTGTGCTCGAATTGATATTCGAGTCCCTGTATAAATTCAAAGGCCGGAACTGGTACGGAGATGTGGAAAGCGCGTGAGGAATGGCGGATGATCGGATCCGCCCGGTTGGGTACGGCGATGCGCATCTGGATGTCGCTTGCCGTGAGCGTAACCCTTGAAACATGGAAGCGGTAAGCTCCCCAAACGATCAAAAAGGAAATCAGGGAAGCTGTTACCGCTTGTCTCCAGTTCCATTCTGCAGGACGAATCGCAATGGAACCTGGCTTCAAGATCAGCATGAGAACAATTGCTGCCCCGAAGAACGGGAGCGAGGAGGCCTTGGCAATCAGCAACCCGCCCAACACTAATCCCAGCAGTACTGTTTGGGGCCGAGATCGGTCGTGGTGCCAGCGACAAAGCTGGAAAACCGTAGCAAACAACATTAACGTCATCGCTCCATCATTGGTGGCCGCGAGAGAAAAATGAGCGATGAGAGAAGGCGAAAAAGAGAAAAGCGCCAGAACGAAATTGGCTGCATTGATTGAATATGAAAACCGGGCAGCCACCCAAAGCAGCAACCCCAAGACCGCACCCAGCACCGCGTTCACCGGGCGAGTGTGCCAGGCCACGGCTTCGGGATTGGGAAGGACACGACCGAAAGAGTCAAAGTCTGAATTGTGCCAGGCCACAGCATCTGGATTGGGAACGACCTTGTTGCCAATTTGAAATCTGGAATTTATCGCTGGAAGCGTACACAACAGCCGGGCCAGCGGAGGGTGATCATTCATCCCTAGCCCGCCGCTGTACTGTCCGGTTCGCCATTGCTCGAGTCCCGACAAGATGTCGATTGGCTCGTCAAACGTAAACGATTGCGACTGGATAAACCAGGCACATTGAGCCAAGTATGCGAGTAACAGGATGGCAGGGAGAATGATGGTCGAAAGAGTCAACGGTTGAGCCGCATGGTGCACCGCTCTGTCCGATGGAGCTTGCCCGCTGATCTGCTCTCTCACGGGGACAGCTTGGACCTCTATTGTCGCTTGGTGATTCATGTCAGAGAGAGTCGATGCAGAAGGCCTCTCGGGTTTGGTGGGTTTCCCGCAGTACTCCTGCTCGGTGGGCCGCAATGGTTTCGCGGTATACGCCAAGGAGCTTGACTCCAGCCGCAGTCCAGGTAATTTCCGGTGCGGTTCGCAGGGACGCAGAGCGCAACCTCTCGAGCAGGACACGATCTTCGTGCAACATTGTGATGTGCTGCGACAGGGCCGCGACATCCCCGACCCCGTGAATGAGCCCGGTTTCCATGTGCCTACAAATTGCGCCTGCCGCCTCGGAGACGAGCAGGACGCATCCGCTTCCTCGGGCTTCCGAGGTCACAAGAGCGCTTCCTTCCTCGATGCTGGGCAGAACCAAGATGTCGCTCTTCCGCACCAACTCTGGCACGTCGTTCCGGTGACCAAGGACTCTCACACTGGGATGCGCGAGCCTCGACGCCAGTTTTTCCTGGTAGGCCGGCAGGAATTCTCCGGCGATCAGAAAGGTGCCGTCTTTACTCGCTGGAGATTTCAACCACGCCTCCAGGGCGAAATGCACGCCCTTTCTCACCGCGCAGACCCCCACAAATAGCATGGTCAACCCGCGCTTCGAGTCTCGCGGTTCGTTGCTGGGGTGGTACACCCTTTCGTCATATCCGTAGATGTGCCGCGCTAATTGCTCCCGGGCATATCCCTTATCCAGGAAGGTTTTCACCACAAACTCCGAAGGACACAAGAGGCGCGTGGCCAGCCTGTATTCCTCCTCCTCTTTACGCAGCTTCTCCGCGTTGTAGGCGTGCTCATGATCCGGTGGAAGCGTCACTCCCAGGCGTTCACACTCTTTCTGCACCACCTCCATGGCAAAGCCTGTATGGGCGTTGCACCTTTCTAGCACGGTAGGGATTCGCAGCTTGGCGGCCGTCTTAAGCGTTTGCAGCGCTCCCAGAGGCCAAGTGTGAATGATGTCGATCGTCCCCGCCAATTTCTTGAGTCGGCGGGCCACAATCCTATCGTGCAACGTGCACGCTCGCATTGTCCCGACGATCTTATAGGGTAGGCGCAGTCCCCCTTTGGCCAGCGTAGGGGACACTTTTACGTCAGGGTGGACCGGCCGGGAAAGAGAAGCCGGAAAGACCAGGACGTCGGCTCCAGCGGCCGCCAGGCCGTTCACCTGATACCAGGCGGTAGTACAGATCCGGTCCGTACCCAGCCGGAGCGGGAAGCTGAACAGCACCCGGATGCTCTCGCTTCTGTCGCTCATTTTTTCTGCTACCACGCTGCGAGCAAACCGTGCCGCGCTTCTTCCTTTGATCCGCTAGTCCCCGCTGCGGCGAGAGCGCGTGCGAGCTGCTCCTGGCCCAGCGACTCCACGCTTCGGATCGTCGCCTGCTTTGCCTCGAAGGTTGCCACGGAAATGCAAGCCAACAGGGGAAAGAAGCTCATCATCAATTCAGTCATATAGTTAATACCGAAAGATGACACCACGTTGGCAAACAGGTCGGCACCCAGGCACCACAGAAGCCATTCCTGTCTGCGATCCCCGTTCACCCGCCTTCTTGCCGTGCCAATCGCCCCAAAACTACGGCTGAAAATCGTGATGTAGAGGACTAGAGTCACGAGACCTCCCGTCACAGCGGCGACCACAAACTGGTTGCAGACATCCCACATATCAAATCCCCAGTCGCCATAATGCTTATATCCGAGAAGCCACCAGTCGCTGAAATGCCGGATGCAATTATCCACCAGCATGTAACGGTGATAGCTGGATGAGCCGCCGGTCAGGTCAATTTTTTCTATGAGGGACCAAACCGGCCCGTGCATGACAAGGTGTAATCCCACCAGGGTGGCAACGAGTCCCTGGCGGACCATTCGCATATGTTTGCGTAGAGGCCAGAAGCCAAGTCCAAACAGGCTGGCCCCGTAAGCCATCCATGGCGTGCTCGCGTGGGATGCCCACACCATAGCCGTGGCCCCGGCAAGTCCTGCGCACGCTGCCATCCGCGACTTTCTTTCGGTCCACAGCCAGAGAAACAAGGGAATCAAAACACCGGCGAACACGCCGCCGTAGAGAGAGCCCATCGTTCCCTCCGAACGAACGTGGCCGTCTCTTATCGGGGGTGGAAGCTTTCCGAGGAAGCTGAACACATTTTGATGGGTGAACTGTTCGCTCACCATGCAGGCGCCCTGGATGACGCAAATCGCAGCCATTACCTTGATCGTGCGCCGGAGGGCCTCTCGGTCGGGAATCAGAAATCTAGCCGCCAGATAGCCGCCCAGACTCTCTATCAAACCTGCCAGGCCCCTTATCCATGCCTGCGCCTCCATAAACTGCAGGCAAAACGTGATTAGTTCTAACGACGACCACAGCACAACCACCTTGTCCAATGCATTGAATCCACCCGCGAACCTCTTCTCCGAAGGCGACCCTCGGAAAGCCGCCATTCGAGCCAATACCGTAAGGATGAGGATCTGAAGCATTGTGAGGTGCACACCTCCCAACACCAGCACTTCTGAGGTCGGGATCGTGAAAAAGGCCAAAAGAAATGGCGTAATGACCTTTTTGCGCGGCAAGGCCAGGATCAGCACGATGGCAACCAGCATCCCCACGGCGACTGCCGGATGCAGGATGGTGCCAGCCGCGCCGCCTCCAAATCGAAAGTGCTCAGGTTCCATTAGGGTTCAGGCGTTACGCCTTCTTGAGTGGGCTGGAAGTACTGAAACTAGTTTTGGCCGGTCCTCTAATAATCAGATGAGTGCGCTGAGGCAATTGATGATTGTGCGACTTCCGCGCGAATCAACAGACAAAAGCTTTCTGCTTCGGACCGAGATGGTCATGCGAAGATCTCTCTCGATCACTGGACCACAGCCGTCAGACCCGTTGGGGGATTGGGAGGATCGCCGTACTGATAGGCCCCTATATCCCAAGCTCCGCTTGGTGGCCGAGCGTTCGCTGTCCTGTCGGGGCAGCTTACTGTGTGATTCGACATGTTGTACGAGCAGGCGTAGCCAGTATCGTCCTGGCAGGCCGCCCCTGCTGCGGCGTTCAATCCGGCAATGGTGGTGCAGATAGATTGAGCGTTCGCTCCTGCCCCCACGGTCGAACCGCTCGCATTTGCTGGAGAGAAAGCGTGAGTCTCTGTTGTGTCGTTATAGCCCTGCCCGTTCGCGGTCGTAAGGGTCTGTACAACATCGGCGTTCAAAATTGAAGCGCATGTCCCGTAGGTACAGGAAAACGCTGCCGTGGTATCACCCTTGATGAAATGATTGTTGCCCTCGTAAAGCGTGAAGGTCTCACCCGACGTGCCTCCGTTATCGTTGCCGCACCCGCCAGCGCCCGTTGGAAGGTCAGAATCCGTGCCGCACTCCACGGTGTTGTTGAAGAAGTACCATGTGCCGTTGTTGACGGCACCGTGGCCGCCTAAGTTGATGTAATTCCCCGGAGCATTGTTGAAGATCACATTGTTGAAGGCGTATAACGTGGCTCCCGTAGAGGCGAATTGATTCAGCCACAGCTTTACCATTCCACCGCTTGGAAGCCCGGTGATGACGTTATTGTAGACAAGTTCCGTCGGCAAGGAATTTGCGTTACTGAAGATTGAGAGCGCATTCTGATGGCAGCCGCCGGTGACGAAGCAGTAGCCGATGGGCCCAAAGAAGTTGTCATGGACTGAATAAATGGTTCCTTGAAGACCATTGGTCTCGTACTGGCAAACATTGTAGGCCAGGGTCGTTGGACTTCCGCTGAAGCATTGCAGCATGTCTTCCGTCGTGTCGGACCCATCAATAACGTTGAACATCACGCTCTCGTTCAGTCCGCCGCCGCAACAATTGGCGGTAGAAATGGCGACGGAGTTATCCTGTGCTCCGCTTCCTGCCGAGGCGTGCGACCAGCCATGGAGATAAAGACGCTCGAAGGTGTTGTAGTTTCCGTACGAACTCACATAAGCCGGATAGCCCGCCGTGCTCTCGTACAGGCCGGTCATTTCGATGTTATCCAAGGTCACGTACTGGACGCCGCTCTGATCAGTGTAGTACCCACCTCCGTTGGCGGTGTACGAACATGAGTTTCCGCTGCTACAGTTAAGAATCGGACGGCACCAAGACGCACCGCAAACGGAGGAGTTGTACCACGTAAGATCAACGCCGATATAGATTGGAGCAATGCTGGTTCCGCTCCAACCTTGCCAGTAGAGATCAAGGTCTGAGGAAACCCAGGTATCGCCACCATAGAGGATAAAGCCCTCACCTGCTGCCGGAGTAATCGAAGCACATGTCCCCGTGCAACTCGGCATTCCCGGAAGGTGCGCCCAAGGATGGCCTGATGCTTCCGAAGTACCAGCATTGCTATCTGAGCCAAGAGATTTCGAGGCGTAGAAGCAGCTTGTGATCCCGAGGCTGGAGAGAGTGACAAGCGGACCTGTGGGATTCGAGGGATTGATGTAGTTTGCCCCGGTCGGGCAGTTGCCACCGGCGGCAAAGGCAGGCGGCGCGAATAAGAGCAAACCGACCGTAACCGAAAAAAGAAGGGCAATCCCGGGACCTGCTGAACAAAACCCAATCCACGTTCTTCCTTTGGACGACATCGTGATCGATTCTCCGGTTTGGCAAGGACGCCAAGTCTGCGGCCCGCTCGTCGAAATCCGCAAGACGGCCACGACTGCCAGTGTAACGGGGTATATCTGAGGAGAAATAGGTGCCGAAAGGACTGGCATCAGACCTGTTCGATAGCACGGTCGACGTGTCCGTTCGTCCACATTCAGCAAGTCACTTGCCCCAGGAAAACTGTAACCGACTGAGCCCATGAGTGTTAAGCTCGTAAGTCTGGAAGGCTGGACGCTTTGCGGCCGGTTGCCGCAACATATAGCCCCTTAGACTCGCGTTTGTGTTCGACCGGTTGCTTTTCGTCCCAGCACACCATGGTGCGCCGAAAAAGCGTTAACTTTCTGGCCCAGCCCAAGCGATGAAATGGAGTCATTGCAAAGGAAGACAACGACGCCTTGTTCCATTCTGCGGCTTCCCCATACGCACGAGCCCGACCATCCGCCGCCAGCCTGTGGAGGATATGAGTCATCAGAAACCAATCCATTGCCCGGCCACGATACTTGGGGAACACGTAGAAATCGAAGAACTGCACATCATTTTCCCCCAGGGGGAAGTAATGGGGCTCGACGGTGCGCCCCTGCAGGGTCCATCCATAACCAGCCAGCTTGTCTTCGACCTTGATCAACCAGAGCGAAGCCCCCAGCTCAAAGCGTTCTTTGAGGTTGCGGCGGGCTAGCTTAGGATTCCAGAAACTGGTGATCTCTTCCAGGTCCCTCGGGCTGACATCGGTTTGATTTGTGTGTCGTTCCACCTTCAGAGAACTTGGGCAATCTGCCGTCAGTGAACTCAGCGCCGGGAGGTCACAGTAAAACAGGACCATGCGGCTTGAAAACAGCGCCCGTCTTGCAGCGAGGCCGACACGGCGAACTGTCGCCCGCAAGCCGTTGCGTTTGAAATAAACAGTGAAGCGCGAAATTGAACCGGAAATACTCATGGCGAATGCCCTCGATCTGTCCCTCAGGCCTTGTGTGGAAACACTAGTCGAAGAGCATCGCCCGAAGGCAGGCTCCGCTTACTTGTTTTTGCACGTTGCCTTCGGCGCTTCGCTTCGCGCGCGTCAAGCCTGCAAGCACGCCAAGCGCGTAGCGAATCAGGTGCCGGGAAAGCACGATGCTCCGAATTCCCATCACGCCCCAAAACCCATGGTGTTTGCGCCAATAGTAAAAGACAGACCGCTGTTGCGCGACCGCGAAGCGAACGGGATACGGCGCCGTGATTTTGCCGCGGTCATGAATTGCCCTGGCACCAGGAAAGAAAACTACCTGCCATCCCGCTTTCCACGCGCGCCGGCACCAATCCACGTCATCGCCATACATGAAGAGGCCTTCATCGAGCAGGCCCACTTGGTCAAAAGTTTCGCGGCGGATCATCGAGAAGCAGCCCACCAGGACATTTACCGGCAGCGCCCGATCATGGGGAAAGTAGAACATGTGTTCGCCGGCAAAGAATTTTGAATTCTTGAACTTTGTCGCCAACCCGGTTGCGGAACAAAAATTGTTCCACAGAGTTGGGAATCGCCGGCAAGTACTCTGCAGTGTCATGTCAGGATTTAAGACACGAGGGCCAACATTTCCCACCTTGGGATTCTGGTCAAGGAAATCCGCCAGAGCATCCAGACAGCCCGGAAACACGATTACATCAGGATTCACCAGCGCGATATAGCGGCCCTGACATTGCCGGATAGCTACGTTATTGCCCTTGGCAAAGCCGAGATTTTCTTCACGGCGAATGAGCTTCACCTGAGGAAACTGGGTTTTGATCATCTCCGAGGACCCATCGCTGGAAGCATTGTCAACCACAAGAACTTCCATGCTACGGCGCGGTGGCGCTTCATATAGGCTGGTCAGGCACAGCTCCAAATAATGCTTGGCATTCCAGCCGACGATGACAACTGAGAGATCCATTGGTAGAGGAAAATGCTACTTCGGGCGTCGTTCGAGCAATTCAATCAACAAGCGGTGCTTGGAACAGATCCAGGCGATTCTGCGACCGTCAAAAGCCACAGCCGGCGCTGGAGCAGCCACCATCGCCAGACCACCCGTCCGTGCTTCCTTTAGCCCCAGTTCCAAATCGTCAACTTCGTAGCAGACGTGGTGCAATCCTCCTCCCTTTTTGAGGAAATTGCTTACCGGCGACGTCTCGCCCGCAGGTTCCACTAACTCGAAGACTGGATTTCGTGCATCGACGGGGAAAAAGAACGCCACTCGAGCTCGCTGTATGGGGTCGTGGATAACCTTGCCGTCCCAACGCGCAGAGATGGAGGCAGCAAATCCTTCGGCAACGGTTGAAATTGATGACACCACAAAGCCCAGATGGTGCAGGAGGGAGTTCCCACTGAGCAAGAAACCCACGCGCTTGACCTGCGCGGAATCCGCCCCTTCTTGCTGCTGACCCAGCCCGTCTAATGTACCGTGTGCCATCATCTGAGCTCGTTGAGACCTAACCTGTTGATTTGAGCGCGCGTCCAAGATTCAAAGCGCCCAAGCTGCGCACCGCACGTTGAGCAGCCACGCTTGCCCTGACGACTGCGGAAGAGACAACATTGTTGCATGCGACCAATGGGGTCAACTGAGAAACGTCGGCGCCCGAGAACCCTCTCTTGAAGTGATACACTCCTGGATTTCCTTCCGGGTCGATGCCACCCAGGTCATACCACCTAACGCCATTTTCCTTGAGCCATTGAATCAAGGCCCACTGAAGCAAATAGGAACCTTTTGCATTCAACCCGTCATCGCTGGTTGCACCCAATAGATAGATCGCTGAATCGCCCATTGCCGAGGCCACAACTCCAGCGACCGGCTTTCCTTGATCCTCACAAATCAAGACTTGCATCCGCTGGCGCTCGGGGAGGTCTTCCTGAATTCGGCCAAACTCCTCAATATCCACCAGCGTTTCGAAGGTTTTGCGGGTTCGCATCTGCGCATACATCTGGCAAAAAGTTCGGTATTGATCCGTTCCACTGCCCGCAACTACCTTTACCCCGTTCTTTTCGGAGCGAGTAAGCTGGTTCCGCCATTTCTTGTCGAGGTTGCGACGCAATTCCTCAATCGAAGGTGCAAGATCGAGAACAAAGGTTCTGTAGGTGTTTGCAAAGTTGCGGGGCTCTGGTGTGAATCCAGAGAAAGCCGATTGAAACAGTTCTGCGCGCGGCGACTCGGCAAAGGCGTTCGGGAGGATCTGCAGCAAGAGTCCTCGCTTACAGACATATTCCTCTTGCAGCGCACAAGCTATACTCAACGCCGCTTCGGCATCAAGCTCTCTTCCACGTCGGTGACAAAGAGGGCCCCACCGCAGATACGCCATGCCGAAGTTGAATCTGGTCGGGCGAATGATCCTGAGCTGTGCCATCCCCAATACTTCTCCATTTCGCTTCAAGACCAGGTGACTCAGGTTTTTTCTTCCCCAGCGCACCGCACCGTAGGACCACGTCTGGTAGATGTTGGCGTCGTAGAAGAGATCGAGCATGGCCGACCATTCAGCGGGCGTTGCATGATCCACCTCGACTTGCCAAACTGGATCCGGCATCGGCTTTAGTACCGTCTCTCGACCCACAGCGACAGTCTGACCAGCAACCATTGCACTAGACCCTTGAGGGCACAGATTCATTGTGAGCGCAGGGGGCGGCCAAGAGCGTCTCCCCGGTCCGGCGAATGTGGCGCGTTCGCGGCGAGTACGTTTGAGGCACGGCATAGGACCACAAGTCGCGGCCTTCGGAAGGTGCGTCCACCCGACTGAATCCGAGACTGCCATAGTGGCCGGCAACCATGCCGTTCTTCTTGGAAGGGATATAAAGGCCGACAATCTTACGGATGCCGCGTGCTTGGCACTGTTCGACGAGTGCGTCAAACATGGCAAGTTCCAGTTCGCGATTCAACACGCGACAGCTCATTAGCCAAACGTCCAGCTCCAAAGTCCCCGCAGCTACTCGCCCAATTAGGACCGACACCAGACCGTTGTCGCCAAATTTGTCAACCAGTCGTCCATACAGGGTTACAAAATTCGGATCTCGAGCAATGGCCTCCACTTCAGCGCTCGTATACCGTCTGGTCGTGAGATTGAACTGATTGGTCTTGTTGATCAACTGCGTGACTCGTTCCAGATAGACAGGAAGGAATGGACCGATTTCCGCTGTCATTTCGAGCGAGTCGAGAAATTCCCCATAGTCGCCGAAGGCTGACTCCGAAGCTTTCCGCTGTGCATTCGAACTGTAGAAATCGGCTCGGCTGAGATCTTCCTGAACCACTTTGTCCACTTCAAAATAGCGCTCGCGTTCGAGTATCTCTGCAAACAAAGAAACTTCTGAACCTATATCCGGCACAGCCACCTCGGGCAATTGCTCCGCCACAAGAGCCCTCTCCGCCGGGTTGTCATCGACGAACACCATGCTATCGAGACCAATGTTGAGCTCCTGAGCAATCTCCCGGATATTTCCCGGCTTCGGATTCCAGTTGGCCTTGAAGGCGCTGAAATCCTCAAGCTTCAATATGCTGTCTGGGTGCGAAAATCCCTCTTTGGCGTTGTCGGCATCGTTCTTCGAGCACACTGCGAGAATGATGCCCCGCCGCTGTAGATCCTTCACATACTGCTGAAAATCCCTGAAGGCCGCCCCGACCGGATGGTCAGATCCCAGGACTAGGTTTTGAAGACCGTCATCGCCGATTACCCCGCCCCAAAGTGTATTGTCCAAATCCAGAATGAGACACTTTTTGGATTTTCCGTAAATCGACTTCACGATCGCGGCAACGTTGCGCGCCAGAGCTGCCGTCGCGGTCGGGCTCAGCGCCATGTGAAAGTTATACCAGTAGCTGTGGCCGAGCCACTCTGCTAGACCCACTTGTGCGGACAGATAATGGATGTCATTAATGAAGAAACGTGAGTGGGTGCGAGCATAGCCTGCGAATTCGGCGTTCAGCCTCATCAAGAAGTTGACGCGACCGAACGCTTGGAAAGCTTCCAGGTTCCCGAGTGGCCTGAGGCGTGGCAGATCAAAGTTGTTTTGGATAATGAGTGCGCCAAGTCCCGTGTGAATCTTCTCCCAAAAAGGCTCAAACCGTGCCATCTCGCGGCGGACGCGATCTTCAACCTCGGTCTCGGTTTCCAGTAATTCGGGGAACTGCGACACGTTGTGCCAGGTGGTGTGGATAAAAACGATGTCGGGTTTGAAAGCCCACAGATCCGGATTCTCGAACAAGACATCTTCACAATAACGGTTGTATCCTGACTCGTAGAACGCCGGCTGGATGCCCTGCTCCAAGAGAAATAGCTCCAGTATGCTCTTAACTTCGGTTGTCGTGGAACCGCCAAGAATCGCAATCCGGGTTGAGAGCAGATTCGTTTGTTTGAGCAGTTCCGTCTTCAGCGTTCGGCGATTCCGTAAAAGCTCCGTCACCGCAATGGGGAGTTGCGGAGCTCTCGAAACCGCCCCTTGCATGGTCTTGGCTTCTGATGCCATGGAAACTTCCGTTACGCCGCCGCGGCCTGCGGTCAAGAAAGAATAGCCTCTGCCCGAGCTAGTCGCAGAAGATCGGCAACCGTGGAACAGCTCACGATCTGAGTGGGAGAGATAGATACACCACTATTGGCGTCCGCCAGAGCAATAAACGTAATGAGTGAGGTGGAGTCCCAGTTCTCCAACTCCTCCAGTTTTTCGTGGCCTCGAAGCGTCCCGGCGGGCAGGCCGAGAATCTCGTCCATCTCTAAGAGAAATTCGTCACGGGTCATTGAAATGTTATCCTGTCGAAACAAACTGTCGCAAAGCTCGAGCAAAAACTAAAATTGCTTCCTATAGACTTTCCCTCGGGACAGCAGCGCCGGTTTTTGCGCCTTCGCGCGGAGTGCAGGGCCACGTAGTTGGCGTGACCTTTCC
This sequence comes from Terriglobia bacterium, assembly GCA_963758285.1. Classification (GTDB taxonomy): domain Bacteria; phylum Acidobacteriota; class Terriglobia; order Terriglobales; family Acidobacteriaceae; genus DASVWZ01. Next base: position 81,297 of record CAVWUT010000008.1, on the reverse strand, counting down.
CAGATGAGCCTCACTCGGGTGGTATGCCGAATTCGAGGCAGAGAGCAACGACTCCCTTATTGTGCGGAGCCGGGGCAGCACTTCAATTTCTGAAAAGAAAGCGGCATCGGCACCGCCTTGGATGCTAACCCTGTCAAGACACGACCGGCGGGTGCGCATTGAATTAGCACGGCCCTCAGCGAGGAAAATCGCCTCGTATCCGGACCGCTGGAGGTGCATGAACAATTCGGCAGTAAGATCGGTTGAGGAACCGTAGGGCACGCTAAACGACCGCACTTTCGTCCCTGAGGTTGCCTCTAACGCCGCCTTGTTTCTGTCTATCTCTCCGGCGAACTCCTGCACCAACAAAGACCGGCAGTTTACGTGGGTGTAGGTGTGATTCCCTATCTCGAAATTGAAAGTTGCCAGTTCGCGAAGCTGTTGGCTGCTCAGATAAAGTCCAGCCTCGGCTGCCAAGGCGCTCTCACGGATCTGGGTCAACTGAACCAGAGTGTCACGAAAGACCTCCCTGGCCGACAGAGATATGGTGGGGAGGAAGCGAGCGAAAACCTCCGCCAGCGAGCTCACTTCGATGCTCTCACAGCCCTTAACGGCACGGATCGCTGCATTGATCGTATCCAAACCGAACACGTTGGCCACGTGGCAGACAAGATTGTCCAGCGCCAATCGCTGATTATCGAGACATGCGCCATTGACGAAGAAAACCGCCGGCACTTTGAACTTGTGGCAAAGCGGCGCTGCGAATTCGCTGACCGATGCGTAGGCATCATCGAAGGTCACCAGCACTGGTCGGGGCGGCAGCGCCCGGCCATCGGAATCCTCGATAACGTCCTGCAGGCTGACGGGATTGTAGTATCTAGTGATAAATTTCAGCGCCGCCTCAAAGTTCTTGCGCGTGATGGTGCCACGCAGTCCTTTGGTGAAAGACGATTCTGTGTCTGAAACATCATGAAAAAGCACACATCGCAAGGAGTACCGAGGACCAAGAATGCGGGCAATCCCGAAAGAGCCGGGAGAGTACCAGAGGCTTCCGGCGGCGAGATTCAGCGCCGCCCGTCGGCTGCCGACGTAATTGCTTGTCGTTGTTGGAAGTGGTGACATCATTGAAAAAGCACGATTTCGGTGGTTCCTGTCTGTCGCTTGCAGGCGTTGAGCCTAGGTCACCGTTACCTGTTGGCCGTCGAGAAACATGCGATGCCACAATTCCAAAGCGACGAGCGAAAAGACCTCTTTGGGGTAAGCGCCACGATCGCTGTTGGCGTTGATAAGCTTCTCCACGGCGGTCTTCTGGAAGTATCCTCTCTCAATGGTCTTTCGGTCGGTCAGAATGGCGCGAATTTGGTTTCTGAAATTGTTTCGCAGCCAGAATTCGTACGGGACAGGGAACCCGGCTTTTCTTCGCTTCAGGATTCTGTCGGGAACCCGCTTTGACAAGGCTTTCTTCCAGATGTATTTCAGGGTGAAGCCCTTCAGCTTGTAGTGTGGCGGCAGGGACGCGGCAAATTCCAGAATCCGATGATCGAGCAGTGGTACACGGAGTTCGAGTGAGTTGGCCATGGTCATCTTGTCGGCTTTGATGAGCAAGTCATCCGGCAGCCAGGTTTTGGTGTCGATGTAGAGCATCTGGTCGAGGACGCTTTTGTCCTTCACTGTCGCAAACAACCTCCGGATCGGCTCAACCGTGTATTCCCTGTCAATCGAGTTCACAAAATCCGCCGAGTACAGTTCACCGATCCCGTTTCCGGAGTACCGGTACGGGGTTGAGGTGCGGCTGTAGTAGTAGTCGGGAAACGTCGCGCTTACTAAAGGCACATACTTGGCGACTCTTGCCGAATGGACCCACGAATTGATTTGGGAGAGTCCCCAGGACGCTGCGCCGTTGGCGGCGGGCCAAATGTGTTTGAGACGTTCCAGCCACATAATGCTGCGATAATTGTTGTAGCCGGCGAATGCTTCGTCCCCGCCTTCTCCGGAGAGGAGAACCTTTACGTAATTCGCGGCAAACTTCGACACGTAGTACAAGGCAATGGCAGGCGGCTCACAAACGGGCTCTTCCATGTGCCAGACATATCGCGGCAGGAATTCCGCGAAATCCCCTGCGCCGATCGTCATGTCGTGATGACGGCTGCCAAAGGTTTCGGCCGCCAACTTGGCATAAGGTCTTTCGTCGGCAACGCCGGGATCGGAAAAGCCCACAGTGTAACTGCTGATTTCCTTGTTCGTTCTCTCTGCTGCACAGCTTAGTACAGCCGTCGAATCTACACCGCCGCTTAGAAGAACACCAACGGGAACATCTGCGATCATGTGCAGCTCAACCGCTTCGGCCAACAGGTTCGACAATTCGTTCTCTGCGTCCTTGAGGCTTGGACACGCGGAAGGCTTGAAGAACTGAAGATCCCAGTATTGTCGAATTGTTGCTTTGCCATCTTTAATCAGCAGATAGTGTCCTGGCGCGAGCTTACTGATCCCTTTCAGCAGTGTCTCTTCGCCTGGTACATACAGGAAAGTCAGAAACCGGTCAATAATTTCCGGGGCAAGCTCCCGGTTGATTGCAGGATCAGCCAGGATCGCCTTAATCTCGGAAGCGAACACGATGGCTGAACCCGTCAGTGAGTAGTAGAGAGGCTTTATTCCAACCCGGTCCCTTGCCAGGAAAAGAGTCTTTGTCTTTTGATCCCACAAAGCAAATGCGAACATTCCGCGCAGCTTCTCTAAGCATTGGGAGCCAAGTTCTTCGTACAGATGGACGATCACCTCGGTGTCAGTCTGCGTTTTGAAAACATGCCCCTTGCTCACGAGGAAAGCGCGCAGCTCACGGTAGTTGTAGATCTCTCCATTAAAAACAATCCAGACCGTACCGTCCTCGTTGGAGAGCGGTTGGTGGCCACTGCTAAGGTCGATGATCGAGAGTCGAGCGTGACCGAATCCCACCTGGGGTGAAAGATAGACTCCTTCATCATCTGGACCGCGATGGCGGATCGTATCCAGCATAGTCCGAATGAGAGCGCCGCTGACGCTCGCATTCCGATCAAACTCCAGCTTTCCGCAGATTCCGCACATATCAGTTCGAACGCGCTCTCCGACTGCTAGTCATCTCCAAATCGTTTCCAGTCCGCAAAGCCGCCTGATCTGCTGAGTACGCAAATACTTGATCAGTTGCTTGTCATTTACGCGCGGCATGCGGATCCAATAGCCTTTCAGAAAGCCGTAGCAGATCGCGACGGAACCGGCGACATAGGGCTTCTGAATCAGTCTCGACAGGCAGCTTGCAGCAAGAAATAGAGGATGGTATCCCGACACGTAGCACGCTATGCCGCGCTTTATCCTATCGCGCAACACACCTTCGGCAGTTCCTGTTAGGCGATGATGAAGCAATTCGGAGTTCGCCGAAACTGTAGGTCTTCCAACCCAACATATTGGCCTTCACTTCGTCAATCGTGTCCCACCCTGGAGCCTGCCATAATCCGCCAATGGCTTCCCAACAGGTTTTCCTATAGATCTTGGTTGCTCCTCTGACATGGAATTTGGGATTAGCTTCAAGTTTCTGCACTCCCCCAAGATCGTGATAAATGTCTCCTCCACCAACCCCGAGGCTGGGGTCGCGCTCAAAATGTTCGAAACATTGTGCAAAGTAATTCGTCGGTAAAGTCAGATCTCCGTCGAGCTTCACGATGAAATCCCAGTCATGACAGTGGAGCGCATTGTAGCCGTCATAGAAGGCTTCCATGACTCCGCCGCCGGACTTGCGGAACCCCCTGTTCGCTCTGTGCACGACGCGGATCCATGGCGCCTGAGTCGCACACCGATCGATGATTTCGCCCGTGCGGTCAGTGGAACCGTCGTCAACGATTACCCATTCCGCAGGCTGTATGGTCTGGCGTTGGACGGAAGCGATGGTCGCTTCTATAAACCTTTCCTCGTCGCGCACTGGCGTAATGATTACGTATCGCGGCATGTTGCTTTACACGATCCCGGGTCTTCTAGCTGTCCGATCGGGGGGCGAGCACGCCCGGTTTTGGTTCAACGGTATTTCTTCTCTTGATGATTACGAGCAGACTCCTGCCGCCGTAGATGCTGAACACTATGAAACCGCAACCACAGAGAATCACCAACGGCATCGTTATGTCATGCTTGTAGTAAAAGTCAGTGAGTGTTCGCCCGACGGAGTATTTTGATAGTGTTATATCCCGGTAGTCCGAAACTTTTCGGAGAAGATAAACGCGAAAAGAACTTTTCGAGGTGCTAATCGAGGCCAGGTCAAGGTCGTTCTGGTATTGGATAACAACGCTACGAGTCGCGCCTTCAGGGACGGGTACGCTGAGGTCCAGATACCCCCCGCGTAGTTGAAAGGGGGATTGCCGGCCATCGACACTCACCGATGTTATAACCGGAGAACCGGATTCTTGCTTCTTGACATAAAAGACTGAATCGCGTCCGGACGTATTATCCAACTGGAGGCTGCTTGAAAAGGTAAGCACATCGTAATTGGAGTCGTCTCTTAGCCTTACCAGGTACAGATGCTTCACTATGTCGCCAACACTGCGCCAGCGAGTGTCCGGTTGAAGTTTGTTCACCCCATCTGCCATGCCGTCAAAGGCATCCATACCGCTCGCAAAGAAGTCCTGATGGGAGTAAAAGAACAATGGGTTGTCAAGGAATTCGTTGATCCCGATGAAGCCACTCGGACTTGGTATTGCCGCCGGATAACGGCTGATACTTGGGAAATCTGCGAAAGAGAGCGTGACGGGCCGCAGGGCAAAAAGAAGAGCAGACGACTTGAGGCGGTCTATGGGAACATTCTCGTAGTTGATGGTAGCCAGAACATTGTAAGTTTTGAGTTCTTCCAGAATCCTTTCTGACCCGATGCTGTGGGGGAACACGAACACGCTGTCGTAGGGAATCCCTGTCAGCATTTGGAATTTGTCCATTCTGGCCAAGGATTGTTTAAGGGCAGCGATTTGAAGACTCAGAGGCTTGCTTCGGACGTCTTCAAATTCTTTATGATCGTGGTTATCTCCGTGAATGCAGACTGAGAACCTCTCAGGATGGCTCCGAAACAGCGAGACAACCTCGGCTTCGCTCCGATCGTAATTCCACGGTATGAAAGCAATGGTCGTGTGAAAGTTGTGTTTTTCCATCTCCCCGAGGAGAGCTTTATAGCTGAGGTGCCCGTAAGGCTCGCGGAGCCATGGATCATCAATCGTGAGGTTTGCATAATGACCGACAGAGTGCCAACCTCGCTCGCCTGCGCAATACTTAACAAACATCATCTCGGGGGCGATTCCCGCAAATGCATTCACCATGCTCTCGGCGTTCCATTTCTCCAGGATTTCGTTTCCGTAACCCATCGAAGACAACAGGAATACCCTTTGATGGCGAATAGTGGTCGCAACGAACACTGGAACAACTTGATGATTGTCCCGAACTCCCATGACTGTTTGGGCATTGCTGTGTTCGGCCAGGGCCAGGTAGAACGTATCCTTACCCGGGAATGGCAAATCAAGGTCCGCTAATTGCTGGACAAGGCCCGCAGCGCGGCCGACAACGTACTGCAGTTGAATCGGGCTCTGTAGACGCTTACAGCCAACCACATCGCCGCCGGACAAACTCCTCAAGAGAAGCGAGTCCGTTTCGGGCGTCACTCCTACGACAAGCAAAGGTACATTGCCACTCTGCCTCCGACGCAGTGCTTGCAGGAGTGCATTTTCGTCAATAAGAGGGAGAGCATTCGCGGCAATCGCTACTGCGACGGTCGCCTTCTGCCCGATAGCTCTGCTGAGTGCAGATTTATTGTTATTCCCGTTCGCGACAACGACTTTCAGGTTCAGCCCATAAAAGTTGGCAGCCGTTTCCAGTCCCTGTTGCTCCGGCGACGAGTCTTCAACCGAACGAACGAAGACAACGTCAGCTGCATCGCACCACAGGGATGACGTCACGATTAAGAAAAGGACGGTGCATGCTGCGCGCAAAATGGGATGTGCCATCCGGCCAAATCGCCTTGGTATCTTGCGTTTCAAGCCTTCATCGAAAATCCCTAATCTCACAGGAGAATCTGCGCGCACGATACCAGAGAACAACTGGCTGTGGAAGCTATTTGTAGGCATTATCGATTCTGTAGCGCTATCAAGCGACAAAGCGCAGGGAGATTCCACAAACTCATCCACAATGTCACGCAGCGTGGCCAAACTGGAGGGTTGTATCATACGCTCGAATCAGCGACGCTTTCTCAACTTCCCAGTTCAATCGCTCTTCAATTCGCCTGCGGCCGCACTCACCGAGTTGCTGACGAAGTTCTCCACAGTTGAGCAATTTGGTGATTTGGTTGGCAAAATCGATGGGATCGTTGGGCATGGCGTACAGCGCCGCAGGGCCTGCTATATGCCGCCCCTCCTTCAAATCGAAGAGCACCACTGGCAAGCAGAACGCCATGTATTCGAGAATCTTGATCATTGTCGAATTGTCGTTCATCGCATTCTTGGGGTCGGGCGCTACGCCTACATCTGAGTTGGAGAGATAAGTGGCCACATCGTCGTGGGAAACCTGGCCCGTCAGCGTCACGTATGCGTCCAGATTCTTCTTGGCAATTGTTGCCCGCAACTCGGGAAGGATTGTCCCTCCCCCGACGAGAACGAAGTGTACGTCTTGCCGATTCTCAGTTTTCACAATGTGTTCGATAGATTCAAGTAGTAGGTCTAGGCCGTCTTGCGTCCCCATGAAACCAACGTACGTTACCACCAGCGACCTGCCGAACTTGTCGCTGGGTCGAGGCTGTGGTCGGTGGAAGGTGGCGAGGTCGGGACAGTTCCGCACGACAAAAACAGTTTCTGGGTTCTTCCCTCCCCGCGTAATAGCAACCTCCTTAAAAGATTCATTCGTAGCGATGCAGACGTTCGCTACTCGGAACGAGCACAGCTCGACCAATCGGAGCAGCCTGTAAAGCAGGCCGTTGTGCTTTCCGAACTTCGCTTCGAAAAGCTCGGGGCCAAGATCGTGTTGGTCGAAGATGAATCGGACGCCGAAAAGCTTCAGAAACAATCCTATTAAGAAAATGGTGTCTGGGGGATTGCATGCTTGCAAAATACGAAACCTAGTACGTGCGAAGACTTTCAGGGTCAGCAGAAACTCGGCAACCAGAGCCAAACTATACTCCAGTAAGTACCCCGGCATACTCGAGGCCTCCCACCCGCGATGGCGGTAGATCTCGATTCCGTCAAGGGCTTCGTAACCCGCTGTGGAAAAGCCCTTCCCTTTGGGGCAGATGACGGATACGCGATATCCCGCATCACGCAGTGCGCACGCTTCCCGCCATACGCGTCTGTCAAGAGGTACCGGCAGGTTCTCGACTACGATACAGACCGCCGTGGGGATTCTTTTCGTCACGCCTTGTAAACCGTTCCCGCGGTGAGCGGAAGACCGGAGTTCAGACTGCTACGCGCTCGTCGTTATCTGTCTGGACAGATACAGGAGGGCGTGCCTTAGACAGATGCCCAACCAGTTGCTGCACCACAAAAGTCTGCTCATCGGTCCCGAGGGTAGGATACATGGGCAGGGAAAGGATTTCTGAGCAACATCTTTCAGTTATTGGAAAATCGCCGATCTTGTAACCAAAAGAACGATAAGCATTTTGCAAATGCAGCGGTACTGGATAGTGAATTCCTGTGCCGATACCGACTTCTGCGAGATGCTTTTGCACGCTCCCCCTTTCTTGAGCACGTATTACGTAAAGATGATATACAGATCGAGCCCGTGAGGGCTCATGTGGAGCCAGGATCTCGTCGAAATGAAGCATGAACAAGCTTCGATATCGGGCCGCTCGTTCCTGGCGACTCGCATTCCACTCAGCCAGATGTCCTAGTTTGACCCCGAGGATGGTTGCTTGAATCGCGTCCAGCCGTCCGTTGTAACCCTCGATCTCGTGGTAGTACTTCGTAGCCTGGCCGTGGTCGCGCAGCATTCGAACCTTTTGTGCAATCTCAGAGTCATCCGTCGTGACGGCTCCCGCCTCGCCACAGGCCCCCAAGTTCTTGCCCGGGTAGAAGCTGAAAGCACCAGCCGCTCCCATAGACCCGGTCTTTCTCCAGTGCTGTTCTTTCTGGGAAAAGTACTCGGCTCCGTGAGCCTGGCAAGCGTCTTCCACGACAATCAGGTTGTAACGGTCGGCCAATTCAAGAATCGGATCCATGTCGGCAGGCTGGCCATACAGATGAACCGGAACCACCGCCGTGATCGTCCGACCGGTTCTGCGAGAGATTGGCTTCCCTGAGTGCTGATCTGTGTCGCACTGTGTCTCCAGGTATTCCCGCAGTTTCTCCGGGTCCATGTTGTAGGTGCGCTCGTCGATATCCACGAACTCCAGCAGCGCGCCAGCCTGCGAGATAGCTTCAGTTGTAGCGATGAATGTGTTTGGGACCGTGATTACGCTTTCGCCAGGTCGGACTCCAGCAGCCATCAGTGCGAAGCGCACGGCATCCGTTCCGCTGCTTACCCCAACACAGTGCTTGACATCGCAGAACTGGGCAAAATCGTGTTCGAAGCCTTCGACCAGAGGTCCACCAATAAAACCAGCCGTTCTTAGACTATTGCGGAAGACGGATACTAGTTCTTCTTCCAGTTCTAGGTGGGGAGTCACCAGGTCAAGAAACGGGACTTTCATCTTGGGTGTCATTGTGCCAACCTCATTTCGGTTTCGACATATCGAAGCAGTCGCGCCGGGTTCCCGGCAACGATGGCATTGGCGGGCACATCCTTGGTCACCATGCTGCCCGCACCGACAATGGCGTTCTCCCCGATCACGACACCGGAAAGAATGGTTGCTCCTGAGCCAATCGAGGCTCCCTTCTTAATAAGTGTCCGTTCTACGTGCCAGTCGCTTTCTGTCTGCAGGTCACCATTGGGGGTGGTTGCGCGAGGATAGCTGTCGTTGATGAACGTAACACCGTGCCCGATGAAGACGTTGTCTTCGATCGTCACGCCTTCGCAGATGAACGTGTGGCTCGAGATCTTGCAGCGCCTTCCAATGGCAGCGTTCTTCTGGACTTCAACAAAAGCGCCAATCTTGGTTTCGTCGCCGATCTGACAGCCGTAGAGGTTGATGAACTTGGAAAGGCGAACACCTTTCCCCAACTTGACGTCTCGGAGCGACGCACGTATAGTCGTTCATGCTGCAACCAACTCCTCTCTGCGCAACTCAACCATTGCGCCTCTATTCTTAACTGACTGGCTCGCCGCCTCGAGCATTCGGACTACCCGCCAGCCGGCCTTCCCGTCGTTGATGGGGGTGAGACCGTTGGTAACGCAGTTCACGAAATACTCCAGTTCCTTCTTCAGCGCCTCCGCGTTCTCCACCTGAGGAGCCCACATATCGCCAGTACGGTACTTGACCAAGGTCTCGTACACACCCTCTCTGCTTGTTGTCGTTTCTACGCCCTTGTCGTAGACCCGGATTTTCTCGTCCGCTTCGAGGTCATTCCACACCACCATCTTCTTCTCTCCACCGATCAGGGTTGTGCGCACTTTCACAGGTGAAAGCCAGTTGACGTTGACGTGCGCAATGATGTTGTGTGGAAAGTAGAAGGTAAGAAAGGCAATGTCTTCGAGGCCGTTGAAGTGTTTCTCGGCAGTCGCCACTACTCCCAGTGGGCGGTCCTGAATGAGATAGTCCATAATGGATAAATCGTGAGGAGCGAGGTCCCATATGACATTGACGTCATGCTGAAACAGACCTAGATTTACTCGCGTGGAGTCGTAGTAGTAGAGTTTTCCCAGCGTACCATCGTCAATCAGTTGGCGGATCTTCTTAACAGCTCCAGTAAACAGAAAAGTATGATCCACCATAATCTTCAGGTTTTTCCGTTCCGCCAGGTTGACCAATTCCTCGGCTTCTCCAGCCGTGCTGGCGAACGGCTTCTCAACGAACACGTGCTTACCATTCTCCAAGGCAGCTTTTGCCAACTCGTAATGCGTCCAAACCGGGGTTATGATGGCGACTGCGTCGATCTCGGATGACGAGATCACTTCCGAGGCGTCCGAAGTCACTTTCATTCCTTGATAAGCCTTTTGTACGCGCTTTTGCGCGGTTGGGCTTTTTTCTGCAATGGCGAGCACTTGGGATCCGTCCAGGCCTGCAAGGTTCCGGACGACGTTTGGACCCCAATAGCCGTAGCCAATGACACCGAAATTCACCATATTTTCACCGCCCTTCAAAACTGCTGATGATTGCGAACATGTATTGAGTTGTGGGGGAAAGTTGAGCAGATGGAGTCGATCGGATGCACTACTAATCGAAAGACAGTCTGAGATGCTGAACTCAGTGCGCACCCTCGCCCAGGAACACTGCGCGAGGTGTACGCATGAGGATCTTGATATCAAGCCAGGGAGACCATGCCTTGGCGTATCGCAGATCCAGCCGGACCATTTCATCAAATTTGACGCGGCTTCGGCCGTTGATCTGCCACAGCCCGGTGATTCCTGGCTTGACATCCAATACCCGGCGGCGGTGCCACGTCTGATACGCTGCCACTTCGTAGGGAATTGCAGGGCGAGGGCCGACCAGCGACATGTCCCCCTTGAGGACATTCAGGAACTGCGGCAGTTCATCCAAACTGGTTCTCCGCAGGAAAGCCCCCACTCGAGTGACCCTCTGATCGTTGGTAAGCTTGTACACACCCTGACCATTTCCGTTCCCGTTCGACGGTTTACGCTCCGCTTGGCCGGCGATTAGCTTCGTAACGTACTCTTTGTGAATGCTGGAATCATTGTTGATGTACATGGAGCGGAATTTCAAGAATGTGAAGCGTTTGCCGTGCTGTCCAATCCGTTGTTGTCTAAAAAACACAGGGCCTTTTGATGACGCTTTGATCGCCAGCGCAATCATCAAAAACATAGGCATGCAAAAGATTACCGCTAGTGTGCTGCCGACGATGTCCATCATTCGCTTTGTGACGCTGAGAAACCGCTGGGCATTGTCGCGACTTGACAGGTCAGGGTACAAGGTCGGATTGCTCGGACGCCCAGAGATTTCGTGATCCCAATCGTCGGGAAAGAAGTGAAACGAGATACTGACTTGATTGAATTGCTCGAACGTTAAGTTGTCTCGTAGGGTTGTGCTCACCCTGGTTAGCATTGTGCTCAGGATCGAGTTCTTGTCTTCGACCACGAGCTCGGTAAACATCACGCCAACGATAGTCCGGTTCTTGAACCAGCCGGTTACGTCGGTCTCCCTGGTGGATCTCAGGAGGGTGGACACGATACTGTCGAGGCCTTTTCCATTCTTTTCCGAACTCTGGTGGCTACCCGTGTCCAGCAGCATGAGCAGGAACGGTTTTCGGGAACGCTCTGTTCTCTTGCGCTCTCTGGAGATCATCCGCTTGAAAGCCTCTTCGCTGAGGACACTGCGTTCGCCGTCTGAAACGGAATGCGTCCCAGACAAGTACGGCCTTGTATCGTGGATCGAGTCTCGCAAAGTCATTGGTTTTTCTCCTTGTTCGGCGCAGCAGTCCTACAAGCGCTCGGATTCAGGCGGGGATTCAAGAGTTCTTGAGACAAAACTGGGAAAATCGATTGGCACAGGCGCAGACGACATCGGTGCCCAGTTGTACGTTGTTTTGGATGACTGCGATCCTCATGCTGCACCCGCCATGTCATGAACCTCGATGCCGTTTTCAATCTGCTTGAAGGTCTGCATGTTGGAGTAGGCGGGGTTATCCCAGTCCTGAAATTTGTTCATGTGATCAATCAGGTCATCCACGATTGATTTCACACTGCCGGAAGGATGGAAACTCAGGACATTGGCCGCTTTATCGATGCTGACCTTGTAGTTGCGAAAGTCTTCAATGTGCTTAATGCAGAGATTGACTTTGATGTTGAGCCGCTCTTCCACCGCGCTCTTGACCAGGTCGCCCACTTCGCCCACGGTGTAGTTCCCGGATGCAAGGTTGAAAATGCCCGAAATCCTGTGATCCGCCTCAATCGCCCGGATATAGGCGGTGGCGGCATCTTCGATACTAAGAATCGGCCGCCAGATCGAAGGATTGTTCACGGTGATCGTGTGGTCCTTCATCGCGGTCTTGAACATTGTGTTGATGATCAGGTCCAACCGCATCCGGGGGCTGTATCCGGAGATGGTTCCCTTACGCAGGGAGATTACGGAGAAGTTCTCGTCGGTGAGTTGAATGACGGCCTGCTCCCCCTGAAGCTTGGAGATTCCATATGGATAACTTGAACTCACGGCGCGAGTTTCGTCGTAGAGCTCATTCTCCGTGTATCCGTAGACCGAGCAGGAGCACGCGTAGATATAGCGCTTGACCTTGGCGATCTTGGCAATGTAGCCAAGGTAGGCTGGAGCAGCCGCATTGAAGATGAAGTTCTTGCTGGGGGAATATTCCGCCATCGGATCGTTCGAGAGGCCGGCGAGGAAAACCACCTGATCGTAAGGTTCCAAGTCTTCGACAGTTAGTTGAAAAATGTCCTTATTGAGGATCCCAGCCTGGCGTGGCAAGTGATTGCCGAACCAGAACAAGTCGACTACATCGACTTTGTAACCACGCTCCAAAAGCTTCGGGATTAGCACCGAGCCCAAGTAGCCGGCGCCTCCAGCAATCAGTAATCTCATTGATTAACTCCTGAGAGAATTCGAATTCAGGTCGTTCCGAATGGCGAAAATGGTCCGACTCCGCCGATTCCACCCACTCCGCTAATGTGTGCTTTTTGCGTTTACTTCTCAGAGTCGCTTTCCGGCGGCGAAGCAGTGCTTGGACGGTAGTGATAGTAATAATCGCTGTGGGCCGTGCTTGTAGCGCAGTTCAGCAGCGCGCCAACCAGCTTCTTGGGTTCGATCGCTTCGAGTCCTCTTTGTAACTGTTTCTTTTCGGTGGTTCCTTGGCGGGTAACCAAAAGAATGCCATCCGCTAACCGCATCCAGAGGCTCGTGTCCGCAAGAGGCAGCACGGGGGGAGAATCGATGACGATCCAGTCGAACCAAGCGGTCAATTGATCCATGAGCGCAGGGAGTCTTCCGGATTGCATGAGTTCCAGAGGATTCCTCGCGGCGCTGCCTGCCGGCAGGATCCAGAAGCCTGGGCCTTCCAGATGGTAGATGCTGGTGGCCGGGCCGCGTTCTCCTTGTAGCCATTCACTCATGCCTGGCAGGCTACCCAACCCGAACACTTGCGAGAGCGACGGCCGCCGCAGGTCTCCCTCCAATAGCAGAGTTCTCTGCTGCGCTCTGCGCGCAAGGGTGCAGGCCAGGTTGGCAGCCACCATAGTCTTGCCCTCTTGAGGAATGGCACTCGTGATCAGCACTTTCTTGAGCTGCCGGTTCTGCCGGAGCTGCCGCAAGCGGACCCCTAGGAAGCGAAATTTCTCTGCAGCCAGACTCTCCTTGTCCGTGAGGCATACGAGCTTGCTTTGAGCAGGCAACAAAATCTGCAAAGACTGGAACTCGCTGAACGGGTCGCTTGCAGCATTTGCTGGGATCTCCGCTGCGGTCTGGGCTTGCGCTACCGCGCCAAGTGCTGACAGTTCCGGGAACGCTTCCTGTTCCGCGGATATTTCACTTTGCACCGGGGATTCGCACACGGCGGTCGTTCCACGTTCCGCCGCTGCCTCACGCTCGGCAGCCTGCAGTACCTCGGTCGCTAGCGACGATGGCGGAAACTTAGTCCCGGACCGTTCGGCTTCCGATCTTTGTAAAGCGTCAAATAGTTGGCTCATGTTTGGTGGCTTGGAGTGCTACAGGTGCGTCCACATCTGGTTTGCGTGCGAGAGGCTTTCGCAGAGCGGAATACATATCCAGCATGACTTTGGCGGCTCGCTGGACATCCATCTCGTCGGGGCCGTCAGTTCTTTCGGCCTCCGGCGAACGAACCACATCGAGACGGAGATCCTTGGCCACATCCTCGATGACTCCCGGAGTTATGCTTCGCATCTGTCTCGCGTAGGAGGTGATGAGGGCGTTCTCGCAAATTGTGTTGATCAGCCGAGGGAAGCCTCGGGAATGGTGATGCACAGCCGCAATGGTTTGGGCGGAAAACAACGTGCCTGCGTGCGAGTTTGCTCCGGCAATCTGCAGGCGCCGTTCGATGTATCCACTGGTTTCGTCGGAATCCAATGGTTCCAGATGCGTACGAAACGCAATTCTCTGCTTTAACTGTCTAAGGTTGACGGAATCCAGCTTCTCGTCCAGTTCGGGCTGTCCCACCAGCAGAATTTGCAGCAGCTTCTCCTGGGCCGTCTCCAGGTTCGTCAACAGGCGGACCTCTTCCAGAGCCTCCGCCGACAGGTGGTGGGCTTCGTCCACGATGAGGACGGTGGTCTGCTTGTTGAGGCCGCGCGTGACCACGTAATTGCAAAGATCGAGCAGAAGTTCAGTCTTGTTCTTGCCCGACGCCGGACGCCCGAAATCGCTGACGATGTACTGCAGAAACTCGGTTGGAGAAAGCCGGCTGTTAAAAAGATATGCGTAGGCCACATCGGGGCTCTGCTTCAACAGTTGAAGCAGGCAACGGAGCAGCAAAGTCTTCCCCGTGCCAACCTCCCCGGTCAACACGACAAATCCCTTGTGCCGGCGCACCCCATAATAGAGAGATGCCAAAGCTTCGTTGTGCCGCTTCGTCGGGAACAGGAAGGCCGGGTCCGGAGTGATGTCGAACGGGTTGCGCTTGAGATTGTAGAAGGCTTTATACATTGGAAATGAAGTTAACCCCGGAAATAACTGAACGCGGATCCGGCCAGGATGGTGGAAAATACCAGCGCTGCCGTGGCCCATCCTAGCCACATTCTCCTCTTGCTGCGTCGTTCATCGGACGGACTCGAGATCTCCGGGATCTCAGAGATCAACGCCATCGGCAGCAGATCTTTGATTTCTTTTTCGCTGTACAGGCGATCGTCCATCATTTCAAATCCGCCCGCCACCACGATGCCTAACGCAAGGCCGATGCCCAATCCGATTCCACAAAACTTGAGGCGGTCGGGAAAATCCGGCTTCGCCGGCAAGCTGGGGGGATCCAGAACCCGGAAGCGTTCCCCCTGCTGCAACAGCTCCATGCTGGTGGCCATCTCGGATTGGTTCTTCTTTCTCAGCAACTCGTCGTAGTTAGCCTTGGATTGATCGTAGCCACGGGTCAGATCGGCCAACTGCTGTTCCCGTACCGGTTCCTGATTCAAGCGCGCCTGGTAATCGTTGACTTTGACTTTCAGGCCGGCAATCGCTTGCTCGCGATTGGTGATTTCGATCTGGTTGGCTTGTAACTGGCCTTGCAGTTGCAGCATCGACGAGTTTTGTGAAAGATCCGCTGCCTCGGCAGCGCCGGTACTACCCTCGGCTTTGCTTGCATTGCCTTTGTTCTTCAAGTCAGCGACAAGCTGGTCCCTCATTTTCTCGGTCTTGGCAATCTGCTCCTTCAACTTACGAACATCGGGGTGGCGATCCGTGTAGCGGGAGCTGAGGTCTGCCAGTTGTGACTTGAGTCTGTCCAGTTCCTGATCAATCGCTGGCAAACCCATGGGAGTGCCATCGGCGGTTTTGTGCGTTCCCTGGAGCGTCCGATATTGATCCATCAGCGACTGTAAGTAGACTCGCTGCTGTTTTGCAGTGTTGAGCGTATCCTGTTCGGCCTGTAGCTGCGATTGCAGGCCGCTCAGGATCTGAAGGTTGCTTCCCAGTTGGGTCGGCAATTCGCCAACGTGCTGTCCTTTGAACTCTCGAATCTTTTCTTCCTGCTCGGCAAGGGTCTTTCGCGCGTTCTCCAACTGATCCTCGAGGAACTTGGTCGTGTCTTCGGATTGCTGCTGCCGCACTTCCAAGTTTTCATTAATGAACAGGTTGGTCAGCTCGCTGGTGACCTGCTGGGCAACGTAGGGACTGCTTGCTGAATAATGAACGTTAAATGCAGTGATCTCGTTGTTATGGTTGTCACGCACAAGCTCGATCTCAATGTCTTTGCGCATGCGCTCGACTTTTTCATCTGGCGTCGCCTGGCTGTGGCTTCCGCCATAGAGGTTCAACTGGTCAATGATATGAAGAAGGCGAGTGCGACTAAGAATTTGCTGAGTGATGCTCTGCAACCGGTCTTGCACATCGTCGTTGATGTTCGGCGTGACGTAGTCTTTCGGCATGGTGGGTTGCTCTACCAGGATGAGCGTGCTCGACTTATATCGCGCCGGCAGAACCCAACTGGCTCCCCACACCACCAGCCATCCAATCAAGACCGGTATCAAGAAATGGAGATGGCGCCGGCGAGCCACATCCAAGTACTTCTGCAGGTCGAAACTTTCTGAATTCTGCTCTTCGAAGGCTTCGGGCATGGCTATCTTCCTAGTGGTCTTGCGAAACGATAAGAAATCGTGATGGACTCGCGATTGGTATCCGGCGTGTTGGCAATGATCGCGATACCGCCATAACTCTGGTGCAACCGCGTGTACCCGACGTTGGCGCTGAAGTGCTCACCGATGGGGTGCTGTATCGAGACGCTTCCGGAGACGCTGTGGCCGCCCGTGTTGGAAAGGAAAAAGAACGGCGTCAAATTCTCGTAAATCGCGTAGCTCGCTCCCGACCCTACGCTCCAAGTGCGGGCAATTTGCCAGTGCGCGGATGCATTCGCGGTGTTGGAATGGAATGCCCCGACCAAGCCACCCCCTGCGGTGACCATCCGCGAGTAGCTGGCGGCAAAGCTGGCGCGGTGCCCTTGCCAGCCCATGCTCGCCGTGACCGCGGGCGTCCACGAAGTGAAGGCAGGCTGAGGAGATTGAGCCACACTGGAGTATTGCGGCCCTCCAGAAACTGAGATGGAGAGTCTGGGCATTACATAAAACGTGTAAGAGAGATAGATCGAGTGCGTCTCCGTCTGGCTCTGGGCTCCCGACGGATAAGCCAAAATTCTGGAGTATTGATACGACACTCCGAGATGCTGCTTCCTCGATAGACGATGATCGTAAAACGCAGAACCTCCAACCGAACTCGAATCATAAAGCCCTGGAACTTCCTCAGAGTTGGGGAAATGCAGGTCCGAAAACCTCCCGCTCACCCCCACCATGCTGTTTGCCGCGTACTGATAGGTTAGGCCTGTGCTGGCCGTGTTGGTGAGTTGCTCGGCTAACGGCGCAATCACTGCTTGCGTCGGCGGTTCCGGGGAGCCGCTGACCGGGTTGGCTGAGGTGAAATCCGGCTGATTGAACACACTCGATGACTTCTGGAATGTATCTGCGAAATTCACCGACACGTGCTGGCTTAAGCGATACCCGACATTGATACCGACGTTCTGATCCGCTGCATCCAGCCGGCTAAAGCGCTGATAGAAGGTGAACCCCGGGCTGTACGTGAGCAGCAAATGCAACCGGGGAATGCTCTTGTCCAGTGCGATGGTTGGCGAGACGGAATAACTGATGTCACTCACTGGAGTTGGGCCGCCTATAGTGTTGTCTATGTATGCGGTGCTGAAAGTCAGGCCATAGCGCAGATAGTTCGAACGTGTGTCGCCAAGACCTCCCGTCGGATATGATTCTCCACTCACTGGTGGAGGCGCAGTCATACGGGAATCATCGGCGGTTACGGCGGCATCAGTTGTGCCGTTAGCCCCGGCGTTCACCTGGCACCACAGGGGTGTCGCGGCCATCAGAACAATCGCTAACCAAAGTCGGGTCATCGTGACAAGACCTTACGGAACCACGATCGTATCCCGCGGCTGAAGGGATACGTTCTGCGCTGCATTCTTGCCCTTAATCACTGCCTTATAGTTGAAGCGGATTCGTGACTCACTCCCGTCCGGATTTCGCCGGAGGATATAAATGGATTTTTGTTTCGCGAAGTCGCGGAAACCGCCGGCAAGCGCGATTGCATCCAGAACCGTCGCTGCACTTGCGAGGGAGAATGAGCCTGGCCGGGCCACTTGACCGAGGATATTGAATCTCTGGCTCTTGATCTCCTGCACAATGACCGTGACCTCGGGCTCAGAAAGGTAGCTTTGAAGCTTCGCGGCGATGGCCTGTTCCAGCTTTAGGGGAGTTTCCCCGCTCGCCTGCACTTCGCCAACTAATGGCAAGGAAATCTTCCCGTCGGAACGAACCGGCACGGACCGGGAAATCTCCGGTTCCTTCCACACATTGATCGCCAGAACGTCGTCATTACCTATTACGAAGCTGTTGTCGTGCGGCTGGCTGGCCGCTGTTTTCAGGGGCTGTGCAAGCGAGGCCGTTGCAGCCGGATCCTGGGGTCGGCCATTCGCCTGCCCGGTGGCCGGGGCTTGCGCCCAAAGGGAACCTGCAAGGAGGATTGTAGCCAGTCCCAAACTCAGGGGACTGAGCCATGAGTGATCGGCCCTGTTTTTCATAACAACTCCTGTAACAATCGTTGCCTTTGCTTCCCGCTCTGCCTCAACCAGTGCTGCCGTTGCCGCGGAATCCGTTCCCGTTGCTCTTGGTTCCATTGCCCGGAAACGGAACCGCTTCAGAGGATTTCATCCGGTACTGCTCGATCTTGTAGAGCAACGTCCGATAGCTGACCTTAAGCAAGCGTGCGGCGGCTTTTCGGTTCCAGCCCGTCTTCTCCAGCGCAGCGGCAATTGCATTTCTCTCGGCTTCCAGCTTGACACTCTGTACCAGGGACTTGAGCGAGTCAGAACCAGAGGCGCCGACCCGGGACTGAACCAGTGATGGCGCCGGCAGATTCAGACTGCGTGGCGTGGTTAAGGCAGCGCTCTGAATTCCATCCTCCGCTCGACTCTTGTCGAATGTCAGTTCTATGTCCCCCACCATGAGGTACCGTTTCACGAAACTTTCCAGCTCTCGCAGATTGCCCGGCCAGGAATAGGACCGGCAGGCCTCAAGCACCGCCGGGGAAAAGGTGCGGGGTGAGAGACCATATTGACGGGCCAGCTTGTGCATGGAATGACGCAGCAGGAGCGGAATTTCTTCGCGGCGCTGGCGTAAGGGCGGAACGTGAATCGTGTAGGCGCTCAAGCGGTAGTAGAGATCGGGACGAAGCCTGTTTTCAGAGATAGCGTTCTCAATATTTGTAGTGCTCGCCGCCAGAACCCGAACATCCACCTCGACCACAGAGGTGGTTCCTGGTCTGACAAAACGCTTGTTCTCCAGCACCTGCAGCAGGTTGGCCTGCAGGCCCATCGGCATCTCGGTGATTTCCTCCAGAAGAACCGTGCCCTTTTCACACAGTTCCAGCTTGCCTGATTTGGTCCTCGCGGGTGCAGTTGCGCCATTTCGCTCGTGCCCGAACAGTTCGGTCTCCAGTAGATCGCTGGGCAGCGCCGCACAGTTCACCTTGGCGAACTCGAATCCCGAACGGACGGATAATTTGTGGAGCAGGCGGGCGGTGGTCTCTTTACCGCTTCCACTCTCTCCGAGCATCAACACAGGTACGTTGGCTTCCGCCAGCAATGCCGCCTGGGTGCGAAGCTTTCGCATGATTGGGCTGGCGCCGACGAAGAAGGCGTCGTCACCGACTGCTTCGACGTTGTCACTGGTGATCTCAGTTTCGACGGTGGGGCGCGTTTCCGCAAGATGACGCGTGATGACGGCCTCGAGTTGCTGATCCTGCAGAGGCCGGAGCAGGCAATCACGTGCGCCAAGACGGATTGCCTCTTGTTTCTTGGCAACATCGTCAGGGTGAGCAATCAAAATAATGGGCAGCTCCGGACGAAGTCGGCGCAGCCAGCGCAGGATGTGCAAGCCATCAGCGTCGCCGCGCGGCAGATCCAGCAGGAGCAAGTCCGGCGTTACCCCGGATTGCACCCGCTCGATCGCTTCCCACGCGTTGGCCGCGGTTTCAAGCTGCCATGAGTGGGACTCTCCCATCGACCAGAGTGGACGAAGAACAGCAGACTCACGGCTTACGACAAGCAGTCGTACGGTTTCGATTGTATGTTCTGCCACGATTTGGCTCCTTGGAAGAATTCCAGAGCGCAAAGAAGAGTTCTAGATGGGTTCGATGTCGTATCCTTGGACGCGTACGGCCAGAGATCTCTGAATCGCATCCACAGATATGACAAGTGAGCGGTCTCCGTTGCGAGAGGTAAGAATCCCTTCCATTCCGTCCAGTGCGCCACCGCGTATGCGTACGCGCTGTCCAATCTTGAGGAAGGGATGGGAACGGTAAGGCAGTTGCTCCTCGATCAGGATGCGAACTGCTTCGATCTGCTCGTCGGGAATCGGCGTTCCCAGTCCGCGAATTCCGACGAACCTCAGCACGCTGTCAACCCGAAGCACCCGCAAACGCTCCTCGTTGCTGGGCATTAGCTTCACGAACAAGTAGCAGCCGAATAATGGCAACTCCACGGTTTTCCGGCGGTCGCTCCAGCGATGTACCTCTGTGACCGTGGGCAAGAACGTGGTTACGCCGCTATCCGAGAGTCGTCGAGCCACCACTCTTTCGTGTCGGGCGCGGGTCTGCACCGCATACCAGTTCTCGAAACCGGTTCCAGGGTTTGCCGCCACGGATGGGCACTCCCATGATTGATTGCTGGTGCTCATAGCTTCGCCCTCTGGGTCACCTTTGCAGGCTGACCCCATTGACTACCCATGGCTGCAACAAAACTCGCGGAAGATCCCCGGCTTGGAGATCTGGGGGAACGCTTTGCGAGAGATGGGGGGGGGAGGGATAATCACTACTACTATAATAGACATTATAGTAAATACTCATCACTTGTCAAGCCCCAACACGCCGTCCAATCTGCCTCGTTCCAGTGGCTGAACCCAAGCCCGGGAATTCCCTGGACTGGTTGCTGTCGCCCGTAGCTTCGCCCTATGAGTCACGTTGAACAGTTGACCCTTATGAAGTTGACCCTTAGTCCCACGGTTCCAATGAGATCCCAATGCTCAGATCCGCAAGAACTGGTTACCGAGATCCGCGAGCATCAAACCAAGTCAGGTCAGCATCTCTGACCTGTACTAGCTACGCCCGGATCGCCTGGGCAAGGGGGAAAGCAACCGTTACCCACAGTTGGTTGCCCATGTGAGTCCAACGTATCGCCGGATGCAGACTGCTGCAAGAGGTACACAAACTCAGCGACGTACTTCTCCCTACGCGTAGGTGCGCTTTTCTCGGACTGCAGGAATAACTACTCAGAGAAGCTCTTCTCGCTCAGGTGGGTATTCAGGCCATCCTACAAGGAGAGGCGACTTGCCCAAGTCATTGATGACAAAGGGCCCGTAACCGAATCGTTTTCAGGCACATGCAGAACTGGGCCGGACGAGCGCATCTCTCTTGCATGCTTGCCGGCAATGTGCAAGACTCTGGCACGATCGTGCGCGTTGCTACACTATTGTGCGCATCGCTACACTCTTGTGGGATTGTTTCTGCCACGGAAGATGCTTAGGCTTGGGGGTGCATTAGAGATCTGGTTATTGATCCATTTGTAAGGAATTTCGTAGTCAGGCATTCCGAGGTAGATGTTTCGGGCTCCAAGAAACAACCACCACTTTCGTTTAGGAGGCAGTGAATGCGCGACCAATCCCCCGGAGTTGTGATTCGTGTACTTGTGGCCGACGATACCCGAATCCACACCCAACTCCTCGCAGATGCGCTGAGACGTGATGGCGCGCTGGAGGTCATCAGTTCAGATTCAGATGCTCGAGCACTGATTGCGCGAGCCGACCTTCGCAACATCGATGTGCTTCTGGTCAGTTCCAACCTTGACGAGCAACCTGGATGCGGGCTCGAGGTCCTGCGCGCCGTGCGCGGTTCACATTGTGATATTCGCGCGGTAATGCTGCTGGACTCCTCGAAACCTGAATCGGTACTGGAAGCTTTTCGCGCAGGTGCGCGCGGAGTCGTCACCAGGCACGAATCCGTGGATACATTGGCCAGGTGCGTGAGAAAAGTGCATGAGGGGCAGATCTGGGCTAACAGTCAACAGATGGGCTTGCTGGTGCAGGCCCTCGCTTCTTCAAACCACCTCCGTGCTGTAGATGCGCGTGGCTTGAATTTGCTTTCCAAGCGAGAGATGGAAGTCGTCCGCAGCGTTGCCCAGGGTTTAACCAACCGTGAAATTGCCCAGCAATTGGGACTGAGCCAGCACACCATCAAGAATTACTTGTTTCGACTGTTCGACAAATTAGGCGTGTCGAGCCGGGTTGAACTCCTATCCATGACTCTGAGCCAGGACCACCATACAAATGGAGGGTTCCGGGGTTTGTTTGAGAGCCACCCGGGTAGTGGTTTTCCGGACGAAGGAACGTTGGCTGCGTGTCAGAAAGCCGCAGAGCAGGGAGTAACGATCGCGCAACTCACACTGGCCCAGTTCTACTCGGCTCGGAGGGCTGGCCCGAACGACCTGTTGTATGCTCACATGTGGTACTCGCTCGCCGGCGAACAACTCGCGCGAGCTTCTAAAGACGCAACCAAAGGAATGGCCATGGACCAACTGCTTCAAGCCGAACAAATGGCCGCCAACTGGATGAACAAAACCAAGAAGCTCCCTCCCTTACGGGAGAAGGTCGCGTCCATAAGGGTCAGCGAGACCAGCCGCCTCCTAAAGGCAACAGGGACAAGCGCTTCCCTGGACTAGGCCTTTTTCCGATTCTGCCATGTACGTTTGCGACCTAGCCGCCAGGGCGGCCAGGGCACACACTGTTCTCAGCAGCGATTTTGGGCTGCGGAGGACTGGTGCCGGTGGTTCGTACCCGATCATCCATATGTGGGCGCAGGGAGACAGGGCATTGCCGGCTAGAGCTTCGTAGCAGGCCGTGCAGCCTGGCCCTGGTGGTGCTGGCTCTC
Source organism: Terriglobia bacterium (assembly GCA_963758285.1). Classification (GTDB taxonomy): domain Bacteria; phylum Acidobacteriota; class Terriglobia; order Terriglobales; family Acidobacteriaceae; genus DASVWZ01. Next base: position 58,574 of record CAVWUT010000008.1, on the reverse strand, counting down.
GCATTCCTGGCAGGGTGCCAGGGCATCAGCAGCGCGAATAATAAGCAAGACGGCACTGGCGACCCGTCGCAGGGCACTCTTACCCCGAATCCGGCGAGCTTCAGCTTTGGCAACGTGCAGGTGGGCAGCCATTCATCTCAGTGGGAAAACCTGAAGAACACTGGCGGCTCGAACCTGACCATTTCTCAAGCCAGCGTCAGCGGAACCGGCTTCAGCGTGAGTGGTTTTACCCCACCAATTACGCTTACGCCCGGACAAATCTACACGTTTAGTGTGATCTTTACACCGCCGGGTGCCGGCACTGGCAACGGAAGTCTTTCCCTGACATCGGACGCTTCCAACGCCACACTTACCGTCTCGCTCACCGGCACCGGAACGACTGTGGCTACCGGACAGCTCGCGGTTTCCCCCACCAGCCTTAACTTTGGCAACGTGGCTGTAGGTTCGAACGGACCTCTGAACGCAACGCTTTCCGCCTCCGGCGCCAGCGTCACGGTTACGTCGGTGAACGTAAATAGCAACGTCTTTACGGTCAGTGGACTGACTTTCCCAGTGACGATTCCGGCGGGCCAGAAGGCGCAGTTTACGGTCACGTTCACGCCCCAAGCAACAGGAGTTGCTTCTGCGACTGCAACGTTCGCCAGCGATGCATCCAACTCGCCGACCGTACAGTCTCTTACTGGCACGGGCGTAAACCCATCGCCCCACTATGTCGATCTGTCTTGGAACGCCAGTACTTCCCAAGACATAACCGGCTACAACATTTACCGCGGCACGATCCCAGGCGGTCCCTACAGCAAGATAAACTCCTCGCTGGATTCGAGCACCATCTACACCGATGACTCGGTCGTGTCGGGCCAGACTTACTACTACGTGACCACGGCAATGAACTCCAGCGACCAGGAAAGCGGCTACTCGAATCAGGCGAAGGCTGTAATTCCCTCGCCCTGACGTGGGAGTTGCTTCTTCGGGTGCTTGGATGTACTAGTGGCATCTTCTCTTCCAGCTCTGTGAGTGGCCAAAGTGAACTATTATGCGCCTCCCCCAAATCGCATCTTGGCTTCTCGTGTCTTTATTCGCTCCCTTGGTGTTGCTCGCACCCAAGGCGAATTCTCAAACACTGATCGGTAGCAACGCCGGGAATTCTGCTGGCGGACAGTTTTTCGCCGCAGGCGTTCCGTCGACCTCCCACCGGGTTGCACTCTCTTGGCAAGCCAGCACCTCCGAGGATGTGGTCGGCTACAACGTCTATCGGGGCAAAAACTCCGGAGGCCCATATCACAAGATCAACCACCAACTTGATTCCAGGACAAAATACACGGACCCCAGGTGCGTCTCGGGTCGAACCTACTATTACGTGACGACGACGGTGAATTCGTTGGGAGAGGAAAGCATCTACTCGAACGAAGCTCAGGCCACAATCCCTTGAGGAGGGCATCGCCGGAGTTCGAGGTTCGGGGCCTACCCCCTTTTTGTTGAGGTTGCCCACGCCCCGCGTCTGCCGAGTTTCAAAGACTTCGGCGCCCTTGCACGTTGCCTGGATCCTTGCTACAAGCTGGCGTCAGCATGAGGAAATTCGAGAATTCGCCGGGATAGTGAAGTCCCGGTTTGTAGGTGGATTCAACGAATAAGGAGCAATCCGCTATGCGAGAATGTGCAACCGGAGATCAGATTCGTTGCTTAGCTAGACTCGGGCAGTGGAAAAAGGTGGGAACCCTGATTGTCCGGACTTGGCGTTGTTTTTCACCAAGTCCGGACCACAAGGAGGCACATCATGCCATTCCGGGTTTTGCACGTTGGTTTCGAGAGCGGAAGAACATGGCTCCGAAGCACGACACTCCGGCCAGCAGTAGATACATCAAAGCCGCGCCGCCCTCGGGAACTAGCATCATGAATTCCTGACCCGCACAACTGCCCGGTCCGAGAGTGCACCCATTCGGGGTGTATATCACAAATTTAGACAATTGTGCAGCTGTCAAGCTGCCGTAGTTAGCTTGAGCCTGTGCTACCCACCAAAGCAAGCCGCTGTATGGTACGTTAGCGCTTCCCAGAAGGGCAGCCACGCCCGCCCACTGATTAACACCTATGGAGTTCTTTGCCGTCCCGTTCGCATCAAAGATATACCATATGGCGTAGGACATGTAACCAATCTGCGTTGAATTATAGCTCCCCGACAGCATTTGCAGAGTTATCCAAGCCGCCTCTTGGTACAACGTTGTAGCCGTCGCTACGCCGTAGTACTGTCCCCACAGGGTATTACCTATACTTGAGAACGTGTTAGCCGTGGTTGCCCAGCCATTACCAATTTCGCTCTCGTCTGCAAAATCATCGCATATGATCTGCTGGCCGACATTGCTGCCGACTTGGGCAGTGTAGGGACCAACGTAGATGTTGTCCATGACGTTGTTGCCGGCACTGGTCAAAGTCAAACACCCCGCCTGCCCCTCCGTGCAGTCTTGCGCGAGAGCGCACGGCGCAAAGCACAACAAAAGGCCAGCCACGCAGCACAATGTCAAAATTGCTCTTTTCTTCATTCCCTTTACCTCCAAGCGGTCGGAGGAGAGCCACACCGCAAGTACACTTCCGTCTCAGCTAATCTAGCGCCAAGTCAAATCCTGTCAAGACTGATAATTTCTGCAACCCGTTGCAAGCTGCTGTAACCCGTGAACAACTTACTTGTTGTCAACAACATAGCGTCCAGAAAACCTATTAGCTCATACGAAAAAATCCTTAAAACAATTTGGCCTGCACTAGATCTTCTCGCGTGTTATCTCCCCACATCAGCCCTGAGGAATGGAAACTCTGCTCACAGCGCTCCGATTCTGGAACTCCTCGCTCGTGGAATTTTCGTTTCCCGTGCAGCCCGAACGGTCATGAGGCGTGTGTTTCTATCGCGTTGGAACAATCTTTTGGTTTATAGTGCAGCCAAACGAGCAGTCGGCAAGCGAACGTGCCGACCTCGGAGGTTGAATTAATGACGCTTTCTTCCAGCCGAGGTATGATCTTGTCTTTGACAGTGGTCGTGCCCCTCCTTTTCTCTTCCTGTTCCCGAGATCCCAATGCGCGTAAACAGAAGTATTTTCAGAGCGGCCAACACTACGTCGAGCAGGGTAAGTACCGCGAGGCCGCGGTGGAATTCCTCAACGCGATCAAGATCGATCCCCGGTATGCTGAAGCGCACCACCAATTGGCTGAGACTTACCTCAAATTGCAGCGAGGGCAGGATGCTGATCGGGAATTCGCTTTGACCATCCAGTTGCAACCGGAGGATTACCAAGCTCGTATCGAGTTTGCGAACCTGCTGATCCTGGGCCACGACTTTCAGCAGGCGCAGGAACAAACGGATCTGCTGCTGCAAAAGCGCCCGAACGATCCCCAAGTCTATTCCACTGTTTCCGGTCTCCTCATGGCGCAAGGTAATCTCTCCGGAGCGATCGAGGAAATGCAGAAGGCAGTCGCACTCGATCCCAGCCGCTGGGAGTTAACCCTCGAACTGGCGATGTTGCAGTTCAGGAACAATCAACCGGACGCGGCCGAGACGAACTTTAAGAAGGTCATCGTACTGAATCGGACGGAAATGCGGGCACAGTTGTTGCTGGGCACTTTTTACCAATCGCGTGGCCGCTTCGCTGAGGCGGAGCAGCAATTTCACAACGCGATAGACCTGGATCCGAAGAGCCCGGAACCACGTGCAGCGCTCGCCCGCCTGTACCTGGCTGAGGGCAAGAAGGCCGAGGCGGAGGAGTTTCTGAAGCAGGCCAAGCACGACTTCCAGGACAATTCGGACGGCTATCGCATGCTGGGTGACTTCTATTTCACTACCGGCCAGTTGGACAAAGCCACTGCCGAATACAGCGCTCTCTACCAGGAGCATCCCAACGATATTCAGGTCAAGAAAAATTACATTCAACTCCTGATCCAGAAGAGTCGTTTCGATGAAGCGCGCAAGCTGAACGATGAACTCTTGAAGGCCAACCCGAACGATAACGACACTCTCGTTAATCGCAGCCAGATGCAGATCAGCAGTGGAAATCTGAACGACGCCACCCAGACGTTGCAAACCGTGATCAAGAATGATCCCAACAACAGCCAGGCCCATTACGCCTTGGGTATCGCGTTCGAGAGGTCAGGCAATCTGGAGCGCGCCGAGAGCGAATGGAGGGAAGCGTTACGCCTGAGTCCGGATTTGCTCGACGCTCAGCGCCACCTGGCCAGCGCTGCCATGCAGCAGGGGGACATGGGTACGCTGCAAGAGGCTGCGACCCAACTCATCAGGCTGCAACCGGCGTCGCCCGAAGGCTACGCGCTGCGCGCCCTTTCTTACATCAATCGCAAGCAGTATCTGGAGGCTGAAAAGGATGTTCGCAAGTCGATCGACGTCGCCCCGCAGAGTGGGTTCGGCTACGTGCAGATGGGAAATCTGAGGTTTGCTCAGAAACAATATAGCGACGCCAGGAAGGCTTATCAGGATGCGCTGGATCGGGACGCCAATTCAAAGGACGCTCTCCGTGGCCTGATGAGCGCATATTTCGCTGAGAAGCAAATCGATAAAGCCATCGCCGTCGCCAATGCGCAAATCGCCAAATCGCCCGCCAATAGCGGCTTCTACGACCTGCTCGGCACCGCGTTGTTCCGCACCAAGAAAGACCTGAGCGGCGCTGAGGCGGCTTTCACCAAGGCACTCGAACTCGACAAGAACAATTCCGATGCCTTGATGAAGCTGGGCGAGGTTCAGGCGGCCAAGGGAGAGACCGACCAGGCGATCGCCACTTACCAGCAGGCAATCAAGGATCATCCCTCACAGGCCAATTTTTATGTCCTGCTCGGGGAATTGTTCGAATATAAGAAGGACTGGGGCAAGGCACAAGATGCGTATCAGAATGCTTTGGCGCTCAAGCCAACCGATCCCATCGCTTCCAACCATCTCGCCAACGTAATGCTGGCAGCCGGCGGCAACTTTGACGTGGCTTTGTCGCTCGCACAAAACGCCCGCCGGGGCTTGCCCGAGTCCCCGAACGTCGCTGACACCCTGGGCTGGGTCTATTATCAGAAGGGTGCTTACCAATCGGCGATCGACTTTTTCCACGAAGCCCTGAAGCTGGCGGAGAAACATGGTGCTCCCGACGACCCCAGGGTCCACTACCACCTGGGTCTGGCCTACGAAAAAACCGGCCAGCCCGGCCTCGCCCGGCAACAGTTGGAGCGCGCACTGAAGATCAATTCAAACTTCAGTGATGCCGGCGATGCCAGAAAACAGCTGGCGCAGTTGCCATCGTGACGACGCGCCCATAGCGCCAAAAGTCTCCTCCGCCCCGCTGCGGCTTAATTCGCCCCGGATTCCCACAGAACTCGGGATTTATCACATTGATGACGGTCATGCGTCACTACGGGGTCAGCTTCCACACCGTTCCGTAGCCGTCGCTGCCACCCTGCGAAGCGGTGCCGTAGAGATCGCCCTTCGCATCCCAGATCAAATCACCGAAGGGCAATTCCCCGTCCGAGCCAGCAAAACTGTGTAGCAGGGTTAGCGTGCTTTTCGTATTCAGTTTATACACCGTTCCGCAGCCGCCGGCGCAGCTCGCGCTGCCGCCGCCCTCCGAGGTGTCGCCGTAAAGGTTGCCCTTCGCGTCCATAATCACACCTGCAAAGGGATCTGCTCCGTCCGACGTCCCACCAGCAAAGTTGTGCAGCACGGTCTCGGTGCCATTCTTGCTTACCCTCCACACAATTCCCGCGCCGGAGGCACCGCACTTGTTCGTGGTTCCGTAGAGGTTGCCCTTCACGTCCATAGCCGGCGTTCCGAAGGGGTAGCATCCATCCGTCGTTTCCCCGCCGAAGCTGTGCAGCACAGTCAACGTCCCGCTCTTACTCAGCTTGTACACCACTCCACAGCCTCCGTTACCGCAGTTTGTCGCGCCGCCGCCATTCTGGGTGACGCCATAGAAGTTGCCCGTCTTATCCATGAGCAAATTTGTGTAGTAGGGATATTCCCCGTCCGACGATCCGCCCGCGAAACTGTGTAGCACGGTTTCGTTACCGCTCTTATCCAACTTGAACACATTTCCATCGCCGTAAGCGCCTCCGTTCCCGGTGGTGCCGTAGAGAATACCCGCTTTGTCCCGGAGCAAACCTCCGACGGGATTGCGCCCGTCTGACCCACCGGTAAACGAGTACAAGACAGTCTCCTTGCCGTTCTTATCCACCTTGAACACCACTCCGTAGTCATAAGCTCCACCCGAGTAGGTGGTGCCATAGAGGGTGCCTGCCTTGTCCCGAACCAAACCTGCAAAAGGATACCTCCCGTCCGGGCACGGGTATCCCTCGGGGCAGAAGTTGTACAGCACGGTCTCAGTGCCGCTCTTGCTTACCTTGAACACTACTCCGTAGCCGGAAGAGCCGCCAGAAGATGTGGTGCCATAAAGATTCGCCTTAGCGTCCCGGACCAAACGCCCGTAGGGATCTACCCCACCCGATCCAGTGAAGTTGTAAAGATCAGTGAAAGTCTGCGCTTGTGCCGATGGGGTTGTCCCTACCCCTAACCCAAGCACGACTACTAACGCCAGAGCGGCACTTGCCGCCCCCAGCCGTATCTTCGACATCCAGCCCCGACGTTGTACTGAGTTTGCCATGACCACCCCCTGTTGAACGCCAGCCATTTTAGCTTTCAGGCGTAGGATGTCAATGGAGACTTTTGGCCTATCCTCAGGAGACTGCGAAGGCAAGAAGTGTGCACATGGATTGTGCATCCTAGCGAGCGAGGTCTGCGGGAGGATTGGCTGCAAAGGGGGTTTTGTTAGGGCCCAAGACCGACATCCTAGTCAGTGCGAGGCGCAGAACGCGATGTTTTATGACTCGCCCATGATAGGTCCCTTTTCTTGGAGCCTTGACTCATGCCTTTGAAAACGCCGTTCCTAAATCCTCCGTCATTCTCTTCGCGGCGGAGATGCATACCAACTGGTGTTCTTCCAAAGCGCTTTTGGCGCGCTCCATATCGACGTTTTTCTTGGCTGCAAGCTCTGTGCTCACCCGATAATAGGCATCGGAACAAGCTTCGATGTACTGGTGAAGCCTGGATTCAAAAATCTCTTCCAGATTCTTACAATCTAAGCAATCCATGGGTGTCCCTCCAGGGGTATCCCTCCAGCACACCCCCGGGTGGCAGGTGGATGCCGGAGAACCAAATGGGAGGCGATCTAGGCCGCCTCCCATTTCTCTCACCAGATACTGGTTTTACGCGGCCTTGGCGTGAGCCTTGGCTTCGAGGGTCTTCTCGCTGCCCACATTCACCTTGATCTGCTTGGGCTTAGCTTCGGCCTTCTTGGCCATGCTGATCTTCAGCACGCCCTTGTCATAGTCGGCGTTCACTTGCCCCGTATCCACCGAACTGGGCAGCGTGAACGAGCGAGTGAAGCTTCCGTACTGCCGCTCCACGCGACGGAAGTTCTCCTCCTTCTCGTCCTTCTCCATCTTGCGCTCGCCATGGACGGTGAGGGTGTTGTTCTCGATGCGGACATCAATGTCTCTTTCGTCGATGCCCGGCACTTCCATCTTCATAGCAATACAGAATGGTGAATCCATTTTGCCCCTGGCTGGGATCGTACTTGAAAATGATACCGCCGTTATCGGTGAAGGAGTTCCACATCAGACATGTGCCGTAGAAAAGTCCGTCGGCGCCCAGCGTCAGGCCGGAGTAGCACACGCTCCCATTGGGTAGGTCGGGGCCCACCAAAGCATCGTCTCCGCTCCCTCCGGCGTGATCTGGTAGATCCCAGAGATATTCGGGTTTATGGTGCCATAGAAATTGCCGTCCTGGCCGAGTGCCAGTTGGCCATTGGGACCATTTTCCGAGCTATCCACCACTCCGAAGGCGTAGAGCGGGGTGTAGGTTTGCGCCTGCGCCGGACGAGCCATCCCGGCCAATATCACCACAGCGACGAGCGCGGTGAGCGCGATTGCGGCCGTGCCCGCATACTTCACTTGCCGATAGATTGAATTCATATTAGGTCTCCTGGGAATCAAACTGCTTCTGTCGTTCTTTGAGGAGATACGGTCGTACGTATCCGCGCCGACTTTGACGCTAAGGCGGTGTGCGGTCAATGGTCTGGAGATAACGCGTGTGCGGCGCGTATGCGACGCGATAACAGCCGTGTTTGCATAATGTTAGGGAGACTTATTGTCCGGCGACGGGACCGGGGAGAGCGGCCCGAAACGGTTCTGGGAAGTTGGTGCCATAAGACATCTTAACGAAACTGGCTTTGGTTCATTCCTTCTTCTCGTCCGGTGGCGGATTGCGTTTCTTGCGGCATGGACTCGCCGCGCATTTCGATGCGGTGGGCGTTGTGAACCAGACGGTCCAGGATGCCATCGGCGATGGTGGGATCGCCGATCTGCTCGTGCCAGCGCGAGACCGGCAGTTGGGAAGTAAGGACGGTGGAACGGGTCTGGCACCCATAGAATGTGAATTGCGCGCACGCGGAAACCTCCTGCCAACGTTTTGGGGCGAACCAAACCGGCATAAAAGGCAGCCTTGCGTTTTGTCCGGAAAAGATTCAAAACGGTTAGAGGACTCGTGTCCTTGCCTTGCAGGTTTTTCTCCGGGTCAGTCTATTGCGCGAACAATAGAATCGGTTTCAACCCGACGGGTGCGCCTTGGCTGGGAACGGATGCCACATTTCCCGCTAGATCCACGTACGAATTGAACTGAGAAGAGACTGCCACATTCGTAGTGGTGCATTTGCCGTTGTTGCACGTCTGGGATGTGTCCCAGATGGCCTCCGCCTTCAATCCGCTCGGGCTCTCGATCGCGCAGGTCCACTGCGTTGAATTCTGCGTGCACGGGCCGACGGTGGCTTGCCCGCTGCTCGTCCATCCCACGATCTGCTGATATGCAACCCCCGCCAAGGTCAGCGAGTTTGTGGCGGAATCGTAGAACGTGCCACTGCGGGCGAAGTCCCAGCCGTACCAGTAGAACTTCGTCACAGGCTTCGACATCTGCACCAGGTAATAGCGGGCGACAAAGGCCGCCTGCTGGTCAGCGTCGGTAGTGTTCGGCTGCCTCCCGTTGGCCGATCCCCAACTCCCTTCCGTGTTAAACAGAGGATAGGTCTGAAAATCCACCTGCGACGGCGGCAGACTGGCGATGCTCCTGGTTAGGTGATCGACTAAGCCGCCAATCTTCTCCGCTTCCGGACAATCCGAGGGGCAGCTGCCGTCGTTGACGTAGCCATGGAACGCGATGATATCCGCGTAGCTCCCCCCGATCGGAAGGTAGGTTGTCAGCCACGACCCGGGATCTCCGACCGCCGCCGGCGTGGTGAACTTGGCGTCAGGATCGGCAGCCAGAACAATGGTTCGCATGTCCTTGGCCATCCGCGCCAGCATGAGATCACCCGCATGCTGCGAGCCGCAATCCGCAGGTCCATTCCATTCCGACGGTACGTTGGGTTCGTTCCACATCTCCCAGTACTTGATCGTTCCCGGCCCCACGTGGCTGATCAGCGCCTGCACAAAAGTCTGGAAGTACGCGTTGCTCCCCGTGCCGTCACAAGCCAAGTCAACCGGAGGATCACAAATGCCCGGCCCGTTTTGTCCCTGATAAAAGCAGGAGGTGTTCGGAGACGCTGAGTTTCTGCCCCGCGAAGAAGCCCAGGTCGGAGTGGCGTACATAGTGAACATAACATCGGTATGGCTTGCCTGTGCCAGCTGCAGCCATCGGTCCAGCCGATTGAAATCGTAAGTGCCGGGACCGGTATTGATGTCGGCCCACTTCACCGCCGCTCCCAGGCTGCGCCAGCTGGTGAGTGGAATCATGGTTCCCGGCCACGGGTCGGCAATAACATTGGCAGCGATTCCGAACATCGATCCGCTCGGGCCGGCGCCCGGTGCACCGAAAGGATTCCCCGATCCCGATCCTGAGCCTCCTGAGCCTCCTGAGCCTGAACCTCCCGAACCCGATCCTGACCCCGACCCTGATCCCGACCCTGATCCCGAGCCGCTGCTCACGCCTCCGCAACCCACAGTCGCCAGAGCTGCCAACATCACAATCGTCACGCTCAAGGCACTCACTAACTGCAAGCTCCGAATCTTGCTAGATGCGGTATTGGCCGCACGGTGGCTGGCTGTTGTGCCGGTGCCTGCCTGTTGCACACTCCAGTTCTCGACTGCCATGGCGCGCCTCGCGGAAATAAAATCTTATATGGCATTTCGTCTTTGTGTCGAGAGCTATTGAAGCGGCGGTAGTGTCTTAAGTACTGTTTAAGACACTACCGAAGCGGAGCATATAAGGAAGGCTTGGCGCCGTGCTTGGAGTGAAGGCCCCAAGGGGCATCACTGCTGGTCAATGCTTAATTGGGCTGGGTCGGCGAGATATAAACGGCCTGACGTTGATGGCACGGTTAACGCCGCCACCAGCTTCAATCTAGGGGAGCAGCCCTTTGCTTATGGCTCCGCCACGAGTGGCACGCAGTTTGGACGTAGCCGCCGTCGAAGGTTAGCGATGAGTTTCTGGCCACTGGCGGCGCCAGGTGCGTTGGTCGAACGCTTACGGATCAAGCGCTCTTCTTTGAAGTGATGGGGTAGAAAACGGACACTTGTTGTTCCACGGCATTGCTCCCGCAGAATGGGCAAATGACACCGCCCACTTCGTAATCGCGAAGCCTTAGCTGTTTTGTGAAAGGCTTCAGGCAATCCCGGCAATGGAAAAGGTATGACGGCATAGTCCACCTCTGAATCAACCTTCCGCGTACTTCATCTACTCGACGTGCGCATGGCCTTAAGACCAACAACCCTATGTCAGACGAGGCGCAGAACGCGATGTTTTATGACTCGCCCATGATAGGTCCCTTTTCTTGGAGCTTTGAGTCATGCCTTTGAAAACGCTGTTCCTAAATCCTCCGTCATTCTCTTAGCGGCAAAGATGCATACCAACTGATGTTCTTCCAAATCGCTTTTGGCGCGCTCCATGTCGACGTTTTTCTTGGCTGCAAGCTCTGTGCTCACCCGATAATAGGCATCGGAACAAGCTTCGATGTACTGGTGAAGCCTGGATTCAAAAATCTCTTCCAGATTCTTACAATCTAAGCAATCCATGGGTGTCCCTCCAGGGGTATCCCTCCAGCAGACCCCCGGGTGACAGGGGGATGCCGGAGAACCAAATGGGAGGCGATCTAGGCCGCCTCCCATTTCTCTCACCAGTTACTGGTTTTACGCGGCCTTGGCGTGAACCTTGGCTTCGAGGGTCTTCTCGCTGCCCACATTCACCTTGATCTGCTTGGGCTTGGCTTCGGCCTTCTTGGCCATGCTGATCTTCAGCACGCCCTTGTCATAGTGGGCGCTCACTTGCCCGGTATCCACCGAACTGGGCAGCGTGAATGAGCGGGTGAAGCTTCCGTACTGCCGCTCCACGCGACGGAAGTTCTCCTCCTTCTCGTCCTTCTCCATCTTGCGCTCGCCATGGACGGTGAGGGTGTTGTTCTCGATGCGGACATCAATGTCTCTTTCGTCGATGCCCGGCACTTCCATCTTCATCGCAATGGTGTGCTCGTCTTCGTAGATGTCCACCGGCGGAGCGAAGCTGGTGGTGGTTAACGCTTCTTCCGGGCCTTCGGGGCTATACGACTCACGGACAAAGCGGTTGATGCGGTTTTGCATGGTGGCCAAATCACGGAGAGGATCCCAACGGGTCAATAGTGTCATAACGCAGTTCCTCCTTCAGAGGGAACCTAAGAGGGGAAAACTTCAGATGGGCTGACTTAGTTCAGGGAACCTGAAAGAGTAAGAAGAAGTAGCTTGCCCAATTACAATATTACGCTTCTGCGCAACCGTTGTCAAACTGCGGCAGTGACAAGGCTTTAGTGCCGGTGCTGGCATCGAAGGCGTACACCTGGCCGTAGCAGCAGCCTCCCTGCTCGGTCTCTCCGTAAAATGTAGTGCCATAGAGGTTGCCTGGTCCATCCATAATGGCGCCATCCTGCGGGTAGGCTCCGTCTTCATTGCCGCCAAATGCATGGAGCACCTGCTCGCTCCATTCACCCTTGGCCTTGCGCGTAAGTTTGAAGACAACCCCAAAGCCGTACTGGTAGCCGGGGAGCGTTACGGGCTGACCTCAAATATGGCGCCGTCGTACCCGCCATATTCGTCCTCTCCCGCGCCATAGATGTTTCCCTGACTATCCAGGATCACCCCTCCGTAAGGATGACTGGCGTTGTCCGGCAGGTCATAAAGGACCTGTTGCGTCCATCCTCCTGAGTTGGGAGTCAACTCGAAGACTGTCCCGCAACCGTCATTCATCCAGTCCCCGCAGTTGTTACTGCCGCCCGTCACGGTCGAGCCGTACAGGTTCCCCGCCGCGTCAAAAACCGGGCTGGACCAAGGGTGGCTCCGTCTGAACTACTGAAGCTATGAGTTTGCTTCGATGGCAGTCTTCCGGCCTCGTTTCGCTGCACAAAAGGCTGATTCTGAAGCCTTTTGTATAGGCGTCGATCAGGCGTTTAATGCCATTGAGAAAAAAGCCTTTCTGCTGCACGACGCCATACATCACGTGGCCGTTTTCATAACAACTTGGGTCTTGAGGACGTTGGTCCAGCATGTCACCCATAAACACATAACGAACGGCATTCCGGAGCGAAGGTGAACAGCAGTCGGAGCGCAGCGACGCTGACATGGTGATTGTGGAATAAGTGTTTGGTAAAAAGAATTGTGGCTAGGACAAATTCAATTGAATAGCCTCGGAATCGGCGCCGTGTTAAGAAAGTTCCATGACGGCGCTGCGTGGAAGGCAATCTCGCCACCAGAGCCAGGGAAAGCTACGTCGGCAGAACTTATGGAATTGAGGCAACTGCACGTCCTGGTGACCGTTGCTGAGGAAGGAAGTCTGCAGAAAGCAGCGGCGCGATTGTGCCGCAGACTCCCGGCTATAAGCCTTGCCATTCGTAAGTTGGAAAAAGAAGTCGGCACACCTTTGTTTGAACGGTCCAAGTCGCGTGAGTTGTACCTGACGGCGGCTGGCGGCTCTCTCGTCGATTACGCAAGGCGTTTGCTTTCGCTCAAGGATGAAGCTCTCGCGGCTGTTGAGCAAGCTGGGATTAGGAAAGCCTCTCCCCTGAAGGCTCTGGGCCAAAGCCAACGGTAGTTGCGAATGTCACAGATCGAGCATCAATGCTCCGTTAGCACCGACGGGGCTGCAGCCCAACCGATTTACTCCACTAAACCTGGCTCTGCCTGCGGCCATGGAATCAGAATTTGTGTTCTCTCAGCCTCCCTAGAACAGTTTGCGTTGGTCTCCCACGTCGCTGTATCCAAAGGGGCGTCATGGGCGAATGATGCCCCTTTCGGCTTCCTGGTTGCACCGAGCGAATCACATAACTCATTCATCTTGCTCATCCCGGCTTAGAGCGCAGTTGTTTGCCTTGACTACCGGGCCACCGCTCCTGAACTGCGTTGCTGCGCTTTGGCCAACGCAGGCGCAATGTCTTCGAAGGCCGCCAGATGTGCATTGATGTCCGCTTCCGTGTGCTGCACGGAGATGGTCCACTGCTCGTCCCACCAGTGCGGTTGTGGCATTACGCCACGATTGACCATGCCGAACCAATAGTGGCGCCAGAGGTCGGCATCGATTGTGATCCAATCACGATAATTACGGATCTCCTTGGGATAGAGCATCAGTGCGCCGTTGGCGCCGGCGCTGACGATATAAGCTTGTAGCCCGACCCTTGCAATCGTCCTGCGGTGACCATCGGCGAGCTTTTGGCTGAGCTTGTCAACATGAGTATAGTTCTGGCGAGTCAGAACCTTGCGGAAGGTAGCAAGTCCCGCAGCCATCGACACAGGATTGGTGTTGGGCGTCCCACCATGGAAGACTTTGCGGTGCGAAATAAGGTTCATCACTGACCTGCTCGCCCCGAACGCCGAGAGTGGCAGGCCACCACCAATCGACTTGGCCAGACAGATCATGTCCGGCTTGACCCCAAAGTATTCCGTCGCGCCGCCCCAGCAAAGCTTGGCACCGGTTTTTACTTCGTCGAAAATCAGCAATGCGCCGTTACGATCGCATAGGTCGCGCAGACCTTCAAGAAAACCTGGCTGCGGCATGCAGAGCCCGACATTCATCATGATCGGCTCAAGAATGATCGCAGCTATTTCCCCAGAATTCTTCTTGAAGCAAAGCTCGACGCTATCGAGATTATTAAAGGATGCAACTGCGACATTGGCGATGGTGCCCTTGGGAACGCCTAAACCGCTGGGAACTCGAGTGGGACAGTTCACATCGCCGAAGTCCGGTGCATGCGGCTTCACGCTGACGAGCGCGGAGTCATGCGCTCCGTGGTATGCACCCTCAAACTTGATGATTTTGTCCCGGCCCGTGGCCGCGCGGACCAGACGGATCGCGTGCATCGTCGCTTCTGTGCCGGTGGACCCGAAGCGCAGCATCTCGATCGGAAAACGGGCGCAGATTTCTTCCGCCAGTTGCCACTCCATATCGTGCGGCATTCCGAAGATCGTTCCGGTCGTCGCACATTTTGTCATCGCTTTCATGACCGCGGGATGACAATGACCTGCGATGTTCGCACCGAAACAGAGATTGTGGTCGATGTAGTCATTGCCGTCGAGATCGCGAAAATGCGAGCTCTGCCCCTCTTTTACAAAAATGGGATAAGGATCATAAGCGCGATAGTTGCTGGCGACCCCGAGCGGGATGCGTTTCAGATTGCGTTTGTGTGATTCCGCGGATTTTGGTGTCCGTCGTTCGTAAGTCGCGATTTCCTTCTGCAACTCGGGATACATGTGGCTTTCCTCCAGCACGCGCAATCGTTCAGCGGATTTTGGTCAGAATTACTCGCAGAGCGGTGTCAATGTGCGAACGCATCTCACGTTCCGCCGCATCCGGATCGCGCTTAAGCAGCGCGCGCACAATGGCGTCGTGGCCGGCCAGCGCGGCTTCGGCTTCCTCGTCGGTGTAAAGCTCGGCGATCCTGTAGTTAAAGTAGTAGGTTCGATTCGTGCGAATCATGCTCGATAACCGTTCATTTTGAGCTGCCGAGATAATCGCATCATGAAAGTGATCGTTGACGTTAACCAGGCGCTCGCGCCGGGCTGACGTCGAAAGCCCAGCGGTGTTGTCTCGATGAAGCGAGGCGATTGCCTTCAGCTGGTTTTCGCTGGCCCGCTCGGCCGCCAGCCGGGCGCAGTAGCCCTCCAGGGCTGCCCGCGCCTCGTAGATCTCGCGAATCTGATCCCCTCTGTGCTCTCGGACGACCCAGCCATGGCGCTGGCTCGCAACCAGACCCTCAGACGCCAACCGTTGAAGGCTCTCCCTAATTGGAGTACGGCTCACCGCAAGCTTCTCGGCGAGCTCAACTTCAATAAGCCGCTCGTTGGGGCGTGCTCGCCCGGTTACGATCGCTTCTTTCAGGCGCTCGTAAACGCTATCCGAAGTGCTGGCTTCGTCTCGCTTGAGGCGCGATACGGGCATGATCGATTCCTCCACTGTCCTTTTGGGATGGGTCCATAGTATCCAACCCTTACCGCCGCTCCATAGTGCGATCCAACTTCGCGCGACCCAAGACACCCCGGCCGCACCAAGCAATCCTCCATTGCCTCATTTGGTATCCACCCCCAAAAGCTTGCTCTGCGCTCTTTCAGGCAGTTCGTCTTGACTGCTTGAGGTTGGCGTCGGCGATTCCTGCCAATCCCTTTGCCAGCTCTTTGCAGCGGAACGAGTCGTGTTCGCGCACCATGGCGAGTTTCTCGGCTTCAATCGAGCCTTCGGCATGAATCGCCAAAACCGCTTGATAACCAGCAAAGTCCGTCGCCGTAAGTTCCTTAACAAGGTTGATCGCTTTAAGGCGATTTTCCACTGGGACACCCGTGCGTGCTCCCAGGTAGTTGCGCACATACTTGCCGATGTCAGGATTCTCAAGATCTGCCTTGCTCGGTCCGGTAACAACGAGGCCGCCGGTAATGTCCTGCACGTAGGCCAGCATCTGATGAAAAGCCGTCGCGAAGTGCAGCTTTGCCATGTTCACGAGCAGTGTCCTGGGGATCGCCATGCCAAGCTCTCCCGATTCGCAATCGAGTGCTGCTAAGCGCACGAGGGCACGCAGAGTTTCGGCATAGCTGATAAGCTTGGCGAGCTTTTCCTGTACGTGTTTCGCCCGCTCCAGTCCGTTATATTCCGTCATAAGCAGAGCAGCTCCGACCAGTGCGTCAACCAGAGGCAGCTTGTAAGAGATGGCCGTGAATCGATGGAACTCAACAAATGTTCTGGCCAGCTCACCGGCAAATTCCCACTCTCCTTTGAGAAAGACTCGTTCATGCGGCACCAGCACGTCGTCAAAGACGGTGAGTGTCTCGATCATCCGATGTCTGGAAGCCAACGGGAAATCAAACTGGTTGTCTTCGTGATGCGCTCCATAAGAACTGGCAATCAGCTTCAGTCCCTTGGTGTTCGCAGGGATCGCAAAGGCCACCGCGTAGGCAGCCTCATCCTGCTTCATGGCGCGGGTTGGAAGAACGATAATTTCATTGGAATTGACGGAAACGGAAGTGTGCGCCTTGGCTCCGCGGACGATAATGCCATCCGATGTTTCTCCGACAATTCGGAGGTAGTAATCGGGGTGTTCCTGCTCCAGCGGACCCTTACTGCGATCGCCCTTCACATCGGTTTGCGCAACCGATAGAGCAAGATCATTGGCACGAGCATACTCGTAGAATTTTCGGACGTGATCGAGATATGTGGTGCCCTTGTGTTCGTCGATCTCATGCGCCACGAGATGCAAAGCAAAGAGGGCGTCGGTCCCTATCTCCTTAATTAAAACGACAAGCGTACCGCCAAGCGTGGTAGCGGTCTCGATCAATTGGCTGCGCATTAAAAGGTCTGCGGGCGTATGCGGCAGCTTGAAGTAGCGGCTATATTCTTCGCCGTTCTCTTCGTACACCGCGAGGGCACGATACTCCTTGCGCTCGGCCATATCAAAGTCGATAGCGGCGTGTTCGATAGCCAGCCGGATCTCGGCGTGCGTGGTGACA
Organism: Terriglobia bacterium; assembly: GCA_963758285.1. Classification (GTDB taxonomy): domain Bacteria; phylum Acidobacteriota; class Terriglobia; order Terriglobales; family Acidobacteriaceae; genus DASVWZ01. The sequence continues at coordinate 41,549 of CAVWUT010000008.1, read as the reverse complement.
TCTGGGATGCGCTGTCCTTTGAAATACACCTCACGTCCATCGCACAGGCTCTCGACGTATTGCTTGCTGGTTCGCATGGCCTTCCTCTCAACTGAGTGAGCGCAAAACCCTATCTTGCATTGACTTCCAGTTACTTGATAAGAAACAGCTTGACTTTGTACTCCGTTATGTATACAAGACAGAATACTGTAGCGAATACACATCTGTCCAGAGAAAAGATCCGTGTCAGGCACTCAACAAGAAGCGCAGTTTCCTTATCGAGGCGATCCGATTTCTCCATTACGCTTCCTGGAGCCGAACGGAACGTTGCTCAAGGGTTGCGTTTCTCCGCTAGACGACGAACAGATGCTGCGCGCTCTGCGGCTCATGATGTTGTCACGGGCGTTTGATCAGAGGGGCATCAGCCTCCATCGCCAGGGTCGCTTTGGAACGTTCTCCCCCGTGTTGGGACAGGAAGCCTCCGTCGTGGGTTCCGCTTTTGCACTCGATCCGAGTCGAGATTGGGTTGTCCCGCAATATCGAGAGTTGCCTGCGCTGCTGCATCATGGTCTGCCTCTGGAGAATTTCATTCTCTATTTCAATGGGCACCCGGCTGGCGCGGCCATTCCCGACGGGGTGCGGTTGCTGCCAATTCAAATCTCTTTGGCGGCACAGCTGCCCCACGCGGTCGGTCTCGCATGGGGCCTTCAATTACAGAGTATTGACGGAGTGGTGCTGACCTACTTTGGTGATGGTGCATCTTCGGAAGGCGACTTTCATGAGGCTTGCAATCTGGCGGGGATAGTCAAGGCACCGGTCATATTCTTTCTGCAGAACAATGGCTGGGCGATCTCTACACCACGGGCGAAGCAGTCAGCCGCCAGAACATTCGCCGAGCGCGCACCCGGATATGGATTCGACGGCGTCGTCGTCGACGGAAACGATCTGCTGGCGGTTTACGAGGTAACCAAGACTGCTGTTGATCGCGCCCGCCGGGACGGGGGTCCCACACTCATTGAGTCTCAGACCTATCGCCTGGGGGCGCATAACACTTCCGATGATCCGACGCGCTATATCGCATCGGATGTTGTCGATACTTGGAAAGAGTTCGATCCCATTCTTCGGGTGCAGCGGTACCTCGCTGCCCGGGGACGTTGGAATGAAAACACAGCCTCAGATTTCCAAAGCGAGATTTCCGGCGTGATCGATCAGGCACTGATTGCTGCCAACTCTGTCCCAGCACCGACCACCGCGGATTTGTTCAGGCACACCTACGCGGACCTGACAGAAAGACAAGTCAGACAGCTGCGCGCGCACACGTCATCAGCGAAGCAACGGGAGACAGCGTAGACCGATGGTTCTGATGAACATGCTCGAAGCGATACGAGACGCGATTGGGACGGCAATGAGTGCCGACGATAAAGTGATGGTCCTGGGTCAGGATGTAGGGAGACTCGGCGGAATCTTTCGGGCTACCGATGGACTTCTCGCGAAGTTTGGAGAGAAACGAGTCGTCGACATGCCGCTGGCTGAAGGGGTGATCGTCGGGTCAGCCCTCGGCCTGGCAATCTCAGGACTGAAGCCTATCGCAGAGATTCAGTTCCTCGGGTTCGCTCAACAAGCTTTTCATCAGGTTGTGCAACAGGTGGCGCGGATGCGTTACCGTTCACGCGGTCGCTTTGCGGCAAGCATGGTAATCCGTGCCCCGTTTGGAGGTGGGGGCAGAACTCCCGAGTTGCACTCAGACGCGATTGAAGGCATGTTCACGCAGGCACACGGACTCAAAGTCATCGCTCCCTCAAATCCACATGATGCCAAGGGCATGCTCCTGCGAGCCATACAGGATCCTGACCCGGTTCTGTTTTGTGAGCCACTGCGCGGATACCGACTGGCCAGGGGTGAGGTCTCTTCGGCTCCCTACGAGGTGGACATCGATAAAGCAAAGGTCGTCCGCGATGGAAAGGATGTGACGCTGATCGCCTGGAGTGCTGCGGTCAATCTAGCGCTTCAAGCCGCTGACGTTCTTTTGACCGATGGCACCGAGGCGAGCGTGGTTGACGTTCGATCTCTGCTGCCCTTAGACATCGACACTCTCGTCGCCGCGGTTCAACGAACCGGACGCTGCGTCGTCATTCACGAAGCTCCGCTCACGGCAGGCTTCGGAGCGGAGATCGTGGCGACTCTCGCCAAGGAGGCGTTCTATTCATTAGAGGCTCCAATCGAGCGCGTCACTGCTCCGGATGCGCCATACCCATTGTCGGCTGCTGAGCTGATGTTTCTCCCCAATGTCGAGCGGGTCGTCGCGGCCGCGCGGCAGACTTTGGAGGCTCAATGAAAGGGTTGGTGTTCATCGAACTTAAACGGAGGTTCTTCTGATGATCGGTGTCAGCGCGGTGCCAAAACTGTTCGACTTATCGAACAAAGTTGCGATCGTGACCGGGTCGGGGCGGGGATTGGGAGCCGCTATCGCTCGTGGCCTCGCAGCCGCCGGCGCGTCCGTCATGCTTTGTTCCAGGACGAAGGCGGAAGCGGAGCGTACAGCTGCAGAGATTATTCGTTGTGGGGGCAAGGCGGCCGCTATTGTCGCGGACACAAGTGACCGCGCCAGTTGCCAGGGTCTTGTTGATCACACCGTCTCTCGATTTGGGAAGCTGGATGTCCTTGTCAACAACGCTGGCATTGATTCCATTGGTCCGGCCGAGGACTTAACCGACGATGCGTGGGAGCGCGTCGTAAGCACTAATCTCAAGGGCTACTTTATGTGTTCCCAGATAGCGGCCCGCCAGATGCTGGCACAAGGAACCGGAGGTTCCATTATCAATAACTCTTCCATTTGTTCAGTTATCGGTGTTAACGGCCTCACGGTTTATTCGGCAACGAAAGGCGGTGTCAATCAGCTCACTCGCGTGATGGCGGTCGAGTGGGCAAAGCGCGGCATTCGAGTGAACGCCATTGCGCCGGGATACTTCGACAACATCATGCAGGACGCAACCGCTGAACATGCGAACTCGGAGAAACAAAAACAGGTCATAGCTTTTACCCCCATGGGAAGACGGGGGAAACCTGACGAACTGATCGGCCCCGTCATCTTTCTTGCTTCGGAAGCTTCATCGTATGTGACGGGTGTCATCCTTTTCGTCGACGGCGGCTACACCGCTCAGTAAGGGTTTGTCACGAAGGATTAGCGACTAAGAATCGGAGAGTTTATGTCCGCAAAACTTCTCGACTACATGCGCAAGTACGATTACAAGAAAGTCGTCTTCTGCAACGATTCTCAAACTGGCCTGCGTGCAATTATCGCTATCCACTCGACCGATCTGGGTCCGGCGACGGGGGGCCTTCGCATGTGGCCCTACGCCAGCGAGGAGGAAGCCATTTTCGATGCGCTACGCCTGGCCCGCGGCATGACATACAAATACGCGGCAGCAGGCGTCAACCTCGGAGGCGGCAAGGCTGTCATTATCGGTGACCCAAAGCGCGACAAAACTGAGGCACTCCTGCGTGCATATGGCCGCTTCGTCGATCAACTCAGAGGAGAGTACATCACGGGTGAGGACGTTGGAACGACGTTGGCGGATATGGAAGTCATTTTCAACGAAACCAATCATGTCGTGACCTTGCCCAAACACTGTGGGGGAGCGGGAGACATTGCACCGGCCACGGCATCCGGATGTGTTGCGGCGACCCGAGCTTGCGCAAAACGCGTCTGGGGAACAGATGAACTCAAAGGCCGCAAGATCGCACTGCAGGGTTTAGGCGCTGTGGGCTACAACGCGCTCCGGATGTTTGTGGAGCAAGGGGCTCAAGTCGTCGTGACAGACATTGACCCGCAAAAATGCGCCTCTGCAGTCGCTGAGTTTGGTGTCACGGCTGTGGATCCCAACGACATATACAAACAGGATGTTGACATCTTTGCGCCCTATGCGCTGGGGGCTGTGATTAACGACGACACCCTTCCGCATCTACGAGCAAAGATCGTCGCAGGCTCTGCCAACAACATTTTTGCCGAGGACCGTCACGGGGACGAACTTGAGCGTCGTGGCATTGTCTACGCTGTCGACTACGTCGCGAACTCCGGAGGAACGATCTTTGACACTGATCGTCTGCGCAAGGGCGGATTCCAACCTGATCGCGCCTGGTTGAACGTCGCACGGATTTACCAACGGATCGAGGAGGTTTTTCGTTTGGCTGACCGTGACCACATTCCTTACTACGCGGCTGCCGATCGTCTGGCCGAGGAACGAATTGCAGCGCTGAGGAGCGTCCGCCTGCTTGCGCCGGTGACGCTTCCTCGGTGACGGAAATGACTTCCTCGCTTGAAGTTCCTAGCAATGGTTGTTTGAAGCATACGGGCCTTTTATGGAACTGATGCAGCTCCAGATGCTGGTAGCGGTGGCCGAAGAGGGTACGCTTCAGAAGGCAGCAGAACGCGTCTATCGCACTCCACAAGCGATCAGTACTGCAATCGGCAAGTTGAAAGAGGAGATCGGCACTCCGCTCTTCGACCGCGGCCTGGGCCGTGATTTCAGGCTGACTCCCGCAGGCGAGGCGCTCGTCAGTTATGCCCGGCAATTGATTTCCCTGAGAGATGAAGCCTTGGCAACCATGGAGGAGTTTCGCAGTGTCCGAAGCGGCCAGTTGCGGATCGGAGCGAACCAGAGCGTCGGAGAATATCTGTTGCCGGAACTCACCAAGACATTTCAGGCTCGCTATCCGGGAATCAATCTTAAGGTTGTGATTGACTACTCGGATGCAGTCATCGTCGCCTTGAAGCGTCACGAGCTTGACATTGCTCTTGTGGCCAGTCAACCCCAAGACGAGGATCTCCGCGCGCAGTTGCTCATGCGCGACCGGTTGATTGCGGTCGTGAGTCCCCGGCATCACTTCGCAAGTCGAGACGTGATCCACATCCAGGAATTGCGTAGTGAACCCCTGATCATCTTGACCGCGAAATCGGAGCTGCGAGAACGGGTGGTCGCCGCCTTTAAGCGCTTCCGCGTTCCACTGAATGTGCACGTGGAAACCGGAACCTTGGAGTCGATCAAAAACATGGCGGCGCGAGATATGGGAGTCGGGATCGTGCCGCAGATTTCAATGGAGCGAGAAGGAGCGCGCGGCGAATTGGTGGCGAAGACTATCGCTGAGTTCGGGGAAGAACGCAGCCTTTGGCTGGTTTGCCGTCACGCCACGCTATCGCCTGCGTGCCAAGCTTTTATCAAGGTCATCCAGTCGGAATTGACTCGTCGGAGACATGGCCCTGACAAAGCCACCGTCCAGTGATCGCGATTTCGGGCCGAGAAACGTTATGTTCAAGTTGCTCAAACAATTGGCTGATAAGGGATCCGCGGCCGCGGGATACGGCGTGCCCACAGCCTGTACCGCGAAATTGGACATAGGTTCAACGAAATTTGATGGCTTCGAGGATTTTTCCGTGATAAACCTTCGTCTCCAGCAGGTGATCCGCAGCTTGGAATCGTTGTAAGAAACCCTCGGGAGGCAGTAACGAGAGACTTCGCGAATCGAAAGCAGGCAGGAAAGGGTATATGACCAGGAAAACTCAATATGCGAAATGGAACTCGGGCATCCGCCGGCGGGTGGCAAGTGCCGCCCTGACGTTAGTCGTCGTGCTTGTGTCAGGGGTAGTTACAACTCACTCGGCACAGGCGCAAACCTTCAAGGTACTTCACCGTTTTGCCGGCCCGCGAGACGGGTCACTACCTTACTCAAGTCTGATCCGCGACGAGGCAGGAAACCTCTACGGGACGACCCAGTACGGCGGCGGAACCGATTGTTTTGGTGGTCTGGGCTGCGGAACGGTGTACAAGTTGGATCCGACCGGCAAGGAGACGGTGCTTTACAGGTTCACTGGAACAGGGGGTGACGGCAGCGGATCTCTGGCTGGTGTGATCCGCGACAAGGCTGGCAATCTTTATGGGACAACCGGGTATGGCGGCCTAAACAGTTGTCCTGACGGCTGCGGAACAGTGTACAAGTTGGATCCGACGGGCAAGGAGACGGTGCTCTACAGCTTCACTGGAACGGGGGGGATGGCTATCTTCCCGGCTCGGCGTTGATCCGTGACCAAGCAGGCAACTTTTACGGGACCACCGAACAAGGCGGAATCACCTGCCTTCCCCACAACCTGACCTGCGGAACGGTGTACAAGCTGGATACGACCGGCCATGAGACGGTGCTCTACACCTTCACTGGAACTGGGGGTGACGGGGCAATTCCCCGCTCAGAATTATTAGTGCGCGACGCGGAGGGTAACATTTATAGCACCACTGACTACGGTGGACTTTATCCCTGTAACGCAATAGGCCTCGGATGCGGAACGGTGTACAAGTTGGACCCGTATGGCAATGAGACGGTGCTGTACACCTTCACAGGCGGTACTGACGGGGCAAACGTTTTGGCAGGCTTGGTCCGCGACAAGGCAGGCAACTTGTACGGGACAACCAGTGGCGGTGGCGGAACTGGTTGCACTGGTTCGGGCTGCGGAACGGTGTACAAGCTGGACCCGACCGGCAAGGAGACCGTGCTGCACAAGTTCAGGAGTGGGAAAAATGGGGGAGGAATATGGCCTCCTTCAAGTTTGATCTGGAACAAAGCAGGTAACCGCCTTTATGGCGTGACCTCACAGAACACCGTGGGCGGCAGCGGCGGAACGGTGTACGAGTTGACGCCTTAATGACCTAATGACTATGTGGGCTAGCTGACGAAAGCTTGGCGCTCGGTGAGAAATCACATGCCTTGGTGACCTAGCGCATCATTTTATCGGGTGAACGGGCCGCATGATAGCGCAATGCAGCGGCCCGAGGGTCAAGCTTGGCTTGTACTTACTGCTGCCGCCAGGCTGGGTCAGCACGACCGCGTTTATCCCTAGAGCCACCGAAGCAATGGCCTGGCAGGCCAGGGCGTTTTGTACCCGTGCAGATTCAAGCACTTGTGGAGCTGCCGCCAAGGAGGTTTTTGGGCATGGCGCCCCCGGAGCCCCTAGAGCGATCTCTGTTCTGATCTCATAGGAACTCGCCGGTCCTGGCGTTGACCGCAAAGATCGATTCGGCGACCACCGCATACGCCATCCCATTCGCCACCACCGGCGTACCCACATCGTAGCCACCGCCGTAGTACCTCCACAACTCGGCCCCGGTGCGGGCATTCCACGCGTGGAGATAGGCATCATTTGATCCGGCATACACTACCCCATCAGTCACGACGGGCGAGGAAATCACTGGAAAACCAGTGTCGTAGCTCCAGAGCTTGGCCCCGGTGCGAGCGTTCAACGCGTATAGGTTGCCGTCGTAGGAGCCAATATAAAGAATGCCATTAGCGATCGCGGGCGAGGAGTCGTTGCTTCTGCCGGTGATAAAGGTCCACAGCAACGCGCCCGTGCGGGCGTTTAGTGCATACACGTTACTAGGGTCCAATGGGCCTGCGCTATCATTGTACGTGCCGAAATAAACCACTCCGTCAGCGACCGCGGGGGCAGTGAGGACATACCCGGTAACGGCATAGCTCCAGAGCAACTCGCCGGTGTGGCTGTCCAACGCGTCCAGGTTGCTTCTAGTCCCAACGTACACCACTCCATCCGCAACCACGGGAGATGAGTAGCCCACCGCATTCCCAGTGGCGTAGCTCCACTTCACCTCGAGGTTCTTAACGTTGTTGACAGTCAGAAACTTCTCATACGGATTGAAGCGCGTGCCGTAGTGCCTGAAGTGGAACTCGCTCCAATTGGTCAGGACATGTTTCGCGAGCCGAACGCCCGAGGACGAAGGCGAACTCCCAGCTTGGCCAAAGCAGAATCCTGCCAGCAGGAAGATTGCGATACACACAAGACCCAACCGCTTTCCGGTCTTCGTGAGAGCGCCGCTGCAATACTAGGCCACATCACGCCGCGGAAGCGTGATGCGGCGGAGGGAAACTAGGCCAACCGCCGGATTTCAGTTTTACGAGCTGCTGTTGTGGGAACGACAGGAGTCGTGAAACACCGGAGGGATGTACCCAGTGGAACTCTATGGACGTGTACGGCGAGCAGTCTTTGTCGAGGGGAAGAGCCAACGAGCAGTAGCGCGGGAGTATGGCATCGCCCGCGAAAGCGTGCGCAAGATGCTGCGTCACGCAGTGCCGCCGGGCTACCGGCGGGAACAACCGGTGAAACGGCCCAGGCTGGGGCCGTGGTTAGGCGTGATCGACGCCATTCTGGAAGAGGATAAGACTCAGCCTCCGAAACAACGACACACGGCGAAGCGGATCTTCGATCGTTTGCGGGAAGAACATGGGTATCCGGGGGGCTACACCGTGGTGAAGGACTACGTGCACCGACAGAAGGTGCGGAAGCAAGAGATGTTTGTGCCGCTGCGGCATGCTCCCGGAGAAGCCCAAGCGGACTTTGGGGAAGCCTGGGTGGTGATCGCCGGGGCGAAGCAGAAAGCACACTACTTCGCGATGGATTTGCCGCACTCGGATGATTGCTTCGTGGTGGCGTATCCCGCCGAGAGCACGGAGGCGTTTCTGGACGCGCATGTGCGGGCCTTCGACTACTTCGGCGGAGTGCCTGGTTGGATTTTGTACGACAACACGAAACTGGCGGTGGCCAAGATCCTGGGCGACGGTCAGCGGAAGAAGACGCAGGCGTTTTGTGAGTTGCAAAGCTACTATTTGTTCGCGGAGAAGTTCGGGCGTCCGGGCAAGGGCAACGACAAGGGAGCGGTGGAAGGACTGGTGGGCTATGCCCGGCGGAACTTTCTGGTACCAGTGCCGCATAGGAGTAGCTGGGAAGAACTGAACGCCTACCTTCTGGAACAATGCGGGAAACGGCGAGAGCGGCGGATGAGGGGACACCAGGAGACCATCGCGGAGCGGTTCGAGCGCGATCGTGCGGCGCTGTTGCCTTTGGCGACCGTGCCCTATGAAGCCTGTGAAAAGCGCACGGCGAAAGTCAGCTCGTTATCTCTGGTGCGCTACCGAGCCAACGATTACTCGGTGCCCACCGCCTATGGGCATCGCGAAGTGCTGGTGAAAGGCTATGTCCATGAAGTGGTGATTGCCTGCGGCAGCGAAGTGATTGCCCGGCATCCCCGCAGCTATGAACGGGAAGACATGATCTTCGATCCGCTGCACTATCTGGCACTGCTGGAGGAGAAGACCGGGGCCTTGGACCAAGCCGCTCCGCTGGCCGGCTGGGAGTTGCCGGAGTGCTTTGCCCAACTGCGGCGGCTGCTGGAAGCGCGGCTGGGCAAGCCGGGCAAGCGAGAGTACGTGCAGGTATTGCGGTTGCTGGAGACGTTCCGCCGGGAGGAAGTCCGGCAGGCGATCCAGGACGCTTTGCATCTGGGAACCGTTTCCTTCGATGCGGTGAAACATCTGCTGCTGTGCCGGATCGAGCAACGTCCGCCGCGACTGGATCTCCTGCAGTACCCCTACCTGCCGCTGCCCCAGGTGCATACCACCCAGGCCGTCGATTACATGACGTTGCTGAATGAGGTGGGCTCATGAGCAACCCAACCATTCCGGTCACGAACGACACTCCGCAGCTTCTTTTGGAACATCACCTGAAGCTGTTGCGCCTGCCGACTTTCCTGCGCGAGTACGACAAGGTGGCACGGCAGTGCGCCGACGAGAGCGTGGACTATCCGCGTTATCTGCTGCGCATGACGGAGTTGGAACTGGTGGACCGCGAGCGCCGAGCCACCGAACGGCGCATTCACCGAGCACGTTCCCCGTGGTCAAGAGCCTGGACAGCTTTCAGTTTCTGGCCATTCCCTCGCTGAATAAAACCCTGGTGCTGGAGTTGGCGCGCTGCGAGTTCTTGCAGCGCCGCGAGAACGTCTTGCTTTTAGGAAACTCGGGCACGGGAAAAACTCACCTGGCACTGGCTTTGGGGTTAGTGGCTTGCCAGCGTGGCCATCGCGTTCGCTTCACCACCGCCGCGGCCTTGGTGCATGAGCTGATGGAAGCACGGGACGAGAAACGTCTGTTGCGCTTTCAGAAACAGTTGGTCAGTTACGAACTGCTGATCGTCGATGAACTGGGCTTCGTGCCGCTTTCCAAGACCGGGGCCGAAGTGCTGTTTGAAGTCTTCAGCCAGCGCTATGAGCGCAACTCGACTTTGGTGACCAGCAATCTTCCTTTCCAGGAGTGGACGGAGGTCTTGGGATCGGAGCGACTGACCGGCGCTCTCCTGGACCGGCTCACCCACCACGTGCATATCCTGGAGATGAACGGCGAGAGCTATCGCCTCAAACAGAGCAAGCGCAAGCACGGCTCGCCCTCGAACTCCTGACCCGGCTCGGTCCCTTTGAGGTTGGGAAAGCCCCTGCTGCGCGACTCCTTTCCCTCCCGCCGCATTCTTTCAGAGCGGTCCTCGCCGTCAAGGGTTCGCTACGCCGCGAAAGGCACGCGCCCTTGACTGCTCCGGGTCGCTCTGAACACCTCTCCGCTATGAGGGAATGGATCTTTCAGGAAAGGCGTAGTGGCCTACTCTCCTTCCGCTCCTGCGGCCTACTTTTAGTCCGCCCTTGACACAGAACTTCGCCTCTATTCGCTCATTGATGGTTCCGACACGGCTGTGAGCATTCCTAAAGCACCACCCAGTGTCTACAACTTTTCATGGTCACCCGACAGCCGACGGCTCGCGATCGCACTGGGCACAGAGGACTGCACTTCCCCGAGTGGTGATGCTGCTGTGTTTGTCACGAGCGTCGATCAGAAAGTCCAGAAGCAGATTTCGACCTCCAGCCCGTCCGAGCAACCAGCATTCTCACCGGACGGATCTGCGATCGCATTCGTGGATTCTTCCCAGTTTCCTTCGCGACTGTTTCGCTATGATCTGGCCAGCGAAACCCGAAGCGTCATCCGACGAGCGAGTGCAAAGGAGAATGACTATCGGTTGCTGGAGTGGAAGTAGGGAGCCATCTTTTCCGCGCTTTGCATATTGTCCTCCTAACACTCGTCTGCCTGTGACATCTTGAGCCTGAAGGCCCAGCGAAGCATCTTCCGGTCGGAGCCGGAACCTTCCCCGGCTCGCTCTTGACCATCCTTCAGGCTGAAAGCGTAGACCTTTGTAGTTCCCGGAGCCGAAATACAACACGCCAGTCACCGCCGCGAGCGAAGAAAACAGGCTGCCGGTGGTGTAACTGGTTCGGCTACCGTATTTTCAAGGCGGCCGCGATCAAGAGAACCAGAATTGCCACAGAAGCCACAACAACACTGAGAGAATAATAACGAGTGGGTTTGTGCGTCATGGCAGACCTCCTTCACGGACCGAAGCCGGCCGCCGTCGAGAGTGCACACTGTTCGTTGGACCTGTTCTTCGGTGGAGCGTGACGTTCTAATGCCTACTGGAATGAGCACGTACTGTCAGTGACATGGCTTACATCTTGATGTGCGGTGCTGGCCAAGGGGTCGCAAAGCGACGTTCCTGTTGAAACATCTCGATTACGCTCATTGACCCAGGCGCCAATTGTTAATGTGCGCTATGGCCTGATAGCGTCAGTTGTCGGGCCGCACCAACCCTACTCTTCTAACTCGCTTTCTTCCGGCGCATCGGTGGGGCTCGCAAACTCCACGCGATAGCCGTCGGGATCGGTAACCGGCACAACCCACAAACGGTTTCCCACATAGGGGCGTTTCCGCGTCTGAACTCCGCGCGATTTGAACTCGCGATAAAGGGCGAGCGCGTCTTCGCACATGAAGGAGACCGAAGCACCTGTCCCAAGCGTTTCCTTTGGCCGATTTTGCGGCCGGAACTCCTGAAGCATGATCGCGGCGTCGCCAAGCTGAAGCCAGCACCAGCGAATTCTCCCGTCAGGATGGTCTTCGGCGCGGTCGGGAGTCCAGTAGTTCTTCATTTTGAACCCAAGCCCATCAACATAGAACCGTAGAGAAGACTCCATGTTGGTGACGCCGAAAAACGGGACAGCCTGCTTGACGTTAACGCTCGTAATGGATGCAACGGTCATGGTTCCCCTCCCCAAGGATCACTGCCTATCGTAGCAATACAAGCCGCGGTCATTTTCGCATTGCTCGTAAGCCAGCCGGAATCAGGCGGGCTTGCGACGGTGCCGCGATGTCGAACGGCGTGCCGCGTCAGCGGTCACAAACTTGTGAGCCATACCGAGCAAGTCCCGCAGGACGCTGGGTGTGACGGTGGACAGGCGAACCAACACGGCGCTGTAGTTGAGATAGTGGTCGGTCACGTAGTAAACATCGGGCGCGGCTGCTAGCAGTTCGGTGCGGTCGTCGAAGTCAACGCGAACCACAAGTGAACCCGGCTCAGCCGAACGATGAGAAGGCACACATGCCAAGAGTTTTCCGCGAACCTTGAGCGCGGGTGACCCGTATGCCGTGCTCTCCTCCACGCCGGGCAACGCCAAGCCGATCTTGCGCACCGTGTCGAAGTTGATCGTGCTTCCGTGTTTCTTCGAGGTTTTGATCTGCTTCGACGATCTTCCAGCCGCTTCTGATACGGACTTCGACGTTCGTGCGCCCGGAATTTTGCCGATCCGAGGGTCTCCAGCCAGCACAAGCTCGCATGCCCGCAGTGCTGCTGATTCAAAGTCAGCGGCATCGCCTGGTAGGACTTGCCAACCCGTTACCTGTTTGCCCAATACTTGAATCGACCGCATGTTCGGGAACTCACGCCGCAAGCTCTGGTGGTGTTCTTGGGTAGTGGCGAGCCATACTCCGTTATCCGCAGTGCTTTTAGGTTTGTCCCGTAGGATCAACACGATTTTGTCTTTTACATAGATTGCAAGGCAGCCAAACATCGGACGCGTGTACGGCGATAGTGTGGAAATCGCATCAAGCACGAATGAATGTGGAATAGGCTTGCGCTGCTTGGGCAGCAAGCTCGCATCCAGAGCTTCTGGAGAGACGTGTTTTCTCTTAGTCATACCCGTGCACCTCCAGCCTCGCCCGCACAACTGATATGGGAAAGTCTTTCCAAAGTCTTTCCATCCCGCCGCCCAGCTTCTCGACGATGCGACAGTGCGAGATGGTTTGGCCGACCATTCAGGGGCAAATCTTACGTGGGCGAAACAGGCAAGTCAATGAAAGCCATCGGAGATGGCGGTTGCTCAAGAGGATCGCTGTCGAAAAATCCCAATTACGCTCATTGTCACGTCTTTTGGCGAACAAAAGGCGCAAAGTTGTGAAATCGCCTGATTACGGCAGTTTTCACCATAACTCGATACGGAACGGGGAATGGAAGCGTAAACCCTAATTGCTTTTCGACGGTTCGGGGATAGTCGTCCCCTGCTCGAACCGTATCACCCATTCGCCTCTGTGCCGGGTCCATACGGTCGTCACCCGAATACACTTTGGAAATGGCTTGCCCTTGTACCTCGCATCTACTTCCATCTTGCAGCTTAAATAAGCGGCATCGCGGATCATCAATTTGAACACACTCGATGTCACTCATTGACCCTGTGACCGGGGTTTTGAGTCCTATCGCCGATTACAGCAGTCATTTTAGCTGATCAGTTCGATGCGATTGCTGAACAGGTCGTTAAGTGTGGCTGCGATTCATGGGGTGGAGGTTCCGGTAGGGATGCTCGGAACGGGGCGAAAAGCGGGTTCAGTCAGGGTCATAGACTGAATTGCCGTATCCTTTGCGCCGGATGTCTTCCTGCATTTGCTCCAGACGAGCTTTTTCCTGGCCGAGTTGATGTTGCGCCGCTTCATATTGGGCTTTCAAGTTTCGCCCGGTGTCGCACCAGTCTTTGTAATAGGGCGAGCTGGAAGCGGCGGTCCAGCACATCGGTGCTTCGTAATCCTGGGAGAACTCAGCGCTCCACGCGGCGAACTGGTTCTTGAGATCGGTGATGTGGTTCTGAATCTGGATGATTTTTCCCTTCTCCACCAGGATCTGGCTCTTGAAGATTTTTCCTTGCGATTCAAAAGCCGCGTCCTTCTTCATAAGGTCGTCGGAGGCCTGGGCAGCGGGCTGAGAGGTGGTCTTGGCAGCCGCAGTTTGGGCGGCCGAGGCTGCGGCGGCGCCGGTTGGAGAACTAACTGCGTCTGCGGGATCTCGCACATCTTTGTTTCTGTAAACCTTGCCGGGCGGCGGGGATTCGTGAGGCAGGTTCGAAGCGCGAGCTGTATCGGCCACCGATTGAGGCTTGATCGGTCGCGGCGTAGCCGATTGCTGGGCAGGTGGGTGCTGGGTCGTTGGTTGTTGGCTGGCTGGTTGTCGCGCGGTCGTAGGCTGGTCAGCTTGGCCGAATGCCAAAGCGCTTACCAGCATCGTTCCGAGCAGCTTCCACTTCAACCACCGACGCATACGCATAGCTGGTTAGATCATAGCGTGATGCGGGTCCGCCAGAGTGGCGGGATTCCAAACGAAAGACGTTGCCCCTCGGGAGCAGGAGCCGCGCGGGGTTTGGGGCGAAAAGGGCGCGCATCCTTTTGCTGGCTCCCGGCATTCTGATGTTTTGTTTTACGCTGCTCGCACTGAGTGATTGGGATTAACTGTTGCTACATCTCGATAACGCTCATTGACACGACGGGGCGAAGAGATGGCGCAAAGTTGTGCTAACGCCTGGTAACGATAGTTAGCTTTCGGATAGCCCGTCAGAACGAAGCCGCTCGCGCGGCGGACGCTACCGCGTGTATAGACACAAGCATCGGAACTTCCCTATTGAAGAATGGATGGCGCCGGAGGTAGGATGACGCAGGTGGTTGCGGGAAATATATCGATGAGCATCAATAACTACATTTTGACCAAAGTCCCCGTCTGGCAAGGCTTTTCAGGCCAAAGTCGATTGAATTCCCATAGCGCCCCGCATCCGCCGCACCCGCGAGCGGCTTCCTTCTGACGGCTTTTTCGAACGCGCGCCCCAATCCTCTGTTCCGCTCCACTCTGCTCACCAAGGACGCGCCTCCGAAAAAGCACTAGCGTAATTCGTGCTGGACCCCTACCGTTCTAATCTGATTCTTTCGCTAGTTCGGCCGCCTTCTCGTGCCTCCCCGAATTCTTGTAAAGCTGGACGAGCCAACGACGGGCCAGCTCCAGGTAGTAGCGATCGGGGGCGCCGATGCGGTCCTTCCGCGCCAGCATCCCCTGGTAGCCTTCGAGCAGCAGCGGCTCGGCTTCGGCGTATTTTTTCTCTCCGGAGAGGCTCGCGCCCAAGAGGCTGGCGGCGCGGAATCGCTGCCAATCGTCCGGCTGGACTTTCTTCTCCGCCTCCAGCGCTTCGCGCGCCCCAGGCTCGCTTTCGGCGAACTTGCCCTGCGACAGGTACGCGAGGGCGAGATCGGCCTCGGAGGCCATCATGTCCGGATTTTCGGGGCCCAGGACGCGCCGCCGTCCGGCTAGAGCCTGCTCGGCGTAATTCTCCGCCAGATCGTATCTGCCCTGACGTTGATACATTTGCCCCAAATCCGCTAGTACGAACAGGGTATCGGGATGCTCGGGAGCCAGCACGCGACGCTCGATTTCGAGGGTTCGGCTTAGCAGCGCCTCAGCCTGCGCGTGCTTGCCTTCGTACTCGTAGTCGTCTGCCAGACTGTTCATGGAAATCAGAGTATCGGGATGCTCGGGACCCAACACGCGACGCCGGATCTCCAGAGTCTGACTGTGGAGCGCCTCAGCCTGCGCGTACTTGCCTTCGTTCGCGTAGACGTTTGCCAGATTGAACATGGAACGCAGGGCATCGGGATGCTCCGGACCCAACACGCGGCGTTCGATCTGTAGCGTTTGGTCGTCGAGCGCCTCGGCCTGAGCGTACTTTCCCTCGTACCAGTAGACGTGGGCCAGATTGTTCATGGAAACCAGCGTATCGGGATGGACGGGACCCAACACGCGGCGCCGAATCTCCAAAGCCTGGCTATAGAGCGTCTCGGCCTGAGCGTACTTGCCCTCATCCGAGTAGACCCAGGCCAGATTGTTCATAGAAACCAGCGTGTCGGGATGCTCGGGACCCAACACGCGGCGCTCGATCTGCAGCGTTTGGTCATCGAGCGCCTCGGCCTGCGGGTACTTGCCTTCGCGCCAGTAGACATTGGCTAGATTGTTCATGCAACGCAGCGTATCGGGATGCTCGCGACCTAACACGCGCCGCCGCAAATCCAGCGCTGCCTCGAACTGCTTCGCTGCCTCCGGATAGAGTCCGAGGCCTGTGTACGCCGCCCCTATGGTGTTCCGAATCGCTGCCTCGACTTCCGGCTGCTTTCCGAACTTACCCTGGATGCGCTGCGCCGCCCGGTCCAGGGCCGTGCGCACCTTCAGGTCCGGATCGGGCTTGGTGCGCGGCCCCGATTGCTTGGCGGCGCTGGCTTGTGCCAGCAGATCGTTCTGCAGGAAATCGTTCACCGCCTGGGCGATCGCAGCTTCCCGGTTCGCCCGTATGCCTTGCCGGATACTGACGCCCGCCGCCACGATCAGCACCAGAGCGAATGCGCAAGCGGTGATCAGGGCCCCGCGATGACGGCGTGCGAACTTGCGGGCACGGTATGCCAGCGAAGGTGGAACTGCCAGCACCGCTTCGTTGTTCAGGTACCGTCTGATGTCCGCGGCAAATTCGGAAGGTGAAGCGTAGCGGCGTGAGCGGTTCTTTTCCAGAGCCTTCAGCGCGATCAAGTCCAGTTCGCCTCGCATCTGTCTGGCCAGTGCTGGCGGCTCGGTGCGGCGCTTGCGCGCCACTTCCGTCGACGTGGCAGCGTCCAGCGTCCGGATCTTGGTGCTCGGCTTCGATGGTTCCTCTTCCCGCAACTTCCGCAGAAAATCCTCAAGCGCAATTTTTCGCAGTTCGAAAGGCGGCGCACCTGCCAACAACTCATAAAGAACGATGCCGAGCGAGTAGACATCGGTGCGGGTGTCGATATCCTCACCCGACGACCTGGCCTGTTCCGGGCTCATGTAGTCCGGAGTTCCGATCATCGTTCCCACACGCGTGTACATCGTATCCGCCGTCAGCTTCTGGGTCAGCGCCTTCGCCACACCAAAGTCAATGATCTTCGGCACTGCATGGCCATCCACCTCCGTCACCAGGATGTTTGAGGGTTTGAGATCGCGGTGGATGATCGCTTTCTGATGCGCGTGCTGTACGCCTTCACAGACGCGCATGAAAAGTTCCAATCGTTCGCGAGTGGTCAGCTTATGGTTGTCGCAATAAATCGTGATGGGAACGCCGGCGACGTACTCCATCACGAAGTAAGGCGCGCCCTCCGGCGTAGACCCTGCATCGAACACTTTGGCGATGGCAGGATGATTCATCACGGCCAAAGCCTGGCGTTCGGAGTCGAAGCGTGCGATCGCCTCGCGAGTGTCCGTCCCGGCTTTGATTAGCTTGAGTGCGACCCGACGGCGGACGGGCTCTTTCTGCTCCGCCAGCCAAACCTCGCCCATGCCCCCTACGCCGATTCTCTGCAGCAAGTGATAGCGCCCAATCAAGATCCCCGCGGTTTCACTCGCGTCCATGGTCTGGGTACGACTCAAACCACTGTCATTTGCGGCTTCAGGAAGGTTTTCTTGAGGAGCCACCTTGGCAAACCCCCTGTCGGAATCGCGAATCAACGAACGCAGTATATACCCAATCCGAGGTCGCCGAGATAGGGCAAGTCTAATGATGGCAAGCAGGCTGACCACGTTCCGCAGAGTCAGTTGTCGTTAAATCTCGATTGCGCTCATCGACTGGGTCAAAACGTGTAAACGCCTGGTTTCGTCAACTATCCCCAAAAGTAAGCCACTAAGCGTGATGCGATCAGTCCCTGTCATCGCACACAGAGAGGTGGAGAGTCTTTGCCTCACGCTCGGCTCTCCCTCTCGAATACGCGCAATTCCTCGATCTCCTGTTGCAGCTTCTGCTGCTGTCGCTTCATCCTGGGAAAGAATATTGCGCACCATATGGCGAGAAGCACGAAAAACGGCGCAAAGTTCAACAGGTGCCGCGGCGCGCCGAGGGACTTAATCAGCGCTGGTACGATGACCAGCGCGATGCCCAAGAAACAGAACGTCAGACCCGCCTTGCGCCACACGTGCCGGGCATAGTCGCGCCGGTTCTCGAGCTCGCTTCTGTAAGACTGGAGCGTGGTGTTCAACGTCGCATCCGGCGCCAGCCGCCCCTGCCAAAACCGTTTGTATGCCCGGTACGCAACATAGAGGCCCCAGAGACTTAGCACGCCAAACCCTATGCGCGGAGCCAGTTCGTGGGCCCTGGCGAAGCCCAGCGCGAAGAATAGGAAAACAATGAGCCCGCTGATTATCGAGTAGGCCGCTTCAAAACGGGATTTCCTATCACGCTGTTGCGCCTTACGGCGTAGTTCATCTGCTGACATTTTGAATGCCTCCGTGGTTTGATTTGTCCAGATATTTCTTGGGTCGTTGATGGGGAACTCATTTGGCATGGAGCACTCCTTCCTCGAACCAGCGCCTCAGGACGTTCTTGATCCGGTGAACCTTCATCGCGATGTTCGCTGGCGATAACCCGGTGATTTCACTAATCGAGCTGGCGTCCATCGCCTCGAGATAGGAAATGATGATCTGACGATCGAGCGGTTTCAGGCGCTGGATCAGCATGGTGAGACGCCCGAGCGCTTCGGTCTGGCTGACGGCAAGTTCAACCTGATCGCTGCCAGGCAAGGTCTCGATATTCTCGATGCTCACCAGTCTGTCCCTGACCCGGCGCTGCCGAATCACGTGCCCGGTGGCCACGTTGTGAGCGACACGGTACACCCAGGTTCTCAGCGAACATCGCTGGTCGAAAGATGCAAAGCTGCGCCAGAGATGCAGGTGAATATCCTGGAGCAGGTCACGGCGCACTTCGGGATCAAGTTCATAAGCTCGCGCCAGGCGGTCGAGTGAAGAACCGTAGGTCTCCGCTGCCTGTTCGTAAAGAGAGTCCTGGGTCGCCTCTGCACTCGATATGGTTTCAGGCCCTCGCACAGGTAAGGTAGTCGTCGGCCATCGAGCTTTCTAACAGATGGGTTTTGATATCTTACTGTTGCGGCAAATACCTCGGTTGTTGTTACATCTCGATTACACTCCGTCGAAAATCCTGTCCTAGGACCTAGACAACAGGATTGGCCGCAAGTTGGTTTATGGGGGTGATGGTTACCTCATAGCCGAGTTTGCGGAGGGCTCGCGCCAGCATCTGAGCACGTTTCTTCTTTTCTCGGGGAGCCACTTCATGGCCTCGCTCGACAAATCGCACTCCTTCATGCAAGATCTTCCAAACTAGACGGCAGAGCCGATGAGCAACCGCCCAGATGGCGGACTGATAGCCTAGACGGGGCAGCAGACGCCGGAACACGACTTGAAAATGACTGCCTTTCTTCGCCACCGCAGCGTGTGCTGCTTGGTTCAGCACGCGGCGCAGATATTTATTGCCTTTCGCGGAGCGACTGCTATGGTTCTGCTCCGCGCTTTCCTCCTTGCCGGGACAGGTTCCCACCCACGACGTTAACTCCGCTGCCGATGGGAACGTACTGGCCTGAGCACCCACCTCGGCGATGATTTGTTGCGCTGAATCCACTCCCAAACCGGGCACCTCCGCCAGTCGCATCACCGCGTCTTGATGTGGTTTCATGGCGGCCGCGATCATGCTATTGAGCCGAGCCATTTGTTGATCGATCAACTGCAGCCGCTGCAACTGCAAGGCCAACATCTCCCCATGCACGGGCTGTGCCCTTCCCGTCAAAGCATCGGCCAGTTGCTCCTCGCTGCACTGCAAGCGCTCACCACCCAGTTGCGCCAACTTCTTGGGGTCGGTCTCGCCGTTTGCCAAAGCATGCAAAATGCGCAACCCGCTGGCACCCAGTAGATTGCTGACGACAATCGAGAGCTTGATCCGCATCTCTTCCAGCAAACACTCGATCTGGTTCTGCAGCCGCACTCGATCGCGCGTCAGTTGCAGCTTCATGCGGGTCATGCTCCGCCAGATTCGCTGTTCACCGCTGGGCACAAAACTTAAAATCAGCTCGTTGGCAATCAATCGCCGTACCAACCGCTCGGCATCCTTGAAATCATGCTTCCGCCCACGTGGAGCACGGTTGGAAAACGCCTGCGCCAAGTGCAAACGCATGTGGGGCTCCAGTTCCAGCCACACCGACCGCCAGTACTGGGCAGTCGACTCCATCACCGCTTCTTCTACTCCCTGCTCCCGCAACCATGTCAAAAGGCGGTGCAGCTCGCTCGGCATCGTGACAAATCGCCGCCGCGCTGGTTTCTCTTCCGGCGCACTCGCATCCACGACCACTACCATCAACACTTTCTTGTGTACGTCAATCCCCGCGACCTTCATCGCTTCCTCCTAGCGTGGAAGCGGCAGAACGCGCGCGAAAAAGGTTACACACCGTCACGTGCTACCAGCCCTGCTCTAGCAGGGTCGGCGCGACATAGATTGGTTCAAAACGTGCGTTCCTGATCAAACTCAAAAACGGCCTCACTTCATCCAGAGTGCAAACGATCTTCGCCGTCCACGCTCCATCAGCGTACACCCACCACTCAACCCATTTTCATGTCAATGGGTGGGCCGCAGGCCCATGGGAACTCATAACCCCCTCCAGCGAGGTCAAAACGTGTAATCGCCTGGTTGCGGAAGTTGACGTTAGCTTCCGGTTTGCCCGTTACTCAGACAGAATCGCCAGAATGACAAGGCAATCCACTCATGAGATCGGCAAGACACCGCGTTCGCTTGAACGCTATACAGGCGAACCACAATAGTGAGAGACTGTCGGTCTATGAATCGCGATAGACTGCCCCTCAGTTTGTTTCTTTTCCTTCTTGCGGCGGTGATCATTGCTCCGCCAGCGCTCCGTTCGCAGTCTTCTTCACACGTCAATGGAGACCGCATGATCGAGCACTTGAACGCCATGGGCGCGATTGGGAAAGATCCAGCGGGAGGTTACAGCCGTGTGGCCTACACGGATGCCGACCGCCAGGGCAGAGAATATGTGATGGGCTTGATGCGGGCAGCAGGGCTTACAGTGAATATCGACGCGGCTGGCAATATATCGGGGCGGCGGGTGGGCAGTGATCCGGGATTGCCAGTGCTGGTTGTCGGATCGCATGTCGATTCGGTGCCGCAAGGGGGCAACTACGACGGCATCGTTGGTTCCTTGGGTGCGATCGAGGTAGCCCAGTCTTTAGACGACGGCCATGTGGCGTTGCGCCATACCCTGGAGGTCCTGATTTTCCAGAATGAGGAAGGTGGCTTGCAGGGGAGTCGGGCGATCTCCGGTGAGTTGCGCGAAGAAAACCTGAATGAGACGACCCGCAGCGGCAAGACGCTGCGTGACGGGATTGCGTTCATTGGGGGTGATCCCAGTAGCCTGGCCAGCGTACGCCGCAAGCCCGGCGACATTTTTGCCTATCTTGAGTTGCATATTGAGCAAGGGGGCACGCTCGCTGCCGAGAAGATCGACATCGGCGTGGTGGAAGGAATCGTCGGCAATGGCCGGTGGGATGTGACCATTGACGGCTTTGCGAATCATGCCGGCACCACTCCCATGAACCAGCGGCACGATGCGCTGCTGGCGGGGGCAAAGTTCATTGAGGCAGTGAACCGGATCGTGACCAGCATTCCCGGTCGCCAAGTGGGCACGGTGGGCAAGATTCAGGCGATCCCTGGGGCTTACAACGTGGTGCCTGGAAGAGTGTTGCTGGGTCTGGATGTCCGCGATCTGGACCAAGAGAAGATTGATACGCTGTTCAGCAAAATGCGCGACGAGGCCGAGCAAATCGGGCAAGCTAGTGGAACAAAGTTCAGCTTTCACCAGGTGGTCGCGGACAAGCCGGCGCTGACCGACCCGCGTTTGCGCCAGATCATCGCAGACAGGGCGAAGCAATTGAACCTGAGCACCAAACTGCTTCCCAGCGGAGCTACGCACGACGCGCAAAGCATGGCACGGCTGGCTCCCGCCGGGATGATCTTTGTCCCGAGCATTGGCGGTATCAGTCATGCCCCGGAAGAGTTTTCGCGGCCGCAGGATATTGTCAACGGGGCGAACGTGCTTCTGGGAGCCGTGCAGCGGCTTGATGCGCAGAACTGGTGAGATGAGGCCGGGCACATCGTGAGCGCATCGTCGGCAACCAGGAAGTAATCCGAGGCTCCAACTGGCAGACGATTCGTCTCAATTGGGAAAAATCTCGATTTCGCTCATTGACTCTGGCCTGGCCAATTTCTCGGTTCCTCTTCGAGTGGAGGAAACAGTTTTCCCTGCCGCGCGGGCCGACTAAACCGATGTGGCCACGACCCCAGTAAAATACGGAGCTATCCCACACGCATTACTGGAGGAATCCACTGTGCCCAAAACACCACGCAAAGCAAAGAAGTCTGCAGACCGGCACATAGAACGGTCGACCAGTTTTCGGCTCGGCCACAGCGTCCTCAAAGCTGCCGATGTTATAGCGAGAGAGGAATCAGCGGCAAGGGGGATAAAGGTATCTAGAGCGGACATCATCCGCGAGGCTGTCATGGAGCGCTATCGCAAGAGAAAGGTCAAACGGAAGGGATGAAATCCGGAAAAATCGCTTTCGCTACAGAAGCCCGGCCCCTCGCCGCCGAACGGCGGCTGAAAGATGCGTCCTTACCGCCGAGCGGCGGCTGAAACATGCACCCTGGTACCTAGCGGAGCCGGGCCCAATTCGAGGTATTCAGTTTTAATTCCTCCGACTGCCATTAAAGTCATCCCGGCTGCTCCTGTCAGTGATCTTCAGCACTATTCGCAGAACTGCTCCACTGGTCTATTCGCCGACGCAGATCACAGAGGAGAGTGACGACCCCGCAGCGCGGATGCCAAAAGAAAAAGACCTCTGACAATTCTGCTCGCAGCTTTGGCTGTTGGAAAATCTCGATCATACTCAAAATCCCCAAGAAAGGGCGAACAGACGGCGCAAGCTTGTGTAAACGCCTGTGGGTGTTGAAAAAGTCGGTTTTTCCTAAGAACGGGGAAAAATCGGGGATGGAAGATGTCTAGGAAAACGAGAGCGTCGTTTGTAGGGCATTCTGACGCAAAGTTTTTCTGACCATTTTCGAGAGGCCGAGTTTTTCAACAGCCACGCCTGGTTTCAACAGTAACCGCGCAACCACCTTCGGCTGGATGCAAAAGAAAAGCCGCCCAGACATCGGGCGGCCCATACTCGTTAATTCAGAACGGATCAAAGTGTCACTTCGTCACCCGGAAGACCACGTTGCTGTTGAGCGTGCCGCTGGGTATCGTCACCTCCACCGTGCCAGTGGTCGCACCGGTTGGTACGGTCGTCTTGATCAAGGAAGCCGAGACCACCTTGAAGACCGCCGCCGTGCCGTTAAACGTGACGCTGGTCGCGCCCGTCAAATCCGTTCCCAGAATCTTGACGGCGGTCCCCACTTTGCCGGACGTGGGGTTCGTTTCCACAAACGGCCCCAGGCCTACGGACAGGCTGAAGACCGTGCCATAGCCGTTGGATCCGCCATACTCCGTCGTCCCGTAAAGCGCCCCATTGGTGTCTTGGACTAGCCCCGCGTAGGGGGTTTGGCCGTCCGTACAATTATTTTGGGAGCAAAAGCTGTAAAGCGTGGTCAGCTTGCCGCTGGGGGTGATCTGGAAGACCATGCCCTCGCCGCTGGCCCCGCCAGCCGATGTTGCCCCGTATAGATTCCCATTGGTGGCCTGGACCAGCCCCGCGGTAGGGTTAGCGCCGTCCCCGCCGTCAAAGCTGCGCAGTGTCGTCAGCTTGCCATTGGGGGTGATCTTGAAGACCGTGCCATAGTCCCCGTTGGCCCCGGCTCCAGAGGTTGTACCGTACAGGTTCCCATTGCTGGTCTGAATCAGCGCGGCGTAGGGGGCGACGCCGTCCGCGCAAGCCCGCTTTCGGGAGCAAAAGCTGTAAAGCGTCTTCAGCTTACCGCCAGGGGTGATTTTGAAGACCGTGCCCTCGTAGTTGGCTCCGCCATACGACGTTGTCCCGTAGAAGTTCCCATCGGTGGCTTGAATCAGCGCCGCAACGGGGTTGGCTCCGTCCGTGCAATGGTTTTGGGAGCAGAAGTTGTAAAGCGTCGTCAGCTCACCGCTTGGGGTGATCTTGAAGACCGTGCCATTGCTGGTGGCCCCGCCGCCGGTCGTTGTCCCGTAGAAGTTTCCGTTAGTTGCCTGGACCAGCCCGGCGTAGGGGTTGGCGCCGTCCCCGCCGTCGAAGTTGTGCAGTGTCGTCAGATTGCCGCTTGCAGTGATTTTGAAGACCGTGCCATAGCCATTGGACCCGCCAGTCTCCGTCGTCCCGTAAAGCGTCCCCTCGGTGGCTTGGACCAGCCCCGCATAAGGCGAGGCTCCGGACGGGCAACCGCCGTATTGTCCGCAATCAAAGCCGTAAAGATTTGTCAGCGTGCCGCTTAGGGTAACCTTGAAGACATAGCCGCCATCGAAGCACTCGCGACCGCAGGCCCCGGAAAGGGTTGTCCCGTAGAAGTTTCCATCGGTGGCCTGGATCAGCCCGGCGTAGGGGTTGGCGGCGCCCATGTTGTCGAAGCTGAGCAGCGTTGTGAAGGTCTGCGCTGACAGCGAGAGAACCAGAGACAAGAATCCGCCGAACATGCAACTGATGCGAAGAATCTTCATTGAGATTTCCCCCTTCTCCGATGGAACCGTGCTTTGGCTTTGAAAACGAAATGCCGATTGCGAGGGCCCGCCAATCCGTTTTATCCAATCTAACCGCTGCGCCCTCCCGCCTTTCAGTCGAGCTCGTTGATCAGGTAGCCCGGCGGGTTGTAGACCGTGATGTTGTTATAACCCGAATTCGAGACGTAGATGTTCCCCCTTTTGTCCACGGCTATCCCCCCAGGTCCGTTAATGCCCCGGCTGATCACCAGCACGGGCTCGCTGCCCTTACCGAGCTTGTACTTCACTGCTGTGCCGCTGTAGAGACACGAGACGTAAACGTTGCCTTGGCTGTCGACGGCAATGCCCGTTGGCCCGTTGTTTACGTTGTCGCCGTATACGGTGATCTCCGCCGGGTCACCCGTCAGAAACTCTCCCACGTTGTAGCTAATCACTGCATTCTCGCTACCGTCTGGCCCGAAACCCGCGTAGAGATTTTCCCCTTTGATCGCCAGTGCTCCAGGCGCGGTGAAAGGGAACCCGCTGTTGTCTTGCGTGAGAGTTTCGACGAGGCGACCAAAGCCCACATTCAGGGCGACGATGTCATTTGCCTTATTGTTGCCAATATAGATGTCCCCATCCCCGTCAACGGCGACTCCCAGCGGACCGCTTGCGTCTTGGTACGTGGAGAATAGCTGAAGGTTCTTGTTGTAACCGGTAATGGTACCGTTACCGCCGTTCACGACCCAGAGGTTTCCAAGCGAATCAAAGGCTAGACGTGATGGGCCGCTCACACCTTTAGTGATCTTGTGGAGTACCTTCCCGTTGGATGGATTGAGTTCGAGCACTTGGCTTGCGTTGCTGTTAGCAACCCACAGGTTGCCTTTAGTGTCGAACGCTAGACCCTGTGGGCCATTGAGTTGAGCGTTGGCAGGGCTGGCTGCGACGAGCGAAAGGACAAAGCAGACCGCAAGAAACAGCATAGTGGCTCTGAGTTTCACCGTAATTTTCCCTTCTGAAGCCAGTGCCTAGGAAGGTCAACACAGATTGGCTAGGAAGAGGCTTCCCACATCTGGCGCGCAACTGTATGCGAAAAAGGAGCCTCTGTCAAGGCTCAGGATCTCTCATGAATCTGTCACAAATCTGTCGCCTGCGTCACAGGGTTGGTGGAAGGTTTTGTCACAAGCTCTTAGAAGTTGTAACAAAACCCATCCTGTCGCATCCTGCGTGGTAGCTTAGAACGTCGCTGTTACTCGAACGGAGTATTCATGGCCACGCCCCTTCTTCCCGACGCCTTGTGGAATTTGATTGAACCGCTTCTCCCAACCCCAACGCCCAAACCTCAAGGTGGAAGACCACGCTTGTCAGATCGCGCTTGCCTCCAAGGCGTCTTGTTCGTTCTGCGGAGCGGGATTCCTTGGCGGATGCTGCCACAGGAGATGAACTGTGGTTCGGGGATGAGCTGCTGGCGAAGGTTACGGGACTGGCAGGAGGCAGGCATCTGGCAACTGATCCACTTTTCTTTGCTGGATTGGCTGGCCCGCTACGGGCAGATAGATTGGTCACGAGCAGTTGTGGACGGCAGTTCCGTGCGAGCAGTTTTTGGGGGCTTCAAACAGGTCCCAACCCCACCGACCGGGCCAAGCTGGGTAGCAAGCGTCATTTGATTTGCGACGGTCAGGGCATTCCCCTAGCAATTCAACTCACTGGGGCCAACCGTAATGATTCGCAGCAAGCCCTCGCACTGGTTGACGCTATCCCAACCTTGCAGGGAGAGCGAGGACGACCGCGCCATCGTCCTGATCGCGTACTAGGCGACCGTGGCTATGACGCGGAGGCAATTCGGCAAGGTCTGCGGAGCCGGCACATCACCCCTTTTCTTGCGAAGCGCAACACCGAACATGGCAGCGGGCTGGGGCGATGGCGCTGGGTAGTGGAGCGGACATTCGCTTGGTTGAACCAGTTCCGCCGCCTGCGAGTTCGCTATGAGAGACGAGCCGACATCCATGAAGCGTTTCTGGCCTTGGCCTGCGCTCTCCTCTGTTGGAACGTTCTCGCGAAGAAGGACTCCAAGAAGCAGCCAACGAGAGTATCGAGCACCCATCGGGTGTATTTGAATTCGCTATGAGGTACGGCGGGAGCGAGGACAGCGATGCGGCCTGAGACTGACCGACTCACGCAAGCGCAGCTCTGCGTGGACAAGTTGCCCCGACATTACCGCGCAACCACCGTCGGCAGGATGCGAAGAAAAGCCAGCCCCGCCCAGACATCGAGCGGTCTGTATTCCTTAATTCCGAACGGCTCAAACTGTCACTTCGTCACCCGAAAGACCACGTTGCTCTTGAGCGTTCCCTTGGGTGTCGTCACCTCGACCGTGCCGGTGGTCGCGCCCTTGGGTACGGTGGTCTTTATCAGGGAAGCCGAGACCACCTTGAAGACCGCCGCCGTGCCGTTAAAAGTGACGCTGGTCGCGCCGGCCAGATCCGTTCCCAGAATCTTGACGGCCGCTCCCACCTTGCCGGAGGTAGGGTTCGTTTCCACAAACGGGCCCAGACCTACAGACAGGCTGAAGACCGTGCCATCGTTGTAGGCTCCGCCATAGAACGTCGTCCCGTAGAACGTCCCATTGGTGTCCTGGACCAGCCCCGCGTAGGGGTTGGCGCCGTCCGTGCCGTCGAAGCTGTGCAGGGTCGTCAGCGTGCCGCCGGGGGTAATCTTGAAGACGGTGCCATCGCCGTTGGCCCCGTCATACTCCGTTGTCCCGTAGAGATCCCCATTGGTGGCTTGGACCAGCCCCGCGTAGGGGTTGGCGCCGTCCGTTTCGTCGAAGCTATGCAGCGTGGTCAGCTTGCCGCCGGGGGTAATCTTGAAGACGGTGCCATCGCCTGCCCCTCCGCCTTCGGTCGTCCCGTAGAAGTCCCCATTGGTGGCCTGGACCAGCCCCGCGTAGGGGTTGGCGCCGTCCGTTTCGTCGAAGCTATGCAGCGTCGTCAGCGTGCCGCTTGGGGTGATCTTGAAGACGGTGCCATCGCTGTTGGCCCCTCCGCCATAAGTCGTCCCATAGAAGTCCCCATTGGTGGCCTGGACCAGCCCCGCGTAGGGGTTGGCGCCGTCCGCGCCGTCGAAGCTGTGCAGCGTCGTCAGCGTGCCGCTTGGGGTGATCTTGAAGACGGTGCCATCGCTGTTGGCCCCTCCGCCATAAGTCGTCCCATAGAAGTCCCCATTGGTGGCCTGGACCAGCCCCGCGTAGGGGTTGGCGCCGTCCGCGCCGTCGAAGCTGTGCAGCGTGGTCAGCTTGCCGCCGGGGGTGATCTTGAAGACCGCGCCTTCGCTGTTGCCCCCGCCATCGTACGTCCCATAGAAGTCCCCATTGGTGGCCTGGACCAGCCCCGCGTAGGGGTTGATGGGGTATTCCGCGCCGGTGAAGCCGTAAAGCGTCGTCAGCTTGCCGCCTGGGGTGATCTTGAAGACGGTGCCATCAGGACCGTGGTTCCCAGGGGGTTTATATATGGGAGTTGTTGGACGTGTACGTTGCGAGTTGTGCGGCACAGAATCGTAGCCGCCGCCGACGCCGACGCCGTATAAGGTCGTCCCATAGAGATTGCCATCGGTGGCTTGCACCAGCCCCGCGTAGGGGTTGATGCCGTCGTCGCCGAAGCTGTACAGTGAGGTGAACGTCTGCGCTGACAGCGAGACAGCCACAGACAAGAATCCAACTAACATGCAACTAATGCGAAGAATCTTCATTGAGATTTCCTCCTTCTCCGATTGAACCGTGATTTGGCTGTGAAAACGCCTGCACTCGCGCAAGGGTCTCAGAGTTTGTGAAAAGCCAAACTCTGCACTACCGTGCTCGCCTACGGCTTCCGAAGGAAGCCGTGAGACACATTGCGCGAATCGATGTAGTTTCCCGTGATAGCATCCGCTGTATTGTTGCAGTTGGGTATAGTGCCTTGGCCGCTGCCAGTTCCCGCGCCCGGAACGTTAAACGTAGTGATGTGGCCGTTGGAGATGCGCAGGAAGCCGTGATTCACATTTCTGGTGTCAATATACTGCCCTGTCGTGTCTCCCCCTGTGTTGATGTTCTCGGGTTCCGTGCCTTGGTGGTAGCCAGTGCCCGCGCCCTTAACGCTGAACCCAGTGAATTTGCCGTCGGCAAGCACGTAGCCGTGATAGACATTGCTCGCGTCAAGGTAGGTTCCCGCGATCTCGCCCGACGGGTTGATGCCAGCGGTATTTGTGCCTTGGCCGCTGCCAGTTCCCGCGCCCGGAGCATTGAACTCAGTAATGGTGCCGTCGGCAGCACGCACGAAACCGTGCCGGACGCTGCTCGAGTCAAGGTAGGATCCCGCGATCGCGCCCGCCGGGTTGATGCCGTCGACGGTCGCCGTGAAGGTGCCTTGGCCGGCGCCCGTGCCCGCGCCCGGAGCATTGAACTCAGTGATGGTGCCGTCGGTAGCACGCACGAAACCGTGATACACGGTCGAGTCAGTGTAGTTCCCCGCGATGGTCGTCCCCGACGGGTCGATGTTCCAGGCCCAGGTGCCTTGGCCTGCGCCCGTCCCTGCGCCCGGAGCCTCGAATGTTGTGAAAGTGCCGCCGGGAGACCGCAAGAAGCCGTGGTACACACCGCTCGAATCAATGTAATACCCCGCGATGTCCCGCGCAGTGTTCAGGGATTCAGCGAATGTGCCTTGGCCGGCGCCTGTCCCTGCGCCCGGAGCCTCGAATGTTTTGAAATGGCCGCCGGGAGACCGCAAGAAGCCGTGAAATACATTGCTCGAATCTTTGTAATACCCCGCGATCCACCCCTTCGAGTTGATCGGTTGGGGGAAAGTGCCTTGGTAGGCGCTTGCACCCGCCCCCGGAGCATTGAACTTGATGATTTTGCTCTTTGTAGCAGCGTCGAAGGTGCTGGTTTGGTTTTGTGCAAAGGCTGCACTTGCCGCAGCCACGGTGAACAGCAGCATGAACCCAATTACACACAGCATCGTTTTGTTGGTTTTCATCGGAATCTCCTTCATGGGTGGAGTTTCTTTGTTGCGCTTAGTTTTAAGCGGCCTTAGAATGTGCCGCGGACGGCTTTCCAGGCCGCATCAGCCCCCACTGGTCACGCATAGTGAGTCCGTTGCGGTTCAGAAGTCCTTCCAAAGTTCTGGCAAATTCTTCGCAAATTTATGGCAGTCCCTATGAGCCTGCAGGCAAAGCACTTCTACGCGTTTGGTCCGTTTCGCTTGGACTCCGAGAAGCGTGTTTTGGTGCGCGACGGCAGGCCAGTCCCCCTGGCTCCAAAAGTTGCCGAAATACTGCTTGTGCTGGTCGAGAACGCCGGACACTTGGTTGAGAAAGACGACCTGATGAAGCGGGTCTGGCCCGACGCCTTTGTAGAGGAGGCAAACCTCAATAAGAACGTCTTCCTTTTGCGGAAGGTGCTGGGCGAGTGGGACGGCGGGCGGGAGTGCATCGAGACTGTACCGAAGCGCGGCTTCAGGTTTGTAGTCCCTGTAAACGAGGTCACTCACGCGGAGGTTGGCTACCGGCCCCAAACTTCTGCGACAGCAATCCTGACCGGTAAGGACGTATTCGCGGTATACGCTGACGTGCCGTATGCTTTTATAGAATGCCCAATTGTCTTGTCCAGAGCGGATGTAGAGGAACGCTTGAAGACAGCAGATGTTTCTCCTGAGAAAATGCAGAGCGTAATTGATTTACTGCTCTGGTTTGGCTTTTTGGGAATTGTCGTATATCCCGACGAGGAGCGATATTCTTACCAATTTCAGCACGACTTGAAGAGAATGCGGGGAGGCTTGCAGGAATTTTCTTATTGTATCCAACCCGGTTTTAGGGCAGCTCTCGGTTGTAGGGAATCTGAGCTACGAATGTAGTGTTCGGCTGGCTGGCTCGCCGCGTCGATACTGGCTGCGCGGCGGCTGGCCCAGGTGCATGCTGAGCCGCGATCACCGGCGTTTGAGGCGGCGATCTACGATTCGATTGTGACGGCAGAGCGCATCCTGCAGCGAATTGACGACCGCTGGCCGGTGAACAAAAGCGCTCAGTGAACCCCAAGCAATAAAACGGTCTCGGATTGCCAGAATCGTGCCTGTTTGCCACCATACAAGCCTAGGAGTGTGTCCGAGTATTCGGAATTCGCCTATTTCGACCGCTACCTGTTGTGGCTCTGCCGGAAGCTGGCCACAACATGTAAGCTGAAAAATGATTTCTCGGACACACTCCTAGTCGCAGACGCGACCAAACTCATTCTTGGCGAGGTTCGAAAATATGGTGGTCCAGTTCCTTGTTATCCTTATCCTCAATGGCTTTATCGCGGCAGACTTTTCCCTGCTTTGCCAGCCAGTCCTTCAGCCCCCGGATGCGGGCCTTGCGCCTGCGACGGTTGCTCTTACCGGGCACTAGCTCGCTTTAAACCTGTTTTCCTGTTCGTAGCAACTCCTGTGGTAACCGATTCCAGTCCCAGGCTGATACACAATATCATCTCCAGGCTCGAAAATGTCGCCGCAGAGAGGGCAACTGTCCTCGCGCTCTTCGATTTGGTCCATGATCGCCAAACTATTTGTCTCACTTATCCGCTCAACGGCTTGGTTCACGTCCTCGCGGGCTTTCTTTTTGGCAGATTCGCGGCGAGTGTCATCTAGCCTGTTTTCCCAATCGCTTGGATTGGCGCTGTGACCTGTCAAGTTTGGTTCGTTTCTTTGCCATGCTCATAGTTTCCCACAAGAGGACAAAGGAGCCGGGTGGTGGTGCTTTTGCGTGGATATGGGCGAGTCTCGACTCAAGGAGCCTTCCGAAAGACCGAAATCCCGCCCACACGGGTCAGTTGACTTGCTTCGAGGTGAGGCTAATTGACTGACCGCCTAATGCTGGATTATCGGCCTGTTGCCACGAGAAGACAAGGAGCAACTGTTTCGTTGCCCGCTATGACCCCACTACCGCTGTCCGAATTGCAATCCGAAACGCCGACTGCCGTCTCACCTGCCCGATCTGCGGGCCGGTCGCGTCATTCGCTTGGCCGGAGATTGCGCGGATTGCGCCCGACCTGGACGGCAGGGTAGACCAATCGGAGGTGATTCTCTCGGACGAGATGGTCAAGACCTAATTTGCCCGTCCGCCGTACCATCCGCCACCTCCCGCCACCCTAATGTTAGTTCAGGTCGGGCGAAAGGCATAGAAAAGCCCCTAGGGACGACAACCCTAGGGGCTAACTACCTCAGCCGATTCTACTTATCCCCGAATCGCATGAATCCCTCAGGGAATATCAGGCGGTCACCACATCCGTGATTAAATCCAGTATTTTGTATGCGATAGCGGCCAGTGTCAGGCCTGACTCATGCGCGCCGACTCCAGCCCCCAAACGAGGCCGCAAGGATCTCCAGCAGGGCAAGATGCCGCTGACCGCCATCGTCTAGGGAGTGATTTCGAACACGACGCCGCAGCCGTCGCCGCTAAAACAGTCTCCTTGGCCACCAAAAACGGTTGTCCCGTAAATGTTGCCTGCCGCATCGATCATCAAGTTGCCGAGATCAGGATCCCATCCGTCGTTGCCTGCAAAGGCATGCACAATAGTCTTCTTCCAGCGACCACCTTTGCCAGGCGTTAGCTTAAACACGGTACCGCAACCATAGGGTGCGCCACAGCTGAGGTCGCCGCCGGATGATGTTGTGCCCCACAGGTTTCCGGCTTTGTCCAAAACCGGTGTAGTGAATGGCTGGTCGCCGTCTGGTCCTCCTTCAAAGCTGTGCAGCACGGTCTCCTTCCATTTCCCTCGTGATTGCGGCGCAAGCTTGAAGACAACCCCCTGTTCGTACTTGCCACCGCTGCGGGTCACGCCATAGATATTCCCGGCCTTATCTAAGACCACACCAGTCCAGGAATTGTCTCCCCCGGATCCTGTGAAGGAATAAAGGGTCTTCTCTTTCCAGCTACCATGGAGCAGTTCCCATACCGTGCCGCCGCCGGAGCCGCACACCAATGTTGTACCAAACAGATTTCCCGCTGCGTCGAAGATGGGAGTGTCAATGAGTTCGCATCCATCCTTACCGTTAAAGCTGTGGAGGAGTGTTTCCTTCCAGCCGCCCGTGCCCTGGCTTAACTCGAACACAGAGCCATCTCCGTCCTTGCCGCCCGCGTTACTGGTGCTGTACAGGTTGCCGTGGCGGTCTAGGATGACGCCGGCATCCGGATTCCCGCCGCCGGCCCCTCCTTGGAAGTTGTACAACACGGTGAATGACCAGCCTGGCGACAGTTCGAACACCGTTCCGCAACCGCCCCCGCACCCTGTGCCTCCGGATGATGCTGTACCATAAAGATTGCCTGCGGAGTCAAATGTCAACCCCGCAAACGGAAGGCCTCCGTCCTCGCCGTCTGTAAACGCGTGAAGCACGGATTCTTGCCAGCCTCCTGAGCCAGGAGTTAACTCATATACAGTCCCGTAGCCGGACGACCCGCCATAGTAGGTTGTGCCATACAGGTTGCCATCAGCGTCGGCAACCACCCCCGCGTAAGGTTCGGCTCCGTCGCTGCCGCCTGTAAACTTGTACAGCACTTTGAAGGTTTGCGCCTGCGCCGTCAGCGAAAGCGAGAGGACGCCGGCGATTAACAGTGAAAGACATCCCATGCAGGTGGGTATCCTCAGATCATGGATTCGCATCGTAAGATCTCCTATTGCGCGAGCCACCACAGAATTCAGAATCAGGGAATGAGCTTGAACAGGGTTCCATACGCGGGCTCATAGTCGAACTTCCCGTCCAGGTAGGTAACCCCATAGTACGCGCCCTTGCCATCGGAGACCAACCCAGACATCGGGTCTCCTCCCGTCACTCCGCCTCGAAAGCCGTACAGCACTGTCTCGTGGCCCCCCTCCGTCACCTCGAATATGCCTCCGTACCCTCCAGCAAGCGTGCCATAAAGCGTGCCACTCTTGGAAAGAACCAAGCCAGCATAGGGGATTCCGCCCGAGGTGAAGCTGCAAAGCGTAGTTTCTTTGCCCGTGCTGTTCAGCTTGAACACGGTACCGTAACCGCTCTTCCCCCCGCCCACGGTGGTGCCGTAAAGATTACCCTTAGTATCCGAGACCAACCCTGAAAATGGCCACGCTCCATCCACTCCACCCGTGAAGCTGTATAAGAGGTTCTCGCTTCCCGTGCTGCTTACCGAGAATACAGTTCCAAAGTCGTATGTTCCGCCGTAGACGGTGGTACCTAAGAGGTTGCCCTGGGAATCGAGGATCAGACCGGCATTCGGATACGCTCCATCTGCCCCGTTCGAGAAACTGTAGAGCACAGTCTCCTCGCCCGCGCTGGTCACTGCGTAGACAGTTCCAAATCCGTATGTCCCACCTTGGAAGGTAGTGCCGTAGAGAGTACCTGAGCTGTCGGAGACGACGCTGGAATAGGGAGTTCCACCGTCCGCCCCTCCGGAAAAACTGTACAGCACAGTCTCTGTGCCCTCTTTGCTGACTTTGAACACAGTTCCGAATCCATAGGCCCCGCCATTTTCTGTGGTGCCGTAGATGTTACCCTGGCTGTCGACGATTACACCCGCAAATGGATTCGCTCCATCTGACCCCCCACCAAAGTCGTACAAGATAGTCTCATTTGCCTTCATTCTTAACTTGAACACGCACCCAAACCCGTATGCTCCGCCTTCGAAGGTCGTCCCGTAGAGATTTCCCGAGCTATCGCGTGCCAAAAAGCCGTTATCGACGGGATGAGCCCCGTCTATGCCGTCTCCGATAAAGGTGTGCAGTATTCCGAGCGTGACCTTGGCTTGCGCGGAGTAGGTCGTAACCGCCCCTAGGCCGAGCACGACCGCGAACGTGAGCGCCAAACGTATCTTCGACACCCAGTCGCGACGTTGTTTTAGATTCGCCATGATTGCCTCCCTGCGAGCGCCAGCCATTCTACCCCTCCGGCTCAAGATGGCAAAGAGACTTTCGGCCCAGTTCAGGGGACAGGAGGAACTCGGGTCGCACTTCCTCAGCCCTGAGGGCAGTTCATTGAGCTAACTGCTGGTCACTTCGACTAGGGGAAGTTTGAGATCCATGACAAGCGCAGGTGCAGCGGGATCAGAGTAGTAGTCGGGGCTGAGTTCCCGAATTTCGAAGCCGTATTCAAGATTCAATCGGATGATCGGATTATTGCTAAGGCGTGAACACGTAACCACGCGCCGAAACCCCTGTTGCTGTGCATATTGAATCTGCCAGAGCTTTTGCTTCCGGCCAAAGCCGCTGCGCCGGAATTCGGGAGCCACTCCAGTGCTCCCGATGAACAGACACCCCGGCTTCGGCTGCTCATCGTAGTCTACATCGGGCAGAAGAGCTGAGCAGCCGACTGTCCTACCATCCACGATCATCCAATAGGATTCGTATTGTGCCCATTCCTCTAAGCTGAAAAGATCTCCTGGAAAGGCGTGGAACACTTTCTTGTCGAACTCACAAAGAGCGCCAAGTTCCTCAGGAACAACCGCTTTCTTGAACTCGATTCTGGGCTGACCGCATTCCACTTGCATCACGCTGTTCAAGTACCGGCCCAATCCATCCAGATCGGGGAAAATTGTCACTTCGTCGATTCCAGCGATTGCAAGTTCATCCGTGACCTTGCTCACAACAGCGCTCGGAATTATTACCTTTGCCAGGTGGCTCTTTTCGGGGGTAGTATCCGCGATCATCTCGATGCCCTGGGGATGAGAGCCATGCACTGTGAAGCAAGATCGCTGGGTACTGATTCGACGCGCCATATGAGTGGGGTACACTGCGACTGGGAATTCGTTCAGTGGTGCTGGGCTGAAGCGATCAGGCAGCCACGGTTTGTATCTGTTTTGATCAGCCTTAAAAAGGCCTTTCTCCGCCCCAGGTGGGATGACTTCTCGTTCGCTGACGACTAACCTGTTCAACCACCAAGGGTCGAGAATCCAAACTGCAGCATCCCGTTCGCCTCGATTGTCTCTGACCGCAAAGTAGAGTGCAATGAGTGCGCTCTCTGTCCAATCCAGCAATCTAGTGGGCGCGCCCGAATGTTGCATCAGAAAGTACCAGTCCCAATCGTTCTGCGGTTTTTCTTCGCTCAGGCTGGGTGCGCGCATCATGAACTCTTGGCGGATCTCATCCTCAATTACTCGTATTCCCCTGTCGGGAGTGCGCGCTCAATACAGCTTCGGTCTTAGCTTCCAATCTGCGTGTTTGTGGCCGCGGAACCATGGCAGGCACGTCTTTTCGTTGGGGAACCACTGGTCTCTAAGCTGAGCTGCAATGCCGGAAAACTCGGAAATGGAATTGACTTTGAATTCGGCTTTGCCCACGGTCGCACACTCCGCACTAGGAAGATTGTCGCAACTCCTTGTCCGACGGGATAATACCACCTTGATCCCTTTGATCAAGCTCTGCAACTCGCGCTGACAACTCTTGGAACGGAGTTTCTCAAAGCACACTCGCTGGAGCTAAGCACAGATGCCCTTATGTTCTATGACGACAGCTGCAGGTAGAACGAGGGCTGACCCAGACAGACCTGGCCGTCCACCTGGGCATGGATCGGAGCTTCCTGTCAGACTGGAACGCGGGAAAAGGGAGCCTTGCTTGAGAACGCTGGAGGTCATCGCCAAGGGTTTCGAGGTGAGCGTGCCTCAGTTGCTTTCCCGAGTATGAACCCAGCCAACTGAAAGGCGCAATTATTTTCACGGGAAAACTGGAGAAAACAATACAGCTCTTACAAATCGGGCTTTAAACTCCTTCGTTCTTCGTCAACCTTTGCTTTTGACCTCAAATACGCCTGCGTCTTGTGCGCTTTTCGAAGCGTTCTAACCATTAATTGCTCAAACTGCCCTGTTACCCAATCAGAAACGCTAATCGGATTCCCAGGATTGTCGTGGATGCACAACTGGCGTAGGGATTCGTCTACAGTTTTCCCGACGGCGAGCGTGAACATCAGGCCGGGGACATGAACTAAGAAGGTGCGCCAGGGCTCGCGTACCCCTTCATACGGATCATTGAGAGTGATCTGTGCACGAAAGTGGACGAGAAACAACGGCGATAAGATACATATGCCTCGGGAACTCGTTCTCGCCCCTGAGCCACGTTCGGATCTTCTCGGAATACGGTCCGAGATTGATCCGTGGCTCACTCTGAGTGCCGCTCCATGAATGTACCGATGCCTTCCAAAACATGCCGATGGCAAAGTGAGTCAGCTTGTTCACTTTGATTTCTGGATTTTTGGCCGCGAAATAAACAGCCAGCCCTTCTTGATCGAAGTCGGGTGGGTACTTCGTAAGAAGGTCATACAGGGGAAAGGTTCTCTCCCACGTGGCTAGCTTGTCAGCGATCCAGGATTCCCCTCCCTGGTTCAGGACGTCCTCACAGTTTTGGCAAAGCAGATCCGCCTGGGCCTACCCAGGCCGACGAGTTGACTGCCGTATCCTTGCGCATTCTTATCGCGGATGAGTGGGGAACCTGGCGGAGATCATCCCGGAGATTGAGCGGCTGCAACGCTCACTCCCCTGCCCTTGATCTGGCGAGAGTTTGCGCTGGGCGCGGTTCAATAGGAGACATTCTGGCGGGACTGTCTCCTTTTGTGCAAACGACCGGCTTCTCCCGGTTTCCCGCATGGCCGTTTTGCAACAAAACCTCGTTTTGTTGCTTTTTCGCGGCACCCTTCGGCAGAGCCGTCCCCGTCGAACGAAAACGGTCGCTCGACCGTGGCCACGCAACGCCGATTTTCCGGCGCGAGCGCGATACGGACCGTCCCTTGCCTGACCAAGCCAAGCTACTGACGTAGCTTATGGATAGCTTCCGTGGGTAGCTTGGACCCGCCATTTATGCCCACTTGGCCAGCTAAGCTGCCGAAATTCTTCCAACCGAGGCGGCGGCCTCTGGCACGAACACGAGGAGTTAGCTTATGTTCAGCACCTTATTTCTGCAAACCTTGTGCCGCAATAAGGCGTAGAAGACACGTGGCAAGCAGATCACGGCCGCCGCGACGTAAAACACGCCTGCGGGCACTATGGGCGAGGCTGCATGACGTTCGTAGAACTTAAACGCGATTATGGCGCAGCTTGCGCATAAAGCAACGATGATGTTTGCATTGAGTTTTTTGAGCATTGGTTTCTCCTGAAGAACAGATCGCACCGCCATTTGTGGCCAGCCGTCAGTACTCCAGTCGCGCCATCAACGCAAATCTTACAGGTCTGCTTTGATTAATCTCAGCTTTTCGCTGAGTTCCTGAACCTGAAGGCGCCTGGAACGTGCCAGAATGACGCCGGTCACCGTCATGGCGATCAGAGCGGCTACACGAGCGCCCGTCTCGATCAGGTGCAGGCGCGGAGGAACAGCAATTGCATTCGGCGACGCGCCGATGCCTGCAAGCTTTACCGCTAAGAAGCCAGCCACAGCGCCGCAGGGGACACCGGCATAGAGCCACCGTGCGATACGCAGATCCCTTTTTGCCCGCGCGATCATAAATTTCAATAGACTAACCGTATCCAAAGTGATCGCATCTGAGCGGTTGCATCGAGCGCGCCGGTGCCAGACTACGCCGAGTACCAGACCAAGAATCCAAATCACACTTAGCGTGCCATGCGTCGTGACCCGTCCCGTGGCTTCCTCGACTCGATGGTCCTCGTCTCCCGCCATTCCGACCGGACCGATGAGCGGCGCCTGCACGTGGTCGTGCCGCTGGCCTGGGCGGGTGTCTTTCTTATTGGCGCGGTACTTGCCAGCGAGCGATCGGCGCTACTTTGCTTCGTCCTCATCTGCCTGGTGGGCCCGGGGATTTATGGCGCACTGGGACCTTTTTGGGCGATTCCGGGAGAGATTTTCCCTCGCGCCGTTGCGGGTCGGCAATGGGATTGATCAACGC
This sequence comes from Terriglobia bacterium, assembly GCA_963758285.1. GTDB lineage: Bacteria > Acidobacteriota > Terriglobia > Terriglobales > Acidobacteriaceae > DASVWZ01. Next base: position 3,186 of record CAVWUT010000008.1, on the reverse strand, counting down.
CATCGGGGCTCTGGGAGTACTTCGGCCCTTTGGCCGTCGGGTACTTCAATCAGCGAACAGGGAACTTCGTTTACGCCTTCGGTGTCCTGAGCATGGCATTGCTGGCGAGCTCCGCGCTGACGCTTCTCTTCCCGGCTCGCCTGCTGTTGCGAGGCGTGATGCTGCGATAGGATAGGGGTTCGACAGGAGACTATACACGATGCTTCCAGCTTTGCTCTTAGCAATGGCGCTGAGCGCGCCGCAGCTCCAGAATCCGGGCTTCGGGGCCTCCGAAATCCTTGCCGGCTGGGAGGTGAACACGCCCGCGCAAGAAGGCAGGGGCGTGCAGGTCCGCGTGGATTCGACGGAAGCGAAAGAGGGAAGGCAATCCCTGCTTATCGAGGCCCGCGAACCGGCAAGCTATGCTCTGAACCAGTGGATCGTTCTTCCGGCCGGCACCCTTTGGCGCGCCCGCATCTGGATCAAGACTGAGAATCTCGTCCCGCGTCCGCGGGATGGGCGCGGGGGCGGGGGCGGGCAGATCGTGATTGACTCGCGGGAAGGGGTACTGGGCAGAAGCAGCTCGATGTCCGGCACGTCGCCTTGGCGGCACGAAGAGGTTGTCTTCGAGGCCCCTACTCCGGAAGACGTTGACATTGTTCTGGTAGGGCTTGAAAAGAGCGCGGGCAGAGTCTGGTTCGATGGCCTTCGACTGGAACCCCTTACCAGGCCTGCCGAGAAGGACATTCGAATTTTTTACCAGAAGCTCAGCAAGCTGCCCATCGAACTCAAGCAGTGCGGCGAATTCATCGAGCCCTTATGCCGCCTTCTCCCTTCCATGCTCGCTCAGCAAGTCGAATCCACGAGCTTCGAAGTCGAAAGTCGAGCTGGTTGCCCAGCTACAAGAGGGAAATCGACAAGCCGGGCTTGGTACCCCGATGGAGCCGTGCACGTGGCGAAGTACTCACTCGATACCGAGAATCCCTTCAACGGCAAACGCTCGCAGAAGATCGAACTTCCCGTGGCGCGGGCGCGGGCGGGAATTTCACGGATGGCTTCTATCTTCGGAAGGGGATGGGTTATCGGCTTCGACTGCACGTGAGAGGTCGAGGAAACGTTCGGGTGTGGGCTTCCCTAAATGGCGATGGCGCCAGGGTTGCCGGTCCTGTTTCGCTCGGTCGCGCCGGGGAGAACTGGCAGGGTGCGGAAGCCTTGCTGCGGGCGACACGCGACGTCCAGAACGCCACTTTGAACATTGAGTTTGAAGGTCCGGGAACCTTGTGGCTGGACCGAATCTACTTGATCGAAGAAGATGCGGTGCTTGGAATCTGGCGTCCCGATGTCGTGGGTGCGCTCAAGGCAATGACGCCGGGGGTCATCAGGTTTGGCGGGAGCTCGCTGGAAGTTTTTGAGTGGGACAAGTGCATTGGTTCCTGGGACGCGCGTGTGCCTTACACGACAATGCCCTGGCGCGGCCTGGAGCCGAACTTTATCGGGGTCGAGGAATTCGTTCAGCTTCTGTCAATATGTCGGCGCAGAGCCTCTGGTCTGCGTTCGCTGGACGGGCAAGACGCCGACGGATGTCGCAGCCGAGGTGAGAAGTATTTCAATGGCGCCCCCCAAACCCATTGGGGGAAGGTGCGGGCGCAAAACGGCCACCCGGCGCCCTACGGGGTGAAGTACTGGCAGATCGGAAATGAAATCGGCGGGCCTCAATACGACGCCTCCGTGCGCGCCTTTGCGGAGGCCATGCGTAGAGTCGATCCCACCCTCAAAGTGCTTTCTTCATTTCCTTTCGCCGACACGCTGCGCGAGGGTGGCGGATATCTCGATTATCTCTGCCCCCATCACTACGATTGCGGAGACCTGACTGGGAAGGACGAGGATTTCAAGTTTCTCCACGAGCAGATCGCACGCTACCGAGCGGGAAGGAACGTCCGGGTTGCGGTTACGGAATGGAACACGACGGCAGGGCAGATGGGGCTCACGCGGGGAATGCTCCAGACTCTGGGGAACGCGTTGAGCTGCTCGCGCTACCAGAACCTGCTGCACCGCTACGCGGACCTGGCTGAGATCGCCATCCGGTCCAACCTCGTGGACAGCTTTGGCTCGGGCGTTATACTCCCTGGCCCAGGCTGGCTCTATCTTGCGCCCACCTATTACTCCCAGAAACTCTATACGCGGGCCGCAGGCTCCTACCCGCTGCGGGTCGAGCGCACCACCTCGCTTCCGTGGCATCTCCAGGAACCTGATCTGAGCGTCACCCTGAGTGAAGACGGCAAGACGTTGCGCATCTACGGCGTCAACTCAACCGCAGAGGCAAGGCAACTGAGATTTCATCTCGTGGATTTCCCTGCCTCGATGAAAGGCGGCACGGTTTACATCCTGAGAGATCGCGAAGCAGCCGGGACTCCCGAAGTCATGAATAGCCGAGACGACCCCAACAGGATTACTCCGGTTACAAGCCCCGTGACGGCCAGCGGCAAGGACTTTGATTATGCCTTCGCGCCTTTCACCGTGACGCTCCTCGAGCTTGATCTCGGGGGGTAACGCTAGCGCCATACGGGGGCACGCATGACATCAAAGTGATGATCGTAAGTCCAAACCTCCATCCCCCCAAGCGGCTGGCCAAGACTGCCGCCGTCGCGTCAAAAAGCGTGATTGCCTGGTCGGGCAAAGCGAGGAGCTTTGTCACTGCTTCGTGATAGTCCTCGGGCGTGGGGTTGATCAGAGCCGCCCCGTTAAGGATGTCATTTAACCATGCAGAGGCAGACTGAATCCCCAAGCGATAGAGCACCAGGGTATAAGCTTCCAGGAGCGTTGGGTAGGCGACGATCACCTCACGCTCGTCGTGGGCAAGTCGCTTAACTCGCGCTGGGCCCGCGCGTGGTGTGCGTCGTCCGGGTCGATAGCGGCGTAAAGCGGACCGGTATCGGCGAGGACGGTCCGCTTCATCGGTCAGCCAAATAACGGTCATGCGCTTGACCAACGTCACGTAGGCCGCTTCCACGCCTCAGAGGGGTAATGCGCAGCGGGCCTGCCGCCCGCAGGTAGCCGCGTTCGGTCAAGTATTGGCGCAAGGCGGCCTGAACAACCGCGGTGAGGGGGGGGCGCGCCTGAGCCTGGACATAGCTTTCCACAGCCTTCGCGAGGTCATCGGGAATGGTCACGGTGGCACGTCTCATAGGCAACAAGTATATCACCAAT